>NZ_JAADJS010000001.1:0-2062847 GCF_011065485.1 Rahnella contaminans
TCGCTAAAATCAGGTGGCCAAATCAACACGGGGAAAGCTATCGCCATTTTGCCGCCATTTCTTTTTCTAACTTATTGATTCTAATGAACTATAACAGTATTCGGTCTTTTTTTTGCCTGTTTTGTAAATCAGTAAGTTACACCTCTTCCTGCTTCTTCCATAACTACAAATGAGCTCTTTTAGCCGTAGCCTATTCCCAGTGGATTTCGCCAGTCATTCAAGCAGTTTTGCACGCGTCCAGGGCTGTTTACCTGTGATTTGCGTGGCGATATGTTCGATGAGCTGCTGCGTGCATGCTTTCTTGCCAAAGCCCATCAGGGACAGAGGAAGAATAAGAAGAATAACTAATGGAGTGAATGTGAAATAGCGCATCTCACGGCTGCGTTGTGTATACAAAAAGATTCCGCTGCAAAGACTGCCGAGGATTAACCCTGAGATCACTTCACTGACGGAATGAGCATGCAGTGCGATCCGGCTGATACCCACCATAATGGCAATAAAATACCCAACAGCAATCATCAGCCTGCGTCTGTCGGGTTGAAAACGTTGGCTTATCAGCCAGAACATCACCGGCCATAAAGTGGCAGACATCGTGGTATGTCCGCTGAAGCCTGTAAAATTAAATGTACTGCTGCCAATGCCCCAGGCGAGAAACAGGAGTTTTGAAATGCTCACTGCAAGACCCGAAATCCCCAGAGTAATCAGCCAAATTAATGCCGTGGCCGGGCCATCAGCTTTCCACAGCATAAATAAAGCGAGGGTTATTCCGGTCGGTAAAATGAGCATACTGTCGCCAAAATAGGTCAGGATATTCCAAAGCAAGACGTAGCCCTCGAAGATAAATAATAAATTCTTCTAAAGAATCAATCGGAAAGTGTATCAGCAGAGGGTTTTTAACCAAAAGGGATTAGCTTCTCTCACTCCATTTTCAGACTGCAACCCGATTTTTACAGGATTACACGCTTTGTAAACCTGGTAATACAGTCCTAATTTATTGTATTACTTGAAATAATTATTGTTTGTATTGCAGTTAGGGAGTGACCGTTTTAACTTTGATATTCCACCACAATGAGAGGAAAGGAAAATGAAAGCTGCTGTTGTCAATAAAGACCATTCTGTTGATGTCGTTGAGAAAACTCTGCGTGCATTGGAGCATGGTGAAGCACTTTTACAGATGGAGTGCTGTGGTGTTTGTCATACGGATTTACATGTAAAAAATGGGGATTTTGGTGACAAGACTGGCGTGATCCTTGGCCATGAAGGCATTGGTATCGTTAAGAAAATTGGTCCGGGTGTGACTGCGCTGAAAGTGGGTGATCGCGCGAGCGTCGCCTGGTTCTTTAAAGGCTGCGGACATTGCGAGTACTGTACCACCGGCAATGAAACACTCTGTCGTCAGGTTGTGAATGCGGGTTATACCGCGGACGGTGGCATGGCTGAAGAATGTATCGTTTCAGCAGATTATGCAGTGAAAGTGCCGGATGGTCTGGAATCCGCTGCAGCCAGCAGTGTGACTTGCGCAGGCGTAACAACGTATAAAGCTGTGAAAGTTTCAGGTATCCAACCGGGTAAATGGATTGCCATTTATGGATTGGGTGGCCTGGGAAATCTGGCGTTGCAATATGCTAAGAATGTGTTTAATGCAAAAGTTATTGCAATTGATGTGAACGATCTGCAATTAGAGTTTGCTGCCGAAATGGGCGCAGATTTGACCATCAATATGCTAAAAGACGATGCTGCAAAGATCATTCAGGAAAAAGTGGGGGGTGCTCACGCCGCAGTTGTCACGGCAACAGCGAAATCGGCATTCAATTCTGCCGTTGATGCCATGCGTGCCGGTGGACGTATCGTCGCAGTGGGGTTGCCTCCTGAATCCATGAGTCTGAACATTCCGCGTCTGGTTCTGGACGGTATTCAGGTTGTCGGTTCGCTGGTTGGCACACGTGAGGATTTGGCGGAAGCATTCCAGTTTGCCGCAGAAGGTAAAGTCGTACCAAAAGTCACTAAACGTCCATTGGGTGATATCAATGCTATTTTCCGCGAAATGGAACAAGGCAAAATTAAAGGCAGAATGGTGATCGATTTTACGCATAAGTAAAATTTCCATCATGTGAGTGGCGCTGCTGGAAATACTACGGCGTCACTCATGGCATATCATCGTGATAATGTCAGTGATTCAGCAGATAAAAAAAAGCCCGCTCGGGGCGGGCTGAAAGGGGTATTACGAGGGTCTTACACACTATGAAGGACAGTTCATAGTGGACACAGGAGAAGGAATGTCTTCCTCGGGAATAAAGGTAACAAACCTAATGTCGATTTATGTCAAACCAGAGTAAGTTTACTCTGCAACATGTAACTCCCACCAATACAGGTTTACATAAAACGTTATACTCAACCCTGACATTTCTGCGCCATCAAGATACAGCCGCCAGAGCCCTGCATGACAAGGAGCTTTATGAAATATTGGTTAGGTTCTGTCGTCATTATGCTGATTATTGTAATCAACGGTCCGTGGATAAACCGTCATATTCCCGCTGGATATAATCCGTTCGCGCCAATTGCCCTTAATGACCCACCAACGTTAATTACCCGCTATAAAATGTGGAAACTGGACAAGAACCCGCAGGCTTGTATGGCGGTACTGGAGAGGGTTCAGCAAGATGGCGGATTAATATTCAGTAATCCAGGCAAGATGAGCGGTAAATGCCCTTTGGATAATCCAGTAAGAGTTAGGGCATTGGGTGGCGTCGCTTTAAGTTCGAGCTTTCTGGCGAGTTGTCGCCTTGCGCTGAGTAGCGCGATGTTTGTCTCGCAGGTCGCAAAACCGCTGGCGCAGCAAAAACTGGGAACGCCGTTAATTCGTATCGAGCATCTGGGCAGCTATGCCTGTCGTAACATGTATAACAAACCGGATGCCCGTTTGAGCGAACACGCTACGGCAGAAGCACTGGATGTTTCCGGATTCCAGCTGATGGATGGACGGCATTTGACTGTGCTGAAACAGTGGCCTCAGGAGGGCGCGGAAGCGGACTATATGCATACCATATTTGCTGAAAGCTGCGGATATTTTGGCAATTCCATCGGACCCGAATATAACGCAGCGCATGCCAATCACTTTCACTTTGGCATGCGCTTGTTTGGTTTTTGCCGCTAGTTATTCATCGGCTAAATAACGTTCGGCGAGACGTGCCCAGTACGCAGCACCGAAACTCAAGCTTTCATCATTAAAGTTGTAGGCAGGGTTATGGAGAACGGCGCTGTCGCCATTCCCAAGGCGCAGGAAGCAGCCGGGTTTTTGTTGAAGGAAATACGCAAAATCTTCACTGCCGGAAATAGGGGCCAGATTTTCGACCACATTCTCTTCACCGACCAGCTCTTTTGCGACCTCCAGTGCGAACGCCGTTTCTTTATCATGATTAACCAGCACCGGATATCCTGGTACATATTCAATCTCAGCACGTGCTCCATAGGCTGCGGCATGGTTAGATACCAGGGTGCGAATACGTTCCTCCAGTATTTTTCGTACACCTGCATCAAATGAACGAACGCTCATTTCAAGGCGAGCTGTTTCTGGGATCACGTTGGCCGCATGCCCTGAATGTAAAGAGCCGATGGTGACAACGGCTGTTTCATTGGGATCTATGTTCCGGGAAATAATGGATTGGAGCGTCACAACCAGGCTGCTGGCGACCAGAATCGGGTCGACGGTCATATGAGGGCGCGCAGCATGACCGCCTTTGCCGTGGATCGTGATATTTACCGTATCGCAGGCCGCCATAGACGGGCCTGAACGGAACATCATTTTTCCAACCGGATAACCGGGGTGATTGTGCAGGCCGTATACCGCGTCACAGGGAAAACGCTCGAACAATTGCTCGGCCAGCATGCGTTCTGCGCCACTGTTAAAACCAATTTCTTCAGCGGGTTGGAAAATCAGGTTCACAGTGCCTGAGAAGTTTTTGCTGCGCGCCAGTTGCTCGGCGGCTCCCAGCAGCATGGCGGTATGGCCATCGTGGCCGCAGGCGTGCATTTTCCCCGGTGACTGACTCGCATAACTGACACCTGTCAGTTCAGTGATAGGCAGGGCGTCCATATCTGCACGGATACCGATACTGCGTTTACCCGTCCCCAGAGTCATTGAACCGATAACCCCGTGACCACCGACGCCGGACGTGACTTTAAACCCCAGAGACTGCAGCTTCTCAGCGACTAAAGCAGCAGTGTCGGATTCTTCATTAGAAAGCTCAGGATTCTGATGCAGGTGTTGACGAACTTCGCGCAGCCCCGGAACAAGGTCGGCCACGTCAGCGATGGTGCAAAATGATTTATTATTCATTATGAGGATCTGTTTTTGCCAGGAAGATATCCGGCCTTAAGACCGGTGCCGCGTCATTACAGGGAACAGAATGCAATGCGAGAACCCGGCTGGCAATCAATTAATCAGTGAGAAAACTGGATTTTTGAAATTATGGAATGTTCAATTCAATCACGGTATGTAATTGATGTAAAAAGCTAAAGTTTTTACGAGATGTTGCGCAATTTATGATTTTGACTCTGGACGCTCCGACGCCACATCTATACCGTTGTATTGGTTTGTACCGGCACAGGCAGATTTTAAAAAATATCAGGCAAATGCTATGCATCCGCCTGATATGACGTCTCAAGATAATGAAGGTGTCTGAGAGGAGATAAAGAGGATTAAGCGGGCATATAGCTAATGGAATGCTCCAGAGAATCGCACTGGGAATCGATAAGTACATTCCAGATCCCTTTATAAGGGATGCCAACATAGGCCGTATTTTGATCGTTAACCGTCAAAATATCGCCGAAACCTGAGTGGCGTCCATTTCGCTCAATATCATTTTCACACATCAGATGGATGTGGCATTTTTCTGAACAACGAATGACGACTGTGTCGCCACCAAACAGACTGAGTCTGGCTCGAACGATAGGCATGACTTTCCCCCAATGAAGATAAAGCACCTGAAATACGCTGTAACCGAACACTGCCAGGTTTTACGTCACCCAGACCAGGAGTGATTTTGGTCACATAACGCTCTTTAACCTATAAAACCAGAGTAAAGCAGGGGGAATAATGACTTTAATCAAAACTTGTAAGACTCTTCTGAAGATTAATTATTCGTCAGTCATGCAGCTGTAAATGAAAATGACCATACTTTTAACAATGCAGGGTGAATGTAGGTACGCGGTTAATGTCCGGTGAGAAATTCAATTGGATGCTAACATCCAGAGATTATCTTTCTATGCAGTGATGAAGTGTATTCATTCGTTACAGGGTAATAAATTAGCTGCTTTTTCTTTCACAAGCTGACACCCTATAGGTGTATAGCATGTGCGTGCGCTTGAAATTGATTATTATCGGATTTTTTACCGTCTCACACGCGCACAATGCGGGTGATGAAAAAAACGTGCGCTACACTTTCTTATTTTCTCCAGTTATAAGGGCATCGGATGATTTGCTCCGAAAAATTCAAATATTTCAGAAACTTCAGCGCATTAGCCCTGGTTCTGAATGCGACTTTTAGCCTGCCGGTACACGCGGATGACTCGCAGTTACGGGCATGTGGCAATGCAAAAACGGCCAAAGACTGCCAGTTACCTTTTCAACAGGGGTTTTCGGCTGTTCAGGTAGGCTTATCACGTGAGCCACTATGGGGCTATCTTGATACCACCGGGCACATGGCAATCAAACCTGATTTCAGCGACGCGCGCGGATTTGTTCATGATCTCGCCGTTGTTAAAAAAGGTGATCAATACGGTTACATCGATAAGAAAGGCCACTGGGTCATTGAGCCGCGTTTTACCCGCGCAACCGATTTCAATGCACAGGGTACTGCGCTGGTCGTCACGGATAACCGTCTGGCATTAATTGACCGCAAAGGTGCCGTTGTGAAAACGCTGCCGTTTGCTGTTTCTCTCGACACCCATGGTTTTGCGGGCGGACAGGCGCTGGCAAGCGTCCAAACTCAGGTTTCCCCTACGCTGTGGAATGCTGCAACCGATCGCTCCCTTTCTCTGCCTGACGATGTGATGGCGCTCGATCTGCCGCAGTCCGGGCTTATCCCCGCTAAAAAGCGTGATTCCGCAAATGACGGTTACTGGGGGTATCTGGACGAAAACGGTGACTGGGCAATTGACCCGATGATCCTGAAAGCGCGCGATGAGCCTCAGCTTAGCGGCGACGTGGTTGCTGTCAAAATCAAAAACGGGTGGAGTTTCGTTGATCGTCAGGGCGTTTCATTAAATAAAGAACAGTATAAATCTGTACGTCCTCTCTCTTCCGGTAACTGGCTGGTTACCGGCAACGATAATTCCAGGCAGTTGCTCAGCAGCAAACTGGAAAAAGTGCAGGATATTCCTGCCGATCAGTCCGAGAATATTATCGTCTGGGGTAAGGCAACGCTGGCGACGGGCAGCAAAGGTATTGTCATCGTTGGGGCCGATAACCAGGTTGTTTCCCTGAAAGTGAATAAACCTCAGTTCCTGCAACAGGGCAACCGCCTTTGGGTCATGCAAACTGAAGGGAAAGCACCGCAGGTAGTACAGGTTTATGACAACAATGGCGTTGCATTACTCAATGATGCCACACTCGCTGCGCTGAAAGATTATCAGGTGAAGCCATTGGGTACGTCTGTACTGACCGATGATATCGCCACATTGCCGGAAGTCACTGCGGATGTAGCGCACACACTGCCATGGGCGGCTCTGGCGCCTGCAGACACCACAAAACCACCGGCAATCCTGACCTCGCAGGGCAACGTTCTTTCGGATCCTCAGTGGGCTGCTATCGATGGCGATGCGTCTCAGGCTCCGCTGATTGTCCATACGCAAACCCAAAAAGTGGGTGCGGTAGACGGCGCGGGCAAATGGGTTATTCAGCCGGTTTATCAGCAGATCAGCGCGTTTTCCGGTGACTACACCTGGGCTGTCGAAAACAGTAATAATACCGATACCAAACGCTTAATAGACCGCAATGGCAGCGTAACGGATGTGCCAGCGGAAATCTTGCAAAACGCCCAGCGTCTTTCCGGCGGTTTGTTGTATTACACCGAAGGCGTTAATGATGCCCGTCGCTGGGGCTTATGGGATATTGCGAGCAAGAGCGTTAAAGCTGCCCCTCAGTTTACTCAAATCGAATCCTTCAATGAGGGGTTCGCTCTGGCGAAAGCCGATGCCGGATGGGGTGTTATCGGCACCAACGGTGTATGGGCAATTGCGCCGGATCCAAGCCGCAGCGGGAAATTCCAGTATATTGGCCAGGGCGTTTTCACCCTGTCTGATAACGATCAGCCGGGCGAACGCAGTGATCTTTCGAGTCATTTCAGCCTGTACAGCGCAAACAGCGGTCAGGCTATCGCCGAAGACCTGCTGGCAAGACCACAATCAGTCGGGCAGGGGCACTGGCTGGTCCAGCCTTCCGAAGGGGGCGTGGCGCTGTTAGACAGCGCTGGCCGCTATCCAGTCAGCAAAGCCATTGCAGCTTCATCAAGCTCAGTGCAGGGCGACTGGGTAATGCTCAGTTTCTCTCCTCACTTTGGTGCCATTAATGCGCAGGGTAATTGGCAGATTCAGCCTTTTTACACCGAAGAATTCAATTTCATTTCGCCTTTGAACTGGAGCCGTGCCGTCAGTGACGGGCATACCACGCTAATAAACGATCACGGTGCTGTTCCGCTGGATGGTTTCGAGCAAGCTCAACCACTGAATTCACTGATGCGACTGACTATGAATGATGATGTAACCGGCGAAACGGTGCTGTATGACAATGACGGCAATGAGATCCAACGTTTCGCCGGGCTCGACAGCTTGCAGGCAGATAAAGCCAGTGCCGGTGTAATCCCGTTACGCGACAGCAAAGGGCTTTATGGTTTCGTTGATCAACAAGGTAAGAAACTGATCGGTTCTTATTTTGATCAGGTTGGCGCAATGAATAATAACTTTGCCACAGCCATGAAGAAATCGACTTACGGCAACCTCTTTGGTTATATCAGCACGACCGGCCGTTTCGCTATCTTGCCTAAATTCGATTGGGCCGATAATTTCAGCGAAAAACACGCATGGGCGGGCGGCAAAGGTGTCGTCAGCTTGCTGAACGCGGAAGGTGCCGTTCAGGCGAAAATTCAGGTGCGTTGTAATCAGCGCGTAATCGTGGACGCAAAAGGCGCTTATCTCTGGCCTGCAAAAGCGCCTTCATGCGGTACCGGGAGTAACTAATGATTGTCAGCAAACCTTCAAGGCTACGGAAAGCACTTCTTTGCGCATTGAACACCAGCAGCGCACTGGCCTTATTGACGCTGACAGCTTCTGCAAATGCGGCTGAACCTTCCGGTTGTTTTGCTCCGTTGCCAGCTTCGCAAAACGATGTACAACGGCGTAACGCGTTGCCAGCTGTTCAAAACTTGTGTATCCGTGATGTTCATGAAGGGCGCGCGGCTGTGCTTTTACCGGCTGCTGACGCAGCCAGAGAGCGCTGGGGCTTTCTGGATAATCAAGGGCAACTGGTTATAAAACCTGTCTTTGAAGATGTCGGTGATTATCATTACGGCGTTGCAGCCGCTAAACAACAGGGGAAGTGGGGGTTTATTGATACTACCGGGAACTGGCTGATTCAGCCTGGTTTCGATGCGGTACAACCTTTTACTGAATCCGGTTTAGCCGTTGTGACAGTGGCCGGGAAGTCGCAGATTATCGATCGCAAAGGCGCGCAGGTTGGAAAAGCGCTGGATGATTTAGTGGACGAGGCCATTCTGAGTAATGGCCTCCCCGCCCGTTTGCAGCTGTCGTTTAACAGTGTGCTGCTTTCCCCAGATGGTGTTCGCCATGTAGCAACAGACAAAATGGAAGTTGCGGAACCTTTTGGGACTCAGGGATTGTTCATCGCCTTCGATGCCAGCAAAGGTTATGGCATCGTGGATGAAAATCTGGGCTGGCGCATTGCACCACAGTATGCCGCCATTACGCTTGATCCGCGTAATCCGGCAGTGGCACTCGCGAAAAATTCCGACGGAATTACGTTAATTCGTGCAGACGGCGTTCAGGATGAGCAAAAGTACTTGTCAGTCAGTGAAGAAACCGGTGCTTTCTGGCTGGCGAAAACGGCTGATGGTGTGAAGTTACTGGATAACTCCGCCGTTGTGATTGCAACGTTTAGCGATTCTGATGCCGCCGCTCTGCGGGTTTCGGGGGACTATGTCCTTAACCCGACTTCGAAAGAAAATCTCATCGTATTTGTTCCCGGCCGTAAACAACCTCTGACATTGCCTGCCGCCAGCGAGCCGTGGGGGCAGACTACCGGTGAGTTTCTGGTGACCACCCGCGGTGAGCAGAAAAAAGTGAACGCGATAATTGCACCTTCAGGCGGAATGATTGGTGGTGCTCAGAATGTCGGCTGGCTGGCGCAAATTTCCAGTGCGGAAGTGATCAATCACCGTCTGTGGCTGCGTAATGATCAGGGCGATGTCGTGAATGTTGTTGATTCGACCGGAAAGGCGTTGCTGAACCCGAAGACGATCAGTGCGCTTGAAAATAGCCGGATTGAACCGCTCAATGCTGGCGATGACCACGTTACCACGCAGTCGCCATTGGCTCTTATCCTCCCTGAGGCAGGAACCAGCAAAACAGGTGCTGGTTTCCTGAAACCGGACGGTTCTCTGCAAATTGATAACAAATGGCAGGATATTGAATCAGCGGACAGCAGCGAAGATATCGGGCAATTTATTGTCAGAACGGCTGATGGCACCGGCGTGATTGATGCGCAAGGGAAAGTGGTTATTCCTCTGACAGAAGACAACATATCTCCGTTTGTAAAAGGCTATGCGCTGGATTATCTGGATGGAAAGCTGACGGCGCTCGACCACGCCGGCAAGCATTATAATTTGCCGGATGTGTTTGATCTGGAGTCGGTCGGTAACGGCTGGTTCCGTTACCACGAAACGGCAGCTGAAGGGGCATTGTGGGGAATTTACGATGCCATTAACCAGAAAATGGTCATTCAGCCTTCCTACCAGGATGTGGGTGATTATGCCAACAATCAGGTTGCCGTTCAGACGCCAAAAGGCCTTTGGGGGATCCTCGACGGCCAGGGTAAAACGATGGTGGAAGCTAAATACGCCAAAGTTAAGCGCATCAATTCTGCTTTATGGCTGCTGACACAACCGGCAACGGACGATCAGCCAGAGTCCCGTGTGATTGCAGAAATCATTGGCAATGATACGAAAACCCGGATTGCGCCGACGGCCGGTCTGGCGGTAAATCAGTTTAGTGATGGGCGCATTCTGGCAACGTCTGCCGCCGGGCAATCCTGGCTTCTGGACGCCAAAGGCAATATTCAGCTTCACGAGCAGCAAACCCGAATCAGCGCACTGGGCGACTGGGTGAAACTATCCCGCCAGCCGCAGGAAGGTTATTTGTCGGCGCAGGGTGACTGGCAGATCCAACCCGCTATCGATACCCGGGGCTCCGCCTTTGCACAGGGTCGCGCATTACGTTCTACAACTGCAGGATTTGAGCTGATTGATGACAAAGGTGCGCGTGTCGCCGCGATGCCTGAAGGGACATGGAACCTGCCTTTGGGGAGTACGTGGTCTGTTTCTTATGATCCGCAAAACAATGAGGTCGCAACCCGCTATGTCGATAATACCGGCAAACTGGTTCTGACTGTGGCAGGTTTCGCCAGCCGTATGGTTGACGGACATGCTGTTCTGACACGTGCTGATGGTACAAAAACCTGGATTGACGGGCAGGGGAAAGCCGCTGACGCTGTCTCTTACGCCGATCTCGGTTTGCCTCATGACGGTCTGGCGTTCGCTAAAACGGATACTACCTACGGTTTTGTAGATGCGCAGGGTAACTACGTGATCGCGCCTGTTTATAGCGCAGTTTCACCGTTTGACGGTGGGGTTGCGATTGTCTCGACGCCCGCAATGTCGATGATGATCGATAAGACAGGCAAGCCACTCGCACGGTTGAATAAAGAGTGCGGCATTTCTGTTTTATACGGCGCGGGCAGCTCGCGCCAGTGGCCACAGAAAATGCCGGATAATTGCAAACCCTGAGCCTGATGCTTGCGTTCAAAACCCGCTGCGGCGGGTTTTTTTGTGCTAATGTTTAACTGTAATGGCAGTGAACTATCTCAATTGAAAGGATAAATTATGATCCCGCAGATCCCGCTTAAATACAGGGACGCAGAACGCTGGTCTTTTGGTGATACTGAATCGTCAGCAGATGAACTGGCCAAACGTGTCATGGCCGGTACCAAAACAGCGACCTGCTCAAATCTCGATGATGATCCGGAACCTGAGCCGGGCGAAGTGTTCGTTGTGGTCGACGGCCGCAACAACCCGGTTTGTGCGGTACAACTGACCGAAGTGAAACAGGTTCCGTTTGATCAGGTAACAGAGCAGCATGCCTGGGAAGAAGGTGAAGGTGACCGCACGCTGGCTTACTGGCGTAAGGAACACCAGCGTTTCTTCGAAGAGTATGAAATGTTTGAACCGACGATGCCTCTGTTGCTCATGAAGTTCCGGATGATCGAAAAGTTCTAACTTTATCATGTGGCCTGAGAAGGAAAATCAGGCCAAAAACCTCTAGGCATAAGATCTACCTGATGTTGTTGATCTGTCGTTCAGGAATGAGTCATGTCCGCCAATTCAGTAAATCCTCATACGTTTTCACCCCTTTCCCGAATACCGTATTTCAGCCAGTGGGAAGATCCGTCCTGCGCTGCGGGCATTATCGCCGGTGATATTGCGCTCAGCGATATCCGCCTCTGGCGCCAGTCTGGCGCGGCTTCTCAGGAAGAATTTATCGAATGGGCCAATCATGTCTGCGGAATGTGTTGCCTGAAAATGGTGCTGGCGGCAGTTTCCGGAACTGTCGTACCCATTCTCGAACTGACCCGGCGCAGCCAGACGTACGGCGCTTATGTCCGTGAAGGGAATAATATTAAAGGGCTGATTTACGCGCCGTTTGTAGAGTACGTCCGTCAGGAGTTAGGGCTGAGCGCACAGGTCAAAGTGAATATTTCTGCGCAAGATATTGCTTCACAGCTCGATGTTCACCGGTTTTTCATTGCTTCGGTGCATCCGTCGATTCGTATCCCTGAATCTGTTCCGCCGGGTAAGGGCGGACATCTGGTTCTGGTCACGCGCGCTGATGCCGGATCTGTGACCTTCCATAACCCGTCGGGTCACGATATTTCCTCGCAGCAGGATGTCACTCTGCCGGTTGAAACTTTTGCCCGCTTTTTTGCCGGGCGCGGGATAGCTCTGGTGTCTGACAATGACTGACCGCAAGCGGCATGGCGAACACAATTCCGTTCGCCATGCAGTGTTACTCCAGTCGCATGATCCACTCATCTTTCTGCTTATCGTACTTCTCTTTATACAACACAGAATGACGGCCATCGACAACCGCCGGGACGCTGGTGTGATCATCCCACGCATCAAGTTGCATACACAAATCAGGGTCTGATTTGCACGGAATATGCACTTTATCGCCGCCTTTTGCCTCAGGCGTTGAGAGATGTGCATCGTCAATTTCATAACTGCCAATTCTGATACTCGATTTTCCCATCAGGTACTCCTTGCCAGGATGACGCCAGTGATTTCAGTAACATCAGGTACGACCAGTTGGTCGCCCTGATCTCAGAATAGTCGACAGCACAAAAAGTGCCACTGGATTTTTTTCATGGCAGCGAAGAAACGAATTTTTAGAGGGAAAACCAAAGTTCGGAAGGAAAGGAATAAGGAGCCGGTGTTTGATAAACGAATTGGCCCCTTTGATTTGCTTTCAGAGTGGATTAAATCTGATGGAAACCGGCATTGCGTTGATCTGATTACGGCCATTATTTTTGGAAAGATACAACGCTTCGTCCGCCGCGCTGACAATGTCTGACTGATCTTCGATATCCGGGTCCTGATCTGGCCGGTAAGTTGCAATGCCCTGGCTGATGGTCACGCGGTTAAACTCGCTGAAGCTGTGTTTGATGCCCAGCGTTTCGATCGATTCCATAATGTGCTGGGCGACAATCCATGCACCTTTCAAATCAGTATCCGGTAAAATAGCGGCAAATTCTTCACCGCCAAAACGGGTGACCACATCGGTGCTGCGTTTCAGCGATTTCCGCAATGTTCTTGCCACAAGACGCAGGCAGGCATCGCCCGAAAGATGGCCGTAATGGTCGTTGAAATGTTTGAAATAATCGATGTCGATCATCACGACCGTCAGCGGCGTACGGTTACGTTTGGCGCGCATATATTCGTGACTGAGCACTTTTTTAAATTCGCGACGGTTTGGCAGTTTGGTCAGTGAATCGGTACGGGCCTGAATTTCCAGGCGACGGTTGGCCTTAACCAGTTTCAGTTCCAGCAATTTGCGTTCGTGAACGTCTTCAGCGGTGCCGTACCAGCGCTGAATTGAGCCGTCCGTCGCATAACTGGCCGCCGCGCGGATACGCATCCAGTTCCAGCCGCGGTCAACGTGGCAGAAGCGAACTTCGATATCCAGAGGCGCGCCGGTTTTAAGGCATTGTTCCCAGGTCTGAACCGCGGCCCGGCGGTCTTCAACATGCATACTCTGGATCCATTTATCTGCCAGAATATCCTGACGCGTCATGCCGGTGATACGTTGAAAACGCGAGCTGACGTCATTGAGCATGCCGCGCGGGTCAGCGGTCCATGGGATTTGCGGGTTCAGCTCCACCATGTTGCGGTAATGCTCCTGGCTTTCGCGCAGTGCCCGTTCCATACGCTTGAGGCTGGTGATATCTGTCATTGCCACAGAAAGCCCGTTCAGCTGATTTTGTGCGTCGTAAGCCGCTTTTATGCGTACGAAGAAAACCTGATTTTTACCGGGAACTGAAAATTCACGGTCGGGCGTCGTTTCGTTACGCTGCGCCATCTCCAGTGCGTTATTGAGCAAAGGTGAAAGGCCGGGCAGGAAAACCCCGATTTTGCGGCCAATCGCTTCATACGGTTGCAGACCAATGATATTGGCCATCGCATCATTAACGGTGACATAACGCATTTGCAGATCGATAAAGCACAGGCCAACAGGGGCGTTGGAATAAATGGTTTCGAGCTGGAAAAGACGCTGTCCGGGAGCCTGATCCAGACTGGTCAGATTACGGTCGATGCCACGATAGCCGCGGAAATTGCCGTCGTTATCAAACAGCGGAACACCGCTGGTTTCGAGAATAACTTCGCTGCCATCCGGGCGGATATTACGGTTAAGTAATCCGCCAAAAGGGGCGCGGCGTTCAACAATCGCAGCGAACTGCTCACCCACGCGTTTGGCTTCGTCAGGCGGCATGAAGTCAAAAGGCGTTTTGCCTAAAACTTGTTCGGGCGGAATGCCAAGAAACTCGATGCATTTATTTGAGGAAAAGACGTAACGTCCTTGTGCATCGACTTCCCAGATCCAGTCAGAATTGTTATCGATAATATCCCGCAGACTGGCCATTTGCTGTAACAGCAGGCCATCTGCTGATTCGAGTTTCATTTCATCCGACATGATACTTCTCCGACTGGCAGGTCTTTACTCAACATCAGGCACTATGATTTATATCTAAAAATGATATATCACTGGCAATGTTATCTTGAGGGCAATAATACATGTCAGGCTAGGATTATTCCTACTTATAATTCCATTAACCTATATGGATAAAATAAAAGGATATCCAATATATGTAGCACAAAATTTTTCACAGTCATTTGTTCCATGCAGTTTGTCACCTTGATTTCACCTAAAAATGTACCGGAGCAGAATCGGGTTAAAAGCATAGCAGACTTATTTTTTATCGAATTTAAGAAAGGATTATTAGAATTTTCTGCGCCAACAGGAGGATCCTGTGGCACAGAAAATTACGAAAAGAGTTAAATTAATTTATCGTTCGAAAACGTCTGGTGCCGCGTTGCCCCGTCCCTGACCAGTTCGCGGGGCAGGCTATTTTTAATCCGGCTGCCGATTTTTTTTGCCAGCCCTAGCGGCTGATTTGACCAGGTCACCAGACATTCATCCGTCACCGGCGTGTTTTCAGGATAAATATCGACGCCGCGCAACCAGTTCTGTGCCAGTTCATCATTAATTTCAAACCGGTTGCTGGCGTCATTAACGCTGAAAGCAACAACGGCTTCATGCTGCCAGCGGAAACCTTTTGGAAAGCGTTCAGCCAGGCGGACGCCAATACGCGAAAATCTGACCTTGCCGAATAAGTGTTCCAGCACGGCAGGGAAGATCCAGATTTCTTTGTCGCGCTGCCACAATGTGTATTGTTTTTCAGGCCATGAAAGCCCGGAGCTGGCGGCGGCTTTGATTATTTCCGCGCTGTCCTGACGTGAAAGTGGCGTGAACGGGAAGCGGCCAACTTTATATCCGGGAACCGGCAAACGCGGTACAGAGTCTGTTTTACGAAAACGAGCAACGAAGAAACCTTCGCTGTCATAAATCTGCGGGAATACGTGGAGATAACCTTCCTGTGTCACCGCTTTTTGCGCACCATCGAATAAATCTTCCAGAGATTCTGTTTCCACCGCACCGGCGTAGGTCTCCAGCAGCCACTGGCAAACCTGCTGATTTTCCTGCGCATTGAGCGTGCAGGTGGAATACACCAGAACGCCGCCTGGCTTTAAGGCGTGAAATGCGCTGTCGATAAGCTCGCGTTGCGTGGTGGCAATTTCAGCCACGCTGGCTTCTGACCAGTTGCTCATGGCATCGGGATCTTTTCGAATCACGCCTTCACCGGAGCAGGGCGCATCCAGCAGAATTGCATCGAACGTTTCGGGTAACGCGGCACCGAACACGCGCCCGTCGAAATGGGTCAGCGCGGTATTGCTCACGCCGCAGCGGCTGATGTTGGCATGCAGCACTTTCACGCGGCTGGCGGAATATTCATTGGCAACGATGCCCCCGCGGTTTTCCATTTGTGCGGCAATCTGCGTCGTTTTTGAGCCCGGTGCAGCAGCAACGTCCATTACCAGCGCAGGTTGTGTGTCGTGTGCAAAAAGGGCTGTGACGGGGAGCATGGAACTGGCTTCCTGAATGTAAAAAAGCCCGGCGAGATGGGCCAGCGCGTTACCTAAGCGTGAATCATCCAGGGCGTGACGGTTGATCCAAAAGCCTTCTGCGCACCAGGGCACTGGCTCTAAATCCCACTGAAATCCTGACGCCATTTCGAGAAAATCAGTCACGCTGATTTTCAGGGTATTGACCCGCAGACTTGGGCGCAGAGGGCGCTGGCATATCGCAATAAAATCTTCCATGGTCAGGCTGGCTGGCATGATTGCGCGCGTCGCATCCAGAAAGGCGGCAGGTAATTTATCAGCGAAATCGCTGGCAGTGGTGAGCTTTGACAAGAGTTGGGTTCCAGTACTGAAGGTATTTTCTGCCGCGGAGTTTAGCATATTTGCCGGCAGATGAAGGCGTGGGTGTTGGCCGAATGCAATGAAAAGGCCACCCGAAGGTGGCCTCTGAAAGCGCGGGATAGTTAATTCCTTGGGATCGCCGTTCCCCATTTTTGCCAGTCTTTCGGCGCTTCCGGATTGAGCAGGAAGTGGTTGCCGTTGGCGGCTTTTGGTGCCAGCGGTGTGGTCGGCGGCGTTGCGAAGGCAATACCGCCGCGGATGAACTGCTGGAATGTTCCGCTTTTAAATACACCCCCGGTAAGACCGAACTGTAAATCATAGCCGGAGGCCAGCCAGAACACAGAGTTTTCACGTACCAGATACTGGTACTTTTTACTGACGCGCAATGTCACGTTCACGCGGTCAGCCATCGCGCCCAGATAGAAGCCTGAAACCGTACCCACTTCAATGCCGCGGAACAGCACCGGCGTGCCGATTTGCAGTGAGCCGACTTCTGCTGCATCAACCACAATGCCCAGACCGTCGGTGTAACGCGAATCGGTAATCGTGGATTCCTGCAAATCAAAGTTACGCGCAGGAACGCCTTTACCGGCTTCAACGTTGATGTACGGCTGAAGTAAGGTATCAAGATTGCTGACACCACCGGCCGAAATCTCCGGCGAAACGATTGAGAAACGTGTGCCACGGCGGGCAAAATTGTCGACGTATTCCGGATACAGCACGGCTTTGGCGGAAACCTGATTGAGCTGAGGATCCAGTTTCAGGGATTCTACCTGGCCGATGGTAATCCCCAGATAACGGATTGGCATGCCCGCGGAAAGTTTGCTGGCATCGTAGGTATTGAGCGTGATCTGGCTGCCCACGGCGCGTGCGGAGGTTTCGGAATCATAAAGAATACGCTTGGTGCCTTTGCTGGTCAGCACGCCTTCAAAGTTATCGAAGCTGATCGCTCCTTTCAGTGCGCGATCCAGCGGCGATGCCTGAACGGTCAGCCCGCTGCCGTTCAGCTGCACTTTTGCGCCACCTTCTGCCCAGAAAATAGTTTTTTCGGTCAGCAGGTTGCGGTATTGGGGCTGGATGTAGACATCCACGTCAAACTCGTTGGCTTTGGGGCGCACGTTAACAATCTGGCCTACCTGGAATTTACGGTAAAGCACCACGGAACCGGCTTGAATGTCTGGCAGGCTTTTTGCCGTCAGCGTCAGCGTCGCACCTGGTTGATCGCCCTGAATGCCTTCAGCGGCTTTTTCCGCATTGCTGTACAGCGGATATTTCTGCGCGGGTTCGCCTTTTCCGCCCGGAATAATGCGGATGCCGCCATCTACCCATTCCTGCGCGCTGGCGCCCAGCACTTCCATACCATCGATACCCAGCTTCACATCAACGCGGCTGTTCACCACAAACTTGCTGTCTTTATGCAGTAAGTTTTTGTATTCCGGCTTGATAGCGGCATTAAACAAGATGCCTTCATCAGTCAGTGTGCGGTCGATGATCTGGCCAACGGTAATGCCATACAGTTTGATTGGCTGGCCCGCATCAATGCCATAACTTTGCGGCGCGACCAGCTGAATTCTGCTGGTGGCCGGATCCTGAAGCAGACGCTGGTTGCTGTCGAGGACGGTAAAACGCTTCTGCGCATCGCCGTCGCCCGGGATCAGTTCCAGCGTATTGCCGGTCAGCAACTGGCTGATATTGGCATTATTCAGGCTGAGTTTCGGGCTGTTCATTTCGATGCGCGTCCCGGTGCGCATCATATCCAGCACAGAAGGGTCGACGGTCAGTTTGCCGGTGACTTTGTTATCGGGCTGCAAGGTGATTTTTGTCAGCGTCCCGACCTGCAAACCCTGATACATCAGCGGTGTCTGGCCTTCGGACAGTCCATTGCCATTTGGCAAATCCAGGTCGATTTCAACGCCGCGCTGGCTTTGCGCCAGATCAGGGTAAAGCACGTAAGACTGGTCGGCCTTGGCGGGTTTTCCGTCGTCCGGAGAATCCATCGAGATCGCACCGTTAACCAGCGCTGCCAGACTTTCCATCTGAACTTTTGCACCGCTCAGGCTGAAATCGCCTTTAAAGCCGGAAACATTCCAGAACCGGGTGTTGTCTTTGACCAGACTGGCAAAGCGTTTGTCGATCAGTAAATCAATCGTCACACCGTTGTTGCCGCTTTCGATGTCGTAATCGTAAACTTTGCCGATCGGGATTTTACGGTAATACACCAGTGAACCGGTGCTCAGAGAGCCCAGGTCTTTGGCGTGCAGATGCACCATTAGTTCGCCGGTATTGAGGCGGAATTTAGGTTGCGTATCCAGCGCGACAAAGTGGTCTTTTTCTTTTCCGGGCCCTGGCATCATGCCAATGTAGTTACCGCCCACCAGTGCATCAAGCCCTGAAACACCGGCAAGTGACGCTTTAGGGGTGACAAGCCAGAACTGTGTGCCTTCACGCAACGCGTCAGACAGATCGCTTTTAATGCTGACTTTTACCTGAATGGTGCGCAGATCTTTGCTCAGGCTGATGGATTCGACCGACCCGACTTCAACGCCCTGATAACGCACAGGCGTACGGCCCGCAACGATGCCCGCTGCTGACTGGAAATCGATTGTGACAGTCGTCCCGCGCTCCTCGTAGTTGCTGTAAATGAGCCATCCGGCAATCAGTAAAGCAATAAACGGCAGAAGCCAGAAGGGTGAAATCCGGCGCCTGTGTTTTATCCGTGCTTCAGTCGGTGTATTCGGCGTTTCCTGTTGCATGTGCATCCCAAATCAAGCGGCTATCAAGCCATTCTACGGCAAGAATGGTCAGGATCACGGCAGCGCCAAAGTAAAAGGCGGCCGGTCCCATCGTAAAAGACAAAAGCTGATCACGGTTAACCAGCGACATCATTAAAGAAATAACAAACAAATCCAGCATCGACCAGCGTCCTATCCAGTGCACCAGACGGAAAAGGCGGATACGCGTCTTCAGGCCCTGAATCACTTTAAAATGAATGCTGATCAGTAACGTCAGCATCACGATAACTTTTGTGAAAGGGACCAGAACGCTGGCGATAAACACGATGGCGGCAATCGGTACGTTGCCTGACGTGGCTAGCGACACGACGCCGGAGAAAATGGTGTCTTTCAGCTGTTGTCCGTTGGCATAAATAATCGAAATCGGCAGCAGGTTCGCAGGGATCAGGAAGATGATTGCTGCAATAAGCGCCGCCCAGGTTTTTTGCAAACTGTGTTTATAACGCAGCCGCATTGGTACATGACAACGTGGGCAACGGCCCCGTTCATCCGGTTGTCCGGTAAATTTACAGGCCAGACACAAGCGCAGCGAAGAGGGCACGCCTTTGGGCTGACGCTGCGGATAAAACTCTTCCCACAGCTGTTCGATATTCAGGTTAATCATCGTCAGCGTGACCATGACGGTCATCATCAGGTACGCCGCCAGCGCAATGCCGACATTGATGTCGGCATACTCTTTGACCTTAATACTGGCGACGGCCATGCCAATCAGATAGATATCGAGCATTACCCAGTCTTTCAGGCGGTCGAGCATCAGCAGCACGGGTTTCAGGTTCATGCCCAGTTTGCTGCCAAAATGCAGGTAAAGAATGGAGAGCGCCAGCGTCAGCGGCGCACCGATAGTGCAAAACGCGACCATACTGGCGGTGACCGGATCACCCTGACGCGACATTTGCCAGATTCCTTCCAGGAGACTGGCGTCAATACGCGTGCCCAGAAGGCGGATGCTGATAAGGGGCTCGGTATAGGCAAACGGCATCAGCAGCAAAATGCTGATGGCAATCGTGATCAGACGCGGCAGGGAACAAACCCGACCCTTTTCGACTTTGGCGTTACAACGCGGACAGTGCGCCGTTTGCGTCCGCAACAGTGCGGGAAGCGCAAAAAGGTAGTCACATTCACTGCACCGCTGGTAGCGAATATGCGGTAGCTGGGCTGAAATTGTGTGTATTTTCATAGTACCTGGAATAGTAAAGAATACCTGTTGTTACAATTACGCATCCCCCTTAGGGGTCAGGCGAGGCCATTGAGCCAATATCAGCCAGGTTTTTTTGACAAAATAACGTATTATGCGGTCGGCAAACAGTTATTGTAGGTGAGTCTTTTTGATGTCACACAGGATTAACCTTGTTCATATGGGCATTTAATGCTTATTTTATAGAGGTTAAGCACACCAGAACGGCTCAGTGCCCTTAGGTTATTATTGGTTACTACATGAATAAAGAAGCATTCTACACGGAATTAAAACGTGATTTGAGCGCGTTGATCGCCGGAGAAAACAATTTTATTGCGACTCTGTCGAACGCCAGTGCCTTACTTTTTGAGCGTCTTGACGGCGTGAATTGGGTAGGTTTTTATCTGATGGATGGCACATCACTGGTGCTAGGGCCATTCCAGGGTAAAATTGCCTGCGTGCGTATTCCGGTAGGGAAAGGCGTCTGCGGTACCGCTGTTGCAGAAAATGCCGTACAGCGTGTTGGTGATGTTCATGCCTTCCCGGGCCACATCGCCTGTGACGCTGCAAGTAATGCCGAAATTGTCCTTCCCATCACAGTGAAAGGCACAGTTATTGGCGTATTAGACATTGATAGCACCGTTTATCAGCGCTTCGATGAAGCCGATGAACAGGGGCTGACAGAGTTAGTCAGCGGGCTTTGCCAGCATCTCGAAAACTGCGATGCTGAAAAATATGTCAATCTGATCGTAAGTTGATCGTCGGATAACGTGGCATTTAATAATGGCGTCATTATAATGGCGCCTGTTCATGCCTGCGCCGGTTGGCAAACCCGTTGTAATCAGGAAATTTCATGGAAAATCAACCTAAGTTGAACAGTAGTAAAGAAGTCATCGCCTTTTTGGCTGAGCGTTTCCCGCTCTGTTTTACCGCCGAAGGCGAAGCACGCCCATTAAAGATCGGTATCTTTGCGGATTTGGTCGAGCGCGTGCAAGGTGAAGAGAATCTGAGCAAAACTCAGTTACGCTCTGCTCTGCGTCTGTATACCTCAAGCTGGCGCTATCTGTATGGCGTTAAAGTTGGCGCAGAACGCGTTGACCTTGATGGTAATTCATGTGGCGTTCTCGAAGAGCAGCACGTCGAACATGCCCGTAAACAGTTGGAAGAAGCAAAAGCCCGCGTTCAGGCACAACGTGCAGAACAACAGGCTAAACGTCGTGAAGCCGGTGAAACCACTGAGCCACGTCGTCCACGTCCGGCCGCTAAAAAACCTGCGCCGCGTCGTGAAAATGCGCCCGCAGCTGTGGCTGGTCAGGAAAATCGCAAACCACGTTCACCTCGCCCACCGCGTGAGGAAAAACGTGAACCGCGTCAGGTGCCAGTAACAGACATTTCAAAACTGCAAATTGGCCAGGAAATCAAAGTCAGAGCAGGACAGAGTGCGATGGATGCAACCGTTTTGGAAATTGCCAAAGACGGTGTTCGCGTTCAGCTCTCTTCGGGTCTGGCGATGATTGTGCGCGCAGAACACTTGCAGTTCTGATACGGAGGCCAACTCAGGCATGAACAAATTTGTCAGATTAAGCGTTATCGCGGGTCTGTTAATGGCAGGGGCAGGGCTGGTGAATACCAGCTTTGCAGCGAACGAGAGTGCACCGGTGACTCTCGCTCAACTCCCTAATTTGACTCAAGACCCGCAAGATGCAACGGTAAGCGAGCGTGTGACCGCACGCTTTACCCGTTCACATTATCGTCAGTTCGACCTTAATGCAGATTTCTCAGCGAAAATCTTCGACCGTTACCTCAACATGCTCGATTATGGCCATAACGTACTCATGGCTTCCGACGTGGCGCAGTTTACTGACAAACGTGCCACTTTGGGTGAGGAACTGAAATCCGGTCAGTTAACTACGCCTTATGCCTTATTTAATCTGGCGCAAAAACGTCGCTTTGAACGCTATGACTACGCGTTGAAAGTGCTTGAGCGTCCGATGGATTTCACTGGCAACGACACTATTGAGCTTGATCGCAGTAAAGCACCGTGGCCGAAAGACCGCGCTGAGCTGGATAAGTTGTGGGATGCGAAAGTCAAATATGACGAGCTGAACCTTAAACTGACCGGCAAAAACGATCAGGAAATCCGCGATGTGCTCTCCAAACGTTATCATTTTGCGATGAAACGGCTGACGCAGAGCAACAGCGAAGATGTGTTCCAGCTGGTGATGAACGCCTTTGCGCATGAAATTGACCCGCACACCAATTATCTCTCTCCCCGCAGCACCGAGCAGTTCAATACCGAAATGAGCCTGTCTCTGGAAGGTATAGGCGCCGTCTTGCAGGGTGACGATGATTATACCGTCATCAATTCAATGGTAGCTGGAGGCCCGGCGGCCAAGAGTAAAGCCATTGCGGTTGGCGACCGTATTGTAGGTGTGGGCCAGGTTCAGGCCGGCAAACAAACCCCAATTGTTGATGTGATCGGCTGGCGTCTTGATGACGTCGTTGCGCTCATCAAAGGGCCTAAAGGCAGCAAAGTGCGCCTGCAGATCCTGCCTGCGGGCAAAAATGCTAAAAACCATGTTATTACCCTGACACGCGAAAAAATCCGTCTGGAAGATCGCGCAGTCAAAATGACCATCAAAAATGTCGGCAATCAGAAAGTGGCCGTGATGGACATTCCGGGTTTCTATGTGGGGCTTACGGACGATGTTAAAGTCCAGCTACAGAAAATGGCGAAGCAAAACGTCAACAGCCTGGTTATCGATCTTCGTACCAACGGCGGCGGTGCCCTGACTGAAGCGGTTTCTCTGTCAGGTCTGTTTATCCCAAGTGGCCCTGTTGTGCAGGTTCGCGATAACAACGGTCGTATCCGTCAGGACAGCGATACCGATGGCGTCGTGTACTACAAAGGTCCGCTGGTGGTTCTGGTTGACCGCTTCAGTGCGTCAGCATCAGAAATCTTTGCAGCCGCAATGCAGGATTATGGCCGTGCGCTGATTGTCGGTGAGCCGACCTTCGGTAAAGGGACCGTGCAGCAATACCGTTCACTGAACCGCATCTATGATCAGATGCTGCGTCCGGAATGGCCTGCGCTAGGCTCCGTACAGTACACAATCCAGAAATTCTACCGTATCAACGGCGGCAGCACTCAGCGTAAAGGGGTTACCCCGGATATTCTGATGCCAACCGGTATTGAATCGATTGAGACGGGTGAGAAGTTCGAAGATAACGCGCTTCCGTGGGATAGCATCAACGCGGCGACTTACACCAAAATGGGCGACATGAAACCGTTCCTGCCTGACTTGCTCAAAGATCATGAAGCACGTATTGCGAAGGATCCTGAGTTCCAGTACATCCAGCAGGATATCGCCCGTTATAAAGCACTGAAGGACAAACGTGATACCGCCTCCCTTAATTACGCACAGCGTGATAAAGAGGACAAAGAGGACGATGCATTACGTCTGAGCCGTCTGAACGAACGCTTCAAACGTGAAGGTAAGAAACCGCTGAAATCTCTCGATGACCTGCCGAAAGATTATGTGGCACCGGACCCTTATCTCGATGAAGCTGACCACATTGCCGTTGACCTGGGCAATCTGGAAAAAGCTCAGGGCGACCAGACCGCGGCGAAATAATTCTTCACCCGGTGGTCAGATGAAAAAGCGCACTCCGGTGCGCTTTTTTTATGCGCTAAACCGGGCATGAAAGCTCGCGGGGGCATGTAACTCCATAGATTTCAGCGACGGATGTGAAATAAAACGCTTCAAAATGTAAAGTATTGTGATTTTAGGTCTTTAGCGGGCAGGGACTCTTGAATCTGTGCAAGAAGCCCATAGGATCAGTACAGCCGGGCAGGCTATGTGCCGGTGGTGTGACTCGATCAATAACAACGAAGTAACAATGAGGAAGTAAAATTTTATGATGCGTATAGCGTTGTTCCTGCTGACTAACCTGGCGGTTATGCTGGTCTTTGGGCTGGTGTTAAGCCTGACGGGCATTCAGTCCAGCAGCGTGCCGGGGCTGATGATCATGGCCGGGCTGTTTGGCTTCGGTGGTGCTTTTGTCTCGTTGCTGATGTCTAAGTGGATGGCGTTGCGTTCGGTGGGTGGTGAAGTTATTGAGCAGCCACGAAATGAAACTGAGCGCTGGTTGATGGAAACGGTTCGTCGCCAGTCTCAGCAGGCAGGCATTGCCATGCCGCAGGTCGCGATTTATCACGCGCCAGATATTAATGCTTTCGCAACCGGAGCGCGCCGTGATGCCTCGCTGGTAGCGGTGAGCACAGGTTTGCTGCAAAGTATGAATCAGGATGAAGCCGAAGCGGTTATTGCCCATGAAATCAGCCACATTGCGAATGGTGATATGGTGACCATGACGCTGATTCAGGGGATCGTGAACACCTTCGTGATTTTCATTTCGCGTCTGATTGCGCAGGTGGCTTCTGGTTTCCTTTCCGGAAACCGTGATGGCGAAGAAAGTAACGGCAATCCGATGATTTATTTTGCCGTGGCGACGGTGCTTGAACTGGTCTTTGGTATTCTGGCGAGCATTATCACCATGTGGTTCTCGCGTCACCGCGAGTTCTACGCAGATGCCGGTTCAGCGAAACTGGTAGGGCGTGAAAAAATGATTGCAGCGTTGCAACGTCTGAAAACCAGCCATGAACCGCAGGAAGCGGGCAGCATGATGGCGTTTTGTATAAACGGCAAATCGAAGTCTTTCAGCGAGCTGTTTATGTCTCACCCGCCGCTGGACAAACGTATCGAAGCGCTGCGCAGCGGTCAGTACATCAAATAAATGTCCGTTCGTTTATGTGTAAAAAAATGCCTGGCTTATGCCAGGCATTTTGCTTTGCGAAACTTACGGTTTAGAACTCTCAGCAGCTTGCTGGCTGCTGGTTTTTTGCGTCATTCTCATCAGACTGACCAGCGCGCCTGCACCGGCGAGTGTCCCGGCCATAATTAACGAAGCATGCGTCCCGTGTGACGGGAACAGGTTAAACATCAGGGCAACCATTGCTGCACCGGTCGTCTGGCCTAAAAGACGGGCAGTTCCCAGCAAGCCACTGGCGCCACCGCTGCGGTTACGCGGTGCGGAACTGATGATTGTGTGATTGTTCGGTGACTGGAATAAACCAAAGCCCGCACCGCACAGAAGCATGCGCCAGATAATGTTCAGATGTGAAGGTTCTGGCGGCAGCAGTGAGAGCGAAAACAGCCCGAATGAAAAGATAATCAACCCGATCCCGCCCAGCATTCCGGGATGGAAACGCTCGACCAGACGGCCGGCGATTGGTGCCATCACCATCGTTGCCAGCGGCCACGGCGTCAGCAGCAGGCCGGTATCTACAGAGTTCAGCCCCAGCGTATTTTGCAGGAAGAAGGGCAGTGAAACGAATGCCAGCATTTGGGCACTGAAAGAGCACAACGACGTGCCCAGCGACAGGCTGAAAATCGGGATGCGCAGCAAATCCACCGGCAGCAACGGGAAAGGTTTCGATAACTGGCGGCGGACAAAGAACCAGCCAATAATCAGCAGCGCGATCACTTCGCCCAAAATTAGCAGATGGTTCAGACCCTGCGCGAAACCGCTGATTGCACTGATGAGCAGGCCAAACGTCAGCGCATTCATCACGCTGCTAGTGATATCAAAACGCTGCCCCTGACTGCGTGTTGAGTTGGCCGGAAGAAATTTCAGGCCCAGAATCAGCGCGACAATACCAATCGGAACATTCACCGCAAACAACCACTGCCACGACGCGACGGACAAAATCCCTGCTGCAATAGTCGGCCCTGCGGCGGACGAAACGGCAACAATCAGCGCATTAATCCCGACGCCACGACCCAGAAAACGTTGCGGATAAATAATGCGTATCAGCGCGGTATTGACGCTCATGATCGCCGCAGCCCCGAACCCCTGCAATACGCGCGCGACGGTCAGCGTCAGCAGCGAATCGGAAAGAGCGCAGAAGAGCGACGTAATGCTGAATACCAGCAGGCCGGTCTGATAGATGCGGCGATAGCCAAAAATATCACCGAGAGACGCCAGAGAGAGCAATGAAATGGTTATTGCCAGTTGGTAGGCATTCACGACCCAGATTGAGGCCGCCGGGCTGGCATGAAAATCATTGGCAATAGTGGGTAACGCCACATTCGCGATTGCGCCATCAAGCACCGAAACGGTAATACCCAGAGCGATTGCAAGGATCGCACCGTAGCGCTGTGGAACGGGAAGCCCGTCGTTGGGTGTAGGTGTCATGAGTTATGTCAGTGCGTAGTCATCAGAGAGGGGAATATTACTACGCTAATGAAGCTAAAGTGACAATTGTCACATGATGTAATGAATTTTTTACTGTTCTCTCAGTTCTGAAACTGGCTTAACAGTTCTTACATTCTCACGCATCGGGTAGATTGCTTCTCGTCGATGCTTACCACTATAATAAAAACTACGTTCTATTTTTTTTGAAACAAAACTCACGCGAGCAGGTAATTCATCCTATGGCTATCGCAGATCTTGATAAGCAACCCGATTCTGTTTCTTCCGTTCTGAAAGTTTTTGGCATTTTGCAGGCCTTGGGCGAAGAGCGGGAGATTGGTATTACTGAACTTTCTCAGCGCGTTATGATGTCCAAAAGTACCGTCTACCGTTTTTTACAGACGATGAAATCTTTGGGATACGTGGCGCAGGAAGGGGAATCTGAGAAGTATTCGCTCACTTTGAAGTTATTCGAGTTAGGGGCGAAAGCACTGCAAAATGTGGATCTGATCCGCAGTGCTGATATTCAAATGCGTGAACTGTCCCGTCTGACCCGCGAAACGATCCACCTTGGCGCACTGGATGAAGACGGTATTGTCTATATCCATAAAATCGATTCGATGTACAACCTGCGCATGCATTCACGTATTGGCCGCCGTAATCCGCTGCACACTACGGCGATCGGTAAAGTGCTTCTGGCCTGGGGCGATAAAGCGGAAGTCAGCGCCCTGTTGCAGGAAATCGAATTTACCCGCAGCACTGAAAACACCATTATGAATGCCGCCGATTTGCAGACTGCGCTTAATCAGGTGCGCGTGCAGGGTTATGGCGAAGATAACGAAGAGCAGGAACAGGGGCTTCGTTGCATAGCGGTTCCTGTGTTTGACCGCTTTGGTGTGGTGATTGCTGGCCTGAGTATTTCGTTCCCGACTATCCGTTTCTCAGAAGAAAGCAAAGCGCACTACGTTGAAATGCTGCACACCGCCGCGCGCAACATTTCTGAGCAGATTGGTTTTCACGACTACCCGTTCTGAGTCTTTGCATAAGTAATGCAGATATAAAAAAACCGAAGCCATTGGCTTCGGTTTTTTGTTTTCAGCGAACCGGGATCAGCGATGAGCCAGTTCAGCGGCTTCTTCAGAATCCATCACTGCTTTGTCTGTCTGTTTTAAAAGCTGGCTGGTGATTGTACCGGCAGTCATTGAACCACTTACGTTCAGGGCAGTACGGCCCATATCAATCAGCGGCTCGACGGAGATCAACAGCGCGACCAGCGTGACAGGCAGACCCATCGCCGGTAATACGATAAGAGCCGCGAAAGTCGCACCGCCGCCCACACCGGCAACACCGGCGGAGCTCAGTGTGACAATGCCGACCAGCGTGGCAATCCAGACCGGATCAAACGGGTTGATGCCCACGGTTGGCGCAACCATGACGGCCAGCATTGTCGGATACAAACCGGCACAACCATTCTGGCCGATAGTGGCCCCAAAGGATGCTGCGAAGCTGGCAATCGATTCCGGGATACCGAGACGACGAGTTTGTGCTTCAACGCTCAGCGGAATAGTGGCAGCGCTGGAACGGCTGGTGAACGCGAAGGTTAGCACTGGCCAGACTTTACGAAAGAATTTCGCCGGGTTAACGCCGGTGAAAGACAACAGCACAGCGTGAATTACGAACATGATGGCCAGACCGAGATAAGATGCCACCACGAAACTGCCCAGTTTAATGATGTCCTGAATGTTGGAACCGGCAACCACTTTGGTCATTAGTGCCAGAACACCGTATGGAGTCAGTTTCATGACCAGACGAACCAGTTTCATCACCCAGGCTTGCAGGGTATCGATAAAGGCCAGAACGCGCGGGCCTTTATCAGCATCATCTTTAACCAGCTGAAGTGCCGCAACACCAACGAAAGCTGCGAAAATTACCACGCTGATGATGGACGTTGGGCTTGCACCTGTCAGGTCAGCAAACGGGTTCTTAGGAATAAAGGAAAGGATCAGCTGAGGCACGCTCAGGTCAGCCACTTTGCCTACGTAGTTGGACTGGATAGCGGTCAGACGCGCGGTTTCCTGCGTCCCCTGAACCAGCCCATCAGCGGTCAGACCAAACAGACCGGTCACAAAGATACCTACCAGCGAGGCAATCAGCGTGGTGAACAACAGGGTACCGATAGTCAGGAAACTGATTTTGCCCAGCGATGACGCGTTGTGCAGTTTGGCTACCGCGCTCAGAATCGAGACGAAAACCAGCGGCATGACTATCATTTGCAGTAACTGGACGTAGCCGTTACCGACAATATTAAACCAGGTAATAGAGGTTTTCAGTACCGGATCATCGGAACCGTAGATCAGCTGCAAAGCCAGGCCAAACACCACACCCATGGCCAGACCAAGTAAGACTTTTTTTGCCAGACTCCATTGCTTATGGCGGGTTTGCGCCAGCAGCAAAAGGAGGACAACGAAAACCACTACGTTAAGAACGAGCGGAAGATTCATACCGAACTCCAGACTTATAGTTTTGATATTTAAAACGGGTGTTCCCGACAGGGATTGCACCATCCCAAAGCAATGGTGAGCAGGATATCAGTTTGGCACCTGAACATTTATATCCAAAAAGAATGCTTTATAACTTTTAGGTTTGATTCGTACCAAATATCACCAAAATGGCGGTATTTTATGCTTGTCATATGAATAATTTCAGAATGTGATTAAAAATATCCGGATTTATTGCACCAATAATGGGCGTCCAGTCAGGCCAGAATAGCGTCAGACCGACCAGCATCAGACATAACGTACGTTCGAGCTGATTGCCTTTTTGACTGTTGATTAGCGGCAGGCGAAAACGCCAGCGGCATGGCCACAATAATGGAACACCGGCTGGTGTCAGCATATCGGCCAGAATATGGCTCAGATAACCAATTATCATGGCATGAAAGGCATCGATGGGGATCACCCAGTCATGAGGGAAATGGGTGCGTAGCAGGAAAATACCCCCCGCGACGGCAAGCAAGCTGTGTGTGAATCCACGGTGCCCGAATGCCCGCGCGATCGGAGCGGAAATCCATTTCAGGCGCTGGCCAATCAGTGATTTGGGATGATCGATGTCGGGCAGCAGGCACGTCAGCAGCGACCCCGGAATAATATGCCACCAGTCGCCGTGCGCCAGTTCCGGAGAGAGCTGTGCCTTTTTCGCAAACACTGCACAGGCAATTGAAAAAATGAGGTGGCCTTCCGCCGTCATGACGCGTCCGAACTGGATAACTGTTATTTTATCCAGTATAAGTGAAACTGTCACAATCTTGGAAGAGACACCCTGTAACTAATTGTCAACGATATAATAAAAAAGAAAAAGGCGTATAAAAATACGCCTTTTTATTGTCACTTATTGGGTTGCTATCGCGCCAGCCATCCACCATCAACGGCAATGGTATAGCCGTTAACGTAATCCGAGGCTTTCGACGCCAGAAATACCACGGGGCCCATGACATCTTCCGGCAAGCCCCAGCGCCCGGCGGGGATGCGATCAAGAATTTCTTTGCTGCGATCTTCATCCGCACGAAGTTGTTCAGTATTGTTGGTCGCCATATAGCCCGGTGCAATGGCGTTAACATTAACATTGTGCTTCGCCCATTCATTAGCCATCAGCCGGGTGATGCCCATGACGGCACTTTTTGATGCCGTATAAGAAGGAACGCGAATGCCGCCCTGATAGGAAAGCATGGACGCAATGTTAATAATTTTACCGCCAGTACCTTGCGTAATGAACTGCTTAGCCACCGCCTGAGACATGAAGAACAGTGTTTTGCTGTTCACGTTCATCACGTCGTCCCAATTCTTCTCGCTGAACTCGATAGCATCTTCCCGGCGAATGATACCGGCGTTGTTTACCAGAATATCGATATGACCAAACTCGCTGACCGCTTTTTCGATGAGTTTGGGAATGCCCGTAATGCTACTCAGGTCAGCGCGAAGGTCGAGGAAACGGCGGCCGGTTGCCGTGATTTTTTCGGCCGTTTCGTTTGGCGCTGAAACGTTAATACCTACGATATCGCAACCGGCTTGTGCCAGTCCCAGCGCCATACCCTGGCCCAGTCCGGTGTTACAACCGGTCACGATTGCGACTTTGCCGCTTAATTCAAACGCATTGAGGATCATATTCAAAGTCTCTTTTGCACGGCACGTTCGCCATTAATGGATGATTTGCTCCGCTGCCGTGCAGCAGAGCACAAGGGTTAGCGCAGTTCGCTGACTTTGACGTGATCCATGTCGTCAAATACCTGGTTTTCGCCAACCATTCCCCAGATGAAGGTGTAGTTTTTCGTGCCTACACCGGAATGAATTGACCAGCTCGGTGAGATGACCGCCTGTTCGTTATGAACGAGCAAATGGCGCGTTTCCTGTGGTTGCCCCATCATGTGAAACACGGCGGTTTCTTCCTCCATATTGAAGTAGAAATACACTTCCATACGACGCTCGTGGGTATGGCAAGGCATGGTGTTCCACAGGCTGCCTTCTTCGAGTTTCGTCAAGCCCATCGTCAGCTGGCAGGTTTCTAAAACGTCAGGCACGATGAATTTATTAATGGTGCGGCGGTTGCTGGTGGCCGCGTCGCCAATAGTTTGAGGAGACGCTTCGGCCAGCGTGATTTTTTTGTTAGGGAACGTCGTGTGCGCAGGGGCGCTGTTGTAGTAGAATTTGGCGGGTTTTGCGGCATCAACGCTGCTGAATTCAACGTGCTTCCCGCCTTTGCCGACGTACAGCGCTTCTTCATGACCAATCTCATAAGTTGTTCCGTCAACCACAATAAGGCCCGGCCCGCCGATGTTGATCACGCCAAGCTCGCGGCGTTCGAGGAAATAGCTCACGCCGAGTTGTTTACCAACGTCATCACCTATCGAAACTGATTTTTCAGCGGGCATAACACCGCCGACGATAATGCGATCGATGTGGCTGTAGGTCATGGTGCAGGCGTTTTTCTCGAAGATTTTCTCGATGAGGAATTCGCGGCGTAATTGTGCGGTATCCAGCGTTTTGGCGTGGTCGCTGTGGATGCTTTGACGAACTTGCATGTCGGTGCCTCTCATAGGATTGCAATAAAGGGGGACGTGCCGGGCGAGTCTGACCGTTGCGTGGCAGTGACAGCGTACAGAAGCAGGAGAGCTCCCGGCTCGTCCTTGTTAAACGCAGCATAGGTTCATTGGCATACGAATTCAATAAAAATGAAATAACGTTTTATTTATTTTATGAGGCAGTTCATGGTTCGCGAAATTAAACGCTGTCCGGGGAAATGTGGCAGGGAAAATGCGAAGTCAGGTTGAAGCAGGGAACGGCACAGAAGCGGGGTGGCTTTGCGCCGGTTTACCCAGGAATAGGTCTCAGAGGATATGTGCTGGCTCTAAAGCTTCAAGGGTCGCGAGTTTCGTGTCGGCAAGCGCCCAACGCGGATCTTCGCGATACTCTCTGGCGGGAACAACAATCGAGCGCATGCGTGCGGCTTTCGTGGCAATCATCCCGTTAAAGGAATCTTCCAGCGTGACGCAGTTCAGAGGGTCAACCTGCAATTCACCGGCTGCGAGCAGATAAACTTCCGGGTGCGGTTTACTGTAAGGCAGGTTTTCTGCCGAAGTGATCACCTGAAAATAGGATTGCAGGCTGAACATCTCAAGAACCGCCCTGAGCATAAATAAAGGAGAAGCGGACGCGAGGCCAATTTTCAGACCGCTGTCACGACACAGCTCAAGTGCCTGGTTCACACCCGGCAGCAAAGGGCGTGTTTGTTCCACCAGTTCGACGGTGCGCGTGATGATCATTTTAGACACTTCGTCCTGCGTCGGCCCTTGCCATGGCAGCGTTTGATACCACATTCTGACCACCTGATCGACGCGCAAGCCCAGCGTATCCTGCAGTAAATGTCGCTGAGAAATATCGACGCCGAGGCTACCAAAAACGTCCAGTTCTGCCTGAACCCAAAGTGGTTCAGAATCAATTAACAGACCATCCATATCGAAAATTGCTGCATTAACAGGGCGAACATAAGCCATGAAAGCGGACTCCGTAAAAGTGAATTAAGGCTTTACTCTAACACCGCCGGTTCTGAGGGTGAAATGCGATATAGGGACGGTCAGGAAAACCGTCAGGAACGCTGTTTCAGGCAGGCAACGCCAGTAACTGATTAAAACATTGGGCGCAAAATACTTTCTGTGGGTAAACTTACGTGTTGCTTTAGGTGTCCTAACAAGGGGAATTCATGACGTATCAACAAGCCGGACGCGTGGCAGTGATTAAACGGATTGCAGGATGGATTATTTTTATCCCTGCGCTGCTTTCAACTCTGATTTCATTGCTTAATTTTATTAATGAACACACTAAAACTGAGCAGGGCATCAATGCCGTTATGCTGGATTTCGTCCACGTGATGGTCGATATGGTGAAGTTCAACACCTCGTTTCTTAACGTTTTCTGGTACAACTCCCCCGTACCCGCTTTGGGGCAGGGCGTGACCACCGCCAACATCGTATTCTTTATTATCTACTGGCTGATTTTTGTCGGTCTTGCGTTACAGGCATCCGGCGCAAGAATGTCCCGTCAGGTGAAACATATCCGTGAAGGGATCCAGGATCAACTGATCCTTGAGCAGGCGAAAGGTGCAGAAGGGCGTACACGACCACAGATTGAAGAACGGATTGTCATCCCGAGACATACGATTCTGGTGCAGTATTTCCCGCTCTATATTCTGCCCATCGTTATTGCAGTCGTTGCGTATTTCATTTTGAAATTATTAGGTTTAATTGCAGGTTGATCTAAGATTAATTTTTGTAACATCTGATTTATCATTCTCATAAATAAGGCCTGAATATCTTCATTGTTCAGGCCTTATTTGTTTATGCAGTAAAACATTTACCAGGCTAATTAATATCGTCATGGAGAAGTCTTTCAATAGCGCGCTGAGCAACAACGAGGTGCTGCCCTCCGAATAAATTACTGCGATTTAGCAGGTAATATAACTGGTAGATTGGCTGTCTTGAAATGAAGTCATCCGGAAGCGGCGTTCTGCTTTGATAACCGTCATATAATTGTGGCGGAACATTAGGATACAGCGGAAGCATAGCCAGATCGCATTCCCTGTCGCCCCAGTAACAGGCGGGGTCGAAAATGACCGGTCCGTGTTCGGAAAGGCCACAGTTGTGCGGCCATAAATCGCCGTGTAATAAAGAAGGTTGAGGCTGATGGTTCTGTAAGCGGGCATGAACCATTGCTGTGATATCTTCGATATTGCCGAACGTCATTCCTTTTTCCGCCGCCAGTTGCAACTGCCAGCCGATACGCTGTTCGGCAAAGAATGTCGCCCAGCGCCGCTGCCAGCTGTTGGGTTGCGGCAGGGTCGCCAGCTCATTATCGAAATCAAGACCGAATTGCAGTTGCTCGCTCCACTGATGTAACGCGGCAAGTTGCTGCCCTAAAATGTAGGCGTTATGGGCATCCAGAGGCTTTTGCGGGATATATTCCAGCAGCAGGAAACTGTAGTCACGATCGCTGCCAACACCATAAACCTCTGGCACGCGAACCGTCTGACTTCGGGCAAGCAGTGCGAGCTGATCGGCTTCAGCCGCGAAAATAGGGAGCATTTCGCGCGCATTGCACTTCACGAATACATCCCTGTCACCGTAGCTCAACCGCCAGGCCGGGTGAATTTCTCCTCCCGGCAGTTCAACACGTTCGCGGATTTCAGCACTGCCCAGGTGTTCACTCAACAAACGATTGACGGCTTGCCACATGGTATCACCCCTTCTGACTGGCCCGATAATTCATTAAGTTAGCGTTTTTTTTGGTTCAAAAACCCGATCCCGCGCACGGCTGAATCAGATGATGCTGTTAATTTATGCGAATTGTGTCGTAGCTGAACTGAGAGTGTAATCAATGAATCTGTTAATTTCAGAATATGTGACGCAAAAGAGGTTTTATATGCGGAATTGTCTTATCGACATGTGTCTAACCCCCTTGTTTAACAAAACAATAATAATAATAGACTAAAAATATATTCAGGTGTGGGAAGAAGATGTATATGCTAGCCCTCGTCCCAGTCGCGAGAGAGAAAACGTGAAACCAAAAATTCTTTATTTGATGGCCGCGCTTTTACTGGCGGGTTGCGCTAAAGAAACACCGGTTAAAACCACGCATTTTTTGAATCCATCGCCACCCATACAAAGCGAAACTTCATTAATGCATCCGGGGCCTTATGGTGATGTTATTCACCAGGCGGCAAATACTTACGGCGTCGACGAAACACTTGTTAAAGCAATCATTCAGGTTGAATCTGGATATAACCCAACCGTTGTCAGTAAATCGAATGCGATTGGGTTAATGCAGCTAAAGGCCTCAACGGCAGGACGCGATGCCTACCGGATGAAAGGACGTTACGGGCAGCCCAGCGCTCATGAACTGAAAGATCCCGCGATGAATATCGACTTGGGCACGGCGTATCTGAGTATCCTCCAGCAGCAGCTGGCGGGGATCAGTAATCCGGAAACCCGTCGTTATGCAACGACGGTGGCCTACGTTAACGGGGCTGGAGCATTACTGAGAACCTTCGCGAAAGATAAAACATACGCAATTGCGAAAATTAATCAGATGTCTCCGCAAGAGTTTTACCAGCATGTGCAGCAGAAACATCCGGCGCCTCAGGCTCCGCGTTATTTGTGGAAAGTGAACAGCGCCTATCTGGCGATGCGTTAAGTTCCGTTTCCCGTCAGTAGCGAATCAGGCTGCTGGCGGGAAATGAGAAATAATTTCAGTCACGCCGTTAATCACAAACTGCACGCCCATACAGACCAGCAAGAATCCCATCAGCCGTGAAATTGCTTCAATCCCGCTTTTCCCAACCAGACGCATAATGCCGCCCGCACTGCGTAATGTGAGCCATAAAATCAGGCTGACCAGAAAGAAAATCAGCACCGGCGCCACTAAAATTACCCAGTGAGGAAAATCTGAACCTTCTCTGATGGTTGATGCGCTGCTGATAATCATCGCAATAGTACCCGGACCCGCGGTGCTGGGCATCGCGAGCGGTACAAACGCGATATTCGGTGAATCCTGTCGTTTCATCTCCTCGGTTTTATTCTCCATAAGTACTTTCTCTTCAACGTGTTGCTGAGGGAAAAGCATTCGGAAACCGATAAATGTGACAATCAGACCGCCCGCAATACGCAAGCCGGGAATTGAAATCCCGAATGTATTCATCACCAGTTGTCCGGCGTAGTAGGCGACCATCATGATAATGAAAACATATACCGAGGCCATCAGTGACTGCTGATTTCGCTCCTGAGCTGTCATGTTTCCGGATAGCCCAAGCAAAAGGGCAACGGTGGTTAACGGATTTGCCAGCGGAAGAATCACCACTAAACCCAATCCGATGGCCTGGAATAACAGGCTGACTTCTGACATAAATTTCCCTTTTAAAAAGCGTTTATGTTTACCTTAGCGTGTCCGGAGGGGATTACACGAAAAATATCCATCTTAAGCAACACAGGTTGCTGGAAATTCGCACTTTACGGGTGGTAAACTCGCTGTCTGTTTTCACGTCGTATCCCGATACAATTACGTGATGTATTCCAGGGTGCCTATATTTGGCAAAGTAAAGCTGAATAGCGTGAATAACTACATGAAATTAAACTCAAATATTTTTCTAGATGTGCTCTGTCGTGTGGGGCACCACTGTAGATTAAGGAATTAACATGCCTGTCATTACTCTTCCTGATGGAAGCCAGCGCGTTTTTGATCGCCCCGTTTCACCTCTTGATGTTGCTCTCGATATCGGTCCTGGTCTGGCGAAAGCCTGTATCGCTGGTCGTGTTAACGGCGAACTGGTTGATGCAACCGATCTGATTGAAACCGACGCGCAACTGGCGATCATCACCGCTAAAGACGAAGCCGGTCTTGAAATTTTGCGTCACTCTTGTGCGCACCTTTTGGGTCATGCCATCAAACAATTGTGGCCAGACACCAAAATGGCTATCGGCCCGGTTATCGATAATGGCTTCTATTATGACGTCGATTTAGATCGTACGCTCACTCAGGAAGACATTGAACTGCTTGAAAAGCGCATGCACGAACTGGCTGAAAAGAATTACGACGTTATTAAAAAGAAAGTCAGCTGGCAGGAAGCGCGCGATACCTTTGCAAGCCGTGGTGAAGAATACAAAGTCGCGATTCTGGATGAAAACATCAGCCATGATGATCGTCCGGGCCTGTATCATCATGAAGAATACGTCGATATGTGCCGCGGCCCGCACGTACCGAACATGCGTTTCTGCCATCATTTCAAACTGCAGAAAACATCCGGTGCTTACTGGCGTGGCAACAGCGACAATAAAATGTTGCAACGTATCTACGGCACTGCCTGGGCAGACAAAAAGCAACTGAATGCCTACATTCAGCGTCTGGAAGAAGCCGGAAAACGCGATCACCGTAAAATCGGTAAGCAACTCGACCTGTATCACATGCAGGAAGAAGCGCCGGGCATGGTGTTCTGGCACAACGACGGCTGGACTATTTTCCGTGAGCTTGAAGCCTTCGTACGTATGAAACTGAAGTCTTATGACTATCAGGAAGTCAAAGGTCCGTTCATGATGGACCGCGTACTGTGGGAAAAAACAGGTCATTGGGAAAACTACAAAGAAGCGATGTTCACCACGTCTTCTGAAAACCGTGAATACTGCATCAAACCGATGAACTGTCCGGGTCACGTTCAGATCTTCAACCAGGGTCTGAAGTCCTACCGAGACCTGCCGCTGCGTATGGCCGAGTTCGGCAGCTGTCACCGTAATGAGCCATCGGGCGCATTGCATGGCCTGATGCGTGTTCGTGGTTTCACTCAGGACGACGCCCACATCTTCTGTACTGAAGAGCAGGTTCGTGACGAAGTGAACAGCTGTATTCGCATGGTCTATGACATGTACAGCACTTTTGGTTTCGAAAAGATCGTGGTGAAACTGTCCACCCGTCCTGAGAAGCGCATTGGTACTGATGAAATGTGGACTAAGGCAGAAGATGACCTGGCCGCAGCACTGACCGAAAACAAGATTGAATTCGAATATCAGCCGGGTGAAGGTGCGTTCTACGGTCCGAAAATTGAATTTACCTTGCACGATTGTTTGGATCGTGCGTGGCAGTGTGGTACCGTGCAGCTCGACTTTTCATTACCAGGTCGCTTGAACGCCTCCTATATTGGCGAAAGCAACGACCGTCAGGTCCCGGTAATGATTCACCGTGCTATTCTGGGTTCCATGGAGCGCTTCATCGGTATTCTGACCGAAGAATACGCCGGGTTCTTCCCGACCTGGATGGCGCCGGTGCAAGTTGTGATCATGAACATTACTGATTCACAAGCGCCGTATGTCGAAGAATTAACTAAAAAACTGCAAGATGCAGGCATTCGCGTTAAAGCCGACTTGAGAAATGAGAAGATTGGCTTTAAAATCCGCGAACACACGCTGCGCCGTGTTCCTTACATGTTAGTTTGTGGCGATAAAGAGGTCGAATCAGGCAAAGTTGCTGTTCGTACCCGCCGCGGCAAAGACTTAGGAAGCATGGATGTTAGCGAAGTCGTTGACAAACTGCTGGCGGAAATCCGCAGCAGAAGTCTTCATCAACTGGAGGAATAAAGTATTAAAGGCGGAAAACGAGTTCAACCGGCGCGTCCTAATCGCATTAACAAAGAGATTCGCGCGCAAGAAGTTCGCCTCACCGGCGTCGATGGCGAGCAGATTGGTATTGTCAGTCTGAATGAAGCTCTTGAAAAAGCTGAGGAAGCGGGCGTCGATTTAGTAGAAATCAGTCCGAATGCCGAGCCGCCAGTTTGTCGAATCATGGATTACGGCAAATTCCTCTACGAGAAGAGCAAGTCGACCAAAGAGCAGAAAAAGAAACAAAAAGTTATTCAGGTTAAGGAAATCAAATTCCGACCTGGTACCGATGATGGCGACTATCAGGTCAAACTACGCAACCTGATTCGCTTTCTGGAAGATGGCGATAAAGCTAAAATCACCCTGCGTTTCCGTGGGCGTGAAATGGCGCACCAACAGATCGGTATGGAAGTGCTTAACCGCGTCCGTAAAGACCTGTGTGAAGATTCTGAACTGGCCGTTGTCGAATCCTTCCCTACGAAGATCGAAGGTCGTCAGATGATCATGGTGCTCGCACCTAAGAAGAAACAGTAAGGCTTCCAAGTAATCCTGCTACGCGGTGTTCGCACCGCGTATGCTGGATTCGCCTTTCTGATTCATGTTAATAACAATGCGAAGTGGAATTTAAAATGCCAAAGATCAAAACAGTACGCGGCGCCGCTAAACGCTTCAAAAAAACCGCCAACGGTGGTTTTAAGCGTAAGCACGCAAACCTGCGTCATATTCTGACCAAAAAAGCTACTAAGCGTAAACGTCACTTGCGTCCAAAAGGCCTGGTATCCAAGAACGATTTGGGTCTGGTCTCTGCATGTCTGCCGTACGCATAAATACACTTTTTTTAATCTAGAATATAAAACTCAGGAGAGCATATGGCTCGCGTAAAACGTGGTGTGATTGCACGTGCACGTCACAAGAAAATCTTAAAACAGGCGAAAGGTTACTACGGTGCCCGTTCTCGCGTATATCGTGTTGCATTCCAGGCTGTTATCAAAGCTGGTCAATACGCTTACCGTGACCGTCGTCAAAAGAAACGTCAGTTCCGTCAGCTGTGGATCGCGCGTATCAACGCAGCAGCTCGTCAGAACGACATGTCTTACAGCAAATTCATTAACGGCTTGAAAAAAGCTTCCATTGAAATTGACCGTAAGATCTTGGCTGACATCGCAGTATTCGACAAAGTGGTATTTGCCGCTCTGGTCGAAAAAGCGAAAGCAGCACTGGCGTAAGTCAGGTGAAAGAGGGAGCTTGCTCCCTCTTTTATATTTTGTGTTTAAAAACAGGCTGATTCGTTGTTTAATACTGACAGTCCCGTTTACGTCCATGCACAAGAAAGACAATCATTAAGGTAACGCAAGCATGAATGCTGCTATTTTCCGTTTCTTTTTTTACTTTAGCGCCTGACTCAGGAAGGCTTTCGCGCGTAAGAGAAGAAACGAAAAGTAGCGCCTAAGCCTCCCTTGTGGAGGCTTTTTTGTATCTGTGCTTTATACACTAAGGTTCAGGGTCAAAATCGCGCCCCTGATTAATAACGGTTATTTTACATCGGGCCATATTGGCCAGAAGAAGAGGAAAGCAATGCCACATCTCGCAGAGCTGGTTGCCAATGCCAAGGCAGCCGTAGAGAGTGCTCAGGATATCGCCGCGCTGGATAACGTGCGTGTCGAATATCTGGGTAAGAAAGGCCACCTGACACTCCAGATGACGACCCTCCGTGAACTGCCAGCGGAAGAACGTCCGGCAGCAGGCGCAGTGATCAACGAAGCGAAAACGCAGGTTCAGGAAGCCCTGAATGCGCGGAAAAATACGCTGGAATCCGCTGTGCTGAATGCGCGTCTTGCAGAAGAAACGATTGATGTTTCCCTGCCAGGCCGTCGTATCGAAAACGGCGGTTTGCATCCGGTGACCCGTACTATCGACCGCATTGAAACTTTCTTCGGCGAACTCGGCTTTACCGTGGAAACCGGTCCGGAAATTGAAGATGACTATCATAACTTCGATGCTCTGAATATCCCCGGCCACCACCCGGCCCGTGCTGACCACGACACTTTCTGGTTTGACGCTAAGCGCCTGCTGCGTACTCAGACGTCCGGCGTTCAGATCCGCACGATGAAAGATCAGCAACCGCCAATCCGTATTATCGCGCCGGGCCGCGTTTATCGTAACGATTACGACCAGACTCACACCCCGATGTTCCATCAGATGGAAGGCCTGATTGTTGATAAAGACATCAGCTTCTCCAACCTGAAAGGCACGCTGCACGATTTCCTTAACAACTTCTTTGAAGCTGATTTGCAGATCCGTTTCCGTCCTTCTTATTTCCCGTTCACCGAGCCTTCTGCGGAAGTTGACGTTATGGGCAAAAACGGGAAATGGCTGGAAGTGCTGGGTTGCGGCATGGTGCACCCGAACGTATTACGTAACGTCGGTATTGATCCGGAAGTGTATTCTGGTTTTGCCTTCGGTATGGGGATGGAACGTCTGACCATGCTGCGTTATGGCGTGACCGATCTGCGTGCATTCTTCGAAAACGATCTGCGTTTCCTCAAACAGTTTAAGTAAGGCGGGAATATCACATGAAATTCAGTGAACTCTGGTTGCGTGAGTGGGTAAACCCAGCCATCAGCAGCGAAGCATTATCAGACCAAATCACCATGGCTGGCCTGGAAGTCGATGGCGTTGAACCTGTCGCGGGCGCTTTCAACGGCGTCGTAGTGGGTGAAGTGGTCGAATGTGGTCAGCATCCGAATGCAGACAAACTGCGCGTAACAAAAGTAAACGTCGGCGGCGACCGTCTGCTGGACATCGTTTGTGGTGCACCAAACTGCCGTCAGGGCCTTAAAGTTGCTGTCGCCACCGTGGGCGCGGTATTGCCGGGTGATTTCAAAATCAAGGCAGCCAAACTGCGTGGCGAACCGTCTGAAGGCATGCTGTGTTCATTCTCTGAACTGGCGATTTCAGATGATCACGATGGCATCATCGAGTTACCGCTTGATGCGCCTGTTGGCACCGATATTCGTGAATTCCTGAAACTGGACGACACGACTATTGAAATCAGCGTGACGCCAAACCGTGCGGATTGCCTGGGTATTCTGGGCGTGGCGCGTGACGTTGCGGTGATTAACCAGCTCCCGCTGGTTGAGCCGGAAATGAATCCGGTTAAAGCCACTATTGATACTGCTATTTCTATCGATGTTCAGGCTCCTCAGGCTTGTCCGCGTTATCTGGGCCGCGTAGTCAAAGGCATCAACGTTAAGGCGCCTACGCCATTGTGGATGCGTGAAAAACTGCGCCGTTGTGGGACGCGTTCAATCGATGCCGTCGTCGATATCACAAACTATGTGCTGCTTGAACTCGGTCAGCCAATGCACGCCTTCGACCTGAACCGTATCGACGGTGGTATCGTTGTGCGTATGGCGAAAAAAGATGAAGCGCTGACTCTGCTTGATGGCACTGAAGCTAAACTGAACGAAGACACGTTGGTGATCGCCGATCACGGTAAAGCACTGGCGATGGCTGGGATTTTCGGTGGTGAACATTCTGGTGTGAACGATGAAACTCAGGACGTGCTGCTGGAATCTGCATTCTTTGCTCCGCTGTCTATCACCGGCCGCGCGCGCCGTCAGGGTCTGCACACCGACGCTTCGCACCGTTATGAACGTGGCGTTGACCCACAACTGCAATTCAAAGCCATCGAACGTGCAACCGCGTTACTGCTGAGCATTTGTGGTGGCGAAGCGGGTCCGGTTATCGACGTAACGTCAGAAGTTGACTTGCCGAAAGCTGCAACCATTACCCTGCGTCGCGAAAAATTGGATCGCCTGATTGGGCATCACGTTGAAGATGCGCAGGTAACGGACATTCTGACCCGTCTGGGCTGTCAGGTTCAGCATTATGGCGATCACTGGGTCGCTGTCGCGCCAAGCTGGCGTTTCGATATGCAAATTGAAGAAGACCTGGTGGAAGAAGTGGCGCGTGTTTACGGCTACAGCAACATTCCAGATGTCCCGGTGAAAGCCAGCCTGGTGATGACTAAACACCGTGAAGCGAATTTGTCACTCAAACGTGTGAAAAATCTGCTGGTTGACCGTGGTTTCCAGGAAGCGATCACCTATAGTTTTGTTGATCCAAAAGTTCAGGCTCTGCTGCATCCGGGTGAAGAAGCGCTGATTCTGCCAAGCCCGATCTCGGTAGAAATGTCGGCAATGCGTCTTTCTCTGTGGTCTGGTCTGCTGAGTGCGGTAGTCAATAACCAAAATCGTCAGCAAAGTCGCGTGCGCTTATTTGAAAGCGGCCTGCGCTTTGTGCCTGATACACAAGCCGATTTGGGTATCCGTCAGGACGTCATGCTGTCCGGTGTGATCTCCGGTACGAAAAATGAAGAGCATTGGGATCTGGCGCGTCAGGCAGTTGACTACTACGATTTGAAAGGTGATCTTGAGGCTATTCTTGAGCTTACCGGCAAAATGAACGATGTACAGTTCAAGGTTGAAGCAAATCCTGCACTGCACCCTGGGCAGAGCGCAGCGATTTATTTACACGGCGAACGTATTGGTTTCATTGGTGTAGTACACCCGGAACTGGAACGTAAACTCGATCTCAATGGCCGTACTGTTGTCTTCGAACTGTTATGGAATAAGGTCGCAGACCGCGTACTGCCTGATGCGAAAGAGATTTCCCGCTTCCCGGCGAACCGTCGTGACATCGCTGTTGTTGTGGCTGAAAACGTGCCCGCAGACGATATTTTGGCAGAGTGCAAGAAAGTTGGCGCAAATCAGGTAGTTGGCGTAAACTTGTTTGATGTGTACCGTGGCAAGGGCGTAGCTGAGGGTTATAAGAGCCTGGCTATCAGTCTGGTGTTGCAGGATACCGCCCGTACACTGGAAGAAGAGGAGATCGCCGCTACCGTTGCAAAATGCGTAGAGGCTCTAAAACAGCGATTCCAAGCATCCTTGAGGGATTGAACCTATGGCGCTTACTAAAGCTGAAATGTCAGAACACCTGTTTGAGAAGCTCGGGCTGAGCAAACGGGATGCCAAAGACCTTGTTGAAATATTTTTCGAAGAAGTCCGTCGTGCTTTGGAAAATGGCGAGCAAGTAAAACTGTCTGGCTTTGGCAACTTTGATCTGCGTGACAAAAACCAACGTCCGGGACGTAACCCGAAAACCGGCGAAGATATTCCGATCACGGCGCGTCGTGTGGTGACTTTCCGTCCGGGACAGAAATTGAAAAGTCGTGTTGAGAATGCCACTCCGAAAGAATAAGTAAAATCATCAAAAAGGTCGCGAAAGCGGCCTTTTTTTTACCTATTTTTTGTGATCATCCTCACGTAAGTTCGGCGGGGGATTTTACGCTTTTAAGTTATTAGCACAGAAAGTGAAAAGATAGTGTTAAAGGGGTGGGCGCTTCAGGATTAGTCTGATAGATTAAATTTCAAGTCTGGAATGGAACGTAATTACCAATTGATGTGTAAGTGATGATAATTAAAAAAGGAGCCGAAGCCCCTTAAGTTAAATAGCTCAATATGTTCAGGTTAAAATGCGCACGCATTTATTCTCCCGACGAGTGACCTGAAAATATACGAGTCAGATTAGAAAGTTAAATTAATGGTTGTAGAACATACGCGGTCCACCAGGGCCACCGCCGCCATGACCACCACCGTGACCGCCACCACCAGGGCCCCAGAACGGCGGGAATAAACAGCCACTGAGGCTGACGACGACCAGAGCTACGCTAAATAAAGCTAAAATACGACGCATATGAGACATCCTTTATTTGAATAAACAAGGCGAGTATAAAGAGATCGCAACAACGTTGTTGTCAGACTTACGTTAAGATTTGTTAGAGTCGTAATAAGATTTGAATAGATAATAATCTTCATCCTGTTGAGTTATTTCAATCAGGATATATTTGTATTTTTATTGTAAGGGCTCGGCAAGTTATCCGAAAATACGCTTATTTCTCATGTTCACTTCTTTTGCCTGCTGATATAAAAAACACGTCATAAAAAATAAAGAAGGCGTGACCATCGTGAAAAAATCTCTCTTATTGCTTTGTTGTGCACTGGCATTGCCTGTGATCGCGCAGGCAAATGTTTCTATTGACGTTAATGTCCCTGGCGTAACGCTCCACCTCGGGGATCAGGATCAGCGCGGCTACTACTGGGATGGCTATGACTGGCGTCCGCCGCAGTGGTGGCACGAGCATCAGGGCCATCATTACGGTGACCGTAATGAGCATGGCATGTACTGGCATGGCGATCGCTGGGATTCCAAGCCGCCACAGCGCAGGCATTCGAATCCACCGCCAAGACCGCAGCCACATGATCAGGGCCGTCCAAACGGCGGCGATCACCATGGGAACAACAACGGTCATCCTGGCGGCAACGGCCAGCAGGGCGGTCATAACGATCAACATAATGATCAACACGGGAACGGTCAGCCGATCCCGCCGGACAGTCATCAGGGGCATTAATTGCCCGGTGAACGAAAAATACTTCCTAAGCCGGTGCTCAGTCACCGGCTTTTTTCATTTCTGCTTCCCTGTTGTGGAGCTAACTGCCTAATATCGGTAGGATAGTAAAATTCCAGCCACCGGAATTCAGCCTCAGGAATCCGATATTCATGCCTATCCCGCAGACTTTTTCTGCTCTCGAACACCAACAAAAATCACGCGACCGTCTCTGGCTCTCCGGGCTGAGCGTATTGCTGCTGCTGATTGGTGTGCTCAGCCTGAGTGCGGGTGAGCGCTGGCTTTGGCCGGATCAATGGCTGAGCAGCGAGGCGCGTCTTTTCGTCTGGCAGCTGCGTCTGCCCCGGGCGATTGCGGTGATTCTGGTCGGCGCAAGCCTGGCTGTTGCCGGATCGGTTATGCAGTCGCTGTTTGAAAACCCGCTTGCAGAACCCGGTTTGCTTGGTGTTGCAAACGGCGCGGGCGTGGCGCTGGTTTTTTGTGTGATGCTCAGTCACGGATTTATGCCGGTCTGGGCCATGAGTATCGCAGCCGTCGCGGGCGCGCTGATTGTGACGGCTTTTCTTTTGTATGTTGCGCGAAAACGCCTGTTGACCAATGCGCGGATGCTGCTGGTTGGTGTTGCGATTGGGATTGTGTGCAGTGCGCTCATGACGTGGGCGATTTATTTCAGCGACAACCTCGATCTGCGCCAGCTGATGTACTGGATGATGGGCGGATTTGGCGGCGTGGACTGGAATCAGATCTGGCTGGGCGCGATGCTGCTGCCGGTTCTCCTGTGGCTTATCTTTCAGGGAAAGTCGCTCAATTTACTTTCCCTGGGTACGCAACAGGCACAGCAACTGGGGATATCCCTCCGCGCCTGGCGGTTTATTCTGGTACTTTCGGTCGGCTGGATGGTGGGCATCAGCGTGGCGCTGGCCGGAGTGATCGGTTTTATCGGGCTGGTTATTCCACATATTCTCCGGCTTTGCGGGATCACCGATCAGCGCCGCTTGCTGCCGGCCTGCGCCCTGAGCGGAGCGGCAGTGTTGCTGCTGGCCGATGTTATCGCGCGCATTGGTTTATATGCGGCGGAGCTGCCCGTCGGCGTCGTGACCGCCACGCTCGGCGCACCGGTGTTTATCTGGCTGCTGGTCAGAAACGGACAAATCCGCTGATCCTTTCTGAAGGGTCGGCTATGCTCTTCCTTTACCTAACCCACAAAACTCAGGACTAAACGATGAGTAACACTATTTTTGATATTTCCCTGAAAACCATCGACGGCGAAACAACAACGTTGGGCGCTTACAAAGGTTCGGTACTTCTGGTTGTTAACGTGGCGTCGCAGTGTGGCCTGACCAAGCAGTACGAAGGGCTGGAAAGCCTTTATCAGGAATTACATCCGGAAGGTTTTGAAGTTCTCGGGTTCCCGTGCAACGAGTTTGGTGCGCAGGAACCGGGTACAGAAGATGAAATCAAAACCTTCTGTACCACGAATTTTGGCGTGAAATTCCCGATGTTCAGCAAAATTGACGTTAACGGCGAGCACCGGCATCCGCTGTATTCCGCGCTGGTCGCTGCCCGTCCGGAAGCGCTTAAACCGAAAGACAGCGCGTTTTACGAACGTCTGGCCAGCAAAGGTCGTGAACCTGTTAAGCCGGAAAATATCCTGTGGAATTTTGAAAAATTCCTGATTGGGCGCGACGGCACGGTGCTCGGGCGTTTCGCGCCGGACATGACGCCGGAAGATCCGCTGCTGACTGATGCCATTAAAGCCGCACTGGCGAAATAGTCCATTTTTGATAAAAGAGCAGGGAACGCAGATGCTGGAATGTCGTGAGGTGAGCGTTAGCGGGCGTCTTCGTGCGTTTAGCGCCCGGGTTTCGTCCGGCAGCCGGATCCACCTTATCGGCCCGAACGGGGCGGGGAAAAGTACCCTGCTGGCCCGGCTGGCGGGGATTTCCGGTTCTGACGGTGACGTTTTTATCGGCAAGGAAAACCTGACAGAAATCTCAGGACCGCGTCTGGCACGTCTGCGTGCGTGGCTCTGTCAGCAACTGACGCCAGCGTCGCTGATGCCGGTCTTTCAGTATCTGTCATTGCATCAGCCGCCGGGCGTCTCACCGGCTCTTTTAGAAAATACGATTGGCCGGTTGTGTGATGCGTTACAGCTCAGCGATAAACTTTCACGGCCTGTAACGCATCTCTCCGGTGGAGAGTGGCAGCGCGTCAGGCTGGCGGCGGTATTATTGCAGGTCTGGCCGGAGGTGAATCCCGACAGTCGGTTACTGTTTCTCGATGAACCGGCAAACAGTCTGGATGTTGCACAACAGCAGGCACTTGATCAGCTTCTGACTGAGTTTTGTGCCGCCGGACGTTCCCTTATCGTCAGTGACCATGATCTGAACCATACCTTGCATCACGCGCATCAGGTCTGGTTAATGTCGGCGGGCGAAGTGGTCGCCGCAGGTGAATGTTCGGAGGTTATGCAGGCAGAAGCACTTTCTACTGTATATAAAGTTCCCTTTCAGATACATGCTCTGGCGGGGCGTCGCTGGATAATGACAACACCGACATTAATCTGAGTTTAATGAATAGCGTTTTAATTATATAATTATTGAGTTTTCAACATTGGCGGCGTGCTTATATTGTTCATAAAAAATACAGTGGTCAGTTTTTTTCCATAAAGTTCATTTTTTTAATTGAGAAACGAATAATGTAACTTTCTGTTATTGAAAGGTTTTGTTGTTTCCTGTTTGTTTATTTCCACTCCATTTACTTTCTGTTTAACTTCACAAAACTGGAAAATCCTTAAGGTTAAATTAAGCTTAAACCGACATCATAAGAGTCATAATTTCAGGGCAGCGTTTACTTACGGTTAAATAAATGCGGTCTAAAGTCGGTATGAGTTAATTACCTTTTGGGATAGCGTAATGGAAAACTTTTTGCCTTTCTCCCGCCCGTCGATGGGTGATGAAGAGATTGAGGCTGTGGGGCAGGTTTTGCGCTCCGGTTGGATCACCACCGGGCCGCAGACACACCAGCTCGAACAGGATTTTTCTGCAGCTTTCGGTTGTAAGCACGCAATAGCGGTCAGTTCCGCGACCGGCGGTATGCACGTAACGTTGATGGCGCTGGGTATTGGCCCCGGCGATGAAGTCATTACTCCTTCCCAGACCTGGGTTTCCACCATAAACATGATTGTTCTGCTTGGTGCAGAACCGGTCATGATTGATGTGGATCCCGATACCCTGATGGTCAGTGCAGAAGCCGTTGCGGCGGCCATCACGCCGAAAACCAAAGCGATTATTCCTGTCCACTACGCGGGCGCGCCTTTGGATCTTGATCCGATTTATGCCGTGGCAAATCAGCACGGTATCCGTGTGATTGAAGATGCCGCGCACGCCGCAGGCACGCGTTACCGTGACCGCTGGATTGGCGCGCAGGGGACTGCTATTTTTTCTTTCCACGCTATCAAGAATATGACCTGCGCCGAAGGCGGTCTGATTGCGACCGATGACGACGCGCTGGCTGATAAAGTCCGCGCACTGAAATTCCACGGTCTGGCTGTTGATGCGTTTGACCGTCAGGTTCAGGGCCGCAAACCGCAGGCTGAAGTGATTGAGCCAGGTTTCAAATACAACCTTTCCGATATTCACGCCTCTATTGCTGTCGTCCAGCTTAAGCGTCTGACGGAAATCAACGCACGCCGTACCGAACTGGCGCAACGTTATCTCGATAAATTGCAGGGTTCTCCTTTCCTGCCGATGGGTATTCCGGCGTATCCTCATCTGCATGCGTGGCATTTATTCATGATCCGCGTGGATAAAGAACGCTGCGGGATCACCCGTGATGCGCTGATGGAACGCCTGAAAGAGCAGGGCATCGGAACGGGTTTGCATTTCCGTGCTGCCCATACTCAAAAATATTACCGCGAACGCTATCCTGACCTGAGCTTGCCAAACAGCGAATGGAATACCGATCGTTTATGCAGTCTGCCGCTGTTCCCGGACATGCAGGACAGCGACGTTGACCGTGTTGTCGCGGCTCTTTTTTCCCTTCTGGAGGCGCAGTAGTGGCGCAATATGAACCTATTCGTAAAGTCTCGGTAGTTATCCCGGTCTATAACGAAGAAGAAAGTCTGCCGGCGTTGCTGTCCCGGACGCAGGCCGCATGTAAACAATTAACGCAACAATACGAAATCATTCTGGTCGATGACGGGAGTGCGGATCGTTCCGCCGATATGCTCACCGTCGCTGCGGAAGAAGCGGACAGCCATATTATTGCGGTTTTGCTTAACCGCAATTACGGTCAGCACTCTGCAATCATGGCTGGTTTCAGTCATGTGACGGGGGATCTGGTAATTACGCTGGACGCTGACCTGCAAAACCCGCCGGAAGAAATTCCACGTCTCGTGGCGAAAGCTGACGAAGGTTACGACGTTGTCGGTACTGTTCGTGCAAACCGTCGCGATTCCTGGTTCCGCAAAACTGCTTCCAAGATGATCAACATGATGATCCAGCGTGCGACCGGGAAATCGATGGGCGATTACGGTTGTATGCTTCGCGCTTACCGCCGTCACATCATTGAAGCCATGTTGCACTGCCATGAGCGCAGCACGTTTATTCCTATTCTGGCGAATACCTTCGCCCGCAAAACGGTCGAAATTCCGGTTCAGCATTCCGAACGCGAATTTGGTGATTCCAAATACAGCCTGATGAAACTGATCAATCTGATGTATGACCTGATCACCTGTCTGACCACAACACCGCTGCGCATGCTCAGCGTAGTGGGCAGCGTGATTGCCATCTTCGGTTTCCTTCTGGCCGTGTTCCTGATTTTAATGCGCCTCATCAACGGCCCTGAATGGGCGGCAGAAGGTGTGTTCACGCTATTTGCATTGTTATTCATGTTTATCGGTGCGCAGTTTGTCGGTATGGGTTTACTCGGTGAATACATCGGGCGTATCTACAACGATGTTCGTGCACGTCCCCGTTATTTCGTTCAAAAAGTCGTCGGAGTTCGTTCCGAAGAAAACAGTCAGGAAGAAGAGTGATGAAAGCGATTGTATTTGCCTACCATGATATTGGTTGCGTTGGTTTACAGGCTTTGGTTGATGCAGGCTACGACGTACAGGCAGTCTTTACCCATACTGATGCCCCGAATGAAAATCAGTTTTTCTCTTCAGTTGCCCGCGTGGGTGCTGATCTCAATCTGCCAGTTTATGCACCGGAAGATGTTAACCATCCGCTGTGGGTGGACCGCATTCGTGCCTTGCAGCCTGATGTGATTTTCTCTTTCTACTACCGCAACATGCTGAGCGAGGAGATTTTATCTCTCGCGCCGCGCGGTGGCTTCAACCTGCATGGTTCTTTGTTACCACGCTATCGTGGCCGCGCTCCGGTGAACTGGGCGCTGCTGAATGGCGAAACGGAAACTGGCGCTACCCTGCACAAAATGGTGAAACGTCCTGACGCGGGCGACATCGTTGGCCAGCAGAAAGTCACGATTACCGCGGATGATACGGCGCTGAAACTGCACGCCAAGGTGCGTGAAGCGGCGAAAGAGTTGCTGACCAAACTGCTGCCGGAAATGAAAGCAGGTAAAATCAGCCTGACGCCGCAAGACGAAACGCAGGCGAGCTATTTTGGTCGTCGCACCGCGGCTGACGGTGAAATTCACTGGCACAAATCTGCGACAGAAATTAACAACCTGATCCGCGCCGTGACCGAACCTTATCCGGGGGCGTTCTCTTATCTGGGTCAGCGTAAACTGACTATATGGCGTGCGCGTCCGCTGGCGACTCAGCATGACAAACAGCCGGGCACCGTGCTTTCTTCTGATCCGCTGACCATCGCCTGTGGCGAAGGTGCGCTGGAGGTGCTGGCAGGGCAGAGCGAAAACGGTCTGTATGTTCAGGGTTCCCGTCTGGCGCTTGAACTGGGCATTATGCCGGACATGCGTGTCGCCACTCTGCCAACGGCTGTGATGAAACGCCGTACCCGCGTTCTGATTCTGGGTGTGAACGGTTTTATCGGTAACCACCTGAGCGAACGTCTGCTACGTGAAGATCGTTATGAAATTTACGGTCTGGATATCAGCTCTGACGCGGTCAGCCGCTTCATGGATAATCCGCACTTCCACTTTGTTGAAGGCGATATCAGCATCCATTCCGAGTGGATCGAATATCACATTAAAAAATGTGACGTCGTGTTGCCGCTGGTGGCCATCGCAACGCCAATCGAATATACCCGCAACCCGCTGCGCGTATTCGAACTGGATTTTGAAGAAAACCTGAAGATTGTCCGCGACTGCGTGAAATACAAAAAACGCATTATCTTCCCGTCCACGTCTGAAGTTTATGGCATGTGTGATGACAAAGAGTTTGATGAAGATAACTCCCGTCTGATCGTCGGCCCGATCAACAAACAGCGCTGGATTTACTCTGTGTCCAAGCAACTGCTGGATCGCGTAATCTGGGCTTACGGCGCGAAAGAAGGGCTTAAATTCACCCTGTTCCGTCCGTTTAACTGGATGGGACCTCGTCTCGATAACCTGGATGCGGCACGTATCGGCAGTTCTCGAGCCATCACTCAACTGATCCTCAACCTGGTTGAAGGCTCACCGATTAAGCTGGTGGACGGCGGCGAGCAGAAACGCTGCTTCACTGATATCAACGACGGTATCGAAGCGCTGTTCCGCATTATCGAAAACCGCGACAACCTGTGCGACGGCCAGATCATCAACATCGGTAATCCAACCAACGAAGCAAGCATTCGTGAGCTGGCCGAAATGTTGCTGAGCAGCTTCGAAGCCCACCCGTTGCGCGCACAGTTCCCGCCTTTTGCCGGTTTCAATCTGGTCGAAAGCAGCACGTATTACGGCAAAGGCTATCAGGACGTTGAGCACCGCACGCCAAGCATCAAAAATGCGCGCCGTCTGCTGAACTGGAAACCGGAAATCGGCATGGATAAAACCGTCGCTGATACGCTGGATTTCTTCCTGCGTTCTGTCAATCCTGATGCTGACAAAGCCTGAAACGGTGTCTGTGATGAAGAAAGTGGGTCTGCGCATTGATGTAGATACCTGGAGTGGCACCCGCGAGGGTGTCCCTCAGCTTCTGCAAGTCCTTTCGAAACATAACATTACTGCCAGTTTCTTCTTCAGCGTTGGGCCGGATAACATGGGGCGTCACTTGTGGCGCCTGCTTAAACCGCGCTTTTTGTGGAAGATACTTCGCTCCAATGCCGCCTCGCTTTACGGCTGGGATATCCTTCTGGCAGGTACCGCGTGGCCGGGAAAACTCATCGCCCGCGATCTGGGTTATCTGATGAAGGAAGCTGCCAGGCGCGGTCATGAAGTCGGTTTACACGCCTGGGATCATCAGGGCTGGCAGGCGAAAGTCGGTAAATGGTCTGAGCAGCAGCTTGAACAGCAAATTAAGCTGGGGCTGGATGCACTGGAAAAAAGCCTGGGTCACGATGTGGAATGTTCAGCCGTTGCTGGCTGGCGCGCCGATGAACGCGTGATTGAAGTCAAAGAGCGGTTCCATTTTTATTACAACAGCGACTGTCGTGGGAAATATCCTTTCCTGCCGGTGCTGGAAAACGGCACGCTGGGCACGGTGCAGATTCCGGTGACGTTACCCACTTACGATGAAGTAGCAGGTGGCGAAATCAATGCGGACAACTTCAATGATTTTATCCTCAACGCCATTATTGAGGATCAGGGTGTGCCGGTTTACACCATTCATGCAGAAGTTGAAGGTATGTCACTGGCTGCTCAGTTCGATGAGTTATTAATTCGGGCTGCCGCGCAGGGGATTCAGTTCTGTGCGTTGGGCGATTTGTTGCCTCAAAATCTCAGCACGTTGCCAAAAGGCAAAGTGGTTCGTGCCAGTTTCCCAGGCCGGGAAGGCTGGTTAGGCTGTCAGCAAGAAGGTTTTTCCTGATGTCTAAATCCCTTAAGGGCGTATGGAGCACCTTAATTTTGGTGTTCTTTGCCCTGGTTTATCTTGTTCCTCTTAATTCCCGCCTGTTATGGCAGCCCGATGAAACCCGTTATGCCGAGATCAGCCGTGAAATGTTACAGCGCGGCGACTGGGTTGTGCCGCATCTTCTGGGTTTACGCTATTTTGAAAAACCGGTGGCCGGTTACTGGTTTAACAACATCAGCCAGATGATTTTTGGTGACAGCAATTTCGCTGTTCGCTTTGGTTCCGTGTTCAGCACCTTACTGAGCGCCTTGCTGGTCTTCTGGCTGGCAAACCTGATGTGGCGTAACCGCCAGACGGCGTACATTGCCACGCTGATTTACCTTTCCTTCACACTGGTATTCAGTATCGGTACGTACAGCGTGATGGATCCGATGATCACGTTGTGGATGACCGCCGCGATGGTCGCCAGCTATTTCTGCATGCGGGTTTCCGGAACACGGCAAAAAGCGCTGAGCTGGATTGCACTGGGGCTGGCCTGCGGCATGGGCTTCATGACCAAAGGTTTTCTGGCGCTGGCGTTACCGGTGATTGCAGTTCTGCCGATTGTCTGGCGTGAGAAACGGTTCAAAACCCTGTTTGGCTGGGGCCCGCTGGCGATTGTTGCTGCGGTGGTACTCAGCCTGCCATGGGTGCTGGCCATCGCACGCGAGGCACCGGATTTCTGGCGTTACTTCTTCTGGGTTGAGCATATTCAGCGTTTTGCCGAATCCAATGCGCAACATAAAGCGCCATTCTGGTACTACGTGCCGGTCTTGTTGCTCGGGGCTTTGCCATGGCTTGGGCTGCTGCCGGGCGCTTTACGCGATGGCTGGACGAAACGTGTGCTGCGTCCTGAATTATTCTTCCTGCTGAGCTGGACGATCATGCCGCTGATTTTCTTCAGCGTAGCGAAGGGTAAATTACCGACGTACATATTGCCATGTTTCGCGCCTCTGGCTTTGCTGATGGCCGATCATTTGGATCAGATCCGTCAGTCAGGAAAATTACGGGCGCTAAAAGCCAATGGCACCATTAACATCGTTTTTGGCGTGCTGATGGCGGTCGCGGTTCTGGTGATCTCCGGCATTTTACCGTTGCATGTCAAAGCCGTGTTCACCCGCGCTGAATTGCCCCGCGCGCTGATTGGTATCCTGTGCTTTGCCGTTTGGGCACTGGCCGGAGCGATGTCACTGACTGACGTGAAAAAACGCTGGTACTGGGCGGCTGCATGTCCGTTGGTGCTGGCGCTTCTGGTCGGGCAGGCGATCCCGCAAAAAGTCATGGACTCCAAGCAACCACAAGGTTTCATCGGCGAAAATGTTGCAATGTTGCAGGACAGTCGTTTTGTGCTGTCAGATAATGTGGGGATTGCAACCGGTTTAGCCTGGGTTCTGAAGCGCGACGATATCATCATGTTTGGTGAAAAGGGTGAGCTGGAATATGGCCTGAGTTATCCTGATGCGAAGTCAAAATTTGTCGATTCCGCGGATTTCCCGGAATGGTTACAAAAAGCACGTCAGGAAGGAAATGTTTCTGTGATCCTCAGACTTGATAGAAATGCAGGTATCTCTGGCAAACTCCCACCGGCTGACCAGACGGTGCAGATTGAACGCCAGGCGCTGTTGTTCTACAAAAAACTTCCATGACCGGATTCCTTCTGGTTCTTGCCGTAAGCATCATCACCTGTGCCGGTCAGCTTTGTCAGAAGCAGGCCGCACAGGTCGCGGGTGACGGTCTTGCCCGCGTCTTACGCTGGCTGGGGCTGGCGGTATTGTTGCTCGGCATCGCGATGTTGTTATGGTTGCGCGTGTTGCAGCTTCTGCCGCTGAGCCTGGCTTACCCGATGCTCAGCCTGAATTTTGTTCTGATCACGCTCAGTGCACGCTGGTTTTTCAGGGAGTACGTTGACGGCCGCCACTGGTGTGGTGTGGCGCTGATCATGGCCGGTATCGCACTGATGAGTGTCAGCTTATGAAAGGGTATCTTTGGGGCGGGGCGAGCGTTCTGCTGGTGACGGCGGCGCAGTTGCTGATGAAATGGGGCATGGTGCAGATCCCGTGGGTTTCACTGGCTGAGCTTAATATTACTTTTATTATCAGCCATTTAAAACCGCTGGTAGCCGTGTTTCTGGGGCTGTGCGGGTATGCGTTTTCGATGGGCTGCTGGTTCTTTGCATTACGTTATTTGCCGCTGAACCGGGCGTATACCTTACTGAGTTTGAGCTATGCGCTGGTGTATATCGCGGCGGTCACATTGCCGTGGTTCAATGAAAGCATCAGCTTAACCAAAACGCTAGGGGGACTGCTGATCTTATCCGGTGTCTGGTTAATTCACAGCAAACCGGTAAAAGACGTCCATTAAAAACGGCTTTAAACGATAAAAAACATTATTAAATATTGGATGACGGATAAAATAGCGCTAAATTCTATTAGTTCTTAGATAACGGCGACTTATCCGGTCCGCGCAAATTTCCGCGTCTGACCCTGCCGTGATGCAATTCAAGAAGGAATGCACTATGCGCTGGTCATCCGTATCCATGTATTCCCTGCTGGCTGTTGCTGCGCTGATTCTTAACGGTTGTAGCAGCCACGCGCCACCGCCAAGCGGACGTTTCGCCGATTCAATTACTGTTGTCGCAGAGCTTAACGATCAGCTCAGTCAGTGGCACGGCGCGCCTTATCGCTACGGCGGATTGCAGCCCAGTGGCGTTGACTGTTCCGGCTTTGTTTTCCGCACCTATCGAGACCGGTTTGGTGTCGTTCTGCCGCGTACCACGGCCGATCAAACCAAAATCGGCACCAAAGTTTCCCGCGATGAGCTCCTTCCTGGTGATCTGGTTTTCTTTAAAACCGGTAGCGGCGAAAATGGATTACATGTCGGTATTTATGATACTGCCGACCAGTTTATTCACGCTTCGACCAGCCAGGGTGTAACGCGTTCCTCGCTCGATAATGTTTACTGGCGCAAAGTTTACTGGCAGGCACGACGCATCTGACGCCCCGTATCAAATAAACTATCCCCTGATTCCACTGCGTATTTCATCCTGATTTTTGCTGTTATTATCTGAACAGACTTTTTCAGGATGAATATGCAATGAAACCTCTCAGACTCTTACTTTCCGACTCTTACGATCCCTGGTTCAATCTGGCCGTGGAAGACTGTATTTTTCGTGAGATGACGACGCAGCGTGTTCTTTTCTTATGGCGAAATGCCGAAACCGTGGTTATTGGTCAGGCGCAAAATCCGTGGAAAGAATGCAATACGCGCAGGATGGAAGAAGACGGCATTCGTCTGGCGCGCCGCAGCAGCGGTGGCGGGGCGGTCTTCCACGATCTGGGCAATACCTGTTTTACGTTTATGGCAGGTAAACCGGAATACGATAAAAGCGTCTCGACGGGTATTATTCTTAATGCGCTAAAAAGCATGGGCATTAATGCCAGCGCATCCGGCCGCAACGATTTGGTTGTTCAGACTGCCGAAGGTGAAAGAAAAATTTCCGGATCGGCTTACCGTGAAACGGCCGATCGCGGATTCCACCACGGCACACTGCTGCTTAATGCTGACCTGAGCCGTCTGGTAAACTACCTCAATCCGGATGTTAAAAAGCTACAGGCAAAAGGCATCACGTCTGTCCGTTCGCGGGTTGCAAACCTCAATGAATTTGTTCCGGATATTAATCACGAGCAAATCAGTCAGGCCGTGACAGCCGCATTTTTCGAATGGTATGGCACGAGCGTCGAACCTGAAATTATTTCTCCTGACGTTTTCCCGGATATTCCCGGTTTTCCGGAACGGTTTGCCAAACAAAGCAGCTGGGAATGGAATTTCGGCAAAGCGCCGGCGTTCAGCCATTTACTCAATGAACGCTTTGTCTGGGGCGGAGTGGACATCCATTTTGACGTGGAAAAAGGCGCCATCAGCCGGGCGCAGATTTTTACCGACAGCCTGAATCCTGCGCCTATGCTGGCGCTGGCCGATGCGCTGGTGGGAACGCGTTACCATGCGCAGGATGTCGCACTGACCTGTCAGGAAATCTCCACACAGTACCCGGCAATGCAGGCTGAACTTGGTGAGCTGCAAATCTGGCTGGCACGCTGTATCCGCTGAATCCAATCACCGGAACCCGTTTCTTCCGCAAAAAAAGGGTTCCGGTAAACAAGTCCATGCCTCTCATGTCCCTTCTTTTAACCATGATGCAGCAGACATATTTGAAATAATCTCTGGTTTATTATTACGTTAGAAAAGCAGCCGGGATGCCAAACCGCACGTTATTCTTGCTGCTGATACTTGCGCAACATTTCATAAGCCACTATAACCATTAGATAAAATATTAAGTGACATGCTTAATTGTGCGATTGCACAATTAATAATCAAAATTTTGTCAAAATATGTCTGATAGCGCTCACAGACTGTGTTGCGCGTTTGCACCACTGACGATAAGATTAGTCCGAAAGCCCCTTTCTGACCGAAAGACGCCTCAAAACGAAGGCGCAAAAGGGACATACATTCTTACATTTTTTGATCTCTCCGCCGTTTGCGAGATCAGCACTCAACCCTTGAATCCGGCTAGGTTCTTTCTTGATATCAATTTCTCTAATATTTCGGTGACGCCTCGGGGCTCCGGTATCTTTATGATCTGATTGATAGTCAAAAAAGTTATTAATCAATTCGCAGTGCCGTTGATGTTTTGGACAAAAATGAAAATACAATTCGATACGGCGTTTAACAGCAACTATCTGTGCCAGCCGGTTTACTCAATCGAAGGGAAGTTACTCGCGATAGAATTAGTGTGTCGTTTTTCCAGCGCAGATAGCAAGCTAATCATGCCAACAGAGCTTGTGCTGAATTTGCTCACTCAGACGCAGCTGCAACGTTTTCTTAATGAGCAACAAATTTGGGCTAATGAACATGCCCGTTGGTTTTGTGATAACCAGGTAATTTTAAATATCGGCGTGGAAGAAAAACAGGTAGCGTTACTGCTCGAGGATGAAACCCTCCGCGATGCTTTCAAGGCACATCCTTTTATTCATCTGAATCTGAGCGAATCTTTCCCGCAACTTTCTGAGGGCCGGAAAAACCCGCAACTGATGGCGCTCAAGCAACATTTTCCCTTATGGCTGGACAATTTTGGCTCAGGGAATGTCACGATGGCACCCGTTTTCGATCACCTTTTTCAATGGGTGAAACTGGATAAAAATCTGTTCTGGCAGCTTTTCGAGGGCGAGCATTTTGCCATTGTGATGCCGTCGCTCCTGAGAAATGTAAACCGGTTTTGTCGCAATATTGTGGTGGATGGTCTGGACAGTCAGGCCTACTTTGATGCGCTGCGTAAGACCGATGTACAGGGGATGAAAGGTTTGCTTTGGCCGGGTGTTGACCCCGCAGAGCTGGACAATCTGCTTGTCCGGCCCGGCCAATTTCATTAATCGGTAACTCCAGTTCTGGTGCCATTATCCCGGTCAGCGCCTGCTGCACCGGGATTTTTCATTTCCGCGCTCCGCAATTCCCCTGTTATTACTCCGTGTTAATCACCGCGATGCCGCCCTACACTAAAGAAAAGGGGGATTTATGCCGCAATTCGAACATCATTACGCAGACCAGTTATCCGGTTTTTATACCGCGCTTCAGCCCACGCCGCTGAAAGGCGCGCGCCTTCTGTACCACAGTGAACCGCTGGCCCGCCAGCTTGGGCTGGATGACACTCTCTTTGATGCTGAGCACCGGGAGTTCTGGTGCGGTGAAAAATTCTTCCCGGGCATGTTGCCGCTGGCGCAGGTTTACAGCGGACATCAGTTTGGGCAATGGGCCGGACAACTGGGCGACGGCCGCGGGATTTTACTCGGTGAACAGGTTTTGCCTTCAGGACAACGCTTTGACTGGCATCTGAAAGGCGCAGGTCTGACGCCTTATTCACGCATGGGCGATGGTCGGGCCGTGCTGCGCTCGGTGATCCGTGAGTTCCTGGCGTCCGAAGCGCTTCATCATTTATCGGTGCCGACGACTCGCGCGTTGTCGATCGTGACCAGCGACGAACCTGTTTTTCGTGAACAGCCGGAACGCGGCGCAATGCTGATGCGCGTGGCTGAAAGTCATATCCGCTTCGGCCATTTCGAGCATTTTTATTACCGTAAACAGCCCGAACAGGTGAAACAACTGGCGGATTACGTAATCGCCCATCACTGGCCTCAGTTGCCGGAAAGCGAGCCGGACGCGACGCGGCGTTACCAGCAATGGTTCTCCGATGTGGTTGAGCGAACCGCCGCGCTGATTGCGCAGTGGCAAAGTATCGGGTTTGCGCACGGCGTAATGAACACCGATAACATGTCGGTTCTCGGCCTGACCATTGATTTCGGTCCCTACGGTTTTCTGGACGACTACCAGCCGGGCTACATTTGCAATCATTCCGATCATCAGGGACGCTACAGTTACGATAACCAGCCTGCGGTGGCGTACTGGAACCTTCACCGGCTGGCTCAAACGCTGTCCGGCCTGTTGAGCAACGAACAATTACAGGCAGCGCTGGATTGTTACGAACCGGCGTTAATGAAAGCCTACGGCACGCTGATGCGCGGCAAGCTGGGCTTCTTCACGGAAGATAAACGGGATAACGATTTGCTGACCGGATTGCTCAGCCTGATGGCGAAAGAAGGCAGGGATTTCACGCAGACTTTCCGATTGCTCAGCCATGTGGAACAGCAACAGGCGCAATCCCCGTTACGCGATGAATTCATTGATCGCCCGGCGTTTGACAGCTGGTATCAGGCCTATCGCGAGCGTTTGCAGACGGAGAATATCGACGATGAGACCCGTCAGCAGGCGATGAAGCAAAGTAATCCGCGGATCATTTTGCGTAATTATCTGGCGCAGCAGGCGATTGAAAAGGCGGAAAAAGACGATATCAGTGCGCTGACACAGCTACATGAGGCGCTTCGCGACCCTTACAGCGATGCTCCGCAATACGATGCGATGGCGGCATTACCACCGGACTGGGGAAAACATTTGGAAATTTCCTGCTCCAGCTAACGCGCAGTTAAAAAATGCCACATACCCGAAACGGTGTTGTGGCATTTTTGTTTTGAGGCCGTGTTTACTGACGCAGGAAAACCTGCGGTAAAGCGGTTTCCGGATGCGCGCAGACGTTCAGATCGGCCTGATACCAGCGGCTCAGCGTTTCTTCGCTCAGCACTTCAGCCGGTGTTCCGCTGGCAACAACTTTACCGCTGTGCAGCAAAATTATCCTGTCAGCATACAGCGCCGCCAGATTGAGATCGTGCAGCACGCAGCATACCGACAATGGCGTTTTCAGGGTCAGCTCGCGCAACAGGCGCAATGCATGTTGCTGATGGTATAAATCGAGCGCCGACGTCGGTTCATCCAGAAAAAGCCAGCGCGGAGCAGGGGCAGGTTGCCAGAGCTGAATCAGCACGCGTGCAAGCTGCACCCGCTGCTGCTCGCCGCCTGACAAATGGCGATAATCGCGTTCTGCCAGCGTCATACAACCGGTCTGCTGCATCACTTCGTTCATCGCATGTTGCATATTTTGCTGGCCGTGCGGTGAGCGTCCGAGCGTCAGCACTTCACGCACGCTGAAACCGAACGCCATCGTACTGTTCTGGCGCATCACCGCGCGGGTGCGGGCAAGATCCTTCGATGTCCAGTCGGCCAGCCGTTTTCCCTGTAATGTACAATGCCCGGACTGCGGCGTCAGATAACCTGTCAGCATGCGCATCAGCGTGGATTTCCCCGCGCCGTTTGGTCCGATCAGCGCGACCATTTCGCCGCTTTTCAGGCTGAGTGATACGTCGTCAATTAAGCGACGACCTCCGGCGGAATAGGACAAATTTTCCGCAGCCAGCAATGAAGTGAGATCAGACATTGCGCGGCACTCCGGGCCGTAAAATTAACCATAAGAAATACGGGCCACCCAGAAGACTGGTCAGCAGGCCCACCGGCATTTCAGCCGGTGCGACCAGCGTTCTTGCCAGCGTGTCTGCCAGTAATAACAGGCAGGCTCCGGCCATGGCTGATCCCGGTAATAACCAGCGATGATCTGCACCCAGCCGCATGCGCAGCAGGTGAGGAATGACCAGACCGATAAAGCCGATAACACCGGAAACTGCGACCGCAGCGCCCACCAGCAGCGCACTCAGCAGCAATAATTGCAACTGCGTGCGGCGAACGTTAACGCCAAGGTAATGCGCATCTTCCTCACCGAGCTGCAAAATATTCAGGCGACGCGCCATGAATAATGTCGCCACGCAGGCGGGCAGAATTAACGATGCGGCAACCGCCAGCGTTGGCCATTGCGCCTGTCCGAGGCTGCCCATGCTCCACAAAGAAAACTGGCGCAGCTGCTGGTCATCGCTGACGTAAGTCAGAACGCCAACGGCTGCGCCACACAGGGCGTTTATGGCAATGCCGGCGAGAAGTAAACGCGACAACCCGCCATGCCCGAAACGGCTCAGCGCGAAGACGATGGCCGAAATTGCCAGGCTTCCCGCAAAGGCGCTGAACATGTGACCGTAGAGTGCCAGAACCGGCGGTAGCGACAGCGGCATGACAATAGTCAGTGCCACTGCCAGCGCCGCGCCGCTGCTGATCCCAAGCAAACCCGGATCCGCCAGCGGGTTGCGAAACAAACCCTGCATCACAGCACCGGAACAGGCCAGCGCGCAGCCGACCACTACGGCCAGCAGCACGCGGGGCAGACGAACTGTCAGCCAGATTTGCCATAACCCGTCGTCAAAAGGCCGCATTAACAAGGTACGCAGTGACAACGCCATCGCCCCGGTATTGGCTGCCAGAATAGCCAGTACCAGCAGAGCACCACCGAGGCCGATCAGCGCCCAGACAGGAGAACGGCGTCGGGACGGCATTGGGGGGCTCATGCTGCTCATTTCGCTTGTTCCGCCGCCTGACGCAGTTGTGCCATAACGACCGGCGTTTGCAGGCCAAAGCCCAGCAGCGACATATCATCAAGCACTAAAACGCGCTTATTTTTGCCTGCCGGCGTCATGGCAACCCCCGGTAATTTCCAGACCTGATCCATGCCGCCCAGCGTTTTCACGCCGTCGGAGGTCAGCAATAAAATGTCCGGAGCGCTGGCAATGACGCCTTCCTGCGAAAGAGGGCGATAACGGCTGAACCCCTGCATAGCATTTTTCGCACCTACGGACGTGATCATCGCGTCAGCCGCCGTATTCTGGCCTGCTGCCATAGACGACATTCCGCCGTGGCTCATGACAAACAGAATTTTTACCGGCAAAGCATCGTGATGGATGGCATCAAGCTGAGAACGGTACGTGGCAATCAGCTTTGCGCCTTCCGCCTGACGGTTGAGCGCGTCTGCAATCACTTCAATCTTTTTAGGTACGGTATCGACAGAAGCCGTGCCCGGCACGCGAATGACCTTCACGCCGTTTTGTGCCAGTTGCTGTAAAACCAGTGAAGGTTCTGCCAGCTCGCTGCTCAGCACCATCGAAGGGCGCATGGACAGGATCCCTTCGGTGTTGAGCTGGCGCATATAACCGACATCCGGCAGTTTAAGTACCGCCTGCGGACGCAGGCTGGTGCTGTCGCGTGCCACCATTTCATCGCCTGCCCCGAGGGCGTAGACAATTTCGGTCACATCGCCGCCGATGCTGACCAGTTTCTCTGCGGCGTGGAGCACGGGTGCAGACAAAATTGCCGCAGCGGCAATCAGCGCTTTCAGAGGTGTTTTCATGCGGCAACGCCTTCGCTGCTTAGTTGTGCCAGTTGTTCGCGCCACCGGGTCTGTTCTGCCGTGCCTTCAGTACGCTGGCCGTACAGTTGGGCAATTTGCGTGCCGTCTGCGGCAAATAATTCCAGGCTGGTGACAAAGCCGTCTTTGGTCGGTTTACGGGTGATCCAGCTTTCTGCGATGGCGCTTTCCACCAGATGAAGGGTGAAGCGTTCGTTGAAAACGTTAATCCATTCGCCGTGTGGCATCACTTTTTCAATCTGGCCGGTGAAGATTTGCACGCAACCGCGGTTGCCAACGAAAATCATAATTTCATTCTGATCATCTTTTGCGATGTTCAGCAAACGGGTCAGTGAACCGTTTTCGACACGCCATGCCAGATCGTCGCCTACTGCTTTGAAAGCCTGCTGGCGGGTGACATCATGGCGTTTGAGAAGCTGGAAGAACTGGTGAACATCTGTCATTGCACGCCAGTCAGCATCGATGCTGCTGGTATCAGAAACGCTGGCCGGAGCCACAGGCGCGACCGGTTCAATCTGCAGCGGAGGATTGACATCAGTTTTGTACTGGGCAATCAGCGCGTCCCAGGCTGCCATGTCGGTTTCGTCGGTGTTATACACTTTATGAACCGCGTCGCCGTATGCATCAAAGAACTGAATACTGTGCCGCACGCCGCGGGCTGTGTTTTCAGACATGCTGAAAACGTGCAGCCAGTGCTGAAGGAAAAGACGTAAATCCAGCGCGCGCGGATTCAGGATTAACCCCGCATGGCCGCTGAGATGCTGGTTTTCATAGCGCCCCTGCTGTTCGTGAACAGCATAATCATTGCGGGTGATGGATTTGGTCCCGCCCACATTTTCCAGTGCGGCCAGCAATGTACGGGCATCGACATCCAGTTTCACTGCATCATGCGAAACGCGTAAAGAGGTTAACTCGGCTTCACTGATACCTAAAATTCCCGCCAGATCGCGGGCATATTTACCGGGATTGGCTTCTTTGGCCTGTAAATAGTCCTGATAGTGAACTGAATGCATTGCTGTCTCCTCGTTGTCTTAATGTCATCTGCCATCAGGCAGATAAAAAATCGCGTTGTTATGTGAATGATTTGTAAAAATATTTGGACCAGAGACCAGCTAATTCCATTGCTGGTAATGGGAATTAATATCAATTTGATAATCATTATCAAATCATTGCACAAACACATCAAGAAAATTTTTGTTGATGGAATGTAATTATTCACTGATAACCCCTTAATTTGCGGAGGATAAGCCGCGGGGGAAGTCACTGGAAGCGTTTGAAGGGAAGGAGAATTGCGCTGGGGCGGGCATTAAAAAGGGCAACATATGTTGCCCTTAAGAAGATGACTTCGGGGTGTTCAGAATCTTGAATTGGTCGCTTCAGCCAGCATCGACAGAAGGGTTTCAGTGTCAGCCCAGCTCAGGCAAGGGTCGGTAATGGATTTGCCGTAAACCAGCGGTTTGCCGGGAACAATAGGCTGCGTGCCTTCTGCCAGGAAACTCTCGGCCATAATACCCGCGACGGCGGTTGAGCCATTGCGGATTTGCTGGCAGATGTCTTCGGCGACGTCCAGCTGGCGGCGATGTTGCTTCTGACAATTTCCGTGGCTGAAATCGATTACCAGACGTTGCGGCAGGTCAAACTCAGACAAACTCAGGCACGCCTGTTCAAGATCATCGGCGTGATAATTAGGCTTTTTGCCGCCGCGCATAATCACGTGGCCGTAAGGATTGCCCGCTGTGCGATAAATGGTCATCTGACCGTTCTTATCCGGCGACAGGAACATGTGGCTGGTGCGTGACGAGCGGATGGCATCAATGGCGATACGCGTATTGCCGTCAGTACCATTTTTAAAACCGACCGGGCAAGACAGCGCAGAAGCCATTTCACGGTGGATCTGGCTTTCCGTAGTGCGCGCACCGATTGCGCCCCAGCTGATAAGGTCGGCGATATACTGGCCGATAACCATATCCAGGAACTCAGTGGCCGTTGGAATTCCTAGCTGATTGATGGCCAGCAAGACTTTACGCGCCAGTTCAATTCCGTCATTCACGCGGCAGGAACCGTTAAGTTCCGGGTCAGAAATTAAGCCTTTCCAGCCCACGACGGTTCGCGGTTTTTCAAAATAGGTGCGCATCACGATCTCTAAACGATCCTGATATTTTTCGCGTAATACGCTGAGCTGACCGGCGTAATCAATTGCAGCTTCAATATCGTGAATAGAGCAGGGACCAACAATCACCAGAAGGCGTGGGTCTTCGCCGCTGATGATTTTTTCAATACGTTTGCGTGATTCCATTACATGCTGTGCGACCGACGGGGAGATTGGCAATTTGTCTGCCAGTGCCTGAGGCGTAATCAGGCTGTCGATGCGCGTCGTACGCAGTTCATCTGTTTGTGACATGGTGTTCTCGAAAATTTGTTTCTTCGCTGCGGCAGGAATACCGGGAAGTGATGGCGATCACAATAACGCAAAAACAGATGATTTCAATCACTCTCGGCACGTTCTGCCATCCAAATCATTAAATGAATCAGAACATGCGGCGACTCATACCAAAGCTGTCCATAATCTTCGCCGAAATTTCCTCAACGGAATAATTTGTACTGTTGAGATAACGAATTTGATTTTTGCGAAATAATGCTTCTACTTCAGACACTTCCATCCGGCACTGGCGTAATGACGCATAGCGGCTGTTTTCCACCCGTTCCTGACGGATAGCGGTCAGCCTTTCCGGGTCAATCGTCAGCCCGAAAAGCTTGTGCATGTGCGGTTTCAGCGCGGCGGGAAGCTGAATATTATCCATATCATCGGCGGTAAACGGATAGTTTGCCGCGCGGATCCCAAACTGTAATGCAAGGTAAAGGCTGGTGGGTGTTTTACCGCAGCGCGAAACGCCCAGCAAAATAACTTGTGCCTGATCGAGATTACGCAGGGATATACCGTCGTCGTGCGCCAGCGTGTAATCGATAGCCGCAATACGGGCATCATATTTGCTGATATTGCTGGCGGTCAGACCGTGCGTACGGTTTGCCACCGGTGTCGGTTCAACGCCAAGCTCATTCTGAAGCGGTGCGACCAGGGACTGAACGATGTCCTGACAGAATCCTTCGCTGCTTTCAATAATCTGACGGATCTTCGGCGCAATAATGGAGTAGAACACCAGCGGACGCGCGCCCGTTTTTTCGAAAATCTCATTGATCTGGCGGCTGACGGCCTGAGCCCGTTCTTCGCTTTCAACAAAGGGCAATGAGTAGGTCGTCGAATTGACCGGGAATTGTGAAAGCACGGCATGACCTACCACTTCAGCGGTAATCGCCGTGCCATCGGAAATATAAAACACGCATCTGTCCACTCATTGCTCCTAGATTTATATCAGTTCACTTTCCCCTGTCGGGACTCCGTAAGTAATAACCAGAATTTCAGGAAATAAAAAGGATAATTCTTCTTAACCATTACCTTCCTTTAATCCCTGCGAGACAGTGCGCAAAATGGCTGTAATAAATGAAATGGCATTTTAAATTTTCCGCGATATCTCGCAGCTTTATGAATTGCGTCAGCAATACTTCAGCAACTTTGTTATGGTTAATTTACTTGCGAAACTAATACGCACTTCTCACTGATTCATAAGGGATTATGTTGTTGTCGTGTTGCTGAAGAAGTTTAGCGTTCTGGAATTTTCCTAAACGAAAATAGTTTAATTTGCTGGATCGATTCACCTGTCTATGTCTTATGGATCATTATGCTAGTCTCGAAATGACACCGTTGCTTATTGGCATCCAATTGCCTCAGGCAACGATTGCACGACCGGTTTTACACTCCTACTGACTTTTACTGTGAATAAATTAAGAAAGGATTGTTTCATGGCTCATCTCGATCCCGATTTACGCAATGTTATCTGGTACAACCAACTGGGTATGAACGACGTTGATAAAGTCGGGGGTAAGAACGCATCCCTCGGGGAAATGATCACTAATCTGTCTGATCTGGGTGTTTCCGTGCCTAACGGTTTTGCCACTACGTCTCAGGCTTTTAATGATTTTCTTGAACAAAGCGGCGTTAACCATCGGATCCACGAATTACTGGACAAAACAGATGTGGATGATATCGGGCAACTGACCCAGGCGGGCACGCAAATCCGCCAGTGGATCATTGATACGCCATTCCAGCCTGAGCTGGAACAGTCCATCCGTGAAGCTTATCAGCAGCTTTCTGAAGGTGAGCCGGACGCGTCCTTTGCTGTGCGTTCCTCTGCCACCGCGGAAGATATGCCCGACGCTTCTTTTGCCGGGCAGCAGGAAACCTTCCTGAACGTTCAGGGGTTTGATGCAGTTCTTATCGCTGTGAAACATGTTTACGCCTCCTTATTTAACGATCGCGCAATCTCTTATCGCGTACATCAGGGCTACGACCACCGCGGCGTTGCGTTGTCTGCGGGTGTTCAGCGCATGGTTCGCTCTGATCTCGCGGCTGCGGGCGTGATGTTCACTATCGATACGGAGTCCGGTTTTGATCAGGTGGTCTTCATCACCTCCGCGTATGGTCTGGGCGAAATGGTGGTGCAGGGCGCGGTGAACCCGGATGAGTTCTACGTGCATAAACCGACGCTGGCCAAAAATAAGCCTGCGATTGTGCGCCGTACCATGGGCTCAAAGAAAATCCGCATGATTTATGCGCCAAGCCAGGAACACGGTAAACAGGTACAAATTGAAGACGTGCCGGCTGAACTGAGCACCCGTTTCTCGCTGACCGATGACGAAGTGCAGGCTCTGGCACGTCAGGCATTATTGATTGAAAAGCACTACGGCCGCCCGATGGATATTGAGTGGGCGAAAGATGGTAATAACGGCAAGTTATACATTGTGCAGGCACGTCCTGAGACCGTGCGTTCAAACGGTCAGGTAATGGAACGTTATCAGCTCAATGGCAGCAGCAAAGTTCTGGTTGAAGGCCGGGCCATTGGTCATCGTATCGGTGCCGGGCCGGTGAAAATCATCCATGACATCAGTGAAATGCATCATGTGAAAGCGGGTGACATTCTGGTTACTGACATGACGGACCCTGACTGGGAACCGATCATGAAAAAGGCCTCAGCCATTGTGACTAACCGTGGCGGCCGAACCTGCCATGCGGCAATCATTGCCCGTGAACTGGGGATCCCTGCCGTTGTCGGTTGTGGCGATGCGACTGAAAAACTGAAAGAAAATCAGAAAGTGACGGTGTCCTGTTCTGAGGGCGATACCGGTTATGTCTACCAGGACGAACTGGACTTCACGGTGCAAAGCTCGGAAGTCGATGAGCTGCCGAAGTTGCCGCTGAAAATCATGATGAATATCGGTAATCCGGACCGGGCTTTTGATTTTGCCTGTCTGCCAAATGAAGGCGTCGGGCTCGCGCGTTTAGAATTCATTATCAACCGCATGATCGGCGTCCATCCAAAAGCGCTGCTGGAGTTCGATACTCAGACGCCGGAATTACAGGAACAAATTAAGAAACTGATTCAGGGCTACGACAGTCCGCGTGAATACTATGTTGCCCGTCTGACGGAAGGGATCGCGACACTGGGCGCAGCGTTCTGGCCAAAACGTGTGATTGTGCGTTTATCCGATTTTAAATCGAATGAATACGCCAATCTGGTGGGCGGCGAGAAGTATGAACCGCACGAAGAGAACCCGATGCTGGGCTTCCGCGGCGCCGGGCGTTACGTTTCAGACAGCTTCCGCGATTGTTTCGCGCTGGAGTGTGAGGCGATGAAACGGGTTCGTAACGATATGGGGCTGACCAACGTTGAAGTTATGATCCCATTTGTCCGAACTGTGGCGCAGGCTGAGGCTGTGGTGAAGGAACTGGCAAATCAGGGGCTGAAGCGCGGAGAGAATGGCCTTAAGGTCATTATGATGTGTGAAATTCCATCGAATGCATTACTTGCCGATCAGTTCCTTGAGCATTTTGATGGTTTCTCAATCGGTTCAAATGACATGACTCAGCTGGCGCTGGGGCTGGATCGTGATTCCGGCGTGGTGTCTGAACTCTTTGATGAGCGCAACGAAGCGGTTAAAGCTTTGCTTTCAATGGCAATCAAAGCAGCTAAGAAACAGGGTAAATATGTTGGAATCTGCGGGCAGGGTCCGTCTGACCATCAGGATTTTGCACAATGGCTGATGGAAGAAGGCATCGACAGTCTGTCGCTGAACCCGGATACCGTGGTGCAGACCTGGCTGGCGCTGGCTGAAAAGTAAATAAATACTTCAGGTTTGAATAAATGAAATAAAGGCTGTTGCTTTCGGGCAATGGCCTTTTTTTTGAAAAATTAAATCAGGTAAATGGAGGTGCCGTAATTAATCTCCAGGGGAGAAAAAAATAAAAAAAAAGCCCGTCATTGGAGACAGGCAAAGACTACACACAGCAATTTGGGGTATACCGGCTCAGGGGAAAGCCTGTATATAAATCAGTGGGTTGAAATCCGAACTGTTAATAATACTAGATTTCTCGAGATATTTAGTCTGTAAGAATCGTCCTAATAGGTATTATTCTAATACTAATAGATGAGAAGGATTGTTTTGAAGGTTTCAAAATAGGAAGAAGAAATGAGGAATAAAGAAGAGGGCGTTGCCTTTTAAGATCCAAGACAACGCCGGATGAAATTATTTCGCGGAACAATTACTCATCGAGTGCTTTCAGCGCTTCTTCCGGATCGGCATCCGGTTCTGGCGCTTCGTGAACCCACAACGAAATCAGGCGATAAGATACCGCCAGAACGACAGGGCCGATAAACAGGCCAATCATCCCGAACGCGAACAGACCGCCAATGACACCGGATAAAATCAGCAGCATAGGCAAATCTGCACCCATACGGATAAGCACCGGGCGTAAAACGTTATCCAGCGAGCCCACGACGCAACTCCAAACCAGCAGCACCGTGCCCCAGGTATTATCACCCGACCAGTAAAGCCAGATGATGGCCGGGATAAGCACCAGCAAAGGTCCGATTTGTGCGACGCAACAAACAAACATCACCACGGTTAAAACCGTTGCATACGGGATACCGGCTATTGCCAGGCCGATGCCGCCCAGCACTGACTGAACAATCGCTGTGACCACCACGCCCAGCGCAACGGCGCGAATGGCCTGGCCGGCGAGAATAACCGCAGCATCGCCACGTTCTGCCGCCAGACGCACGGCGAAATGGCGGATGCCCATCGCGACCTGCTCGCCACGACTATAAAGAAGCGCGCTGAACAGCAACATCAGAGAACAGTGGACGATAAAACGGCCCAGATGCCCGGCCTGCGTGACAAACCAGGAAGCGGTTTGCCCGACATAAGGCTGGACTTTGCTCATCAGGGCATTACCGCCGCCGTTAATGAGGGCATGCCAGCCGCTGTAAAGTTTATGGCCGACCAGAGGAATAGAGTTTAGCCAGTGAAAATCCGGCATATGAAGGGTCGACGGATTGGTGGCGATCCCTACCAGCGGCGCGCCATTTTCAATTGCGCTGCTGACCAGCAAGGCAATCGGCAAAACGAACAACAGGATCAGCAACAGCGTCATCAAGATGACGGCCAGGAAACGCCGCCCCCACAGAATTCGCTGTAATTTAATCATCAGCGGCCAGGTTGCAATCACCACCATCCCCGCCCAGGCAAAGCCCAGAATAAAAGGCTGAACAATCCAGATACTGGCGATGGTCATCAGTGCTATGAACAATACCCCGAACATAATCTGGGGCAAATCGTAACGTTTAATTGGGAGATTCATTCATGTTTCTCATTTGGATAAACGAAGTAAGGCACGCGCCTTGTGCCTTAAAAACTACAGCTACATTGGGATAGCGATAAATAAGCATGGGACATCAGGCTGCTTTTGGATAGCGCCGCACACAATTAGTTGCAACACGTTGTTGCCAGTCGTGCTTTTTGCGGCGTGTCATGAAACAAATGCAACAAAGGCGAACCAGACGGAGCGCTTAAAAACGAAGTATGTTAGTTTTTATTCTGGGTAAATAACAGGGTGGATCTGCCTCGCAGATCCGGCAGGTCGCCTCGGGCCCGCCAGGCATACAACAAAGACAGAGTCATAATTCAATGATCCCACAGATTTCTCAGGCGCCGGGTGTCATCCAGCTGGTGCTCGATTTTTTGGAAGCGCTTAAAAGTAACGGTTTTACAGGTGATGCCACGACGACTTATGCGGACCGCCTGACGATGGCAACTGATAACAGCGTTTATCAGCTGTTGCCGGATGCTGTCTTATTCCCTATCGCCACGTCTGATGTTGCACTGATTGCGCGTCTTGCCGGGCAGGAGCGTTTTAAAACGCTGGTCTTTACGCCGCGTGGTGGCGGTACCGGTACCAACGGTCAGTCGCTGAACCGTGGAATTGTGGTTGATATGTCCCGTCATATGAACCGCATCCTGGATATCAACGTTGATCAAGGTTGGGTCAAGGTCGAAGCCGGTGTCATTAAAGACCAGCTCAATGATTATCTGCGTCCTTTTGGTTATTTCTTTTCTCCGGAGCTGTCGACCAGCAACCGTGCAACGCTCGGTGGCATGATTAACACCGATGCGTCCGGACAAGGTTCGCTGGTTTACGGTAAGACGTCAGATCACGTTCTCGGGGTTCGTGCGATTGTGCTCGGCGGCGAGATACTTGATACCGTTGCAGTGCCGGTGGCGCTGGCGGATAAACTCGGTGAAGAAGATTCGGTTATCGGGCGGATTTACCGTACGGTGCTGGACAGTTGCCGCGATAACCGTGCGCTGGTCATTGAAAAATTCCCGAAATTAAACCGCTTCCTGACGGGCTATGACTTACGCCATGTCCTGAGTGATGACCTGCAAACCTTCGATCTGACCCGCATCCTCACGGGCTCTGAAGGGTCGCTGGCCTTTATTACTGAAGCGCGTCTGAATATCACGCCAATTCCCAAAGTGCGGCGTCTGGTGAATATCAAATATGATTCTTTCAACTCCGCGCTGCGTAATGCCCCTTTCATGGTGGAAGCCAAAGCGTTGTCGGTTGAAACCGTTGACTCCAAAGTCCTGAATCTGGCCCGTGAAGATATCGTCTGGCACAGCGTGCGTGATTACATCACCGACGTTGAAGGTAAGGATATGCAGGGACTCAACATTGTTGAGTTTGCGGGCGATGATGCCGACCTCATTGAAGGTCAGGTCAGTGCGCTATGTGAGCGTCTTGACGGGCTGATGAGCGACAAAGAAGGTGGCGTTATTGGCTACCAGATTTGCGCGGATCTGCCTGGGATTGAGCGCATCTATAATATGCGTAAGAAAGCCGTCGGCCTGCTGGGGAATGCGAAAGGGCAGGCTAAGCCGTTGCCGTTTGCAGAAGATACCTGCGTGCCGCCGCAGCATCTGGCCGATTATATCGTTGAATTCCGCGCGTTGCTCGACAGCCATAACCTGAGTTACGGCATGTTTGGGCACGTGGACGCCGGTGTTTTGCACGTTCGCCCTGCGCTGGACATGTGTGACCCACAACAGGAAATGCTGCTGAAGCAGATATCGGATGAAGTCGTTGCCCTCACGGCCAAATACGGTGGTTTGCTGTGGGGAGAACACGGTAAAGGTTTCCGCGCCGAATACAGCCCGGCTTTCTTCGGAGAAGCGCTGTTCCATGAATTACGCCGGATCAAAACGGTTTTTGACCCGGATAACCGTCTTAATCCGGGCAAAATTTGCGCGCCGCTGGAATGCGATGAGCCAATGATGAAGGTCGATGCGCCGAAACGCGGCACCCTTGATCGCCGGATCCCGCTGGAAGTGCGCCAGTCATTCCGCGGCGCTCTGGAGTGTAACGGCAACGGTCTGTGCTTTAACTTTGATGCGAAAAGCCCGATGTGTCCGTCGATGAAAATTACCGGCAGCCGTATCCATTCGCCGAAAGGGCGTGCCGGTCTGGTGCGGGAATGGTTGCGCTTACTGTCAGAACAAGGTGTCGATCCGCTGGCGCTGGAAAATGCACTGCCGGAAAAAGGCCTGAGTTTCCGCAGCCTGATCGACCGTACCCGTAATACCTGGCATGCCAGCAAAGGCGAATATGATTTCTCCCATGAAGTAAAAGAAGCGATGTCGGGTTGTCTGGCCTGTAAGGCGTGTTCGACACAGTGCCCGATCAAAATTGATGTTCCCGGTTTCCGCTCGCGCTTCCTCCAGCTTTATCACACCCGTTATCTGCGCCCGGCGCGTGACCATTTCGTGGCAAGTGTCGAAAGCTATGCACCAATAATGGCGAAAGCGCCAAAGCTGTTTAACTTCTTCCTCAGGCAGCCCTGGGTACGGGAAATGAGCCGCAAAAGTATTGGCATGGTGGATTTGCCTTTGCTGTCTTCCCCGACGTTACGCGAGCAGTTGCTGGGGCACCGCGCCAGTAAAATGACGCTTGAACAGCTGGAAAAAATCCCTCCGGCACAGCGCGGCGAATACGTTCTGGTGGTGCAAGATCCTTTCACCAGTTTCTATGATGCGCAGGTCGTGGCTGATTTTGTACGGTTAATTGAAAAACTGGGTCTCAAACCGGTGCTATTGCCTTTCTCTCCAAACGGAAAAGCGCAGCACATCAAAGGATTCCTGACGCGTTTCGCGAAAACGGCACGCAAGACGTCGGTATTTCTCAACCGTGTGGCGCAGTTAGGTATGCCGCTTGTCGGTGTCGATCCGGCGCTGGTGCTGTGTTATCGCGATGAGTACAAAGAAATCCTTGGCGAATCACGTGGCTCGTTCCAGGTTCAGCTTGTACATGAATGGCTGGATAACTGGTTGGGCGAACGACCGGCACAGCAGCAAAGCGGAGAGTCCTGGTATCTGTTCGGCCATTGCACTGAAAGCACGGCATTACCTAACAGCAGCAAACAGTGGGGGGATATCTTTGCCCGCTATGGCGCGAAGCTGGAAAATGTCAGTGTGGGATGTTGCGGTATGGCGGGAACCTACGGACATGAAAGTAAAAACCTTGAAAATTCGCTGGGGATTTACGAGCTGTCCTGGCATACCTCTTTACAGCGGTTGCCGCGCCAGCGCTGCCTGGCGACTGGTTACTCCTGCCGCAGCCAGGTAAAACGCATTGAAGGCAACGGGGTTCGCCATCCGTTGCAGGCATTACTGGATATCATCCCTTAACCAATAAGGAGGCTCGATGTCATTCTGGAAAAGGAACGCAAACCTTGAAGCACTGAACCAGCGCAGTCAGGGATGTATGGTTGGACATGTGGGGATTGTTTTCACCAGGCTGGGCGAAGATTTTCTTGAAGCGACGATGCCAGTAGATGAGCGAACGACTCAGCCGTTTGGCCTCTTACACGGAGGCGCCTCGGTGGTTCTGGCGGAAACTATGGGATCGATGGCCGGTTATCTGTGCACTGAAGGTCATCAGACGGTCGTTGGGGTTGAAATAAATGCCAGTCACATGAAGTCCGCGAGGGAAGGGGTTGTGCGCGGGGTTTGCCGTGCTCTGCGAACCGGGAAACGGAGCCAGGTCTGGCAGATTGAGATTTTCGATGAGCAGGGTGGTCTGTGTTGTGTTTCCAGACTGACCACAATGGTCATTGATCATTAAATTCAGGCCATCAGATTAGCGCGTTTTTTCAACGTAATATCCCTAAGCTGAATGCAAAAGGCGGAGTCACAGTTAATGTGTCCGCCTTTTTATTTGCCTGAGATCTTTCTCTGGCACGTTGAAAACTGACTAAAGTTGGAAGGGAACGCGCTTGGCAAAATCAGTTTGAAATGCCGTTGCTTTTTCCCAGATGCCCATCATGGCATAATACTGACAAATGAGTTTTAGCGTGTGTCTGGCAAAGTGATAGCTCTGTACACGGAAAAGTTCACAACGCACAACGCTGTTGATTTCAAGGATCAGCCGGTTGTGAAGCTTGCACAAAGCATGCAGATAACTGTGGTCGTCCCCGTTTTGCAGGCAAAGATTGGCCATATCAAGGCAAATGCTGTTAAAGCGTTTGAGCTGGCAAAGATGCGCGTCCGGGCGTCGTAAGGCGGCATCCGCCATATAGAAATCCACGGTGGCATCGCGGACACTCGATTTGTAGTCGTCTATCTTGCCCTGCAACCACGCATTTACCGATTGAGCCATTCTCAGTATTCCGGGTTATCTGAATGATAATCATTATCAAAGAATAAGTATCATATTGGCAAAAAATCGCCGGATCAACGTTTTCATCCGGTTTTTTTGATTTTGTTGCGCCAGAGCAGGTAAGCAAAAAGAGCTTTAATTATTTTGATTGTGGCGAATTCATAAATAGGCATTTCCGATGAATGTTTTATAATAGACACAATGAAAGCTATTAAGCCACACAAAATATAAGGTTAATTTTAATTTTTAACAAAAAATTGACAACTTATTCAATCAGTTGATGGTTGCGGTGTTCAAGACCCGCCAGCAGCCAGATGTAAACCCGATGCACATTGAGCGACTTTCCTCATGCGCAATCGCTATACCCTCTTAAAACAAGAGGTTGAAGTGATAAATCTTATCACTAGAATAGAGACAATAGGTCTTCTCTATGACCGTAAAAATATGAGGTAAGACAGATGCAAACTGAAACTGTCGGCTCTTTCTCTTTAGACGACAACGTATGGCAAGGTGTGATCCTGACTGATTCTGCAGCCAAACAGGTGAAGAACCTGATGGAGCAGGATCCAGAAGTCAAAGGTCTCCAGCTTTCGGTAAAACAATCGGGCTGCGCCGGCTTTGGCTACGTTCTGGATTTAACCAAACAACCGGCCAGCGATGACCTGGTGTTTGAACATGACGGCGCTTTGCTGTTTGTTCCGCTGAAGGCGATGCCTTTCATTGACGGAACCGAGGTAGATTTTGTCCGCGAAGGGCTGAATCAGATATTTAAATTCAATAATCCAAAAGCTCAGCATGCCTGCGGGTGTGGTGAAAGTTTCGGCCTGTAAGTCAGCCGGGCAAACAGTCTTTAAGATTATTGTAAACAAAGCGATGTAACCAACATGTCACGAAGCAACGTAGAAATTCCAGATGATGTGCAGTCTTGGGTCGGCGAGGAGACGAACTATAAGGAAGGGTTCTTCACCCAGCTGGCAACCGATGAATTAGCATCAGGCATCAACGAAGATGTCGTGCGTGCCATTTCCGCAAAGCGCAATGAGCCGGAGTGGATGCTGGAGTTCCGTCTGCAGGCTTATCATGCCTGGTTGAAAATGGAAGAACCTCACTGGTTGAAAGCGTATTACACGCCTCTCGACTATCAGGATTACAGCTATTACTCCGCACCTTCATGCGGCAGCTGTGATGATACCTGTGGTTCTCAGCCTGGTGCCACGCAGCAACCTCCTGAAAATTCTCACAGCATTCCTGCGCTTGACGGTAAAAATTACCTGACCAGCGAAGTGGAGAAAGCGTTTGAACAGCTGGGTGTTCCTGTGCGTGAAGGGAAAGAAGTGGCGGTTGATGCCATTTTCGACTCCGTTTCCGTTTCTACCACGTACCGTGAAAAGCTGGCTGAATCAGGCGTTATCTTCTGCTCATTCGGCGAAGCTATTCACGAATACCCGGACCTGGTGCGTAAATACCTCGGTACCGTTGTGCCTGCGCAGGATAACTTCTTTGCAGCGCTGAATGCGGCGGTCGCGTCCGACGGTACTTTCGTGTATGTCCCTAAAGGCGTCCGTTGCCCGATGGAACTGTCTACGTATTTCCGGATTAACGCAGCGAAAACCGGTCAGTTCGAACGTACAATCCTGATTGCAGACGAAGGCAGTTACGTCAGCTATATCGAAGGCTGTTCCGCACCGGTTCGTGATACCTATCAGCTTCACGCGGCCGTGGTTGAAGTCATTCTGCATAAAGATGCGGAAGTGAAATATTCCACCGTGCAGAACTGGTTCTCCGGCAGTAAAGATAGCAGCGGCGGGATCCTGAACTTCGTGACCAAACGTGCATTGTGCGAAGGCGCGGGCTCGAAAATGTCCTGGACGCAGTCTGAAACCGGCTCAGCGATTACCTGGAAATACCCGAGCGTTATCCTGAAAGGCGATAACTCAATCGGTGAATTCTTCTCAGTTGCACTGACCAGCGGGAAACAGCAGGCAGATACCGGCACCAAGATGATCCACATTGGTAAAAACACCAAATCGACCATCATCTCCAAAGGTATTTCCGCAGGCCACAGCCAGAACAGCTATCGCGGGCTGGTGAAGATCCTGCCAAGTGCTGAAAATGCCCGTAACTTTACCCAGTGTGACTCCATGCTGATTGGTGCGGACAGCGCTGCGCATACTTTCCCGTATGTGGAAGTGCGTAACAACACAGCTCAGCTGGAGCATGAAGCCACGACCTCAAAAATCGGCGATGACCAGCTGTTCTACTGTCTGCAACGTGGTATCAGCGAAGATGACGCGATTTCCATGATTGTTAACGGTTTCTGTAAAGATGTCTTTTCCGAGCTGCCGCTGGAGTTTGCTGTCGAAGCGCAGAAACTGCTGGCGATCAGCCTTGAACACAGCGTCGGTTAATCTTCCGAACGCTTTTCCTCCCGCCGCCGCGTGGTGTGACGCCGGCGCCGGGCAGGTTTGAGTTCAGCACAGTCAAAGCATAAACAGAATTATGAGCGCGCAGGCGCAAACTCAAGGATACGTATGTTAAGCATTAAGAATTTGAAGGTCCGTGTCGAAGAAAAGGAAATTCTGAAAGGACTTGATCTCGAGATCAAGCCGGGTGAAGTACACGCCATCATGGGTCCGAACGGCTCAGGTAAAAGTACACTCTCCGCGACACTGGCTGGCCGTGAAGATTACGAAGTGACTGAAGGCTCCGTAATGTTCAACGGTAAAGATTTGCTGGAGCTTGCCCCGGAAGATCGTGCCGGAGAAGGCGTGTTTATGGCCTTTCAGTATCCGGTAGAAATTCCTGGCGTGACCAACCATTTCTTCCTGCAAACTGCCGTAAACGCTGTACGTAAGTACCGCGAACAGGCTCCGATGGATCGCTTTGATTTCGCCGATTTTATCGAAGAAAAAATTGCCATGCTGAAAATGCCTGCGGATTTGCTGACCCGTTCAGTCAACGTAGGTTTCTCCGGCGGTGAGAAAAAGCGTAACGACATTCTGCAAATGGCGGCCCTTGAGCCAAGCTTGTGCATTCTGGATGAAACCGACTCCGGTCTGGACATCGATGCGCTGAAAATCGTCTCTAACGGTGTTAATGCACTGCGTGACGGCAAACGCTCATTTGTAATTGTGACCCACTATCAGCGTATCCTCGACTATATCAAGCCTGACTACGTGCATGTTCTGTATCAGGGCCGCATTGTTAAATCCGGCGATTTCACCTTGGTTAAACAGTTAGAGGAGCAGGGCTATGGCTGGCTTACCGACGAAGAGTAATGCGCCTGCGGCGGGCAGTTCCCACGCCATGCAGCAGCTTTACCGTCTTTTTGAAAGCCGTGGTGGTGAACAATCTGCTCACGCGCACGCACACTGGCAACAAGTGCTTCGCCTTGGTTTTCCACACGCAAAACTGGAAGACTGGAAATACACGCCAGTTTCTTCACTGCTGGGCAATCAGTTCTTCGCCCCGCAGCAGCAGGCGCTGACAGTTGAGAATGTTAAATCACTGGCTTTGCCGCTTGATTGCTATAGTCTGGTTTTCGTAGATGGCCGTTTTGATGCGAGCCTGAGTGATGAAAACACCGGCGCATTTGAAATTGAAAAACTGAACGCGGCTGCGCAGCAAACGCTGCCTGACCCGATTCAGTCTGAAGTCTTTTTGCACCTGACGGAAAGTCTGGCGCAGGATTCTTTTGCTGTGCGTTTGGCTGCCGGTAAACAGGCTGATAAGCCGTTGTATTTACTGCATCTGAGCAGCGGTCGTGACCAGTCACGCGAAATGAACACGGTTCACCACCGTTATCATGTCGAGATTGAAAACGGTGCCAGCGCAGAAGTCATTGAACATTACCTAAGCCTTAACGATCACGGTCATTTCACCGGTGCACGTATGACGGTAAAAGTGGGCGATAATGCCGGTTTCACGCATTATAAACTGGCCTTCGAAAGCCAGGCCAGCTTCCACTTTTCGCACAACGATCTGGTAATCGGGCGTGATTCCCGTGTTTCCAGCCACAGTTTCCTGCTCGGTGCGGGCCTGACCCGTAATAACACCAGTGCGCAACTGAACGGTGAAAACAGCGATCTGAACATCAACAGTCTGGTATTGCCTGTTGATTCTGAAATTGCTGATACCCGTACTTACCTGGAACACAACAAAGGTTATTGCAATAGTAATCAGTTGCATAAAGTGATCGTGAACGATCGTGCAAAAGCGATTTTCAACGGCATGATCAAGGTGGCGCAGCACGCTCTGAAAACCGACGGCAAAATGACCAACAACAACCTGTTGCTGGGCAAGCACACTGAAGTTGATACCAAACCTCAGCTTGAAATATATGCCGATGACGTGAAATGTAGCCATGGTGCCACTGTGGGTCGTATCGACGACGAACAGCTTTTCTATCTGCGTACCCGTGGGATCAGCGGCCAGGATGCTCAGCAAATGATCATCTTTGCGTTTGCTGCTGAACTGACGGAAGCCATTGAGAATGAAACCCTGCGTGAAGTCGTGATTGCCCGAATTGCGGGCCGACTCAATCGAGGTGCGTAATGAGTTTTCCACTGGAAAGAGTACGTAGCGATTTCCCTGTGCTGAGCCGTGAAGTTAACGGCCAGCCGCTGGCTTATCTGGATAGTGCGGCCAGTGCACAGAAACCGCGTCAGGTTATTGACCGTGAGATGTCTTTCTTCGAACAGGGTTATGCTGCGGTTCACCGCGGCATTCATACGATGAGTGCGGAAGCGACTGAGCAGATGGAAAACGTCCGCACGCAGGCCGCAAAATTCATGAATGCTGCGTCGGCAGAAGAAATTGTCTTCGTAAAAGGTTCGACGGAAGCCATTAATCTGGTTGCAAATACCTGGGGACGCGAGTTTTTGCAGCCCGGCGACCACATTATTCTGACCGAAATGGAGCACCACGCTAACATCGTTCCCTGGCAGATGCTGGCGAAAGAGCGCGACCTGCATATCGACGTCTGGCACCTGACAGCGGAAGGCGAACTGGATTTATCACAGTTTGAAAAGCTGATTACGCCACGCACTAAACTGCTGACGCTGGCCCATGTTTCCAATGTGCTGGGCACCGTTAACCCGATTGAGAAAATCATTCCTCAGGCGAAAGCTGCCGGTCTGACCGTTCTGGTCGATGGCGCACAGGCAGTCATGCACCATGCGGTGGACGTTCAGGCGCTGGGCTGTGATTTCTATGTCTGGTCCGGACACAAGCTTTACGGGCCAACGGGCATTGGCATTCTTTATGGTCGTAAGGAATTGCTCGATCAGATGCCTCCATGGGAAGGTGGCGGCTCAATGATTAAGCACGTCAGTCTGACCGAAGGAACCACCTTTGCAGCGGCACCGTGGCGCTTTGAAGCGGGCACGCCAAACACCGGCGGTATCATGGGGTTGGGCGCAGCGATGGACTATGTCACCGACCTGGGGCTGGAGAATATCCACGCTTATGAGCAGGAGCTGATGAGCTATGCGCTTGAAGCGATGGCGCAGGTGCCTGACATCCAGATCTACGGCCCGGCAACGCGCGCTGGCGTGATTGCGTTTAATCTCGGTAAACACCATGCCTACGACGTGGGCAGTTTCCTCGACCAATACGGTATTGCAATCCGCACCGGTCATCACTGCGCGATGCCATTAATGTCCTTCTACGGTGTTCCGGCTATGTGCCGCGCCTCACTGGCGATGTACAATACCCGTGAAGAAGTCGACCGGTTGGTCGCAGGATTGCAACGTATTCACCGGCTGTTGGGTTAATCCTGACAGCCCTGAGCAGGACATCGTTATGGCTTTGCCAGATAAAAATAAGTTAGTCAGAAATTTTGCCCGATGCCCGAATTGGGAAGAAAAGTATCTGTATGTGATTGAACTGGGCGGCCAGCTGGCTGCTTTGCCTGAAGAACATCGTCAGGACAAAAATCTGATTGCGGGCTGCCAGAGCCAGGTTTGGATCGTGATGCGCATGGATGAAACGGGCGCGCTGACCTTTGAAGGTGACAGTGATGCCGCTATCGTGAAAGGTCTGGTGGCTATCGTATTCAGCCTGTATCAGGGCTTAACACCGCGTGATGTTGTGGAACTGGATGTGCGTCCGTTCTTCTCTGAGCTTGAGCTCAGCCAGCATCTGACGCCTTCCCGCTCTCAGGGGCTGGAAGCCATGATTCGTTCTATCCGTGCAAAAGCGGCTGAGCTGGCCTAAGCCGGTTCCTGCGCGACACCTTTGCTCATTAGGAATTGTCTGCTAATGAGCAAAGTCATTTCTTCACTTCTCCCTGTCTGAACTCATTTACTCCTGATTTTTCAACCCACTATCTTCTGTGTATTTCCCTGCATCTGCGTAAGGTAACTTTCTGATTTTCTGTGGTTTGATTGCCACCCGATTCTGCGCTGCTAGTATTATCAGACGAGATAATTGTCTTGCTTCAGATGGTCTGAATGCGAGCCGAAAAAGGATTGAGTATGAGACGCGCATTACCCCTTCTGGCAATGTTGGTTGGCACATTTCTGACAACACATTCCATGACCGCAGGTGCAGCAGAATATCCCTTGCCGCCGGACAACAGCCGCCTGATTGGCGAAAACACTACGTATGTCGTGCCCAATGACGGTAAACCTTTAGAAGACGTGGCGGCTAAATACCAAATCGGGCTGATTGCGATGCTGGAAGCGAACCCGGGTACCGACCCGTATTTGCCGAAAGCGGGAACTGTGCTGACCATTCCTTCGCAAATGCTCCTGCCGGATACCAAGCGTGAAGGGATCGTCGTGAACCTCGCAGAACTGCGTCTTTACTACTATCCGAAGGGTGAAGATAAAGTCATTGTTTATCCGATTGGTATTGGCCAGTTAGGCCGTAACACCCCTGAAATGGTGACGTCGGTAAGCCAGAAGATACCGAATCCGACCTGGACGCCAACGGCCAACATCCGCAAAGCCTACCTGAAAGACGGCATCACGTTGCCGGGTATGGTTCCTGCGGGGCCAGATAACCCGATGGGGCTGTTTGCAATGCGTCTTTCTGCCGGTACCGGGCAGTATCTGATCCACGGGACCAATGCTAATTTCGGTATCGGCATGCGCGTCAGTTCCGGTTGTATCCGTTTGCGTCCGGATGATATCGAAGCGCTATTTAATTCCGTGCCAAAAGGCACCCGCGTTCAGATAGTCAATCAGCCCATCAAGTTTGACGTTGAGCCGGATGGCAAACGTTACATCGAAGTACATCAGCCGTTGTCGCATACCGAGAAGGACGATCCGCAAACTAAACCTATTCTTCTGACGGCTGCGATGAAAAAATTCATCAAAAGCGATAATACCAATGCAGAGATTGTAAAAGAGGCTATCAGGCGCCGTTCAGGGATGCCTGTTGTGGTCAGTGTGGGTGATAAAGCGACGGATATGCCCCCGGCAGCGAATGCGCCGCAAACTGTGTCTGCGGATACACCCGCAGTTACGACGGCAAGTACGCAGTAACGTTATACGGAAACGTTTAAGAAGCGATTTTCCCCAAAGGAGCCAATATGGCTCCTTTATTGTTTCCGAAGCTCAGGAGGAGGCGTACAAGGCGTAAAATGGGAAAGAGAACAGGAGGGGATATTCAGAAACGGAAAAGTAAGAGTAGGGAACATGCCGGAATGACAGGCAAAAAAAATGGCGCACTGAGTGCGCCATTGAACTAGAGAAGTAAATATTACTTCTTGTAAGCGTGAGCTTGGTTGTCCAGACGTTGGTTAGCGCGAGCTGCATCGTCTTTAGCTGCTTGAACGTCAGAACGGATTGCGTTCACGTCGTTGCTCAGTTGGTCAACTTTAGAGTTCAGAGTAGAAACGTCTGAAGACAGTTGATCGATTTTAGCGTTGCTTGAACAACCAGCCAGCATAGTTGAAGCCAGGATTACAGCGCCCAGTACCAGTTTAGTGCGATTCATTATAAAACCCTCTAGATTAAGTTAATCTCCATGTAGCGTTACAAGTATTACACAAACTATTTTCTAATGAGAATAATTTTTTGCCGGTAAACGCTATATTTTGATCGTTCGCTCAAAGAAGCATCTTTTTTTACGAAAAAGTTAAAAATTGCAGCGAAAACAGCCTTATTCCATGGGACTTATCCCAATTTTGCTGCTACTGCTTTTAGCACTTTTTAAGTAAGAAGAGCCTTTTTGAAGAAATAGACGCTGCATTATGCAACGTCTATTAATGCCTTGGGTCACGTTTTTAATTAAACAACATGCACCGAAGAAGTATTGGTTGTGCCGCTTTGTACCAGCGCGCCAGAAACCATCACAACGATATCGCCTTTCTGAGCCAGACCACTTTCGATCGCAGCTTCTTTACCGATACGGTAGAAATCATCAGTAGAGGCAATTTCTTTTACCAGCTGAGTGACAACACCTTTGGTGAGGATCAACTGACGGGCAGTGATTTCATTAGTGGTCAGAGCCAGGATAGTGGCGTGCGGGAAGTATTTACGCACAGCTTTAGCAGATTTACCACCGCTGGTTGCAACAACGATCAACGGAGCATCCAGTTTTTCTGCGGTTTCTACAGCGCCACGGCAAACAGCTTCGGTGATACGCAGCTTACGGTTTTCATTCTGGCCATCGATACGGCTCTGCATCACACGGTCAGTACGGTCGCAAATGGTAGCCATGATGGTTACAGCTTCCAGCGGATATTTACCTTTCGCACTTTCACCAGACAGCATAACGGCATCGGTACCGTCGATGATGGCGTTAGCGACGTCGCCGGCTTCTGCGCGGGTAGGGCGTGGGTTTTTGATCATGGAATCGAGCATCTGCGTTGCGGTGATGACCACTTTGCGTGCGCGGTTACATTTTTCAATCATCATCTTCTGCGCGAAGATAACTTCTTCAACAGGGATTTCAACGCCGAGGTCACCACGAGCAACCATGATGCCGTCTGAAGCTTCGAGGATTTCGTCGAAGTTGTTCAGGCCTTCCTGGTTTTCGATTTTGGAGATGATCTGAATGTGTTCGCCACCGTGTGCTTTCAGGTGTTCACGGATTTCCAGAACGTCAGAACGTTTACGGATGAAGGAAGCGGCGACGAAATCAACGCCTTGCTCACAACCGAAGATCAGGTCACGTTTGTCTTTTTCAGCCAGCGCTGGCAGTGCGATAGAAACGCCCGGCAGGTTAACGCCTTTGTTTTCGCCCAGGTCGCCGTTATTCAGCACTTTACAGGTCACTTCAGTTTCAGTGACGTTAGTGACTTCCATGCCGATCAGACCATCGTCGACCAGAATTGTGTTACCAATTTTGAGGTCAGCAGCGAAACCCTGATAGGTCACAGCAACACGTTCGGTGTTACCAATAACACTCTGATCGGTAGTGAAGGTATAAGTCTGACCCGCAACCAGGGAAGCGTCTTTGCCGCCTTCCAGTTTCATGGTACGGATTTCTGGACCTTTGGTGTCCAGCAGGATTGCTGCTTTATGACCGGTTTTAGCCATAACATTGCGGATATTCTGGATGCGCTGACCGTGCTCTTCGTAATCACCGTGAGAGAAGTTCAGACGCATAACGTTCATGCCTGCATCAAGCAGTTTGGTCAGCATTTCTTCGGATTCGGTTTTCGGCCCGATGGTACAAACAATTTTGGTCTTTTTCATGACGATTTTATCTACAAGTTGTGATGGATTGGAAAAGTGTTTGCCTGACAGCATGGCTGCCCGCGCGGAATTGAGGTGTTGCCTGGTTGAATCAAATCATTACTAAGCGTAGAAGACTGTGAAAGGAATGGTGTATTAAGTTCAGCCAAAGCATAGCGATTTGTGCGATTTATCATCGCTACTGGAGTGGTCACGCTTTTATAAGTGCGATATCGACAGATCAAGGGGCTGAAACCATTCAATCGAAGAGACGATGCGTATTATAGGGGGGAACGGGGCGGGAAACCAAATAAAAAACGTGATGCTGCGCAAGCTTAGGGCAGATGACAGAGCTTTGTTGCGCAATTATCCAAAGCGGGCAGAGCAAAAACCCGAAGGCATAACAGTTTCGTCACGGTACCTTCGAAAATGCCACATTTGAGAAATAATCTTAAAAAAATACAAACGGATGACGGCGGAGCGATTCAAAACTCAGAAGTATGGTGAACGGATAATTCAAATCCGATTTACTCAGAAACTGGAAGTGTTCAGGGAAAATGTAAAACAGCGGGAGGAGAGAGAACGTTGCTTTGGTGCGTCCGAGTGGACTCGAACCACCGACCCCCACCATGTCAAGGTGGTGCTCTAACCAACTGAGCTACGGACGCACAATGTGCAACGGTAAAGCTTTGAAGAAGAATGGTGCGTCCGAGTGGACTCGAACCACCGACCCCCACCATGTCAAGGTGGTGCTCTAACCAACTGAGCTACGGACGCATCGTTTTCTTCGGTGTCAGCCAGTGTCGGCGACGGGGACGAATATTAGCGACCTCTCTGAATGCTGGCAAGGGAAAAAAGACATTTTACTGTCATATTGTGAGTGATTGCCGAGCGAATGCGCATTGCGTTGTTTTTTTAGGCATAACGGCCGGTCAGATGACGAAATTTTCCGCGCGCTGCATCACATTCGCCGCGAGCGGAATTTCAAACCATGCAATCCCAAATCAGATCAGCGGCCTGCTTTTTGTAAAATAGTAAATGAGGGTTGTTTTTGTAACCAGCGCATACGAAACGTCATCATGACCGCCGCAAAAGTCAGACCCAGAATGAAGCCGCACCAGAATCCGCTTGGCCCCATTTGCGGCACCAGCAGATCCGTCAGCCCGAGCACATAGCCCACCGGCAATCCCAGCACCCAATACGCGACAAACGTAATATAGAAGATCGAACGCGTATCTTTATATCCGCGCAGTACGCCGCTGCCGATCACCTGAATTGCATCTGAAATCTGGAACAGTGCGGCAAATATCAGCAGGTGAGACGCAAGCGTCACCACTTCGACATTGTCATTATAAAGTGACGCGATATGTTCACGGAAAATGATGGCGGCCATGCTTGTACAACAGGCCATCATAATGCCGGTCAGAATACTGGTGTAAGCCGCCACTTTGGCGCCTTCTACCGAAGACTCACCGAGCCGCGAGCCGACGCGGATCGTCGCAGCAACGCCCAGCGAAAGGGGGATCACAAACATCAGTGAGCCAACATTAAGTGCGATCTGATGGCTGGCGACGGCCACGATGCCTAGCGGTGAAACCAGCAGAGCGACAATCGCAAACAGCGTCACTTCAAAGAACAGCGCCAGCGCAATTGGCATCCCGAGCTGAATCAGACGGCGCAGCGTCGGCCAGTCAGGTTTTGCAAAGCGGGAAGGGGCAACGATATCGCGCATCGTATAATTGCGGCGCACGTAAAATCGCATCATGAAGAACATGACCCAGTAAACCGTGCCGGTTGCCACACCACAACCCACGCCGCCGAGGGCCGGCGCGCCAAATTTCCCGTAGATGAAAATGTAGTTAACGGGAATATTCACCAGCAGCCCGATAAACCCGAAGACCATACCGGGTTTCGTTTTTGACAAGCCTTCGCACTGATCGCGCAATACCTGAAAGAATAAATAGCCCGGCGCACCCCACATGATGGCGTGCAAATATCCGACAGCTTTTTCTCTCAGTTCAGGATCGATGTTGTGCATCAGGCCGATGAGATGATCACATTGGGACAAGACGATGATGATCAGCACGGAAACGCCGGAAGCCAGCCAGAATCCCTGCTGGATCTGATGGCCGATTTTTTCGCGGCGACCGGCGCCGTTCAGATGAGCAACCGTGGGCGTCAGTGAAAGTAATAAACCATGGCCGAATAGAATCGCGGGCAGCCAGATGGAGGTGCCGACGGCAACCGCAGCCATATCGGTGGCACTGACTGAACCGGCCATAATGGTATCGACAACGCCCATGGCGGTCTGAGCGACCTGCGCAAGGATGACCGGGATCGCAAGCGCCAACAATACCCGCGCCTCTGCAAGGTACTTCTGCACTGATACACCTTTTTTGTTGATTATATTGAATAAAAAACGCCACGCGTGACGGCATTTAAGAGCGGAAAATAGCCAGAAGATTGTACATCTTCAATATTTTTAAGCAAACAATGCTGTTAATGACCGGTTAAATAATGAAATCCGTCAATACCAGACTATTTTTGTCCGCAGAGATTTGGCTTTCATTTAATTCTGCGGCAAACTGACCTTAGCGTCGTCTTAATACAGCAGATTTAAACATTGAGGAATAGGCTATGTTTACCGGAATAGTTCAGGGAACCGGAACGGTCGTGTCCATTGACGAAAAACCGAATTTCCGTACCCATGTAGTGCGCCTGCCTGAGGATATGCTTGATAACCTCCAGTTGGGGGCTTCTGTCGCGCACAACGGTTGTTGTCTGACTGTCACAGAAGTGAAGGGGAATTTAGTCAGTTTCGATCTAATGAAAGAAACCCTGCGTCTGACCAATCTCGGCGATCTGAATGTTGGCGATCAGGTCAATCTGGAGCGCGCTGCGCGTTTTAATGACGAAATTGGCGGGCATTTAATGTCCGGACATATTATTTGTACTGCCGAAGTGGCGAAGATTCTGACGTCAGAAAATAACCGTCAAATCTGGTTCCGCATGCCGCATGAAGATTTAATGAAATATGTTTTACATAAAGGATATATCGGGATTGATGGTATCAGCCTGACCATCGGGGAGGTGACCCGCACCCGTTTTTGTGTGCATTTAATTCCTGAAACGCTGCAAAGAACCACGCTGGGCACTAAGCGTCTCGGGGATAAAATTAATATTGAAATTGATCCGCAAACGCAGGCCATCGTCGATACGGTTGAACGTGTGCTGGCCAGCCGCGAAGCCGCAATCGCCACTGCGCAGGCGATGAACGAAAAGGCTGAATAATCATTTTCAGCACGTGCGTTAACAGGAACCAAAAAGAAAAACCAAAAAGAAAACCGGACATGAACGTCCGGTTTTTTGCTTTTAAAGCGTGGTAAAAGAATTCTGCGAATTAGCGCGGCACGCGCATCCCACCATCCACACCTTCAGGGCTGAACACAACTTGCCAGAGCTGAATATCACGGGCTCTGAAAGCACCAGCACAGGCATTCAGATAATAGGTGAACATCCGGTGAAAGCGGTCGCCGTAACGCTCTGCCAGTTCAGGCCAGTGTTTCTGGAAACGTTCATTCCAGGCCATCAGAGTACGATCATAATCTGCGCCGATATTGTGCCAGTCTTCCATCACAAATAATGATTCGCTGTTTCGAGCAATTTGCTGGACAGACGGCAGGCAGCCATTTGGAAAGATATATTTATCTATCCACGGATCGACACTCAGATCTGTTTTGTTAGAACCGATGGTGTGCAGCAGGAAAATGCCGTCAGGTTTGATGTTACGTCGGGCGACATTAAAGTAGGTCTCATAATTTTTGGGGCCCACATGCTCGAACATACCGACGGAAACAACACGGTCGAACTGATCGTTAAGATCGCGGTAATCCTGTAGCAAAATGGTGACGTCCAGGCCTTCGCAGCGTTTCTGGGCCAGCTTTTGTTGCTCGGCAGAAATCGTAACGCCAACCACGCTGACGCCATAATTGCGGGCTGCAAACTCAGATAATCCACCCCAGCCGCAGCCGATATCGAGCAAACGCTGGCCCGGTTTCAGTTGCAGTTTATCGCAGATCATTTTGAGTTTAGCTTCCTGCGCTTCTTCAAGCGTCGTGGCATCTTTCCAGTAGCCGCAGGAATATTGCATATACGGGTCGAGCATCAGGGTAAATAAATCATTACCCAAATCGTAATGTTCTTTCCCGACGATCCACGCCCGTTTACGGGACTGCAGATTGGTGAGGCGTGCTGCTGCGATACGTAGTGTGTCTTTAAAATGGTGGGGGAGTTTATTTTCCAAACCGGCACGGAGAACGCGCTGGAAAAATATATCAAGGCGCTCGCATTCCCACCAACCATCCATATAACTTTCACCCAGACCCAAAGAACCTTCCTGTAAAACACGCTTGAAGAAGTCAGTGTTTTTTACTTTAAGGTCGAAAGGGCGATTACCGTTAACCTGGATGTCTGCCGTAGCCAGCATTTCACTGACTATCCGATACCACTGATTGTCCTGAATGCTTTGGTCTTCTATACACGATGAACTCATAGCTTCTCCATCACTTTCTCTTCTGACTTATTAACCTGCCGGGAAAAGCAAAGGCTATTTTTGCAGGTCTTTATGAGAACAGACGACTTGCGCCACGTCCGATATTCGACACCAACAGAGGAAATTAGAAGAACGCCTGCACACAAAATGTGGGCAGGAAAATCATCCTTGAAAAACGAACCAGAATAAATAGTGTGACGCGAACCTCGCGCCGACGCTAACTATGTAATAAAAGTATTGTAAAAATGCTATTTTACTGGGTTCAGTTGAGTATAGGCTCGCTGGCTGGCATTCTCAATAGTTAATCACTACGAATGTAAATGTCCATTAAGTGATTGTTACTTAAAGTCATTATCACTATTAGTTTGCATTCCGTGCCTGCTGTTTCTGCACCGGTTCCTGTTCACCGGATTGCACTTCTTCCTGACGCAGTGACAGCCAGCGGCCTAAAACTACCAACAGTAGTGTAGACAGCATCGTGGTGACTGTCGCCATGAGTGGTTGCACAATAAATGCGGAAACCAGCAAACTCGCGAGGAAACATAGACCCAACTGCAGTGTATTTTGCAACGCCGCGGCCTTACCTGTATTAGCAGGAAATGGCATTAATGCATTTGCGACGACAATGGGATAAATCGCGCCATTCACCAAAGCCATCAGGCAGAACGGAATTAACAGACTCACCAAACTCGCATCAGTAAATATAGCCACGCCGAACAAACCCGCCACACTGACGCCATAACCTGTCAGCAGCCACGGCAGGATCTTATTCCCATCCGTTTTGCTGATCAGCACACGACACCCAAAACCGCCAAGAAGGAAAGCAATGGTCTGTGGAACATAGCTCAGGCCAATCACACCCGGCGAATACCCCATGTCGCTGAGAATAAACGGGGAACCGGTCAGCCACGCGAAAAAGCCGGCAGAGCAGGCGGCATAAATCATCACGTTACCGCTGTAAACCCGGGAAGCGAGAAGTTTCGCGAAACCGGTTTTATCAGCAGGAGCATGAACCTCTGGCGCATTTTCGCGCAGTGTGGACGTGGTGATAAGCAAGATAACGGCTACGGCGGTCAGCAGAACGAAAATCGCTTCCCAGTCAAAATGGTTGAGAACCCAGGCGCCCAGCAAAGGTGCCAGAGCAGGGGAAAGCGCAACCAGTGGCATGATGCTGGCAAAGGTTTTTTTAGCAACATCGGCAGAAAAGCGATCTACCACCAGCGCCTGCCAGGTGACGGCGGCGGCACAGACGCCGACAGCTTGCAGGAAACGCAGCGCCAGCAGGGCGCGGACATTCTCAACCCACAGCACGCCCAGACAACCGACGACAAAGAGCGCTAAGCCGATCAGCAATACCGGCTTGCGGCCAATCTTGTCGGACAACGGCCCCCATAACAGCTGACCGATGGCAAAGCCGCCAAGGAAAATACTCAGGCTGGCGCTGATCATGCCCGGGCTGGTCATCAGGCTGCTTTGCATCGCGCTGAAGGCCGGAAGGTACATATCGGTCGCTAAAAAGCCAAGCATGCTCAGCCCGGCAAGATAGAGCATAAATCCAAGTGAGGGTTTCATTATTGTCTCTTTAATTTATTTATTGCAGATGATTTGACGCGGAAATCGTATCGGATGCGGAGTTTAACGCTTTGATAACAGGCTTGTGAAACGCTAATATTTGCAATCTGCTATCAAAAATATTGAAGGCTAAACGATGTGGTCAGAATATGCTCTTGAAGTGGTCGATGCCGTCGCCCGAACAGGCAGTTTTAGCGCTGCCGCGCAGGACTTGCACCGGGTTCCTTCTGCCATCAGCTACACCGTTCGCCAGCTTGAACAATGGCTGGCCGTTCCGTTGTTTGAACGCAGACATCGCGACGTTATTCTGACTCCTGCCGGTAAAGTTTTTGTCGACGAAGCGCGGGTTCTGACAAAAAAAATGATAGCGACCCGCCGCCAGTGTCAGCAGGTCGCCAATGGCTGGCGCGGAGAATTACGGGTTGCCGTTGACCGTATCGTTAAACCTGCGCGGACACGGCGGCTGGTGCTGGATTTCTATCGCCATTTCCCTGATACCGAACTCATCATTCATTCGGAAGTCTTTAACGGTGTCTGGGACGCGCTGGTCGACGGGCGGGCGGATGTCGCCATCGGCGCGACGCGGGCGATCCCCGTCGGTGGACGGTTCAATTTCCGCGATATGGGTTTTATGGACTGGCATTGTGTGGTCAGCGCGCAACATCCGCTGGCCCAGACGCAGGGAATACTGAGTGACGATCAGTTACGGCCTTATCCGGCGCTTTGCCTGGAAGATACATCGCGTACATTGCCGAAACGCGATACCTGGACGCTGGATAACCAGCGGCGGCTGGTGGTTCCCGACTGGACGTGTGCATTGGAATGTCTGAACGAAGGTTTATGTGTTGGCATGATGCCGGTTCACCGCGTGACACCCTTGATTGAACAGCAAAAATTACAGGTACTGTCGCTGGAAAATACCTTTCCGGACAGCCCGTGCTGCCTGACGTGGGATCAGAGCAATCCGTCGCCTTCGCTGGCGTGGCTGCTGGAATACATGGGAGACACGGAAACGATGAACCGGGAATGGTTGCGCGACTGACAAAAAAACGCCTGTGGCACAGGCGTTTATTGAAAGTTAACGGCGGTAATCGCGGTACGGGCCGTCGGCCACGGAACGGCGCTCAACCAGTTTGGGATGCACTTCAATGGTCTGCGACTCTTCGCGTTTGCTGATAATTCTGTCCAGCAGCATGGTAAAGGCCATTTCGCCCAGACGTTCTTTTGGCTGATGAACTGTCGTCAGTGCCGGTGAGAAATAGCGCGCGTTACGCACGTTATCATAGCCAATCACGGAAATATCCTGCGGTACGCGCAGGCCCAGTTCATCGGCGGCACAGATTGCCCCCATCGCCATCACGTCACCGCCACAGAATACAGCCGTCGGGCGGTTTTTCTGCATCAGAATTTTGTGCATGGCCTGATAGCCCGATTCCGGCTCAAAGTCGCCCTGAACGACCCATTCTTCACGAAGAGGAATATTGGCTTCCGTCAGTGCTTTCACAAAGCCCTGGAAACGGCCGCCGCCGGTGTTTCGCGCCAGTTGCCCAGGGATCACGCCGATATCGCGATGACCGCGTTCAATCAGATAACGTCCGGCCATATAGCCGCCTTCAAACGCGTTATCGATAATGCTGTCGGTGAAATTCTTACGCGCTTCGCCCCAGTCCATCACAACCATCGGGATAGAGCGGTATTCTTCAAGCATATTCAGCAATTCGTCCGGATACTCCGCGCACATCACAAGTAAACCGTCGACGCGTTTTTGCGCCAGCATTTGCAGGTAGGCCTGTTGCTTCTCCAGATTATTGTGTGAGTTACACAAAATCAGCGTATAGCCTTTTGAGAAACAGCTGTTCTCCACGGCCTCAATCACTTCGGCGAAGTAGGGCGCTTCACTGGACGTTGCCAGCAGACCGATTGTTTTGGTGTTATTGACCTTCAGGCTACGTGCCACAGCGCTGGGAGAATAGTGCAACTCTTTGATTGCAAGGAGAACCGCGGCTCGGGTTTCTTCGGCGACGAAACGGGTTTTATTGATGACGTGCGACACGGTTGTGGTGGAAACGCCAGCGCGCTTTGCGACATCTTTAATCGTTGCCATGTAAAAAATGACTCCTGTGCTCACGTGTTTCAGCACGTTAGCATTATGTTAATCGTTTGCTTGCGTGGATTTAACTGCTGACTTCGAAAAGGGCAGTGAAATCGTTGGGTGGATTCTTCAGAGTGAGGCGTGAAATGCTCTCGGGTGAAATCGACCGGCACACAGGCGTGGTAACCGACAATTTTCACTTATAATGCAGGAAAGTGGAAGTAAAATTGTCATGAACCTGGTGTCATTCAGCACAAGATTTTCAATGCGAATTATGAGAAAATGCGTTGGCACACATTCAGTGTGGCTATACGAACGCCACAATTTGATCCGTAAGGGGGTTTAATGGACAGCAACCTGAAATTTTCTTTGATCACTACGGTCTGCGCTTTGCTCGTGATTATTGCTTTCAGTTTCACCGCAGTGATGAACTGATTTGCGCGAAAGCCGCAATAAAAAGGGCGATTACCTATAACAGGAATCGCCCTTTTCAATTTTACGCAGTCACCCATTCCGCCGATACTCTTCCCTGCAGAAACTCTTCGTTAAATGCTATTCAATGGCTGATTAGCGAAACTTCAGACTTAACGAATTGTTTATTATCGGATCGTCTTAGGGGTCATTACCCGTCGTGCGCCTACATAATGATCTTGCCAGTAATCGTCACCCAGTGAGGTGATCTTAATGTCTTCGCCGGTGCGCGGTGACTGGATAAACTTCCCGTTTCCTACGTAAACACCGACATGGTCTGCGGCGCCGCGGTTATTAATCCGGAAGAAAACCAGATCGCCGGATTCTAATTCACCCCGTTTGACCGGGGCCGCATCGCGCAAGTGGTACATTTCATTCGCTGTGCGGGGCATTTTAATACGGATCAAATCTTTGTATGCGTAGTAAACCAGTCCGCTGCAATCGAAACCTGTATTCGGTGACGTTCCGCCCCAGCGGTAAGGTTTGCCGACCTGGTGCATCAGCTTGGTCATCGCGGTTTGTTGTGCGTGCTGATAACGTTTCTTGTGTGTTGCGCTGAGCGTTATCGGTTTACTGTCTTCTTCACGTAACTTTTTGCCTTTGCGGTGGCGGCCATACGCTTCTTTTTTACTGGCCTTTTCACTGCTGTTTTTAGCGAGAGAGCGGTTTTTCGTTTCCTTCCCTGCTTTCGCCTCGGCCCGGGTTGTCTTGAGTGTTTTTTCTTTTTTACTCTCGGCCCGCGTCGTTTTTACTGTTTTTTCAGAAGACGTCTTTCGCTTAACCAGTTCGGTGCTTTTGACTTTCTTCTTCGAATTTTTTTCCTGAGTTTTAGGTTCTGAAACCGGCGCGACTTTGGTTTTCTTGCTGGTTTTCGCGGCTGCCGTTTTTCGCTTTCGGCGTTCTTCCGGCGTGACCTGGTTAACATGACTCTTTCGCTGGTCGGCCGCGACACGAGTCTGTGGCGACGCATGAGCCATATTCAGAAACAGCTGGGTAAAGAGCAGCACAAAAAGCGTGAACAGTAAGCGCATAGCTTCGTTACCATGAGTGGTAGGGTTAAACATCAGGGATGTCAGAGTATTGCCTAAAAGAACGAGACAAAAAAGCACGAATTGCCTCGATTCTAGATCATATTGTGAGAAAAAGTTAATAGCTTTTTTTATGTCGAAATAACCGCCATTTTTAGTCAAAAAAATAACCACTTTTCATCATGTTATTATTTAAGTTAAAGAATGGGATTTTGCAAATCTGACATTATCGTGGAACGGCAAAAATGTTATTCTCGATGAATCTTTAAATATGTGAACCTGAACGCAAGCGCAGAAGATTGTTTAGCGAAATGCCAGTATTGAGAAAGACCCCACAAAAATTGGCGTTTTTATCTGGTGGCAGCCATCGTTACAATAGAAAGCATTGTGATTGCACACCGTCTCTGTGTGCTGCGCGTGAAGAGTAATGACCGTGACAGCCTGTACCGGCTTGAGGAAGCAAGAAATGACCACTCCAACGATTGAAAAAATTCAGAAGCAAGTTTCTGAAAACCCGATTCTGCTGTACATGAAAGGTTCTCCAAAACTGCCAAGCTGCGGTTTTTCAGCACAGGCTGTTCAGGCGCTGTCTGCGTGTGGCGAGCGTTTCGCTTACGTTGATATCCTGCAGAACCCGGATATTCGTGCTGAGATGCCAAAATTTGCTAACTGGCCAACGTTCCCGCAGCTGTGGGTTGATGGTGAGCTGGTTGGCGGTTGCGACATCGTGGTTGAGATGTTCCAGCGCGGTGAACTGCAACAGCTGATCAAAGAAACGGCTGAGAAATACAAATCCTCTGAAGAGTAATTCAGGGCGATTCAGAAATACCGGCAGCCTGACCCGGGGTTACCGGTAAAAAAAGAGCGACATTATGTCGCTCTTTTTATTTGTCATTTCGACTGCATGAAAGCCGCGAAAATTATTGCTGATTTTCTTCCGGTGCTTCTTCCACTTCGTTTTCATCCGCAGACAGTGCCAGCGGCCAGCCGCCGAGGCGTTTCCAGCGATTCACCAGCTCGCAAAACAGTTCTGCTGTGCGTTCAGTGTCGTACAGGGCGGAATGCGCCTGACTGCTGTCAAACACGATACCGGCGCTGATACAGGCCTTCGCCAGCACGGTTTGCCCGAGCACCAGCCCGCTTAACGCGGCGGTATCAAAGGTGGCAAACGGATGGAAAGGATTGCGTTTTAGCCCCGCACGTTCGGCAGCGGCCATCAGGAAACTGTGGTCAAAATTGGCGTTATGCGCCACGATAATCGCCCTGTTACAGTTCTGTTCTTTCATCCCTTTGCGGATAACTTTGAAAATCTCGTGCAGCGCTTCGTATTCACTGACCGCACCACGCAACGGGTTGGTCGGATCAATACCGTTGAAAGCCAGCGCTTCCGGCACCAGCACCGAGCCTTCGAAAGGCTCAACGTGGAAGTGTACGGTCTCGTCGCTTTGCAGCCAGCCGTCCTCATCCATTTTCAGCGTGATCGCGGCAATTTCCAGCAGGGCATCAGTTTTGGCATTAAATCCGGCGGTTTCCACATCAATCACCACGGGATAAAAACCACGAAAACGACCTTTCAGGGCGTTAATGTCACTATTCTCGGCCATTAGCTTCTTAATCTTCATCGAATTCAGCGCGCATTATGACAAATTTTGTCACCCGTTACAGGGGCACGGAGAAATTGGCAATAAAAAAGGGCGCATCAGCGCCCCTGTCAGCGGTTAAGGCCATTATTGCAAAGGATTAATTTCCCAGACCCTGACCGGCATGTTTGGATTCGATCAATTCAATTTTGTAGCCATCCGGATCTTCCACGAACGCGATGATGGTTGAACCGCCTTTAACCGGGCCCGCTTCACGCGTCACTTTACCGCCCGCATTACGGATGTCTTCGCAAGTTTGCGCAACGTTATCTACGCCCAGCGCGATGTGACCATAGGCGGTACCGATGTCGTAGCTGTCTACGCCCCAGTTGTAGGTCAGCTCGATCACGGCGCCTTCACTTTCTTCGGTGTAACCCACGAAGGCCAGTGAATATTTGTACTCTGTATTTTCGCTGGTACGCAGCAGTCGCATGCCTAAAACGTCGGTATAAAAGCTGATTGAACGCGGCAGATCGCCGACGCGAAGCATGGTATGGAGTAAACGCATAATTTCCTCTTTATTCGCAGCATGATGATTATTATTTCAAGCCTAACTGATAGTGACCGTTTTGTCCGTAAAACGGCAATCAGTTGCTGAATGACTGACCAAAAAAAGCGGCAACCGGAGGGCATCGGCTGCCGCAAAGAAGGTGTAAAAATTTATTATTGATTACAGCGTTGGGTAATCGGTATAGCCCTGAGCACCGCCGCCGTAGAAGGTTTCAGGTTTTGGTTCATTGAGTGGCGCATGTGATTTCAGGCGCTCGACCAGATCCGGGTTGGCGATGTAGCTGCGGCCAAACGCCACGGCATCGATGTAACCTTTTTCGATCAGCTCTTCGCCTTTTTCTGCGGTATACGCACCGGCACCGACAATCACGCCCTGATAATGCGCGCGGATCACTTCGCGGAATTCTGTGGTGTAAGGTTTGCCGCCCGCCCAGTCAGGTTCTGAAATGTGCAGGTAGGCCAGTTTACGTTTGTTAAGTTCATCCAGCAGATAGATTGCCGCTTCTTCCTGATCCTGACCGTTGTCGAGGCCGTTGAACGGGCCCATCGGGGAAATACGGATACCGACGCGATCAGCTCCGATGGCGTCAATGGCGGCGTCTACCACTTCGAGCGTCAGGCGCGTACGGTTTTCAATGCTGCCGCCGTACTGGTCTTCACGCAGGTTAGAGGCCGGAGACATGAACTGGTGCAACAGATAACCGTGCGCCGCGTGCAGTTCGATGTAATCAAAACCGGCTTCTGCTGAACAGGCTGCTGCGTGACGGAAATCATTCACGATGCCTGGGATTTCACTCAGCTCCAGCGCGCGCGGTGTCGGGCAATCGACGCGAATGGCGTGGCCTTGCTCATCACGCAGGCTGGTACGCGTATTAGGATTGACCGCTGAGGGCGCAACCGGCGTCTGGTTGTCAGGCTGAACGCTGTTGTGCGAAATGCGGCCGGTGTGCCAAAGCTGTACGGCGATGTGGCCGTTTTTCTGATGCACGCCGGCAACAATTTTTTTCCAGGCCGCAACCTGTTCCGGCGTGTGCAGGCCGGGTGCGCCCGCGTAACCTTTCGCCTGGAAGGAAACTTGTGTCGCTTCGGTGATGATAAGGCCGGAGCTGTGGCGCTGTGCGTAATATTCACCCATCAGCGGCGTCGGGATATCACCCGGTTCAATGCTGCGCAGGCGGGTCAGTGGAGCCATAAACACGCGGTTTGGCAGAGTGTTTTTACCAACAACAAGAGGGGTGAAAAGCTTAGTCATTTTGAGTAACTCCGAAATTATGGGATTGATCGGTATGACATTATGGAGCGCACTCCCCGCATACGACCGTTTATTCATGGCTCTTTCTATCGTATCCGGGGCGCTTGTGACTACGCGCACGGTGCCTTTTCGAAAAAACTTACCCTGCGTAGTATCACTGTGCGGGCGAAAAATGAAGAAAAAAGAGCCGGCGGGTGCCGGCTGAGGTGAGGGCAAACATCTGTTTTCTTATCGATGTCGGGGAAACAGTAGGGCTGTTTTCAGACAGAATAAACAGCCACGCGTAAGGTAACAGCGCCGTGTTGCAGATATTTGAAGATTGAGACATCGGGTGATAAATCATCTTGCGGGATGGCGAGAAAACGTCTTGAATAAAAGTTCACCGTTATTTGCGGAGGGCGTGTGGCCCAGCAGCTTGAGTTTTTCGACATCCCCAGTCCGTGCCGTGGAATTTGTCAGGCCGATGAACGTGGTTATTGCCGTGGTTGCCTGCGCAGCCGCGAAGAACGTTTTGGCTGGATGAAAATGACCGATGCGGAAAAACGCCACGTGCTGCGCTTATGTCAGCAACGTTTAGCGCGCCAGCAACGTGCCGGAAAACAGCCGGACGAACCGCTGCCGGAACAACCCGAACTGTTCTGAATACGTAACGCAGATTGTCAGGGTCGTGATGGCGGTCTGCTTCTTTGCAATTCTTCCGCTTCGCATCAATACAGCATCACAGACGTTGTGTATTCTGTCGCTTGAAAATACGAAAAACTTAAGGGAATCATAATGGAAGCACGTACTCCGATTTCGCCGCAAGGCCCGGTTTTTTCAAAACTGATTTGCGGATACTGGCGTCTGATGGAATGGAATATGACGCCGCAGCAGGTTCTGGCGTTTATGGAGCAGCATATCGAGCTGGGTATCACGACCGCCGACCATGCGGATATTTATGGCGATTATCAGTGTGAGGCGGCGTTTGGTGCGGCTCTGCGTCTGAAACCGTCGTTGCGCGAAAAAATGCAGCTGGTGAGCAAATGCGGTATCGCGACTAAAGCAAACCCTGACAACAAGATTGGTCACTACATTACCGATCATAAATATATCGTTGAACGCGCTGAGAAATCCCTGAGCAATCTCCATACGGATTCTCTGGATTTACTGCTGATCCACCGCCCTGATCCGCTGATGGATGCCGACGAAGTGGCAGAAGCGTTCACGCAGTTGCATAAAAGCGGCAAAGTGAAACACTTTGGTGTCTCCAATTTTACGCCAGCGCAGTTCAGCCTTTTGCAGTCGCGCCTGCCGTTCTCACTGGTCACCAATCAGGTAGAAATTTCTCCGATTCATCAGCCCGCTATTCTCGACGGAACCTTAGATCTCTGCCAGCAGCTGCGTATCAAACCGATGGCGTGGTCCTGTCTGGGCGGCGGTCGTCTGTTCAGCGAGGCAGAATTCCAGCCGCTGCGTGACGAGCTTCAGGCCGTGGCCAATGAAACCGGTGCAGACACCATTGAACAGGTGGTTTATGCGTGGGTGATGCGTCTGCCTTCACAGCCGTTGCCGATTATCGGTTCGGGCAAAATCGAACGCGTGGCGTCAGCACTGAAATCATTATCGCTTGAGATGACGCGCCAGCAGTGGTTCCGCATCCGTAAAGCGGCTCTGGGTTACGATGTTCCGTAACCCGTTTTGAGTCTTAACGGTCAGGCGGGTTTTGTGGCAGCAAGCGCAGGATCCGCCGGGCCGTCATCCGTTGAAATCGCCTGTTGCAGCTGTGACAGCGAGCAATATAAACGCCAGATCACTCCCGCCAGATCGCGCGCCGCCGGTTCAGGATGATGCGCCAGTGATTCACTCATACGCAGTAATTCAGCCAGCGTACCATCCAGATTTGCATGGCTGACGCCACGCTCCGTCATCACGCCTTTCAGACAATGAATACAGACATCACGTACCGCAGAAAGCGGGTCGGATCGCGTTTCCCATTCGCGTAGCTGCCAGACGATGTGACTGCAATTGAGCAGCACCACCCCCCAGCGCAGCAGCCAGGTACGCGAGATCTGGTCTTTACTCTGATTCAGCTGATTCATCCGGTGGTAAATCAGGGATTCAAACTGGAAATGGCTCAGAGAAGGTTTACGGCTGAGCTGATCCATAAAGTCGCGGCGCAGGGCGCGAATAATGCGACGGCTTTTACGTTTATCCGAACTTGGGCGTAAAACCTGGAACGCGATCCCCGCCAGCATGACGCCCGCAATTTTGGCGACGCCGTCATTCATAAACGATCCGTAATCAAAGTCCGGCGGGTTTGTGACGGCCAGAAACGAGCCCATAAACACGATCATCTGGCCCCACAATCCGGCGTACCTTTTGTATTGCAGCTTCATCATCTGCATGGTCACCAGCATCGGCAGGAAGAACGCGCAGAACACCCAGAAATTATCGATTTGTACCATCAGGCCGAATTTCAGTAAAAAACAGCCAATGAATAACAGGCCGAGCGATTTAATTAACAGCGTGATGCTGCCGATGGGCGATGCGGTTGAGGAATAAAGCACGCAACTGACGGCGGTCAGCGCCACTGCACCGGCACCGGAATCCCATTGCGTGGTCATCCAGAACGCACATCCGATAACAATACACAGGAACGTCCGCAGACCGTTATAAGCAGCTTCAACAGTGTCAGTATGCTGAGCGAGATGGCTGATTCTTGGTGGTTGCAGCATTTCTGCTTCTGCGGCATTGGCCTTTTCAACGCGGCGCAACCAGCGTTCACTGCGCAAATAAAGCCAGCAAAAATCACGCAGCCGCTTCCAGAATGCCTGATGGCGAAAATCTGCGTTGTCATGAGGCTTAATGCACTGAAGGATTTTTGATAGCCTATATTTATCGGTGTCCGGTTTGCGGAGTTCATCGAGTAAAACGGTTAATACGTCGGCCAGATTTTCCGGCGGATGGGGCCAGTTCAGCAGCATCCGGCGAAGGCTGGAAATGTAGCTTGTCATGCGCAGTTGCTGATGCAGCAAATAATTGAGAACGTTGTTCTGACGGCGCAGGCGGTAATGGCTCCAGACAGCCTGAATGCGCAGCAGATTCATGGTCAGGATTTGCCCGATCAATCCTTCATGCGAAGTACGGATCTGCTCATTGATTTCGGCCCGCCACAACAACTGCGCGTGCTCCAGCAACTGTGTGTGCATTTTTCGCAGGGAAGTGAGCAGGGCGTCGCCGTCAGAGGTGCTCGGCAGAACCATCATCATGAAACCGCCGCACAAAATACCGGTGATCACTTCCCCGACGCGTGCCTGAGCGATATCAAAAATCTGCGTCGTGTCGGTCACGTCTACGGTCGAAAACGCGATGATCGCCGCGGTATAACCGGCCAGCGCGAAGGCGTACGAAACGTTATTTTGATAGTGGTTGGAAATATACGTACAGACGCCCAGCCAGGCGGCGATAGAAAACGTAAACAGCCACGGCTCATTCAGACAGTGTCCGGCGATAAAAACTGCGCCCACCGCCCCCAGCAGGCTGCCAATAATACGTCCGATACTTTTACTGATAACGCCGCCAACGGTGGGGAAACTCACGACTGCCGCGGAGGTCAGTGCCCAGTAAGGCTCATCCATCTGGAATTCAAAGGCGATATACAGCGCCAGGATCATGGCGATAGAATTGCGCAATGCGTATCGCCATTGGCCGCCGGTCGCTTTGCCCCACGGCGTATTTTTCCACTCGAGCCAGGAAAGATTCACGGCAGGGCCTTAATCACGGATGGAAATAGTGCAGGTGGTACCCGCCACCAGAACGACATGTTCGGGGACATTTTCCAGCTTAATCCGCACCGGAACGCGCTGTGCAAGACGAACCCACGGCACATTAGGTTTCACGTTCATCAGTAAATCCGACGGCGTATCCAGGCTCTGGTCATAAATGGCGCGGCCAATACTTTCGACGCGCCCCTGAAGCGGAATATTCCCGTTAAATAAAGTGATATCAGCCTGGCTGCCTTCGCGAATACTTTTTAGTTTCGTCTCTTCGAAATAGCCGAGTACGTAAAAAGAATGAATATCTACCAGCCCCACCAGCGGAGTGCCCGTGGTGGCGTAATTCCCTTTGCGGGTTTGCAGGTTGGTTATATAACCGTCAGTCGGCGCGACAATATTGGTTTTACTCAGATTCCATTTTGCCTGTTCTAAGGACGCCTGCGCAGCCTGATAAGCAGCCTGCATAGCTTTGGCGCTGATATTCGATTCATCCAGCGACTCGGCAGAAATAACGTTAGTGCCCAGACCGCGACGGCGCGTTGCCTCATGCTCTGCTTTGGCTAGATCTGCCGCCGCTTTTGCCAGCGCCGCCTGTGCATTATCGACAGCGATCCTGAAAGGGACCGGATCCAGGCTGAACAGTGGGTCTCCGCTTTTTACGAACTGATTATCATGGATATTGATGTCGATAATCCGTCCGGAAACCTCAGGCGTGATGTCGACAATTTCGGCGCGAACTTTGCCGTCTCGCGTCCACGGCGATTGCATATAGTAATTCCACATCCACCAGCCCGCACATATAGCGACCGCAAAAACCAGCACGGTTGAGAAATATTTGAGTGTCTTAAATTTCATTTTTAGATGTTCACCATAAGCATCAGTGCGGCACAAATAGAGATAACAAAAAGGGATAAATCCATCAGGGTGGGATGCCACACTTCACCAGAATAAATCCAATCACGCAGAACCCGGTGTATCAGAAGCCAGAAAACCAGCCCCAGTAAAAATGCTTTGAACATTGGGGGGAAATAAAGTGAGGCACCCAGGACCAGATCCGGTAAGGGGAAGCCTGAGTGAAACATTTGCGCATTCACAATATTAATCTCTGCCAGTGATTGTGTTATAAACAAGTTTACCTTTGGAAGCAGGCGACCCGCTTCCGGATGCAATAGTACCTACCATTATATATAGAATTGTAATTTCTCGATTAAAGTTCCTAAAACTAAGCTAAACTCTGGGGAGTTATCTTAGCATGCTAATTATAAGGAGGGGATAATTGGAATCGAATCTGGGGTCAGATCTAGCACGATTAGTTCGTGCCTGGCGTGCGTTGATTGACGATCGGCTAAAACCATTGGAACTCACGCAAACACATTGGGTAACACTGCACAATATCAATATGTTACCTCCTGAACAGTCTCAAATTCAGCTCGCAAAAGCCATTGGGATTGAACAACCTTCTCTGGTCCGCACGCTGGATCAGCTCGAAGAAAAGAAACTGATTACCCGTCAGACTTGTGCCAGCGATCGCCGTGCTAAACGCATCAAGCTGACTGAAGAAGCGGAACCTATCATCAGTGAAATGGAGTCGGTGATTGATTCCACGCGCAAAGAAATTTTGTCAGGTATGTCGTCTGCAGAAATTGAACAACTGGGCGGGATGCTGTCCCGGCTGGAAAAAAATATCGCTTCCCTGCAAAGCAAATCATAAGAATTGAGTTTTTTTACGTCACACAGCGTTGTATTTGCTCTGCCGGAAAAGCAGGGCGCATAAAAAAAACCGAAGCCATTGGCTTCGGTTTTTTGTTTTGCGGGGAAAGCTATCAGGCACCAGGAGAGACAGTAATGGTGCTGCCGCTGCTTGCCATGCTCACACGCTGACCGACGCTGAATTTGGTCGGTCCGGCTTTCTGAACAACCTGGATTGTGCTGCCGTCATCGCGACGGATTTGTAGTTCCACACCGTTTGAACGGTTAAGAGAACTTTGAACGCCCTGACCGGCTACACCACCGGCAACAGCACCAGCGGCGGTTGCCAGGCTGCGGCCAGTACCGCCACCGACAGTGTTACCCAGGAAGCCACCGAGCACAGCCCCGCCCAAAGCGCCGACGATGTTCGCATCATCTCCGCCCTGAATCTGTACTGGACGTGCAGAAACGATAGTCCCGTAGGTAACTTGTTGAATTTGCTTAGCCTGAGATGCGGAGTAAACATCGCCAGACAGAGAATTATCGTTGACGCAGCCAGCAAGGGTTGCACCGGCAAGGGCGACGACGAGTAAACGCTTAATCATAAAGAGCTCCTTTTTTTATGCTACTGCACATCTTTCAGAGTAGCGGCAGCAACAGAGAAAAAACAGTACACAGTTCAACATCAGTGTCGAGGGTGTCATAACAGAAATTCACTTCACTATCTCCAGTATACAGGAGAGGGACTCAACTAATAATAAACGCAGGTTTAAGTTTTAGACAGCCATCTGTTAAATCAAAATTTCTGGCTTAATGTTGTTATTGGCGATTATTGCAGCGCACCTATTTTTAAAAATAAAAAACCGTAACAAGAAAAACACGAAGTCATCACACGGCGTAATAAAAAATTCAGTAACTCATGGCGCTGCTCTCTAAATACCGATTACTCTGTGGCTATTACTTTGTCGGACGTTTTTCCTGAGGAGTTGGGGATGTTAACTATGAAGTCAGGTCGCTATATCGGGGTGATGTCCGGCACCAGTCTCGATGGTGTTGATGTTGTGCTGGCCGCCATTGACGAACGCATGGTGGCGCAGCAGGCGAGCTATTCTCATCCCATTCCTCTGGCGCTAAAAAATGCCATTCTGGGGATGTGCCAGGGGCAACAGGTGACGCTTGAACAGGTCGGCGAGCTCGATACTCAGCTGGGAATTTTATTTGGCGAAGCAGTTTTAGGCTTACTGAAAAGTGCCAACATCTCTGCGGACGAAGTCACAGCGATCGGCTGCCACGGGCAGACCGTCTGGCATCAGCCTAAAGGCAAAACCACTTTTTCGATGCAGCTTGGCGACAACAACCGTATTGCGGCCATGACCGGTATTACTACCGTGGGCGATTTCCGCCGCCGCGATATGGCGTGGGGCGGGCAGGGCGCACCGCTGGTTCCGGCGTTTCATCAGGCATTACTGTCTGACGCTGCTGAGCGCAGGATGATCCTGAACATAGGCGGCATTGCGAATCTCTCTATGCTTTTGCCGGGACAACCGGTGCGCGGGTATGACACCGGGCCGGGCAATATGCTGATGGATGCGTGGATCTGGCGTCATAAAGCCCGGCCTTACGATAAAGGTGCGGAATGGGCTGGTCAGGGGCGGGTCAATTTGCGTCTGCTTCAACAGATGCTCTCGGATCCCTATTTTGCGGAGCCTGCGCCGAAAAGCACCGGGCGTGAATATTTCAATATGGCGTGGCTGGAAAAACAGCTCGCGCGATCACCGGAAATTGCCCCCGCAGATGTTCAGGCCACGCTGGCCGAACTGACGGCAGTAAGCATCGCCGAACAGGTTCAGCTGACCGGCGGCTGCGATCGCCTGATGGTGTGCGGTGGTGGCGCACGTAATCCGTTACTGATGGCGCGGCTTTCAGCGATGTTGCCGGGCACTGAAGTCTGCACTACGGATTCCTGTGGTATCAGCGGTGATGATATGGAAGCGCTGGCGTTTGCGTGGCTGGCATTCAGAACGTTATCCGGCCAGCCGGGTAATTTGCCGTCCGTGACCGGTGCCAGCCGCGAAACTGTGCTTGGCGCGATTTATCCGGTGGTTTCAAGCCGTCCCTGATGCGTTCTCGGTTTTATCTCAATGTGCTACGCCATCTGGCGTGGTACATAACGGAGGTAAACCAGAACCTACAGGGAGCACCACATGAAAAAGGCGATTATCGCTTCGTTAGCCGGATTAACGCTGGCAGGATGCAGCCAGTTCAGTCATCAGGCTGAAAGCCCGACGGAAGAATTACATTATCAGTGCGGCACGTTGCCACTGACCGTCACGCTGGATAAACCGGCACAGCAGGTAAGCATGGTGCTGGATGGCGAGCAGCTGAAACTCAAACAGGTCGAAGCCGCCTCAGGAACCCGTTACAGCGATGGCCGCTATACCTTCTGGTCAAAAGGCAATCAGGCCTTCGTCCAGCGCGGGGATAACGTCATTATCGACGATTGCGTCCAGAAATAGCCTCGCTTTCCGCTTTCCAAAACCCTGCGTCAGGAACGTTGAGATCCTGACGCGTCGGGTGCACAATGCGTTTTACCTTCCTCAGAGACGCATTTGAATCCATATGGCTGATAACAAAGAATTTGATATTGCGGACTCGCGCCGTGAATACACGCGCGGCGGGCTGCGTCGCGCAGATCTAACTCCCGAACCGCTTCCTTTGTTTGAACACTGGCTGAAGCAGGCCTGCGATGCGCGTCTGGCGGATCCGACGGCGATGGTTGTGGCGACCGTTGACGAACGCGGGCAACCGTTTCAGCGTATCGTTCTGTTAAAGCACTATGACGAAAAAGGGCTGGTGTTCTACACCAATCTGGGCAGCCGCAAAGCGCAGCAGTTAGCGAACAATTCCCGCATCAGCCTGCTGTTCCCGTGGCATATGCTGGACAGACAAGTCATCGTCCTCGGTCAGGCAGAACGCCTCTCGACGCTGGAAGTCATGAAATATTTCACCAGCCGCCCGAAAGACAGCCAGATCGGCGCCTGGGTATCGCAGCAGTCGAGCCGTATCTCCGCGCGCGGCGTGCTGGAAAGCAAATTCCTCGAACTCAAACAAAAATTCAGCAACGGCGAAGTCCCGCTTCCCAGCTTCTGGGGCGGTTTTCGCGTGAAAGTGGATTCGATGGAATTCTGGCAGGGCGGCGAACATCGTCTGCACGACCGGTTTATCTATCAGCGCGATGAAGCAGAAACAGAAACTGGCTGGAAAATAGACCGCCTCGCCCCCTAACCATGAAAAAATACGCGATTCCCTAGCGCTCGGACGACGAGCGCTTTATTCTATGTCGTTCCCCGTAAAGGTGAGAGAAAAGGCACATGCTCGGCATGATGTCAGACATGAATCTGCACACATTCAGTACATACAAACGGAGTCTTTGATGGCGAGCAGCAACCTGATTAAACAATTGCAAGAGCGGGGCCTCGTTGCCCAGGTAACGGATGAAGAAGCGTTAGCTGAGCAACTGGCGCAAGGGCCAATTGCACTCTATTGCGGTTTCGATCCTACCGCAGACAGCTTGCATTTGGGTCATCTGGTGCCATTGCTGTGCCTGAAACGCTTCCAGTTGAATGGCCACAAACCTGTGGCGCTGGTCGGCGGTGCGACCGGCCTTATCGGCGATCCGAGCTTTAAAGCCACTGAACGTAAACTGAATACCAATGAAACGGTCAACGAGTGGGTTGAGAAAATCCGCCAGCAGGTTTCTCCGTTCCTGGATTTCAACTGTGGCGAAAACAGCGCCATTACCGCGAATAACTACGACTGGTTTGGCGGCATGAACGTGCTGACTTTCCTGCGTGATATCGGTAAACACTTCTCCGTTAATCAGATGATCAACAAAGAAGCGGTGAAACAGCGCCTGAACCGTGATGACAGCGGCATCTCCTTCACCGAATTCTCATATAACCTGTTGCAGGGTTACGATTTCTCCGAGCTGTACAACCGCCATCAGGTGGTCCTGCAGATTGGTGGTTCCGACCAGTGGGGCAACATTACGTCCGGTATTGATTTAACCCGCCGTATGCACCAGAAACAGGTCTTCGGCCTGACCGTTCCGCTTATCACCAAAGCTGACGGTACCAAATTCGGTAAAACCGAAGGCGGCGCAGTCTGGCTGGATCCGAAGAAAACCAGCCCTTACAAATTCTACCAATTCTGGATCAACACAGCAGATGCCGACGTTTACCGCTTCCTGAAATTCTTCACCTTCATGAGCATCGAAGACATCAATGCGCTGGAAGAAGAAGATAAAAACAGCGGTAAAGCCCCGCGTGCACAATACGTTCTGGCCGAAGAAGTGACCAGCATGGTTCATGGCGCAGAAGGTCTGGCTGCCGCGAAACGTATCACGCAAAGCCTGTTCTCCGGTTCCCTGAGCGAAATGACCGAAGTCGATTTCGGCCAGCTGGCGCAGGACGGTCTGGAGCTGTTTGAAGTCCCGCGTGATACCGACCTGCAACAGGCGCTGGTGATCGCCGGTATGGCGCCGTCTAAAGGTCAGGCGCGTACGATGATTTCGTCAAACGCCGTGTCCGTTAACGGTGAAAAACAGACTGACACCGAGTACAGTTTTACTGACAGTGACCGCCTGTTTGGCCGCTACACCTTGCTGCGTCGCGGTAAAAAGAACTACACCCTGCTGCTCTGGGCATAAGTTTTACGACCGGCACGACGGGGAGCGAAATGCTCCCCGTTTTGACCTGTGATCTCAGCTATTCCGCCATCCACCGATGACGCTGCTATCGGAAATTCCTCATGAAAAGCATTCTTTCTATCCAGTCTCATACTGTTTTTGGGCACGCCGGCAACAGCGCGGCTGAATTCCCTATGCGTCGTATGGGCGCAAACGTTTGGCCGCTGAATACGGTTCAGTTTTCCAACCACACCCAGTACGGACACTGGACAGGCTGCGTGATGCCCGCCAGCCATCTGACCGAAATTGCGCAAGGTATTGCGGAAATCGATCGCCTGAAAGACTGCGACGCCGTGCTGAGCGGTTATATCGGCTCGCCGGAGCAGGGGCAAAGCATTCTGGAGATCGTCCGGAAGGTGAAAGCGGCGAATCCCAATGCCTGGTATTTTTGCGATCCGGTTATGGGGCATCCAGAGAAAGGCTGCATCGTGGCGCCGGGCGTGGCGGAATTTCACTGCAATCAGGCGCTGGTGAACTGCGATATCGTTGCGCCAAACCTGCTGGAGCTTGAACTGCTGAGCGGCCATGCGGTGGCAAGCGTTGAAGAAGCCGTTACCACGGCGCGTGAGCTTATCGCGAAAGGCCCGAAAATCGTGCTGGTGAAACATCTGAGCCGGGCGGGATATCACAGCGATCGTTTTGAAATGTTGCTGGTGACGGCGGATGAAGCCTGGCATATCGACCGCCCGCTGGTCGATTTTGGCGTGCGTCAGCCTGTTGGCGTGGGCGACCTGACCAGCGGATTATTGCTGGTGAATCTGCTCAAGGGCGAGGCGCTGGATAAAGCGCTGGAGCATGTGACCGCCGCCGTTTATGAAGTGATGCTGACCACTCATTCGATGGGCGAGTACGAGCTGCAAATCGTCGCTGCGCAGGACAAAATGGTTAAACCGGAGCATCATTTCCCGGCGGTAAAACTGTAACCGGCGTAAGGATCGGATCCGCGTAAAACGCGACATCACGGTTCAATAAAAATGCCCCGGACTGATTATTCAGCCGGGGCATTTTTTTAACTCAGGGAATGCTTATTTCAGGCCTTCAGCCTTCATGGCTGCGTCAACTGCCGGACGTGCAGCAACACGCTCCAGATGGGCGTTCAGCTCGCTCAGCGCCGTGAAATCAAACTTCAGCGCTTTCGCCCAGCCCATCACGGTGAACAGATACGCATCGGCTACGCTGAAACGTGTACCCAGCAGGAATGCGTGACCTTTCAGGGATTCATTCACGTACGCAAATTTCTTGCTCAGCGCTTCGCGGGTCAGTGCCTTGAATTCGTCAGGCGTTTTCGGGTTGAACAGCGGCGAGAAACCTTTGTGGAGTTCGGTCGCAATGTAGTTCAGCCATTCCAGCGCATGATAGCGGGCCAGCGTACCTTGTTCCGGCATCAGCTGGCGGTCGGGTTTCTGGTCAGCCAGATACTGAACGATGGCAACGCCCTCGGTCAGAATGCTGCCGTCACTGAGCAGCAGGGTTGGGATTTGCCCTTTCGGGTTCACTGTCAGGAAGTCATCACCGGTTTCTGTTTTCTTGGTCGCCAGATCGACTTTCTCAATACTGAAATCCAGACCTGCTTCACGCAGGACGATATGTGGAGAAAGGGAACAGGCACCGGGTTTGTAATACAGTTTCATAAACACTCCATTGGATGAGCTACCAGCCTGCGCCCGCGAAACATTTCGGCTTCGGGAAACAGCTGCACGGCGATATAAGGTCTGCTTCTATCCTAGAACCGGCGGGAGCAAAAGTCAGTGATTTAATTGTGACGGGGCGTTCAATTGTTCACTTTATACCGCACCGGATGACGGATGTTTTGCCCACCATCCGGTGAAATCAGCGGGAGCGCTGGTTCAGGAAATCACGTACCGCCGTTTCTACATTTTCCGGTGCAGTCAGCATTGGCGAACGCAACTCATTGTCCATCAGCCCGTCGAGTGAAAGAGCGTATTTAATCGCCGCCGGGTTCGGCGCGGAGAACATCAGGCGGATCATCGGCAGAAGGCCAAAGAATGTTTTTCGGGCGGCAACAATGTTCCCCTCTCTGAACTGCTTAATCAGCGCCACAAACTCTTCCGGGAAGATATGTGATGACGCCGCAATCGCGCCTGCTCCGCCGAGACTCAGGGTCGAGAAAATCTGCACATCTTCGCCACACAGAACGTCCAACTCGCCGTCTGCAATCAGTGAAAGCGTCAGGTCGATGCTGCCGCCGCAATCTTTCACCGCAGTAATCTGCGGGTGTTTAGCCAGCTGGCGCAGTGTGTCCAATTCCATGTGTACACCGGTACGATAAGGGATGTTGTACACCACAACCGGCACCGTCGAGTGGTCGGCAATTTCGGTAAACCAGGTGACCAGCGCGGCCTGAGAGGGGCGAATATAGTAAGGCGCGGGGATAAGCAGACCGGCAACAGGACGCTCTGAAATAGCGTCCTGCATGGCGCGGATCACCGGCATATGCGTGCCGGAAAGTCCCATGATCACCTGCTGGCCGGGAACGACTTCCAGTACGGCGTCCAGCACCTGAAGCTGTTCTTCTTTGGTGAGCATCGGCGCTTCACCGGTAGTACCACAGACGACGACGCCGTCCACACCCCGTTTGAGGAGCCGGGTGCACAATGATTTGAGTGCAGTAAAGTCGATCTCACCCTGATGGAAAGGCGTGACCAGCGGGACCCAGATACCTGAAAACGATGACATGTTGTAATTCCTTAAACGGCGTGTTTTATCAGCCTCGGATCATGTCAGTAAAACAGGGACGAGCGCCAATTGAATGAATTAATAAGGTGTTTTGAGTTATCTATGGTGCTTATGTTTGCGGGTTTTATGTACCGGCTAACATATCCATTTCGTTACTCAACAAACTATTTAACACTTCGACGGTCACGGGACGCGAAAAAAGATAGCCCTGGAGATGCGAGCAACCTGCTGAAACCAGGAAGGATTTTTGCAGCTGATTTTCCACACCTTCCGCAATCACGTTGAGATGCATTTTATTGCCGAGCTGAGAAACCGCCGTCACGATGGCGGCCGTATCATTCACTTCTGTGACGTACTGCACAAATGAACGGTCGATTTTCACGCTGTCCACGGAGATATCTTTCAGCAAACTCAGGCTGGAATAGCCTGTGCCAAAATCGTCCAGAGAGATTTTAACGCCCAGTTTACGCAGTTTCGCCAGCTGACTGAGGCTGTTCGCATTGGCGTTCATGACTGACGTTTCGGTCAGTTCCAGCTCAAGCCGCGAAGGCGGGAAATCCTCTTCTTCCAGCACGGCCAGAAAACGCGGCCCGAAATCCGGCTCTCCGAGCTGCACGGCAGAAACGTTAATTGCCAGATTGAGCTGCTCAAAGTTTTTGATATCCCGGCAAGCCTGTCGCAGGACGATTTCACCCAACTGAATCACCAGCCCGGTTTCTTCCGCAAGCGCAATAAACTGCACCGGTGAAACCTGCCCGAGCACGCCGTGGTTCCAGCGGGCGAGGGCTTCGACGCACACGACTTTTTCGTCGCGGCTACGCAAAATCGGCTGATAGACGCAGGACAAATCCCCGTCTTTTGCCAGCGATTCGGCCAGCGCTTTCACCATAATGCGTTTACTCACACTGCTGGCATCGAGCAGTTCAGAATAGAACGAGAACATATTTTTGCCGCGCTGCTTGGCTTCCAGCAAGGCGGTATTGCCCCGGCGCATAATTTCACCAGCGGTAATATTCTCGGCACCAAACATCACAATGCCGAAAGAAATGGTGATCATCGGATTGGCGCGCGTCAGCGTAAACGGCTGGCGCATCATCACCAGGATTTCGAGGGCCAGATTATTGGCCATTTCGCTGGTCGGGCTGTTACGCAAAATAATGGAAAACTCGTCGCCACCAATCCGGGAAACCGTACCGTTATTACCGACTTCGTTACGCAGACGCTGGCCAAATTCACATAAAATTGCGTCTCCGGCCTGATAGCCGTAGGTATCGTTGATGTAATTAAAGTCGTTAAGATTTAACAGGAAAAGGGCGCAAGGCTCGGGGCGGTACATTCGCTGTGCGGCAATCTGGCTCAGTTCTTCACTCAGGGCGGTCCGGTTCGGCAAACCGGTTAACACATCGTGGCGGGCAAGATAACGGATCTGCGCTTCTGAACTGCGCAACAGGGAAATGTCCATAATGGACGTCAGAATAAAATGGCGGGTCTCCAGAGTAACGCGGGACTTACGCACCAGAACACTACGACGCTTACCGGAAGGATCCACCAGCGTTTCTTCGTTAACCGTCTTTTCGCCGGTGACCAGCACTTCAATATCCCGCTCACGCTGACGGGCTGCCTGCTCAGGATCGGTAAAAAACGAGACGTCCTGGCCGATCAGTTCTTCACGTGTGCGGCCATAGAACTCACTGGCTTTTTGATTCAAAAATACCAGTTTGCGTTCGTCGTCTTTAAGTACCGTCGCTTCGGGAAGAGCATCAAGAACTGCCTGGCATATCGCAATATCAGTAAGCATGAGTTAAATACCCCGAGCAGGAAATGAGTGTGTTCTGGCAACATTTTTTAGCCAGTAATCTCATCAGGTTGTTTTTGCAATTATTACTCACATTTTGATGAGATTATTACCGTTGTTATTAAATTTGAAAATTCAATTGGTTATCACGCCATAAGTAAGGTATTCGATATAATGTTCGGGTGAATAACGATCAACTCAGTTCAATCCGGTTCTTACCCGCAGATTTAGCCCGATACAAAGCATGATCTGCCTGAATCAATAAGTGAGAAATCGTGTCCTGATTAAGATCGCTGAACGCAATACCGACGCTGACCGTCATTGGAATATTATGCTGTGAACTTTGCGCCAGCCGGAAACGAATCGTTTCTGCCATTTTTATTGCCTGTTCTTTAGGCTGACTTGTCAGGCAGGCAAATTCTTCACCGCCGATGCGGGCAAATACATCTTTCTTTTCCAGCAGGGAATTAACGATGCTGCAAAAGAAAATAAGCGCGGAATCACCGCCTGCATGACCGTACTGGTCATTCAGTTTTTTAAAATTATCCAAATCAAATAACATCAATTGCAGCGGTAAGGTGCAGTTTTTACGCTTTCTGATCAATTCGTTACCAAATTCCAGAAACGCGCGACGGTTTCCAACTCCAGTGAGCGGATCCCGCAGCGAAGCCAGTTTGTAGCTCAGCTGTCCGCGTTCATACACCATGGCAAGAATGATAAAAGTCAGGCAGATGGCGTAAAGAATCGCTTCGAAAATGAGTATAGCGAAGAACCCGCTGCTGTGACGTCCGGCCATTTCGGCGTAAGGTAAGCCGTCATCAAACACCGGCCGCATCAGATAGAATCCCGCATGAAACAGGCTAAGCGGCAGTGCAGGCCAGAACGTAACGTTCAGCTGTCTGCGGACATGCCACAGTTCCACGGTGGTCATCAGCGTATACGCGGCGGTCAGTATGGATGTCAGCAAAATCCGCTGAGAAAGGCTGTGATAGAAATCCGGAGAAAGGCAGAAAAATGCCCAAATCAGTGGCCCGGCAAGTACGCCAGGCAGGATAATACGGCGGCCCGTAAATACCCTGACAGCTGACCACATGATGCCATAACATAGCAATATCAGCAGGTTACTGAACAGAACCGGAATAATATCGTTCACATCTGAGCGCATACTACTGAGCTGTGTTCCCGCCGTAGCGAAAGCCAGCATGAGCGCCATCAGTCCGAGCGTCGGATCCCTGCGGCCGCCGATCCACGCAAAAAGCATGACGCCGGTCAGCAGAATGAGAATATAAAGTTCGAAAATAAATAACGTGTAAACGTCGAGATGCATAAATTGTATGAGTTGTTATTTGCGGGTATGCCAAATGTTATTTTGGCCGATTATCAGGCCGGAACAGAAACACTTTCGTGAAAATTAGGAATTTCTTTATGAAAGGAATAAAGGAAGAACAGCTAAAACCGACGAAACAGGTTCAGAGCTGCTTTTTTGTGCCGAATTTGGCGTCCCACTCGCGCCGGTAGCTACGGGATTGTTTTCTGCCTTTCAGCCATAAATAGGTACATACCACGCAAACACCCGCTGAGAAGACGATATTACGCATGTCCTGATCGTAGAAAATGACCAGTACACAATCGAGTGCCGCCACGATAGCGAACCATTTATGCATGTGCACCTGCCGGCGGGTTTCTGCATTCAGGCGTTTGAGCTGACGTCCTTCATCCAGGACTTTTCGTTTATCCATCGCAATTTCCTGGTGGGAGTGAGTTAAAAGCGTTGTCGTGCATCTTAAAAGAATAGCAAATCACAAAAATGAAAAGCTTCAAGGCGATATTAACTGATTCGAAAATAATTATCGCGGAGTAAACACTGGAGCAATCGAACGAATAACCACGCTTATTGACTGATTTCACAGTCTTTTGCCTGGACCTGTCGGACGCAGAAAATAGACGTTTTTGGTGAAAAAGTATTACCAATTGCTGCTGAGCATTGATTTCTCAGTATGACGTAGATTATCGTTTCGGAATAATCTTAATTTTCGGTGAGATAATGAGCGATTCATCATCACGAAAGATCGTTGACGGTGCCAACATTTATCAGGACTTCGAAACCCGTTTTTACGAATGGGAAGACGGGATGTCCAGCGCCGGCTTTAAACTGGAACTGCCGGATCGTCACCGCGAAGAGTTTGACTGGGGCGTCACCGGCTACAATTTCGGCCGCGTCATCGGCGGCGTACTGACGGTCAGCGAGCACGACATCAACCGGCAGTATGGAAACTTGTTTTCGATGCCGGATCACATCGTCATCTTTATCGTGATTGCCGGCGGGATGTCGTGCCAGTGTTTTGGTGAACGTTTCGAATTAATTCAGGGCGATATCCTGATTCAGGATATGTCGCAGCCCATCAAGATCCACGTTTATCCTGGTGAAAGTAAGCCGCGTCTGGGCTCGTATCAGTACATTATTATGCCCAAGCACAGCCTGCACTTTAATGTTGATATAGCCTCGCTGCATGGCAAGCGTATTCCTGCGGCCTCGCCGGTAAACATCATTTTGCGTAACCACTTTGCGACGATGGTGCAGGTTTTTGATCAGATGACGGAGCAGGAAGTGCTCAGCACCGGAGAAGGCGCTGCCTCGGTGTTTTTACAAACGCTGCATCTGGTGGCGGGTAAAAAAGTTGAACATCCGTTTGAGCAAAGCGCACGGCTGGAAAGGATCTGCCTCTACATTGAGAAGCATCTTAACAAGCCCATCAGCATTGACGTCTTATGTAAAAACTTCGCCATTTCACGATCCGGGTTGTACCGGTTATTTGAGCCGCTTGGCGGTATTGCGCAATTTATCCGCAGCCGTCGTCTTCTGCTGGCAAAACGTTTATTACGCACATCTTCGATGTCGGACCAAAGCCTGGCGGCCATTGCACGCCATTGCGGTCTTGAACTGAGCGCGCTGCGCCGGTACTTCCATGAGTTTTACGGCACCACGCCATCAGAGATGCGGGAGAAATATCGCCGCGACTCAGAACAATCCGGACAGGCTGATGCCACGCATGTGAACTGGGTCAGTTCACTTTAATGGTTGATTTGTCGAACCTTGTACAAAATTTGTTAAAATTATACGCATTTCGTGATCTGTCACTATTCTGAATTTTGCCCGTGAAGGGCGGAATCTGGGCCGTTATTCCGGTTAAACACAGTAGACTTGGTGGAATATTCACCAGTAATCATTGAGAGTGCATTATGTTAGTCCCTCAACAGGCAGTTGATGAACAAGCTCGTCTTGCCATACTGGCTTCTCTGGGCATAGTAGATTCCCCCAGAATTGAGGAAATCGACCGCATCACACGGATGGCAGCCCGCCAGTTTCAGGCGAAGGCGGTCGTTGTTTCACTGATCGATGCTGACCGGCAATGGTTTTTGTCACACACCGGTGTTGATATCAATGAGTCTCCCCGCGATACCTCGTTTTGTGGCCACACTATTCTCCAGCAATGTCCGCTGATTGTCCGGGATGCGCGGCTGGATTTACGCTTTCACGATAACCCGCTGGTGGTCGGTGATCCCCACATTGTCTTTTACGCAGGCTGTGCGCTGTACTCAAAAGAGGGCGTGGCGCTCGGTGCGTTGTGCCTGATTGACGACCGCACGCGGGAGTGGAGCGAAGAAGATCAGCAGACGCTGACGGACATGACCGCGCTGGTACAAAGCTACATCTTTCACCTGGAAAACCGCCAGTACACGGCGCGGGTGGAAGACAACCTCGCCAAAAGCGAAGCCTTATTTGAGCAGACGTTTGCCCACGCGGCGGTCGGTTTCTCTCTTGTCGGGCTGGACTGGCGCTGGTTACGCATTAATCCTCAGGTTTGCAATATGCTCGGTTACGCCGAATACCAGCTGCGTACCTGCTTACTGCACGATGTTACCCATCCGGACGATCTCTACGCTGAAAACATCCTCGTACCGCGCCTGCTGTCGGGGGAAATCAACAGTTTCAGCGTTGAAAAACTGCTCCAGCGTGCGGACGGCGGTACGCTTTGGGTTACGCTGACGGCATCTCTGGTACGTAATATCGCCGGTGATGCCCACCACTATATTGTCGTCATCAGTGATATCACTGAACGCAAGCATATCGAGCAGGCGCTTTATTCCTTACAGGAAGATCTGGAACGTCGGGTGGCAGCGCGCACGCACGAGCTTCAGATGGCGATGGACCAGCTCCATCAGGAAATAGCGCAGCGTCTGACTCGTGAACGCGAGCTGACTGAAAGTAAAAATCGCCTCAGGGCCATAACCGATAACATTCCGGCCTTGATTTGCCACGTGGATGCCAATGAACAATATACGTTTGTGAACCATTTCCACGCGAACTGGTACGGCGTGGAAGAAAATAAAGTCAACGGGCAGCAGGTCAGGGATGTGGTGGGGTACGAGAGTTACGAAAAAATTCAGCCGTATATCCGGCAAGTTTTGCAGGGCATGACGGTCAGCTACGAAATTGAATTGCCAGATAATTCACGTCACGGCAAGGGGGGCGTTTTGCACACCACTCTAATTCCATGTGACGATGTGCGTAATGGCTACTATGGCCTTTCCACTGATATCAGCGAAATCAAAGAACTTCAGGCACAGCTTGAGTTCGAGGCCAATCATGATTCACTGACCGGATTACCTAACCGGCGCGCGTTCCAGCAGTCACTGATTTTTGCCGCAAAACAACAAGAAAAAGCAGATAAGGACATCGCATTACTCTTTTTAGATATTGATAATTTTAAAGCTTACAACGACACCTACGGGCACGAATTTGGCGATCTGATCCTGAAGTTTTTCGGGCATACCTTACGCGATAATCTGCGTTCACAGGACATAGTGGCGCGACTGGCTGGCGATGAGTTTACGGTTTTACTCGGGCATCTGGTGAACACCGAAAATGATGTCAGCCGGATTTGTATCAGCCTGATGAGCGCCTTACACTCCATCGAACGGGTGGCCGGTGTGCCTGTGGCGTTGTCGGCGAGTATCGGTGTGGCGGTCGGGCGGGCACGCCAGCCTCTGTTACCGGATACGCTAATGGCCAGAGCCGATGCGGCAATGTACCGTGCGAAACAGGGCGGGAAGGGGCGTTATTACTTAGGATAAAGAGTATTTAGGATAAAAAGTATTTAGGGCAGGGAATTGAGCAAAAAAAAACGCTTCCCGAAGGAAGCGTTTATCAACACGGTAGAACGTTCTGCAATTACTGAGCAGAAGCCAGTTCCGGTTGTTTTTCATCAGTTTCACGGTCAAGCGTCATACGGTGCAGTTTAGATGCGGTAACCAGCATCAGTACGGCAATTACGGCGGTCGCGATACCAATTTGCAGGAACACGTGGCTGTAGATTGCCAGCGAAGCGTGTGCATCATCGATATCCGCAGGAACCGCGGTCAGGTTCGCCACATAGCCCGCGATAATCGCAGCCGCGGCGGTCGTCAGGAACCATGCGCCCATGATGAAGCCCATCAGACGTTGTGGAACCAGTTGTGCCACCATCGCCAGACCCAGACCCGAAATCATCAGCTCACCGATACTCTGCAACGCATAGCTCAGTACCAGCCAGTTAACCGACACAATCCCATGTTCGTTGGCGAGGCTTGCACCCCACGGGAGCACCAGGAAGGCACCTGAACACAGCACCATACCGATCGCAAATTTATGCGGCATTGGCATACGGTCGCCTACTTTGGTGTAAACAGCTGCCAGAATCGGGCTGGCAACCATGATCCAGAACGGGTTCAGCGCCTGGAACTGCTCAGGCTGGAAGCTGATACCCAGCAGATCGTGACCGACGTTATGAATAGCGAAGAAGTTCAGAGAGGTTGGCATCTGGCTGTACAGCACGAAGAACACCACCGCTTCCATCATCAGCAGGAACGCCACAATCATCTTACGGCGTGCGATGCCTTGCATGGCGAAGGTTTCTTTCGCAAACACAATGATGATACCGACAGAAACCACACCCAGAACCATACGTGCGATGGTTTGGTTATGCAGCAACCAGCTGGAAACAAACACCAGCGCCACGACGCCAACCAGCACCATAAGCAATTTTTGGAACTGAAGCGGCGCGAAGTCTGGTTTTGAGCCCTGACGTTTCACCCATTTGCGGCAGAACAGGAAGTTCACGATAGTGATCAGCATACCGACGACGCTCAGGGAGAACGCGACGCTCCAGCCATACTTCGCGGCCAGCCAAGGTGTGGCGAGCATAGAGAAGAATGAACCGATGTTGACCGACATGTAATACATGGTGAATGCGCCATCAAGACGCGGGTCATCTTTTTCGTAGCAGGTAGAAAGCAATGAGGATGGATTTGCTTTAAACAGGCCGCTGCCGACGGCGATAGTCGCCATACCCAGATAAACCCAGAATATTTCGTGGCCGGAATACGCAACGAAGGAATAACCCAGCGCCAGCACGATCGCACCCAGCACGATCACGCGTTTCGATCCCAGCACTTTATCGCCCAGCCAGCCGCCGATAGCCACGAAGCCATACACAAGCGCACTGAATGAGGAGAAGAGGGTAATGGAGTCAGCTTCACTCAGGCCAAGCATTTTGACCAGGTAAACCGCCATGATCCCTTGCAGGCCGTAGTAACCGAAACGTTCCCACAATTCTATGGAGAAGATCAGATAAAACGCTTTTGGCTGTTTGAACGCGTTCAGACTCACGCTTTCATTATTTGGTGTTTTGTTTGCAGTTGACACTCGTACCTCTGTTTATTCCTTTCGCCCGTGAATGGCGAAAACGCATAAGTGGCGCGAAATAAGCACCCTTTGCATTGTTATAAGATGGGATGACGGCAGGTAATGTTCACTATCTTCGTAAATGTGGCAAGGAGTTTGAAATGTATCGTTACATTTAACTTATCCGTCCTGATTAAACTATGTTCGAAATGTTATGCAGAATTAACGTTTATGTTTTCTAAATAGACAATGTGAAAATGTTGTATGAATAATAATCCGGAAGTGTGATTTGTATTTGTTTTACCGGAAAACTGATAAGCGGATTCATTGGCTGGAAAATAGTGAATATGCAGTGAATATCTCTGGCTTGTAGCGGTTGTTTCGGGGTTTTATGAATCAAAGCGTGGTGGGTGAAGCTGTGACCAGAGCAGCAAATAACCTGATGTGATCTGCCTCTCGTTTTAACACTAAATTTCCGATTGAAAATAAGATTAGTACGACTTATGGCGGTTAGAAGGCGAAGGTATTTACATTTGATGGATTCGGCAGGCAAATATCCTGCCGAAAAGGAGGGGTAAAGCATGAATGAAAAACATGCCCTGCATTACCTGTTGAGCGTATCGCCCAACGTCTGAATCAGACGATTCGACCAGCTGAACAGCGCTGCGGTCAACAGGATATCCAGAGATTGTACGGCACTATAGCCTGCGTCAGACAAACCGTACAGACGGCGTGCGTCAAAACGTTCCGGTGTACGGGTTAACGTAATCACGGCTTCGAGCAACGCCGCTTCTTTGGCATCTGCCCGTTTTTGCGAGACAAAATCAACGGCGTCATCACGATGGCTTTCTTTAAACAATTCCTCGATCAGCGTTTCACTTCCGCCCGCTTCCAGATAGAGACGGCCGTGGATCCCCGCGCAGTACAGACAACCGTTTAACTGCGAGGTGGTCACCGCTGACAACTCGCGCCACGCGGCTTTCGGGCGTTCGCCAGCCTGCATAATATTATTGAATACGGCCGAGAATTCGCTCAGCGCATCGGCGTCGTGTACCAGCAGCGTATAGAAAGAAGAAGAACGGGCATCCGGTGCGATCAAATCCAGCACATCCTGCTGATGACGGCTGGCGGTTTCCGGCACCACTTCCGGTAAACGCGACGTCCATTGCAGCATCGCCAGTGAGAACCCTTTTTGCTCGCAACCTTCCGGCGACGGGAATCCTGGTAATACAGCCGCCGCGCGGCCACGCAGACCGTTCAGAACGGCCAGTACGCGCGCCTGATAGCTGACAAAACCAATGAGCTGCGTGAACGTGACAATATCGCGTGTGCTCAGCCCGACGTCGTAAAGCTGACTGAGCATCGGTGCAGTAATTAACGTGGGTTGCGTGGCAAGTAAGCGGGCGAACTGGGTAATGTGGGTCTGGCGGATGTTACTTTCACGTGAGGCGTCGGGGCTGGAAAGGGGGGCGAGGCGGGCAGCGTAATGGCTACAAAGACATTGGACGCCGCTCACCTGCGCGACAGTCAGCGCGCTGCTGAGGCGGTCATATAACGACAACGTTTCGGTGCGTGAAACGCTCAGGCTGTCCGGAAAGAGCACCTCGTAACAGGCGCGGGAAGCGCGCAGCAAACCCTGGCGGTCGTTAATCAGCGGGCGAAGCGTCGGGTCGAGCTGGTTTTCCAGTCCGAGTAAAAAGCGATCCTGAATCAACGCGGCATGAGGATCGAGTGGCAGGTGACCATACTGGCTGGATTGTGTTTCGTGATACCAGCCGCTGTGCGCGGCCTTGCGTTGTTGTTCCATGATCGGGTCCTTTGCTTCAAGCCTGTCACTCAGGCGAATTTACAGACCCTATCCTTGCCGATACCGCTGTCGAGATAAAATAATGTTAAGCGATAAATCATAGCGAAATGGAATAGAAGACCGTGAATATTCCAGATGAAAGGATTTCGGCAGACGTTTTATCGACATTTTGTGAAATTGGAATCATAAAAAAACCGGCTCAGGAAGCTGATGCCGGTTTTAGTGCCAGAAAGGCGTAAGGGATCGTCTGTGTCAGTTCCCGTCGCGACGCCAGGCATCGGCAGTTAATGCCTCGCCAAAATGGCTGGAGATGAGCCGTTTGGTGAGATCATGAAGCGGTGCGGCGAGCACTTCCGCCGTGTTTCCCCGCTCAACCACTTCGCCTTCGTGCATCACCAGCACCTGATCGCTGATGTGTTTCATCATGCCCAAATGTTGCGTCACGTAAATGTAGGAAATACCCTGCTTTTCCTGCAATTCGAGCATCATGTTGATGATTTGCGAGCGCATAGACATATCTAGCGACGCCAGCGCTTCATCGGCAACAATCACTTTCGGTCGCAGGATTAAAGCACGCGCCAGTGCGACACGCTGCTTTTGCCCGGAGGCCAGCATATGCGGGTAATAAAACGCGTGGTCCGGCAACATACCCACCAGCCGTAAAGTCTGGTTGATACGCTGTTCGCGCTGCTGGGCATCCATCTCGCTGTTAAGGCGCAGCGGTGCTTCAAGCAACTGTCCGATGCGCTGACGCGGGTTCAGCGACGTACTCGGATCCTGAAAAATCATGCGAATTTGCTGGCTGCGGAACCGGTAATCCCGAAATTCCAGCGGATGTTCATCAATCAGGATTTCACCGCCGCTCGGTTCAACCATGCCCGACAGCATCTTCGCCAGCGTGGATTTCCCTGAACCGTTCTCACCAATAATCGCCAGCGTCTGTTTTTCACGCAACGTAAAGCTGACAGGCTTCACGGCATCGAGATCCATCTTGCGGAACAGGCCGGTGCGATAACGGAACGTTTTGCTCAGGTTGCGGACTTCAAGCAAGGTCTCGCCCATTATTGCTCCTCCATATTCAGCGGAAAGTGGCAGGCAAATGCGTGCGTTTTTGCCAGACGAAGGCGCGGCGTTTCAATGCATTTTTTCTGCGCATAAGGGCAGCGTGGCCCCAGACGACAGCCAATCGGCAAATGCTCCAGCGAAGGAATGGCACCCGGCAGCGTATTCAGACGGCTTTTATGCGGCAGCGAACGGCCAAAGTCCGGCATCGCGCGGATCAGCGCCTGCGTGTAAGGATGATGCGGCGCAGCCAGCAAGTCTTCGCACACCGCACTTTCGACGGTTTGTCCGCAATACAGCACGTTAATGCGGTTGGCCCATTTGCTCATCATTTGCAGGTCGTGGCTGATGAGCAAAATGGTCGTGTTATTGTTCTGATTAAGCCGCGCCAGCAGGCGGAAAATCTGCGCCTGTGTGGTCGGCTCCATGGCGTTGGTCGGTTCATCCGCAATCAGCAAACGCGGCTGATTGGCCAGCGCGATGGCAATCATTACTTTCTGACATTCGCCTTCGGTCAGCTCATACGGATAGCTGGCCATAATGTCTTTATGATCTTTAATCCCGACGCGGTGCAGCAGCTCAATGGCGCGTTTTTTCCGCCATTTCCAGCGCTGATACCAGCGGCCTTTATACGTCCAGCCGGGAATGGCCTGAATCAGCTGGCGGCCAATGTTTTCGGAGGGATCCAGACAGGACTGCGGTTCCTGAAAAATCATCGACACGTTCTGCCCGACCAGCTTGCGTCGTTCGCGCGGGGACAGCGTCAGCAGATCAATATCATCAAAACGCATCCGGTCAGCGGTAACGCGCCAGTTGTCTTTGGTGACGCCGCAGATGGCTTTGGCAATCAGGCTTTTGCCTGAACCGGATTCGCCCACCAGCCCGCGAACTTCGCCGGCATTAAGCGTAATGCTCACGCGATCGACGGCTTTTACCGGGCCTTCGGCGGTCATAAATTCGATTGTCAGGTTACGGATATCAAGTAACGGCATTATTCCACCCCTGCATTAATCGCCCGGCGCACACCATCACCCAGCAGGTTGATCAGCAGCACGCTGATAAGGATTGCTGCACCCGGCAGCATCACTGTCCAGGGCGCGACATAAACCAGCTCCAGCGAATCGCCGAGCATCGCTCCCCATTCTGGTGAGGGAAGCTGCGCCCCTAAATCCAGAAAACCTAATGCGGCAATATCCAGAATGGCCATCGACAGCGCGCGGGTAAATTCCGTTGCCAGTACGGCCACAATGTTTGGCAGCACCGCGTAACGCAGGATTTGCCAGGTCGATGCACCGTCCAGACGCACGGCCACCACGTACTCTTTTTCCAGTTCGTCATGCACGGCGCTGTAAATCGTACGGGAAATACGCGGCAAAAGCGCCAACCAGACTGCCAGCATAGCGTGTTCAAGTTTCGGGCCGATAAAGGCCACGACCACAATCGCCAGAAGCAGGGAAGGGATGGACAGCAGCGTATCGAGAATATGGTTGAGGATCGCTGATTTCAGCCCGCGCGTGATGCCCGCCAGCACGCCGATAATCACGCCGCACAGTGACGCCGCGAGGGTAATCACCAGCGCACCGCCGATGGTCGGTGCCGCGCCGGTTAACATCCGGCTGAGTAAATCGCGGCCTAAATCGTCGGTACCAAGGAAGAATGAAACGTTCCCGTAGCGCGACCACGACGGCGGCAGCAACTGGTAACCGAGGAATTGCTGATCAAGTGCATACGGCGCCAGCAGATGCCCGAAAACACACAGGAACAGCAGCCCAAGCACACCGTAGAAGCCGATCATCGACAGCGTATCGCGATAGAAAATTCCCCACGTATGACGCAGCGGGCTGGGAACCTGTTTTTCACGGTATACATTATCGAAGGGCATACCATTCCTTATGTTTCAATGGGTTCATCAGGGCACCGAGAATGTCTGAAAGCACGTTGACGACTATCACCAGTGAGCCTACCACCATCACACCGGCGGAAATCGCGGCATAATCTTGCTGGCGGATCGCGTTTATCAGCCAGCGGCCAATGCCCGGCCAGTTAAAGACCACTTCCGTAATCATCGCCAGCGTCAGCATGGTGGAAAATTGCAGACCCAGTTTTGGGATAATCGGCGGCAGCGCATTGTGTAAAACATGACGACGGATAATGGTAAAGCGCGACAGCCCGCGGGTTGCAGCGGCTTTCACGTAGTTTTTCGCCAGGACGTCATCAGTCGAAATCCGCATCAGGCGGATCACTTCAGTGGTCGGCGCAACGGCCAGCGCGGCAATCGGCAAAATCATATGGCGGATGGCGCTGATAATCATCTCGTGGCGATACGGCGAATGTGAAAGCCAGGCATCGACCAGCGTAAGGCCGGTCACGGTTTTCAACTGATACAGCAAATCAAGACGACCAGAAACCGGTAGCCAGCCGAGCTGTAAAGAGAAGAACAACATCAGCAGAACGGCCAGCCAGAAAACAGGGATCGAGAAACCGAGTAGCGCCAGGCTGCTGATCGCCACATCCGGCCATTTCCCGCGCATTACGCCCGCCAGAATCCCCAGAGGGATCCCGACGAACAGCGCAAGCGCAAAGGCCAGAACGCACAGTTCCATGGTGGCCGGGAAGACCGCTTTCAGCTGATAAGTAATGCTTTCGCCGTTGATGCTCGATACGCCAAAATCAAACTGGCACAGCCCCATGAAATAAAAGCGATAGGCATCCCACAAAGACGCACCGCGCAGCGGCGCATTCGGCGTGAAATAGCTCAGGCTGAACGCTACCAGACTGAGGAAAAACAGCGTGACCAGCAGCAACAAAATGCGGCGTAACGTGAAGATAATCATGGTGCTTTCCTTCCTTCGTCATCACGGAAGACGCCTGCGAATGAAGAGTTGCCGAACGGACTCAGAACCAGCCCTTTGATGTCGTAACGGTAAGCCTGAAGACGCAGCGAGGAAGCCAGCGGCAGCACGGGTAATTCCTGCTCGAGGATTTTCTGTGCTTGCTGATAAAACTCAATACGCTGCGAAAGCTGCTGCGACAACAGGCCCTGACGCAGCAATTCATCAAACGCCGGATCACACCAGTGAGCATAGTTTGTCTGCGAATGAATCGCTGCACAACTGAGCATCGGGCGGAAGAAACTGTCCGGGTCATTACTGTCCGTCGACCAGCCGGTCAGCGTCAGGTCATGGTTCATCTCCATCAGCTTGGCTTCCTGGAAACGGCCTTCAACCGGCACAATCGTCACTTTAATCCCAACCTGTGCTAAATCCGCCTGAATAAGTTCAGCGGTTTTCAGCGGGCTCGGGTTAAACGACTGCGACGCCGTCGGTACCCACAGATGCAGATTCAGTTTTTCCTGTCCGAGATCTTTGAGGATTTGCCTGGCTTTAGCCGGATTGTATTCCGTCACCTGCGCATTGCTGTCATACGCCCACGAGGCGCGCGGCAAGATTGACGCCGCTGTTTCTGCCGTGCCGTAATAAATTGACTGCATCAGACGCTGGTTATTAATAGAAAGCGCAACGGCCCGACGGATACGTGGATCGTTGAGCGGCGCTTTATTGGTATTAAACGCCAGATAGGCGACGTTCATTCCCGGACGCAGGGAAAGGCGCAGACGCGGATCTTCACGCAAAATCGACAGCTGGCTGGCCGCCGGATACGCCAGAACATCACACTCACCAGTGAGCAATTTAGACAAACGTCCGGTACCGCCGACGCCCATGTCGATCACCACCTGCGCCATGCGCGGCGTGCCTTTCCAGTATTGTCCGTTGCGTTCAAGACGCACGTACTGGCCGGTGCGGTATTCGCCCAACTGGAACGGGCCGGTGCCGACAGGCTGACGGTCTATTTCTTCTTCATTGCCTGATTTCGTCAGACTGGCCGCATATTCAGCGGAAAGTACCGGTGCGTAATGGGTCGCCAGATGCCAGAGGAAAGAGGCATCGGGATTGTTCAGGCGAAACTCGACTGTGTAGTCATCGAGCTTTTTGATGCTTTTCACCGTTTTGGCAAACTGCAAACTGTCGAAATACGGATACTCTTCGCCGTTAACGCCGTGGAAATGATTATTCGGATCAATGATGCGCTGGAAGCTGAACACCACGTCATCGGCGTTCATTTTACGTGAAGGTACAAATCCGCTGGTTTTCTGAAAAGGTACATCTTTGCGCAGATGGAAACGGTAGGTTGCGCCGTCGTCGAGCACTTCCCAGCTTTGCGCCAGTTCAGGGATCAGGCGATAGGTATACGGGTCAACGTCCAGCAGACGGTCGTAAAGCTGTGCAGCGAGCGTATCAATAATCAGCCCGCTGCTGGCTTTTTGCGGATTGAAGGTATTGACCATGCCGTTGACGCAATAGACAAAGCCGCTCTGGCGAATATCTTTGACTGGCGCGCTGGCCACCGTCGGGCTGGCATGTGTTGGAGCAGTCTCAGCAAAAACTGCTGCGGACAAACTGCTCAGTAAAAGCATCCACAAAGTTAGACGACGCATAAAGGCTTCAAAGTTAAGGTGCAATGTCTCAAGTGTACCGTACTCTGCGAGGTACCCCAATCCATTGCACAAAACAGGGTGAAATCCTGCGGCACTTCGCGCAGATTTTATCCGTTCTTCCAGAAAACCCTTGAAATCGCGCTGACATTGTTATGTTATATTATAACAATAATCGCAGGCGAAGTATTTTGCCTGCGCGGTCTTCTGATTCGAGGTTAACTATGTCTTTACTGCCCGTCACCGTGCTTTCCGGCTTTCTGGGCGCGGGGAAAACTACCGTGCTGAACCACATTCTGAACAACCGTGAGGGCATGCGCGTAGCGGTGATCGTCAATGATATGAGTGAAGTAAATATTGATGCGGCACTGGTCGCTAACGAAATTACGCTCGACCGCCAGCAGGAAAAACTGGTGGAAATGAGCAACGGCTGCATCTGCTGCACGTTGCGGGAAGATTTACTGATCTCCGTGCGCGAACTGGCGCAGGCGGGGCGGTTTGATTATCTGCTGATTGAATCGAGCGGGATCTCAGAGCCGCTGCCGGTGGCGGAAACCTTTACGTTTGAAGATGAAAACGGCGAAAGCCTTTCACAATTTGCGCGGCTGGATACGCTGGTCACCGTCGTGGATGGCGTCAATTTTATGCAGCAATATCAGGAAGCCCGCAGCGTTCAGGAGGCGGGTGAAAGTCTGGGCGAGGACGACGCGCGCAGCGTGACTGATCTCCTGATTGACCAGATTGAATTTTGTAACGTCTTACTGGTAAGCAAAACGGATCTGCTCGACAGCCGGCAACAGCGTGAAGTGATTGCGTTACTGAAAAGCCTGAACCCGGAAGCGCAAATCATCCCTATATCACCGGGCAGTTTGCCGCTGGAAAATGTGCTCAATACCGGTCTTTTTGATTTTGCCAAAGCGCAGCAGGCTCCGGGCTGGCTGAAGGAACTGCGTGGTGAACATACGCCGGAAACCGAGGAATACGGCATCAGCAGTTTTGTGTACACCGCGCGCCGGCCGTTTGATCCGGATAAATTTTATCGCGTGGTACACGGCGACTGGGGCGGCGGGACCCTGCTGCGGTCGAAAGGTTTTTTCTGGCTGGCGACGCGTCCGCGTTTCGCCGGGCAGTGGAGCCAGGCGGGCGGGATCGCGCGTTATGGCATGGCGGGGATTTTCTGGCGCGCATTGCCCGAAAATGACTGGCCGCAGGATGAAGAAACCCGCCAGCAAATCATGGAAAAGTGGGTTGAGCCGTTTGGCGATATGCGTCAGGAGTTGGTATTCATCGGCCAGCATCTGGATAAAGAAGAGATTATTCACCGGCTGGATGCATGTCTGCTGAGCGAGCAACAAATGGCCGAAGGGATCGACAGCTGGATCGCGATGGCCGATCCTTTCCCGGAATGGTAGTCCGTAATGACGATAAGGTTGTTCAAAAAGTAGCCGTAAAAACAGTGTGGTAATGAGAAATATTCTCAACAAAACACTTTACAGACGATACTGAGAACCATTATCATTCTTTTCACCGGACGAGAGGTGTCCCGCCAGGGGCGTTAATCGCGAGGTACGACATTGCTCACATTGCTTCCAGTATTACTTAGCCAGCTCGGGTGCTGGCTTTTTTTTTGCCTGTTATTCAGTCACTTTCCTGCGTATTCACCTGTATCCCGTGCTTTTTCAACATTCCGCGTAACTGATGATACGTCACGTTAAGCAGCTCAGCGGCCTTGCGCTGGTTGAAACGCGCCTGCCGCAACGCCTGTTCAATCAGATTTTTTTCCTGACCGGTGACCCACTGTTTTAAATCCAGCGGCAATGCTGGTAACGAAATACTCTCACGCGGTTCCTCCGGTGCGGAATACGCTGCCCGCTGAGCAAACGGATTCAGAATAATGTTATCCAGCGGAAAATCGCTGGTGCCGTGCCGGTACATCGAACGCTCCACGACGTTTTTCAGTTCGCGGATATTGCCCGGCCAGCGATAGCGCATCAGCGTTTCGCGGGCATGTTCGGTAAAACCGGGGAACAGCGGCAGAGAAAGTTCGCGGCACATCTGGATGGCAAAATGCTCAGCCAGCAACATGATGTCCTGCTGGCGCTCACGCAGCGGCGGAAGCTGAACGACGTCAAACGCCAGGCGGTCAAGCAAATCCGCGCGGAATTTTCCGGCGGCGGCCAGTGCCGGAAGATCATCATTCGTCGCACATACCAGCCGCACATCGACCTGTAACGGCTGGCTGCCGCCGACGCGTTCCAGATGTCCGTATTCGATCACGCGTAATAATTTTTCCTGCACCAGCATTGGCGCGGTCGCCAGTTCATCGAGAAACAACGTTCCGCCGTCCGCGCGTTCAAAGCGTCCGAGATGACGTTTCTGCGCGCCGGTAAACGCGCCCGCTTCATGGCCAAACAGTTCGGAATCCAGCAGGTTTTCATTGAGCGCCGCACAGTTGAGCGAAATGAACGGCCCCTGCCAGCGCGGCGACAGATAATGCAGACGGTGCGCAATCAGCTCTTTACCACTGCCGCGTTCACCGGTGACCAGAACCGGCTTATTCAGTTTCGCCAGCTGCGAAACCTGTTCCAGCACCTCAATAAAGGCGTTGGCTTCGCCGAGCAAATTGTCTGTGTTATCCGTCATTTGGCATTCCTTGTGTGGTGAAACACACTAACTCTTAGTGAAATTACTCATCTCGAAAAATAAGCATAGCAGAGACGAAGATAAAAAATTCAATTTATTCATGCAGATAATGATTTTAAAAAGTTGGCACGGATCCTGATATAGGTTTATCGCCGCAGTTGAAAATTTTCCTGCGGATTTGACCGGTAATCATTTGGCCGGAAACCAAACAGAAACAAAGAGGAATTTCGATTATGGGTATTTTTTCTCGCTTCGCTGACATCATTAACGCCAACATCAACACCTTGCTGGATAAAGCAGAAGATCCGCAAAAACTTGTTCGTCTGATGATTCAGGAAATGGAAGACACGCTGGTGGAACTGCGTTCAACCTCTGCCCGTGCGCTGGCAGAAAAGAAACAGCTGATCCGCCGCATTGATCAGGGTGAATCCCAGCAGATTGAATGGCAGGACAAAGCCGAACTGGCCCTGCGTAAAGATAAAGACGATCTGGCGCGTGCTGCGCTGATTGAGAAACAGAAATTGACCGAGCTGGTGGCGACGCTGAAGAACGAAATGACTGTCGTAGAAGAAACGCTGGATCGCATGAAGTCCGAAATTGGTGAACTGGAAAGCAAACTGACTGAAACCCGTGCCCGCCAGCAGGCGCTGACATTACGTCACCAGGCGGCAGCCTCTTCGCGTGACGTTCGTCGTCAGCTCGACAGCGGTAAAATTGATGAAGCGATGGCGCGTTTTGAGCAGTTCGAACGCCGCATTGATCATATGGAAGCAGAAGCGGAAAGCGTCAGTATTGGCAAAAAGAAATCGCTGGATCAGCAGTTTGCTGAGCTGAAAGCCGACGATGAAATCAGCGCGCAAATTGCTGCCCTGAAAGCCAAAATGAACGGTAATCAGGACGCGTAATTTTCCGGTAAACCTGCCTGTCCGCAGGCAGGTTGCGGAGTTCCTGCACCCATAAGACTCATCAGAATTAAGGATAAATAATGAGCTTCCTGTTTTTAGCAATTCCGCTGACTATTTTTGTTTTATTTGTGGCGCCCGTCTGGTTGTGGCTTCACTACAGCAATCGCCAGCAAAATGGCAGTCAGCTCAGTCAGCATGAGATACAAAATCTCACCAGCCTGACGCATGAAGCGCAGCGCATGCGCGAACGTATTCAGGCGCTGGAAGAAATTCTCGATGCCGAACATCCCGGCTGGAGGAATTCATAATGGCGAACCGAATGTCTGAACGAAAACTCTACCGCGTGCCGGAAGAGGGCGTGATAAAAGGCGTTCTGGCCGGGCTGGCGCACTATCTGGGCGTACCGGTAAAACTGCTGAGGATTATGGCGGTGTTGTCCGTGTTTTTCGGCTTATTCATGTTCACTTTTGTGGCGTACGTGATCCTCAGCTATGTGTTGGATCCGATGCCTGCCAGTGAATTTGAAGGCGAGAACGCGCCTTCTCCGCGTAACCTGCTGGAAGAAGCTGACCGCGAACTGAAAGCCAGCGAACAGCGTTTGCGTCAGGTCGAGCGTTACGTGACCTCGGAAACCTTCGGCGTACGCAGCCGGTTCCGTCAGCTCTAATTTTCTCTTCACCGCTTTACCTCTGCTGCCGGACATTGTTCCGGCTGCTTTTTCCCTCTCACGTCCCGCTTAAGGAATCTTTATGACCCGTTACCTGAATTCCTCGCTGCCGGGTAAGCGCAGCCTGTTTTCAAAAATTTTCAGCGTTATCATTACGCTGGCGCTGACGTTCGGTCCTGCCGGACTGGCAGCGCGTGTGCTGGGCGTGGTGGGAAAAGGGCCACTCCGGTATGTTTTAGCACTATTATTAGAACCGTTATTTAAACGTATTCTTACCGCGCTGTTTGGGCGCTACGCCAGGGAGAGCAATGAAAAGACTACAAAACGACTTTAATTCACTGATCAATCGCGGCATGGACAGGCATCTGCGGCTGGCTGTTACCGGATTAAGCCGCAGCGGTAAAACCGCTTTCATTACCGCCTTCGTTAACCAGCTTTTACATATGCACAGCGGCGCACGTTTACCGCTGTTTTCGGCTGCCCGCGAGGAGCGGCTGCTTGGCGTGAAACGCGTCCCGCAGCGGGATCTGGGTGTGTCGCGCTTTGCTTATGACCAAGGGCTGGCAGCACTTTACGGTACGCCGCCTGCGTGGCCAACGCCGACCCGTGGCGTCAGCGAAATCCGGCTGGCGCTGCGTTATCGCTCCAACGATTCCCTGCTTCGCCACTTCAAAGACACCTCGACGCTGTATCTGGAAATTGTCGATTATCCGGGCGAATGGCTGCTGGATTTGCCGATGCTGGAGCAAAATTATCTCGACTGGTCACGCCAGATGGCGGGGCTGTTGCAGGGTGATCGCGCACAGTGGGCGAAGCCGTGGCTCGAACTGTGCCAGCAATGCGACCCGCTGGCACCTGCCGATGAAAATCTGCTGGGCGCGATTGCGCAGGCGTATACCGATTACCTGATCCGCTGCAAAACCGAAGGCTTGCACTTTATCCAGCCGGGGCGTTTTGTTTTGCCGGGGGATTTAGCCGGCGCGCCCGCATTGCAGTTTTTCCCGTGGCCGGAAATGCATCAGTACAGCGACGCACAGCTGGTGCAGGCGGATAAAAATAGCAATCTCGGCATGCTGCGCGCGCGGTTTGATTATTACTGCCAGAACATCGTGAAAGGTTTTTATAAAGATCACTTTGTGAAATTTGACCGTCAGATCGTGCTGGTGGATTGCCTGCAACCGCTTAACAGCGGGCCGCAGGCGTTCAACGATATGCGCCTCGCACTGACGCAACTGATGCAAAGTTTTCACTACGGCAAACGTACGCTGTTCCGCCGCCTGTTTAATCCGTGCATCGACAAACTGATGTTTGCGGCCACCAAAGCCGACCACATTACCGGCGATCAGCATGCGAACCTGGTGTCGCTGTTGCAGCAACTGGTGCAGGAAGCCTGGCAAAATGCGGCCTTCGAAGGCATCAGCATGGATTGCGCCGGGCTGGCCTCCGTTCAGGCGACAGAAACCGGCAGGGTGGAATATCAGGGGCAAAGTTTGCCAGCGCTGAAAGGCCAACGCTTGCAGGATGGCGCGCCGCTGACGGTGTTCCCCGGCGAAGTGCCTGCGCGTTTGCCGGGCGCGGCGTTCTGGCAAAAACAGGGGTTTCATTTTGACGAGTTTCGTCCGCGCGAAATGAGCGTGGACACGCCGTTGCCGCACATCCGTCTGGATGCGGTAATGGAGTTTTTACTGGGAGATAAAATGCGATGAGCGAACCGATAAAACCGCGTATCGATTTTGAAACGGAATTAAAAGCGCCTGCGGATCCGGTGATCAGACCGGCGCTGACCTTTGACGAAATGATTTCAGAACGCTTTACTCCGGTGACCGTCGAAACCGACGAACAGCAGGAAGAGGGCGAAGCCGAAGCCGTACTCAGCCATGCGCTCAAACCGCGCCGCAGTTTTTGGGGCAAAATTGTACGTCTTGGCGTTGCGGTGCTGGGCATCAGCGTGGTCGCGCAGGGCGTGCAATGGGTGCATCAGGCGTGGGTTCAGCAGGATTGGGTGGCGCTCGGTGCCTGCACGGCGGGCGGCCTGATTATCGTCGCCGGTGTTGGATCCGTGGCGACTGAATGGCGTCGCCTGTATCGTCTGCGTCAGCGTGCCGATGAGCGCGATGAGGCGCGTGAATTGATGCACAGCCACGGAACAGGAAAGGGGCGGGCGTTTTGCGAAAAACTGGCGGCACAAGCCGGGCTCGATAACAGCCATCCGGCGCTGCAACGCTGGCAGGCGTCACTGCACGAAACGCAAAATGACCGCGAAGTGGTCGAGCTTTATGCCCGTCTGGTTCAGCCGGTACTCGACGCACAGGCGCGTCGCGAAATCAGCCATTCGGCGGCCGAATCTGCGCTGATGATTGCCGTCAGCCCGCTGGCGCTGGTCGATATGGCCTTTATCGCCTGGCGCAACCTGCGTCTGGTCAACCGCATCGCCGTGCTTTATGGCATTGAGCTTGGCTTTTACAGCCGCATTCGCCTGTTCCGTCTGGTGCTGCTGAATATGGCTTTTGCCGGTGCGTCCGAACTGGTACGCGAAGTGGGGATGGACTGGATGTCGCAGGATCTGGCGGCGCGGCTTTCTGCCCGTGCTGCACAGGGCATCGGTGCCGGATTGCTCACTGCACGTCTGGGTATCAAAACCATGGAGCTCTGCCGTCCGCTGCCGTGGCTTGAAGGCGATAAACCCAAACTGGGTGATTTTCGCAAAGAACTTATCGGCAAGCTGAAAAACAGCATGGTGAAGAGCGATAAAACCAAAGCGGGCGTTTGATTGTCCGTGGATATAAAGATTTCCTGCTGATATAAAAAAGCCCCGCGTGAGCGGGGCTTGTATTACTCTGAATAACCTTTAAAGACTGAAAACTAGGTCGTCAGATAGTTCTGTGCTTTAGCAAGACCATCGGAAATTTGTGAATACGCTTTGTTCACCGCATTACTGGTGTCACTTACCGCGTCCTGACCAAAGCTTGATAGGCGATCGGCAACTTTATTCACATCTTCCGACCAACCCGCACCATTAACCATTTCAATATCATGTTCTGTTAATTGTTTCATCTTAGGCCTTCCTTTTAATCTGTTAAAGCAAGTCCCCTTAAAAACCGGGGGCGATGAAAACATTGAGTAATGCTATGGAGATAATTTCTACGCAATGTCTTCACGGAGATTAAGCCTAGAGCACTGGCGGCGGAATTTGACTAGGAATAATCTCCTAAGTGGAATGTTATACGCAACTCATTGTTTCTATATATAAAAAATACTTTATAAAATCTGATTTATTAATTTCACGTATAAAAAATAATCGAATAACTCCGGGTGAATAATGCCTGTGACAAAAAGTTATTTAATATTACGGCGTAACTGTCTCTGTGCGTTAATACCTCCGGGCGATGTTTCAGAGTAATCGCGGTGGCAGGAGGCTTTCAGGCTGCTATCTTTCAACGATTCTGTTTTTACAGCCTGTGCTTCCGGAACCAAAAATATGCTCTTTCGCAAAGAGGTCAATGAACATCAGCAAAACCACTGGACGGGTAAAACATTATTACTCGCTGGCTGGCCGTTATGGATTGTGACCTCGCTGACCACTCTTTTTCTTATTTCTTTACTGATATTCCTAATCTTCACTAATTACACCCGGCGTATAAACGTCAGCGGTGAAATTATCACTCAGCCGCACAGCATTAATTTGTTCAGCCCGGAACAGGGGGTGATCACTAAACTGTATGTCGATACCGGCAAGCCGGTGAAAAAGGGTCAGCCGCTGTATGAAATTGACGTCAGCCGCGTGACGCAGGCAGGCAATGTCAGTACCACCACGCTCGCCGCCATCAAAAAACAGCGTGAGCAAATTGACTCGATTGTCGCTCAGCTTGAGCACAATAAGCAGGAAACGCTGCAAAACCTGCAACAGCAGTTAGAGCAGTATGAGAAAGCGCATCAGGTTTCGCAGAGCATGGTCGATTCCGCGCAGGAAGGGCTGGATGCCATGAAAAAAAGCATGCAGAACTACGGCGCGTATCAGAAGAAAGGCCTCATCAATACCGACCAGCTGAATAACCAGCGCTACCTGTTTTACCAGCAGCAAACCTCGTTCCAGAGCCTGAACACTCAGGCGATTCAGGAGGCCTTGCAGATCACCAATCTGCGCAGCGAACTGGTGACGCGCGCCGCCGAGTTTGATAATCAGATTTCGCAGTACGGCTACCAGCGCAACGATCTGGAGCGTCAGCTGGCGCAGGCCGATGCGAAAGGTTCCCTGCTGATCACCGCGCCGACCTCCGGTAAAATCTCCTCGCTGAGCGTCACTCCCGGACAGATGGTGAATGCAGGCGACAGTCTGGCGCAGCTGGTGCCTGCCAGTAATTCTCCGTTCTTCCTCGTCGCCTGGCTGCCCAATGAAAGCGTGCCTTACGTCAAAGCCGGTGAGCACATTAATATCCGTTACGAAGCCTATCCGTTTGAAAAATATGGTCAGTTCCCCGGTAAGGTGGAATCGATCTCTTCTGCACCGGTTTCTGAGCAGGAACTGAATTCCTACGCCAGCGCGCCGCGTACGGCAAACGGCACGGTCAGCGGACCTTATTACAAAGTGATTGTTTCACTGGATAAAAAAGCGATGGACTGGCACGGCGAGACGCTGAATTTATCCAGCGGCATGAAAGCCGAATCAACCTTATTCCTGGAGAAAAGGCCGCTGTATCAGTGGATGTTGTCTCCGTATTACAGCATGAAGAAAAGCGTGGTGGGGCCAATTAATGAATCTCGATAACGTACGGGAGCTGGCTGACCGCCTGCACTTTAGCTGGCGCCACCGGGTGCCGCAGATTATACAAACAGAAGCCGCTGAATGCGGGCTGGCCAGTCTGGCGATGGTGTTTGGCTATCACGGAAAACATGTTGATTTGCAGAGTCTGCGTCAGCACTACGGCATTTCATCGCGGGGGGCGACGCTGCGCACGCTGATGGATATCGCCACGGCGAATGAAATGAAATCCCGCGCGCTGAAGCTCGATATTGACGAACTGAATGCGCTGAAAACGCCGTGTATTTTGCACTGGGATCTCAATCATTTCGTGGTACTGGTCGGCGTGAAGCAGGGCAAGGTAGTTATTCACGATCCGGCGTTTGGCCGTCGCTCGCTGGGCATGCGGGAGGTTTCCGAACACTTCACCGGCGTGGCGCTGGAGTTGTGGCCGGATAACGGTTTTACCTCTGAAAAACCGCGCGTACGGCTCGATTTGCGCAAAATGATGGGCAACGTCAGCGGGCTTATTCCGGCGCTGACCAAAATCTTCTGCCTGTCGCTGATGATCGAATCGGTCAATCTGTTGCTGCCGGTCGGCATGCAGCTGGTGATGGATCACGTGATCCCGGCGAAAGACCCGGATTTACTGACGCTGATTTGCCTCGGCTTGCTGTTCTTCATCATTTTCCGCACCGGCGTCAGTATGCTGCGCGCCTGGACCTCGCTGGTGATGAGTACGCTGATTGACGTGCAGTGGAAAGCGCGGCTGTTCGACCACCTGCTCAAACTGCCGCTCGATTATTTTGAAAAGCGCAAACTCGGCGACATTCAGTCACGCTTCACCTCGCTCGACACGCTGCGTACCACACTGACCACCAACGTCGTCAACAGTATTATCGACGGTATTATGTCGGTCGGGCTGATCGTGATGATGGTGTTGTACGGCGGCTGGCTGATTTGGGTGATCCTCGGCTTTACGGCGATTTACGTGGTGTTCCGTCTGACAACCTATAACGCCTACCGCCAGGTGTCGGAAGAACAAATCGTTAAAGGTGCGCGTGCCGGCTCGCACTTTATGGAAACGCTTTACGGCATCAGCACGCTGAAGGCGCTCGGTTTATCGAAAGCCCGCGCCAATTTCTGGCTGAATCTGAACATTGATAACGCCAATGCGACGGTGCGCAAAACCAAATTTGAAATGATGTTTACCGGCGGTAATACGTTGATCGCCACGCTCGATCAGGTCGCGCTGCTGTGGCTCGGTGCAACGCAGGTGATTGACGGGCATATGACGCTTGGGATGTTCGTCGCATTTAACACTTATCGCGGGCAGTTTTCCGAACGGGCGGCCAATCTGCTGAATATGATGTTGCAGTTGCGGATGTTGTCCCTGCATCGCGACCGTATCGCCGATATCGCACTGACGGAGACTGAAAAATCCCTGCCGGAACGTGAATTGCTGCGGGCCGGCGAGGCAGCGTCACTGGATGTGCGGGATCTGGTTTTCCAGTACGACAGCCTGTCCGCACCGCTGATTAACGGCCTGAATCTGTCGGTGGCGGCGGGGGAAAGCGTGGCCATCACCGGGCCGTCGGGGCAGGGCAAAACCACGCTGATGAAAATCATGACCGGTTTGCTGACGCCGACCGAAGGCCGCATTCTCATCAACGGAATGGATATCACCACCGCCGGGCTGAACAATTACCGCAGCTGCATCGCCTGTGTGTTACAGGATGATACGTTGTTCGCCGGTTCCATCGGCGAGAACATTGCCAGCTTTGATGAGCAGAAAGACGAAGCGCGGATTATCGACTGTGCCCGCCGCTGTAATATTCACGACGATATCGAACGCATGCCGATGGGCTATGAAACACTGATCAGCGAACTGGGCGGCAGCTTGTCCGGCGGGCAGAAACAGCGCTTGCTGATTGCCCGCGCGTTATACCGTCGTCCGGCGATCCTGTTCCTCGATGAAGCCACCAGCCATCTGGATCTGGACAACGAAATGCGCATCAACCAGGCGATCAGTGAACTGGATATTACGCGGATATTTATCGCGCACCGGCCATCGACGATTGCTTCAGCAGACAGGGAAATTAAGCTGGGATAATACGTTCCGGCGATCCCCAGAATTGGGATCGCCTTTCCAATAATGCCGCCTCTGTTACATCTCCTCACGGAAAGTTCATCATTTGTTTAAAAGTTATTATAAAATGCGGGCTTCATCGTCTGACGGCGCTGCATTGCCTCCTGCCGTCTGAACTGTCTGCGCTCCTGTTTCTAAAAAATATCAGCGCAACAGACTAATTTTTAGGAGTTTTCATGTCGAATCAGTTCCCGAGCTCACGCCTTCGCCGCCTGAGACAGTCCGAATCCCTGCGCACTCTCTTTCAGGAAACTGAATTTAGCGTCAACGATCTGGTACTGCCGATTTTCGTAGAAGAAGAGACCTCTGAATACGTACCGATCGAAGCCATGCCTGGTGTGCTGCGCATTCCTGAATCCCGCCTGGCGTTTGAAATCGAACGCTACGCCCGCGCCGGTATCCGCTCGGTCATGACGTTTGGCATCTCGCATCATATGGATGCCACCGGCAGCGACACCTGGAACGAAAACGGTCTGGTCGCCCGTATGGCGCGCATCTGTAAAGACACCGTGCCGGAAATGATCGTCATGTCCGACACCTGTTTCTGCGAATACACCTCACACGGGCACTGCGGCGTGCTGCACGACCACGGCGTGGATAACGACGCCACGCTGATCAATCTCGGCAAACAGGCCGTGGTTGCCGCTGCCGCCGGTGCAGATTTCATTGCGCCATCCGCCGCACAGGACGGTCAGGTGCAGGCCATCCGCAGCGCGCTGGATGAAGCCGGATTTATTGACACCTCGATCATGGCCTATTCCACCAAGTTCGCATCCTCAATGTACGGGCCATTCCGTGAAGCGGGCGGCAGCGTGCTCAAAGGCAACCGCAAGCAGTATCAGATGAACCCGATGAACCGCCGTGAAGCCGTGCGTGAGTCGCTGATGGATGAGCAGGAAGGGGCGGATGCGCTGATGGTGAAACCCGCTGGCGCGTATCTGGATGTGATCCGCGATATCCGCGAGGCTTCCCGCCTGCCACTGGCGGCGTACCAGGTCAGCGGCGAATACGCGATGATCAAGTTCGCGGCTCAGGCCGGTGCCATCGACGAACGCGCCGTGGTGCGTGAAAGCCTGGGCGCGATTAAACGTGCAGGCGCAGATATTATTCTGACGTACTTTGCGATGGATATTGCAGAGCAAGGGCTGTAATTTCTGCTCCCGCTGCAAACAAAAACCGGGCTTTCGCCCGGTTTTTTTATGTCCTTGCGGCAGAACCGGCGGGCAGGGTTCCGCTTCTGACTTTGGCAGGATGTCCCGGTTGCTCCACTTTGACCATCACCGTCAGCACGGCGGCGACCAGATACAGCGCGGTATAGACCCAGACCACACCTTCGATGTCGAAGAACGGCAGCACAATCGAGGCAATGGCCGGTGCAACAAAATTACTCAGGCCCGCGGAAAGGTTATAAATCGAGATTGCCGCGCCTTTGTGATTGGGTTCCAGAACCGGGAAGACCGCGGTCATCGGCACAAAAGCCGCAACGGTGATACCCAGCATGACGGCGGGGATCAGCGCCACCCAGAAGTTATGTCCTGCCCAGACCGGCAGATAATAGAATGCCAGGCTGGATATCGCGCAGCCGATACAACCGAACCAGCGCACCTGCCGCAGCCAGCCAATTTTCTCCCCTAACACGCCCCACATCACGTTGGTAAAAATCGTCACGAAGAAGAATACCGCCCAGATTTGCAGCCATTCCGACATGGTAAAACCCAGCCGTCCGACAAACAGCATTGGCATGATCACCGCAAAACCGAACAGGGAGATCGTATTAATAATGCGGATCAGGCATGACATAAAAATATTGCGGTTGGTGAATAAAATCGTCACCGCACGGCTCAGTTCGCCGAGCTTTTCTTTCGGTGTCAGACTGGCTTTACTGCCGGGTTCCCCAACATTGCGTAGCAGGATCATCGCCATGAGTCCGCCAGCAACCACCCACGCAATCGCAAACCATAACGTGCCGGTTTCGCCCATAAAGGGAATGGTGAAACTGGGCAGATAACTGCCGATACAGCCGATGCCAATGGAGTACATCGCCCAGAACCATCCCATCGCCGAGGAGAGATTTTGTTTCGGCACGGTCTGCACAACCAGCATTACAAAGGAGTAAATAAACAGCGGATAGGCCAGCCCGCGGATACCATAAAACAGCAGCATCAGCGGATAATTTTTCATCCCCAGACCAAACAGCATAAACAGCACATGCATCACCACCCAGAGTATAAAGCCGATGCGCATCGCTTTTTGCGGCGTAATGATTTCCGCCACCACGCCGGAACTCCACGCCGCCAGCGCCGCCGCCAGACCGTAAACCGTAAAGACCACGGCAGATTCAGAGGCGGTGAAACCCATATCAATAATATGTTTGGAGAGGAACGCCATTTCGAAGCCGTCGCCGCTCATGAAAAGCGCAATGGCGATATAGCCCCAGAAAAGATTCATCGGCAGACCGAACCAGTGGGTGCGCGGTTTGTGTAGATCGTGCATGTCAGACTCCTCTGCGAAAGATTTCGCAGCTGGTTATGTTGTCAGGGTCAGAGACGGGGCGCTCAGGCGCCCCCGGTGGTTATTACATCGTTCAGGCGTTACGCAGGTCGACCTGCTGCTGATAGAGCTGACGCCAGGTTTTCAGGCGCTCAGCGAGCATGTCGCGGGTTTGGGCATCAGGGTAAAAGTGCTGCGCCACCGGCGGTTTGCGGCACACGTCCCGAAAGTCTCCGCCCGCTGCCAGCCAGCCCAGCCGTGCGGCGCCCAGTGCGCCACCGGCCTCGCCGCCGCTGTGGGTGACGACCGGCAGATTCAGTGCGTCACTCATCAGCTGCGCCCAGCGGTCACTGCGCGCGCCACCGCCAACCAGCGAGCATTGCTGTAATTGCGTTCCGGCCTGCTGCATCACATCGCGTCCGTCGGCCATGCCGAATGCCACGCCTTCCAGCACGGCATAACCCAAAGCGGCACGGTCCGTGGTATGCGTCATGCCATGAAATGCCCCGGTGGCATAAGGATCGTTATGCGGCGTACGTTCGCCGGAAAGATAAGGCAGGAACAGCGGCGCCTGACGCTGTTGCGACGGATTAAGCTGGGTGATTTCTGCCAGCAGCGTGGTTTCGTTACTGCCCACCAGATTGCAATACCAGCGCAGCGCACTGGCCGCGGTGAGCATCACGCTCATCTGGTGCCAGCGGTCCGGCAGGGCGTGGCAGAATGCATGCACTGCCGATTGCGGGTTAGGACGGAAGCGGTCATTAACCGCAAAAAGTACGCCGGACGTGCCGAGAGAAATAAAAGCATCGCCGGGATCGACCGCGCCGATACCGACGGCGCTGGCAGCATTATCCCCGCCGCCTCCGGCGATCACCACGTCGTCGCGCAGGCCCCAGGCGCGGGCAATGTCATTTTTCAACGTGGCGCTGACATCGCTGCCTTCCGCCAGACGCGGCATGTGATCACGCGTCAGGCCGCAGGCGGCGAGCAGATTATCCGACCAGTCACGTTTCGCCACGTCGAGCCACAGGGTGCCCGCCGCGTCTGACATATCAGAGACTTTCTCGCCGCTCATCATCCAGCGCAGATAATCTTTAGGCAGCAGGACGGTCGCCGTTTGTTCAAAAATCTCCGGTTCATGTCGCGCCACCCACAAGAGTTTCGGGGCAGTAAAACCAGGCATAGCCAGATTTCCTGCAACCTGATGAAGTTGCGGTGCGCTTTGCGTGAGTTGTGCGCATTCCGCTGCGCTGCGTGTGTCATTCCATAAAATGGCAGGACGCAATACCCGGCCTTCGCGGCTGAGAAGAACCGCGCCGTGCATTTGCCCGGATAAACCGATGGCGCTGACCTCTGACCATCGTTGCGGCAACTTACTGCGCAGGCTCGAAATCACCCGCTGCGTGGCCTGCCACCACTCTTGCGGATCCTGTTCTGCATGATGCGGATGCGGGCGGCTGACTTCGAGCGGCTCACCGGCACTGGCCAGTAACCGGCCCTGATCGTCAATTACGACCGCTTTGATTTCCGACGTCCCTAAATCCAGTCCGAGATACATAGAGTGCTCCTCAGACGCGTTTTGCGTCATTCAGCCAGTGACGGACGCGCTCAACGGACTGGCGCATCAGTTCGGTAAAGGCCTTATCGCCCGCCAGTCCGGCAAACAGCTTTTCATCGGCGGCAAATTGCGCCACCGGATCAGCGCTGCTGAACAGGGCATGTACCGCCGGAGCGTCGAGAATACCGTCCTGATATTCGTAAGGCAGAAGACCGAGATGCCATTGCTGCATGAAAACGAAGAACAGCGCAGGCAGCATGGCAGTGGCCCGTGGCGTCTGACCGCGCTGATAACATTCCTGCAAGGTCGGGGTTATGAATCCCGGAATTTTAGAGAAACCATCGGCGGCAACACGCTGATTTGTGTCCTGAATGTGTGGATTACTGAAACGCTCGAGCACGACATCGCGGTAGCGCGCCAGATCTAACGGACTTGGCGTCAGGGAGGGGATCACGTCTTCCGTGACGTAGTCATACGCCATCTGGCAAATGGAGGGAGTACGCGTGCTTTCATCGATAAAGCGCTGACCGGTCAGCGTCCCCGCCCAGGCGATGCAGCTGTGGCTGGCATTGAGAATGCGGATTTTTGCTTCTTCATACGGCAGAACGGACTCCACCATTTCTACGCCAGCCTCTTCCAGGTGCGGGCGACCCGCGATGAAATCATCCTCGATTACCCACTGAATGAAAGCCTCGCCCATAACCGGCACCCGGTCTTCAAATCCGGTTGCCTGAGCCACACGCACGGCGACGTCCGGTGACGGACGCGGGGTAATGCGATCCACCATCGTGTTCGGGCTGCGGGTGTGATTTTTTACCCAGTCGCTGATGTCGTGTTGCTGGCGCAGGGCCAGAAATTGCAGCAGACCGTGACGGAAACGTTCGCCGTTATGGCGAAGATTATCGCAGTTCAGCAGGGTGATATCGCCACCCTTAAGCGCAATCCGACGCGCCAGAATATGGCCGATGGCACCATAAATCGTGCGGCATCCGCCCTGCAAATCAGCCTGTATATCAGCATTTTGCTGGTCGAGATTGAACTGGTTATCAAGGTAATAACCGCCTTCGGTCACGGTAAAGGAAATCACTCTGGTGTGCGGATCTGCCCCCTGAGCCACCAGCGCGGCCAGTTCGTTATCCCACGCAATGATTTTCTGAATGGAAGTGATGGTTTCATATTCACGCTCACCCTGCGGAGTGACAGTTTCCAGCACGTATTTACCGCCCTGCGCCTGCAACGCGTTCAGAAGCGGAACGCCATCTTCGCGAATGTTACCCAGTGCGATTGACCAGCTGTTATCTCCCTTCGCCAGTAAGCGGTGCAGATACCATGCCTGATGGGCCCGGTGGAAAGAGCCGCTGCCGATATGCAGCCAGACAGACGATTGCGGTTGGTGAGCATTTTTCATCAGATTCTCCACAAAGTGATTATTGATTTGATGTGAGCTTAAGCCCTTTTGGTGGGCTTTTGCTCGATTGCGGTTAATCTAATGGAATATTTGCCCGTTAAATGGGCTTTAGCTCACACATTTCGTGGATCGATGTATTTAGCGATCACGGGAAGAGGCGAAAAACGATAAAATCTCGCCACTGAAAACACCGGCTGGAATGCGCGCATGAGTAAGAACGACAAGAAAATGGATCTGGCTGCACGGGCGGCGTGGATGTATTACGTCGCCGGGCAAACCCAACATGAAATCGCCGAAGCCTTAGGCGTTTCGCGGCAGGTCGCCCAGCGGCTGGTAGCCAGCGCGATCGATAACGGGCTGGTCAGCGTTCACATTTCCCATTCCGTGGGGCGCTGTATGGAACTGGCGGCGCAATTACAAAAGCGTTTCGGGCTGGATATTTGCCAGGTGGTGCCGGGGCAGGGTATGACGCCGTCGGGCATCAGCCACGCCATTGCGGTGGCGGGAGCGCAAGTAATGACGCAGTTTATCCGCAGCGATGAACCGATGATTATCGGCGTGGGTTCCGGGAGAACGCTGAAAGCGGCCATAGACGAACTGGTGGATATAGAAAGACCGCAGCACAGCAGCGTTTCGCTGATTGGCGCGATTGCGTCGGACGGCTCCTGTACCCGTTACGACGTGCCGCTGCTGATGGCGCAAAAAACACAGGGACGCTATTTCATCCTGCCTGCACCCCTGTTTGCCGACGGCGAAGACGATCGCGCGATGTGGTGCAATCATCGTATCTACCGCACGGTCAGTGAAAAGGCCAGTCAGGCCAACGTGACGTTTATCGGTATCGGCACCATTGAACCGGGGTGTCCGCTGCACAAGGACGGATTTATCAGTCTGGAAGAAGTGGAAAAACTCGCGAAAAGCGGGGCCGTGGGAGAAGTGCTCGGGCACTTTATGGGGCATGACGGACAGCGCATCGACAGTGTGCTGAATTCGCGCCTCACCAGCGTCGGACCGCATCCGCATGATGATCAACCGGTGATCGCGCTGGCCGGTGGCGCAGATAAGCAGATTGCTATCCGCGCCGCCCTCGAAGGCCGCTGGATCAACGGGCTTGTCACCGATGAGTCCTGCGCGCAGGCGTTGCTGGTTTAACCCTACTTCTTCACAATCCCCGCGATATCATTGGTGTTCATCAGATGATAATCGCCGTTCATGTCGGTATAGCTGGTCATACCGGTATCGCGGTCGCGATCCGGTTCGCCATGGGCGAAAAGCTGATCGCCGGCTTTGGTATTGATCACGTAATCGCCGGCGCAACCCGTCAATGTCAGCGCCAGAACCACAGCCATCAGGCAGGATAATTTCTTCATTGTTCAGTAGTTTCCCGTTGCAATCATCTGCCCGCATTACAAAACAACCTGCCGCAAGAAGCAAAGGATAAAAATGTCACCAGGCGTAATTGTGTGAACGGAGTGACTGATTTATCACGGCTCATTTTGGTGCACGCCGTTTTGCTATCCTCATTTTCGTCGCTTTTTAGCACCAGCTCAGTGCGGTGTGATCCCGTCGTCGTTTCTGTCAGTTGCCCGTAACGCGGGCTGAGCGCTATCTATACTCACAGAACCCGACACATTCTCAGAGCATTGGAAACACTGGCAGATATTTTGCTTATGTTTCTTACCTTTGATTAAACCTCGGGAAACCTTTCGTCTTTTGGCGTCAGCCGTGAATTTCAAAATCAAGCTTCAGAATTTTCTTTTTAGTTCAGGTTTCTACTCAAACACAGTGCTAAGGATCATGACGATGTCGATGAAATTTATGAAAAGTCCGCTCTCTTTGTTGCTGGCCGGTTGTCTGGTTACCGCTTTCTCCGCGCGTGCGGATATTTTGATTGGCGTTGCGGGTCCGTTTACCGGGCCGAATGCGACTTACGGTGATCAGTACTGGCACGGGGCCATGCAGGCTGCCGAAGACATTAATGCCGCAGGCGGGATTAATGGCGAGAAAATTAAACTGGTCCAGGGCGATGACGCCTGCGAACCGAAACAGGCGGTGGCGGTGGCTAACCGTTTAGTCGATCAGGATAAAGTGCAGGCCGTGGTCGGACATTTCTGTTCTTCCTCCACCATGCCTGCCTCCGAGGTGTATAACGACGCCGGAATTATCGCCATCACGCCGGGCTCCACCAACCCGCAAATCACCGAACGCGGCATGAGTGACATGTTCCGCATGTGTGGCCGTGACGACCAGCAAGGATTAGTGGCGAGCGATTACATCATCGATAAACTGAAAGCCAAAAAAGTGGTCATCATCCACGATAAAGATACCTACGGTCAGGGTCTGGCGGACGCCACCAAAGCGGCGCTCAACAAACGTGGCGTGAAAGAGGTGATGTATGAAGGCCTGTCGCGCGGAGAAAAAGACTTCAACGCGCTGGTGACAAAAATCAGTGCGCAGAAACCAGATGTGGTGTTCTTCGGCGGCTGCCATCCGGAAGCCGGTCCGTTAGTCCGCCAGATGCGTGAGCAGGGCGTTCAGGCGACCTTCTTCTCCGGCGACTGTATCGTTAACGAAGAAATGGTGACCGCAGCCGGCGGCCCGCAATACACCAACGGTATTCTGATGACCTTCGGTAAAGACCCGCGTCTGATCCCTGACGGCAAAGCCGTTATCGATAAATTCCGCGCCGGCAAATTTGAACCGGAAGGTTATACCCTCTATTCCTATGCGTCCGTTCAGGCCATTGCTGCCGCATTCAAAGCCACTGGCGGCAGCGATTCCGCCAAAGCCAGCGCCTGGCTGAAAGCCAACAGCGTCGATACCGTCATGGGTAAAAAATCCTGGGACAGTAAAGGCGACCTGAAAGTCTCTGATTACGTCGTATATAAATGGGATGACAAAGGCAAATATCAGGAAGTGAAAGAATAAAGCTGTTTGACTTGCCATTTTGAACCCGTGTCAGACCGCGCCTTAGCCAGGCGCGGTCACAAAAAGAGACAGCGTATTTATGGATTCTTTCTTCCTGCAACAACTGTTTAATGGCATCACGCTCGGTGCGGTTTACGGTCTCATCGCCATCGGCTACACCATGGTTTACGGCATTATCGGCATGATCAACTTTGCCCACGGCGAAGTGTATATGATTTCCGCCTACCTCTGCGCCATCGCGCTGGCGTTGCTTTCCTTCTTCGGGTTGCACTCCTTTCCGCTGCTGATCCTCGGCACGCTGGTGTTCACCATCGTGGTCACCGGCGTCTATGGCTGGGCGATTGAGCGCATTGCGTATAAACCGCTGCGAAACTCCACACGCCTTGCGCCGCTGATTTCGGCCATCGGTATGTCGCTGATTTTGCAGAACTACGCACAAATCAGTCAGGGGCCGCGACAGCAGGGGATCCCGACCATGCTGGACGGTGCCATCCGCTTTCATATCGGCGAAAGCTTTGTCCAGATGACCTACACCAAGCTGTTCATTCTGGTGGCCTCGCTTCTCGGAATGCTGGTGCTGTCGTGGATTATCAGTAATACCAAGCTCGGTCGCATGTGTCGTGCGGTGCAGCAGGACAGAAAAATGGCTTCAATTCTCGGCATCAACACTGACCGTATTATCTCGCTGGTTTTTATGATTGGGGCGGCGATGGCCGGGCTGGCGGGTGTGCTGGTTACCATGAATTACGGCACTTTCGATTTTTACGCCGGATTTATCATTGGTATTAAAGCGTTCACGGCGGCGGTATTAGGCGGCATTGGTTCGTTGCCGGGGGCGATGCTGGGCGGCCTGATTCTGGGGATCGCCGAAGCGCAGTTCTCAGGCATGGTGAACTCGGATTACAAAGATGTCTTTTCGTTTGGATTGCTGGTGGTGATCCTCATTTTCCGCCCTCAGGGTCTGCTGGGCCGTCCGGTCGTGACGAAAGTGTGAGGGAAATAAAATGACGACACAAACTGCTGTGAGCAGCGGATTTTCGCTTAAACGCTGCCTGCTGGATGCCATTTTCGCCGGGCTGGTGGCGCTGATTATTTTCGGGCCCGTCGTGGGTGTGGTGCTGGACGGCTATAGCTTTACCTTCCATTCCCAGCGGCTTGTCTGGATTATTGCCGCCGTCATGCTCGGGCGCTTTTTACTCAGTGCGTTCCTGGAAACCGCGAACGGGCAGAGAATGCGCGCGCGCTTCGAATCCGACAGCGCCGGCGTGTACGTTCGTCCGCCGGATTACAAAAGCAATCTGCGCTGGATATTGCCTCTGCTGATGGTGCTGGCAGTCTTCTTCCCGTTCGTGGCCACGAAATACATTCTGACCGTGGCAATTTTAGGGCTGATTTACGTGCTGCTGGGTCTCGGGCTGAATATTGTGGTCGGGCTGGCCGGGCTTTTGGATCTGGGATATGTCGCTTTTTATGCCATCGGCGCTTACGGGCTGGCGCTGGGATATCAGTATCTCGGCCTCGGATTCTGGTCGATGCTGCCGCTGGCTGCCTTGATGGCCGCGCTGGCGGGCGCGTTACTGGGCTTTCCGGTGCTGCGTATGCACGGCGATTATCTGGCGATTGTAACACTCGGTTTCGGCGAAATTATCCGCCTGGTGCTGACTAACTGGCTGTCATTTACCGGCGGCCCGAACGGTGTCTCCGCGCCGCCACCGACGTTTTTCGGTCTGGAATTTGGCCGGCGGGCGAAAGAGGGCGGCGTGCCGTTCCACGAGTTTTTCCATCTGACTTACAACCCGAACATGAAGTTTATTTTCATCTATGCAGTACTGGTTCTGGTGGTGTTGCTGGTGCTGTATATCAAACATCGTCTGACCCGCATGCCAATTGGCCGTGCGTGGGAAGCGCTGCGTGAAGACGAAATCGCCTGTCGCGCCATGGGGCTGAACCATGTGCTGGTAAAACTTTCGGCGTTTACGCTCGGCGCTTCAACCGCCGGGATCGCGGGCGTGTTTTTCGCCACGTATCAGGGATTCGTCAACCCGACCTCTTTTACCTTCTTCGAATCTGCGCTGATCCTCGCCATTGTGGTGCTGGGCGGAATGGGCTCGACCCTCGGCGTGGTGCTGGCGGCGTTTGTGCTCACCGTTGCGCCGGAGCTGCTGCGCAGTTTTGCCGAATATCGCGTGCTGCTGTTCGGTGTGCTGATGGTGGTGATGATGATCTGGCGTCCGCGCGGGTTAATCCGTATCAGCCGCAGCGGGTTTACCGTGCGTAAAGGAGTCGCGCCATGAGTGAAGCGTTAGCAGATAACAATATTCTGAGCGTCGAGCATTTACGCATGCATTTCGGCGGCATCAGAGCGTTAAACGATGTGAATCTGGCGGTTAAACGCGGCTCAATTACCGCGCTGATAGGCCCGAATGGCGCGGGGAAAACCACGGTATTTAACTGTCTGACCGGATTCTACAAAGCTTCTGGTGGCAATGTTTTCCTCAATACCCGCCGTCGCACCACCAATGTGATTCAGGTGCTTGGACAGAAATTCCAGCCAGATGACTGGATAAAACCCGCGCAACTGGGTAAGCGGATTTTCTACAAAATGTTTGGCGGCACGCATCTGGTGAACCGTGCAGGACTGGCGCGTACTTTCCAGAATATCCGGCTGTTTCGCGAAATGTCGGTGATCGAAAACCTGCTGGTCGCGCAGCATATGCAAACCAACCGTAATCTGATCGCCGGTGTGCTCAATACGCCCGCTTATCGCCGTGCGGAAAATCAGGCACTCGACCGGGCATTTTACTGGCTGGAAGTGGTGGAACTGGTCGATTGCGCCAACCGGCTGGCGGGCGAAATGTCATACGGTCAGCAACGGCGTCTGGAAATCGCGCGGGCGATGTGTACCGCGCCGGAAATGATTTGCCTCGATGAACCGGCGGCAGGGCTGAATCCGGTGGAAACGCGCACGCTGAGTAAAATCATCCGTTTTCTGCGCGATCACCACGACATCACCGTCCTGCTGATTGAACACGATATGGGCATGGTGATGGACATTTCCGACCACATCATCGTGCTCGACCACGGCGATGTGATTGCCGAAGGTTTGCCGCAAGCCATTCAAAATGATGAAAAAGTGATCGCCGCTTACCTGGGCGCCAGTGAAGATGAGGTCAGCCTGTGAACAATGCGATGCTGGAGTTTCGTGAGGTCGATGTTTTTTATGGCGCGATTCAGGCGCTGCAAAAAGTATCGTTGCAGGTTAACGAGGGTGAAACCGTGGCGCTGATCGGGGCGAACGGCGCAGGGAAATCGACGCTGCTGATGTCAATTTTCGGGCAGCCGCGCGTACAGAGCGGGCAGATACTGTTTCGCGGAGAAGATATCAGCCGTAAATCCACGCACTTTGTGGCGTCGGCCGGGATTGCGCAATCGCCGGAAGGGCGGCGCGTTTTCCCCGATATGACCGTCGAGGAGAACCTGCTGATGGGCACCATCCCGGTGGGAAATAAATATGCAGCGGAAGATTTGCAAACCATGTTCGATTTATTTCCCCGCCTGAAAGAGCGGCGGAAACAGCGCGCGATGACCATGTCCGGCGGTGAGCAGCAAATGCTGGCGATAGCGCGTGCGCTGATGAGCCGTCCGAAACTGTTATTGCTCGATGAACCCAGCCTCGGGCTGGCACCGATTATCGTTAAACAGATTTTCCAGACGCTGCGTGAACTGGCGCGCAACGGCATGACGATTTTTCTGGTTGAGCAAAATGCGCATCACGCCCTGAAGCTTTCCGACCGGGGCTATGTGATGGTCAACGGGCAGATACGTCTGAGCGGAAGCGGGGAAGCATTGTTGCATAATCAGGAGGTGCGTAAAGCCTACTTAGGCGGAATCTGATTTTTCCTTCTTTATGCCCGTAATGCCGCGTATTGCGGGCTTTCCCACAAATTTCTTTCTCAATTTTGCATCTCCCTCCACATTTCGCTCATACTGTTTGGCTATCATGCAATTCTTACAAATTGGTGACTGGAAAGTTAAATTTCTGAGTTATCATGCAGAGTTACCCATCAAAAATTTGTTAAAGATGAGTTTTTTAGGATGAATCAATGACCTGACGCAGTGTTAAAGCGTTGACCCTCGGGGGGCAACGGGCTATATAACGCTGTCCGTTTTTGGCATGAATTTTCCTGTCTCAAGGATCAAGGATGAAGTGAATGGCGAACGGGCCATTCATTCGATGAGTTGAACCGTCGGCGCTGCTCGTAAAACAGCAGAAATGGGTCGTAGCGTTTATTGTTTAATCAGACAGGGTGCTGAAATGGCTTCTGAGATAATTTCTTTTGTTTTATTTCTTTCCTCTATCTTTTTCTACGTCACCCGCGCGTCGGCCAGCCGTATCTGGTTTTCGCTCGTTCTGTTTTTCCTGGGGCTTTACGTCATCCTCAACGTCATTTTGATCGGCAGTAATTATTTTACTGGCGAAGGCATTACTGACGCCGTGCTTTACACCGTCACCAGCAGCCTGAAAGGCGCCGGGCTGAACAAATATATCCTGCCATTCATCGGTTTACTCGCTGGTCTGATTGCCGTTTTTGCCCTGCTGGCGTGGTGTCTGAAACAGCGTCGTGCTAAAAACAGCAGCGCGGTCTACAGCGTACTGGCCGTGGTGCTGGCGGTGTTCTCGGTCGGATCCACACAGGCTTTCCAGAATATTTCCCGTCTGGTAAAAACGCAGATCAGCGGCAATGGCGCGGACTTCGACACGTATTACAAAGTGCCGGAGAAAGTGGTGAAAGGCGCGAAAAAGCCGAATCTGGTTTACATCTATGGTGAAAGTCTGGAACGCACTTATTTTGATGACAAAGTGTTCCCCGGGCTGACCACCGAATTAAGCCGCCATAAAGCGCAAAGTATAGATTTTACCAATACCAAACAGGTTCCCGGCACCGGATATACCATCGCCGGCATGGTGGCTTCACAGTGTGGTATCCCGCTGTTTGCCCCGTTTGATGGCAATGCGTCCAGCGCATTAGCCACGTTCTATCCGGAAAACGTCTGTCTCGGCGACGTGCTGAAAGGTGCGGGTTATACCAACTATTTCTATCAGGGTGCGGAACTGGCATTTGCCGGTAAAGGCACTTTCCTGAAATCTCACGGTTTCGATCATCTGTATGGCTACAACGAACTGCGTCCGACCGTGGCTGACCCGGCGTATAAAAATGACTGGGGCTGGTATGACGACACGCTGCTTGACGAGGTTTATAAAAAATTCATCACGCTAAGCAAAGAGGGCAAGCCTTTCTCGCTGTTCACGCTGACGGTCGATACGCATCACCCGGACGGCTTTATTTCCCGTGGTTGTACCCGCAAAGACTATAAAGTGAACGGGAAATCCAATCAGTCACTGAGCGCGGTATCGTGCAGTCAGGAGCTGATTTCGGCATTTATCGACAAGATTAAAGCGTCAGGTTATTTCGATAACACCATCATTGTGGTGTCTTCCGACCATCTGGCGATGAACAACACCGCGTATAACATTCTGACCAAGCAAAACCGCAAGGACTTGTTCTTTGTGCTCGATGGCCGTAAACCGGTTGGCGATCTGAATGCCGCGAAACGCAGTACTCTTGATAACGGTGCCACGGTGCTTGATATCATGGGAGGCGACAACTACATCGGCCTGGGGCGTAGCGGTTTTTCCGCGACTTCCATGACCGCGCAGTTCCTCAATATTGATGACAAGGTGAATGCCTGGAAACCTGCGGTTATTAAACAGTGGGGCTTCCCGAACAGCATTAAAAATTACACGGTCAACAACAAGGACAACAGTTTCACGTTCTCCGGTATGACCATCAAAACGCCGTTCATCCTGAAAGTGACTGGCGAAAAAATTGAGCCTATGTTCGACGTCTATCTCTCCACGCCGCTGAAAAAACAGCTGGCCGGACTGGCAACCAGTGACAACTTTGTCTGGGTGGATAAATGCTACGAAATGGGGCGCGTCTGGGCACCGGAGCTTTCGCTCAATACCGGTCTTTGTGTGGCTTCCGGTAACCTGGGTGCGAAACCTTCTATCGTGCAGGCAACCGGCGACACCTTCAAAGGTAAAGTTGATTTCGCCAAAGACACCTCAGGCAGTAATGCGATTTACCAGCAAACGCTTCAGGCGCTCAATATTGACGATGAAGCAACGAAGTATCAGTCTCCGGCTATCGCCTTTATGGTGCCGGGTTTACCGGAGCAGGTGAAAGCGATTACCGGCGTTTCCACGGTGGAAAACTGGGGACGCTGGTCGGATGCGAATCTGGCGCCATCGGTGAAAATCGATTACGTCAAACCGTTGCCCACTACGTTTGATGTGGTGATCCGCGCGCGTGCTTACGGCAATAACATCGATAAGCCGGTCTCTGTCCGCGTGGGCGATCAGGAGCAATTTGTCACCTTCGGCGATCAGGACGGTATTGTGAAAGTGCAGTTCACCAACCCGGAAGCGGCGCAGAGTATTGTTATCACGCCACCGGCGCCGACCGAACCCACCGAAGGCACCAGTGGCGGTTTCCAGCCACGTAAACTGGGCATTGGCATGGTGTCACTGGAAGTTCAGCCGGTTGAAGAACCGCAATCCTGATAAGCGCGTGTGAGGCATTACGGCTGAAATGAAAACCCGCTCCGGCGGGTTTTTTTATAGGCTTTTTCAGAGGGGATTTCACACTGGACAGCGGTTAGGTGTCACTGTTATTGTGATAATGAGAATCACTATCAATTATTATCGGTCAAAATTTTATGTGCCAGGACGAGCGCTTCCTGTTCATCAGCCACCATCAGCATCCGGTAGCCCCAGAATTTTTCATAGGTCAGGGCGAAATCTTCTGCCGCAATCCGGTTGGCGGTGTCCGGTTCGATGTAAATACTGGCTTTAACCAGGGTGCGCAGCGCCACGCGGTTCACTTTCCGCCATTGCACGATAGCCTGCATTTCTTCTTTCGATTGCTCATGGCGCTCATTGCCAAGACCTTCATCATTGATGAAAACGAAGGGCTGATTGCGTTCCAGCAGGGCATCAAAGTGGGCAAAAGGAGAGGAGTTGCTGCCATCAACCGGGGTGGCTTTAAACTGCAAGCGGACGACGGGAAACTGGTCGGCATTAATAAACATGGTGTTGCTCCTGGAATATAAAGTGGCAACGCGGGGGGCGCTTCCCGCAGAGGTGCTTACCTTACCCGACCCGCTTGCGCACAGTCATTGCACAGAATCGCCAGACTATTGTTCATTCCGGCCAGATCCGGTTCCTGTTGAGGAGACACTTTTATGATGTCGGTTTCACTGAGCGCCACATCCCGCAGCCAGCCTTCCGCCACCTTTGATGTGGATAACGTGCCGCGCCCGGTTGTATTGCTCAATGCCACTGTTGCCTCACAAAACTGGGAATATGCCCGCCACAGTCACCGCCGTGCGCAACTGTTCTATACCCTTCGCGGCATCCTGAATTGTGAAATTGAACAGGGCGTATGGATTGTGCCGCCACAATGCGCGGTGTGGATCCCGGGTAATCTGCCGCATGTGGCAAGGGGAACGGAGGAAACCGAATGCTACTGCCTGTTTATCGAACCGGGAACGGCGGCGAATTTACCGCAAAGCTGTTGCACGATAGCGGTTTCACCTTTGCTGCGTGAGCTGATGCAGAAGGCGACACAATTTCCTGAGCTGTATGCTGAAGAAGGGCGGGAAGGGCGACTCATTGCCACCCTGATCGATGAGATTTCCGCAGCACCCGCTGAGGGGCTCAATCTTCCGATGCCAAAAGATGCGCGGCTGAAGCGGCTGACCACATTGCTGCTGGCCAATCCCTCAGACAAAATCCGGCTCCGTGAATGGGCCACGCGGATTGGCATGAGCGAGCGCAATATGAGCCGGTTGCTGATGCAGGAAATAGGGATGAGTTTTGGTCGCTGGCGGCGTCAGTTGCATGTGATCCTCTCCCTGCAGCGACTTTCACAGGGCGAAAGTGTTCAGACCGTCGCGCTCGATCTGGGCTATGAAAATGCCAGTGGTTTTGTCACGATGTTCCGTAAAGCCGTCGGAAAACCCCCCGCCAGATACCTTGCAGAACACGAATAAATCCGCCATGAGGCCTTAGCTCTTTTATCGAATTACTATCCCGTTTTAGTTATTCGTTTTCGAAATATGTATCATTAAAACAATATTATAAAGAAATAAGCCGATGGGTATACTCGCCAAATTCCTGCACTAAAACACAGCCCGGTGCAGGCCTCTCATCACACTTTTGGGGATACCTATGCGCAAGACATTAAACACAGCTAAGACCCGTATTAACCGTGCATTTTTGCTGGCCGCCACGTCTGCGGCCATTCTCTCCGGTACCGTGCTGGCGCCGCTGAGTGCGGCACACGCCGCCGATAAAACCACTATAAAAGTCGGCATTATCAGCGGGGAGGATGAAGATGTCTGGCGTGAAGTGGTGAAGCAGGCGGCTGCGAAAGGGCTGACCGTGAAACCGGTTATTTTCAATGATTACAACCAGCCGAACGAAGCGCTGCAAAATGGCGAAGTCGATGCCAATGCCTTCCAGCATCAGCCATTCCTTGATAATCAGATCAAAGTGAATCATTACAACATCGTGCGCGTTGGCGATACCGCCGTGTGGCCAATCGGTTTGTATTCCAAAAAAGTAAAATCAGCCGATGAACTGAAAGAAGGCGCGGTGATTGGTGTACCCAACGATCCGTCAAATGAAGCCCGTGGCCTGATCCTGCTCCAGCAGTCTGGCGTCATTAAGCTTAAACCCGGTGCCGGTATTTTTGCGACTACCGCTGACATCACCGAGAACCCGCGCCATGTGACCATTAAGGAGCTGGATTCCGGCATTATTGGCCGTTCCGTCCCTGATTTAGACGCGGCGATTGTGAATACCGACTGGGCGCTGAAAAGTGGTCTGACGCCTGCCGACCGAATCGCGCAGGAGCCGGTAAAAGGTAATCCTTACAACAACTTTATTGCGGTGAAAACAGAGAATGTTAACGCGCCGTGGGTGAAAACGCTGGTCAGTTCTTACCAGAATGATGCCGTCAAACAGGAGTTTGATAAGGTTTATAAAGGCACCGGCGTGACGGCCTGGTAAGGATGTAAAAGCATGACAATAATCACTGAGACCGGGGCGCAGTTTACCGCGACGTCCCCGGAAAAGGACAATGCCCGCCGCCCTCTGGCGGGCACTCCGGCACAGACTGACCGGATTGCTGACAAGGATGCTGCACAAAATGTGGTGCGGTTGCATCAGGTCAGCCGCCGGTTTGGGGAAACTCAGGCCCTGAACGGCGTGTCATTAACGGTAAAACGGGGCGAAATTCTTGGGATTATTGGCCGCAGCGGGGCAGGAAAATCGACCCTGATCCGCTGTCTTAACGGGCTGGAGCAACCGGATGACGGTGTGATCGAAATCGAAGGTCACGCCATCACCGGGCTGAGTGAAAAACAGTGGCAGTCGGTGCGCAGCCGCGTCGGGATGGTGTTTCAGCATTTCAATTTGCTGTCGGCCAAAACCGTTGAGCAGAACGTCGCACTGCCGCTGAAAATTGCCGGTTTCGACAAGGCACGACGTCAGGCGCGTGTCGCCGAATTGCTGGCGCTGGTCGGGCTGGAAGATAAAGCCAAAAGTTATCCGGCAGCATTGTCCGGCGGCCAAAAACAGCGTGTCGGCATTGCCCGCGCGCTGGCGGCCAGCCCGGCGCTGTTGCTGTGTGATGAAGCCACGTCGGCACTGGATCCTGAAACGACCCGCTCAATTCTCGCGCTTCTCCAGTCACTGAATCAGAAATTGGGGATCACGATTTTGCTGATCACCCATGAGATGGAAGTGATCAAGAAAATCGCCCATCGCGTGGCGGTGATTAACGCCGGTGAAATTATTGAAGAAGGCCCTGTGTGGCAGGTATTTGCCCATCCGCAGTCGCAACTCACCCGCACATTATTGCAGGGCCTTCTGCCTCAGTTACCGGAAGCGCTGGCCGATGAACTGACGGCTGATCGTCAGGGGCAGGCGATTTACAGCGTGCAGTATGCCGGACAGGGCAGTCAGGGGGAGATCATCACCCAGATGGCGGCGGAATTACCGGGTAAGTTCCGGCTCATTCAGGGCGGTGTGGATCACATTCAGCATTACGCTATCGTGCGTTTTTTCTACTCGGTACCGGTGGCTGATACAGCCGCCGAGCAGGCCGTTTTACACTGGCTGCAACAGCGCCAGGCAACTGTGGAGCTGACGGGCTATGTCTCCGGTAATGCTTGACCTTTTATTCAATGCCGTCCAGGAAACGCTGCTGATGACGGCGGTTTCAGGTTTGTTTTCACTGATTGCCGGTTTGCCGCTCGGATTGATTCTGGTGATGAGCAGCCCGGGAGGGATTGCTGAAAATCACTGGGTTAACCGCTCGCTCGGGCTGGTGATCAACGGTTTCCGTTCATTGCCGTTCATCATTTTGCTGGTAGCACTGATACCGGTGACCCGTTTTCTGGTCGGAACTTCCCTGGGCACGTGGGCGGCGATTGTTCCGCTTTCCATTACCGCCACGCCGTATTTCGCCCGTGTGGCCGAAGTGTCGCTGCGGGATGTGGATCGCGGGCTGATAGATGCGGTGCGTGCAATGGGTGCCAGCAAACTGCGTATTGTCTGGGACGTACTGATCCCCGAAGCATTACCGGGAATTTTGTCCGGATTTGTCGTCACACTGGTCGCGCTGATTGGGGCCTCGGCGATGGCGGGCGCAATTGGCGCGGGCGGATTGGGTGACCTGGCAATCCGGTACGGCTATCAGCGCTTTGAAACCGTGGTGATGGTGGAAGTGATTGTGGTGCTGATTGTCATCGTCTGCGGCATTCAGTGGCTGGGCGATCGCATTGTGGCGCGCGTGGACAAACGTCATTAAAAAAGCCGGTCGTCATCGGGCGACCGGCTTTATCAGATTGGCTCAAAAATGCTACATCTCACTGCGTGAGCGCCAGCGCTCACGGGCCATAAAACTTTTGACACCCACATCCAGGAACGGGCGCGGCGGCAGAAAATTTGCGCGTCCGACCGCTGCCATATCCGCCAGCAGCGGGTTATCTTCACCCAGCGCATGTTCTGCCAGCAAACGGCCAAACGCGCTCTGTTTCGAGCTGCCGGAACCGTTACAGCCTGCCGACGAATAGACATTCTCCGATAAATTCCCCCACACCGGTGCGCCATTACGCGTAATGCTGATCAGCCCTGACCAGGTGTAGGCCATATTCACATCCTGCAATTGCGGGTAAATCCGCGCAAACAGCTGCTGATGACGGCGCGCGTGGCGGCCGGTTTCCACCGCACTGGTCACCAGACCCGGCGCAAAATTGACGTGCTCGCGGATCAGGAAACGGTGGTCTGAGGTATAACGCAACGTTGCGCCCGCCAGCGCATTCACCGGTGTAGATCCCCACGCAGAGATATTGCCAATAAGTCGGCGCTGTTCCGGTGTCAGCGGCTCGGTGAGCGTCGCAAAAGTCGACATTGCGAATACGTTACCTTTGAACAGCGGCAGCCCGCGGGCGGCACCGTTAATCGCCAGCATCAGTTTACGGGCGCGGACTTCACCGTGCGGCGTTTCGGCGCGGATCGTACCCTGTGTATCAATCTGCAAAGCCGGGGAATGGGCATAAACCGTGACATTTTCCGGCAGTGTCGCCACTAAACCGCTGATCAGCGCCGCCGGATTGACCAGAATGCAGTTCGGCGTATACACCGCACTGCGGTAGAAACTTGTGCCCAGACGCTGTTTCAGGGCGGCGTTATCCAGATATTCAAAGCTCTCGCCGAGCGTGGTCAGCTCTTTCTGATAATGCGCAATCTCGCCGTCAAACTGTTCGCTCACGGCGCAATGGTATTTCCCCGAATTCAGCCAGTCGCACGCAATATCATGCTTATCGACGGTCTCTTTCAGATGATGCAGACCGTACTGCAACAAACGCCGGTACGCATTGGCGTGTTCCAGCTCAGCCGATGTGCTGCCCACGGTATGCGGTAAATCAATGACAAAGCCGGAGTTGCGCGCCGAGGCGTTATCGGCCACGTCGAGCGCCTCAAGCACCACGACATGCTCATGCGGACGAAGCTCTGCAATCCGGCGGGCAAAAGCCAGCCCGGCAAATCCTGCGCCGATCACCAGCCAGTCTGCCGTTACCTTGCTATGCAGGGCCGGATGACGTGTTGTGTCGCCACGCAGCGCCGCCCAGCCGTTGATATTCTGATCGAGTGGTAAGTTTTTAATTTTCATTTGCGACATCAAATTGTTATCCCGGGTGGTTCGATCCTAAGTTATGGACGTTTAGATGTCTAATGCACAATGATGATAAACATATATTCGTCTCACGGCAGGGCGAGCAGGCAGGCGAAAATCAGGACAAAGTGAATATTAAGTAACCAGATGGCGGGGAGGTTAACTTGCCAGAATGCGCGCGGGTGCTTGAGGCTTATGGGTCTTGAGCAGTGTTGTTCAAGGCGTAATAAGAAGAAAGCCCCGGGTTAATTTTTTCAATCAACCCGAGGCTACCCACCACGCCTAGACAACGTCAGGTTAGCCACATAGATGCAGAAATGCAACGGAGGTTAAGATGGCGCGAAAGCTGATTTTGTACGGGCTCATGGTGATTTTTTTCACGTTATTGGCTTGGACCTGGATGGTGCGTGATTCGCTGTGCGAGTTGCCTGTTAAGCAGGGAAATACGGAAATTGCGGCAGTCTTAAGCGACGAAATTAACGGCTAACCGTAAAGTGGAGTTCGCCCCACCTTTTCGGATGTTGCCAAAGCAGGTTGACCTCAGACATCCATTTGCAGAAAACGCAAAAACAAAAAGGCCCGAATTTTCATTCGGGCCTTCTCGTATTGTGTGGTGGAGAGAGAGGGGTTCGAACCCTCGATACGATTGCTCATATACACACTTTCCAGGCGTGCTCCTTCAGCCACTCAGACACCTCTCCAGTCGTCGGCTACACCGCAGTGCTGCTGACCGGCGCTAATGTAGGGAAAACCGCGTTCAGCGTCAACCTTCTTTTTGCAGGTTCTGTGCTGTTTAGACAAACTTAGAGCAGTTTGCTGATTTAGAGACCAAAAACTGTATTAAGGATGACCAGTTTGTCGTAAGTCACGCAACGTCATTAATTCCGCTTATGCTTGTGAATACATAATTAGATTAACTGCATAAAAGTGCGATTAAGCAGCAAACACTTCCCGTTACGGCTAAATAGCAAAATATGTTGTGAAAATAGCCAGTCTCGAAGGTATAACAATGGATTCCAAAAAAATGCTTCGTATAAAAACTGGGCTAGTTAAAACCAGAAGCAGAATAAATCCACACAACGGGACAGGGGTTCTTACTTGAGTCAGTCAAATAACGCGACAGCGTCGCAGCACCGCACGGCAATACCTGCCGGCGCGGGCACATTATTCTTCGTTCAGACTTTCGCGACGCTCGGCTTCGCGGTGCTGTATTCCACTCTGGTGCTGTATGCCACAAAAAAACTCGGTTTCAGCGAAGATAACGCCAACGCCATTATGGGCGTGTTCGGTGCATTCAACTATGGCCTGCATATGTTTGGCGGTTATCTCGGCGGTCGTTATCTGAGTAACCGTAACCTGTTTGTGCTGGGCATGGTGTTGCAGGTCTTTGGTTGTGCGCTGATTGCGCTGGAAGGTGTAACCGGCCTTTACTGGGGGCTGGCGATGTTCCTGACCGGCAGCGGGCTAAACGTGACTTGCCTGAATATGATGCTGACGCAGCGTTTTGCACCGGATGATGACCGCCGCGAATCGGCGTTCCTGTGGAATTATGCCGGGATGAATCTGGGCTTCTTTATTGGTTTCGCGGTTGCCGGTTATTTCCAGCTGAGCGAAAACTATCGCGCGCTGTTCCTGTTTGCCACGCTGGGCAACGTGGCGGCGGTGGTTGTGACGCTGTCTCGCTGGTCGATTCTGGCCGATATCAGCACGCCGCTTAAAGAAGCCAGCCGCGGTCAGTTGCTGCGCCGTATGGCTGCCGGTATCGCCATTTTAATCGTCCTCGTGCCAGTTATCCGACTGTTGCTAACCCACGCAGAGTTCAGCAGTTATTTTGTGGTTGCACTGGGCATTATCATTTTCGCGTTAATGACGCTGGTCACTTTCCGTCACCGCCAGGCTGATGAACGCCGCCGCATGAAAGCGTACCTGCTGCTGGCGCTGGGTTCGCTGGTATTCTGGACGCTGTATCAGCTGGCCCCGATGGGGTTGATGCTGTTCTCTGAAAACAACATCAATCTGAACGTTTACGGCATCCGCGTGGCACCGCAGTGGATCCAGAATATTAATACCATTGTGATTGTTATCGGCGGCCCGCTGATGGCGCTGTGGTTCAATAAATTGCGTCAGCGCGGCTGGAAAATTGATGTTCCGGCACAGTTTTCGGCTTCTTTATTCTGCATGGGGCTGGGAATGCTGGTTCTGCCGCTGGGGATCCATCTGGCGGGCGGCGACGGGCTGGTGGCGTTTAAATGGATTGCCATCAGCTATCTGCTGCAAAGCATTGGTGAGTTGCTGATTTCTCCTATCGGTTACGCGATGATTGGCAAACTGGCCCCGGCGCGCTATCAGGGCGTGATGATGGGCTGCTGGATGATGGTGACCGGCGTGGCTTCGGTGCTCGCCAGCTACATCTCCGGCCTGATGCCGCAAAACGAAGGCAGTACGCCGGTGCTGACTAACCCGGGCTACAGCGAAGTCTTCAATGTGCTTGGCTGGGGTTCTGTTATCACCGGTGTGGTTCTTCTGGTTCTGATCCCGCTTTTACGCCGGATGATCCGCCGCGAGCCTGCCGTTGCCTGACCTGAACGACAACGCTATCAGTGAATCTTCAAGCCCCGATTTTCGGGGCTTTTTCTTTTTTCGGCCTCAGGGTTGCATCCTGATGATATTCAGGGAAATCTATCAGCTCACAGGAGGCGTCCCCGATGAACATTATTTTTTACCACCCGACATTTGATGCAAAGCCCTGGATTGACGGAATAACAAAACGCATACCGCAGGCCAGAATGCGCGTATGGAACGCCGCAGACCACGAACCCGCCGATTACGCGCTGGTCTGGCGGCCACCACACGCCATGCTGGCCCCGCGCAAGATGCTCAAGGGCATTTTTGCCCTCGGCGCAGGCGTGGATGCCATTCTCACGCAGGAACAACACCAGCCGGGCACATTGCCCGCCGGTGTGCCTCTGATTCGTCTTGAAGACACCGGGATGTCGTTGCAGATGCAGGAATACGCGCTGGCCAGCGTGTTGCGGTATTTCCGCCGCATGGATGAATACCAGTTGTTCCAGCAACAAAAACAATGGCGGCCACTGGCACCGCATTCACGTGGTGAATTTACTGTCGGTATTCTTGGTGCTGGCGTGCTGGGCAGCAGCGTAGCGAAAGCGCTGGTGGATCTGCAATTCACCGTGCGCACCTGGAGTCGTAGCGGGAAATCTCAGGACGGCGTGCAAAGCTTTTACGGAGACGATCAGCTGGGGGCATTTACGACCGGCTGCAAGGTGCTGATTAACCTGCTGCCGAATACGCCGCACACCGCCGGGATCCTCAATCATCAACTGTTCACAAATCTGCAGCATAATGCTTATCTGATTAACCTGGGACGCGGCGGACATCTGGTGGAAGGTGATTTGCTGCGCGCACTGGACAACGGGCAGATTGCTGCCGCCACGCTCGACGTTTTTGCCGAAGAGCCGTTGCCAGGCATGCATCCGTTCTGGTCGCATCCGCGCGTCAGCATCACGCCGCACGTGGGTGCGGATACTTTGCCGGAAGAAGCGATGGACAGCATTGCGGCGAATATTCTCGCTATTGAAGCAGGACGGGAACCGGCAGGGCGTGTTTGCCTCGACCGGGGTTATTAACGTTCATCTGCTAAAATTACTCACGTGGCGGCCATGCAGTCGTCACGGAATCACTTAAGGAGAGCACATGCCGTACCCCGTTGATTTGCATATGCATACTGTTGCCAGCACGCATGCTTACAGCACATTACATGATTATATTGATGAGGCGGCGGAGAAGGGCATTAAGCTGTTTGCCATCACCGACCACGGCCCCGATATGGCCGATGCCCCGCACTACTGGCATTTCATGAATATGCGGGTCTGGCCGCGTCTGGTGAACGGAATCGGCATCCTGCGCGGTATCGAATCGAACATCAAAAACATTCAGGGCGACATTGATTGCACCGGCCCGATGCTCGATGAAATCGACGTGATCATCGCCGGTTTCCATGAGCCGGTAATGCAACCGGTGGATAAAGAAACGCACACCGCGGCGATGATTGCTGCGATGGCGGGCGGCGATGTGCATATTATTTCGCATCCGGGTAACCCGAAATACCCGATTGATATTCCAGCCGTTGCGGCGGCGGCGGCGAAATATAACGTCGCGCTGGAGCTGAATAACTCCTCCTTCATCCACTCGCGTAAAGGCAGCGAACCCAACTGCCGTGCGGTTGCGCTGGCGGTGAAAGAAGCCGGTGGCTGGCTGGCGCTGGGATCGGATTCGCACATTGCGTATTCACTGGGCGGGTTTGAGCACTGCGAACGTATTTTGCGTGAAGTTGATTTCCCGGAAGACCGTATTCTGAACGTCAGCCCGCGCCGTTTCCTGGATTTTCTGGAGAAACGCGGGCGCGCACCAATTGCAGAATTAAGCGAACTGTGACATTGTCGCGGCCAATTTGCGGGGGATTGCCCCTTTTCACCGACTGATCAGGTTATTGTTATGAATGAATTTTCAATTGTCTGCCGTATTCTGGGCACGCTGTTTTACCGCCAGCCGCAGGATCCGTTACTGGTTCCGCTTTTTGGCCTGATTCAGGACGGAAAATTGCGCGAACACTGGCCGCTGGAGCAGGATGCGTTGCTGATCCGTTTGCAGGAAAGCGCTGATCCTCAGGCGCTGGCCGCTGAGTTTAACCGTTTGTTTGTCGGCTCAGAATGTGCAGTTTCGCCTTTGCGCAGCGCTTACGTTGATGGTGCAAATGAAATGGATATCCGTACTTTCCTGCAACAGCGCGGAATGCCGTTAGGCGAAGCGCCTGCCGATCACTTCGGCGCGATGCTGCTTGCAGCGTCATGGCTGGAAGATCAGTCGCAGGAAGATGAAGTGGGCGCGCAAATCACCTTGTTCGATGATTACCTGTTCCCGTGGTGCGGGAAATTCCTGGGTAAAGTTGAAGCGCACGCCACCAGCGGTTTTTACCGCACACTGGCTGAAATCAGCCGCGAAGCATTGCAGGTGATGCGCGATGAGCTGGAAGAACAGCTGCCGCCGGATCTGGATGACGACGAAGAAGACGATCAGTAAATCCCTGATGAGTCAGAAATAAAAAAGCCCGGCCATGAAGATGTGCCGGGCTTTTTATATTAATCAGCTTTTTATATTAGTCAGTAAACGGGATGACGAGTTCACCGGGTTTCACTTCTATGCCTTTCGCCAGTTTTTTCGCCATCGCTTCGCCTTTGCTGCGATCGCCATTCAGTACGTACGCCGGACGCTGATCGAAGTAAGTTTTCAGCGAATTGTTCAGGTAAGGCATCAGGCCTTTCATCACGCTGTCCATTTTTTCCGGCTGAATGGTGTAATCCACCACCTGCATATCTTTCAGGAAAATCGCGCCTTTATCCTTGTCGTAAGACGGATTGGCTTTAAGCGTCAGGTGCATATCGGCTTTCTGCGGGCCAAATAATGACGAGATATCGACATGTGCGTCGCCGGTCAGCGTCACGACGCCTGGTTCGGCGCGGCCAATCTGGCTGCTGAGATTGGTCAGCACTAATTTCGCATCCACCAGCCCCGGCACGCCGAGTTGTTTCTCGAAATTATTGTTCTTGTGCAGATAGTCATTAACCTGCTGCTCGCTGATGGTGTACTGCGTCAGCTGGTTACACCCGGCCAGCAGGCTGGCGCACATCAGAACTGCAGCACCTAAAAGTCGCTTTGTCATTCTTCCCTCATTACGTAAAAACTATTTTGTCAGCATGACCGCTAAACGGTTTCGCTCCAATCAGACAACGCTGATTAGCCTAAGTGCTGGAGGGGGGGAAGAAAAGGAAAATCGCCGGAAGCAGGCTTCCGGCGCAAAATTTAACTGGCGAGGCGTGTAAACAAATTAACCTGCGTCTGTTTTGCCATATTGTCGCGATAAGCCTGAACGCGGGACGGCCACTCAATTCCCTGAACGATAGTCAGCGAACGCAGTACCGGCCAGAGATTGATATCATCTTCTGAAAGCTCGCCGTTGACGGCGTTTGGTTCGACGATCAGCTTATCGAGTGCACGTAAGTCCTGGCTGATTTTTTTCACCAGACCTTCTGAATGTTTCAGATGCTCCTGAAAATCGCCGCTGGCAGCCTGCTTTTTGTCGGAGAAATATTTACGCGCTTCCGGCGTGGAGAACTCTTCCAGCGGCGCGGCTGCAAAACGAGGCAGCAGCAGACGACCCATATATTCAGAAACATGACGCAGCCAGGTCGCAATAGACGCATTCAGCGGGCCGGTCAGCAGCGGTTTTCCGTCACTTTTATCCACGTAATGCACGATGTCCATACTTTCCGGCATAAAGCCGCCGTCCTGTTTTTGCAGGATCGGCACCATCTTTTTACCCACCATGGAAATCGGGGTTTTCTCGTCATCATTGAGCAGAACTTTGATTTCTAACGGAATATTTTTCAGACCAAAAATCATGCGTGCTTTAACGCAAAAAGGGCAATGTTCGTAAACGTAAAGTCTCATGGTTCATAGCTCCTGTTGTCGCCGGCGTTGACCTGTAGGGTGCGTGGAAACTGCCGGATATAGGTTCGGATTTAATCGATACGCTGAAACCAGTATGGGTAATTGAGGAGGGGAGATCAAACATACACGTCATGCTTGTTGCCGTAACTGCGCTGGCCGCGCTTCCTCACCCGAATCACTGACACTGGTCAGCTCATCGGGATTCGCTCTCTTGCCGCCTTGTTACAACGCCAATCATTTAGTGTATTTACTGACGTCAATTACCGCTCAGCATGGCCGGTTCGATGCGGCGAAGATTGAATTGCCAGTACAAACCGGTGAGGGTGATGAAGCCCACGATGCCCAGTAAAAACCAGGGCAATTCAGGAAGTTCAAGCGCACGGCCGGTGTCATACATCCAGCCGCCGCCGGTGTAACCGATCACACCGCCCAGCGCCAGCCCCAGACGGCTAAAGCCCATGTAGCTGCCACGTGCGCGGGCATCGGCCAGCGAGGCACTCAGCGTTTCGCGCGCCGGTTCGGCAATAATTGACCCAATGTAGAAGAAACCGATCAGCAGCAACAGCGGGTTAATCGATGTCACCAGCCCGACGGGCAGAAGACTGAGGGTCATGATCAGCAGGCCGAACATCAGACGCTGCTCAAGGCGGAAGCGTTTTTCGCTCCAGCGTGCAATCGGATACAGCAGCGTCAGGGAAAGCACTGCTTCAATCGCATACATCCATTTCACTGCCGCCGGGCTGCCCGCGACATCATTGACTGCAATCGGCAACATCAGCATGACCTGCACGGTCAGCATGTAATAACCGGTCAGCGTCAGTACATACGCCAGAAAACGGCGATCGCGCAGCACACGCATCATGCCTTCACGCATCGGTGTGCGCATGGTCGAAATGCGGTAAGCAGGCAGCAGCCAGGCGTTGCAGGCGGCGGCCAGCACAAATATGCCCGCACCGGCCCAGCACACGTAATGGAAATCATATTGCAGCAACCAGCTGCCGATGAGCGCACCGATAACCGCACCGGCGCTGTCTTGCATCATCATCAGGGAGAAGAAACGGCTGCGCTCGTGCGGACGGGTCAGCTTGATCACCAGCGCGGTGCGCGGCGGGTCGAACAAGGTGCCGCCGAGGCCGGAGAGAATGCAGGAACAGACTAAAATCCACGGTTCATCTGCCATTGCCATGGTGGCGAATCCGGCAGCGCGTAAAAGCATGCCGGTGATAATCATCGGTTTGGCACCGAAACGGTCAGCGATTGCGCCGCCGAAGATGCCTAATCCCTGTTGCGTGAGCTGGCGGACACCCAGCGCCAGACCGACGGCCATCGCGGCCCAGCCGAGCTGATCGACAAATCGGATCGAGATCAACGGAAAAACCACGAAAAAGCCTAAAATAACCAGCGCGTTGTCTAATAACAGAAAATACTTACCCAAGCTCCGAGCTTGTGATACCAGAGACATGCTTCACCATGAGCGATTATTTGTACCCTGTCCGGCAGATACAGAAAGGAAGAAAAGACCGTTCCAGTCTGAACTGGAATCAGGCAATTAGATAGGGCGCTATTGATAATATTTTTTTATCGTCAAGCCGCGTTCTGACTGGCAGAATTGGCGATGATCAGGTGTTTCCTATAAATTCTATTCATCGACCCGAGCGGGATGTGGAGGAAGGGATGTTTGGCTATAAATCTGCCGTGCCGAAAGTGCGGCTTACCACTGACCGGATGGTTCTGCGCCTGGTTCATGACCGCGATGCGCACCGGCTGGCTGAATACTATGCGGAGAACCGGGCGTTTCTGAAACCCTGGGAACCGGTCAGGGATGAAAGCCATTGTTATCCTTCCGGATGGCAGGCGCGTCTCGGGTTAATTTCCGAAATGCAGAAACAGGGCAGCGCATATTATTTTATCCTGCTCGATCCCGATGAAAACCGCATTATGGGCGTGGCAAATTTCAGTAATGTTCTGCGCGGCTCATTCCATGCCTGTTTCCTCGGTTATTCCCTGGGTCAGGAGTGGCAGGGGAAAGGGCTGATGCAGGAAGCGTTGCAATCGTTAATCCGTTATATGCAGCGCCAGCAAAAAATGCACCGGATTATGGCCAATTATATGCCGCACAATAAACGCAGCGGGCAACTGCTCGAGCGTCTGGGCTTCGAGCGTGAAGGCTATGCGAAAGACTATTTACTGATTGATGGCAAATGGCAGGATCACGTGCTGACGGCGTTAACCTGGCAAGAATGGACGCCCCCGTCCCGATAAGGAGAGCAATATGAAACATGAACTCAGTGACCGGGAAGCCCGGGTTGTCGGTTGTTTGCTGGAAAAACAACTCACCACGCCGGAACAGTATCCGATGACGCTCAACGGATTAACCACCGCCTGCAACCAGAAAACTAACCGTGAACCAGTGATGGAACTCAGCGAAAGTGACGTTCAGCAAACGCTGGATTTACTGCTGCGCAAGCACATCATCCGCACCCTCAGCGGTTCCCGCACCATGAAGTACGAGCATCGTTTTTGTAATTCCGAATTCGGCAATCTCAAATTTTCACCGCAGGAAGTGGCGGTCGTCACTACGCTGCTGTTGCGCGGCGCGCAAACGCCGGGCGAATTACGCACCCGCACCAACCGCCTGCATGATTTTTCTGACGTTGCTGAAGTCGAGCAAACTCTGACCGATCTGACTAACCGCGAAGATGGCCCGTTCTGCGTGCGTCTGGCGCGTGAACCGGGCAAGCGCGAAAACCGATTTATGCATCTGTTCAGCGGTGAAGTCAGCCAGGCGGCCAGCGCCACAGAAGAGCCATTTTTAAGCGCCGCCGCACCGGACTCCGGGCTGGCCGCACGCGTGGAATCGCTTGAGGCAGAGGTGGCCGAACTGAAACAACGTCTGGAAAGCCTCCTGCAACATTTGGGTGATTAAAAGGAAAACGTCGTGAGTAAACTTCGGATAGGCGTTATCGGACTTGGCGGGATCGCGCAAAAAGCGTATCTGCCGGTTCTCAGTCATGCTGAAAAATGGACGCTGGTCGGCGGTTTCTCCCCGAATCAGCAAAAAGCACAGGCCGTTTGCGACAGCTACCGGATGGCCTGTTTTTCCCGGATGGACGAACTGGCCAGCCAGTGCGACGCGGTATTCGTCCACAGCAGTACGGCCAGCCATTTCGATGTCGTCGGGCAATTGCTGGCGCAGGGCGTCCATGTGTATGTGGATAAACCGCTGGCAGCTGAGCTGGATCAGGCCGAACAATTGGTTGAACAGGCTAACCGGGCAGGCAAAGCGCTGATGGTCGGGTTTAACCGCCGCTTTGCGCCGCTATATCGTCAGCTGAAAGAACAGATGCAACAACCGGCGTCCTTGCGGATGGATAAACACCGTACGAACAGCGTCGGGCCACACGATCTGCGTTTTACGTTGCTGGATGATTATCTGCACGTCGTGGATACGGCGCTGTGGCTGGCGGGCGGCAATGCCAGCCTGGAAAGCGGGCTGATTCAGATTAACGAGGCTGACCAGATGCTTTATGGCGAGCATCATTTCCTGTGCGGAGAAACGCTGGTGACGACTTCAATGCATCGCCGCGCCGGAACATTCCGCGAAAGCGTGCAGGCGGTAACTGAAGGCGCCGTTTATCAGCTCGACGATATGCGACTCTGGCGCGATGAACGTGATGATATCCTGACGCAGCAACCTGTTGCTGGCTGGCAAAGTACGCTGGCGCAGCGTGGTTTTGTCGGGGCAATTGAGCATTTCGTCGATTGCGTCTCGAACCAGACCGCACCTGAAACCAGCGGCGAACAGGCGATTTACGCGCAGGCCATGATCGAAAAAATTCTGCAAAACTGAGTGAAAGCCGCACAGGATGGTGCGGTTAACAATCTATAACAACTGCCGTTGGCTATTGCATGGCGGATGCGTAGACTAAGCGCATCTTTGAGCCATGCCGGTTCATCTTTCACGCCTGCTGATGCAGGCGTGGTTGTTTAACCTGTTGATCAATATTGAGTTATAGACAGGCCACCGGCAAACAAGAAAAGTGACATGAATCTACTTAAATCTTTGGCAGCCGTCAGTTCAATGACGATGTTTTCACGTGTATTAGGCTTTGCCCGCGACGCCATTGTGGCCCGCGTTTTTGGTGCCGGAATGGTGACCGACGCCTTTTTTGTGGCGTTCAAACTGCCCAATTTATTACGTCGTATTTTCGCTGAGGGCGCATTCTCTCAGGCTTTCGTGCCCATTCTGGCCGAGTACAAAACTCAGCAAGGTGAGGAAGCCACGCGGACGTTCATTGCTTACGTTTCGGGCCTGCTGACGCTGGTTCTGGCGATTGTCACCGTGCTTGGTATGCTCGCCGCTCCGTGGGTGATTTATATTACGGCTCCCGGCTTTGTGGATTCGCCCGATAAATTTGCACTGACCAGTTCGCTGCTGCGCATCACGTTCCCGTATATCCTGCTGATATCCCTGGCCTCTCTGGTCGGGGCGATACTCAATACCTGGAACCGTTTCTCGATACCGGCTTTTGCGCCGACGTTCCTGAACGTCAGCATGATTGGCTTTGCGCTGTTTGCTGCGCCTTATTTCCACCCGCCGGTGCTTGCGCTGGCCTGGGCGGTGGTTGCAGGCGGATTGCTGCAACTGGGCTATCAGCTCCCGCATTTGAAGAAAATCGGTATGCTGGTTCTGCCGCGTCTGAACCTGAAAGATGCCGGCGTCTGGCGCGTTATGCGTCAGATGGGCCCGGCAATTCTGGGGGTTTCGGTGAGCCAGATTTCCCTGATTATCAACACCATTTTCGCGTCCTTCCTCGTTTCAGGTTCCGTGTCATGGATGTATTACGCTGATCGTCTGATGGAGTTTCCGTCCGGCGTGTTGGGCGTGGCCCTGGGGACAATTCTGCTGCCGTCGCTGGCACGGAGTTTTTCGAGCGGCAATCATGCCGAATACAACCGCCTGATGGACTGGGGCCTACGTCTTTGTTTCCTGCTGGCACTGCCAAGTTCTGTCGCCCTGGGTATTCTGGCGAAACCGCTGACCGTTGCGCTGTTCCAGTACGGAAAATTCAGCGCCTTTGATGCATCAATGACGCAGCGCGCGCTGGTGGCATATTCCGTCGGCCTGATGGGGCTGATTGTGGTGAAAGTGCTGGCGCCGGGCTTTTATTCCCGTCAGGACATTAAAACACCGGTCAAAATCGCCATCGTTACATTGCTGATGACACAGGTGATGAACCTTGCATTTATCGGTCCGCTGAAACATGCCGGTCTTTCGTTGTCGATTGGTCTGGCTGCATGCCTGAACGCGTCTCTGCTTTACTGGCAACTGCGTAAACAGGATATCTTCCAGCCCCAGCCGGGCTGGAAAGTCTTCCTGATCAAACTGTTTGTCGCGGTGATTGCAATGTCTGCGGCGCTGCTCGGCATGATGTGGCTGATGCCTGCCTGGGATGTCGGCGGAATGGCGTATCGTCTGGCGCGTCTGGCGGCCGTTGTCGCGGCTGGCGTGGTGGCATACTTCGCCGTGCTCGGCCTGTTAGGGTTCCGCGTGAAAGAGTTTGCGAGACGACTGGATTAGGATTTATAGTATTATTATTCCAAAAATCAATAAAAGCCCGCTATATTATTGGCGGGCTTTTTTAATGCGAAAGTTATTATTTATTCTTCGGTCATGTTTTCTTTGTCAGAATATTCCTGCAATTTAGCGATGTTTAATGCGGCCGTGTCGCGCGTGTTTTTCTGCACAGCAGTAGCCCCAAATAAGCACATAAAAAAGGTGACGCCGTAAAACCCTTTTTCGCTTAACAGCAATTCAGCATTCCACAAGCCAATGCACATCAGCGCAATGGCGATCGCGAAAGCTGCCCAGCAAAGGTTCGCATACAGTGCAGTGGTAGGCAGACCTTCGAGTTTATCACGCACATGTTTTTGCAAGGAAACTGAAGAGAACAGACCCAGAACCAGAACGGCAAAATAGTAGCCTTTTTCATTCAGTTGCATTTGTGCGTTATTAAGGCCAATGAGAAAAATAATAACGCCACCCAGCAGCGCAATCCATGAAGCGAAAACAAAAGCAGTAGAAGGGCGATTTTGAAGATTATTCATAGATATCCTTTATCTGAAGACCAATAGAATTTGGTTTATTAATCACTTTCCTAAGTGATTTCGTGCGCGACGGATATTACGATATAACTGCAAATTACGGAATGAAATTAATGAAATAAAAAAGGGCGCCGGGCGCCCTTAATAATATGAGTGTAACTGGAATTACATACGTTCTACGGTTTCAATACCCAGCGTATCCAGACCGGTTTTCAGCGTGCGCTGCGTTAACAGTGCCAGTTTCAGGCGGCTGTTGCGGCTGGTTTCGTCTTCTGCGTTCAGGATCGGGCAATGTTCGTAGAAGCTGGAGAACAGGCCGGCGACGTCGTAGAGATAAGCACACATGGTGTGTGGTGTGCCTTCGCGGGCAACAACGGTCAGGACTTCTTCGAATTGCAGCAAACGGGTAGCCAGTGCCGCCTCGCGTTCTTCACGCAGCACGACCGGCTGAGTCAGGCTGTTAACGTCAATCTCTGCACGTTTGAAGATTGATGCCACGCGGGTGTAAGCATATTGCATGTACGGCGCGGTGTTACCTTCGAAGGCCAGCATGTTGTCCCAGTCGAAGATGTAATCGGTGGTACGGCTTTTCGACAGGTCAGCGTATTTGATTGCGCCGATACCCACGGCGTTGACCAGTTTTTCCAGTTCTTCCGCATCTTTTAGCTCAGGGTTCTTTTCTGTGATGAGCTTGCGTGCGCGTTCAATCGCTTCGTCCAGCAAATCGGACAGTTTCACCGTGCCGCCTGAGCGGGTTTTGAACGGCTTGCCGTCTTTGCCCAGCATCATGCCAAACATGTGGTGCTCAAGCGCGACAGAATCAGGGACATAACCGGCTTTACGCGCGATGGTCCAGGCCTGCATCAAATGCTGATGCTGACGGGAGTCGATGTAATACAGTACGCGATCGGCACCCAGCGTTTCGTAGCGGTATTTCGCACAAGCGATATCGGTGGTGGTGTAAAGGTAGCCGCCATCTTTTTTACGGATGATGACGCCCATCGGGTCGCCTTCTTTATTCTTGTACTCGTCCAGATAAACCACGACGGCACCTTCGCTGTCGACGGCCAGACCTTTTGACTGCAAGTCAGACACGATACCCGGCAGCATGCTGTTATAAAGGCTTTCACCCATGACATCGTCTTCGGTCAGGGTGACGTTCAGGCGGTTATAAGTCAGCTGGTTTTGCTTCATGGTCACATCGACCAGTTTGCGCCACATTTGCAAACAGTATTCGTCGCCGCCCTGCAACTTCACCACGTAGCCACGCGCGCGTTCGGCAAAGGCTTCGTCTTCGTCGTAGTTCTTTTTCGCTGCGCGGTAGAATTCTTCCAGATCAGCCAGATTCATGTCACCGGCGTTTTCGTTCTGCACTTTTTCGAGATAGGCAATCAGCATCCCGAATTGTGTGCCCCAGTCACCAACGTGGTTTGCGCGGATCACTTTATGACCCAGCAGTTCGTTGGTACGCACGGCGGCGTCGCCGATAATGGTGGAGCGGATGTGGCCAACGTGCATTTCTTTCGCCACGTTTGGCGCAGAATAGTCGATGACGATAGTTTGCGGCTCAACGGGTGCAATGCCCAGTTTTTCGTCATTCAGTGCGCTGTCAACGTGGGCGCCGACGAATGCCGGATCCAGGAAGATATTGATGAAACCCGGACCGGCAATTTCGACTTTGTTTGCGATGCCGTTCAGATCCAACAGTTCAACCACTTTCTCTGCCAGTTGTCGTGGCGGCATACCGAGTTTTTTCGCCACGGACATTACGCCATTAGCCTGATAGTCACCAAACTGAGCTTTGGCGGACTGACGGACCTGCGCTTCGCTGTCGGCGGATGCGCCTGCTGCGATCAGTGCCTGGCTGACTTTTTCTGAAAGGAGTGACTGAATATTCACCGGATTACCTTATAATTTATCCCCGTCATCCTTCGCGCCGCCTTTGTGTCGGCTGCCTTTGCGAACCTTGGTCACATACTGATGTATGCTCCCAGGATTGGGTCAGTTGCTGCCTTGATGCAACCCGAATGATTTAGGGGAAGAATGTAGTTGTTTACTGGTTATACGTTTTTAACGGATTAACCGAAAATGATGCGTGTTTATATCATATTAGCCCTGCGGCGTCAGTATCGCCGCACGTCTGAACGGTATGAAAGCGTGATTCTGCGGCATGTCTCTGGCAACCGGATGAAAGGCTGTGTAAATTACCCGACCCTAAAGATCTGCAAACTGAAAAGAGATAGGATGCCCGCCATGAAACATGTGCCAGAGTTACAGGATTTAGTTGACGATATGTCGCGATTTTCCGACGTATTAATGGCATTCGCTGCAAAATTGCAGATCAATCTGGGTGAATTTCATGCCGATCATATTTCTGTGCGCTGCCATCAGAACACGACAGCCGATCGCTGGAAATCCGGGCTGGGAAAATGCGGCAGCCTGCTCAATGAAACCCTGATTAACGGGCGGCCTATTTGCCTGTTTACGCTCGATGAGCCGCTCACGGTCGGGCCGCTGAGCATTGATCTGGTGGAATTGCCTTATCCGGGTGATAAGCGATATCCGCACGAGGGGTGGGAGCATATTGAGATTGTGCTGCCGGGCGCAGAAGAAGAGTTGTATACGCGGGCGCTGGCACTGATTGCCGATGAAGCGCTGATGACGCCCGGTATAAAACTGAAGCAGAGTGCGCCCAAAGGGGACAATGAGCGTTTGCCTAACCCTACGCTGGCGGTCACTGACGGTTCAGTAACGATTAAATTCCATCCGCACAGCCTGCGTGAAATTGTCGCCAGCGAAAGAGAAGCAGGTTAACGCCGGAGCTTATCGAGTGCGGCTTCCATCCGGTCGAGTGCTTTCCCGAGAAGGGCGCGCTGACAGCCGAAATTGATGCGCACGCACTTCGGCGCGCCAAATTCGGCTCCGCCGGAGAAGCCCACGCCCGCTTCGACAAAGAAACGGTACGGGTCGTCCACCGGCAATGCGCTGGCATCAATCCAGCCAAGATAGGTGCCTTCGGGTACCAGCATGCGTAAACCTGGCATGGCGTTAATACGCGTCGCCACAAGATCCCGGTTTTCACGCAAATAATCGAGCTGTGCGTTAAGCCACGCTTCGCCATCACGGTAGGCCGCAGTCGCCGCAACATACGCCAGAATATTGACGTGCGGCACGATACCTTTGCTGGTGTCAAAAAATTTCCGGCGCAGTTCGGGGTTTGGGATGATCGCCATCGAGGCACCCAGTCCGGCCAGATTGAAGGTTTTCGACGGTGCCATCAGCGTAATCGAACGTTGTTCTGCATCCGCATTGAGTGAGGCAAAGGGGACGTGCTTCAGATCCGGCTCCAGAATCAGGTCGCAGTGGATTTCATCGGAACACACCACCAGATTGTGGCGTCTGGCGAATTCATGTTGTTGCAGCAATTCATCGCGACGATATACCGTGCCGCCCGGATTGTAAGGGTTGCAGAGCATCAGCAGCTTTTCACTGCCATCAAGCTGGCTTTCAGCGGCGGCAAAATCGGCCACCCAGCGTTGTTGCTGTTGGGTGACCGGAATGGATTTAAATGCCCGGCCTTCGGATTGTGCGGCCTGCATAAAAGGCGGATAAATGGGCATCGGCATCAGGCTGCTTTCGTGCGGCGCCACGTTGGCGCGCACGGCCACGTTCAGCCCGCAGACCAGACCCGGAAGCCAGACAATCCATTCCGGCTGAATCGCCCAGTCATAAAGGTCTGCAAGCCGTTTAACCACAATATCAATCAGTTCCGGCGGAGTAATACCGTAACCAAAGACACCTTCGGCCACGCGTTGTTGCAGTTCTTTAATTACCTGAGGCGGAGACGTGAAGTCGGTATCGGCGACCCAAAGCGGAATCACATCCTGCTGATGATATTTATTCCACTTAACGCTATCACTGTGACTGCGGTCTACCCACAAATCAAAATTGAGTGCCATAGTTAGCTTTCCTAAGCAGGCAGTTGGGCGGGAATGCTCATGTCAGAGCCTACGCGACATGGCCGGTTACACACAAGTGTTGTAGCATAATGCCGTAATCAGGAGAGGTCACATGACTAAATTAGAAGTGTGTTGTTACAGCGTGGATTGTGCGTTAACAGCAGAACAAGCCGGAGCCGATCGCGTCGAATTGTGCGCGAGTCAGGCCGACGGCGGTATTACGCCGAGTTACGGCACCCTCAAACTGGCGAGGGAAAAAGTGACGATCCCTGTACATCCGATTGTACGTCCGAGGGGTGGTGACTTTTGCTATAGCCAAAGCGAATTTGATGTTTTGAAAAGCGACATCGCGATGATCCGCGATCTCGGTTTTCCAGGTCTTGTGGTCGGCATGCTCGACGATGAAGGGCATATTGATATGCCAAGAATGTGGGAAGTCATGGCGTTATGCGGCGATATGGCTGTGACATTTCACCGCGCTTTCGACATGTGCCTGAACCCGAAGATTGCGCTTGAGCAGTTGACTCAGCTAGGTGTGGCGCGCATTCTGACTTCGGGACAGCAGCAAAATGCGGAAGTCGGTTTGCCGATGCTTCGGGAACTGAATCAGCTCACGCGTGGTCCTATTATTATGGCTGGCGCAGGTGTGCGTCTGACGAATCTGCAAAAGTTTGTGGATATCGGGCTGACCGAATTACACAGCTCGGCAGGGCGTCAGGTGCCTTCCTCTATGCGCTACCGCAAAGCCGGTGTCACCATGAGTTCCGACACCGATTTTGATGAATTCAGTCGTTATTGCGTGGACGGTGATATTGTTGCCGCAATGAAAAGTACATTGCAGTTTGACGATCAAATATCCCGCACGGCGTAATAATCTCAAAATTTAACCGGGTCAAACGACCCTTATTGCGTCGCCCTGCGCAAGTACCAGGCCCCGTCATTTTGGCGGGGCTTTTTTTATACTTAATATCTCTGCTAGACGCGGTGTTTTTCGGAAGAGCCTGCTGCGGTTTCAATCAGCGTCACCAGATGTTCGATGGCGTCTTTTGTGGGATCCTGTTTATCGCTGTTCGCCGTATTACGGCGTAAAGACTCAACAACTTCCGTTTTTACATCGGGAAGATTTACCGAAATTGAAGCGATGCTGAATGCTATTGCAGCCTCCAGTGCCTGAGCGGTGCGCAGGAGAACATCCGGGTTTTCGTGTGAGTCGGACACTTTATAACCTTGTGGTTTGAATGGTTATAGGAGACTAGCATTTCCATTACATTTGGAAAGGGTGTCAGATCGAAAATTGGACAAATGTTGTCATTTAATCTGAAAAGTGTCAGCCCCAGGTGAGGTAAGCCACGCCAAACATGCCGGCTTTAACCACCAGACACATCACAAAGAGGCCTAAAACAATCACTGCACGATCAAAAAGGAATCGGATTCGCCGGCGCATACTTATCTCCGCGACAGGTTCGCGTTCTGATGAATAACTTTGGCCGAATTTATACACGAAACACTATGAATCAATCCAACGATAAAGTATGAAAACAGGAAGCTTTACAAAGGCCTGGCGCACAGATGCCGTCAGCCCTGATCTTAAGGCCGCAAAAGGTGGATAAATTCGGAAGATTTATGTCAGTCAGAAGTGTGCTGGCTACTTTTCGTAGAAGTTTTTAATTTTGATTGCGACATCGATATTGGCCCAGTGCAATTCGTTTTCCTGATGCAGACTGCTGCTGCCATCTTCCCAGGAAACGTAATATGAGACGATTTCCTTATCAGATTCAAACGTATTCATCACGGTGCCTTTGATATCGCCGGATCTGTGTTGAACGATACTGCCTTTAGGGAATTTCATACATCCTCCCAGAACGTTAACCACGATCTCTGTCAGAACAAACAGATAGCCATTTCGAAAGGTTAGACCTTTTTAATCCCGGATGTACAGCGCGAGGGGGCAGAAAGCCGGAGATAAATGCGGAGAAGGTTTCCGCCAGACAGTGTGCCTGGCGGAGAAAACAGGGTTTAAGGTTTGCGGGCGATAAGCAACGCGCGGCGCGGTGCCGGATAACCTTCAATAGTTTTCGTCGGATCGTTCGGGTCTAGGAATTCGGCCAGTGATTCGCTGGTCATCCAGTCGGTACGGCGCTGTTCCTCAACCGTAGTGACGCTGACATCCGCGATACGCACATCTAAAAATCCGCATTTAACCAGCCAGTCTTTCAGCGCTTCGGCAGACGGAATGAAATAGATATTTCCCATCTGCGCGTAACGGTCGCCTGGCACCAGAATCTGCTGACTGTCGCCTTCGACAACCAGCGTTTCCAGCACCAGTTCACCGCCACTGACCAGCTGATTTTTCAGCTGATAAAGATGATCCAGCGGTGAACGTCGGTGATAAAGCACGCCCATCGAGAAAACAGTGTCAAATGCGTTCAGCTCAGGCAACTGCTCGATGCCCAGCGGCAGTAAATGTGCACGCTGATCGCCGCCCAGCAATTTACGTACGGCTTCAAACTGGCAGAGGAAAAGCTGCATCGGATCGATACCGACGGCCAGATGCGCGCCCGCGCCAATCATGCGCCACATGTGATAGCCGCTGCCGCAGCCGACGTCTAAAATTGTACGGCCTGCCAGAGAAGAGATGTGCGGAAGTACGCGATCCCATTTCCAGTCTGAACGCCATTCGGTATTGATTTCAACGTCATACAGCGAAAAAGGCCCTTTGCGCCATGGCATCATATTACGCAGCAGATTTTCAATTCCTTCGCGCTGACCGGCGGGCAGCGGGGTTTCCATATTGGCGGAAACGCTGTGCAGCAAATCCAGACGTTCAGGCTGTAACAGCGGCAGGCGGTCAACTGAGTTAAACCACAGCTTGAACTTACCGTGCAGCGACTCTTTCTGCCAGGCGGTCAGTTGCGAAGGCAGCGTATTGAGCCACGGGCTCAGCGGGCCTTTGGCAATCACGCGGTAAAAATCACCAAAATCAATCATTCTGCTTCCCCGGCTTTCACGGCAATCAGCGAGCCAAAGTTAAAGCACTGGAACCAGAGTTCAGTGTGCTGGAAACCAGCCTGATGCAGGCGCGCTTTGTGGGTTTCAACAGAATCGGTCAGCATCACGTTTTCCAGCATGCTGCGTTTCTGGCTGATTTCCAGTTCGCTGTAGCCGTTCGCACGTTTGAAGTCATGATGCATATTGAAGAGCAGTTCGCCGATGTCTTTGTCCGCGAAACTGAATTTCTCTGAAAGCACCAGCGCTGCTCCCGGGCGCATTCCCTGATAGACCTGATTCAGCAGGCGCTGACGATCGTCCGGTTCAAGAAATTGCAGGGTGAAATTGAGCACAACCATCGAGGCATTTTTGAGTTCGATATCCAGAATATCGGCTTCAATAACGTTAACCGGCGTATCGGCGCGGAAGGCGTCGATGTGGCGTCGGCAGCGTTCCACCATGGCGGGGGAATTGTCGACCGCAATGATTTCGCAACCCGAAACCTTGATATTGCGGCGCATCGACAGCGTAGCCGCACCAAGCGAGCATCCCAGATCATAGACATTCGTGTCGGGCTTAACAAAGCGCTCGGCGAGCATGCCAATCATCGAAATAATGTTGGAATAACCCGGTACAGAACGTTGGATCATATCGGGGAAAACTTCAGCAACGCGTTCATCGAACGTCCAGTCGCCCAGCTTATCTATCGGTGCAGAAAACAGCGTATCGTGCTTTGCCATAATGGTGAGTCGAACCAAAAAATTGAAGGGACAGAATTTTGAGGGCGAATTTTAGCAGATACTGAGGCGGGCAGATACCTGTGCGCGGCGCTGCCCGTAAAAAACGGCGGAAAAGCTAATCGAATGCCAGAAACTGGGACCACGGCAAATAGATGATATTCGCGATAACCATTAACACCAGCGAGATATAAGTGGCGGCCATGCCGCTGCGGCGCCAGGCGAATTCGCGGTGTTTTAAGCCGTAATAATGGAACAGCCGGCCGGTAATCAGCAGTAATCCGCAGGCATGAATCATCCAGACGCCGGCACCGTTCATTTCCATAAACAGCAGCAATAAACAGCCGATTGGCAGGTATTCGACGGCGTTGCCGTGAACGCGGATGGCGGTTTGCAATTCGTAGGAGCCGCCGTCGCCGGTGGCAATGCGGTACTGCATTCTCAGGCGTACGACATCGAAAGAGAGTTTGATCAAAAGTATGGCGGCAAGCACGACATATAACGCGCTAATCATGATGACTTCCTTGGTTATTCCCTGTGATCCGGTGGGGCAATGACCCGCTTCACTGCGCCATTATGATAGCGGCAAGACGCAAAACTGTCGTCAGACATTCACGAATAATTTAGAACAGTGCGTCCTGTTCCGGCCAGTCAGGTTCAGGCTGAACGGTCGGAATTTTAGCCCGCAGCAAGGGCCAGAGACTGCGCGCCTGTTGCGGTGCGTCGGTGCAATCCGGCGTGTGGATAAACAGATAAGGAGAAAGCCCCTGGGTTTCCCACGCCGCAAGTTTGTCTGCCCACTGTGCGAACAGCGGCCTGTTATCGTCAAGAATATCACCGCCGATGAAACGCACGATTGGGCGCGTCGCGGTTACAACGGCATGCAGCGGCAGAACAGGTTTTTTTCGTTTGGCGTCAAGCACCGCTTCAGTCTGAGATTTCGAGCTGTGAACCGGACGGCTGTCGAGAATGGTGCGGTTGATCCCACGCTGATGTAACCCCTGATTCAGCGCACGCTCGGCATCGCCTTTGGCGAAGAAATCAGAATGGCGTACTTCAACGCCGTAATCAAAACCGGCGGGCAGGGCATCAAGAAATTGCCATAAACGCTCAAGATGCGCGGGTGCAAAAGTGGGCGGAAGCTGTAACCAGAGCTGCCCGATGCGTTCACCAAGCGGCTCCAGCGTGCGGTAAAACGTATCGACATCTTCCTGACAGTTCGCCAGTGCCGCTTTATGGCTGATGGATGACGGGAATTTAAAACAGAAACGGAAGGATTCAGGCGTCATATCGCGCCAGCGCATCACTACGTCCTGTTTCGGCAACGCATAAAATGTGGTGTTGCCTTCGACACAATTGAAATACCGGGCGTAATCAGCCAGATCGCGAAGCCCGATACGGGCCCAGGCGTTGTGGTGCCATTGCGGTAAACCAATATACATGCCGCGCTTCCTCTGTTTTTTCCATAAAAAACGCCGCCCGGCAGGCGGCGTCAGGGATATCCGGCAGGGTAACGTTACTGTGGCAGTGCGGCAAGCACTTCGGCGGTTGAACGTACGCGGCTGATGCGCGGGAAGATAAACTGCACGCTGGACTGATGATGGTCGTTGTTGTGCGCGCTGCAGGCATCTTCGGCGATCACCAGCTCATAGCCGTGTTCCCAGGCGTTACGGGCTGTGGATTCCACACCGATGTTGGTGGAAATGCCGGCCAGCACAATGCTTTTAATGCCACGGCGGCGCAGTTGTAAATCCAGATCTGTACCGTAGAACGCACCCCACTGGCGTTTAACCACCAGCAAGTCTTTGTCGGTGACGCCCAGTTGCTCCGGGAATTCCCACCAGCTCGCTGGCAGGCCGCCTTCCGGCGCGGCCGCAGGGACATCGACCGGCTGTTTCAGCGCTTCGTCAAAAGAGTCGGACCAGCCCACGCGCACCATTACCACCGGAGAGCCCAGTTTACGGAAACGGTTTGCCAGTTCAGTGGCGTTATCCAGAACCTGCTGCGCGGTATGCGGGCCGCCGGCAAACGGCAGAATGCCTTTCTGTAAATCGATCAGCACTAATGCAGTGGTTTTAGGGTCGAGTTTCATGGTGTTAGCTCCCGGTTATCAAAAGGGGTAAATAGAGGCAGGAATAATGAACTGCGTGTACAAAGGGGATAGCCGGAGTCTATGCTAACGCGTGGGTCAAAATGGGGATAATTTTGTTAAATTATGTGTAGCAAGCAACATGTGTGAATTTCCGCGCCAGCCTTGATGCGTTCGCACTTATCCTGCGGCGGAAATTCCTTTATAATAGCCGCCTTTTTTCGACCCGAATAAAACCCATTCCGCGCGCTGCACAGTTTTGCGGCGGGCGACCAGAGTGAATAACCGTTTCTGTACCTGTGCGCCATGAGGCCGGGTAGTGGGATCAAAAGGATACCGTTATGCGTACTGTATATTGTGGAAAGCTGAATGCGTCCAATGTGGGCCAGGAAGTGACATTGTGTGGCTGGGTTAACCGTCGCCGCGATTTGGGTGGTTTGATTTTCATCGATATGCGTGACCGCGAAGGTATCGTTCAGGTCTTCTTCGACCCGGATCAGGCCGAAGCCTACAAACTGGCTTCTGAACTGCGTAACGAGTTTTGCATTCAGTTAACCGGTACCGTCCGTGCGCGTCCTGAAAGCCAGTTCAACAAAGACATGGCGACCGGTGAAGTGGAAGTGTTCGCTAACCAGCTGAACATCATCAACCGTTCAGAAGCGCTGCCGCTGGACTCCAACCACGTCAACACCGAAGAAGCGCGTCTGAAATATCGCTATCTGGATCTGCGTCGCCCCGAGATGGCTAACCGCCTGAAAGCGCGTGCAAAAATTACCAGTTTCGTGCGTCGTTTCATGGACAGCCATGACTTCCTCGACATTGAAACCCCGATGCTGACCAAAGCCACACCGGAAGGCGCGCGTGACTATCTGGTGCCAAGCCGTGTGCATAAAGGCAAATTCTACGCTTTGCCGCAGTCTCCTCAGCTGTTCAAACAGCTGCTGATGATGTCCGGTTTTGATCGCTATTATCAGATTGTTAAATGCTTCCGTGACGAAGATTTACGTGCTGACCGTCAGCCGGAATTCACCCAGATCGACGTGGAAACCTCTTTCATGAGCGCTGAGCAAGTGCGCGAAGTGATGGAGAAACTGGCCCGCGAACTGTGGCAGGAAATCAAAGGCGTGGATCTGGGCGATTTCCCGGTCATGACCTTTGCAGAAGCCATGCGTCGTTTCGGTTCAGACAAACCGGACCTGCGTAACCCGATGGAAATGGTTGATGTTGCTGACCTGATGAAAAACATCGAGTTCAAAGTGTTCGCTGATCCGGCTAACGATCCGAAAGGCCGTGTAGCAGCATTACGCGTTCCGGGCGGTGCATCCCTGAGCCGTAAGCAAATTGATGAGTACGCGAAATTCATCGAAATCTACGGCGCGAAAGGCCTGGCTTACATCAAAGTCAACGAAGTGGCGAAAGGTGTGGAAGGTATTCAGAGCCCGGTTGCCAAATTCCTGAATGAAGAACTGCTGTCCGCCCTGATCGAACGTACTGGCGCGCAAGACGGTGACATGATCTTCTTCGGCGCAGCTAGCGCGAAGATTGTGACCGACGCAATCGGTGCACTGCGTCTGAAAGTAGGTCGCGATCTGAAAATCACCAACGAAGACATGTGGGCTCCGCTGTGGGTTATCGACTTCCCGATGTTTGAAGACACCGACGAAGGCGGCCTGAGCGCCATGCACCACCCGTTCACAGCACCGAAAGAGATGACGGCGCAGGAACTGGCGGCAAACCCGGTTTCCGCTATCGCGAATGCCTACGACATGGTCATCAACGGCTACGAAGTGGGTGGCGGCTCTGTGCGTATTCACCGCAGCGAAATGCAGCAGACCGTGTTCAGCATTCTGGGCATTAACGAACATGAACAGCGCGAGAAATTCGGCTTCCTGCTCGACGCCCTGAAATACGGTACACCGCCACATGCCGGTCTTGCATTTGGTCTGGATCGTCTGGTTATGCTTCTGACCGGTACGGATAACATCCGTGACGTTATCGCTTTCCCGAAAACCACGGCAGCGGCCTGTCTGATGACCGAAGCACCAAGCTTCGCGAATCCGGCCTCTTTACTGGAACTCGGTATTGCGGTTGTTGCGAAAAAAGAAGTGACGCCAGACACAAATACTGAGAATAACTAATGAGCTATAAGCGTCCTGAGTCGATACTGTGCGTCATCTACGCCAGAAACACCGGCAGGGTGCTGATGCTCCAACGAAAGGATGACCCGAATTTCTGGCAGTCGGTGACCGGTAGCCTGGAAGGCGGGGAATCCCCGAATCAAACCGCGCAGCGTGAAGTGATGGAAGAGGTCGGAATCGACATCGCAGGTGAAAACCTGCCTCTTCAGGATTGTGACCGTTGCGAGGACTTTGAAATATTTGCGCATTTGCGCCATCGCTATGCTCCCGGCGTAACCCGTAATAAAGAACATTGGTTCTGTCTGGCGTTACCCGACGAGCGTGATGTGGTTCTTACCGAACATCATGCGTTCCGGTGGCTGGGAAAAGCGGAAGCGGCAGCGCTGACCGTCTCCCCGAGCAACCAGCAGGCGATTGAAGAATTTGTAAACTATTCGGTCTGTTAAGACTTTAGACTTTTTGGAGATATTTATGGCAGGTCACAGTAAGTGGGCCAACACCAAGCACCGCAAAGCGGCGCAAGATTCTAAACGTGGCAAAATCTTCACCAAAATCATTCGTGAGCTGGTTACCGCTGCACGTCTGGGCGGCGGCGATGCGGGTTCAAACCCACGTCTGCGTGCTGCAATTGATAAAGCACTGTCCAACAACATGACCCGCGATACCCTGAACCGTGCCATTGCGCGTGGCGTCGGTGGTGACGAAGACACCAACATGGAAACCATCATTTATGAAGGTTACGGCCCGGGTGGTTCTGCAATCATGGTCGAATGTCTGAGTGACAACCGCAACCGTACCGTGGCTGAAGTGCGTCATGCCTTCACCAAAACCGGCGGTAATTTGGGCACTGACGGTTCCGTTGCGTACCTGTTCTCCAAGAAAGGTGTGATTTCTTTCGCACCAGGTCTGGATGAAGATGTGCTGATGGAAGCCGCACTGGAAGCGGGTGCAGAAGATATCCAGTCTTACGACGATGGCGCCATCGATGTGTTCACAGCCTGGGAAAATCTGGGCGAAGTGAAAGACGCACTGGAAGCTGCCGGTTTCAAAGCAGATTCCGCAGAAGTCACCATGATCCCATCGACCAAAGCCGACATGGATGCAGAAACTGCACCAAAACTGTTGCGCCTGATCGACATGCTGGAAGATTGTGACGACGTACAAGAGGTTTACCACAACGGTGAAATCTCCGACGAGATCGCAGAAACTCTGTAATCTCACCGCAGCCGGTGGTCTCCACCGGCTGGCTATTCTCAAATCCCTCAGCAGTTTATACTGTCTCCAACTTTCGCAAAAAAACGACAACACAAGGCGTTGAGCTGCTATGGCTATTATTCTGGGGATCGACCCCGGTTCACGCATCACCGGCTATGGCATTATCCGCCAGACAGGGCGTCAGCTGAGTTATCTGGGCAGCGGCTGCATCCGTACCGTCGTTGACGATATGCCGGGGCGTTTGAAATTAATTTACGCCGGCGTATCGGAAATTATTACGCAGTTCCAGCCTGACTTTTTTGCCATCGAATCCGTATTCATGGCGAAGAATGCTGACTCCGCGTTAAAGCTCGGGCAGGCGCGTGGCGCAGCGATTGTAGCCGCAGTGAATCAGGATTTGCCGGTGTTCGAATACGCCGCGCGGCAGGTGAAACAAACGGTTGTCGGCACAGGTGCTGCCGAAAAATCGCAGGTGCAGCACATGGTGCGTTCCATCCTGAAACTGCCCGCCAATCCGCAGGCCGATGCCGCCGATGCACTGGCGATTGCGATTACGCATTGTCACATGAGCCAGAATGCGATCCGGCTGAGTTCTGATAAATTGCAGATGGCGCGCGGACGTATGCGATAGACGCCGCAAGTCCATTAGGCTGGATATTCATCCAGCCTTTTTTATGATATAAACACTGCTGCTTTTGACCTGATAAGGAAAACGAACGTGATAGGCAGACTTCGAGGCATTATTCTGGAAAAACAGCCACCTCTGGTGCTGCTGGAAACCAACGGCGTGGGCTATGAAGTGCATATGCCGATGACCTGTTTTTACGAATTGCCCGAACTGGGTCAGGAAGCCATCCTCTTCACGCAATTTATTGTTCGCGAAGATGCCCAACTGCTTTACGGGTTCAATGATAAACAAGAGCGCGCGCTGTTCCGGGAACTGATCAAAGTGAACGGCGTTGGGCCAAAGCTGGCGCTGGCAATCCTGTCAGGTATGTCGGCACAGCAGTTCGTCAGCGCAGTGGAAAAGGAAGAAATCACTGCCTTAATTAAGTTACCTGGCGTCGGTAAGAAAACCGCAGAACGCCTGGTCGTCGAAATGAAAGATCGGTTTAAAGGATTAAACGGTGATCTATTTAACAATCATACTGATATCACGCTACCTGCATCGGCGTCGAAAGCGAAAGAATCTGATGCCGAAGGTGAAGCAGTAGCCGCCCTGATATCCCTCGGATACAAACCGCCGGAAGCCAGCCGCATGATCAGTAAAGTGGCGAAACCGGGTGCAGAATCCGAAACGTTGATTAGAGAAGCGCTGCGCGCGGCGCTGTGAGGTAAACGATGATTGAAGCTGACCGCCTGATTTCTTCTGAAGTATTTAGTGAAGAAGAGGTCATTGACCGTGCGATCCGCCCGAAGCTGCTTAACGAATATGTCGGGCAGCCCCACGTGCGCTCGCAGATGGAAATCTTTATTCAGGCGGCAAAGCAACGCAAAGATGCACTCGATCACCTGCTGATTTTCGGGCCGCCGGGGCTGGGTAAAACCACGCTGGCGAACATTGTTGCCAACGAAATGGGCGTGAATCTGCGCACGACTTCCGGGCCGGTGCTGGAAAAAGCCGGTGATCTGGCCGCGATGCTGACCAATCTCGAACCTCACGACGTACTGTTTATCGATGAAATCCACCGCCTCTCGCCGGTTGTCGAAGAAATTCTGTATCCGGCGATGGAAGATTATCAGCTGGATATCATGATTGGCGAAGGCCCGGCGGCGCGTTCCATCAAGCTTGATTTACCCCCGTTCACCCTGATTGGTGCCACGACGCGCGCCGGTTCCCTGACGTCTCCGCTGCGTGACCGTTTCGGTATTGTGCAGCGTCTGGAATTTTATCAGGTCGCCGATTTGCAGCATATCGTCGGGCGCAGTGCGTCCTGCCTCGGGCTGGAATTGTCGGAAGAAGGGGCGCATCAGATTGCCCGCCGCTCGCGTGGCACGCCGCGTATTGCCAACCGCCTGCTGCGCCGCGTGCGTGATTTTGCCGAAGTGAAAGGCGACGGTACGATCAACGGTGATGTAGCAAATGGCGCGCTGGACATGCTGGACGTTGATGCGGAAGGTTTCGATTATATGGACCGCAAACTGCTTCTGGCGATTATCGATAAATTCACCGGCGGGCCGGTAGGGCTGGATAACTTAGCTGCCGCAATTGGCGAAGAACGTGAAACGATTGAAGACGTGATCGAACCGTTCCTGATCCAACAGGGCTTTATCCAGCGAACGCCGCGCGGACGTATGGCAACCAACCACGCGTATAAGCATTTCGGCATTACGCGGGAAACTGAATAACAGCCTATCTGAACCCTGTAAAAACGGACGCTGAAGCGTCCGTTTTGCTTTCTGATTTTGTGATCTGCGAGTAGCCTTTACTGATTCACCTCACACCGGCTGACCATCCGCCAGTTACGTGGCAATTCACGCACTTTTCCGGCCAGTATCACCTTACCGTTACCGCGAATATCAGCGCTGGAAGCCCCGACCTGAACGTCAATAAAGCCCGGCTCAACGATGCGTTTGTGCGCGGCGTTGGTGAAATTCAGCATGTCGGTTGGAATACTGAAATTCAGCGTGGCGGTTTCTCCGACGTTCAGTTCAACGCGCTGGAATGCTTTCAGTTCGTGCACCGGCCGCACCAGAGAAGCCACGCAGTCGCGCAGATAAACCTGAACCACTTCGCTGCCTGCTCGCGAACCGGTATTGGTTATCTGAATCTGTACGGAAAATTCGCCGTTTTCGATGACGACTGGCTGCTGATTTAGCTGCAAATCGTGATACCGGAACGTGGTGCCGCTCAGCCCGTAACCAAACGGGTATTTCGCGCCGAAATGGAATGCAATCGGCGTCCCGCCAATTTACGTTTTTTGATTTTGTTTTTTATTTGTGAACGGGATCAAACAGAATGAGGCCTGGCCGGCAAAAGCCCGCAGCGAACGGTATGCGGTCTCTTGCGAATGGATGGAAACCTTTGCGGTAACGGCATGAATATTTAAAAATTCGCCGGTCTGAGACTCTTCAAAATGCGGTGAAAGCCAGGCTCCCACCGCTGTTACGGATTAACTCTCCGCTTTAGGGTTCCGCAATTTAGGAACAACCAACTCCCCGTTGGCATTGTAATAACGGCTTGGCCAGATTTCCCACGCCGGAACGCCGATCATTGCCGCAATAATCAACTCACCTTTGGGCCAGCGTCGCGACAGCGTATTGGACAGGGTTGATGCGCCCAGTCCGGAATCACGCGAGAGTGCCGTCAGCGTTGAGCCTTTTTTGCGAATTGCAGCGATAATATCGGCGGGATGCCAGTCTTCACGGGTGTTCTTCATATGCTCTCTCCGTAACAAACGGGAGCATAAACCAACAGTGGGGGAGGAAGTAATGCCTGCCTTGGCTTGTCGTTCATGGTTCATTGTCCAGTAGTTTAATGTTACAGCGACCACCGGAGTTGAGAATCTCACTGGTGGTAGCCCTGACGGGGTTCTCAACACCGGTTCTACTGGATACCGGCCTGACCGTAGTCAGCCCCGCCTGAGCCACCATTGAGATATTGCTTGTTGTTTGTACAGGCAATAGGCATGCGCAGACTCAAACGTGAAATGCACTTATGCACTCCATGTCGCCAGTAAACATTCAGGTTGAGAATCCTGGTTACGGATTTTGCCGTAACGGGGGAATTATAACGTAACGGCTTACGTGTACCAACACCGCATTAGGAGTGCCTTTAAATTCTTGACGTTAAATGAGCGAATTAGTGATCCCGCAGCGGTAAACGAAAGCTGCTGATCACGGCTTTTAACGCCGCAGAAAGCTGGCGGTGACCGGGATAATAGAGAAAGAAACCGGGAAATGTGACCGACCAGTCTTCGAGCACGCGGATAAGCAAACCCTGTGCGACCAGCGCGTCATGTTCCGGGCTGCGGGCTGTGTAGACCAACCCGATCCCGTCGAGAGCGAGGCGAGTCATCATCGTTACGCTGTCGACAATCAGCGGGCCGCGGACCGGCACCGCAATTTGTTTACCTTCTTTTTCAAATTCCCATCGATACAACGCACCGCCGGTAATTTCCCGTCGCCCGATGCAGGCGTGATGTTGCAAATCGGGGGGTGAGAGCGGTTTCGCATGCCGCGCGAAATATTCAGGCGAGCCGTAAACCGCCGAATGAAAATCGGACGTCAGGCGAACCGCACTCATATCCTGCTGAACGTCGCCGCGGATACGCACTCCGGCATCAAATCCTTCAGTAACGATATCCACGAAACCGTCGTTGGTGGCCAGTTCCAGCCGGATGTCCGGGAAATCCAGATTAAATTGCTTCAGCTGCGGCATAAAAACGAGATCTGCCGCAATGCGCGGCGTATTGATGCGCACCGTGCCTTGCGGAGTTTCCCTGAAGGTATTCACTTTCTCAACTGCACCGGCAATCGCCGCAAACGCAGGCGCAATTTCGGCCAGCAGCGCAATCCCCGCTTCGGTCGGCGAAACGGTACGCGTGGTGCGGTTCAGTAACCGTACGCCCAGCCGTTCTTCCAGCGCACGTAAAGAATGGCTGAGGGTGGATGGGGTTAAATTCAGCCGCGCCGCCGCCTTACGGAAGCTTTTTTCTTCTGCCACGGCGACAAAGGCGGTCAGTTCACCCAGTTCGTTAGTCCGCATTTCTTTTCTCATTGATGAATATGAACCAGTAAATCATGCGATATAAGACGGCTTATCCGCAACAATTAATCCTCTTATAGTCAGGTTCTGGTCAACACATTTCTCAGAGGTTTCTATGTCACAGCAATCACATCTTCATATTCAGCCCCTTCGTCTGCATAACCGCGTGGCGCTGGTCACTGGCGGAGGCAGCGGAATTGGCCGTGCCGCGGCGCTGGCTTTCTCACGCGACGGCGCAAAAGTGGTGGTCGCCGGGCGTCGTGAGGCGGAACTTTTGCAAACCGTTGCGCTGATCCATGAACAGGGCGGCGACGCGCTGGCGGTGCCGGCAGACGTTTCAGATAGCGCGCAGGTTCAACATATGATTGCGGAAACGCTGGCGCATTTCGGGCGTCTGGACGCGGCGTTTAATAATGCCGGTGTCGAAGGTTTTGCGCCGGTCAGCGAAATGACGGAAGCCGAATTCGACCACGTGATCGCCATCAATCTGAAAGGCGTCTGGCTGTCCGTGAAATATGAACTGGAGGCGATGGTGGCCGCAGGTCACGGCGGCGCGATTGTGAATACGTCCTCGTGGCTGGCGCACGGTGCGAGTTTCGGGTCTGCGGCTTATTCCGCCAGCAAGGGCGGTCTGGATGCCATGATCCGCGCCATTGCGCTGGAAACCGGCGCGCATAAAATCCGTATCAACAACGTGAATCCAGGCATTATCGATACGCCGATGGCACGACGGATGGGCGCGAATGAAGAGATGCTCAGGCCGTTTGTTCAGCTGACACCGGCAGGGCGCGTGGGCGAATCCGACGACGTGGGCGACGTTGTTGCGTGGCTGTGCAGCGACGAAGCGCGGTTTGTCACCGGGCAAAATCTGCTGGTAGACGGCGGATTCACCATCGCCGGTCTGCGCTAGTTTGCCGGAGATGCTCAGGGACGAGCATCCTTCAGCACAAAGTCTGAAGCCGATCACAGTTTCGTCACACGGCTGATATTACGACTTGTTTCTGTCAACGATTCGCCCGAGAATCCGTTGCAGAAAGCAGGATTGTTACTGTCTGACAGGCAAAACCTAAACTTCTCGTTTCTTCGCATGCCGCGAAGAGACCGGACGTTTAGGTTTTTTTTTGGCCTGAATTCAGGGGCTGGCCGCCCCTTTGAAATACAACGGCAATGTCGTGCACGACGCCATTACTCTGATGAGATAACACCATGGAATACAAAACATTAGCCGACGAAATACTCCGCGGAGTGGGCGGAAAGGAAAACGTGAACAGCGTGGTGCATTGCGCCACCCGTTTACGGTTCAAGCTTAAAAACATCAGTAAAGCGGATGCCGAAGGATTAAAAAAGAACCCCGGCGTCATTATGGTGGTGGAAAGCGGTGGCCAGTTTCAGGTCGTGATCGGCAACCACGTCGGCGCGGTCTATGACGCTTTAGTGCGCGGCAGCGCACTTTCGGAAAGCGGCGATGAAGAAGAGGGGCAGGATAAAGGCAATCTGTTCGCCCGCGCCATTGACGTCATTTCCGGTATTTTCACCCCGTTTATCGGCATCATGGCCGCGTCAGGGATCCTGAAAGGGTTTCTGTCACTGGCGCTGGCCTGCGGCTGGCTGAATCCGGAAAGCGGCACGTATAAAGTCTGGTTCGCCGCCAGCGACGCCATGTTTTACTTCTTCCCGCTGGTGATCGGCTATACCGCCGGGAAAAAATTCGGCGGCAATCCGTTTGTAACGATGATGATTGGCGGCGCGATGGTGCATCCGCTGATGACGGCGGCATTTAACGCTCAGCAGCCGGGTGTTCCGTCTGAACATTTCTTTGGCATACCGCTGGTTTTCATCAACTACGCCTCATCGGTTATTCCGGTGATCCTCGCTGCGTGGGCCTCCAGCTGGATGGAAAAACGTCTGATGAAACTACTGCCGGGTTCCCTGCGCAATTTCATTACGCCGCTTATCTGCCTGATGGTAATTGTCCCGCTGACCTTCCTCCTCATCGGGCCGGTCGCGACCTGGGCCAGCCAGCAACTTGCTAACGGCTATCAGTTTATCTATCACATCAGCCCGGCCATCGCGGGGGCCTTTATGGGTGGCCTGTGGCAAGTCTGTGTGATCTTCGGTCTGCACTGGGGGCTGGTGCCGCTGATGATCAACAACTTCAGCATTCTGGGCCACGACACCATGCTGCCGCTGTTATTACCGGCCGTGATGGGGCAGGTTGGCGCTGTAATCGGCGTGATGTTGCGTGCTAAAGACGCGCGTACCAAAGCACTGGCGGGTTCAGCGGTCAGCGCCGGGATTTTTGGTATCACAGAACCGGCGGTTTACGGCATTAACCTGCCACGCCGCCGTCCGTTTATTTTCGGCTGCGTCGGCGGCGCGCTGGGCGCGGCAATCCTCGGTTATTTCCAGACTACCGCGTACTCCTTCGGCTTCGCTAACATCTTCACTTTCACGCAGATCATTCCACCGACGGGTTTTGACCAGACGGTTACCGCCGCCATCGCCGGCACCGTTTTTGCCCTCGCTTTTGCCGCTCTGGCAACGTTCTTCTTCGGGATGAATGAAGAAGCGAAAGCGGGTGAAACGGCCGATAGCGTCTCGCCGGCTTCCGTCCAGGCGCCGCGTGGCAAAACCCTGGTGACCAGCCCGATTGCCGGTATCTGCGTGGCGCTTGAAGATGTGAAAGATCCGACATTTGCCAGCGGTTTGCTGGGTAAAGGCGTAGCGATTATTCCGTCCGCGGGCCGTGTCGTTTCGCCGGTCAACGGCACCGTGGTTTCCCTGTTCAAAACCCATCACGCTATCGGAATTGAATCAGAAGACGGCGCGGAAATCCTGATCCACGTCGGTATCGATACCGTGAAGCTTGATGGCAAATTCTTCACGCCGCACGTGGCAGCAGACACCGTCGTGAAGCAGGGTGATTTGCTGCTGGAGTTCGACACCCAGGGCATTGCCGATGCCGGTTACGACATGACTACGCCTGTGCTTATCACCAACAGCGACGATTATCTCGACGTCATTCCGGCCAGCACGGGTCAGGACGTCGGCGAACAAGCTTTATTACTTACCCTTTTACGATAACAGTCAGAACCAGGAGATTCACATGAGCAAGCAATTCCCGAAGGAATTCTTATGGGGCGGCGCAGTCGCAGCTAATCAGGTTGAAGGCGCGTACCTGACCGACGGTAAAGGATTGTCCACCTCTGACCTGCAACCGCAGGGCGTTTTCGGCCCGGTGCAGGAGCGCGTGGAAGGCGATTTTGGCATCAAAGATGTGGCGATTGATTTTTACCATCGTTATCCGGAAGACATGAAACTGTTCGCCGAAATGGGATTCACCGTGCTGCGAACTTCTATTGCCTGGACACGTATTTTCCCGGAAGGCGACGAACTGCACCCGAACGAAGCCGGTCTGGCGTTCTACGACCGCCTGTTTGATGAAATGGCAAAATACGGCATCACGCCGCTGGTGACGCTTTCCCATTACGAAATGCCGTACGGCATCGTGAAAAAACACGGCGGCTGGGGCAGCCGGGATACCATCGGTTTCTTCGAGAATTACGCCCGCACCGTGTTCACGCGTTACAAAGATAAAGTGAAATACTGGCTGACGTTCAACGAAATCAACATGTCGCTGCACGCGCCGTTTACCGGTGTCGGATTGCCGGAAGGCAGCAGCAAACAGGCGATTTATCAGGCCATTCATCATCAGCTGGTGGCGAGTGCCAAAGCAGTGAAAGCCTGTCATGAAATCATTCCTGACGGCAAAATCGGTAACATGCTGCTGGGCGGAATGCTCTATCCGCTGACCTGCAAACCGGCTGATATGATGGAAACGCTGCAACAAAACCGCGACTGGTTATTCTTTGGTGACGTTCAGGTACGTGGCGCGTATCCGGCGTATATGAAACGTTTCTTTAAAGATCGCGGTATGGAAATTAACATTACTGCTGAAGACAAAATAGCGCTGAAAGAAACGGTCGACTTTATTTCCTTCAGTTATTACATGACCGGTTGTGTAACCACGGATGCAGAACAAAATATTAAAGCACGTGCCAATATATTAAATATGGTGCCGAATCCGCATCTGAAAAGTTCCGAATGGGGCTGGCAGATTGATCCGGAAGGTTTGCGGTTCTTAATGAATGAATTATATGACCGCTACCAGAAGCCGTTATTTATTGTTGAGAATGGTCTGGGTGCCCGCGATAAAGTCGAAGCGGACGGCAGCATTAATGATGATTACCGCATTGAGTATATCAATGACCATCTGGTGCAGGTGCACGAAGCCATTGAAGACGGTGTGGAAGTCATGGGCTACACCAGCTGGGGGCCTATCGACCTGGTCAGCGCATCGAAAGCCGAATTCTCCAAACGCTACGGTTATATCTATGTTGACCGCGACGACCAGGGCAATGGCACGCTGGAACGCCGCCGCAAGAAAAGCTTCTTCTGGTATGCCGACGTGATTAAAACTCACGGTGCTTCTTTAAAAGCGTAAATAAACAAACCGTAATCCGGTGGCCTGAATGAGCAGGCCACTTCATACCGAACCTCAATTAATAATGCGAAATTTCACCCGCAGGGCAATCTGTGCCTGCGGGAAGGAATTCGAATAACAATAAAAAGATAATCAATAATTCGAAGGGAATGTAATGATGAAATTTTCTCAGATTTCTGTATTACCTGCACATAATGATTCCGGGTATAAAATGCGACCCGCAGTTCGTTCATATCATAAATATTTCGCGCTGGCCGTTTGTCTGGCGGGCGCAGGGATCCAACCGGCACTGGCCGCCAGCGACTGGAACGGAACCGTGCTCGGTTTTGAGGCACCCGGCGAAGGGATGCTCGGCGACATGCTGGGGATCCGGCCCATTCTTGAAGACCACGGTTTCCATTATCAGCTCGGTTACCTGAGCGAATCTTCCTACAACGCGGGCGGCGGTTATAACCACGATAAAAAACTGGCGTACATCGACCAGTTCTCGCTGACGTTTACGCAGGATCTGGAAATGTACACCGGCATTCCGGATGCGGCGATTGAAGGGAACATTGTTAACCGTAACCATGATGACAACCTGACGTCCGAACGTACGCAAGATCCGCGTGTGGGTTTTAACGATATCGCGCAGGAAAGCTGGGGAGGGCAGTCGATTACGCGTCTGGGCTGGCTGACCTTCAGTCGCAGTTTTGATGACCGCAAACTGCACTGGCGCATCGGCATGATGAACAAGAATCAGGATTTCGATCAGATTATCCCGTGCGATTTCCAGTTGCTCAGTCAGTGCGGCGGCAAATCTGCTAACTCGATGACCTGGTACAACTGGAACAAACATTACTGGGGCACCACATTCCAGTACAAACTGACGGACAGCCTGACGCTGAAAACCGGCATCATGGAACAAAACCCGGACGCGTCAGATAGAAAATACGCCTGGAGCGGTTCGCTGAAAGGCGCTCGCGGGATTTTGCTGCCGATGGAAGCCGAACTGAAAACCAAGGTCAACGGTTTGCCGGGCATTTATAACTTCGGACTGCTGTACACCAACTCGCCGCAGAAGGATCTTTCTGAGGGGAAAACGCAAAGCGTCGGCGCCAGCGACCCGGAAGGTTATCGTTCCCACAGCAGCACCTGGTTTATGTACACCGGTTTCAACCAGCAGGTGACGCAGCGTGGCGATGATCCGAACCGCGGCATGAGCGTGTCATACAGTCTCGGTCTGGCCGACCCGCGCAGCAACGCCATGCATTACACGCAGGCGGCGTCCATGCGTTATCGCGGTCTGTTCGATGCGCGCCCTGACGACTGGCTGGGTTTTGGTATGACGTACATTAAAATGAGCGACCACTACCGGCAGAATCAGGAAAACCTGAACGCCATTTATCAGGTGGATGATTACGGCAATCCGTTGTACACGCCGCTGTCCGGGCATTCGGTGAATGCCGATTTGTACTATCAGATCAAAGTGCGTTCATGGCTTATCCTGCAACCTGATTTGCAATACTGGTACCGTCCGGGTGGCGTGAAAGAAACGCAGGACGCCTGGGTGACAGGGCTGAAAGCCATTGTCACTTTCTGAGTGCGGGCATGGCCGGAGAGCCGGGATCGTTATCACGCTTTTTCAGTAATGTGCATTGAGTGGCTAATCTAACCTGCTAGAATTATCAGGCAGATACGCAATGCTGCGGCAGACAAAACCTGATCTTCTTCACTGACGATCGGGTTTTTCTTTTCAGGGAATCACAATGAAAATCGCCAAAATTTTAAATAATAACGTGGTGGTTGTCGTCAACGATCAGCAGCGGGAACAGGTCGTCATGGGCCGTGGTCTGGCGTTTATGAAAAAAACGGGAGATGAACTTGATGACAGTAAAATCGAGAAAATCTTCGCCTTACAAAACGACGAACTGGTCGCGCATCTGACGGAACTGCTCTCGCATATTCCGATGGAAGTGATGACGACCTGCGACCAGATCATTTCGCTGGCACGAACCCGGCTGGGAAAGTTGCAGGAAAATCTGTATATCGCGCTGACCGATCACTGCAACTTTGCCATTGAACGGCAGAAAAAAGGTGTGCCCATCAGCAATGCGTTGCTGTGGGAAACGCGACGTCTGTATCCCAAAGAGTATGCGCTGGGCGTGGAAGCGCTGGACATTATTGATGCCCGTCTGGGCGTGCGGTTGCCGGTGGATGAAGCCGGTTTTATTGCCCTGCATCTGGTCAACGCGCAGCTGAACGGCGAAATGCCGGAAGTGGCGCGCATTACCCGCGTGATGCAGGAAATCCTCAATCTGGTGAAATACCAGCTGCGTCTGGAATATGACGAAGAGTCGCTGAGTTATCAGCGGTTCGTTACCCACCTGAAATTCTTCGCCCAGCGGATGCTGAACCGGACCGTGGTCGCCGATGACGATATGACGCTGCATGTGGCGGTAAAAGAGAATTACCCGCAAGCGTGGCAGTGTGCAGAAAAGATCGGGGAATACCTGACGGCGCAGTACCAGCGCGGGCTGACGACGGAAGAAATCATGTACCTGTCGATCAATATTGAGCGGGTGCGCAAAGAGAGCAAACCACAAGATCATGCATAAAACTGTCGTTGCATGCGCAATTCACGCCGCGAAATATGTCTTATCACAATTTTTAAGTACGGTTTTTTTTGCCTCGGTTAATGAGAACAGGTAGCATCCTTCGCCGTTATTGCATCAAAAACAGTTCCGGCTAAAAAAACTACAGTGGGTTAACCACGTAAACGTCGTGGCTTGCAATCGTTTGCTTGCTGCACCGGCGTCAGGTGAAGGTTATTTTGGAGAACAAGTCATAATGAAGTCTCATAAGAAATCGGCAGAGGCAAAACACGCCGCCAAACGGCGCTGGCTGGATTCGCACGAAAGCGGTTACCACAAGAGCATGGGCAATCGTCAGGTTCAGATGATTGCTATTGGGGGTTCTATCGGTACCGGTTTATTCCTTGGTGCGGGTGCGCGTTTACAGATGGCAGGCCCGGCGCTGGCTATCGTGTATGCGGTATGTGGTATTTTCTCGTTCTTTATTCTGCGTGCGCTGGGTGAACTGGTTTTACACCGTCCGACCAGCGGCAGTTTCGTCTCTTATGCCCGTGAGTTTCTGGGCGAAAAGGCCTCCTATGTGGCGGGCTGGATGTACTTCCTGAACTGGGCGATGACCGGCATTGTCGATATCACCGCAGTGGCTCTGTACATGCACTACTGGGGAACCTTCGGTGATGTCCCGCAGTGGATGTTTGCCCTCGGTGCGCTGGCGATTGTGGCGACCATGAATATGATCGGCGTGAAGTGGTTCGCTGAAATGGAATTCTGGTTTGCGCTGATCAAAGTCGCGGCTATCGCAATCTTCCTGGTGGTCGGCGTGGTGTTCCTTGGCACAGGCAAACAGCTCGACGGCAATACCACCGGTCTGCACCTTATCACCGACAACGGCGGTATCTTCCCGCACGGCCTGTTACCGGCGCTGGTTTTAGTGCAGGGCGTGGTCTTCGCCTTTGCGGCGATCGAACTGGTCGGTACCGCAGCGGGCGAAACGAAAAATCCTGAAAAAGTGCTGCCGAAAGCCATCAACAGCGTGATCTGGCGTATTGCTTTGTTCTACGTCGGCTCCGTCGTGCTGCTGGTTCTGCTGCTGCCGTGGAATGCGTATCAGGCGGGCCAGAGTCCGTTTGTGACCTTCTTCAGCAAGCTCGGCGTGCCGTACATCGGGACAATCATGAATATCGTGGTGCTGACCGCCGCGCTGTCGAGCCTGAACTCCGGCCTGTATTCCACCGGTCGTATTCTGCGTTCGCTGTCGATGGGCGGCTCTGCGCCGAAATTCATGTCGAAGATGAGCGCGCAGCAGGTGCCTTACGCGGGCATTCTGGTGACCGTCGGTATTTACGTAATAGGCGTCATCCTCAACTATTACGTGCCTTCGCAGGTCTTTGAGATTGTCCTGAACGTTGCGTCACTGGGCATCCTCAGCTCATGGGCATTCATCATCGTGTGTCAGATGAAACTGCGTACCGCCATCAAAGAAGGTCGGGCGAAAGACGTCTCCTTCAAAATGCCGTGGGCGCCGTTTACTTCATGGCTGACGCTGGCCTTCCTGGCGGGCGTACTGATTCTGATGGCGTTTGATTACCCGAACGGAACCTTCACGGTTTCCACTATTCCGGTGCTGATCATTCTGCTGGTTCTGGGCTGGATTGGCTTGCGTAAGCGCGCGGCGGAAGTGCATGCCGAACAGGCAGCGCACGAAGAAGCGCATCACGAAAGCGTGGAAACGAAGTAAACCGGGCAGAATGTTTGCCGTGAAAGAAGGTCGTCCTGCGGGGCGGCCTTTTTTTTGCCTTCAGAAAGTAAACATTCCTAAACTCTCCTGATTTTTCACCGCATTGCCCTTCGTTGACTAGGCTTGTTCTTTTGCTGTGAGAGAAACCTATGCTAAAGAATCTGCTTCAAATTTTTTCCAGCCCCGAGCAATTTCTGGGGCTGTTCAGTGCGAAGGATATTGAGAATACGCTGGAGGAGGGGGAGCGTATTTTGATTGATGAAAACGGTACTGCCTCGGTCAATCCGGCGAATCAGGACATGCAGGAAGATTTCGCCCGGCACGTCAAACGCATGGGTGTGCTGTAATGGCGACGGCGGTTTTCATGGTGTTAATGGTCTGCGGTTACTGGTACACCACCCGCGACATCTCATCACGTTTCAAACTCAAACGGACATTTGGCTGGGATGTCTATTTTCTGGTGGCGCTCTACGGCTGCATTTTTGTCCTGCAAGGCGTGCTGATGATTGCGCTGGGGTATATGGCGCTGTGGGGCATTTCAGAAATCGTGAACGCCATTCCGGCCACGGTTTATGCGCATCAAAACGTTCATTACCACCGCGATTTTATCAACTGGAGTTTCTTAGGGATTCAGGCGCCGGTTGTCATCATGCTCGGCATTTCGGTGATGCTTTGCCTGGTGCGCACCACCTGGTCGCCGGGCTTGCGGCTCAATACCGCCGGACGCAAGCAACTGTACAAACAGCTCACCCGGGCCAACGGCGTCGAAGGCCTTTTGTACCAGTGCATGGAGCAGGGCGATATGGTGTTTATCACGCTCCAGTCACGGCGTGTGTATATCGGGATGGTGCACACGGCGCGCTGTGAAACCTCATCATCAGATAACGTCGTGGTGATCCCGATGGTCAGCGGCTACCGCGACAAAGACACACTGGAGCTGCGCGTTGAGCACAACTATGCCCGGTATTATCAGGAACACGGCGTGACGCCTGTTTCCCAGCCGGTGAATGCACTGAATTTCAGAAAGGTGATTTTGCTCAGCCAGATAGAAACGCTGTCACTGTTTGATCCGTCCAGCGCTTGTGCATTTGAGAAGCTGATCCCGCTCGTTACGGAAGAGGCTGAAAGAAAGGCGGGAGAAAAGGACGCCTAAAATCAGGCGTCGCAGCAGGGATAGACGCTTAAACGATAGTAAAGCTGAATTCGCTCAGCCCTTCGATCCCGCCGGTGATCACATCACCGCGCACAACCGGGCCGACGCCCGCAGGCGTACCGGTGTAAATCAGGTCACCGGGCTTAAGCTCAACGGCCTGTGACAGATAACTGATCACATCCGCCACCTGCCAGATCTGATCACTTAAATCGCCGCGCTGACGTTTTTCGCCGTTCACATCCAGCCAGATTTTACCGGCGGCAGGATGACCGGTCTGACTGACCGGCAGCAGCGGATTCGCGGGTGCGGAATCATCAAAGCCTTTGGCGAAATCCCACGGACGCCCCTGCTTTTTGGCCTGCGCCTGGATGTCGCGACGGGTTAAATCCACGCCGACGGTATAACCCCAGACATGCGAAAGCGCGTCTCCGGCGGCGATGTTTTTACCGCCCTCGGCGATCGCTACCACCAGTTCCACTTCGTAATGCAGATCTTCGGTCAGTGTCGGATACGGCACGTTACCGCTGGCAGGAATAACCGCATCAGCCGGCTTACCAAAGAAAAATGGCGGTTCACGATCCGGATCATGCCCCATTTCGCGGGCGTGCTCGGAATAGTTACGTCCGACGCAGTACACACGGCGTATCGGAAAACGGGCGCTCTGGCCTTCGACGGCAAGAGAGGAAACTTCAGGTGTAGCAATTACATATTCAGTCATCGTATTCACTTCACAAAGTTGGCGAATTAACATATTTGCAAAGCAAATCAACATTGACCAGTAAATTTATGTTACTGGTCAATGTCTCACTGTCAGGCTTTGTAACGCGGCGCGGCGTGAGATTGCAGGAAGTTCGGCACCATCGCCGAACGCAGGGCGTCAAAATCGTCCCACTGTTTTTCGTCCTGCAACGGCGGAATGGTGACTTTTTCTTTGCGGTCAAAGCCCAGCAGCGCGGCATCTACCAGTTCACCGACTTCCATGACTCCCGGTACTTCATCGATATTTTTGCCCGAACGCGCCCAGATTTCGGTACGCGTTGCGGCCGGTAACACGGCCTGAACGTACAGGCCGCGTTCTGCCATTTCAAATTGCAGCGTCTGGCTGAAAGTCAGCACAAAAGCCTTAGTCGCGGAATACACCGCCGATTGCAGCTCCGGCGTCAGCGCCATCACAGAAGCGATATTAATAATGGCGCCGTCTTTATGTTTAATCAGACCGTCGAAAGCGACACGGGAAAGACGTGCCACTGAGGTGACATTCAGGGTGATCAGATTCTCGATAGCCCCGGCGTCACTGTTCTCAAAACCGGCTTTCAGTGAAGCCCCGGCGTTATTGATCAGCAGGGAAATCTGCGGCGTGGCGCGGATGAAGTCTTCGACACGGGCGAGATCTTCGCTGCGGGTCAGGTCAGCAGGCAGCACGGTGATATTTACACCCGACTCTTGTTGCAGGCGATCGGACAGCGCATTAAGACGTTCAACGTCACGGGCAACCAGAATTAAATCATAACCACGCTTTGCCAGGCGATCGGCATAGGTTGCGCCAATACCGGTGGATGCCCCTGTGATCAAAGCAACAGATTTGGAGCGAATAGAATCTGACATAGTAGAACCTCGGGTTTGAATAAGTGGTTTAATTATGAAACCAGATGATTTTTAGCACCAGTGGTTTTATAATGCAACCAGATTATTTAAACCGCATTGAGCAGGAAGTGCCATGAAACGAACCCGTCTGGAAAATACGCCATGTCCGGCAGGCCGTGCGCTGGATTTAATTGGTGACTGGTGGACGCTGCTGATTGTCCGTGATGCCATGCGCGGAATTTCGCGTTTTAGTGAATTCCAGCGCAGCCTGGGCGCGGCTAAAAACATTCTCAGCACGAGACTGAAAGCGCTGGTGGCGGAAGGTATTTTGAAAGTTGAACCGGCAGCGGATGGCTCGGCGTATCAGGATTATGTGCTGACAGAAAAAGGGCTGGCGCTGCAACCGGTGCTGGTCGCGCTGGGGCAGTGGGGAAGTGAATACCTGTTTGAAGAAGGCGAAGCCTGCACGCTGCTGGTTGATAACAAAAACCGCCAGCCGCTGCGCAAAATCGAAATACGTGCGCAGGACGGGCGGGTGCTGGAGAGTCAGGACATTACGGCGATAATCCCCCAAATCTCGCACTGATCGGATTTTGAGAAATCTTACTGGCGCGCTCAGAAATTTTGCTGACCGATGATTCGAGACCTGTGGCTCGAACCATCGGGGAAGGAACCGCGCAGCGGCAAGATTTCGCGCCACATGCCGCAGCAACGGAACATGTCCATCGTCCCAGCGGTAGCGCGCATTTTAAGAGCCCGGGATTCTTAAGGGGCGCGGCGAAAGGCGCTCCTTAAGGCCGGTGTGGGTGGCAACCCACGGTTTTGACCTTGACCTGGAATTACCAACCCTAATCGTTACCGCGCAATCCTCTCGTGCCAGTATTTCGTGAATTCTTCTTCGCCGTTCAGACTCACCACCATGTCGCCGCTGACGATAAAGTGGGTCAGATCACTACGCAGCTCGAGCGTAATTTCCGCCTCCATCCACCAGCCTTCTCGCCCCATTTTCATGGTTTGCGTCAGCAGATAGCGCGCGGAAAGCGGGTCACTGTTACTGACCGTCAGCTCGCGGCGTAGACCGTGATCGACGGTCGTATCGATATCATCGAAACGGTAAACCCCTTCACCGAATACGCCACCCACGCCGTGAGTCACGCTGGTCCAGCTGTCGGTGAGGAAATCATAAGTGATGTTGCGATCAACGCGTCCCGGTGACAGCACGGTCTGCGGGGTAAGCGGGGCGCTTTGTGGTTCGGCGATCGGGCCATCAACCGGTACCGGCTGTTCGCAAACCGGCAGACTGAGCTGCGCGCTGTGCAAATCTACCGTCAGCGTCGCGGCTTCTGCCATCGGCCAGATCATCGGCCAGAAAGTGGTTGCCAGCGAGAGCCGCAGGCGATGTCCGGCAGCAAAGCGGTGAGCGATGCCATCCAGCTGTACCGGTACTTTGACTTTTTGCCCCGGTACGAGCGGTACAGATTTATCGTGGCCGTGCAGATGCGCCAGATTCAGCCAGCCGTGTGTGACGCGGTTTACCGCACCTTCCGGTGAAACGTCGGAAAGGCGCACGTAAAGCATCGCCGCCGGTTTATCACTGCTCAGCTCCACCGTGAATTCCGGAAAGCCGAAGATGGACAGCGGTTCGGCCAGCGGTTCGCCGTCAAAGATTTCCGCCATGCCGTCGTCAACGCGCTGATCCGGCGGCATTTCACCGGGCACGCCAGCGCCCATCCATTCCCCGGCCATCAGCCCGTGATTCTGAGGCGAACAGATATTGATGACGCCCGCGCCGGCATCCGGCTGAGTATTCAGCTGGCCGCGCGAAAGCCAGCGGGGCATGTAATTAATATTGCTGGCGGTGCCGCGATCAAATCCCACCCATTCGCCTTTGCTGACCGGACGCATCGCCGAAGGCGGCTGGCTGTCCTGCAACCATGTCTGAATCATCGGGCCTTCCATCGCGCCGTTTTGTTCGCCCTTCAGCCAGTGATCCCACCAGCGAACCGCTTCCTGCAGGAAACCGATCGCCGGTTCCGGCGTGCCGTCCTGCGGATAAATATGCGCCCACGGGCCGAGAATGGCGCGGCGCGGAACCTGTAAATTGTCCATCAGGCGGAAAACGGCATTGCTGTAGGCATCCGCCCAGCCGCCAATCGCCAGCACCGGACATTCAATGGCTGACCAGTCTTCGCACACTGAGCCGTGCTGCCAGTATTCGTCGCGCAGCGGATGCTCCATCCACAACGCCGGGAAGAAGGGCATGTTTTCCAGACGGTTCAGCCAGTCTTTGTACCAGCTTTCACCGACCAGCGCCGGATCGGACGGACGGCTCTGGTACGCCAGCATAATGCCGCCCCACCAGAGGTTATCGTTAAGCAGGCAGCCGCCTTTGTAGTGGATGTCATCGCGGTAGCGGTCGTCGGTTGAGCATACGGTGATGATGGCTTTCAGCGCCGCAGGACGACGGGCGGCGACCTGCAATCCGTTAAATCCGCCCCAGGATTTGCCCATCATGCCGACGTTGCCGCTGCACCAGTTTTGCTGCGTGATCCATTCGATGACTTCGAGCGCGTCGTCCTGTTCCTGCAACAGGTATTCGTCGGCCAGCAATCCGTCGGATTCGCCGCTGCCGCGCATGTCCACACGCACTACCGCGTAACCGTTGCCGGCAAAGAATCCGTGCATCGGTTCATCGCGGGTGCGGGTACCGTCGCGCTTGCGGTAAGGAATGTATTCGAGGATCGCCGGAACCGGCTGGTTTACCGCATCATCCGGTAGCCATAATCGCGCGGCGAGGCGTGTGCCGTCGCTCAGCGGTATCCACAAATGTTCAGTCACGGTGACGGCGTGGGGGAATTCGGTCACGATGCGTTTGGTATTCATAAGACTCCTGTCGAAGGAATGGCTGTAGCCGGAAGCGGAACGTTGCGCAGGGCGAGAACGTCGTCCAGCCAGCGGGTGCGCATTTCCGGTACGGACGTCAGCAGTTTTTCGGTGTAGCTGTGCATAGGCGCGCTGAATACCACGCCGGTATCGCCACTGGCGACCACCTGGCCCTGATACATCACCGCGACCTGATGGGCGATACGTTTCACGGTGCCCAGATCGTGGGTGATAAACAGGTAAGACAGCCCGAGCTGTTCCTGTAAGCGGCGCAGCAGATTCAGCACTTCCTCAGCGACCAGCGGATCGAGCGCGGAGGTGGCTTCGTCACAGATAATCAGTTCCGGCTGCGCAGCCAGCGCACGGGCTATACAGACGCGCTGTTTCTGCCCGCCGGAAAGCTCGCCGGGACGACGGTCGATCAGCTTTACCGGCAGCTCGGTCAGGCGCAGTAACTCTTCCACGCGCTCGCGAACCTGCTTTTTGTTCATCCCGAAATAGAAACTTAGCGGGCGGCCAATGATATCCAGCAGTGTCTGGCGTGGGTTGAGCGCCACGTCGGGAAGCTGATAAATCATCTGCATCCGGCGCAGGGTTTCTTTGTTGCGCTTCTGGTAATTATGCGAAAGCGCCGTGCCGTCGAAGTCCACCGAGCCTTCGGTGTCCGGTAGCAGACCCACCAGCGCCCGCGCCAGCGTACTTTTTCCGCTGCCGGATTCACCGATAATCGCCAGCGTTTTGCCGCGAGGGAGTTGCAGACTGACATCATGCACCACGCGTTTGCCGTTATAACCGGTGCTGAGTTTCTTCATGGTCAGCAGCGGCTGGCCGGACGATTCATGGCCGCCGGTCAGTGGCGCCAGCGCGTGTTCACGCTCCGCGACCAGCCTGCGGGTGTAATCCTGCTGCGGGTTTTCCAGAATGGTTTGCGTGCTGCCGGTTTCCACTTCCTTGCCGTGACGCAGCACCATAATGCGGTCGGCGAGCTGCGCGACAACGGCCAGATCGTGCGTGATATACAGCGCGGCGGTGTTGAACTCACGCACCAGTTTGCGCAGCATCACCAGCACTTCAATTTGCGTGGTGACGTCCAGCGCCGTGGTCGGTTCATCCATGATCAGCAAATCCGGTTTACAGGACATCGCCATCGCGGCCATTGCGCGCTGAAGCTGTCCGCCGGAAAGCTGATGCGGATAACGCTTGCCGATGTTTTCCGGATCCGGCAAATCCAGTGAGCGGAACAGCGAAATCGCCCACTGGCGGCTTTCTTCTTTGTTCATCAGACCGTGGCGGATCGGGCCTTCGCATACCTGTTTTTCGATGGTCAGCGCCGGGTTAAACGAGGCGGCGGCGCTTTGCGCGACATAGGCCACGCGTTTGCCGCGCCACTCGCGTTTAACGCGCGAAGGCTGTGAAACGATGTTGGTGCCGTCGAGGATCACCTCGCCGCCCGCAATCCGGCAGCCCTGACGCGCATAGCCCAGCGCCGCCAGCCCGATGGTGGATTTGCCTGCGCCGGATTCACCAATCAGGCCGAGCACTTCGCCCGCCGCCAGTTTCAGCGAAATATCCTGCACCAGCGGCGAACCGTCGAGGGTTTCAATGCGCAGGCCGCGCATTTCTAAAATCGTGCGTGTCATGCTTCATCTCCCTGCGGCAGGCTGTTACGGGCCAGCAGCCAGTCAACCACCAGATTGACGCCAATCGTCAGCAGCGCAATCGCCGCCGCCGGATAGAGCGGCGCAAACTGACCAAAGTTAATCGCCTGCGCGTTGTCACGCACCATGCTTCCCCAGTCAGCATACGGCGGCTGAATGCCTAATCCTAAGAAGCTCAGACCCGCAATAAACAGGAAGGTAAAGCAAAAGCGCATACCAAACTCTGCCAGCAGCGGCGGCAGGGCGTTAGGCAGAATTTCTTTAAACAGCACCCAGCGCAACCCTTCACCGCGCAGACGCGCCGCTTCGACATATTCCTGACAGACAATCGCCTGGGCGACCAGGCGTGCCAGACGGAACACGCGGGTGGCGTCGAGCAGGGCGATGGTCAGCACCAGAACCGGAATCGAGGTGCCCATTACGGATAATACGATCAGCGCGAAAATCAGCACCGGAATCGACATCACGGTATCGACGATGCGCGAAAGCACGGTATCCACCCATTTGCCGTAAATCGCGGCGGTGAAACCGGTGACGATGCCGATGATAAATGAGCTGAAGGTGATGGTCAGGGCGATGGCAATTGTCGTGCGCGCGCCAAATAAAATGCGCGAAAGCATGTCGCGCCCGAGGCTGTCGGTGCCAAACGGCGTGGCGGCAGACGGCAGCAGCCAGATATCGCCAACCTGTTCGGTTTCGCTGTGTGGCGCAAGCCACGGCGCGAAAATGGCGGCGAAGAGATTCACCGCAATAATCACAATGCCAATCCAGGCCGACAGCGGGATGTTAATGAAATACCGGTTCATGCTGTCCCTCTTTTAGCGCGCATGGCGCAGGCGTGGATTACACCAGATCGCCAGTAAATCGGCGGTGGTATTAAGAAAAATGTAGGTGCCGCCAAACAGCAGACCGCAGGCCTGAACGACCGGCAGGTCTCGCTTGGTGACGGCGTCCACCATGTACTGGCCAATGCCCGGATAGACGAACACTACTTCCACCAGAATGACGCCAACCACCAGATACGCCAGATTGAACGCCACGACGTTGATGATGGGCGCGAGAGCGTTGGGCAGGGCGTGCGAAACCACAATACGCCATCGCGGAATGCCTTTGAGCACCGCGCTTTCGATGTACGGGCTGGACATCACCGCCGTCACCGATGCACGCGTCATGCGCAACATATGCGCCAGCACGACCAGCGTCAGCGTGAGCATCGGCAGGGTGCAGACGTAAAGCCGGTCGGCGAACGAAGATGAACTGTCAACCATCGCCAGACTCGGGAACCACGTCAGGCGGATAGCAAAGGCGATCACCAGAATGTAGCCGACGAAAAACTCCGGCACGGAAATGCTGATGAGCGTGAGGGTATTTGCCAGCCGGTCAAACACGGAACCGCGCCAGATGGCGGAAGCGATACCCAGACCGACCGCCAGCGGAATGGCGATCACGGCGGCGTATCCGGCCAGAAACAGCGTGTTCGCCAGACGCGGCAAAAGTTCGTCGCTGATGGCGCGACCGTTCGCCAGTGAATGACCTAAATCGCCGTGCAGAATCCCTGCCAGCCAGTGCAGATAGCGCAGCACCGACGGTTCATCCAGACCCAGTTGCAGCCGCAGAGCCGCCACGGTTTCCGGCGTCGCGCTTTGCCCTAAAATCGCGGTAGCGACGTCGCCGGGCAGCATTTCTGTGCCAATAAAAATCAGCACAGAGACCAGCCACAGCGTGATAATGCCCAACAGGACCCGCTGTAAAATCCGTTTTTTCATCATGCCTCCAGCCAGACGCGCTCGGCCAGACGACCACCCATGAAGTTGAACATCGGATGCGGTTTGATCCCGCCGACTTTTTTGCTGGCGGCATCGAGATAATCACCAAACAGCGGGATCATCGCACCGCCGTTGTCGCGCACGATGCTTTGCAGCTCGCCATAAATTTCTGCGCGTTTGGCTTCATCGAGCAGTGAACGCGCCTGAAGCAGCTGGGCGTCAAACTTCTCATCTTTCCAGTGCGTGTCGTTCCATTTGGCGGTGGACTGGTACGCGGTTGAAAACATCTGGTCAGCCGTCGGGCGTCCGCCCCAGTAACCCATGCTGAACGGGGCCTTCATCCACACATCGTCCCAGTAGCTGTCGGCAGGCTGGCGCTTGATGTTGACCTGAATGCCGCCTTTCTGTGCCTGACCCTGGAACAATGCGGCGGCGTCGAGCGCCCCGGCAAAGGCGGCGTCAGACGAAGACAGCTCGACTTTCAGGTCGGTTAATCCGGCTTTTTTCAGGTAGAACTTTGATTTGTCCGGATCGTATACACGCTGCTCGAGACTGTGGTTGAAGAAACGGTCGGTTTTCGGGATCGGGTGATCGTTGCCCAGCGAGCCGTAGCCGCGCAGTACGGTATCAAGAATTTTCTGGCGGTCGATGCCGTGTTTAATCGCCATGCGCACATCGTTGTTGTTATACGGCGCGACGCTGCAATCCATCAGGAATGTAAAGTGCTGGCCGCCGGAGGAACGGATAATGTTCAGGGCCGGGCTGCGTTTGAGGAAATCGACGGTTTTGAAATCGACGCGGTTGATCGCGTGAACCTGACCGGAAATCAGGGCGTTGGTGCGCGCGGTCGGGTCGTTGATCACCAGCACTTCCACGGCGTCAACAAAGGCGCGATCCGGCTTCCAGTAATTCGGGTTACGTTTGAACAGCGAGCGTACGCCCGGTTCGTACTGATCAAAGATAAAACCGCCGGTGCCAATCGGGTGCGACCAGTCGGTGAAGCCCGCGGGCACGACCACCAGATGGTAATCTGCCAGCAGGTACGGCAGGTCGGCGTTGCCGCTGTCGAGAGTAATCAGAATCTGGTTGTCGCCCTGTTTGGTCAGGCCGGTAATCGGTGCCAGCTGTGTTTTGATGGCGCTTTTGGATTTGTCGCCGCGGTGCAGGTTGATGGAGTAAAGAATATCGTCGGCGTCCAGCTTTTTGCCGTTGTGGAAGGTGACGCCATCACGGACGGTAAACACCCATTCGGCTGCGCCCGGTTTGGCTTCCCACGCAGAGAACAGTTCAGGCGTGGCTTTGTTATTTTCATCAATTTCAATCAGGCCATTCATCAGCATATATGCCTGGTTGAGCGGCACCCAGTCGCTGAATAACGTCGGGTCGAGCGTATCACTGGTATTTCCGCCTGACATACCCAGTTTTAATACGCCGCCTTTTTTGGGTTCAGCAGCGAAAGCAGAGAAGGGTGAAAAACCTAAGGCACTGGTAATACCCACAGCGGAAGCGCTGGTAATAAAGCCGCGACGGCTAAGTTGTGCATCCTGCATTAATTTCGTCAAAGGGGAATTATTATCTTTCATTAATTTTCTCCATAGTACGTGCTGGAATTTTATAGGTGCAGGCGAAATACCCCGGGTGTATCTAATTGGCGCAATGGATTGCCCTGATGATTTATATCAAAACCCCCTGTTGAACTTGCATGAGAATTTATCATGAGGGTATGCGAAAAATGCGCGGCAGAACACCCTGAAAAGCTTTATTTTTCTGAGCTATCAATGACAGGAAAGGGAAGTGGCCGGTGGAGATGCATACGGTTGTCGGTTTAATTGGGGTATTTTGCTACCTTCTTGCCTATGCGCTGGTTCAGATGCGCAGGCTAGCGGTTGATGCTAACAGTTACGCCTATCTTAATATAATCGGCGGTGTGTTTGGCCTGTATTCGTTAAGCCATGATTTTAATCTTGCATCCTGTATTTCACAGTCATGCTGGCTGTTGTTTACATTAATCGGGATGAATTCTGCAAGAAAACGCAGAGTTCTGGAGAAAAATAAAATCCCGCCCGCTGATATATAAATAACATATAAGATTATTATTATTTTCTCCTCCCCGTGCGAAGGGGGAGGAGTTTTTTAAGGCTGTTTCAGCCAGTTAATTACTTTATGCACCACCGGTTTCAGGAACCGGTCTTGTGGCGTCAGCATGTAGCATTTTCCGGCAGCAGCCAGTTTACCCGGATGCGCGGCGACCAGTTGTCCGCTGTTGATGTAATCCTGTACCAGACCTTCCCAGCCCAGAAGAACGCCATCGCCCAGCACCGCTGACTGCACCAGAAACGGGTAGTTGTTGGCGCGCCATGTCCGGCGCGGGGTGACGAAAGTGACATCCTGTGAGGCGAACCAGTCGCGCCAGCCGGTCCATTCCCGTTGCGGATCGTCCTGAATCAGCAGTGTTTGTTCCAGCAAATCCGCCGCGCTGGCACGGGCAGGCAAACGGTTGAACAATTCCGGCGAGCACATCGGATAACAGACTTCATCAAACAGTGCCTGCACGTGATAGCCGGGCGGCGGTTCGCGCAGATAGAAAATAGCCAGATCAAATTCTGATGACTTCAGTTCAGAAAAGCTGTCGGAAATTTTCATCTGGATTTGCAGATCCGGCATCAGCTGGCGTAAAGAAGACAGGCGCGATGACAGCCACAGGCCGCTCATGGCGCTGGTACAAGCCAGCGTCACCTGCGGTAAACCGTTCCAGCCCATGACTTCGGCCGTCGAAAGCGAGATATCGCCGAGCAGTTTCCGGACCTGATGCGCGTAAGTTTCACCGCGCGGTGTGAGCGCGGTTTTGCGCTGCGCCCGCTGGAAAAGTTTGCAGCCGAGCATTTCCTCAAGCTGAATAATCTGGCGGCTGATGGCGCTTTGCGTGAGGTTCAGCTCGTCGGCTGCCCGGGAAAAACTGCAATAACGCGCCACACATTCGAAGGCCACCAGGGTGTTGAGCGGCGGTAACGGTTCTATCTGCACAGTGATGAGTTCTCCGGGATGCGTTTAGCAGCTTTCCAGCATGTATGAAACCATCTGCCCGACCTGCTGAACGGCGCGTTCAGTTTTGGCCGCCAGAGGCTGAGCATAGTTAATACGCAGACAGTTGCGGTATTTCCCTGAAGCGGAAAATATCGAACCGATCGCAATTTGCACAAAATGTTCTTCCAGCAGCCGGTTCAGGCGCTGCGTATCCACGCGTTCGTCCAGCTCAATCCACAGCAGGAACCCACCCTGAGGGCGGCTGACCCGCGTGCCACACGGAAAATATTTCATCACCCAGTCGGTCATGGTGCACAGATTGCGCTGGTACTGATTACGCATTCTGCGCAGGTGCTGAAGGTAATGGCCCTGTTTGATGAAATCCGCGATGGCGATTTGCGGCAGCGTGGCCGACGCGCCGGTGGTGATGTATTTCATGTGCAGTGCGCGGTCGTGATATCGGCCCGGTGCAATCCAGCCGACACGCAGACCGGGCGCGAGCGTTTTTGAAAATGAGCTGCAAAGCAATACGCGGCCGTCGTCGTCAAACGAGGTAATGGTCGCCGGGCGCGGATACTGGTAGGCCAGTTCGCCGTAAACATCGTCCTCGATAATGGCGATATCGTAACGCTGCGCCAGCCTCAGCAGCGCTTTCTTGCGGTCATCCGGCATGTTGTAGCCGAGGGGATTGTTACAGTTTGGTGTGAGCTGGATAGCTTTGATGGGCCACTGTTCCAGCGCCATTTCCAGTGCTTCCAGGCTGATGCCGGTGACCGGGTCTGTCGGAATTTCCAGTGCTTTCATGCCAAAGCCTTTCAGGGTTTGCATCGCGCCGTGAAAACTCGGGGAATCTACCGCCACAATATCGCCGTGTTCGCAAACGGAACGAATGGCGATAGACAGCGCTTCGTGACAGCCGGTGGTGATCAATATATTGCTGGCATCCATATGGCTGCCGCTGTCGATCATCAGGCGCGCAATCTGTTCGCGCAGATCTTCGGAGCCGTAAATGCTGTCGTAGTGAAAGGCATTGAGGTTCTGATGTTGTCCGGCGCGGCCCATCAGACGGCTGAGCGGTTTGAGCGTGGCGGCGGTGACGTCCGGTGAACCGCGCCCCAGCTGAACAAAACCGGGAAGGTGCGGTGAGGTGATCAGCTCCAGAACCTGATCCCACTGGGAAATTTCCACCGGGCGCTGCGTCGGACGACACCCGCTCGGCAGCGCCGCCTGCAACCGGGCTTCCCTGACGAAGTAACCGGATTTCGGACGTGCTTCCACCAGCTGTTTTTCTTCCAGTACGCGGTACGCCTGCTGAACGGTACTGACGCTGACGCCGTGCTCGCTGCTTAAGACGCGCACCGACGGCAGGCGGATCCCCGCCGGGTACAGCCCCTGTTCGATGCGTTCGCTCAGTACATTCGCCAGATTTTCGTAACGGTTCATTTTCATTCCTTCAACGTCTGCGCAATAAGAGCAGTACAGATGCGTCTAATCTAACGCTGAATCTGTCATTGGATCCAGATCTGTATGGTTGAAATACAAAATAACTGAATCTGTAATGTTTTTGCCGGATGTTAGATCCTGATCACAGGTCGTTAACAGGAGCAGAAAATGAAAAATACCATTGAAGAACGGCAGTTTGCCGCTTGTGAGTCAGTGCGTAGTGCCGAAATTGTTGCACCGGTACAGATGCCGGTTAAGCAGGGCGGATGGGTAAAACAGGTGTTCAGTGTTTTACATGCCTGGAATGAGCGCCGCGTCAGCCGCAAACTTCTGCATGCGCTGAGCCCGGAGCAACTGAAAGATATCGGGCTGGCAAGATCGGATATCGATAAAGAGTATCCACGAAGCGTCTGGCCGAACTGGCCGAAATAAATGAGACGTTATAAAAAAGGGGAAACGGTGTCGCGTTTCCCCTTCGATTTCTTCAGCTGCGGCTTTTAGTAGCTCAGGCTGAGAATGCGGCGGGCAGCCACCCGATCGATATCTTTGTGTTCGCCCATCGGCAGCAGGTTGAAGCGGGTCAGATTCTCCAGCACTTCTTCAATGACTTTTTCCGGCACGCCGTACGCGCTGATGCGCGTTTTCACGCCCATATCATCAAAGAAATCGCGGGTTTTATCGATGGCCGCGGTGATACGGGTTTCTTCATCACCGTCGGTCAGCCCCCAGACGCGCTCTGCGTATTGCAGCAGTTTGAGGCGTTTAGTTTCACGTTGTACCTGAAGCAGCGAAGGCAGCAGAACGGCCAGCGTTTCAGCGTGATCCAGATGATAGAGCGCGGTGAGCTGGTGGCCGATGCGGTGCGTTGCCCAGTCCTGCGGCACGCCGACGCCAATCAGACCATTCAGTGCCAGCGTTGCCGACCAGGTGACGGTTGAGCGCACATCGTAATTTTCCGGATCGGTCAGCGCTTTCGGGCCTTCTTCGATAAGCGTCAGCAGCAGGCCCTCGGCAAAACGATCCTGCACTTTGCCGTAAACCGGATACGTCAGGTATTGCTCAATCACATGTACAAAGGCGTCAACCACGCCGTTGGACACTTGTTTAACCGGCAGCGTGTAGGTTTTTCGCGGATCCAGCACGGCAAACTGCGGGTACAGATGCGCGTCGCTGAAACCCATTTTTGCGCCCAGTGCGACGTTAGTGACCACGGCTGTCGGGTTCATTTCCGAACCGGTCGCCGGTAACGTCATGATGCAACCGAGCGGCATGGCTTTTTCCAGCGGCAGGCGTTTCGACCACATATTCCAGACGTCGCCCTCGTACAGGACGGCGGCGGCGATAAATTTGGTGGCATCCACGACAGAACCGCCGCCAACGGCCAGCAGGAAGTCGATTTTTTTCTCTTTAACCAGCTCAACGGCAATCATCAGGGTTTCGAAATGCGGGTTAACCTCAATGCCGCCAAATTCGAAAATTTCGCGGTCACCGAGAGCTTTGCGCGCTTCATCAATCGTACCGAATTTTTTTGCGCTGCCGCCGCCGTAGGTAATCAGGACGCGGGCGTTGGCCGGAATGTACTGGCCGATATCGGCAATACGCTGTGTACCAAAAAGAACGCGGGTGGGATTGTAGTAATCGAAGTTAAACATAGCAGGAACTCCTTGAACCTCCCCCCGGGGATGAGGGGAGGGGCTTACTGAGAAACGCAGTGGCTTATTTCACCTGCATGCCAGGTTGTGCGCCGGAATCCGGGCTGAGCAGGAAGATGTCTTTTCCGCCAGGGCCTGCGGCCATCACCATGCCTTCAGAAATGCCAAAGCGCATTTTACGCGGCGCAAGGTTCGCGACCATGATGGTCAGACGGCCTTCCAGCGCTTTCGGATCCGGATAGGCAGAGCGGATACCGGAGAAGATCTGACGGGTTTCGCCGCCCAGATCCAGTTGCAGACGCAGCAGTTTGTCGGAACCTTCCACGAAATCAGCGCTTTTGATCAGCGCGATACGCATGTCGACTTTTGCGAAGTCATCAAAGGTGATGGTTTCCTGAATCGGATCATCCGCCAGCGGGCCGGTTGCAGGGGCTTTCGCCGCCGCAATGTCTTCTTTCGATGCATCAACCATGGCGGTCACTTTATCCAGTTCGATACGGTTAAACAGCGCCTTGAACGGATTCACTTGATGAGAAAGCAGCGGTTGTGCAATCGCATCCCACTCAAGCGTGGTGTTCAGGAAAGCTTCTGTGCGTTCAGACAGTGAAGGCAGAACCGGTTTCAGGTATGTCATCAGAACGCGGAACAGGTTGATGCCCATTGAGCAAATCGCCTGCAGGTCCGCGTCGCGGCCTTCCTGTTTTGCCACAACCCACGGCGCCTGTTCGTCTACATAACGGTTAGCCAGGTCAGCCAGCGCCATGATTTCACGGATTGCACGGCCTGATTCGCGGCTGTCATACGCCTGCGCAATACTTTCAGCGGCATCCGTGAAGGTTTTGTACAGCGCTTCATCCGCCAGTTTATCCGCCAGTTTGCCGTCAAAACGTTTGGCGAGGAAACCGGCGTTACGTGAAGCCAGGTTGACCACTTTGTTCACGATGTCTGCGTTAACGCGCTGCACGAAATCTTCCAGATTCAGGTCGATATCGTCGATACGGGAAGACAGTTTCGCGGTGTAGTAATAACGCAGGCAGTCTGCATCCAGATGGTTCAGATAAGTGCTGGCCTTGATGAAGGTGCCGCGTGATTTAGACATCTTCGCGCCGTTCACCGTTACATAACCGTGAACGAACAGGTTGGTTGGCTTGCGGAAATTGCTGCCTTCCAGCATTGCCGGCCAGAACAGGCTGTGGAAATAGACGATGTCTTTACCGATGAAGTGATACAACTCGGTGGTGGAATCTTTCTTCCAGAACTCGTCGAAGTTCAGGTCGCTGCGGCGGTCACACAGGTTTTTGAATGAACCCATGTAGCCGATTGGCGCGTCCAGCCAGACGTAGAAATATTTGCCCGGCGCATCAGGAATTTCGAAACCGAAGTACGGCGCGTCGCGGGAGATATCCCACTGTTGCAGGCCGGATTCAAACCATTCCTGCATTTTGTTCGCGACCTGCTCCTGCAACGCACCGGAACGGGTCCACGCCTGCAACATCGTGCTGAATTCAGGCAAATCAAAGAAATAATGCTCGGAATCACGCAGCACAGGCGTCGCGCCGGAGACCACAGATTTCGGCTCGATCAGTTCGGTCGGGCTGTAGGTTGCACCACACACTTCACAGTTATCGCCGTACTGGTCTGGCGATTTACATTTCGGGCAGGTGCCTTTAACGAAACGGTCAGGCAGGAACATGCCTTTCTCCGGATCGTACAGCTGAGAAATGGTGCGATTCTTGATGAAACCGTTTTCTTTCAGACGACCATAAATCAGCTCCGACAGTTCACGGTTTTCGTCACTGTGCGTGGAGTGATAGTTGTCGTAGCTGATGCCGAAGCCGGCGAAGTCTTTCTGATGCTCCTGGCTCATTTCGGCAATCATCTCTTCCGGCTTGATACCGAGTTGCTGTGCTTTCAGCATGATCGGTGTGCCGTGCGCATCGTCCGCACAGATGAAGTGCACTTCATTGCCACGCATTCGCTGGAAACGAACCCAGACGTCAGCCTGGATATGCTCGAGCATGTGACCGAGGTGGATGGATCCGTTGGCGTACGGAAGTGCACAGGTTACCAAAATTTTTTTCGCGACTTGAGCCATAGTAAGAGCTTGCTTTCTGTTGTTGAAATCAGGGGCATTGATGTTAACCGAAAGCGCCGCCCCGCGTAAACAAACGGGGGGATCTCCTTACGTGTGTTCTGTTATGCTTAGGGTAAATAACTAGTCTGATAACCAGTTTTCAAGGAGCCGGGATGACATCTCAATCCCCACAGCAGACCACACCCGCAGGGCTGCGCGCACTCGTGACCGGCGTACTGGCCACCTTCCGCCATTCAACACTTCAAAAAGATTTAGCTGCGATAAAAGCGGTGCATCATTGCGTGCTGATGGACGAAGTTCTGCATATCGATCTGACGCTGCCGTTTGCCTGGAACAGCGGTTTCGAGGTGCTTAAAGATGAAACCAGCGGTGAATTGCTGCGGGTTACCGGCGCTTCGGCCATTCAGTGGAACCTGCGTCACGATATCGCCACGATGAAACGTGCCAATGAGCAGCCCGGCATTAAAGGCGTACGCAATATTCTGGCGGTCAGCTCAGGCAAAGGCGGCGTGGGTAAATCCACCACGGCGGTGAATCTGGCGCTGGCGCTGGCCGCGGAAGGCGGAAAAGTCGGTATTCTGGACGCGGATATCTATGGCCCGTCGGTGCCGAACATGCTGGGCACGGAAGAAGAGCGTCCGACATCACCGGATGGTGTACATATGTCGCCGATTATGGCGCACGGACTGGCGACGAACTCCATTGGTTATCTGGTCACCGACGAAAATGCGATGGTGTGGCGCGGCCCGATGGCCAGCAAAGCGCTGATGCAGATGTTGCAGGATACGCTGTGGCCGGATCTCGATTATCTGGTGATTGACCTGCCGCCGGGCACCGGCGATATCCAGCTGACGCTGTCGCAAAATATTCCGGTGACGGGCGCGCTCGTGGTGACCACGCCGCAGGACATCGCGCTGCTCGACGCTATGAAAGGCATTGTGATGTTTGAGAAAGTGCATGTGCCGGTGTTAGGCATTATCGAAAATATGAGCATGCATGTGTGCAGCAACTGCGGGCATCATGAACCGATTTTCGGCACCGGTGGCGCACAACGTCTGGCCGAAAAATACCGTTGCGAATTACTGGCTCAGTTACCGCTGCATATTTCGCTGCGCGAGGATTTGGATCGCGGCGAACCGACCGTTGTCTCTAATCCTGAAAGTGAGTTCACGACGATTTATCGCGAACTTGCGTCAAAAGTGGCGTCGCTGCTGTTCTGGAAAGGCGACGCGATTCCGACAGAAATCGCTTTCCGGGCGGTTTAATCTCCCAACTCTGCGAATTATTGCCCGATGTCAGCGATTACACCGCCTTAACGCTGGCATCGGGTAGTGTGTTGTACTTATAATTGGCGCGTTCAAAGCACACGCTGTGCTTGCCTTCCAACTTCCAAATCAGGTCTTTAATTTTATGTCTGACAAATTCCATCAGTGTGTCATCGTGGGTATCGCTGGCGCATCTGCTTCGGGAAAAAGCCTCATCGCCAGTACGTTATACCGTGAACTTCGTGATCAGGTAGGTGATGAGCATATCGGGGTGATCCCGGAAGATTGCTACTATAAAGACCAAAGCCATATGACCATGGAAGAACGGGTCAAAACCAACTATGACCATCCCAGTGCCATGGATCACAATTTGCTGTTCCAGCATTTGCAGGCAATGAAGTCAGGTCAGGCTATCGAATTACCGAGTTACAGTTTTATCGAACATACCCGTCTGGCTGAGACCGTGACGCTCAAGCCTAAGAAAGTCATTATTCTGGAAGGGATCCTGTTACTGACCGACGTGCGTCTGCGTCAGGAAATGAATTTCTCTATCTTCGTGGATACGCCGCTGGATATCTGCCTGATGCGCCGCATGAAGCGCGATGTCAACGAGCGTGGCCGCTCTATGGATTCCGTGATGGCGCAATACCAGAAAACTGTCCGTCCAATGTTCCTGCAATTTATCGAACCTTCAAAACAATACGCAGACATCATTGTGCCGCGTGGCGGTAAAAACCGGATTGCGATTGATATTCTTAAGGCGAAAATCAGCCAGTTCTTCAACTAATCGCGGAACAATCCGTAGAAAACCACACCGGAGATACGATGAGACTTTGCGATCGAGATATAGAAGCCTGGCTGGACAGCGGCAAATTAGGCATTTCACCCCGTCCGCCGGTTGAGCGGATTAACGGTGCAACGGTAGATGTGCGTCTGGGTAACGGTTTTCGCGTTTTCCTCGGCCATAACGCTGGCTTTATCGATCTGAGTGGCCCGAAAGACGAAGTAAGCGCGGCGCTGGACAAAGTGATGAGCGACGAAATCGTTCTGCCGGAAGGTGAAGCTTTCTTCCTGCATCCCGGCGAACTGGCACTGGCGGTCACTTTTGAATCCGTCACCATTCCGGATGATCTGGTGGGCTGGCTCGATGGGCGTTCTTCACTGGCGCGTCTGGGCCTGATGGTACACGTCACAGCACACCGCATCGATCCGGGCTGGAAAGGTCGCATCGTCCTTGAGTTCTACAATTCCGGTAAACTGCCTCTGGCGCTTCGCCCGGGTATGCTGATTGGCGCGTTAAGCTTTGAACCGTTGTCCGGTTCAGCTGCACGCCCTTATAACAGCCGTCAGGATGCGAAATACCGCGACCAGCAAAGTGCAATTGCCAGTCGTATTGATAAAGACTGATTCTGTTTTTTATCGGCGTGAGCGGATGAAAACGTGAGGAAGGCATGAGAAGACTACTGACAACACTGGTGATTTTACTGGTGGTTATCATTGCCGGCATGACTTCGCTGGTATTTCTGATCAACCCGAACGATTTCCGTCAGTACATGGTGGAAAGGGTTGAGGTGAAAAGCGGTTACAAGCTGGCCATTAATGGTTCGCTGCGATGGCACGTCTGGCCGCAGCTGAGCATTATTGCCGGGCAGACATCGCTCACCGCGCCGGGTGCGAAAGAACCGGTGGTCAGTGCTGAAAATATGCGACTGGATGTCAAACTCTGGCCTCTCATTTCTCATCAGCTCGCCGTAAAGCAAGTTTTGTTTAAAAATGCGATTATCCGGTTAACGCCGGATACCGAAGAGAATCAGCCCGATGCGCCGGTTGCTCCATCTTCTCCGGTTCCTGTGGCGCCCGGTGCGTCTGAGCTGGACGCTGGCTGGAAGTTCGACATTGATAAAATCAGCATCGCTGACAGTTTGCTTATCTGGCAGCGTGGCGACGATGAACAAATCAATGTGCGCGACATTAATCTCGAAATTGATAAAGACGACAACCGGCAGGCTTCTGTCCAGCTTTCCAGCCGCATCAATCGTAATCAGCGTGATTTAGCCTTCACGATGAATGCGGAACTGGATATGCAGCATTATCCGCAGGCCTTTGCTGCCAACATCAGCAAATTTACCTATCAGCTGAGCGGCGCGGATATTCCGGTTAAAGGCATTCAGGGCAACGGTTCGATGCAGGCGAGTTATCAGCGGGAGACTAATGCTGTGACGCTCAGCCAGATGGCGCTGACCGCCAATGATAATCAGATCTCCGGTACGGCTTCGGCCACGCTGGGAGATGAACCGAATTATCAGCTGAACCTGAACGCGGAAAAACTCGATCTGGATGCGCTTTCCGGCTGGCAGCCGAAAACAACGGAAGAGACAGCCACGACTTCTCAGGCCATCACGTCGGCACCGGTTATTGCGCGCGACATAGATGAACAACCCAACGGGCTCAGTGAACTTCAGACATTCAATGCGCACCTGGCGCTGAAAGTGGCTGATCTTACTTACCGTGGAATGAAAATTCAGAACCTGGCGCTCGAAGCTGATAATCAGCAAGGGCAGGTTTCGCTGTCGACGTTCAGCGGCAACATGGGTACCGGCAATTTCTCACTGCCAGGCAAAATGGATGTGACGGGCAAGAAAATTCAGGTTCAGTTGGTGCCTGACGTCAACAAGATTGAGCTGGGCGATTTGCTTTCGGCATATGAGTTGCCTAAGGCGCTGACCGGCAACTTCTCGCTGAAGGGTAATGTGAGCGGTGAAGGCCTTTCAGCCGCTGATTTCGCGCGGCACTGGCAGGGCGATGGCCAGATTTCAATGGATAATGCGCGTCTGAATGGCATGAATATTCAGCAGCTTATCCAGCAGGCTATTGCGAGAAACAGCGATAAAGTTCAGGGCCTCGACCGTTACGAGCACTACAGCCAGATTGATACGCTGAATGCGAAAGGTCATCTTGCCGATGGCACGCTGACGCTGAGCAATATGGAAGGAGTGTCGCCGATGGTTACCGGCAAAGGTGACGGCACCCTTAATATGGCTGCACAGCAGGTGGATTTGAATCTGCTGATCCGCGTAACCGGCGGCTGGAAGGGCGACAGCAATCTGATCAATACGCTGAAAACGACCGATATTCCGCTGCGCGTGTACGGGCCGTGGTCGCAGATGCATTATCAGTTGCAGGTTGACCAGATATTGCGTCAGTCACTGGAGCAGAGCGCCCGCAGCGCTATCCAGAACTGGATTGATAAACGCAAAGACAGTAAAGCCGGTGATGAAGTGCAGAAGATATTGAAGAAGTAACATCGGATTAGCCGGGAATAAAAACGGGGTGCTCAATGGCACCCCGTTTTTTTGGTCACGCTTACCGCGAACAAATCAGACTTCGTAATCGTCAGACACCGGCGGATTGAGCGGGGTGATCTTCACTTTTAAAATCCGGTGACTGCTGACTTCCAGTGGTTCGTACAAATAATCGTTAATTTTTATCTGTGCGCCGACCTGCGGAATGCTCTGGGTATATTCCATCAGTAAACCGGCCAGCGTGTGGTATTCGCGCTTATCATCGAGCGGCAGGGGGATGTACATTGCCAGATCCTCGAGCGGCATATAGCCATTCGCAATCCAGCTTCCGTCTTCCTGCTGCTGGATATCGTGGCGTGCATCCGGCAACTCATCAGATTCCGGCAGATTCCCGGCAATGGTTTCCATCACGTCAGTCAGCGTCACGATGCCTTCGACAGAACCAAACTCATCCACGACAAAAGCAAAGTGCGTTTTCGCCTGACGGAACTGTTCAAGCGCCATCAGCAATGAAAGCTGCTCCGGGAAGATCAAGGGTTGGCGGATCAGTGCCTTAAGATCTAACTCATTTTGCAGCAGTTGCTGTTTAAGCAAGTCAACAACATGAACAACGCCCAGCGGTTCGTCTGTCGAGCTGTCTTCCGTCACCAGAATGCGCGTGTGCTGATTCTCGGCAATCTGATTTCTCAGGACATCAATGGGGTCATTCAGTTCGAGATTATCCACGTCATGACGCGAGGTCATTACGCTGCTGACCGTGCGCTGCCCCAGCCCCAGAACGCGTTCAATCATGTTGCGTTCCTGCTGGTTGAAAATGGCGTCTTCTTCAGTGCTGTCCGCAAGCATGCTGGACGAATGGGCATCCAGTTCAGCCTCTTCATGCTTGCCGCGTAAAACGCGCAGAACCGTCTCCGCCGTGCGTTCACGCAAAGAACGACGCGATGACAGAAAGCGTTTGCGGTTAAATTGTGCCAGCTGATTGAGCGCTTCGATGATCACCGAGAAACCGATAGCCGCGTACAAATAGCCTTTAGGAATCGCGTAGCCAAAGCCTTCGGCGACCAGACTGAAGCCGATCATCAGCAGGAAACTCAGACATAAAATAACGATGGTGGGATGCGCGTTCACAAACTTAGTCAGCGGCTTGCTGGCCAGGAGCATCAGCCCGATGGCGATACAGACTGCCGCCATCATAACGGCCAGATGATCCACCATACCAACGGCGGTAATCACCGAGTCGAGGGAAAATACCGCATCGAGCACCACGATCTGCGCCACGACAGGCCAGAATCTGGCACCGCTTTGCTGCTGGCTCTGCTCTTCATCTTTACCTTCCAGGCGCTCATTGAGCTCCATGGTGGCTTTAAACAGCAGGAACACGCCGCCGGTCAGCATAATCATGTCTCGGGCGCTGAACGGATGCCCGAGTAAAGTGATGAGAGGGCGGGTGAGGGTCGACAGCCAGGAAATTGACGCCAGTAACAACAGGCGCATCACTAATGCCAGCATTAACCCTGTGACGCGGGCTTTGTCGCGCTGCCGGCGGGGAAGCTTTTCTGCCAAAATGGCGATGAAAATCAGGTTGTCTATCCCTAAGACAATTTCAAGGATTACCAGGGTAGCCAGCCCGGCCCAGATTGACGGATCGGCGATCCATTCCATATTGCTTGTTTCACCTTTAGTTACACGACGATTGTCGCACGTTGAATAATGGGCGTCAGAGGGCGAAATTTCAAATCTAAATCAGCGTGCTACCGCATAGCGTGATGGAAATGAAACAGGTGCGGTTGCTGTGCGGTAAAGTTTAACGGGATGTTTTGGAAAGCAGCAAATTGTGTGCAGAAAATCAGCGAACAGGTTCAACATTCCTAATTTTAAGTCTTTAGCTTACCGTTATGTGCTGCTTGCTGGTATCGTAATGGCATACACAGAATGGTGCTGGAGTCCTAAAGTCAGCAGTATAGTCTCCCTAAACGAAATCACAGGGACTATACTCAGGGAAGAAAATATCGTGCTGGGAAATTAATTTGTTTATACAATTTCAGTTCAGTGAATGCCCTGATATGTTTGGCTCCCCAACTGACTGAATTTACACACCAATAGGTTTCAAGGAGTATCTTCTACAATGTTAAAAGCTGTTATCCCTGTTGCCGGTCTGGGCACACGTATGTTGCCAGCGACGAAAGCCATTCCAAAAGAAATGTTGCCTATCGTCGACAAGCCTTTAATCCAGTACATCGTTAATGAATGTGCGGCGGCGGGCATCAAAGAGATCATTCTCGTCACGCATTCTTCCAAAAATGCCATCGAAAACCACTTCGATACTTCATTCGAACTGGAAAGCATGCTGGAAACCCGCGTTAAGCGTCAGTTGCTGGAAGAAGTGCAGTCAATATGTCCGAAAGGCGTGACTATCATGAACGTGCGTCAGGGGCAGTCTAAAGGCCTTGGACATGCCGTTCTGTGTGCTAAACCTTTGATTGGTAACTCACCTTTTGCGGTTATCCTTCCAGACGTTCTGATGGATGATTCAACCAGCGATCTGCGTAAAGACAACCTTGCAGCAATGCTTCGCCGTTTCAAAGAGACCGGCAACAGCCAGGTTATGGTTGAAGAAGTGCCTGAAAAAGACGTGTCCAAATACGGTATCGTGAACTGTAATGGTGCGGAAGTTGAGCCGGGCGAAAGTGCGCCAATGACTGCCATCGTTGAAAAACCTGAATTGAAAGATGCGCCATCTAACCTCGCGGTTGTGGGGCGTTATGTTCTTTCCGAAGCTATCTGGCCACTGCTGGCAGTAACGCCATACGGTGCAGGTAATGAAATCCAGTTGACGGATGCCATTGCTATGCTGATGAAAAAACAAACTGTAGAAGCTTTCTCCATGACTGGCCGTTCACACGACTGTGGTGACAAACTCGGTTATATGAAAGCGTTTGTTGAGTATGGCATTCGCCATAACTCACAAGGTGAAGCGTTCAAGGCGTGGTTGAAAGAGTTTGCAGAAGAGTAAATACTTATCCAATGCGAACAAAAAAAAGCACCGAATTACCGGTGCTTTTTTATATCTGATTTCCAGAAGCGCTATTTTAAACAATCCTGGATGTTTGAGAAATTTAGGTAAACCTTACTCTTACTTCTGTTCATTTAGCAGTTGGGTCAGATAGGTTCCGTAAGCTGTTTTACTCATTAAAGCAGCTTGTTCAGCAACACGTTCTTTGCTGAGCCATCCTTTACGGAATGCGATTTCCTCAAGACAGGCTACTTTGAAACCCTGGCGCTTCTCAATGGTATGGACGAATTGCGAAGCTTCTATCAGACTGTCATGCGTGCCGGTATCCAGCCATGCAAAACCACGCCCCAAAAGTTCGACTTGCAGTTGACCCTTCTCAAGATACATTTCGTTTAATGTGGTTATCTCAAGTTCACCGCGATGAGATGGCTTCACTTGTTTAGCCATTTCTACAATGTTGTTGTCATAGAAATAAAGCCCGGTTACTGCCCAATGAGATTTTGGTTTTAATGGTTTTTCCTCAATGGAAAGTGCCTTGAAATCCTTATCAAATTCAACCACGCCAAAGCGCTCAGGATCTTGTACCTGATAACCGAAGACCGTAGCGCCAGTCTCTCTTTTGGAAACGGCTTCGAGTTGTTTGCCAAAGCTTTGACCAAAATAGATATTGTCGCCGAGAACCAGTGCGCAACGCTCACCGTTAATAAATTCTTCACCGATGATAAATGCCTGGGCAAGACCGTCGGGAGAAGGTTGCACGGCATATTCCAATTTAATACCGAACTGCGAACCATCACCCAGTAAACGCTTGAATGACGGCATATCTTCAGGAGTAGAAATGACCAATATCTCATTAATCCCTGCGAGCATTAGCACCGATATTGGATAATAAATCATCGGTTTATCATAAATTGGCAGCAGTTGCTTAGATACACCGCGTGTCAGGGGGTACAGGCGTGTGCCTGAACCACCGGCTAAAACGATACCTTTCACTTAATTCTTCTCCTCAAATATTAGTCAGTCAGGCCTAAACGTTCACCGGCATAGGAACCATCCTGAACACGGCGCCACCAATTTTCATTGTTCAGATACCATTCGACCGTTTTCCGGATACCGCTTTCGAAAGTTTCCTGCGGCTTCCAGCCTAATTCTTGATCAATCTTAGTTGCATCAATTGCGTAGCGCATGTCGTGACCAGGCCGATCTTTGACGAAAGTGATGAGCTCAGAGAAATGGGTGATGCCTGCCGGTTTATCTGAAATCAGTTCATCAAGCAATCCGCAGATTGTCTTAACAACATCAATATTTTTGCGCTCGTTATGACCACCAATGTTATAGGTTTCGCCTACCACACCTTCGGTTACCACTTTATAAAGTGCGCGGGCATGATCTTCTACAAACAACCAGTCACGAATTTGGGCTCCATCACCGTAAACAGGTAACGCTTTACCCGACAATGCGTTAAGAATGATGAGGGGAATGAGTTTTTCAGGGAAGTGATAAGGACCGTAATTATTTGAACAGTTTGTCACAATAGTAGGGAAGCCGTACGTGCGCTGCCATGCACGAACAAGGTGATCGCTTGAGGCTTTTGACGCAGAGTAAGGGCTGCTTGGTGCGTACGGTGTCGTTTCAGTGAAAAGATCTGTAGTACCGTGCAAATCACCATACACTTCATCCGTCGAAATATGATGGAAGCGGAAAGCTGTTTTTTTCTCTTCAGACAACGAGCTCCAGAAATGCCGAGCTGCCTCAAGAAGAACGTAAGTGCCCACGATGTTAGTTTCGATAAAAGCTGCTGGCCCATCAATTGAACGATCAACATGGCTTTCAGCTGCGAGATGCATAACAGCATCAGGTTGAAAGGTTGCAAAAACAGCATCAAGGGCTGAACGGTCACAGATATTTACCTGAGCAAACTCATAACGGCTGTTATCCGAAACAGAAACGAGCGATTCAAGATTACCTGCATAGGTAAGACTATCGACCACCAAGACATTATCATGCGTATTATCAATAACGTGACGAACAACTGCTGAACCGATGAAACCGGCACCACCGGTGATCAAGATTTTCATATATACGTACTCATTTATGAAGTGTTAGCTTTTTGACATGCTCAAAAAATCAGCTATTTCGCTTTAGCTTGCGAAGAACAACATAGCGTAGCGCAGAGTCAGGGTAAGCGCAGCTATAATCAGGTTATTCTAGCGTTTTTGAGCTAAATATTTCGAGGTGCTTAAAATAAATAAAACACGCCAGATATCTGATTAAAAAATGCTCCTAATGGTTGAGCCTGACTACCATTGAATCCTGTGGCAAAACGTGTGGAATATCATATTACTTGTCGGTAAAAGTTCTCGTAGGAATTGTCCAATTTGCTGCACAAATGAATTTTGTGAGGGAATCAAAATGCTTTCAATTACTGCAGAGTGTCTGGCCTGGAAACTGGATCATCCAAACTCGTATAAGAAAGTACAGTAAACATGCTTTCAGGCGATTAAGGGACCTTTTAGCCAGATTCTGAGTGAGCCATAAGAGTCATTTGTGGTAGGATTTTTAGAAAATTGAGCAAGGCGGATTTCGCTCAAAATTTCCTTTGTACAAGTTACAGCGACTGCTGTTCATACAAGAGAGTTGAGTATCGCCTGATAATTGTATAACGAGTGAGCTATAAAAATGAAAGTGACTGATACAGACGTTATTGGTGTGAAGTTAGTCGAACCTAAAGTGTTTGGTGATGAACGTGGATTCTTTCTTGAGACTTTCCAGCAAGACCGCTATCGGGAAATGTTGGATATTGATCTGGATTTTGTTCAGGACAATCATTCACGATCCTCCCGCAATGTCCTTCGTGGCTTGCACTTCCAGACGTCAAAACCGCAGGGTAAACTTGTACGTGTAGTGCGAGGTGAAGTATTCGATGTCGTAGTTGATATTCGTCCTGAGTCCGCAACATTTGGCAAGTGGGTTGGTGTCCATCTTTCAGAAAGTAATAAGAATCAACTATGGGTACCACCTGGCCTTGCCCATGGATTTGTTGTGATTTCAGACTTCGCCGATTTTGAGTATAAATGCACTGATTACTATGATCCGAAAAATGAAGGTTGCTTGATCTGGAACGATCCGGAAGTTGGGATTCAGTGGCCTGTGAAAACGCCATTACTTTCTGAAAAGGATGCTAAAGGTAAACTGTTTGGAGAACTGTTCAAATGAGAGTCTTGCTGACAGGAGCTGAGGGGCAATTGGGTCGATGTTTTAGCGATCGCGCTGGCGATCTGCTGGAAGTATTAGCCACAGATAGAAAGCAACTTGATATCACTGATATTGATGCGGTTCAAAAAATTATTAATGATTTCAATCCTGATGCAATCGTCAATGCGGCAGCTTATACAGCGGTAGATAAAGCCGAGTCAGATTATGATGCAGCCTATGCCATTAACTGCCATGCTGTTAAGAATCTGGCAAGCCAGGCCAGTAAGCTCAATATTCCTTTCATCCATGTTTCAACAGATTACGTCTTCAATGGGGAAAGTAAAATCGCTTACAATGAATCAGACGAGTGTGACCCTAAAAGTGTTTATGGTGCGACAAAGCGGGCTGGTGAACTCGAAGCTTTACAGTCGCCTAAAGGGATTGTGATCCGTACGTCATGGGTATTTAGCGAGTACGGCAATAATTTCGTTAAAACAATGCTTCGCCTTGGCGTTCAGCGTGATGCATTAAGTATTGTCGGTGACCAGTACGGTTGCCCAACCTATGCGGGTGATCTTGCACAGGCAATTCTTACCATGCTTGCGACACCTAATTTTATGCCAGGTTTGTATCATTGTAGTGGTGATGAAAGCGTGAGTTGGTATCAATTTGCCCAAAGTATCTTCAACACTGCGCATGCTTCAGCTTCATATCCCCGGATACCGGTTTTATCTTCAATTACGACTGATGAGTATCCCACACCAGCCGCGCGCCCGCGCTATTCAGTCATGAATACCAATAAGTTGAACGCTGCAGGTATCGCACCAGGAGACTGGAAGAAGCAACTGGAAAGGGTCATCCCGAAAATTTTGAAAGAAGTCAGTGTATAAGCTGTTGACGGGTAATTGAGGATTGCCTAGCTCTCCTCAATTGATTATCAGTAATGAAGTTATTTTTATTTTTGATTGAATATTAAATCCCTCAATGTGTCAGGGATAGGAAGTGTAAATCATGGTTGCTGACTTAGTGAAATCAGACGTCATTGCCTCGATCGTCTTATTCAATCATACTTATGCTCAGATTGAGCGTACTCTCAATTCTCTGCTTCGTGAGCCGCAGATAGCTAAAATTATTTTAGTCGACAATGGCGGTTGCGGCTGGACATATTCCCTGAATAATCCGCGTATTAAAGTTCTGAAATCAAATAAAAACTGCGGCTTTGGTCACGGGCATAATCAGGCAATGGCGGAGTTTCTTCCCCAGTGTGAGTATTTTTTAATTTGTAATCCTGACGTGTCTTTCAATGAGGGGGTTGTTGCCCATTTATTGCAAGAGTGCCGAGAGCATAGTTATAAATTTGTTTCACCTCCCATCCGCTATGCTGATGGTTCTAAACAATATAGCTGCAAACTTTTACCTACTCCGCTGAATCTATTTTTACGACGTTTCCTTCCGTCATTGGCGAAGAAAATGGATCGGCAATATGAGGTTCAAGACGCTGATTTTAACAAAAACTTCTCTGTGCCTTCAGTTTCGGGTTGTTTTATGCTCATTTCATCAGAATTATTAATGAAACTTAAAGGTTTTGATGAGCGGTACTTTATGTATCTTGAAGATGTCGATTTATGCCGACGTGCACTTGATTATACTGAAGTCATGTATTGTTCAGGCAAAGAAATAATTCATGAGTTTGGTAAAGGTTCTTATAAAAATACATCTTTACTAATGTGTCATATTAAATCATCCATCCTTTATTTCAATAAATGGGGCTGGATTTTTGACAAAAAAAGAAAAAAAGCCAACAAAATGTGTTTGTCTTCACTCCCATTAAGCACAAAAAAATGAACACATCGGATAGGATGACTTCGGGTGCATAAAAACAGGTGTGTAATGAATGTTGACTGAAAAATTAAAACCACTCGCAGTCATTGTCTCTTATTATCCGATAATCAATGACCTGATGTCTCTCGTCATTTCGCTAAAAAATCAGGGTGTTGATTCTATAGTCGTGGATAATGGGAGTGCGGGTCAAGAATTTCCTGAACTCGCTGAGATTTGCCTGTTAATAAGGCTTGAAATAAATTTAGGCATTGCTGCAGCACAAAATATAGGTATTAAAAAGGCAGAAAAAAAGGGCGCTGAATACATCATATTCTTTGATCAGGACAGCAAAATTGATCAAGATTATGTAGGCTCGCTCTCAAAAGATTTTTTGAGTGTCAGACAATATGATCCTAAAATAGCAATTATAGGACCAGTATTTACTGACTCCAGATATGGTTTCTACTACAACGTTATTAATATAAATCGTTTCGGAATCCGCAAAAAAATAAACCCTGAAAATTATAATGCACCATTTGCAACATCACTAATTATTTCATCGGGGTCAATGATACCTGTCGACGCTATACATGAGATAGGCTATATGAATGAATCACTTTTTATCGATTATGTCGATACGGAATGGTGTCTTAGGGCTGCTAGCCAGGGATATACTATTTATGTAGGCACTTCTGCACGTATGACGCATTCTATCGGAGATAAGATCGTAAAATTTCTTACTCTCAAGATTCCTGTTCATTCTCCCTTCAGAAGATATTATCGAGTGCGTAATGCTTTCTTTTTGTTAAGAATGAAACATGTACCTAAACTGATGGTTGTTCGTGAGTTTATTTTCAATTTAATACATCAGACAATTTTGATTCTTACCCAAAGGAATAAAAAGAAAGAGTATATCCTTAGTTTTTTAAGAGCTATTAAAGATGGTGTACTGAATCGCAGATATTGAATCATGTTTCTCATGAAAAAAAGCCAACATTTGTTGGCTTTTTTTGTACTAATTAATTTTAATCAGGATTTTTTGCGGAAATAATCCCATCAAAAATACCCTGTAATTCAACTGCTTGTTGGTCAAAAGTAGTGATGTTGTTACTTGGTAATACAACCTTGCCTTGAGCATAGCGGGTTGAGTAAATATCTAATGTTTTATTAATTGCTGCCAATAGTGCTCCCCCCTTATCTTCAAGCGGAATGATAAACCCATTTTCACCTTCGATAATATCTTCAGTGACACCACCGGCATCTGTTACAATGACCCAAACATTACGGATTAAAGCTTCGCGAACCGTAAGGCCAAAACTTTCCTTCCACTGGGTAGGGAAAAGTAATACATCAATATTAGCGAAGAAATCATCGATGTTAGCCTGGGTGTACCCAGGTACTAAAAGGGTATTCTCAAAGAAATCAAGATCAGATTTTGTGAAGGAGGAATACCCCAGGTTCGTTGTATTGTCGACAATACTAAGACTGACGTTTTGATCAGTAAGCTTAGTGAATGCTTTTCGGATGAGGTGGAAACCTTTAACCTCGGTATTACCACCGACATAGCCAAATCTCAGAGTGCTACCACAACGTATATGCTCTGTGGATTTAGGTTTCAAAACCCCATTCTTATTAATAATGACATCTTTAAAACCATTGGCAATATGGAAATCAGCAAAATACTTACTCGGTGATAATATAGCAGCGGCTGTATTTAGAGTGCCTCTGACTCGCTTCTCTCGCAGGAAATGCAAATGCTTGTTAGCTATATTCCCTGTCTCGCGCTCGGCATCAATCATTGCCTGACCAACATAAACACCATTTTTGTCAATCATGAATTGGTTGGTGCTTAGCCACCATGCATCGTGAAGAGTAACCACGTGAGGAATATTAAATTGATTACAGACGTCCAGCATACTGACACCCATTCCCTGAATACAGTGGAAATGAACAATGTCTGGTTTGGTAACTTTTACAATGTCCTTAAATACGGAAGTGATATTTTGATTATCAAAGCTTTCTCTGGAACTTAAATTATCCGGTATGCCAATGCCAAATGCATTCATTCCATCAGTTTCATAGCGTTTACATTGGTAAGATGCTATGTCGCGGTCAGAGAATGCAGTGACAACATGCACAATTTTACCGCTATCGCGAAGCTGTTTGTTAATTTCCTGAGCAACTATCGTTGCGCCACCGAATGAACGTGGGGAGTAATAACAGTTCACAGACAGAATGGTTTGTGGTCTTTTTTCTGTAAAAATATGGTCAATAAAAGGCTGAACCTGATCTTGTGCAATACTCACTGGTGAATAATGAGACATTACATTTTGATAGGCTTTTTCACCGATAGTAATACGCTTTTGTTTATCTTCAATTAACGAACTGAATGCGTGGATCCATTCAGATTCACTTTCACAAAGATAACCATTTTCTTCATGTGTAATAGCCTGGGTAAATGCCGAGCGTGGTGAACATATTGAAGGTATATGAAGTGATGAAGCTTCAATATATTTAATATTACTTTTCGAGTCGTTAAAAATATAGTTTTCCAGAGGTGCGATGCTAATATCGCATTCAGAGAGCAATACCAAATACTCTTCATATGTACAGGTAGGGAAAAACTCGATCTGCGTGATATATTTTGATAAATAATCCGGCAGATCTAACTGGCCGATCACTCTGAATTTCGTATTAGGATATTTTGCCAAAACTGCTGCGATAGCAGGCGCCGCCTCTTCAAAGTCAATATTATGTGTATTAGTGCCTGACCCATAGACTATACGTACATATTCATCGGATTTAGTGGCACTTACATCTGAATTATTGATCTTATCGGCCGTCACCATCGTTTGGTTATCGAGCGCGTTCTCGATGATTACCACATCTTTTGCTCCTGCTTCCTGCATTGCTTTTGCCAAGCCGGGAGTCGATGCAATACCACCATCACACGCCAACATGGTGCTGCGGTAAAGGGTAGCACCATTAATGAGGTCTTTTAAAACTGTAGAATCAAGGCCTTTAAGCGTTTTACTGTTCCTTAGTATCTCTTCATCAAAAATCAGGTCATCTACATCCCAGTAGGTCTTAATGTTGAGTCTTTTCGCTTCTGAAATCACGTGCATGACACTTTCGAAGCCAGGAACTCGGTAGAAAATAACTACGGAGTGGCGCTGCAATGCTTCGAAAGCTCCGGCGATATCATTCCAGTCAAGAATATTGCATTCATACCCTCGTTGGCGGAACATTTCTTGTTTTTGAAGTACGCGATATTTTTTGCATTGAGGAATACTGAGTTCCCCAATGATTAGTACCCGCGGTGCTAAAATCTTTTCAGCAGGTAACGTAATCTGCTCTTTTAAAATAGGATAAGTTGGATGAACAAAGTTTTCTGATGGCATGTGATGCGCAACGGTGCGCAAACGGCTGCGAATGCCAGCAAGGCCGTCCCGGCGATAAACGCCGACTGCTTTTCTGAATGTGCTGGATATGCCTCCACCTCTTCTAATAGATGGTCCAATTAATCGAGTCAACAATTTCGCTCTACGCAGGCTAGTGAAAAACCAACGAATAGGTTTAGTAATCTTCCAGCTTTTCGATTTCCAGATTTCATTGATCTGTTTTTCTAAATCAATGATTCGGCTCTCAAGTTGAGATACGCGGTTTTGCAGATGGCTCGCAGTAGAATTGGCGGTGTCGAGCAAATCATGCAAATCCGCATTATCAGCCAAGACTTCGTGACATTTAGTCTGAATCGTATTGTTATCAGTTCTTAGCTGTTCTAATTCATGTTGACTTTGCTCATGCCTTGCCGTCAGATCAGCTAAACGCTCGTTCATCTCAAGCCATTCCGCTGCTGGGGAATGAAGCATGGTTGACCAGATATTATCATTCTGCGGGGGGGAGTTAAGGAAAGTTTTGTGGTAATTCTTGTTACCGACAACAACGGACTCTTCGACGCCAGCGATGTATCGCTCTCCGAGAATGTTGTGCTCATGACCTTTTTTCCGGACAACGCAGATCGAGTTTATGAACTCAACGGAATGAATCTGCGATAAAAGCTCATTGTCGATGTCAACCTGATAATGTTCTTTAAATTCATCAAGCACACTTCCTGATGCTCTATCAACACCCCAGTGCTCATGGTTAATGATATCAACCAGTCTTTTGAAGAATGAAATGGAAGAGTAGGGATGGTAAATACCACCTTCATAATTCTCCCAATAGCTGCAATGTAGATCTTCAGCAATAAATACACCACCATCTTTGATCGTGCCGAAGTATTTGCAAAATGCACGGATTATATCAGGTGAGGTATGTGACCCATCATCAATCACAATATCGAAATCAGGCTGAAAACTGGTGATTTTTTTGCTAGTACTTTCTGATGTGGCATCTCCGACAAATACGCTAATGCGAGGATCTGTATATGTAAGGTTTCCACATAATTCGTCAATGTCGCAGCCAATGATTTTTTCCGCTTGAGCAAAATAGTTTGACCAAGCTTCAAGCGAACCGCCATTTTGAACACCAATCTCCAGCATGGTGACTGCTTTATTACGATAGGGAGCCATGATGTTATCGTAAGCATCAAAGTAAATATTCCATTTGTCTGAAATTTTACCTGTGCTTTCTTCGTACAACTTGTAAAGTTTTTTCATACTATGGCTCTCAGATCAACTTTTGAAAAACTAATGCCTACCAGTCCCCAGCGTACTTTGCTTGAGGAGACATTTATAATAAGAGCATCATGCAGGAAATGATGCTGAACATGATCATGTATATCGCCATTAGCAAGTGATGCCATGACGACATATTGTCCGTTAGGCAGCATGGGAAGTTTAAATTTAAATTCTCCCTCGATACTTTGCCCAGGTTCAACTTCTTTTGGACTTAAATTGGTGAAAGGAAGTGTATTCTCACCAAATAAATCCTGACCTAATCTGTCTTTGACAATAAAGCCCAAAATAGGGCGGTCAAAATAGGTTTCAACTCTGGCTTTGATTACCAACTTGACGGATTCTCCGCCCTGATAAACTGTTTTAGTTTCATTGTTGTAAGTGGTCAATTCGACAGCGGTAATCTCTCCGGCACCACTTTTCCAGCCATTCGCTTGACTTAGATTATCCGTAACCTTAATTTTACTTTCGTAATCGATAAGTATTGGTTCATTAGCTTCAAAAGCTTCGTCGAGAGCCTGATTTGCATTTTGAGTAGATTCCGCCAATGCCTCAAGTTTTGCATCCTCACCATATACTTCCTGCAACGTGTACTGCAGGTAATCTTCCGCAATTTCCTTAGCAGAACCCGTTTTAACTAAATCACCTTTGTGCAACCAGACCGCATCCTGGCAAAGATTCAGCACCGAGTTCATATCATGGCTAACAAAAATCAGGGTACCCGTTTCTTTGAATTTACGGATGAAGCGCATGCATTTTTGGGTAAATACGGCATCTCCCACGGCAAGTGCTTCATCGATGACCAGAATATCTGCATCCACATGCGCAATAACAGCAAACGCCAGGCGTACGTACATACCACTTGAATAGTTCTTAACAGGCTGATCAATGTGCTCGCCAATGTCGGCAAAAGTTTCGATTAAATTGAATCTTTTAGTCACTTCCTCTCGACTTAATCCGTAGAGCGATGCCGCCATATAAACGTTATCACGCCCTGTAAACTCAGGGTTAAAGCCGGCACCCAATTCAAGAAGCGCGGCAACCTTTCCGTGGACAGTGACATTGCCAAGTGTAGGATTTAACGTGCCACAAATCATCTGCAGTAGTGTGGATTTGCCGGAACCATTGCGGCCAATGATACCCACAGTTTCACCTTTGCGTACCTTAAAGGAGACGTTGCGTAATGCCCAAAATTCTCTAAAGAAGTTTTTGCGGCCACGGAAAAATATTTGCAGCAGCCGGTCACGAGGTTTTTCGTAAATTTGATAACATTTACCCAAACCTTCTACGCTAATGGCAATCTCTTCTGTGCGGAGATCAATATCCGAAGTCAGAACGTCAGCCGTAGAAATTATAGAATTACAAGACATCGGCAAACCCCTTTCTTGTCTTTTGGAACCAGGCAAAACCCAGCCAAGCTACCAAGCTGCAAGCAGCAAAATATATGCAGAAGGAACTGATTTTTGGAATACCACCGAAGTAGAGGATGTCGCGCATTTCTGCGATAGCAGGTGCCAGTGGGTTCATTTTCAATAATGGACGATATTGTTCTGGCAATGCTTCAATTGGGAAGAAGATTGGTGATAAAAACATCAAAACAGTGGTAAGTACTGCAACAAGTTGGGAAACATCGCGTAAATAAACGCCTAAAGAGGCCAGAGCCCAGCTAACACCTACGGAAAGAAGGACTAATGGAATGATAGTTATCGGCAGCAGAAGAATGGTTAAATGAGGAACACCGACGACGAAAACGTAAAATATCACCCAAACTACGACGCTGATCATTGCATGAAATAATGCTGAACCCACCGCGACCCAGGGAAGGATTTCTAACGGGAAAACAACCTTTTTAACATAGTTAGCATTGGCCAGTACCAAACCTGGCGCACGATTGAAACAGTCTGCAAATAAATTGAAAACAATAAGTCCTGCAAAAAGTATCAATGCAAATTCAGTTTTTGACTGCCCACCCCCGGCCCATCTTGCATTAAATACAACACTGAACACGAAAGTATAAACTGCAAGCATAAATACAGGGTTAAAAAATGACCAGAGAATGCCCAGCATTGAGCCTTTATATCGGCCAATAACTTCTCTTTTAACCAAATTATAAATTAATGCTCGGTTGCGTACAGCGCTGGCCACGAATTCCCGTGGGGACGCATTGAAAGATTGCATCAGGCAACTACCTCATTACTCATAAAAAACCTCACTATGCTTCTACTGTAGGGATTTCTTAATAGACAACACTTTACCCTTAGCCGGTAATTTTAACCCCAAAGTTGGGCTAAAGGATACATGCCTTGTATTGGTTTATCCCCTCAGATTAATCTAACTTGTCGCGCCGCTTAATGGATGGGGGGCTTTCATGCGTATTGCCTAAAAATGCGGCTATCAAAGGCATGAATTTCTTCAGCTACGCTTAGAAGGTCGTTTTAGCTCTTTTTCACCTGCATTCCCCACATGTTACCGGTAAAGTGAAGTCGGCCTCTGAGAAAGGCGAGGCTGGTGGTTGCCGGTATGTGCGATCAGAATATTGTTATGGCTGCAATAGGTTCACCCTTTGCCATTCTCATGTACAATGCTTGTGTTCATTTGTATAGCTCAGTGCAGTTAAACTCACTGTTAACAGGGGTTTAGACTAAAAACTGGGCGATCAACTATTTCAGACAGGAGTTGCTAATGTCCAAACAACAGATCGGCGTTGTCGGTATGGCGGTCATGGGCCGTAACCTCGCGCTTAACATCGAGAGCCGTGGTTATTCCGTTTCCATTTTTAACCGTTCTGGCGACAAGACTGACGAAGTCATCGCAGAGAATCCGGGTAAAAATCTGGTTCCGCACTACACCGTCGAAGAGTTTGTTGACTCGCTGGAAAAACCACGTCGTATCTTGCTGATGGTGAAAGCCGGTGAAGCAACTGACAAAACCATCGCATCTCTGACTCCGCACCTGGATAAAGGCGACATCCTGATCGATGGCGGCAACACCTATTATAAAGACACCATTCGCCGAAACCGCGAACTGTCTGAGCAGGGCTTCAATTTCATCGGTACCGGCGTGTCCGGCGGTGAAGAGGGCGCGCTGAAAGGCCCGTCAATCATGCCTGGCGGTCAGAAAGAAGCGTACGCACTGGTGGCGCCAATTCTTGAAAAAATCGCAGCACGTGCTGAAGATGGCGACGCTTGCGTCGCTTACATCGGTGCTGATGGCGCAGGTCATTACGTCAAGATGGTTCACAACGGTATCGAATACGGCGACATGCAGCTGATCGCAGAAGCCTATTCCCTGTTGAAACAGTCCCTGAACCTGAGCAACGAAGAGCTGGCAACCACCTTCGCTGAGTGGAACAAAGGCGAACTGAGCAGCTACCTGATTGATATCACCAAAGACATTTTCACCAAGAAAGACGAAGAAGGTAAATACCTGGTCGACGTGATTCTGGATGAAGCGGCGAACAAAGGCACCGGTAAATGGACCAGCCAGAGCTCTCTGGATCTGGGCGAACCACTGACTCTGATCACCGAGTCTGTGTTTGCGCGTTATCTGTCTTCTCTGAAAGATCAGCGCGTTGCGGCTTCTAAAGTGCTGTCCGGCCCGGCTGTTAAACCTTTCACTGGCGACAAAGCTGAGTTCATCGAGAAAGTTCGTCGTGCTCTGTACCTGGGTAAACTCGTCTCTTACGCGCAGGGCTTCTCACAGCTTAAAGCGGCTTCTGACGAGAACAACTGGGATCTGAACTACGGCGAAATCGCGAAGATCTTCCGTGCGGGTTGTATTATCCGTGCTCAGTTCTTGCAGAAAATTACGGATGCTTACGCTGAAAACGCGTCCATTGCTAACCTGCTGCTGGCTCCGTACTTCAAAAACATCGCTGACGAATATCAGCAAGCGCTGCGTGATGTTGTGTCTTATGCTGTTCAGAACGGTATCCCGACACCAACGTTCTCTGCTGCGATCAACTACTACGACAGCTACCGTTCAGCGGTTCTGCCGGCTAACCTGATCCAGGCACAGCGTGACTATTTCGGTGCACATACTTACAAACGCACTGATAAAGATGGCGTATTCCATACCGAATGGTTGGATTAATTCGTTTAACGGTGTGCTGAAAAGCGCGCCGTTGCTTGCGTCATAAAAAAAGCCGCCAATGCATCAGCAAAGGCGGCTTTTTTACGTCTTAAAATTGACGTTATTTCTTATGACGCTGACGCAGGTTATCAATCACCGCACTCAGGTTCAAATCCTGATCCTGCAACAACACCAGCAGGTGATAGACCAAATCTGACGCTTCGTTTTTCAGCTCAAAGCGGTCGTTGACAGTGGCAGCAAGCGCGGTTTCCACACCTTCTTCACCGACTTTCTGTGCGATACGTTTGGTGCCGCTGGCATACAATTTGGCGGTGTAGGAGCTTTCCGGATCGGCGGTCTTACGCGAAGCCAGCAGCTCTTCCAGCTGATACAGAAATGCCCAGTCGGTTTCAGCAGGGTGGAAACAACTGTTGTTGCCTTTATGGCAGGTCGGACCCACCGGATTGACCAGCACCAGCAGCGTATCGTTATCGCAATCAGGCGTAATGCTGACCACGTTCAGATAATTTTCTGAGGTCTCACCTTTGGTCCACAAACGTTCTTTGGTGCGTGAATAGAACGTCACTTTGCCGCAAGATTGCGTAACGTTCAGGGCTTCCTGATTCATGTAACCTAGCATCAGCACTTCGCCAGACACTGCATGCTGGATGATTGCCGGCATCAGGTTATCGACTTTTTTCCAGTCGAGCTGACTGATTTGTTCGCCGGTCAGCAGACCGGTTTTTACTTCCTGATTACTCACAAGCGGATCTCCACGCCATTTTCAGCTAAATAGCTTTTCAGCTCGCCAATATTGATAATTTGTTTGTGGAACACCGATGCGGCCAGTGCGCCATCAACGCGTGCTTCGCGGAAAGCGTCGAGGAAGTGTGGCATTGTGCCCGCACCGCCGGAAGCGATGAGCGGAACATGGCAAACTTCGCGGATCATCTTCAGCTGTTCCAGATCGTATCCATTACGCACGCCGTCCTGATTCATCATGTTCAGCACGATTTCGCCCGCGCCGCGTTCCTGCACTTCCTTCACCCAGTCAATTGTCTGCCAGGTGGTCACTTTGGTGCGTGCTTCGTCGCCGGTAAACTGATGGACCTGATAAGTGCCGGTCGCCGCGTCGTGCCAGGTATCGATACCCACAACGATGCACTGTACACCATAACGGTCGGCGAGGCGGCTGATCAGCGTCGGGTTGGCGAGAGCAGGGGAGTTAATGGAGATTTTATCGGCGCCAAACTGCAAAATCTGCCCCGCATCTTCCAGGCTTTTGATCCCACCAGCGACACAAAACGGGATATCGATGACTTCTGCCACGCGCGACACCCAGCTTTTATCGACCACACGGCCATCGCTGGAAGCGGTGATATCGTAAAACACCAGTTCGTCTGCGCCTTCTTCAGCATAACGCTTCGCTAATGGCACGATGTCACCGATGATTTCGTGATTGCGGAACTGCACGCCTTTTACGACCTGGCCGTCTTTAACGTCGAGGCAGGGAATTATCCGTTTTGCCAGCATGAAATTGCCTCCGTCACATTGAATTTACCGTCGAGTAATGCCCGCCCGACAATCACGCCTTTCACGCCGCTGTCACGCAGATTGGCGATGTCCTGCAATGAACCGATACCGCCGGAAGCCTGAAAAGCAACCAGCGGAAAACGCGCGGTCACTTCACGGTACAACTCAACGTTTGAACCTGCCAGCGTGCCGTCGCGGGAAATATCCGTGCACAAAACGTGTTTCAGGCCGAAAGGCAGAAACAGTTCCACGATCTCTTCAAGCGTGGAACTGGAATTTTCCTGCCAGCCGCTGACGGCAACGTTTTTAGTGCCATCGGCAGCAATGCGGACATCGAGCGCCAGAACCAGGGCGTCTGCGCCGAAACGTTGGAACCAGCCCTGAACTTTCTGCGGTTCTTTAACCGCCGTCGAACCCACGACGACGCGGGTTGCACCGGCATTCAGCAAGGCTTCAATGTCCTGTTCGGTGCGGACACCGCCACCGACCTGAACCGGTACAGACACGCCCGCCAGCAATTTTGTCAGCAATGGGATCTGACGAGCCGCCGGATCTTTCGCGCCGGTTAAGTCAACCAGATGCAAAACTTCTGCACCTTGCTGCTGATAATCCTGCAAACGTGGAAGCGGATCGTTGCCATAATCACGTTGCTGGCCGTAATCGCCCTGATGCAAACGCACCACGCTGCCTTCGATCAAATCTAAAGCCGGGATAATCATCCTGTTTACATCTCCAGAAAGTTTTTCAGCAACTGTGCGCCCGCCGCACCGGAGCGTTCGGGGTGAAACTGCACACCGAAGAAGTTGTCTTTTTGCACGGCAGCACTGAAAGGCTCACCGTAAAGCGTTTGCGCGATCGTGTTTTCGCAAACCGGCATGGCGAATCCGTGGACGAAATAGAAGTATGCGTTTTCATCGATGCCACGGAATAAATGGCTGTCAGCGTTCGCTGTCACCTGATTCCAGCCCATATGCGGCAAAGGCAAACCGAGATCGGGCATACGGCGCACCGGCGTTTCAATGATCCCCAGCGTATCAATCCCGCCGTTTTCTTCACTGGAAGACGCCAGCAGTTGCATACCGAGACAAATCCCCAGCACCGGCTGTGTACAGGCTTTAATCAGTGCAATCAGTTCGCGCTGTTCGAGTTGTTCCATTGCCGCCTGTGCGGTGCCGACACCCGGTAAAAAGAGCTTATCTGCCTGCAAAACAATTTCCGGATCACGGCTCACCGTCGGTTCAAAACCCAGACGCTGAACCGCATATTTCACGGAAGAAAGGTTGGCACAGCCCGTATCAAGGATAACGACGTTCATCACAGCACTCCTTTCGAGCTCGGCAATGTATTGCCATCGACACGAATCGCCTGACGCAGCGTGCGCCCGAATGCCTTGAACAGGCTCTCGACGCGATGGTGATCGTTCTTACCTTTGGTGCGCAGGTGCAGGGTACAGGCCATTGCATAGGACAGTGAACGGAAGAAGTGCTCGACCATTTCCGTGCTCAGATCGCCGACGCGCTGATAGTTAAACTCTGCCTTATATTCCAGGTGCGGGCGGCCGGAGATATCCAGTGCGCAGCGCGCCAGACATTCGTCCATCGGCAATACAAACCCGAAACGGCCAATGCCGCGTTTATCGCCCAGCGCCTTATTAATGGCTTCACCCAGCGCCAGCGCCGTGTCTTCAACGGTGTGGTGATCGTCGATATACAAATCACCTTTCACTTCGATGTTCATGCGGAAACCGCCATGGGTGGCAATCTGATCCAGCATGTGGTCGAAGAAGCCGACGCCGGTGCGGATCTGGCTTTCGCCTTCGCGATCCAGCCAGACATCCACGTCAATTGCGGTTTCACGGGTCACGCGGTTCACTTTGGCATGGCGGTCGCGTTTCGTCAGTTGCCCGGCAATATTGGCCCAGTTCAGCGTATCGCGCTGATAACGCAGCCCGGCGATACCCATATTGGCGGCGAGCTGGATGTCGGTATCACGGTCGCCAATCACATAACTGTTGGCGGTATCGATGACGCCGCTTTCCAGATAAACCTGCACCAGTTTGGTTTTAGGCTTACGGCAGTCGCAGTGGTCCGCAGGCAGGTGCGGGCAAATCAGCACTTCATCGAAAACCACGCCCTGCGAAGTCAGGATTTGCATCATCAGATTGTGCGGTGGATCGAACGTTTCTTGTGGGAAACTGGCTGTGCCCAGACCGTCCTGATTGGTGATCATCACCAGCTTAAAGCCAGCGTTTTGCAGGGACAGCAGGGCCGGAATAACGCCGGGCTCCAGCGCCAGTTTGTCCAGACGGTCGACCTGGAAATCTTCCGGCGGCTCAGAAATCAGGGTGCCGTCACGGTCAATAAAGAGCGTTTTTTGAAATTGTGGACTCTGGCTCACATGTGCTCCTTGCGGGGGCTATTTTGTTTTTCATTAATAGAGGCGGCACCGGCACCGGGTAGCGCCTGCAATGCGGTAATGACGCGCTGGAGCTCTTCCCGGGTGCCGATAGTAATACGTAAGCAGCCGGAAAGCCCCGGTTGCTTATTCTGGTCACGCAAGATAATGCCCTGATCCCAGAGGTTTTTAAATGCTGCGGCAGATGCGGTAAAACGCGCCAATACATAGTTGGTATCGCTGGCAAAAACTGCTTCTACGCAGGCGCATTTCTCCAGCTCTTCCTGTAACCAGACGCGGTTTTCAGTCACTTCGGCCACACGCTGACGCATCAGCGCCAGTCCTTCCGGGCTCAGTGCCTGTGCGGCGATATCTGCGACCGGCGTAGATATTGGATAAGGCGCGATCACTTTCATTAATAAGCCGATGACTTCGCTGTTCGCCAGCGTGAAGCCGCAGCGCAAGCCGGCAAGCGCAAAAGCTTTCGACAGCGTTCGCAAAATGGTGAGGTGCGGATATTCCTGCAACCAGCCGGAAACGCTCGCCTGCGGGCAGAATTCGATATACGCCTCGTCCACCGCAACAATCGCGCGGCCACGGGTCATTTCCAGTACGGCGCGGATTTCGTCCGGGTCGATGATATTGCCGGTCGGGTTATTCGGGCTGCACACGTAAACCAGCTTCACACCGTCCAGCGCGGCTTCGATCGCCGGAAGATCCAGAGACCAGTCGGCTTTTGCCGGAACCGTACGGCCTTCCACACCAATGGTTTCAGCACTGACGCTGTACATGCCATACGTCGGCGGACAATAAAGGATAGCGTCTTTGCCCGGTTCGCAGAATGCGCGGATCAAAAGCTCGATGCCTTCATCCGCACCACGGCTGACCAGCACCTGTTCCGGATCCACACCGGCGTAAGCGGCGTAGCGGTTGATCACCCGTGCTGGCTGACATTCCGGATAACGGTTAAACGTCTGCTGCGTCAGTTCAAAATTTGGTGCGATGGCGTATTCATTGGCATTGAGCCACACATCACCGTTGCCACCCAGACGACGGGCGGACTGATAAGGCGTCAGTTCCTGCACATTTTTACGGGCCAGCGCCAGAGCGCTGAGATTCATTTCATTACTCATCAACGCGGCTCCTTCAGGGCATTTACACGCAGGGTGACTGCATTTTTGTGCGCAGTCAGTTGTTCAGCCTGTGCCAGTGTTTCAATCGTTTCCGCCAGCCCCAGCAACCCTTCCGGCGTTAACTGCTGAACGGTCATCCGTTTCTGGAAATCGGCCAGACCCAGGCTTGAACAGGTCGCGGTGTAGCCGTAAGTCGGTAAAACGTGGTTAGTGCCCGACGCATAATCGCCTGCGGATTCCGGTGACCAGTCGCCGAGGAAAACCGAACCGGCGCTGGTGATGCTATCGACCAACTGCTCAGGCTCGCGGGTTTGCAGAATCAGGTGTTCCGGCCCGTAGGCGTTGCTGATTTCGATACACTGCGCGAGATCTTTCGCGACAATCAGACGGCTACTTTCCAGCGCCTGACGCGCAATGTCGCTGCGCGATAACGTCGCCAGCTGGCGTTCAACCGCTTCGCCGACGGCCTGCGCCATTTTCACATCCGGCGTCAGTAAAATAACCTGGGAATCCGGGCCGTGTTCCGCCTGTGAAAGCAAATCAGACGCCACGAAATCCGGCGTTGCGCCGCTGTCGGCGATCACCAGCACTTCAGAAGGCCCGGCGGGCATATCGATCGCCGCGCCGTCCAGACTCTGGCTGACCTGACGTTTTGCTTCGGTCACATACGCATTGCCCGGCCCGAAGATTTTCGCCACGCGGGGCACACTTTCCGTGCCGAACGCCAGCGCCGCAATCGCCTGCGCGCCACCCAACTGATACACCTCTTCCACGCCACATAACTGTGCGGCATACAGAATTTCGTCGGCAACCGGCGGCGGTGAACAGAGCACCACTTTCTGGCAACCTGCGATACGCGCCGGTGTTGCTAACATTAATACGGTGGAGACCAGTGGTGCGGAACCACCCGGAATGTACAGTCCGACGGACTGAATCGGGCGGGTCAGTTGCTGACAACGGACACCCGGCTGCGTTTCGATATCCACCACGGCCAGTTTCTGTGCCTGATGGAAAGTATCGATGTTGCGCACTGCGTGCGCCATCGCCTGTTTAACATCATCGCCAAGACGCGCCGCGGCTGCTGAAATTTGCTCCGCGGTGACACGAAGATCCTGCACCTCAGTTTTATCAAAGCGGGCGCAAAACTCGCGCAGCGCACTGTCACCTTCACTGCGGACACGCCGCAGGATCTCGCTCACCGATTCAGTAATACGGTCGGAGGCAGAAATCGCCGGGCGGGTCAGCAGGTCGCGACGCTGCTGTGCGTCGCATTGCTGCCAGTCAATAGGCGTAGAGAACGCGTCAGGCTTCATGGCATTACTCCATCATTTTTTCGATTGGAAGAACCAGAATAGAGCTGGCGCCCAGCGCTTTCAGTTTCTCCATGGTTTCCCAGAACAGCGTTTCGCTGCTAACCATGTGCATGGCAACGCGTTGCTGATCGCCTGCAAGCGGTAAAATAGTCGGACGTTCAGCCCCCGGCAGCAGCGCGACAATTTCGTCCAGACGCTCGCTTGGCGCGTGCAACATAATGTATTTGGATTCGCGGGCCTGAATAACGCCCTGAATACGGGTCATCATTTTGTCGATCAGAAGCTGTTTTGCCTGTGGCATTTCGCCGTCGCGCTGAATAAGGCAGGCTTTGGAGCGGTAAATTACTTCAACTTCACGCAGGCCGTTGGCTTCGAGCGTCGCGCCGGTAGACACCAGATCGCAGATTGCGTCCGAAAGACCCGCACGCGGTGCCACTTCAACGGAGCCGTTCAGCAGGCAGGATTTGAAATCAACGCCTTTTTTATCGAGATACTGTTTGAGCAGGTGTGGGTAGGAGGTGGCGATACGAGCATTTTGCAGGCTTTGCGGACCGGTGTATTCAGTGTCCAGCGGCGTAGCCAGTGACAGACGGCAACCGCCGAAATCCAGACGACGCAGTGTGAAGTAACGCGGGTCTTCGCCCTGAGCGCGGCGGCTCAGCAGCTCTTCTTCGAGCACGTTCTCACCGATAATGCCCAGGTCAACTACGCCGTCCATCACCAGCCCAGGGATATCGTCATCACGAACACGCAAGATGTCGATCGGCATATTTTCGGCGAAGGCGATCAGACGCTGTTCCTGCAGGTTGATTTTAATCCCGCAGCGGGCCAGCAGTTCGCGCGACTCATCGCTCAGGCGACCTGACTTCTGCATTGCTATCCGTAAACGTGTTTTATCCAGCATGATGACCTCAGTTTCTCAATTATTTATCGTAAATTCAGTTCGTCAGATTCTTTTACTTCAATTCCTTCGGCCATAAAAAAAGCCCCCGGAAGAAATCTTCCGGGGGCTCTCTCTGCGTTCTGCGCCACTGGAAGATCTAAACAGTCTCCCAGCACCAATCGCCTGAAAGACTAGTCAGGGTGATGGTGATGATGGTGGTTAATCAGAACGTTTGTCATTTCAGTGTCTCGTTTTGTTCATTCAGCGCCGCGTGATTCAAAACTGAATCATCCGCCACACGTATCAAATTCGTTGCCAATAAAACTAAACTATCGGGCGGCAACTGCGCAACCTTTTTTTCTGATGATGAGTTTTTCTTATCCGCAGCAGGGTTTTCATCAAATAAATGAATGATCTGCTAACAGACGCTGAAAAATCATTACGCACCACCGAAGGGAAAAGGCGTATTTTGCTAGTATAAAGAGAGATATCTGCAACTGGTGAAATCATGCCAGAGAACAAACGGAGCGATGTATGAAAAAGATTTCGATTATCGGACTGGGCTGGCTGGGCATGCCGCTGGCAATGGCGCTGGCTTCAAAAGGGTACGACGTGGTCGGGAGCAAAACGACGCCCGACGGTGTCGATGCCGCCAGAATGATCGGCATTGAATGTTTCCCGCTGGTCTTCACGCCGGAAATGGAATGCGAATCGGACGATCTCGAAAAGTTGCTCAACGTCGATGCTTTAATCATCACGCTGCCTGCGCGCAGAACGGCGGAAGGCAGCGAACTCTATTTCCAGGCAGTACAACAGCTGACGGACAGCGCACTGGCGCATAACGTCCGGCGCATCATCTTTACCAGCTCGACGTCCGTTTACGGCGACCATGAAGGTGTGATGAAAGAAGACGCGCCGCTGCTGCCGGTTTCACGCAGCGGCATTGTACTGAAAGAGCTGGAAAACTGGTTCCACGGTTTACCGAATACGTCGGTCGATGTCCTGCGTCTGGCCGGGCTGGTGGGCGGCGATCGCCATCCGGGGCGATTCATGGCCGGAAAAACGCAGGTAAAAGGCGGTCAGCACGGCGTCAACCTGGTTCATCAGGATGACGTGGTCGCTGCCATCACCTTGCTGCTCAGCCTGCCAAAAGGTGGCCATACCTATAATCTCTGTGCGCCTTCGCATCCGGCAAAAGCCGAATTCTATCCGGCACTGGCGCGGCAGATGGGGCTGGTGCCTCCGACGTTTGCTGAAGAACCTTCAGCAGGGAAGGGCAAAATCGTCAATGGCGACCGGATCTGCAAAGAGCTGGGGTTCGAATATCAGCATACGGACCCACGAAACATGCCTTTTTAACGTACAAAACCTTATTCCATAATATTACGTTATGACCTGCCTGAAATTCAGGCAGGTTTTTTATTTGGTCTTTTATTGTTCAGTAACAACACCGCACCCTTGTCTGGTCAGATTATGTGCCGTGTATTATTAAATTTTTATTTCCCCCGCTAATTAGCCTGCTTAATAACAGGTTAATCCCCGTGACTATTCAAGAATCCTCTTAATAAATGCATTTAGCGATGTGCTTTATTCGCTTTTTACACGCAGAAAGTGGCGCGGGATGCTGGTTGAGTAATAAAATTCCTATTCTTGAGCTTTCAATTTGCCATTGAGCGGCATAAACCACTTTTTTAAGCACAATCATTAAAGTTTTCCTGAAGAGATGCCGATACGTTTGTACGGCCTAAGTCCGCCGTCTCATTATTTCTTCTTATCAATCTAGTCTCATGACTGGATGTCTGCGCTCGCCTTGTAACAAATTCTTACAATCATTGTCTTTTTGCTTTTGAAATAGCGTGGTTGCTCACGTTTCCCCTACTTTTTGAACTAAATTTAACCAAAACTTTTAGGACTCGTTCCCCTGTAAGCCTTGTGGTGACTGGGTTGCGCAGAATTAGCACAATGATCACGCTATTGGAAATTTACAGCATAAAAAACTGGGTGAACTATGATTGATTGGCGTGTGTGCTAATCATTTGGCTTTAATTGGTCTTTGTACAAAATGATCTCAAAATGGCGAAAAAAGACAGCCACAGCCCCCTTTTTTAGACGCTTTTTTACTTTTGGTTTAAAATTGCGCAAATTTTTACGATAAATTGCACTTTTGGGGACAAAATAAGTTTTAAAAATGTGATGTGCGTCACACTTTATTCAAAATTCGGCAACGCCCAGATTGTATGTATAAAGGGAACGGGGTTAGAGTTGCGTCGTAGTAAGATTATTCCTAATAATGTATGTAAAAGCGTTTCACTGAATGAGACGCCATCACAGCAACGGACCCTGCCAGTACACCAAAACTGAAGTGTTTCACGATTACTTAGCAGTGCAATTGTCACAATTAATTTAGTTTACATCAGGAACAACTTTGTATTGGCGGTGAAGTAAATACCGCAGGATAAATCTATTTCCAACGTGAGATTTATTAATCAGCCAATGATCCAATTGTTTTGATAGTAAAAAATACTCCTGTCACGCCGGGTGAAACTCTTGCTGCATGGAATATGTCTATCAATCCGCCACCTTAAAAAAGTGGCATCGGTAATGGGGTAGAACAGAATGTCCGAATTGCTAAAGCACATATATGATATCAACCTGTCATATCTATTGTTGGCACAGCGCTTGATTAACGACGAAAAGGCCTCAGCGATGTTTCGCCTGGGGATTGATGACGTAATGGCAGAAACCCTGGGGCAACTGACGCTGCCACAGATGGTGAAGCTGGCTGAAACGAACCAGCTTTTATGTCAGTTCCGCTTTGACGACAGTAAGACAATTGAACGACTGACTCAGGAATCGCGTGTGGATGACTTACAACAAATCCACACCGGCATCCTGTTGTCCAGCCACCTGCTTAAAGGCCTGGCTGCGAAAGACAGCGGCGCGATGAAGAAAAGGGCGTAGCTATGTCAGGGAAAGATGCGTCAACCAAACCGGCAGAAAAAAGTATCGTCCAGGAAGCACGGGACATTCAGCTTGCCATGGAATTGATTACGCTGGGTGCCAGATTGCAGATGCTGGAAAGCGAAACGCAATTGAGTCGTGGCCGACTGATTAAACTGTACAAAGAATTGCGCGGCAGCCCGCCGCCAAAAGGGATGTTACCGTTCTCGACGGACTGGTTTATGACCTGGGAACAGAACATCCACTCTTCCATGTTTTACAACGCGTACTCGTTTCTCTTAAAGAGCGGACATTGTAATGGCGTGGAAGCCGTAATTAAGGCTTACCGTCTTTATCTGGAGCAATGTCCGGAGCAGCCCGGCGAGGCGCCGATCCTTGCTCTGACCCGCGCATGGACGCTGGTCCGTTTTGTCGACAGCGGAATGCTGCAGCTCTCTGCCTGCAACTGCTGCGAAGGTTCATTCATTACCCATGCACACCAACCGCGCCACGGGTTTGTATGCAGTCTTTGCCAACCCCCATCCCGGGCAGTAAAAAAACGTAAACTTTCCCCGCAGGTTGCCGATATAACATCTCAAGAGCTGGACGAACAGGTCAAGCGCGCTGTCTGAGATTGTTAGGTTGCAGTATGTCGTCCGGAGCGGTGGTAGCACCGCTCATCATTTCCCCCTAACGTCTCCGCCATAATCTGGCCCCTTTTATGCACGTTTGAGCTGCGTAACATCGGGCAAGGTGGCACAGCCTCGCACTTTTCCTCGCCCTAAAACCACATAGAATTAAGGATTCATCGTGCTAGTAATATTAGGTTACCTCGTGGTCATGGGCTCAGTGTTTGGCGGTTTCCTGCTCGTCGGCGGTGAACTGGGCGCATTATACCAACCCGCAGAATTACTCATTATCGGTGGTGCCGGCATTGGCGCCTTCTTCGTCGGTAACAACGGCAAAGCGATTAAATCCACCATGCGTGCCTTACCGCAGCTGTTTCGCGCGTCGAAATACAACAAAGCGTTGTATATGGATTTGATGGCGCTGCTGTACCGCCTGTTAGCCAAATCGCGCCAGCAGGGGATGCTGTCGCTGGAAAATGACATCGACAATCCGGCTGAAAGCGACATTTTTGCTAATTATCCCCGCATCCTTGCCGATAAGCATTTAGTCGAATACCTCACGGACTATCTGCGCCTGATGGTCAGCGGCAACATGAACGCTTTTGAAATCGAAGCACTGATGGATGAGGAAATCGAAACCTACGAGCATGAAAGTGAAGTCCCGGCAAACAGCCTGGCGCTGGTCGGCGATTCACTGCCTGCTTTCGGTATCGTGGCGGCGGTCATGGGGATCGTACATACCCTGGCAGCGGCGGATCGTCCGGCCGCAGAGCTCGGGGCACTGATTGCCCATGCTATGGTGGGGACTTTCCTCGGTATCCTTTTGGCCTACGGATTTATTTCCCCGCTGGCCAGCGTACTGCGACAAAAAAGCGCAGAAAACGCCAAAATGATGCAGTGCATCAAGGTGACTTTGCTGTCGAGTATCAACGGTTACGCGCCACAAATAGCCGTCGAATTTGGCCGTAAAACGCTTTACACCTCCGAACGACCTTCCTTCATCGAGCTGGAGGAACACGTTCGTCAGGTCAAATCACCGGGCCAGAAACAAACTGAAGAAGAAAAAGTATGAAGCATCAGAGCCATCCAATCGTTGTTGTACGCAAGAAAAAGAATAAGCACGGCGGAGGGCATCACGGTGGTTCGTGGAAGATTGCTTACGCTGACTTTATGACAGCGATGATGGCTTTCTTTCTGGTGATGTGGCTGATTTCGATCTCCAGCCCTAAAGAACTTGTGCAAATTGCCGAATACTTCCGTACGCCACTGGCGGTGGCCATTACCGGCGGGCCACGCAGCAGCGATGCCACCAGCCCGATCCCGGGTGGTGGCGCTGACCCGACGGTGCAGGACGGTGAAGTTCACAAAATGGATCAGTCGCAGGGCGAGAGCAAACGTGAGGCCGGAGATTTACAACGCCTGCAGCAGAAGCTGGAAAACATGCTGGCATCCGATCCGCGGCTTAAGGATTTACGTCCGCATCTGATGATTAACCTCACTGAGCAGGGTTTGCGTATTCAGATCATCGATAGCAAAAACCGCCCGATGTTCCAGCTTGGCAGCGCCATTGTTGAGCCTTACATGCGCGATATCCTGCGCGCTATCGGGCCGGTTCTGGACGATTTCCCGAACAAAATCAGCCTGGCCGGTCATACCGATGACATGCCGTATGCGCAGGGCGAACGTGGTTACAGCAACTGGGAATTATCGACCGATCGCGCCAACGCCTCGCGCCGTGAAATGATTATCGGCGGCCTGAGCGAAGGGAAGGTTCTGCGGGTGATGGGCATGGGTTCCACCATGCAGCTTAAAAATCATCCGGCCGGAGACGCGATAAACCGTCGCATCAGTATTTTAGTTCTCAATAAACACGCAGAAGAAGGGATTGAGCGGGAAAACAGTGAGGGCGAAGCGATCACAATCAATGACGCCGGTGAACTGCAAAGACAGGTCCCTGGACGTCAGACTGCCCCGGCACTCGCGCCGAAAATGAGCCCGGCTCCGGCCGTGCCAGCGACACCAGAATCATCAGCAGCACCAGTACAGGCACCATCAATACCCGGGATTACTACGCAGACGCCAGTGACACCATCGGCGGGCGCCCAACCTGCAACATCGGCTCCGGCCGCTGCGACGGTCACGGCACCTGCGACCACATCAACAAGCCGCGATTCACAGCAGAGGTGATCACGTGAGCATGGATATTACTGATTTTTATCAGACATTTTTTGATGAAGCAGACGAGTTGCTGGCGGACATGGAACAACATCTGTTGTTGCTTGATCCGCAAGCGCCCGATATTGAGCAGCTCAACGCGATTTTCCGCGCCGCGCACTCAATTAAGGGTGGCGCAGCGACCTTTGGATTTACGGTTTTGCAGGAAACGACTCACTTACTGGAAAACCTGCTCGACGGTGCTCGTCGTGCTGAAATGAGCCTGAGCACTGACATCATCAACCTGTTTCTGGAAACCAAAGACATTATGCAGGAGCAACTCGACGCCTATAAATCATCCCGGGATCCCGATGCAGACAGCTTTGAATACATCTGTGCAGCCCTGAGACAACTGGCCCTCGACGCGCAACAAGAGCGGGAGCCTGCTCCGGATCTTCACGTCGTCGAATCCGTCCCGGCGGCGAATGCCCCGGAAGCTGCACCGGCCGCACCTGCCGCAGGCAAAGGCGACCTGCGCGTACGCCTGTCCGGTCTGAAAGCCCAGGAAGTTCCGGTCATGCTGGAAGAACTGGGTAATCTTGGCGAAATTAAAGATCCGGTTCAGACCGCAGACAGCGTGGAAGCGACGCTGGTCACCACCGTGACCGAAGACGACATTATTGCTGTTCTGTGCTTCGTGCTCGAACCGGAACAAATCAGCTTCACACACGCCGCCGCCGCGGCACCAGCGGCTGTCGAAACGCCGGCCGCCATGTCTGTCGTCGCTGAAGCTGCACCGGTTCCGGCCACGCCGCGTACTGCGCCGGTTCTGGCCGCTGTGCCGAACACCGAAGTGGCAAAAGCCCGTGCGCCAAAAGCGCCGGAATCCACCAGCATCCGCGTTGCGGTTGAAAAAGTGGATCAGCTCATCAACCTGGTAGGCGAACTGGTCATCACCCAGTCCATGCTGGCGCAGCGTTCTGACCTGCTGGATCCGGTGATCCACAGCGACCTGCTCAACAGCATGGGGCAACTGGAACGCAACGCCCGCGATTTGCAGGAATCGGTGATGTCGATCCGTATGATGCCGATGGAATTCGTGTTCAGCCGCTTCCCGCGCCTGGTGCGTGATCTGGCGAGCAAGCTGAACAAGCAAATTGAACTGACGTTGCTGGGCAGCTCAACTGAACTCGATAAGAGCCTGATCGAACGCATTATTGACCCGTTAACGCACCTGGTGCGTAACAGCCTCGACCACGGTGTGGAAACGCCGGAAGTGCGTATCGCCAACGGCAAAGATGCGACCGGTAACCTGACGCTGTCCGCGGAACATCAGGGCGGCAACATCTGCATCGAAGTGATTGATGACGGTGCCGGTCTTAACCGCGAACGTATTCTGGCGAAAGCCGCGTCGCAGGGCATGAACGTCAACGACAATATGAGTGACGAAGAAGTCGGCATGCTGATCTTTGCCGCCGGGTTCTCGACGGCAGAAAAAGTCACCGACGTTTCAGGCCGTGGCGTGGGCATGGACGTGGTGAAACGAAACATTCAGGAAATGGGCGGTCACGTTGAAATCCATTCCCAGCAAGGTAAAGGCACCACTATCCGCATCCTGCTGCCGCTGACGCTGGCGATCCTCGACGGCATGTCAGTGAAAGTCGGTGAAGAAGTCTTCATTCTGCCACTTAATGCGGTGATGGAATCGCTGCAACCGCTGTCGGAAGATTTACACCCGCTGGCCGGTGGCGAGCGTGTTCTGCAAGTGCGCGGCGAATATCTGCCGCTGGTCGAGCTTTATAACGTCTTCGATGTTAAAGACGCGAAAACTGAAGCCACGCAGGGCATCGTGGTGATTTTACAAAGTGCGGGGCGTCGCTACGCGTTGCTGGTTGATCAGCTGATTGGTCAGCATCAGGTGGTGGTGAAAAACCTGGAAAGCAACTATCGCAAAGTGCCGGGCATTTCTGCCGCCACCATTTTGGGCGACGGTAGTGTGGCCCTCATCGTGGACGTGTCTGCCTTGCAGTCGCTGAACCGCGATAAATTAGCAACAGGCGCAACCGCCGCATAACAAGCAAAGCTTCCGGCGACCTGAACCGTCGCCGGGTGTGAAGAACTCAGGCCGATTTAAAGATAAAAAGCAAAGGTGAACAACATGGCAGGACTTGCAACCGTGTCTAAAATTGCGGGCGAAACGGTAGGTCAGGAATTCCTGATCTTTACTTTAGGCGATGAAGAATACGGCATCGATATCCTGAAAGTGCAGGAAATCCGCGGCTACGACCAGGTAACCCGCATTGCCAACACCCCGGCATTTATTAAAGGCGTCACCAACCTGCGCGGCGTGATCGTGCCAATCCTCGACCTGCGGGTAAAGTTCGCGCAGGAAGACGTGATTTATAATGAAAACACCGTGGTGATCGTCCTGAACTTCGAAAACCGTGTGGTGGGGATTGTGGTTGATGGCGTTTCTGACGTGCTGTCGCTGAGCCAGGATCAAATCCGTCCGGCACCGGAATTCGCCGTAACCATGTCGACGGAGTACCTGACCGGTCTGGGATCGCTCGGTGACCGTATGCTGATTCTGGTGGATATTGAGAAGCTGCTGAGCAGTGAAGAAATGGCACTGGTTGATTCGGTGACGAAGATCTAATCCTTTGAACGTCAAGGGCGTGGGCTCGCCGCCCACACTGGCCCAGAGACCCGCAATCGCGCGGGCCTCTGGACTCCACGCTCTTTTCACTGCGCGCTGCCGCAGGCACGACGGACATGTTCTGGCGCAGCGGCGTGTGGCGCAAAATCTTGCCGCTGCGCGGTTCCTTCTCTCGGTCTTCGAGCCATAGGTCTCGAAGCCGCTCCGTTCAGCAAGATTTTGAGCGCGCCATTCCCGATCGAATAAAACCTTCGTTCTGATTCTTTTGCAAAATCCAATGCGTAAGGGTGTTGTCTTGCACCTTCCCAGAGCCAGAGCCAGAGCCATAAGCCGGTTTTGTCCTGCTCCTTCCCCTGCGAAGGGGAAGGCCGGGATGGGGTATTAATGCCATCTCAGAACTCACCCTCTTTTCTACTCATCCGCTAACTCATTGATTTTAATTAGCCAATTTATCCCATAAAAAAGAGGGTTTTTTTCCCCAAACAAGGATAATCTTTTGCCGTTCAAAGGCTAAACATCGAAACCCAACAGTTCACTGCCGTACAGGCAGCTTAGAAATAGAGGCGAAAACACTTAAGCTTGCAGAAATGGTTCACTGCCGTACAGGCAGCTTAGAAACACTGATCACGGAAATTGATATTTACATCCGTGTTCACTGCCGTACAGGCAGCTTAGAAAACCATCCCCGCCCCCCGAACTTGAACCGGAGTGTTCACTGCCGTACAGGCAGCTTAATAAGCGATATCAGTCATACAACCCCGCTCAATACCGAACAAGCAGACAATATTAAATTAGCCATATGACTTATTGAACCGGCTATTAACGTATTACCAATATATAAATATCAATATCTCTTATTAACTTTATACAGAAAACATATGTATTTAATCGTTGATGTTGAGGGAAATAGGTTTATTTTAGTTTCCGTCAATTTCCATTGAAAGGAATTCAACATGGCCGACGCATTGATGCCCTCTGAGCTGAAAACTATTCTGCACTCGAAGCGTTCTAATATTTATTACCTGCAATATTGCCGTGTGTTGGTCAATGGCGGTCGGGTTGAATATGTTACGGAAGAGGGGAAACAATCGCTGTACTGGAATATCCCCATTGCTAATACCACGGTTGTCATGCTCGGTACAGGTACGTCGGTCACACAGGCGGCAATGCGTGAATTTGCCAGAGCGGGTGTGCTGGTCGGTTTCTGCGGTGGCGGAGGAACACCGCTTTATGCCGCCAATGAAGTGGAAGTGAATGTCTCCTGGCTGACGTCGCAAAGTGAATACCGCCCGACAGAATATCTTCAGCAGTGGGTCAGCTTCTGGTTCGATGAACAGAAAAGACTGGCTGCGGCGATGGCGTTTCAGAAAGTGCGAAGCCAGCAAATTCGTAAAAATTGGTTACACCCGGTGATGGCGCAGGAAGACGCTTTTAAGCTGGATGCGTTAAAAGTTGAGGCAGTATTACAGCGGTTTGAACAAAGTTTGCCGCAGTGCAATAACATCAACGAACTGATGGCACACGAAGCTGTGCTGACCAAAGGTCTGTATAAACTGGCCGCCACTGCCGCCCGTTACGGTGACTTCACGCGGGCGAAACGCGGCGCATTGATGTGGCCAATCGTTATCTCGACCACGGTAACTATATGGCTTACGGGCTGGCGGCCACGGCAGTCTGGGTTATCGGCCTGCCACACGGACTGGCGGTGATGCATGGCAAAACACGGCGTGGCGGGCTGGTGTTTGATGTCGCCGATTTAATTAAAGATGCCCTGATCCTGCCGCAGGTATTTATTGCTGCGATGAAAGGTGAAGATGAACAGGAATTTCGACATCGTTGTGTAAGTCATCTTCAGCGTGCAGATGCGCTGGATATTATGATTGAAACGGTGCAATGCGTCGCACAAGAAATAAGTCAGCAGAAATGAATATATTGCTGGTTTCGGAATGCAGTAAAAAAGCGCTGACGGAAACGCGGCGTATTATCGATCAGTTTGCCGAACGCAAGGGAGAACGGACGTGGCAAACCGCGATAACCCTGGAAGGGCTGAATACATTACGGCGAATATTAAAGAAAACAGCCCGCAGAAATACGGCAATTGCCTGTCACTGGATTAAATCGAATAACCAGACGGAAGTCATTTGGATCGTGGGGAATATTCGTAAGTTTAACGAAAAAGGTTCTGTAGCCACCCATTCAACTCAGCGGGATATTTTAAAATCAGGCAGCGAACATCCTTTTCACAGTATCAGCACCATCGGACTGCTGGCTGCCATCAGTGGCCTTTTTCATGATTTTGGCAAGGCCAATACGTTATTCCAGAATAAACTCAGAGGGCAGGGGAAAAGCTTTGAACCTTACCGGCATGAGTGGATTTCTGTACGGCTATTTCAGGCGTTTGTCGGTCAGCAGACGGATGAACAATGGCTGACCGCTTTGCAGAATGTCAGTGCTAAAGATGAAAAAACCATGATACAAAATCTGGCCAGTAATAATCTCAGTCACACTCATAACAGCCCGCTCGAAGGTTTGCCCCCTGTCGCGCGGCTGGTTGCGTGGCTGATTGTATCGCATCACCGCCTGCCGGTTTATCCGCGCCACAACGCTAACTATAACAACCCGCCGCAGCTTACCGACATCCGTCACTGGCAGGATCAACAGTTCGCGCCCTGCTGGAATTCCACCAATATGGATGCGCCATGGATGCCCCGTGAGCAGCAGGCTGTCTGGCAGTTTCCGCACGGCACGCCGGTGCAAAGTGCAACGTGGCGCAGTAAAGCGCAAAAATTTGCCACACGGGCGCTTCAGCTGCCGCTGTTTGCTTCGCCTTATATGGAAGCAGAACAACGATTTACCCGCCATCTCGCCCGGCTGGTGCTGATGCTATCCGACCATTTGACCTCCTCGCTTGAAGCGACGCCAGGCTGGCAGGATACGCAATACCCCGCCATCGCCAATACTGACAAAAAGACCGGCAAACCCAAACAGCATCTTGATGAGCACAATATTGGTGTCTGCCAGAATGCCTGGCTGCTGGCACGCAGTCTGCCCGGTATGCGTGAAACCTTACCGGCAATCTCACGCCATAAAGGGTTCAGGAAACGCGTAAAGCAAGAGAAGTTTCGCTGGCAGGATAAAGCCTTCGATTTAGCCTGCGGACTGCGTGAAAACGCCCGGCGGCACGGTTTTTTTGGCGTGAATATGGCCTCGACCGGTTGCGGTAAAACGCTGGCGAATGCGCGCGTTATGTACGGACTGGCGGAGGATAAAATTGGTTGCCGTTTCTCGGTCGCGCTCGGGCTTCGAACGCTGACCCTGCAAACCGGTGATGCGCTGGGCGAAAAACTGCATCTCGATAAAGAAGATTTGGCAGTCCTGATCGGCTCGCAGGCGGTTCAGGAACTGCATCAGCTGAATCAGGATGACAAGCTGATAAAGAGTACCGGCAGCCAGTCAGCAGATGCACTTTTTGCTGAACATCAGTATGTGCGGTATGAAGGAATGCTGGATACGGGTCGCCTGGGACAGTGGCTTAAAGGCAAAGAAGCGCTGCATAAATTGCTGAGCGCGCCTGTTCTGGTGACGACGATAGATAATCTTATCCCCGCCTGTGAAAGTCTGCGTGGCGGCCATCAGATTGCGCCGATGCTCAGGTTACTCACGTCTGATCTGGTGCTTGATGAGCCCGATGATTTTGATATGGCCGATTTGCCTGCGCTGTGCCGGCTGGTGAACTGGGCGGGAATGCTCGGTTCGCGGGTGTTACTTTCTTCGGCAACGCTGGCCCCGGCGCTGGTTCAGGCATTATTCAGTGCTTATGTCGCCGGACGCAAAAATTATCAGCAAGCCTGCGGCCAGCCTGATTTACCACTGAATGTCTGCTGCGCGTGGTTCGACGAATTTAATGTGTCTGAAAGCCAGCATATGACCGGTAAATCGTTTGGCGAGCAGCACCGTGAGTTTGTGAAGAAGCGGGTGCCTTTGCTGCAACAGGTCAGCCCGCTGCGACGGGCTTCACTGGTCACAGTATCCCCGGCAACAGCACGCGAGCCTGACGTGCTGAATGCGGTGTCAGCACGTCTCCATCAGTCATTAATCGAACTGCATAATGCGCATCACCACGGCAAAAAACTGACTGTCGGTCTCGTGCGTATGGCAAATATCAACCCGCTGGTTGGCGTGGCGCAACGCCTGATGGCAACGTCGTCTCCGGCAGATGTGCAAATACATTATTGCGTTTATCACAGTCAGTATCCGCTGGCATTGCGCGCTCACATTGAAAACCGGCTGGATGTCATGCTAACGCGACATGACGAAGACGCTATCTGGCAGGTGGAAGACGTCCGCAAGGCGCTGGCTGTTCATCCTGAAAAACATCACATCTTCGTGGTGCTCGCTACCTCCGTTGCCGAAATAGGCCGTGACCATGATTATGACTGGGCGATCGCGGAGCCGAGTTCCATGCGTTCCCTTATCCAGCTTGCCGGTCGTGTACAACGACACCGGCAGTTCGCTCCGCAAATTCCCAATATCCATATCCTGCATAAAAACGTAAAGGCCCTGGAAAAGAAAGCGCCCGCCTACTGCAAACCGGGTTTTGAAAGCGGCGGCAATGCCTTTGCCAGCCATGATTTGCACGATTTACTGCGCCCTGAAGAATACGAAATCCTCAGCGCCATTCCGCGTATACAAGAGCGGGAAATGCCGGATCCTCTGATGAGCATGTCTGATATGGAACACGGGCGTTTATGGCCGGAGTTGCTCGGACGAAAACCCTGCGGTGACATCTACGCTGCCCGCTGGTGGCGTGATCAGGCCGAATGGTGCGGCGAATTGCAGGCGCGCACCCCGTTTCGTCAGTCAGCGCCAGACAGACAATATTATCTGTGGCTGGAAGAAGAGGGCGACAAGCCGCGCTTCCGGCAGCCGGACGACGGAAGCGAAGGATGGAAAGACAGCAGCGGATTTAAGGCTATTGCTCTGGATTATGCCCAAGGCGTCAGCCAGTGGATGGAAATGAACTGCGAAACCCTCTATCAGAGTCTGGCAGAGAGTTTCGGCTGGGAACTTAACCGCGTCAGTAAAACGTTTGGAGAAGTCTGTTTAGCCGACGACGAAAACACCCGATGGCACTGGCACGAAGCGTTAGGAGTGTTTGGTGCACCCCATTAATCAAGGAGAGAACATGGAAACACATGGATTAAGTCAGTTTATAACCGGTTTCATTCACGACCGCTGCCAGCTCAAACTGGAAGCCTTCAACAAAGCTGCTGAGAAGCAATTATCCGCTGCCAGTGCGCATGAGAAAGCCGCGCTTGAACAACAGCTATTTGAACAACGCCGTGAGCTGGAAAAGAAGTATGACGTCCGTACCTGGCTGACCGATGCCGCCGCGCGCGCGGGGCAAATCAGTCTGGTCACGCACGCGGTAAAGTATTTTCATGGCGATGCGAAAGGCAGCAGCTTTTACAGCACGGTGAAAAGCGAGGGGGCGGTGTATCTCTCAACGTCAACATTACACTCTCCTGCCGTGGATGCTGTCGGGAATTCGGCTGCACTGGACGTCGCAAAACTCCTGCAAACCGGGCATGAAGGTGATTCTCTGCTCGACAGCCTCAAACGGGGCGACTATTGCGCACTGAAATCGCTGGCGGAAAATGAAGCACAATGTGATCAGTGGGTTAGCGGTTTTATGCAGGCATTGTCGGATAAAACTCTCTCTTCGCACCCGCTTGCCAAACAGCTGTATTTCCCCGTTTCTGGTGAGGCCGGTTACCATCTGCTCAGCCCGCTTTATTCTTCTTCACTGGCGCACGCGTTGCATAAACGCATTAGCCATTCCCGTTACAACGAGGAATCGGTGGCTGCACGTAAGGCATGTCGCGAAAAGGTCTGGAGTCCCGGGCTTGTGCAGTTCTTCCCTGATCTTGCTGTGCAAAATATCGGTGGCACCAAACCGCAAAATATCTCTTATCTGAACAGCGCCCGTGGCGGTAAAAATCATTTACTGCGCTCTGCGCCGCCGCAGTGGCAGCAAACCCTTACGCCACCTGTTTCACATAAAACTTTTCTGAAGGCTGTTTCGCCTAAAGTCAGCCGGGTGGTAGCCGATCTGCGTCGTTATCTGCACAGCGTTTATAACCTCGAAAATACGAGGGAAATCCGCCAGCGACGCGCCGAATACGTGGATGAACTGATTGGTATAATCTTCAGCTATGCCGCTGAAATTCAGTCACTGACAGATCTTCAGGGCTGGAGTCAGGCCGAAGATTGCGTTCTGAAAGCGGCGCACCAGCTCTGGCTCGATCCGTTGCGTCAGCATAGCGACCCTGATTTTAAACTCCGGCGCGAAGCCGGTGAGTGGATAAGTGACATTGCTGAGGATTTTGCCCACTGGCTGAATACCCGTCTGAATCAGGATGAAAAGCTCAGTACCGGTGCCGACGAATTCCGCGAATGGTCGGTGTTAATGCGCAGGCGTCTGCGGGAATTTGATGCCGCTCAGCAGGAGAACTGGCAATGAGTTATCTGATTGTTCTGCCACACATTCAGGTTGAGAACGCCAACGCGATTTCCGGCCTGACCTACGGTTTTCCGGCGATCACGCATTTTCTGGGCTTTACCCATGCGCTTTCGCGAAACGTCCAGCGGAGTCACGGACTGAGCTTCAACGGCTGCGGCGTGGTGTGCCATAAGCATCAGGTTCAGGCGCATCGTGCCAGCGAGCGCGGCGACTATTATTTTTCGCTGACGCGGATCCCGCTGACCAAAGAAGCGAAAACCGCACCCTTCAATGAAGAAGGGCGGATGCACATGACCGTCACGCTGTTCATTGAATGTGAAGGCAGCATTTTGCATGGTGATGCGGGAGCCAGAGAACTGGAGCAACATCTGCAATCGTTGTGCGTCACTCAGCGGTTGGCGGGCGGTACGGTGACATCCATGAAACCGGTGCGGGTCATGACGTTGCCACAAAATGGCGATGAGTTACAAAACATCACCCGTCGTGAAATGTATCGCGCATTACCGGGTTTCGCGCTGGTTGACCGCTCTGAACTGCTGGCGCAGCACGTTGCGGAACGCCGGGCGCAGGATCCTCAGGTCGAAATGATCGACGCCTGGCTGGATTTCTCAACGATTACTTACCGTGCCGGACAGCAGGAAGAGGGTTCTGCGCAATGGCAATACCAGCCGAAACCCGCGAAAGGTTATCTGGTGCCGCTGATGGTGGGATTTACCCCCATTTCGCCGTTATATGCCGCCGGTGATGTTGCCAGAACCCGTGATACCACGTCGCCATTCCGTTTTGTCGAAGCCGCCTATGGCGTCGGCGAATGGCGCAGTCCGCACCGGGTTACGGACATTCATCAGCTCATCTGGCGCTATTCGGTCAGCACTGAACACTATATCTGTAGCCACGCAAAACCGCTGCAGGAAGCCGACTTAACTGAACAAGATCACTCCGATTTCTAATCATTGAAACAAGGAAAGCACAATGACCAAAACGACTGTTACGACCGCCTCGGTTCTGGCTTTTGAACGCAAACTGGCGAACTCGGATGCACAGATGTTTGCCGGGAACTGGCATGAAATTAATGAACCGGCAAAATGGGTGCCTGTGGAAGTCAAAGAAAAGGCTGTGCGGGGCACAATCTCCAATCGTATGAAAACCGGTTCAACGACGGACCCCGCCAAACTGGACGCGGAAATTCAGAAACCTAACCTGCAACGCGTGGATGTCGCCGCGCTACCCTTTAATGCCGATACGCTAAAACTCCGGTTCACCCTGCGCGTATTAGGCAATCTTTCTTCTCCCTCGGTGTGTAACGATCAGGTTTATCAGGCGGCGATGGCAGCCGTGATTGACGGATATCGTACCGAACAGGGGTTCGGCACGCTGGCGGCGCGATATGCAGAAAACCTCGCTAACGGTCGTTTTCTCTGGCGTAACCGAATTGGTGCAGAAGATATCGCCGTACACGTTACGCACAATAATCGCTGCTGGGTGTTCAGGGCAGATGACTACAGTTTGCGCGAGTTCGGTCAGCCAGCAGGAGACCTGGCACAACTGGCCGCTGTGATTGAAGAAGGGTTGAGCGGCAATGCTTCTGTGCTGCTTACCGTTGAAGCCTTTGTGCGGCTCGGTGAGGGGCAGGAGGTGTTTCCTTCGCAGGAACTGGTGCTGGACGCCAGCCGTGACAATAAGAAAAGTAAAATTCTCTATCAGACCGGCGGTGTCGCGGCCCTGCATTCGCAGAAAATTGGCAATGCGCTGCGCACCATTGATGACTGGTATCCGCAGGCATCTGAACTGGAACTCGGACCGATAGCCGTCGAGCCTTATGGTTCGGTGACCAGCAAAGGCAAAGCCTGTCGCCAGCCCGGTCAGAAAATGGATTTCTACACCTTGCTGGATAACTGGGTGACAAAAGACAAAAAACCGGATGCCGTGCAGCAACATTACGTGATGGCGACGCTGATACGCGGCGGCGTATTTGGTGCCAAAGGCGAGTAAGGGGCACACATGGAAAGTTATCAGGAAATCCGCGTTCTTCCCGATCCGGAATTTGGTACTGAACTGCTGATGGCCGCGTTGTTTGCTAAATTACACCGCGCGCTCGGGCAACATGCAGCAGGGAAGATTGGCGTCAGTTTTCCGCATTACGCTAAGAAGCCGGGAAATGTCATCCGTCTGCACAGTACTACGGCGATGCTGAACGTGTTGAGCCAGACGTCATGGTTAAAAGGGCTGAATGATCATGTGGATATCACCGAAATTCGTGATGTTCCGGCGGGGGCGAAACACTGCTGCTTTAGTCGCGTACAGGTAAAAAGCAGCGCGGAAAGGTTACGCCGTCGTTCAGTGAAAAAAGGTTGGTTAAGCGAAGAGGAAGCCCCCGTACATATTCCCGAGAGCAAATCACAAACGACACAACTGCCGTTTATTCAGGTGAAAAGTCTCTCGACCGGCGAATCATTCAGATTGTTTATCCGGCGTGGAGTGTTGCAGCCTGACCCTGTGGAAGGGGCGTTTGGGGCATACGGATTAAGTGCGGTGGCGACCGTACCCTGGTTTTAAGCTTAAGCGCAAGTTTAAGGTCAAGATCGTGGGCTCACTGGCCCGGAGACCTGCAATCACGCGGGCATCCGGGTGCCACGCTGTTTCAGACTTCTTTCCAGAAACGTTTTCCGCCATTTTGTTGGTGTGGTTCCCAGCCGCTGGCGGAAGTGATGGCGCAGGGTTTCCGGTGAGCCAAATCCTGCCTGTTCTGCGACACGGTCAATACTCAGACTGCCGTTTTCCAGCAGGGCACAGGCTTTCTCCAGCCTGACACCCAGCATCCATTCGCCCGGCGTGGTGCCGGTTGCATCATGGAAACGTCGTAAAAAGGTGCGGCGGCTCATCCCTGCTTGTGTGGCGAGTTGCTCAATGACCAGCGGCGTATTGAGATGGCTGCGCAAATCATCCAGCAAAGGGGCGAGCGTTCTGGTCTGATAGCGCGGCACCGGTTGCTGAATAAGTTGCGCCTGATTGCCCTCGCGCAGCGGCGGTGTCACCATCCGGCGCGCCGTGCGGTTTGCGACTTCAATCCCGTAATCGCGGCGGATCAGATGCAGACACAAGTCAACGCCCGCCGCACCCCCGGCGGAGGTGATGATGCTGCCTTCATCGACGTAAATCATACCGTGCTCAACCTGAACCTCAGGGAACCTTTGTGCCAGTACGTCGGTGCTGTTCCAGTGCGCGGTGGCGCGTTTGCCGTTGAGCAAACCGGCAGCGCCGAGCACAAAGCTGCCCGCGCAGATCGATACAATCCGCGAGCCGCTATTGTGTGCATTTTGCAACGCTTCAATAAGCTGCGCCGGTGCCGGTTCGTGAATGCTTCGCCAGCCGGGGATGACAATCGTGCCCGCACCTTCGAGCAGTTCCAGCCCGCCATCGACCACCAGCCGGACACCGCCCTGTGCGCCAAAGCTTCCTTCTTCAACGGATGCGACGGACAACTCATACAATGGTTCGCCGGTTAGTTCATCGGCGCGGCCAAACGCCTCGACCGCTGTTCCAAATTCAAACGTGCATAAGCATTCGTAGGCGAGCAAAACCAGCCGCCGGTTTTGCGGCGCAGAAACGCGTGTTGCTTCGATTTTTTGCATAACAGGTCACCATCAGTTTGGCATGATCTTGACGATACATGGCATGCCCGCTGATTTCCACTGCGCCGCCAATCTTCCATGCTGAACGCCTCTCAACGTTTGCAGGATTTACGCATGAAAAACACATTGGCACTGATGGCTGTGTGCCTCGCGGCTCTGATGTCAGGGCTGGAAATCTCCAGCGTACCGGTTATCTCGCCGGTTCTTGAAGCACAGCTGCACGCCAGCTTCCGCGAACTTCAGTGGATCATGAACGCGTACACGCTGGCCTGCACAACCGTGCTGATGGCAACCGGCACGCTGGCCGACCGTTTCGGACGCAAACGCGTTTTCATCATCAGTATCGCCGCGTTCGGGCTGACATCGCTGATGTGCGGATTATCCGGCAGCGCCGCGTGGCTGATTGCCGGACGTTTCCTTCAGGGGCTGAGCGGCGGCGCGATGCTGACGTGTCTCATCGCCATTCTTTCCACACAATTTCCGCAGGGCAAGGCGCGCAGCCAGGCATTCGCCGCGTGGGGAATTACCTTCGGTTTCGGGCTGGGGTTCGGGCCGATTATCGGCGCGCTTCTGGTGGCGTGGCTGAGCTGGCAGTGGGTATTTCTGGTGCATTGTTTTATCGCGGTGATCACGCTGGTTCTGGCGCTGAATAACGTGGTGGAATCCCGCGACGGGCAGGTCAAAAAACTCGATCTCGGCGGATTGCTGACGCTGTCGGTGACAGTGATGGGCGCAACGTATTTGATTACGCAGGGCAGCAGTCTGGGCTGGGAAAGCACGCTGGCGCGAAGCATTATTGCGGTAACGGCGCTGAGTGCGGTGCTGTTTGTCTGGACGGAGAAACGTCATCCGCACCCGATGTTTGATTTTTCGGTGTTCCGCATCCGGCCATTTTCCGGCGCGCTGATGGGGTCTGTGGGCATGAACTTCAGCTTCTGGCCGCTGATGATTTATCTGCCGGTTTATTACCAGAGCGGGCTGGGTTACAGCAGCGTTGCAACCGGGCTGGCGCTTCTTGCTTACACCTTACCGACGTTGCTGATGCCGCCGCTGGGTGAAAAGCTGACCGCCAGATTCGGTGCAGCACGGCTGATCCCACTGGGTTTATTCACTATCGGCGCGGGGTTTATGCTGATGAATATCGCCGTCATAACGCACACCAGCCTGCTGCCGGGCGCACTGATTGCCGGTGCCGCGCTGGGCCTGACCAATACGCCGGTGACCAACACGACAACCGGTTCCGTCCCCGGCGACCGCGCAGGAATGGCGTCGGGCATTGATATCAGCGCGCGGCTTATCACGCTGGCAATCAACATCGCGCTGATGGGAAGCCTGCTGGTTACGGGCATCGCCGCCAGCCTGAAAGCATTGTTGCCCGCCGGAGAAAATTTACCGGCAATCGCCGAACACATCGCCGGTGGCAGCGAAGTTTCGCTGGCTGGCGGTATAGCGGCACAGGCACTGACAGAAGGTTTTTCGGGCGTCTTGCTGTACGGAGCGATTGGCGTGTGGATCCTGGCGCTGATGAGTTACTTATTGTTTAACGTGAGAGGGCGGGGCAAGACCGCATCCTGCGAGCCTTACTGACGTTCAAAACCCGCGTTGCAGACTGTGCAGCGCATCTTTGCGTAATGTCTTCCATTTGCTTGAAAAACAATCATTTTCTCTGCGCATCTTTTTACCCATTATGGCGTGATAGCCCTGCAGAAGGGGCTTTACGGATAAAGACGTGAGGCAAAATAATAATTTGATTAAGTACGACAACCGGCGTACATTGAGGCCACATGAGTTTCAGAGAGATCAAATGGAAGGTGATCGAATGTTTAAAGAACGGAAATATTGAATTTGAGGCAAGGCGCGAGATTCATCTTAAGAATTTGTGGAGCACGGGTGACATCACGCCCTTTGAAGTCGCTGCGATGATCGGCAGGGCATCCGGGGATAATCATCAGGTTCGCCCGTACCATTACGACAGCAGCATTGATGTCCACATTATCACTGTCATGAGTGCCGGAATTCACTGGTACATAAAATGGTATTTCACAGATCCAACCAGCGTTTTTATCAGCGTTCATCATTAAGGAAAATTATGATTATTTATAAAGTCGGGGATGAGAAAAAGGCGGTGTGTAGCGTCTGTGAGGCCTTACGAACCGTAAGTTATCAGCTGCGCGATGTGCCGTTTGATGATGGCAGTGGTAGGGTGAAAAATATCATCGCGGGCGTCTGTAAAACCTGCGATAACGTCGCGGTGATCCCTTTTCAGTCTGTGCCCGCCATCAGAAAGCAGTTGCAGATACAGCGCAAAGCTGTGGAAAGTCGTGTGCCTGCGCACATGATTGACCTGCTCAATCTGGCGAGTGCCGAACTCGGTGCAACGCCTGATTTCGTCCCGTTGCTGCTCAAGTATTACATTCATCAGCTGGCATCAAATCCGCAAGCGGCCAGGCGTCTGGTGACGTTGCTGACGTCAGAACTGGCGACCGGTCTGGCCAATAAACGCCTTTCCCTGAAGGGGCGTGAAATTGGCAATGATATTGATAAACTTAAAACCCTTTCCCAAATCGATAACACCACCGAATTACTCAAAGGCGTAGTATTGACCATCTACAACGACCTTCTGGTGAACCCTGACGCGAAACGCATTGCGCTGTTAAAGAGTTTTGTCGCCACCGTTGCCTGACCCCCCTGACTCCTCCAAAAAAATCTGATCCTCATCACATAAAGTTCCCGCACTTTCTGCCGATAACTGTTCCAGATAAATCCCATTTAAAAAGGAACAACATGTTTAACCGTATGAAAGTGGTCACGGGTATCGTGATCTTACTGGTGGTCTTCGGTGCTTTACAGTTGGTATCCGGCGGCCTGTTCTTTAAATCCTTAAAGACAGACAAAGACAACTTCACCACTTCGCAGGAGATCCGTTTACAACAGGCGGAATTCAACGCCAGCTGGATTTACCTGCTGCAAACCCGCAACACGCTTAACCGCGCAGGTATCCGTTTCATGCTTGACGCTAATCAGATGGGCAGCGGTGCGACGGTTAAGGAACTCATTGATACCGCGACGAAAGATCTGCAAATCGCCGATCAGCATTTTGCCAATTATCAAAAAATTCCTGTCGATGCCAGCCAGAACCCGGAATACGCGGCAGACGCTAAAAAGCAATATCAGGTTCTGCACGACGCGCTTTCTGAACTGATCGAACTGATTGGTCTGGGCCGTATCAATGATTTCTTCGAACAACCTACGCAGCAGTATCAGGACAACTTCGAAAAAGCCTTCGTCACGTATATCGATCAGAACGATCGCCTGTACAACGACGCCGTTCAGATCAGTGATAACTCCTTCACCCACGCCTTGTGGATGCTGGGCACCGTGCTGGCTGTGCTGATTATTTTCATGGTTCTGGCCTGGTTGGGCGTGCAGAAAATTCTGGTCCATCCGCTGAAAAATATTGTCGAGACCATCCGCAAAATTGCAACCGGTGACCTGACGCACGAAATAGTCGTGAAAAGCCGTAATGAAATCGGCCAGCTTGCCGATAGTCTCAAGTACATGCAGGACGAATTGATTCGCACCGTATCTGGCGTGCGTCACGGCGCCGATGCCATTTACAGCGGAGCGAGCGAAATTTCTGCCGGTAACAGCGATTTGTCTTCGCGCACCGAGCAACAGGCGTCCGCGCTGGAAGAAACCGCCGCCAGCATGGAACAGCTGACCGCCACGGTGAAACAGAATGCCGAAAACGCCCGTCAGGCCAGCCAGCTGGCACTGAGCGCGTCTGAAACCGCTCAAAAGGGTGGGAAAGTGGTGGCAAACGTGGTCGATACCATGAATGACATCGCCAGCAGCTCGAAGAAAATCACCGACATTACCGGTGTAATCGACGGGATTGCGTTCCAGACCAACATTCTGGCGCTGAACGCCGCCGTAGAAGCCGCGCGCGCAGGTGAGCAGGGCCGCGGGTTCGCGGTTGTGGCCGGTGAAGTTCGTACGCTGGCGCAACGCAGCGCGCAGGCAGCAAAAGAAATTAAAGGGCTGATAGATGATTCTGTCAGCCGTATTAATACCGGTTCAGTGCTGGCTGAAAGTGCCGGTGAAACCATGCACGACATGGTGAACGCCGTTACGCGTGTGACCGACATTATGGGCGAAATCACCTCGGCTTCTGATGAACAGAGCCGCGGCATTGAGCAGGTCGCACAAGCTATCACTGAAATGGATCGGGTGACGCAGCAGAACGCCTCACTGGTTGAAGAATCCGCGTCCGCTTCGGCGGCCCTGGAAGAGCAGGCAAGCCTGCTGACGCAATCTGTAGCGGTGTTTACGCTGAGCCAGACCGCAAATAACAGCGTGCGCCAGAACCCGGGCACTTCGGCAAGACTGCCTCTGTTGACTCCGAACCTTTCAGGTTCTAAAGCCGGTTCAGGTGGAGCGCAAAGTACAGATTTAACCGAAAACTGGGAAACCTTCTGAGTCACGTACATCGCATAATTATATAAGAAAGAGGGTGACGGTCAGGGCTGTCACCCAACGAGGTTATCCATGTTTAAGCACATCCGTGTGTCCACCTGCATGTTTTTGTTATTGTTAGTTTTTTTCGTTATGCAACTGGTCAGTAGCGGTTTATCGCTGCAAGCTGCCCACACGGATAAGTTGAATTTTGAGCAGATATCCAACACCGCTGAACAGCGTGATGCGCTCAGCCAGACCTGGTCATATTTGCTGCAAACCCGTAATACCCTGAACCGCGCGGCGACGCGTCTGGCGCTGAAACAGCCGCAGGATACCGTAACACAGCTGATGGGTGACGCTAAAAACAGCCTGAAAAGTGCTGAAGATTCTTACGCTGTTTTCCTGGCTCTGCCGCGCAGAACTGAAAAAGCCGCTGAACTGACGACCGTGAATAAAGCCAGCTACGAAGCGCTGCACGGTATGTTGCAGGTTCTGATTGATTCGTTATCGCGCGGCGACATGGACGGATTCCTCGCCAGCCCGACGCAGAAATATCAGGATTTGTTCCAGAAAGAAGTGGGTAATTACACCGCTTATGTGGGCGGACGTTTCCAGCAGGCGCAAACGCAAACTGCGGATTCTTATCAGAGCGTGATGATCAACACCACCATCGTTACCGTGCTGTTGCTGGTACTGACGGCGCTGGCGCTGGTCGTAACCCGTCGCATTCTGTTCACTCCGCTGACTATCATGCGCGGCCATTTTGACCGTATCGGTGCCGGGGATATTTCCGCGCCAATTACGGTGGAAGGGCGCTACGAAATTAAAGTGATGCTCGAAAGCCTGCAACAGATGCAGCAGTCGCTGGCCGAAACCGTCCGCACCGTGCGCCATGGCGCTGACACGATGTTCTCCGGCCTGAAAGGCATTGCAGCCGGTAACACAGATTTGTCTTCACGCACCGAGCAACAGGCTTCGGCGCTGGAAGAAACCGCGGCCAGCATGGAAGAGCTGACCGCGACCGTGAAACAAAACGCCGAGAACGCCCGTCAGGCCACACAGCTGGCGCGTGATGCATCCAATACCGCAGAAAAAGGCGGCGAACTGACCGGCAACGTGGTGAGAACCATGAATGATATCGCCGGAAGCTCTAAGAAAATCAGCGCAATCACCAGCGTGATTGACGGCATCGCTTTCCAGACCAACATTCTGGCGCTGAACGCCGCAGTCGAAGCGGCGCGTGCCGGTGAGCAGGGTCGCGGATTTGCGGTCGTGGCCGGTGAAGTTCGCAGTCTGGCACAGCGCAGTGCGCAGGCCGCCAAAGAAATTAAGGCGCTGATTGATGAATCTGTCAGCCGCGTCAGTCAGGGGTCTGTTCTGGTGGAATCCGCCGGTAACACGATGGATGACATCGTGCGCGCCGTGACCCGCGTTACCGACATCATGGGCGAAATCGCCTCGGCGTCAGACGAACAAAGCCGCGGAATCGAGCAGGTTTCGATTGCCGTGACACAAATGGATCAGGTGACTCAGCAAAACGCCGCGCTGGTTCAGCAGGCTGCTGCTTCCACGCACGCGCTTGAAATTGAATCTGAGAATCTGACCCGCGCAGTATCGGTGTTCCGCCTCGCCACCGCCGGGGGCGTGTTGCAACGCCGCAGTGGCCAGTCGCAGGCCTTTACACCACGCCAGGTGGCTCAACCCACGTTACTTCCGGCTACCGCGCGAGCGGGTTCGGCAGATAACTGGGAAACCTTCTGACAGGCTAATTTGGATGAAGCGTCAATGGGGTTTCCGTCACACCACCTGTCCATTAATGGAGCTGCACCATGAATCAACCAGGCTCGCCAATGAGTGCTGATAACTCTTCGATCATGGCACAGATGATCCAGCGTTTACCGCTGTCAGATACGCATTTCCGCCGGATCAGTGAGCTGATTTATCAGCGGGCGGGAATTGTACTGGCGGACCATAAACGCGAAATGGTCTACAACCGCCTTGTCCGGCGGTTGCGGATCCTCGGGCTTAATGACTTCAGCAGTTACATGGCTTTGCTGGAGAGTGACAGCAACAGCCCGGAGTGGCAGGCGTTTATCAATGCACTGACCACCAACCTGACGGCATTTTTCCGCGAGGCGCATCACTTCCCGATTCTGGCGGAGCATGCCCGTTCGCGCCCAAATAATTACAGCGTCTGGAGTACGGCGGCATCGACCGGTGAAGAGCCGTATTCCATCGCCATGACGCTCAGCGAAGCACTGGGGCCGCGGATGGCAAACTGCCGCATTCAGGCCAGCGATATCGACACGCAGGTACTTGAGAAAGCGACGGCGGGCGTTTACCGGCTGGAAGAGCTGCGCACGCTCAGCCCGCAACAGTTGCAGAAATTCTTCCTCAAAGGCACCGGCCCGCACAGTGGCCTGGTGCGTGTACGTCCCGAACTGGCGCAGATGGTGGCCTTCCAGCAACTGAATCTGCTGGCAAGCCAATGGCAGCTGAACGGTCCGTTTGATGCAATTTTCTGCCGCAATGTGATGATTTATTTCGATAAAGAAACACAGGAGAAAATTTTACGCCGATTTGTTCCGTTACTTAAACCGGGTGGCCTGATGTTCGCCGGACACTCCGAAAACTTCAGCCAAATCAGCCGGGAATTTTATTTGCGCGGCCAGACCGTCTACGGCCTCGCCAAGGAGAGGTAATGAATAAAATCAGAGTGTTGAGCGTCGATGACTCGGCGTTAATGCGTCAGCTGATGACGGAAATCATCAACAGCCATCCGGATATGGAAATGGTGGCGACCGCGCCGGATCCTCTGGTGGCGCGCGACCTCATCAAGAAATTTAATCCGGATGTTCTGACGCTGGATGTCGAAATGCCGCGCATGGACGGTCTGGATTTTCTGGAAAAACTGATGCGTCTGCGGCCGATGCCGGTGGTGATGGTGTCGTCGCTGACCGGTAAAGGCTCAGAAATTACGCTGCGCGCACTGGAACTGGGGGCGATCGATTTCGTCACCAAACCGCAGCTCGGTATCCGCGAAGGGATGCTGGCCTACAGCGAAATGATTGCCGATAAGATTCGTACGGCGTCAAAAGCGCGTCTCAACAAAAACGTCAACGTTGAGCAGCCACGCATTCTCAGCCATACGCCGCTTCTGAGCAGTGAAAAGCTGATTGCCATCGGGTCGTCGACCGGCGGCACCGAAGCGATTCGTCACGTGTTGCAACCACTGCCGCCGACCTGTCCGGCGCTGATGATTACGCAACATATGCCACCGGGTTTTACCCGCTCTTTTGCCGAACGTCTGAACAAACTGTGTCAGATCACTGTGAAAGAGGCCGAGGACGGCGAGCGCGTTCTGCCGGGTCATGCGTATATCGCACCGGGCGACAGACATATGGAACTGGCGCGCAGTGGCGCCAACTATCAGGTTAAGTTGAACGACGGGCCCGCGGTGAACCGCCATCGTCCGTCGGTCGACGTGTTATTCCGTTCGGTGGCGCAGTATGCCGGACGCAATGCCGTTGGGGTGATCCTGACGGGAATGGGCAATGACGGGGCCGCCGGCATGCTGGAGATGCACCGCGCAGGGGCGTATACCCTTGCACAAAACGAAGCCAGCTGTGTGGTATTCGGTATGCCTCGTGAGGCGATCGCGACCGGTGGCGTAAACGAAGTGGTGGATCTCAGTCAAATCAGTCAGCGGATGCTGGCACAAATATCAGCCGGTCAGGCATTACGTATTTAATTTTTCAGCCTCGCGGCTTAGCACCAAACCTTAGGAGTAGATAAAACATGGCCGATCCAAATCTGAGATTTCTGGTAGTTGACGATTTCTCTACCATGCGTCGTATCGTGCGCAACCTGCTGAAAGAGCTGGGCTTCAACAACGTTGAAGAAGCAGAAGATGGTGTCGATGCACTGAACAAACTGCGTGCCGGTGGTTTCGACTTCGTGGTATCCGACTGGAACATGCCAAACATGGACGGTCTGGATCTGCTGAAAACCATCCGCGCTGATGGCGCATTAGCCAAGCTGCCGGTGCTGATGGTGACGGCAGAAGCGAAGAAAGAAAACATTGTGGCAGCCGCACAGGCCGGTGCCAGTGGTTATGTTGTGAAACCTTTCACTGCGGCCACGTTGGAAGAAAAACTGGGCAAAATCTTCGAAAAACTGGGCATGTAGGAGCTGATTTATGGCAGAGATACCAATGCCTGCAAATGATGCGGCAACCGCGGGCGAGATTATTGCCCGCATTGGGCAACTGACCCGTATGTTGCGTGACAGCATGCGTGAACTTGGCCTGGATCAGGCCATTGCTCAGGCGGCTGAAGCCATTCCTGACGCGCGCGACCGTCTCGATTACGTCGTCACTATGACCGCTCAGGCCGCAGAACGCGCCCTGAACAGCGTTGAAGCCGCACAGCCACGCCAGAACAAACTTGAGTCTGGCGCGAAAAAGCTGGATAAGCGCTGGGATGAATGGTTCGAAAACCCGATTGAGTTATCGGACGCGCGCGAACTGGTCACGGATACCCGCAGCTACCTGAAAGAAGTCCCTGAGCACACCAGCTTTACCAATGCTCAGCTGATGGAAATCATGATGGCGCAGGACTTCCAGGATCTCACCGGTCAGGTGATCAAGCGCATGATGATTGTGGTTCAGGAAATTGAAAATCAGCTGCTGATGGTGCTGATGGAAAACATTCCTGAGCAGCAGGTTAAAGCCAAGCGTGAAAACGACAGTCTGCTTAACGGCCCGCAACTCGACGCCAACGGCGTCGGTGTTGTCGCTTCGCAAGAACAGGTCGACGACCTGCTGGATTCGTTAGGTTTCTGATGTGTTGGTTTGAATACCTGCCCGGTTATCGTTCTTTATCGCCGGGCAGGTATAGCTCATTTATATCGCAAAATAACGAATATTTTTAATACCCTCGTCAAATTAGATCGTCCATATCTGACCAGGCCTGGTCTGCAGAGGCTTTTGACAGAGCAAAACCAAGCCCAAAAGTGACGAGAATGACAAGGACCGCACCCGTAATCATAAGATAAATCGAAAGATCCCCGGTGTTTTCTAGTACTAAAAATGTCAACATCATCAGCGAAAATACCATGGCGGGAAATGCATAATGTATGGGTGTTAAAACCTCGCTGTGTTCAGGTTCTGCCGGAAGTTTGGGTATTTCTGAAGACAAAATAGCGAGTGCAGGTCGGTTTTTTTCTGAGGTGGCAACCAGTTGTGAACCCTGGCCGTACATCACAGCATCAGAAGCAAAAGCAAGCGCAAGCCACTGATAGCTGGCTGAATACTCTCCGAGTGATGTTTCTAACGATAACCTGTCCTGACCTGTTTTAGATTCGCTTAGCGCGTTCATCAGAGGATATTTTTCGCTCTTCGATAAACCGGTATGCCATAGCGTTTTTGCAGGTTTTGCTTGTTCAGCAGCGAGAAAAACAGGAACTGATTTTGTTAATTCCATTTCACTCATTAATGGCTGGAAAAGGTAAACGGGTTCAGGTTTTTCATGCGCAATATAGTTTTCGCAAATAAAAAACGCACTGGCGTTTTCCATATACCGGCTATCATCTCCATGGAGATCTGCAATGATAATGAGATGTAAGGGGTGATATGTAATTCCGGATTGATAGATTATGTCGGTAAGAAGTTTATATGCAGGACATTCGGCCAGGGACGTTATGTTTTCCTCACGGCAGGAAATATTCATCCTCGCAAGAACTTCGATAAGCTCTGATTTCGCTGATTCATTTTCTCCTCTCATCCAGCAGGTTATATTGAGGTCCGGATGTTGCCTTAATTTAACAGAAATAGGTTTCAGCAGTTTTTCGAGTAACTGCTGTGTTCGGGACATAACAAATTCATCATCCATCTCTAGTTTGTGCGGGATTTTCTGTCCAAGTGGAAACTCACCTTCAAGTTTCAACATCTTCAAAGCAATATCATCAACCGGAGCAACAGTAGACCAAGCCGCGATGGTCAGATATTCCCTTGCATATTTTTTAATGTGATACAGTTTCCTGTCAGCAATGTTTTTCCTGACATCCAGATAAAAGGAATTTGCACTGGTAAACATAGCGATAAAACTTAAAATTATTGAGATGATTACTATGGGGATGATAATTCCGTAATAGAGAAACGTACTATCAACGTGTTTTCCCTCCGGCCAGCTAAATGTTCTGATAGCCAGCGAAATACTGCATGCGATAGTGTATAAAAATAATATCAGGCCCCAGTGTGGTTTTATTCCTTGCGGCTCCTTTTGAGGTGGATAGAGTCTCCATTCCATTATGCAACACCTGCAATGGGTAATGTTGAGATGATTTTACATCCACAGGCGGATTTACATCCATTCACAACAACACCGCGCCCGTCCATCGTCCAGGTTTCGTGGCATTCGGTTATCGGAAATACCCCTTTATGCTCAGGGCAAATAACCGTGTCACCTTTAAGCGCTACAGCAATCCCCATGAATTCAGAGCCTGATGCCTGATTGACATGTCCGCCTGAAATCAGCGGATCATTTAAGCGAATTACACCTTGCATAAAATTCCTTTTATAAATAATTGCGTCTGGCAGTCAGCATGTTTTCAAAGTGTCTTTTATAATCACAAAACTTATCTGCCCGCATCCATATCACAGCGCATATGGTCCCAGCCCTGATAGTTTTTGACCTCAGGAACCTTATCGGGCAAATCCTGCCAGTTAGTTTTGAATTGCTGTGTAGATTCAGATAGCCCTGATTTGGTCATATAAACTAACCCCCATGGCCAACCAGAATTACTGGGCTCAAGTGTTTCCATCGTCCCATCTTCAAGTTTGTACGGTATTCCCGGGCCATTTGGGGATACCCGTGGGTCATCAAAAGGCTTTGACGACATATACAGGCTGTTCTTGGTGAGCAAAAATCCCTGATCGTTGACGACGGTGAAAGAAATTACAACATCGTATGGCGCATAGTCATCACCGTTTGGCTCATTATGGGCTGGCGAAAATCTAACGCTGTTCCATGTCTGTCCGTGGTCTTTTGAAACGATAAATCCTCCGGCTCCCCAACCCGTAATAGCAATATATTTTTCCGAAGGATGCACAAATTTACGGGTGAAAATCCGATAAAACTGGCTGACAGGTTCTGTATGGATATTTTTTTTCGTGTCTGTGTACCAAAGCTCGCCTTCGCAATCCCAGCCTTTGAGTTCCAGATAGCGGTGGTCATCAAAGCGATAGACCACCTGCGTCGGTGGCTGTTTAGCCTGACATTCTATAACCGCAAGCATCAGCAGCCAGCCAGTGATGATTCTAAGATTCTTCATAATCCAATCCCTGTTATTTAACGAATCGCGTGTGCGCGTTATCCCTTATCTGCCCGCATCCATATCACAGCGCATATGGTCCCAGCCCTGATAGTTTTTGACCTCAGGAACCTTATCGGGCAAATCCTGATAATTGGTATGATATTGAGCCGTGTCTTCAGCAAGACCTCGTTTAGTGATGTAATCCAGACCCCAGGCAGGACCGGGAAACTCGGGTTTAATGTGGTGATGGTCACCGTTTATCTGATAGTCAATTCCCGGGCCTCCAGTTGCGAGACGTGGGTCATCAAAAGGCTTTGACGACATATACAGGCTGTTCTTGGTGAGCAAAAATCCCTGATCGTTGACGACGGTGAAAGAAATTACATCATCGTATTCAGGTGCATTGTCACCGTTAGGTTCATTCGGCCCGGGAGACATCCTTGCTCCACCTCTTTCCCAGGTCTGCCCGTAGTCTTTAGAGACAGAGAAACCTCCCGTTATTTGTCCCCACCAGGGGATAGCAATATAATGCTCAGAAGGATGAACATACTGACGCGTAAATATGCGATAAAACTGACTGGCAATGATCGAATGTATTTGACGCTGCGTGTCTGTGTACCAAAGCTCGCCCTCGCAATCCCAGCCTTTGAGTTCCAGATAGCGGTGATCATCAAATCGATAAACCACCTGCACAGGCGGCTCTTGGGCGTAAACCATTGTCGTTAAAAGCGTAAGAAAAAAACTAACCAAAAATAGTAGTCCTTTCATTATTGAGTCACTCCAGTTCTTTATTGTTAAGGGCGCGAGGCATTGCCCATTGAGTTACAGTGGCAGTTTGCTTATTTCCGCCTAACAAAATATCCAACTCCCCCATATTGAGTGGTCTTTCACTTTTCCCGTAATCATTAATCACTCCGAACTCACCATTTGGCAGCACTTCATCAGGCTTGCTCATATACTGTTTTGTATCCAGCTGAGCTAATATTCCAGTGTTGTAATATTTTTTAGCTTCTGCATACCCATTTTGCGAGTCTCGCCAATCAGCCCGATGCAGTAATGCTTCCCAAAACTTTCCTGACTGATAATCGAATGACTTACATTGACCAATCGCCAGGTCAAAGGCCATTGCATGGGATGGCGCATGTTTGCTCGCAACAATAGAGGAATGTTGGCTATATCCAACAGGGTCCGTTTTCTCCCATTCCTTTTCTAATTCTTCACGTGTTTTGAGCCAGGTCAGTTGTATGCCTCTGTCTGATACCGTTCCGGTAATTACGCCGTAGATGATTTGTTTTTTGCGATCAATACTTTCTATGGCCAGCTGGCTATCGTTCAGAACTGAGCCCGGCCGGAGTTCCGGGTAACTGTATTTATCAAGGGAATAGACGGCCTTATCTGTTCTGCTGATGGCATTGGCTTTAGCCGAATAGGAAATCACTTTATCCGGGCTGTCTTCATCAATATCTGTCTCATAAGGGGTATCACACGTTGACGGATCGTTATCCGGGTGATTATCTTCGCCCATCAGTTTAAATATGAACGTTTCCGGAAGTTCTTCGCCATTAACGATGACATCACGGTAGGAGTAATAAGAATTCATTCCAAAGGTGGTCGTGAAGTCATCTTCCCCGGCCCAAGGTAATACAAATGGTTCATCGGTAGGTTTTTTCCCGACTACGCCATGCTGATAAAAAACTCTTTGAAAAAGATTAGGGATATTTTTGGCTATATCTTGAGGAACGCCTCTCCAGCCAAATCCTTTAACGTTTTGAAGTGAAACGGTGCCGTCCACCGGGCAAAAGTAATTGTATATTTTGCCGTTATTATTTCTGCTGTAGCGGGGATCGCTGTGCCACTTGTTCTTGCTGGCAGAAGGCAGTGTACATAAATCTTCAAGGTTCTTAATTTCACTTTCTGACAGTTGCCCTCCCTGATATTGCGTGGCCATTAGCTTGCAGAAATTACTGAACGTTTCCTGCCTTGCTTTGTCCGTCTGATGATGTCCTTCCTGCAAATCCTCATTAAAACGGCTTTCCAGTGAATAGGGAGAATGATTGAGGATGACACAATTTGCTGGAGCGGCACCGGCCTGTTTCACCAGCATATTTGCCAGCATGGTGATGATTGTCCCCTGACTGTGGGCGACAATATTAATCACATCACCTCCAGCAACTTTGTGACGTCTTATCGTCAAAATCAAATCTGCGAGTCTTTGCGCGGCAAAGAACTGATAGATACGGTGCGGGTTGTGATAGATCGGGTGGGTATAATTCCCGCCGTTCATATACAAGGTACCGAACCCGGCGGCGGCCACGACCAGGCCATTTGACCCCGGCCCCAGCATATCCGGGATATTGGTCGTGGCATTGGCAAACGTGCCGCCGCCTTTGGCAAAATTCACATCAAGGGCATTTTTAAAACTGTCATTCTGAAACTTAATGCCATTACTGCCGTCATTTCCGTTTTCCGCCATCTTTTTGGGGTCGTTTTCCTGATAGCTGTCATAAGGAATTTTTGCGCCATCTTTCAGGGTAGTGACTTCGTCACGGTAGCGTTTCTGGTCGGCTTTCCAGTCATCGCGGGTTACGGGTTTGTAACCCCAGTAAAAAGGGATGACCGGTGAACGTCCCGGGGCGGTGATTTTGGTCTGGGCATCTTCATTGTGCATTGCAATGAAGTCTTTCCACTCATGTGCATAAAGATCGCTGCGGTCGAGGCGTTTTCTCAATCCCTCAATAATGCCCGTTTCCTGATTCTGGTACGCTTCGCCCACATCATTGACGCCGTGGACCAAAATGACGATGCAGGGCATAGGGCGGGGAACTGAGACTTTGCAGGTTTGAGCCACTTCGCCCAGTGACTGATGAACCCCCATCTCGTTTTTCGCCACGATTTTTGGCTGGTAAGGACTGGCTTTAGTATCAGTCATGGATAAGCTCCATCTTAAATGTTTCAATATCGTCACTGTCGAGCAGTGAGGATTGTCCTTTGGCGTCGGTGACACCTTCAATGACGTTACCGGTCGAACTGGTGAGTCGGAATTTTTGATTCGGCAATGTTTGTTCCGCATCGTCCTGCGCGTGAAGCTGGAAGCGACGTTTGAATGTTCCTTTCTCGAATGCAGGGACGGTTGTTTTCACACTTTCCGGGCCTTTGAAGGCCAGATTAGGTCCTTTCAGGTCGATAGCCGTGGGTGAGAAAATCTCAACTGAACCATCGGCGTTGATGCGTATACCGCCTCCGCCGCAGGAAAGTTGAATTCCCTGTTTCGCACTGGCATTCACTTTGCCGTCGGTGCTTATCAGGGTGAAATCCTTCTGAGAAAGGAAATGCATTTCACCGCGCTGAGCCTGCGCATCAATATTGCCTTCACCGGCAATCATCTGGATGCCGAGTTTTCGGGCAAAGAGCGAGAGCTTATCTCCCACGGCCAGTGAGAATTTTTTTAGCACGTTTACGCTTGCATTGCTTCCTGCCGTGGCAATCAGGTCTGCACCGGCTGAAAGCTGTAAGCTTTCCGGTGTGGCAAAAGCCTGCCCCTTTGCGGCATAGGCTAAAAGGCCGGGAGCCTGCAATTTATCCAATGCCTGCTTCAACTGTTCCTGAGGCTCAGACTCCGCGGCGCTGGCTCCGGCGGTCGTGGCGCATTGCTGAAGCGTTCGCGCAAGCGATAAAGCACTTTCGAGGGCAGCGACAGCAGCGGTCATATCGAGCTGCTGCCCCTGCGCTTTGGGCTGTGGCTCTGTTGTCAGCATGAGCCCTTTGGCTGCACGGACAGCGATCCAGTGATCGGTTCTGGCCTCAAGGCCTTCACCCCGCATTTTTCTTTCTGCATCCACCAGATGCCCGGCACTAACCTGACTTTTACCGTACTCCGTCGAAATCTTTATATGTTCCTGATTTCTTTTATCTTCAAGCCGTATTTTGTTCTGTGAAGGAGTGCGAATAATGTTGCGTGTGTCATTGCGCATATTCACAAGGTCAGGATGTGCGCCATCGTGCATGACATGGGATATAAAGGGTCTGTCTGGGTCGCCGCCTTCAAATGCAATGGCGACTTCAGTCGAATTTATTAAAGGGAAATGAAAACCATATGTGTCGCCCGCATAAGGCCTGCCCAGTCGGATCAATGCACTTTCATAACCTTTTTTCTTAGCCTCCAGATCAAAATCAAATTTTACGGTGTAGCGGCCGAACATGTCGGTGCTGGCATACGTGGCATTTTCTCCACGGATGGTCACCCGTCCGGGCACTGTCCCGGCAATCACCGGGCGGTGAAGACGCTCAGGCCGGTAACAATAACTTTCGCTGTACGGTATACCGCGTAATTTCGCCAAAAAATGTTCGCCGCGGCTGCCACTTATTTCTATCACGCAAACAACAAAACCGCCTTTGAACCCCTCAGGAACATCCCCCTGCGGATTGAAAAGGACGCCGGGGCTCATCTCCGGCGTATTCGTTACAGCACTTAATATGCTCTGATTATTCAGGTGATATTCGTGGCGCACCCTGGCATAAAAATTCGCTGTTTCACTACTTTTACCGTCTGAGCTTCCTTTTTCCAGAGGGTTATCCGCATAAATATAATCGCGACCTGTTGAAATCTTATCCGGCAGGTTGTGCACGTAGACAGATTTTTTAGCATCAGGCGAAAGGGCTTCACGATAGTTATAATTACGACTCTGAACGCCTTCCGGGATGACAGAATAGAACTCCTGAAGCTGAGTGATATATTCACCGTCACTCGCCATGCCCGAATCAGGGACGTACGAAAGCAACTTGTCGCTGAAAAGATAAGCACTTCCTGAATCGCCGAAAACAGTAACTGTTTCGGTTGTCACGTCTGGGTGGTTTTCGAATCTAAACCAGATACCGACTTCGGCAAGTAAACGCCGGATAAAAGTCAGATCGGTTTCTTGCCACTGGATCACCATTTCCCGCAGCGGGTAGGTGAGCGTCAGTTTTTCTAAATCGACCTGATACCCTTTAATTTCCTGGTGTTCCAGCAGGACCTTTTTTACCAGGTCAGGAACGGTAACATTCAGGTACACCGCAGATTTTCGGGTGCGGTCTAGTAACGCCATCTCGTGCTCGAGTACGCACTCATAGAGTGTTTCATCCGCCGATGAACTAATACGGGAGAATGATGTAATAACGCCATTTATCTGTTTGATTTGATGCCATTTCGGCTGACTTTCCCAGGAATTGTCAGAGCCAGGCGCACGCATAATGAAACTGGCGTAGCAATTGAGAATTTGATCAAGAGGGATATTCAGGCTGGGACTCGTAAATTTAATCACGTACCTGTAGGGATGACTTAAAGACTCAGTGGCAGTAAAAGAGAGTACATCGGATGTTATTGAATCGTGATGCTGAAACAATAATAGGTATCTATTAAGGGTGTCGTTAATTTGGATGTTAAAACCACTATTCTGATTGTCCATAATCACTCCTGAAATATAGTTTTAATGAATGTATTATTTAAGCTGTGCTGACAAATAAAAAATATAACTGAATTTGAAAAATACGTATGTTGAATGAGTCCGTATGTTATTAACGTTTTTTCAAATATGTTGTGAGCTGAGAACAAAAACACTGATAAAAGGCAGCATTCCCCATACCGTCTTGTTTCCTTTCCGGAAAGATATAAATGAATAAAAGAGATTTTGGGGGGGCAGTATATCATGCTCGCTATGATGAATTATCAAAAATACCTTAGACGTGCGATTTTTATCTGAGATGAAAAGGGCGAGTAACAAGTTCTTATAAGTGGTATCGCCGCAAATTTCTCCTCTTTGTCACCTCCATAATGTTGTGCCGTTTGTTCATACTGTCTCTGAGATAATGAAGTTGCAGCCACGTTTTCGAAGTCCGGTGCTTCCAATCGCTAACGCAAAGTCAGCGCATCAGGGCCTTCTCGTTCCTTAGAAAATGGATAAAAACACGCCTCTCTGTCCAGTAATTCTCCTCTTTTTATGAACCTGGATGCAGTGCTGCGTTCTTTTTGAAAGTTTTTTAAAAAAATTTCATGTCGGAGGATCCTGTACTCCTACGATTATCCGGGAAAAATCCTGGAAACAAATTAATCCAGATCAGTCTCCGGGGGAGGAGGAAATTATCCGTTATCTTTTGCTCTTAATATTTAATAAGAAATATCCTGCTTCTGCTGTGGGTCGATGGTAAATATTGGGCGGAAAGTTGCCTTTGGGGTGTATTGCCCAATTAAAAAACCGTCGCTACAATACGCCGCATTCGCCACTGAACTGACGGGAAATAATAATTCCATCAGGCGGTTGTGAATTATGGAAATATATAAATGTATTTTCTATGTCGGGCAAAAACTGTTTTTTATAAACATTATGTTTATAAAGTGAGTCACGCTCAATTAACTCTTAACAGGTACTTAAATAAGGATATCACATGAAAAAGATCAACATGACTGAAGCAAGCACAATCGTTGGCGGCACCACGACTTGCGTTAACAGCTTCGAACTGAACCTGGTGGGTAATGCCACAGTTTGTAACGCTGTTAAAACGTGTACTGACAAAAACGGCGTTGTGACTAAAACCTTTACTGCTGCTGCAATCATCAACTGCGGTAGCGTAGGCTGAGAGTAAATATTCTCTCTGTAAGTTGGAATAAATCCAGGTAGTCATATTTATTCTGACCGGGCGTTGTATTGCAGTAATACAACGCCCACCTGGCTCCTGTGAAATAATCACAACTGAAGGTATTTATTAACAGGGAGCCGTCAAAGCATTGCGTTAATTTTCAGGATGAAAGCCTCCCATGAAAAAAAGAATACTCCCCATTCTGGCTTATACCGTTTTTGTTGCGGTTATTTCAGCGCTTATTACTACCGCCTGGTTCCATTATTTCGTCTTAAACCAGAATAGCGACAGTCCGGAAGAACAGCAGGTTCTGACTTCCCTGAGCGCCGGCAAATTATCAAAAAGTCCGATCCAAGACGGGCAGGATATTATCGAAATTTTCTCTTACGGCTGTCATTTCTGCGCGCTGAATGAAAAGAACGTAGAAGCGCTGGAAAAGCGAATGCCGGAAGGTAAAAAGCTGGTGCGCCTGCATTTCAGCCTCGACAACCAGGGCGGGCTGGCACGCTTTGCGCCGGTATTTGCGACACTTCAGGTCATGGGCATTGAAGAGTCGCACCGCGAGAGTGCTTATGAGGCCGTGCTCAAAAACAAAATTGATTTAGGTGATGCAGAGAAACGCACTGCATGGCTTCAGGAAAATAAGATCAGCGTTGATGAATATAATAAAGTCAGCCAGACACCTGAAGTGAAAGAACTGCTGGATTACATGACGAAAGTCACTCAGTACTACGATATTAATGCCACGCCGATCTTTATTGTGAATAAAAAATGGGTTGCTATTCAGGATCGCGAGTTCCCGGCGTTCTCTGATAATTTGCTGTCATTATTAGAGCATGACAAGGCGCTGGAGAAATAATGAAATTCTTCGCCCTGTGGTGCGCTCTGTTTTGGAAAAACCTGTCGGTCAGGCTGATGTGGTTTTTCTATAAACTCCGGCTTATCGGTTACAGGGCGCATTGTTTATTATTTCGTCACATTGATTACCGTATTATTTTTGGTTTGTCACGGTTCGGGCGCTTTCTGGGGCTGACGCCACGCCCGGTTAAACTGCGTGCTGCGGTCGCCCATTCAAACAGGAAGTGCCTGCTTGATGATAAAAAGACGTTTAATTATATCTGGCAAACCCGGCGTCGCGAGCTGCTGATTCAGGCGGTGACGTACGGGCAAAGCCGCCGTGCGTTGCGCGAACTGGCAGCCTGTTCGGCGGCGCTGAATGCGGTGGTTGAGCCGTTGCAGCGCGCCGGGCAGCCGGTCATTCTGGCGCCGCTGCACATGGTGTCAGACGTGCTTTCCACCATGGTGGGCGCGGCGGCGTATCCGGGAAAAGCAACGGTCATCACATCAAGAAGCGCCAATGCGCATGATGAAGCTGAACGGCAGCTGGGCGGTGTCGATCTGACCTACTGTTCAATTCATGACAATAACAAAACCCTGGCGGGCAACATGATGACGTCGGTAATGGAAGCGGCTGAGAATAAGCGAAATATTATTCTCTTTCCTGACATTACACCTGATTTCACCAACTTTGCGAGCAAGGATAAAAGCGAAAAGTTTCCGTGCCGGATATTTGGACGTCCGGCCCATCTGCACAGCGGAATTATTCGTCTGGCAAGAATGATGTCGGCACAGGTCGTTTTTTATCACCTTTATTACGATAAAGGATTGAAAATAGCGGTGCATGACCCGGTGCCGGCCAAAAAGCTAAAAACCGAAATGCCGGGAATTATTGAACGAAGTATAAGCGAACATTCCACTGACTGGATGCTGTGGCATTCACACTCACTCTTTTTTATTAATGAATAAACCAAAGTGCGTGCAGGGATATTACTGATAAGAATAGGATGTTGAGGTCGTTTGTTTATGGATAATATTATTCCCAGACTGGTTTATCAGGCTGAAACCAATGAATGTGCGCTGGCCTGTATTTCCATGCTGGCCGAAACGCAGGGCATCGACGCGCCGCTCGATGTGCTGCGTGAACGTTTCCCCGCATCAGCGCATGGCACTGCGCTGTCCACGCTTTGCGACATTTTAAATGAACTGTCGATCCCTGCGTATCCTGTCGCCTTCGATCTGGAAGAGTTGTCCGAACTGCCGCTGCCGGCGATTTTGCACTACGGCGCGAGTCACTATGTCCTGCTGGCTTACCGGCAGGGCAGTTACGTCTGCGTTATGAACCCGGCGATTGGCGAACAGCTTTTGCCGGTAGCAGCGCTGAAATCTGAAATCAGCGGCTATGCGCTGGTGCTCGATAAAGACGGAGCAACGGCAAAAGCCGTCCCTGAAAAGGTGAAGAAAACCCGCCGTTTCCGTGCGCTCGAATGCATGAGCCTGAAAGAAACCGCGGGTATTCCGGGCATTTACAGCCTGATGATGCTGGCATTTCTGGTGTCCCTGACGCTGTTTATCATGCCGGTGATGGTCAGCAGCGCCATCAATAATGTGTTCTCGTCCGGCGGTAAAACCGATTTCCCTTACTTCTACTATCTGCTGGCCTTCGTGATTTCCACGCTGCTGGCTTTTGCCGTGCGCAGCGTGACCGAGCGGTTCATCAAGCGCTTCGTAGTGATGCAAAGTGTCAGCGGTTTTTCGCGGCTGATGATGAATTCCCTGGCCTATTTTGAGAAACGCAGCCCCGGCGAAATCTACAGCCGTTTCTTTAACTGGCAACTGGCCGCCGCCCGAAAAATCGAGCTGGACAATGGCCTGCGTGTGAACTGGATTGTCGGCGCAATCGCGCTCGGCGTGATGTGTTACATCAGCCCGATGCTGGCCGCCATTTCTGCCGTGGGCGTCACCCTGATGGGGCTGGTCAGCGTCTGGGCGATTTTCCGCGATCGTTTTTACACCCAGCAAATTCAGGTAAAAAGCGCCGAGCAGAGTGATTTCCTGCTCGAAACCATCCAGGGTTTTGCCACGATAAAATCGGCAGGGCTGAGCAGCCAGCGTCAGGGTGTTTTTGCCGGATACGCGCTGTCGCTGTTTGACTGCCGCCAGAAGCAGAACGTTTACGAACAGGTCAAAAGCAGTCTGTATCAGCTGATCGGCAGCCTCGAGATGGTGTTTTTCATGCTGCTGGCGCTGCCGCTGCTGAAAGATAACCTGATTTCTCTCGGTGAGTTTTTCGCCTACAGCTTTGTTCGCCAGATTTTTACCGCGTACATCACGCAGATTTTCTTCTCCGTTTTGCAGAAAAATCAGCTGCACGTCATCGATACCCGCGCGAAGGATTTGTTTCCGTCCGCGCCGGTCAGTGAAGAAGGGCACAGCGAGACGCTGCCGCCGGTGGCGCATTTCAATGAGCAACTGACTTACCGCGATATCTGCTTTGCCTATGAACCCGGCAAACCGGTGCTGGAAAACCTGTCGGTGGTACTGCGTCGCGGCGAAGCGCTGGCGATCGTCGGGCAAAGCGGCGCGGGCAAAAGCACGTTGCTGAAAGTGATCACCGGGCTGATTGAACCGCAGTCAGGCGAAATTCTGGCAGACGGTCAGCGGGTGAGCAGCCGTCAGGCGCAGAAACTGTTCTTCCTGCAAAGCCAGGAGGACATCCTGTTCAATGCCTCAGTTGTTCAAAACATCACGCTGTTTGATCCGCATTTCGATGCACAAAAACAGCTGCGCGTTGATCAGGCTTTTCAGGGGCTGAACCTGAAAGACGTCATAGACCGTCTGCCGGGAAAACAAAATGCGCTGATCCGCGAAAGTCATCCGGCGTTATCCCTCGGCCAGCGGCAGCGCCTGATGCTGGCGCGTGCGATGTACAGCAATTGTCCGGTGCTGGTACTGGACGAACCGACGGCGAACCTGGATGAAGTTACCGCGTTGCAGGTCATGCACACCCTGATTGAACATTGCCGCCAGTATCAGAAAACGCTCATCACCGTCACGCACAGCGAAACCACCCTGACGATGTTTGACCGCATTTGCCGGATGGACCAGCGTCGCGTGGAATCTTACGGTACCGCGGCTGGCAGCCGCCGGATCCCTCAGGGAGAAGAGGCGTGATGTCCGGATTAAAAAAAATAAATGCGCTGCCGGTCAGAAAGCGCAGGGCGGTTTTTGCGCTGGCCGGCGCGCTGGTGATTGTTCTGGTCGTCGCCGGTTTCTTGCTCTGGCAGGCGTTGAACCGCACCGAAGTTCCGCTGGTGACGGAAGAAGTCAGCCGCGGCGACATCGAAAAAACGGTGCTGGCCACCGGCATCCTCAAGCCGTCCGTGCAGGTCAACGTGGGCGCGCAGGTTAACGGTCAGCTTAAGAAACTGTACGTCCGTGCGGGTGACAAGGTGACGAAAGGCCAGCTGCTGGCCGAAATCGACCCGACCTTACAGCAAAGCGAACTGCGTAAATCCGAAGCCGAACTGGACAGCGCCGTGGCGCAGAAACAGGCGTCACTTTTTACCCTCAGACAATACCAGCTGGAGCTGAAACGCCAGCGGAAGATGGACAGTGAAGGTTCCGGGATCCGCAGCACGCTGGAGCAGGCGCAGGCGAAAGTCGATACGCAGGTGGCGCAGGTCAAAGTGAATGAAGCGCAGATTGTGCAGGCACAGATGTCGCTGGAAACGGCGAAAGCCAATCTCGGCTATACGCGGATCCTCGCGCCGGTTGACGGTCAGGTTCTGGGCATTGTCACCAAGGAAGGGCAAACCGTGGTGTCCTCACAAACCGCACCGACCATTCTGGTGCTGGCGAATGTCGATACCATGACCGTACAGACCCGTATTTCAGAAACGGACATTCTGAAAGTCCACGCCGGGCAACCGCTGTGGTTCTACGTGGTGGCAGATCCGAAACATCGTTATGAAAGTGTGATGGGTACCTTGCAGGACGCACCAAATGACGCTTTGCAGGACGATACCGCCAGCACGACGTCATCACAGCAGCCGTCTGCCGTCTATTACAACGGCGTTTTCAGCGTGCCCAATCACGACCATGTGCTGCGCACATCGATGACGGCTCAGGTGTTTATTGTCACTGAGCAGGCCAGAAACGTGCTGCGTCTGCCGGTTGTCGCGCTTGGCGAACCGCAGGGGAAAGACCAGTATCAGGTGCAGGTCGTGAACGGGAAAAACGTTGAACAACGCCTGATCCGCGTCGGGATTAATGACCGCCAGTTTGCGGAAGTTAAAGAAGGGCTGAAGGAAGGCGAACGCGTCGTGGCGTTGCAGGGCAGTTCAGGAGCCGTCAATGGCTGATTCTCCGTTAATCGAGCTTGAGCATATCTACCGGCATTTTGGCACAGGAAATGCGGCCGTTACCGTGCTTAAAGATATTTCCCTGCGCGTGCATGCCGGGGAAATGCTGGCCATCATCGGCGCATCGGGTTCCGGTAAATCCACGCTGATGAACATTCTGGGCTGCCTGGATAAACCGTCAGAAGGCAGCATGCGCATTATGGATGTGCCGACGGGCGTGGCCAGCAACGAACAGCTGGCGCAGCTGCGCAGCCAGTACATCGGTTTTATTTTCCAGCGTTATCACCTGATGCCGTATCTGACGGCAATGGAAAACGTCGCCATACCGGCGCTTTACACCGATATGCCTGCGGCTGAACGTGAGAGCCGCGCGACACATTTGCTGACGCGCCTCGGGCTGGGCAGTCGTCTGGATTATCGTCCGGCGCAACTTTCCGGTGGCCAGCAGCAGCGCGTGAGTATTGCCCGTGCACTGATGAACGGCGCGCAGATTATTCTCGCGGATGAGCCGACGGGCGCACTGGACAGCAGCAGCGGGCAGGAGCTGATGGCGATTTTGCACGGTCTGCATCAGGCCGGGCACACCCTCATCATCGTGACGCACGACCGCAATATCGCCTGCCAGTGCCAGCGCATTGTGGAGATCCACGACGGGGCGATTGTTGCTGACAGCGAAAATCCGGTGGCTGAACAGGGGCAACCGCAGGGCTTACCGGCGACCACCGCAACGGGCCGTTCACCGGCCTGGCAGGGCATCAAAGAAGCCGTGCGCATGGCGTGGCGATCGCTGCTCGGACACCGCGTCCGCGCGTTCTTGTCCATGCTGGGCATCATTATCGGCATCTCGTCGGTTGTCTCTTCCATGGCGGTCGGCGAGGGCGCCCGGCAGAGCATTTTGAGTCAGATCAGCCAGCTCGGCACCAGCACCATCGAAATTCAGCCCGGTCTGGGCTGGGATAAACCGCGTCCGGATTTTGAACGTTCGCTGACGCTGGACGACGTTGAGTTGCTCGGCCGTCAGCCTTTTATCGACAGTCTGTCGCCGGTGGTCAGTAAAACGGTCATCGCGATACGCGGCGGTCGGCAGGTGCTGGTTTCGTTGTCCGGCGTCAGCAACGGTTTTTTCCGCGTGCAGGGGCTGAATTTTGCGTCGGGAAATCATTTTACCCGCCGTGACCTCGATGACCGCGAGCCGGTCGTCATCATCGATCAGAGTGTGCGCAGCACGCTGTTTCCCGGCGGCGAAGATCCGATGGGCGAGATCGTTCAGCTTTCAGGCGTGCCTTACCGCGTGATTGGCGTGGCGGACAGAAAAGGCCCGAAATACATCGGCGAGCAGCTGAGTTCCTGGATCCCTTATACATCGCTGATGGAACGCATGTCCGGGGATACGCCCCTGCAATCGATCACGCTACGTATTGCCGACAATTTCCCGATTGAGGATGCGCAGAAAGACGTTGAGCGGTTGCTGGATTCTGCGCACGGGAAACGCGATTTCTTCACGATGACCAATGATCAGATGACCAAAACGATCCGCAAAACGTCGGAATCTATGACGCTGCTGATCACTGCCATTGCCGGGATTTCCCTGCTGGTCGGCGGCGTCGGGGTGATGAATATCATGCTGGTGTCGGTCACAGAGCGTACGCATGAAATTGGTATCCGCCTTTCCGTGGGCGCACGCCCGGCGGACATCATGCGGCAATTCCTGATTGAGGCGATGGTGATTTGTACGCTCGGCGGGCTGATTGGTATTGCGGGATCCGGCCTTGCCGGGCTGATTTTTTCTCAGGTTACGCAGGAATTCACCATGATTTTCACCTGGCCGCCTATTTTGCTGGCTTGCGGATTCTCCGCGCTTATCGGGCTGGGGTTCGGCTTTTTCCCGGCACGGAATGCCGCCCGTCTGCACCCGACGGAGGCGCTGGCACGCGAATGAACAAACTGACTCTTATCGCCGTCACGCTGATGTTGAGCGGCTGCGGGCAACTGCTTAAAAGCGATTACCAGAGGCCCATGCTCTCTGTGCCTGACGCCTGGCGCTTTCAGGAAACGGGATCCGCCTACGCGAAATTCACACCGCACTGGTGGGATAACTTTAACGATCCGCAGTTGTCGCGGGTGATCAATGCCGCGCTGCAAAGTAATAACGATCTGGCGCTTGCCGGGATCAAACTTAAACAGGCGCGGCTGACTGCCGGATTGTCCGATACCAATCTGACGCCAGATTTCACGGCGAACGCGTCGGCCAGCAATACCAAAAATATGCGCAAGTCCACCACGCCGGTGGAAAGTTATGCCAACGGGCTGTCGGCGTCGTATGAGCTGGATTTGTGGGGAAAACTGGCGCGAACCCGTGAGCAGTCGGACTGGCTGGCGAAAGCGTCTGCCGAAGATTTGCAGGCGACCGCGCTCACGCTGATTGGCAACACGGCTCAGCTTTACTGGCAGATTGCCAGCCTGAATCAGCAGATCACGACATTGCAGCAAAGCCTGAGGATCGCGCAGGAGACGCTGAAGATGGTCACCTCCCGTTTCAGTGCGGGTGATCTCGGTCAGCTGGATTATTTGCAGGCGCAGCAAACGGTACTGACGCGGGAAAACAGCCTGCGGGATCTGATCCAGCAGCGCGAAGAATCGCGCAATGCGCTGGCGATTTTGCTTAACCGGCCCGCCGGACAGTTTGCCGCTGAACGCCGTTCGCTGGATTTCCACCAGACCGTACCGGTCGCCAGCCGCTTGCCGGTTGAGGTGATCGCCAGAAGGCCGGATGTGCAGTCATCCGAAATGAGTTTACGCGCCGCGCTGGCGGGGTCTGATGTTTCGCGGCTGAGCTTTTATCCGTCGCTCTCGCTGAACGGATCGCTGAATGCAGGCGCGGCGGTGTTCCGGCAGTGGTTCAGCAATCCGGCACGTACGCTGGGCACGGCGCTCGATTTGCCGTTTATCCAGTGGAACAAAGTGCAGATGACGGTGGAACAGTCCGGGCTGGATGTGCAGACCGCCGCAATCCAGTTCCGCAGCACTGTTTACAGCGCGTTGCAGGATGTGGATAACGCCCAGTCGCAACGCCAGACGTATCAGCAGCAAAAACAGAGTCAGTTGCAGAATCTGGAACTGAGTCGTCAGCGGCTGACGCTGGTAGACAGCCAGTACCGCAACGGGTCGGTGACCTTCCAGACATTACTCGATGCGCAGGATTCGCTGCTGGACAGCGAAAATACGCTGATCACCACCCAATACAATTATCTCTACTCCACCATGAAACTCTGGCTGGCGCTGGGCGGCGGGGAAGACAACACAATGAATCAGAAAGGATAAGTAATGGAAAAGGAACTGTCTGAACGCGCTAACGCCCCGCGTCGGGTCGTGGTGACCGGTTACGGCGCCGTCACGCCGCTGGGCATGAATGCCGCAGAAAGCTGGGCGGCGATCATGGCGTACAAACCGGGTTATCAGTACTGCGACAAATCGGCGGCCGGAATTAAATCGCGCTTCTACGGGCTGATTGAAAACGAGCCGGTATTAAAAAATGTACCGGCGGCCATCCGCCGCCGCCTGCCGCGTTATGCACGTCTGACACTCGCGTCGGCGCAAGAAGCCATGAAAATGGCCTTCGGTGATGAACATCCGGAACAGCATTATGACCTGCTGGACTGCGGCGCAATTATGGGCACCGGCTGGGCGGGACAGGATGAAACGCAGGTGCATTACGACGATTTTCTGCGTACCGGTATGGGTTCGCCGTTTGGCTGTTTCTTCTCGATGCCAAGTTCTGCCACGGCGGCGGTCAGCCTGCTGTGGGGGCTGCGTGGCTATCAGAATACGACAATCGCGGCCTGTGCCACTGGCACCATGGCGGTCGGCGATGCGTTTGAACTGATCCGCAACGGGCGGGCAAAAATGATGCTCGCCGGGGCGGGGGAATCGCTGCGCTCGGATTCGGCGGTCTGGAATATCGACGTACTTGGCGCGCTGGCCAGCGAACAGGGAGAAATCACCCGCGCCTGCTGCCCGTTCAGCCTCGACCGCAACGGGTTTGTGCTCAGCGAAGGCGCGGCGGTGCTGTGTCTGGAAGATCGCGAAACCGCGCTGGCGCGGGGCGCGACTATCCTCGGCGAGATTTGCGGATACGGGAATTTCTCGGACGCCTTTGACTTTACCGCACCGGCAGCCGACAAAATTGCGCGGGTGCAGACCATCCGGCATGCGCTGGATCAGGCGGGCATCGCGGCCAGCCAGCTCGATTACATCAACGCTCACGGCACGTCCACGCCGCTTAACGATCTCAACGAAACTGAAGCGATCAAAATGGCGCTGGGCGATGAAGTGGCTTACGCCACGCCGTGTTCGAGCACCAAATCCTATACCGGTCATCTTATTGGCGCGGCGGGCAGTTTTGAAACCATCGTCTGTCTCCAGGCGCTGGCGCACCAGATTATGCCGGCGACATGCAATCTGAATAACCCGGATCCGGCGTGCGATCTGGATTACATCCCGAACCAGCATCGTCCGGCGCAGATGAAAACCACCCTGAACCTGAGCTTTGGTTTTGGCGGGGCGAACGCGGCGCTGGTAATCAGCCGGGGGCAATAATGTCGTTTATTTACAGCCTGCGCGATGCCGAAACGTGGGCGAAGTTTTCCGGTGATTACAACCCGATTCATTTTGATCACGTCGAAGCTAAACGGCTGGGGCTGGACGGTTTATGCGTTCACGGCATGCGCGCGATGCTCGATATCAAAACGGCGCTGAGCGCCCGGATGGAAAACGATGCGTCCGGCGCGGACGGTTTCAGTTTCGTCAGCCGCCTGCGCGAACCGGTGCTTTGCGATGAGCCGTATCAGCTGGCGCTGAGTGAAACGGTGCGCCGGGGACGTATGCAGATAAGCGGCAATCTGCTGGGCAAAGAGGCCTCCGCGCAGGCCAGTATCAGCAGCAAACTGACCGGCACCGGTGGCGTAAATTTAGCGCCGGTGACGCAGACGTTTTCACTTTCTGCGCAAACCCTGAGGTCGTTTTATCAGGATTTCCCGCACGGGGGAAAACCGGTGGCGGTCTGGAATTTTATGGACGCGGTGCTGTTTCGCCAGCTGGTTCAGTCGTCCGGCACGCTCGACACCGTGCGCAGTATTTTGCCGGAAGTCAGGGCAACCTGCCTGAGCGAAGTTTTCAGCCAGGTTCAGGTGGTGCAAACGCATCATGAGACCCGTTTTTCACGTTCGCTGCTGGCGGCGGGCACAGAAACGGCGTGCTGCGAAGCCTTCGATTACGCCGTGCTGCCGACGCTGGTGACCGGCGATAAGCATTCGGGGCTGATTTTGCTCGCCAGCCTCCAGGCATGGCGCGGCGAGGAACCGCGCATGACGGTGACCGTAACTCTCAAAACCGGGCCGCTGACGGCCTGAATAAAAACACTGATTCATTATTCAATCTTTGAACACACACAATAACATAATGATATTAAAGGACTAAAAATGGCTCAATACGATGAAGTTTATGAAAAAGTCAGCGAGATGCTGTGCGATGCGAAAGATCTGGAACCTGATGCCTTAGCGCCTGACTCGCCGCTTCACCAGCTCAAGCTGGACAGTCTGGATTATGTTGAGCTGATGGTGCTGGCGAAAAAGGAATTTGGCGTGTCGGTGGAAGCCGAATTGTTCGTCAATAATCCGCAAATTTCGCTGCGCGAATTGTGCCAGTACCTCAGCGATAACAGTAAATAAGCCATGCAGGATAAATGGATCCTCGTGACCGGCGGAAGCCGTGGCATCGGTCGTGCCACGGTGATGCGGCTGGCAAAAGACTGGAATGTCGTTTTCACCTGGCAGAACAGCCAAAAGGAAAGCGATGAGCTGGAGCAGGCATGTGCCGGATTGCCGGGTTCGGTAGAAGGGCATCAGTGCGATGGCCGCGATGAACAGGCGGTGGCGGCGTTGTCCGCTGAGCTGCTGGCGCGTCTGGGCGCACCGCATGCGGTAGTTCACAATGCCGGGATTACGCTTGATGCGTTGCATATTCATCAGACCCGCGAAAACTGGCACAAAGTGATGGATACCAACCTGAATGCCATCTTCTACTGGAACCAGCAATTACTGGAACCGATGATGTTGCAGGGAGGCGGATCGGTGGTGATGATGTCATCCGTCACCGGCATTAAAGGCAACAGCGGCCAGACGGCGTATGCCGCCACCAAAGCCGCGATGATCGGCGTCAGCCGGACGCTGTCCATCGAGCTGGGGCGTTTCGGCATTCGGGTTAACTGCCTGTTGCCGGGTTATATCCGCACGGAAATTCTCGATACCGTGCCGAAAGACGTGCTGTCAGGGATCCGTAAAACGATTCCGCTCAAACGTTTTGGTCAGCCGGAAGAAGTGGCTGGCGCGGTATCCTGGCTGGTCAGCGATGACAGTGCCTATATGACCGGCCAGACGCTGGTTCTGGACGGCGGTCTTTCCGCCTGAGTTTTTCTCTGCCTCTTTCCGCTGTGTAATCAGGACGCTCTGCGTCCTGATTTTGTTTGATTTCCCGTCCACGTCTTGCCGCTCTCTGTCAGATTTCCCTCTGCCTTGCCACATTCTGTCCATTGCGTGATCAGCGACCTCCATTTGTTAGCCTGTTTGTTTGCACAATGAAAAATAAATGTTCACACAATGAAAAACCCCCGAATAAGGCTAAGAAAATTCCTTACCGCTTACAGCGTTTTTTTCGCCAATAAAACCTGATAAAAAACAGACAAATATGTAAGTTTTTAGGATGTTTTTTAGCGATTAATCATTCAAAGCTATCGGTAAGACCGGTAAATTCCTTATATTTCCGTGCGGTTTGTTATTTACTTACTCTGCCTGTGTTATTTTCCTTATGATTATATAACCAACCTCACCTATACTCAGATTTAGTGGGTTTTTATTATTGGTTTCATTTCGTGAGGTGAGCGAGTCGCATATATACAGGGCAACAGGCTTAGATGTTTTTTTGAACATTATTAATTTTTTTGCAGGAGGTGCGAGCGTCTTATTAGTGACATTGGGTATTTAAACAAGGAGCAGAAGTTAACCTTTCACTTGCAAGGATTAGCCTGAAAACAAATAAATGTTAACAGACTTTATTTGTTGGGTTGGGTGAACGATAACCTTATCTCAGATAACATACAGAGGAACAGGCACTATGAAAAATCGTAAATATTTGACCCCGTCCGAAGTGGAGAAACTGCTCGAGGCCACGCTGCATGGCAGGCACGCGGAGCGTGATTATTGCCTGATCTGGATGTGCTTTATCCACGGCTGCCGGGTCAGTGAGATCAGCAACTGGCGGCTGTCCGACATCGATATGGAGGGCAATAATATTTATATCCACCGTTTAAAAAATGGTTTTTCTACGGTTCATCCTCTTTATATGAGAGAAAGGAAATCTCTCCGGCTTTGGCTCAATAAAAGGAAGCAATACCGGGGCGCGGATTCAGACTGGTTGTTTTTATCAAACCGTGGCGCGAAATTATCACGGCAGAGAATTTACTGGTTAATTCGTAATTATAGTGAGGCCGCTAATCTCACTATTAATGCCCATCCTCATATGTTAAGACATGGCTGCGGATTTGCGCTTGCCGATCGCGGAATAGATACCCGGTTAATCCAGGATTATTTAGGTCACCGGAATATTCAGAACACCGTTTTATATACCGCCAGCAATGCTCAGCGGTTTAAAGAAGTGTGGTAAATAACATGTAATTAATTATTACAATGGAGTCATTTTGAACTAAATTGGAGCCTATCCTAGTGAGAGCGTAAATCTCTGTCAATACTGTAAATCCCTCCCCGCCAAAATTCACATTAATTAACGTTTTTTCAATAAGTTACTGCCGTAAAAACTATTTTCTCCCCATTTTTATCTCTCGGTTTTTTCTTATATCCCGTTGCTGTGGCTATTCCTTGTCTGCGACACCTCTCAATTTAACCAGATTAAAACACTATAAAAATTAAATTATATGGTTTTAATGACTTTAAATTGTGTGATTTTTGGTGGTTGCCACTAAAGGAGTCACTTTAGTTCAAAATGAATCGTTTGGTTTAGGACGTTAACCTGACCAAACGCTTTATTAAATGGAGTGGAACTCCATGAACTAAATAAAGGAATGGCAGATGGTTTTGTCAAAAACAATTCGATTACACCCTGAAGGTGTATCGACAGCAATATGTTAATAGGAAAAATATCGTGAAAAAGAATCTTCTTGTTGTTGCCCTGATGGCTGCTTCCGCTTTTGCTTCTTCAGCTTTCGCCGCTGATGGCGCAGTAAACTTCACCGGCACCATCACTGATGCAGCTTGTACTGTTGATACAGCTTCTAAAGACCAGAACGTCTTCCTGGGCAATATCGCACGTACAGCTTTCCCGGTTGCAGGCACCCTGGCTGCACCTAAGAAGTTCACTCTGGTTCTGACTGACTGCCCGGACACTGTAACTGGTGCAACCGTACGTTTCGACGGCAACCAGGTTTCTGGTGATAACAGCATTCTGGCACTGACCGCTGGCGACACTACCGCTACTGGCGTAGGTATCCAGATTTCTGACAACCAGAACAAAGTGGTTCCCCTGTACGAAGACTCCTCTGTATACCCGCTGGTCAGCACCGGCGCTAACAACCTGGACTTCTCTGCACGTTACATCTCCCTGACTGACGCTGTAACTGTCGGTGATGCAAACGGCGTGACTCAGTTCACCGTTGTTTATCAATAAGTCTTACTGATCGCCTGGCGATCAGATAAGTCAGACCAGGGGCTCCAGAGCCTCTGGTCTGTTTGAACCCTTGGTCTACATGAATCCCAAAGACAGGTTGAATCACCATGAATAAATGGCGCGTCACAGCGGTGGCAGCACTATTAATGACATTCGCGTCTGCGGCGCAGGCAGGCATCGTCGTGGGCGGAACACGTCTGATTTATGACGGCGGAAAGAAAGAAGCGTCGATCAATATCAGTAACCCGGACCACACGCCGTATCTCATTCAGTCCTGGGTCGATGGCGCCCTGACCGAAACGGGTGCGCAGGGTGAAAAGGCGCCTTTTATCGTCACGCCACCTTTGTTCCGTCTTGATGGCAACCAGCAAAATATCCTGCGAGTCGTTCGCGCGGGCGGCAATTTGCCGGAAAACAAAGAATCGCTCTACTGGCTGAACATTAAATCGATTCCTTCAGCGGAGAAAAAAGAAAACACCCTGCAAATTGCGGTGAAAACACGCATCAAACTGATTTACCGCCCGGCGGCCGTGAAGGATTCGCTGGAAGACGCCGCTAAAACGCTGACCTGGAAACGCGTCGGTAACAGCCTGCAGGTGACCAACCCTTCTGCACATTACATCACTTTCTTCAATGTGAAGATTAACGGCACTGCCGTGAAAGAAGCCACGATGGTTGCACCGCAATCAAGTGCCACCTTTGCCGTTCCTGCATTGAACGGCGGCGCACTGAGCTGGCAGTTCATTAACGACTACGGCGGTACCAGCAAGCCGTTAGTGGCAACACTCTGATCAGCGCCGTCGCCGGATAAGCTTTGCTGTGCGGGCAGGACAAGGGATGGAGGGTGCACCAGTCAGTCTGGTTGCGTTGAAAAATGGAATTATACGAATGAACAAAAAACCGAAGAATAAGACTTCGACCGGCTTTAAACGCTCCCGGATTGCCTGGCTGGTTTCCTGTCAGTTCGCAATGTTAATGGGCGGTGCAGGAATGGCCAGTGCGGCGGAATATTTCAACCCGGCATTACTGGAAATTGATAATCCCGCACAGGGGAAAGCCGATCTTTCTGTTTTTGAAGAAGGGGACTTGCAGCCACCGGGTACGTACCGCGTTGATATTTATCTCAATGGTTCGATGGTCGATACCAAAGACGTCGTATTTTCACTCGTCACAAACAGCTCGGGTAAAAAGAGCCTTCAGCCTTGTCTGAGCACCGAAATGCTCAAAGAGATGGGCGTCAGAACAGGGATGTATCCGGGCATTGCAGCCACGGATGAGTGCGCCAACTTTACCGGCGAAATCCCTCAGTCTTCTGCGGCACTGCGTTTTGATCAGCAGCGGCTGGATCTCAGCATTCCTCAGGCCTCACTCAATTCTCAGGCGCGCGGTTACGTGTCTCCTGACAAATGGGATTCGGGCATTCCGGCGTTCCTGATGAATTACAGTTTCAGCGGGGCGAATACCGAAGCGCGTAATAGCGACACCCGAAATTCCGATACGTATTACCTGAATCTGCGTTCCGGCGCGAATCTAGGTGCCTGGCGTTTGCGTAACTATTCGACCTGGAACCGAGACAGCAAAGGGACCGATCACTGGGATTCCATTAATACGTATTTACAGCGCGATATTCAGGTGCTTAAAAGCCAGCTGACGCTCGGTGACAGCAACTCACCGACGGAAGTTTTCGATACCGTGCCATTCCGTGGGGTTCAGCTGGCAACGGATGACGACATGTTACCCGACAGCATGAAAGGCTATTCGCCGGTCGTGCGCGGGATTGCGCGCAGTAACGCACAGGTCACGATCCGCCAGAACGGATACGTCATTTACCAGAGCTACGTGCCCGCGGGTGCGTTTGCGATTTCCGACCTGTATCCGACGGCGGGCAGTGGTGACCTGAACGTGACTATTAAAGAAGCCGACGGCAGTGAGCAGAATCTGGTTGTGCCGTTCGCCTCGGTGCCGGTGCTTCAGCGTGAAGGCCATCTGAAATACAGCTTCACCAGCGGTCAGTACCGTTCTTACAGCAGCGATGTTGAGAAAACGCCGTTCACGCAGGGCACGGCCATTTATGGTTTACCCCACGGCGCAACGGTGTACGGCGGTTTGCAGGCAGCGAGTAAATATCAGTCGCTGGCGATGGGACTCGGGCAAAACCTCGGGGCCATCGGTGCCTTGTCGGCGGACGTGACGCAGGCCTGGACCAGGCAGGAAGATAACCCGAAAGACAGCGGTCAGTCATACCGTGTGCGCTACGGTAAAAGCTTCGTTGAATCGGGCACGAACTTCAGCCTAGCCAGTTACCGTTATTCCACGCAGGGCTTCTATACCCTGAAAGAGGCGCTGGAAAGCTATTCCGGCGGCAACGGCTATTACTCCGACCATAAGAAGAGCCGCGCAGAACTGACGCTGAGCCAGAACTTATGGGAAAAAGCCGGTGCGATGTCCCTGAGCCTGGTGAAAGAGGAATACTGGAATAACAACCGTTCTACCGAGTCTGCCAGCGTGGGTTACAACAACACCTGGAAAGGCGTTTCTTATGGCCTCAACTACACCTACAACCGCAACGGCACTGACAGTAACGGCAACCGCACGTATTACACCGACCAGATTGTCGCGGTCAATATCAGCGTCCCGCTGGGTCAGTGGCTGGCAGGCAGTTATGCCACGTACAACCTCAATACCAGCAAGAACGGCAACACCACGCAAAACGTTGGTCTGAGCGGAACTACGCTGGCGGATAACAACCTGAACTACAGCATCAATCAGGGTTATGGCAGTCAGGGGCAGGGTTCCAACGGGTACGCGAGTGCGGACTACAAAGGCGGTTATGGCGAAGTTAACGCCGGTTACGGTTACGACAACAGCCAGCGGCGCATGGATTACGGCCTCCAGGGCGGCATTCTGGTGCATGAAAACGGCGTAACGCTATCGCAACCGCTGAGCGAAACCATTGTTCTGGTGAAAGCGCCGGGTGCGGATGGCGTCAGCATTGCCAGCAACACCGGTGTAAAAACCGACTGGCGCGGTTATGCGGTGGTGCCGTATGCCACGGCGTACCGTCGCAACCAGATTTCACTCGATACTGCAACGTTACCGGACGACGTCGACATGACGCTGACCAGTACGGCCGTTATCCCCACCCGCGGCGCGGTGGTGCGTGCGGACTTCGATCCTAACGTCGGCCAGCGTGTCCTGATGACCCTGACCCGTGCCGATGGCCAGCCGGTTCCGTTTGGTGCAATGGCGACCAACAGCACCGGTAAAAACGGCAACAGCAGCATCGTGGGCGATAGCGGACAAGTGTATCTGTCCGGTCTGGCCGACGCGGGCAAGCTGGACGTGAAATGGGGCAGCGGCGCCTCACAAGCGTGTCAGGTGAATTACACCCTGTCTGAGCAGCCTGCCGGTTCTGGGATTCAGATGATTAACGGAGCCTGCCGGTGAGGGGAAATATGGAAATGAATAATCAACATCCTGAACAGTCAGTGGAAAGGGAAAACGTACAAATGGCGTCTGAAATCATTCATCCCCGCATCTCTCTCTGGGGAAAAACCTGCGCGCTGGTCTGTTTTAGCCTGTCGGTCTGGGCGATGAGCAGTACTGCGCAGGCGGCGAGCTGTCAGCCAACGGACGGCACCAAAACCTATAACTTCGGCATGGATTATCTGCTGAGTGACCCGGCGCAAAACACCGCCGGAATGGTGAAGCCGGACGCGTTTACCTGGAACCTGAGCGGAAACTATAACGTCACCTGTTCCTGTACCGGCAGCTACACCGGCGCATATGCGACCGCTAAAGTGCCGGATACCGGCATGGTCTACAGCGACGGAACGCTGAACTATTATGCGATCAACGACTACCTCGCGGTGGCCAGTAAGGTGTACATCGCCGGGCAGGTGAACGACTTTATCGCGACGCCTTTTGACGGGCGCAGCAATCTCAATACGGCGACCAGTTGCGATAAATACCCGTATGCGACAGGGTCCAGAGGCTCGGTGTCACTTTACTTCCGTCGTCCTTTTGTCGGTGTTCAAAACATCCCTCTGACGAAAATTGTTGATGTGTATATCGCGACCGATGCCACGACGCAGTCCCCGACGCCGGTATCCACGGTCTGGATGAGCGGAACGGTCACCGTCCCCCAGTCCTGTGTGATCAACGGCGGCGGTGTGATCACCGTGCCTTTCGGCGACATCATGTCCGGTGATATTTCAACCAAAGGCGAGATGGCGAAAAACTTCACGCCGAAGAATGTCGCTTTCAACGTCGCCTGTACCAACATCTCTGACGGGGTTCAGGTCAGCCTTTCCTTCCAGGGCACACCGGATGGAAACGATCCGACTGCGCTGGCGACGACGAACAGTGATGTGGCGGTGCGACTTCAGGATGCGGCGGGCAAAACCGTTGCGCCAGTGAGTGGTTTCCTGCCGCTGAACATGGATTACACGTCTCAGGTGGGAACATCGGAAATCAACTTATATCCCTTTAACACCACGGGGAATATGCCAGATACCGGGAACTTCACGGCAACGGCCACGATCCGCGCTGAAATTCAGTAATGCCTGCGCCCGAAGCGCAGCGTGACTGACAGAGGAAAGATAAGGAGATGAGTACGATGAACTCTCAACGGAATAAACAGCAGATTGTGACGGCGCTGGTGCTGGGTGCGGCTTTTGTCCTGGCCTCACAGGCCGCGAAAGCCGACACCATCATGAATATTACCGGCAACATCAAGGCGTCGCCGTGCACGATCAACGTGCCAGCCGGCGGGCTGAATGTCGATCTGGGGCAAAACATCCAGGCGGTCAGTCTGGTGGCACCGGGCGCAGCGTCGGACTGGAAATCATTTTCCATCGCGCTGACCGCCTGCCCGACGTCAACAGCGACGGTGACCCTGACGATGAACGGTACGCAGGATGACGCTGACAACACGTTGTATGCCAATGCCGGTACGGCGGGAAACGCGCAAATCGAAGTACAAAACAGCGAGGGAACGCGTCTGGGTAACGCCGTTCAGTATACAAAAAATATTGATGCGGCCAGCCGTGGCGCTGAATTCGATCTGCAAGCCCGCGCGTATACCGTTAACGGCAATGTGACGCCGGGAACGATAAACGGTGTGCTGCTGGCGACGTTTATCTACGAATAACGTCGCACGGCGCGTTCACTAAACACAATTTCCAACATGACTTTTATTAACGTGAAAACAGGAAATAACATGAAAGGACTTATGAAAACTTCATCGCTGGCGCTGGTCATTTTTGCTGGCCTGAGCCAGAGCAGCTTTGCGGATCCGACACAAATCAACATTAACGGCACGGTCGTGGCCTCTGCCTGTACCGTTGATAATGCCGGTGCTCCGGTGCAGGTGACGCTCGATACGCTGGAAGCCACGGCGCTGGCGACCGCGGGCGAATCAGGTGGATGGAAAACGTTTGATCTGAAGCTGATTAACTGCCCGGCAACCACTACCGTCAGCACCGCGACTTTCGCCGGTACGCCTGCCACGGCGAACGCCAACCTGTACACCAATACCGGTACTGCGACCAACGTAGAAGTGGAACTGCAAAACACGGCAGGTAAGCAGCTGGGTAACGGCGCGACGTACGCGGTAGATGTTGATGCCAGCACCCATGAAGTGGTCTACCCGTTGCAGGCCCGCGCGTTCACGACCGCCGGTTCTGTCATGCCAGGAACGATCATCGGTTCTGTACAAGCCACCTTCACCTACCAGTAACGGCGGGCGGGCACGGGCCGTCATGGGAGACATTCAATGAAGCCAATAAAAAGTATTCAGGGCGTTCTGCTGCTGGCAGCGGGGGTCAGCGCGTCTGCTGCTAGCGCTACAGATCTGAATATCAACGGGAAGGTCGTCAGCAGCCCGTGCATTGTGGATACCGCGTCAGTCAGCCGCGATGTGGATTTTGGTCAGCTCATTATCAAAAAGGATCTGGCGACGGCGGGGGCAGGTGGTGACTGGAAATCCTTTGAGGTCAGGCTGAACAATTGCCCTGCGACGGTTTCCAGCGTCATCGCTAATTTCACCGGCACCCCGGCGCAGGAAGACGCGACGCTTTACAGCAACAGCGGAACGGCCACCCACGTTGGCGTACAACTGGTCACCGATGTCGATAAAACGGTAGTACTGGCGCCCGGCAGTCAGTTAAGCGCTGATGTCGATGCGCAGAGAAGCGCGGTATACGAGCTGGCCGCGCGGCCTTACACCACGAGCGGCGAGGTGACTCCCGGCTCTCTGGTGAGCCTGACACAAATTAACTTTACCTATCAGTAGCATCGCCTTCTTTCCTGTCTGCTACCGGAGGGGCTGGCGGGAAAGGGCATTCATAAAGCGGTGAACAATGGATGTTGTTCACCAGAAGGGAATTCGTTTCGTGCCATCGGGCACGGGAAGGATCACTGAAAATACAAGGAAGACATTATGAACAGTTTAAACAGCGTCAGATTTCATCAGCATGCCTTCATTTCTGCGGCCGCGGCCGCCTATCCGCAAGGGGCGTTTATTATGGATGCCTGCCCGGTTACCGCGCTGGGTGTGAAAAAAATGCTGGTCGAATCCGCCGGGATCACCGGACCTTTTACCTATGTTCAGTCACTTGCCGCTATCCCGGAGAAAATTGCCGACGCGCCGCCCGCGTTGCTGATTATGGATATTTGCGGTGAAAAGGAATCCGTGCTCGACGGGTTACGCCTGCTTTCCCAGATCGTGACGTCCAGTCCGGCCATGAAAATTGTGATTTGTACTGACTACAGTGACCACCGGATCCTCGAACTTTTAGCGTCTTCCGGGGCTCACGGCCTGTTGCTCAAAAATGAGCCGGTACTGGCGCTGGAGCAATGCGTTACAGAAGTGCTGGCTGGTGCAACACAGTGGTTAAGCCCGCGTGCGCGGCAAATCCTCTCCGGTACCCGACAAACCACGACACCGCTCACCGCGCGTGAGCTGGACGTGCTCGCGTATCTGTTCTCCGGCCTGAGCGTTTCGCGGGTCGCGCAAAGACTCCACCGGGATATCCGCACCGTCAGCACGCATAAGCGCAATGCAATGATGAAACTGGGGTTTCACAATGACAGCGAGCTCTTTGCCCAGGGGACGTGGATGGCCAAAATCGGCCCGTCCGCGATCATGTAATTTCAGATGACTGAGCCACGAGCCGGGAATTTATTCCCGGCAAGTCAGGGAGCTACACCATGATTCACGCCCACATCAAACCCCGGACGATCGCCCTGATGGACAGCCATCCGCTGACGCTTTCCGGGCTGTCCTATCTGGTTAACTCCATCGACGAGACCTGTGATATCCGGATGGAAGAGACCAGTCTGGGCCGCGTTGCAGAAGGCCTGATGTACCAGTCGGTGGACATTCTCATCACTGATCTTCATGGTTATCAGGAAAGTATTCAGGAAGGGCAGGAAATTCTTCAGCGCCTGAGCCTGCAATTTCCGCAGCTGATCATAGTGGTCTATACGCTTTGTCACGACGCCGACAAACTGAAAAGATTGCTCAAATTCAGCAATATCAGCCTGATTGCGCGCGGAGAGTCGCCGGTGATTACCGACGACTTATTCCGCCACGCGCTGGCGAAAAAAAAAGTGTTAAGCCCGCTGATTTGCTGCACGTTAGCAGAGCAGGATGCGGCCAGTCAGCGCACCGGGTTCCGGCTGACGCAAAGTGAAAATGAGATTATTAAATACCTCCTCAACGGCATGAGCCTCAGCCAGATTGCAGAAATGAAAAATCTCAGCATCAAAACCGTCAGTGCGCATAAGTGTAATGTCATGCGCAAGCTGCACATCACCACCGATGCGGAATTGTTCCTGCTGCTTAAAAATGGCCTGTGAACTGTGGGGGATTTTGCAATCCCCGCTAAATGGATAAGCCCGGTGAGCCGCACACAGCGGCACCTGACGGGTGGACACGTGCCCGTTATATGGTGATTGACCTGAATCGTCCGGCATTACTGGCGGTATAAATAACCGTGTTCTGAATATTTCTGTGGCCGAGATAATCCTGAATCAGCCGGGTGTCGCAGCCGGTATCTGCCAGCGCATAACCACAGGCGTGCCTGAGCATATGCGGGTGAACCGCCACGTTAATTCCCGCCTCCTCGCCGTATTTACGGAACAAACGATAGAGTTGTTGCCGGGACAGTTGCCCGCCGTGACGTGAAAGAAATAACCATTCCGAGTCAGAGTCAAGATATTGTGCGCGTATTTCAAGCCACTCCTTAATAACGATCATTTCCCTGTCCTGAATGGGATGTTGAACGGAAAACCCGTTTTTAAGCCGGTTGATATAAATTATTTGTGTCGAAAGTTCAACGTCCTTAACCCGTAAATTAGCCAGCTCGCTGACCCGGAGGCCGTGAATAAAACACATTAATAACATGCATTTATCGCGAGTTTTGTTAATTCCTGTCGAAACCGTACCGACGAGTTTCTCCATCTCAACCTGAGTTAAGTACTTTCTCCCGCTCATATTTTTTCTTTCCTTGATTAATTGCAGATGATTTATGTTCTTACGGGACTGTTTAAGTCCCGGAACAAAGACAGGCTAAGGGATGTTATTTTGATCACCGGCGAGCTTTTTCGCAGAGAGTTCCACAAATGTCAGTCATGCATGTTCAGGGAAATATCAGAAAAAACGGTAATGTAATAATATCGCCTGAAGTCAACGTGAAAGAAAACTCATTTTTTCAGGGCGATTAACGGTGATTTCAGGCAATGAATTTTACACAGCAGTGCTATCCACAAAATAAAAAATGATCAGTTTGGCGGAGGAATTCTAACGTCTAAACTTCTCAAAAAGGAAGGCCACATATGCTATTTTTTGATCATTCCATAAGAATAAACCCACGAAAAGTCAGTGAATTCCTAAAGTGGCGTCCTGCAGCGTAAGGATCTTCGAGAAATTTGTTCATTTGATTTAGTAAACAGACCTCAAAACCTGCCTCTTTTCCATCCATAAGACTTGGCCGCTTTTGTCATGCTATGCATGAAATTGTGCCCGTCGTTCTTTGCGCCGGGTAAATGCTGACAGGAAACACCGGTGGCTGAAGACAGCGATCTCGAAAAGACAGAAGCCCCCACATCCCACAGGCTGGAAAAAGCCCGTGAAGAAGGGCAAATCCCGCGTTCGCGCGAACTGACCTCGATGCTGATGCTCGGGGGCGGTTTGACGTTGTTGTGGGTTTCCGGTGAATCGATGGCGCGTCAGCTGGGGGTGATGATTTCGCAGGGGCTGAAATTTGATCACGGCATGGTCAGCGACGACCGCCAGGTATTGCAGCAAATGGCGACACTGCTGGGCCGCGCTGTCTGGGCATTATTGCCGGTTATCGGCGGCCTGATCCTGATCGCGCTGGCTGCGCCGCTGTTGCTTGGCGGGCTGATGTTCAGCGGGAAATCTTTTGCACCGAAATTCAGTCGTATGGATCCGATTGCCGGATTTAAGCGTTTGTTCTCCGGTCAGGTGCTGGCCGAATTGCTCAAGGCCATCCTGAAAGCGCTGCTGGTCGGCTCTGTCGCCGGTTTTTATGTGTGGCACAAATGGCCGGACATGATGCGGCTGATGGCGCAGCCGACGATCCCCGCACTCGGCGAAGCGCTGAACATGGTGGCGTTCTGCGGGCTGATGGTGGTTCTCGGGTTAACGCCGATGGTGGCGTTCGACGTGTTCTGGCAAATCTGGAGCAACCTGAAAAAACTGCGCATGAGTAAGCAGGATATCCGCGACGAGCATAAAAGTCAGGAAGGCGACCCGCATGTTAAAGGCCGTATCCGCCAGCAACAGCGTGCCATGGCACGCCGCCGCATGATGGCCGATGTGCCGAAAGCCGACGTCATTGTGACCAACCCGACGCACTACGCCGTCGCATTGCAGTACAGCGAAAACAAAATGAGCGCACCGAGAGTGCTGGCGAAAGGCGCAGGTGATGTGGCGCTGCGCATTAAAGAGCTGGGTGCCGAACACAAAATTCCGATGCTGGAAGCGCCGCCGCTGGCGCGTGCGCTTTACCGGCACAGTGAAATTGGTCAGCAAATCCCGACTGCGCTGTATGCCGCGGTTGCCGAAGTTCTGGCCTGGGTTTATCAGCTTAAACGCTGGAAGCGCGAAGGCGGACTGATCCCGAAAAAACCTCAACATTTGCCAGTGCCTGACGGTCTGGATTTTGCAGGAGAAAGTGATACCCATGGCTAATCTGGCCGCGATGCTGCGTTTACCCGCCAACTTTAAGTCCGGACAATGGCAGGTTCTGGCAGGCCCAATCCTCATCCTGATGATCCTGTCGATGATGGTGCTGCCTTTGCCGCCGTTCCTTCTCGACTTGTTGTTCACGTTCAACATTGCGCTGTCTATCATGGTGTTGCTGGTGGCGATGTTCACCCAGCGGACGCTCGATTTTGCGGCTTTCCCGACCATCCTGCTGTTCTCAACCTTATTACGTCTGTCGCTCAACGTCGCCTCCACGCGCGTGATCTTACTGGAAGGTCACACCGGCGGCGCGGCGGCGGGGCGGGTTATTGAAGCATTCGGCCACTTCCTGGTCGGCGGTAATTTTGCCATCGGTATCGTGGTGTTTATCATCCTGGTGCTGATTAACTTTATGGTTATCACCAAAGGTGCCGGGCGTATCGCCGAAGTTGGCGCGCGTTTCGTCCTCGACGGGATGCCAGGTAAACAGATGGCGATCGACGCCGACCTCAACGCCGGTTTAATTGGCGAAGACGAAGCGAAAAAACGCCGCAGCGATGTCACGCAGGAAGCAGACTTTTACGGTTCGATGGACGGTGCGAGTAAGTTCGTGCGCGGTGACGCCGTCGCCGGTCTGATGATTATGATCATCAACGTGGTCGGCGGCCTGCTGGTGGGCGTGCTGCAACACGGTATGGATCTCGGCCACGCCGCAGAAAGTTACACCTTGCTGACCATCGGTGACGGTCTGGTCGCGCAGATCCCTGCATTGGTGATCTCCACCGCTGCCGGTGTCATCGTGACCCGCGTCGGCACCAATCAGGACGTCGGCGAGCAGATGGTCACCCAGCTGTTCCGCAATCCGCGCGTCATGATGCTGAGTGCCGGTGTTCTCGGGCTGCTCGGCATGGTGCCGGGCATGCCAAATCTGGTTTTCCTGCTGTTCACCGGCGCTTTGCTGGCGCTGGCGTGGTGGACGCGCGGTCAGGAGCAGAAAGCTCCTGCGGCAAAAGAAGCGGCACCGTCGGCAGCCGACAGCGGCAAACAGCTGGTGGAAGCCAGCTGGTCAGACGTACAGCTTGAAGATCCGCTGGGCATGGAAGTGGGCTACCGCCTGATTCCGATGGTGGACTTTGCGCAAAACGGCGAACTGCTGGGGCGTATCCGCAGTATCCGTAAGAAATTCGCGCAGGAGATGGGGTATCTGCCGCCGGTGATCCACATCCGCGACAACCTCGAACTGCCGCCTGCCGGTTACCGCATCCTGATGAAAGGCGTCGAAATCGGTACAGGGACCGCACATCCGGGGCGCTGGATGGCGATCAACCCGGGTAACGCCATTGGCGAACTGCCGGGTGAACCGACGGTCGATCCGGCGTTCGGGCTGGCGGCGGTATGGATTGAACCGGCGATGCGCGAACAGGCACAAATTCAGGGCTTCACCGTGGTCGAAGCCAGTACCGTGGTGGCGACGCACCTCAATCACCTGATCAGCCTGCACGCCAAAGAATTGTTTGGCCGTCAGGAAACGCAGGAACTGATGGAGCGCGTCACCAAGGAAATGCCGAAGCTGACGGAAGATTTCATTCCGGGCGTGATTTCCCTGACCAACATGCACAAGGTGCTGCAAAATCTGTTGTCCGAACGTGTGTCGATTCGCGACATGCGCACGATTGTTGAAACGCTGGCGGAATACGCGCCAAACCAGCCTGATCCAAACGAACTGACGGCGGTAGTTCGCGTCGCGCTGGGCAGGGCGATTACTCAGCAATGGTTCCCGGGTAATGGCGAAGTACAGGTTATCGGGCTGGATACGGCGCTTGAACGTCTGCTGTTACAGGCGCTGCAAAGCGGCGGCGGACTAGAACCGGGGCTGGCCGATCGTCTGTTAACCCAGTCTGAAGCCGCGTTACAGCGTCAGGATATGCTCAGCGCGCCACCGGTCCTGCTGGTGAATCACGCGCTGCGCCCGCTGTTGTCGCGCTTCCTGCGCCGCTCACTGCCGCAGATTGTGGTGATGTCGAATCTCGAAATGACCGACAGCCGCCAGATCCGCATGACCGCCACCATTGGTGGTGAATAAGATGCTTCGCACCGTGCTGCTCGTCCTCAGCCTGATAAGCCTGCCTGCCGTTGCCGCATCAGGTTCCTGGTCGGATACTCAGCGCGGCGTAACGCTGCAAAACCGGGGCGTGATGATGTCGTCACCGCCGCTGGCCGCCGCAGATTCCGCGCCGGTCAGGCAAAAAAGTTCGGCGACGATCACCACGGTCAGCTGGAAATATGAAGTGCTCGGCGCAAGACCGGCAGGATTACAGGTGAAACTCTGCAACACCCTGAATCACTGCGTGGAGCTGGATGCGGACAGCGGTTCGACGCGTTCGTTTTACGGCCAGACCGCCCGCTCCCCGCTGCGGTTTGTGTATTTCGTCACGGGAAATGGGGCGATGAATACGCCGCTACGGGTCATCGGCAATCAGGTGATTGTGAATTACCGGTGAGCCACCGGATAGCTTGAACGATTTTTCAACTGCTTATCGGGAAAGCTTCGGTTTTTCAATCACTGTGATCACTTAGCTTCCTGCGCCAAAACCGACCAAAAGAGGGAAGTGCTTTCCCTCTTTTGGATTTCTCCCCGCTTTTTCAACACGCGCTGCCGCTCGCTGGCACTGTTTCAGCAACTTCTGCTCGTGCCGCAAAATCCCGCCGCTGCGCGCGGTTCCTTCCAGTCGGATTACAAACCGCGAGAAAAGATACACGTTTTTCCACCTCTCCTTTCAGCGTGATTTTTGAAAGCGGCCAATAACTACGTAATCCGGAAGAGTAAAGTGGCCACTGGCTATGTTATTCCTCGCAGGAAAGGGAATGGACCGGGGCATGTTAGGGTTTTTACACTTTATCTGGCTGGCGGTTTACTTACTCAAATTCACCACAGCCTGGCGGATGGCATATTCGTATCCCTGGATGCCGAAACCGCAGATCACACCGACGGAAACGTCGGAGAGGAATGAGTGGTGCCGGAAGGCGTCGCGTTTATGCACGTTGGTGATATGGACTTCGTACAGCGGCAGGCTGACGGCGGTGACGGCGTCGCGCAGGGCGACAGACGTGTGGGTCCAGGCCGCGGCGTTCAGCACGATGGCGTCGGTGGTGCCGCGGCAGGCCTGAATGCGGTCGATTAAATCGCCTTCATGGTTGGTCTGGAAAAATTCGATTTCCGCACCGCAGCTTTTCCCTGTCTGATGACACAATGTTTCGAGGGTTGCCAGCGTGTCATAACCGTAAGTTTCCGGTTCGCGGGTGCCGAGCAGATTCAGGTTCGGGCCGTTAAAGACGGCAATTTTGTAGTTCATAGGGTCTTCCTTTCTTCAGTAATCTGCAAAACCAAACAGGTCTTTCGGCGTCTGCCACAGGATCTGGTGCCGCGTTTTCTCATCCGGGAATAACTGTTCCACCAGCATCAGTAATGTGCCGAGATCCATCCGGTGTTCTGCGCGCAGGAACGGCCAGTCTGATCCCCACATGCAATGTTCTGCGCCGAATGCCTCAAGCAGCGCGTGCTGATAAGCGTGGCCGTCCTGATACGGAAAAGGCTGACGGCTGAATTTCGATAAGCCGGACAGTTTCACCCAGACGCGTTGCTGGCTCGCGAGCTGCAACAGCGCCTGAAACGCCGGTTGCTGCAAACCTTGCGTCACATCCGGGCGGCCGGAGTGATCGATGAGCAGGCGGGTTTTCGTGCGGTTGATCAGCGGCAAAAGTGCCAGCAGCTGGTCGTCCTGTACCTGAATGGCGGCGAACATGTCCAGTTCGGTCAGGCGTCCCATCAGGGCGTCGAGGTGTAAAAAAGGTGCGGTGCCGAGCATCGCCACATTCATCGCGATACCGACCACGCCGGCCAGCTTGAGCGCGGCGAGTCTTTCCAGCGAAATATCAAAAGGCACCACGGCGATGCCTTTGAAGCGGCCGTTACCTTTTTCCAGCGCATCGAGCAGGCATGAGCTGTCGGTGTTATACCCTGACGTCGGGCCGACAATCAGGGAGTGGCGGATGTTGTAGGCTTGCATCACCGCACGGTAATAATCGGCGGTGCCAATCTCGTGCCCTTCCGGACGGTACGGCGTGTCCGGAAGGTACGGGAAGCGCGCCGGATCAAACACGTGATGATGGGTGTCGATCTTGGGTTGCTCAAATATCGTCATGCTTTCGCTTTACCTGCTACTGAGTAGAGAACTTGCTGATTGCGGGTCTTCTGGAATTCTTCCAGCGTTTCACCGCGCATCGCGGAATAAATATGTAGGTTAGACACGCCCACCACGGCACCGAGTTTTTCCAGCAGGAAGAAGCTCACGCCGTAATGAATCATCCCGCGCCAGTCGAGTTCGCGCAGGAGTTTTTGTTCATCAGCGGTCAGTTTGTTTTCGGCAAACATCGCATTCTGGTCAGTGAGGAAACGCTCGCGCCATGCGGGCTGGATCAGACGATGCAGGAACCGGTTCATCCGGAATGCTTTCAGGCTGCGCGCCTGCGTAAACGGATAGGTGCCCGGCAGTTTTTCCACGCCCGCCAGCTGTTGTGCTATTTTATCGCGCTGACGCTGCTGCACGTCCACCGGCGCTTCGCGGGACTGGTTTTCGAGGATCAGCGTGGCGATACCGGTCATCGACGGCAGATAATAGGCCTGATGCAGTTTCTTCACGTTGCCAGACAGCGCGCCGCGCATCACCAGCCACATGATGACTTCGGAACCTTCCAGCCCGCCGAGCGTGGCGAATTCCGCCAGCGTCATTTGGGTCAGACGTTCCGGATCGTTCACAATCATATCGACAAACTGTTCGTCCCACTGCGGGTTGTTAAAGCCGCAACGTTCGCCGTGAACCTGATGGGAAACGCCGCCGGTGGCGACAATCGCCACGTTCAGATCTTCCGGGAAACTTTCGATGGCGCGACGCAGCGCCTGACCGAGTTTGTAGCAACGGCGCGCCGTCGGGATCGGGAACTGCAACACGCCAATTTGCAGCGGAACGATTTGCGTCGGCCAGCCGCCTTCATGCGGCATCAGCGCGGAAAGCGGTGAAAACAGGCCGTGATCCAGCGGTTTGTCCTGGAAGAACGACATATCAAATTCGTCTGCCATCAGGCTGGCTCCGATGTGCTGAGACAGCGCCGCATGGCCTTTCACTGGCGGCAAGTCGCGCGGGCCACCACCTTCATCCGCGACCTCATAGTGGTCATCAATGCCTAACGTAAATGCCGAATAGTGATCAAAGAAAAAGGATGTGACGTGGTCGTTGAAGATGTACACCAGCGCGTCGGGTTTCTTTTCTTCGAGCCATTTTTGCATCGGTGCAAAACTCTCGAAAATCGGCGCCCAGGCGCTTTCGTCCTGTTTGTTGTGATCCACTGCGAAACCGATAGTCGGGGTATGTGAAACCGCTAAACCGCCTATGATCTTAGCCATCTTAAATCCTCTGAACTTTTTGTAGGGTAATCGCAGCGCAGCCGCTGCGTCAGTATATTTATGTTTCTAATTATAAGGAGGCTAACGTAAGGTTAGCGGATGTTCATGGTGCGCGACAACTCCGGGATGTCAGTAATATCAACGCCTTTGATCATCTCGGCCGGGTGTGCCGCGCGGTGCAAAAGAATACTCAGGCCGGCCAGCAGGGCAGGCAACGCCAGAATAATAAAGATCATGTTTTGGCCGGAGAAAATGCCCAGCAGGACGCCGCCCATCGACGAGCTGATAATCGCGCCGCTGCGGCCAATACCGTGCATCCAGCAGACACCGGTGGCGCGCATTTCGGTCGGGTAGAAGGCCGGGGAGAACGCCTGAAGCCCGGTCTGTGCGCCGTTAATACACACGCCGCTGATGAAGACCAGAAGCGCCAGCACGTCCGGGCCGAAGTTGCCGATACCCTGCGACAGCAGGCTTATCATGCCCATGATGTAGAAACCGGCGATGACGCGTTTCGCGGTGAATTTATCCATCAGACCGCCGACCATCAGGCCGCCGAAGGTGCCGCCGAGCTGGAATAAACCGGCGACGATAGCGGCACGTTCCAGCGAGAAACCGCCGTTACGCATAATGGTTGGCAGCCAGCCGTTGAGCAGGTAAATCACGAACAGCCCCATGAAATACGTGACCCACAGAACAATCGTGCCTTTGGCATAACCGTTGGTGAACAGCTGGAAGACTTTGGCTTTTTTCTGAATGACCGGCGCCTTCAGGACGAATTTGGTTTCCGCGCTGAACAGGCCACCGGCGCGTGTCAGCACTTTGGCAATCTTCTCTTTAGCAACGTTGCGCACCACCATGTACATCGCCGATTCCGGCAGGATCCACATCAGCAATGGCAGCATCAGCAGCGGCACAATGCCGCCTGCGAAGATCACCGCTTTCCAGCCAAAATGCGGTAACAAACCGGCGGCGACAAAGCCTCCGGCACCGGAGCCGACGTTAAAGCCGCTGTACATCACGGTGATCATCAGGCTGCGGCGGCGCTCCGGCATGTATTCCGAGACCAGTGTGACGGTGTTGGGCATGACCGCGCCTAAACCGAGGCCGGTGAGAAAACGTAAAATGGCCATTTCCACCGGCGTGCGGGCGAAGGTACTCAGCAGGCTGAACAGGGCGAAGCAGAGAATGGACCACATCAGGACGCGTTTTCGCCCGAAACGGTCGGCGTTTGGCCCGGCAATCAGCGCGCCGATGGCGACGCCGAACATGGCTGCACCCAGGATCGGCCCCATTTCCGCACGGCTGATGCCCCAGTCTTCAATCAGCGCCGGGGCGATAAAACCCATCACCGCCGCGTCGTAGCCGTCGAACATAATGATGATGAAACACAGCCCCAGAACCACCCATTGATATTTTGATATCGGGCGTTCGTCTATCCACGTTTTAACATCCACGATGGTGTTGTTGCTCATAGGGTACGCTCTCTGTTTTTTTTATTAATATGTGATCGGATTAAAACTTTGAAAAAATACTCACTGACTTCCGGAGCACACCGGCGTGCCGTGCTGGGGTTTTATTAAAATTATTTTATTTATTAAACAATGAGTTGGTTATTCATTGTGGTGCTTCCTGATAACCAACTTAGGGGCTGGAAAGCGCGCTGTCTGCCATAAAATCATTATGCAGGTATGAGTTTTGTTTATCACGATGGGTAAGCGAAGAACGGCAGACAGGCTGCCGTCGGGGGAACGTTAAGGTGAAAATGAAAAGAGGGCGGGGAGAAAAGCGCGAGGAAATTTATTCCGGCATGTCCCAAAAGCAGTCGTCATCGAGCACGACGGAGGCGATTTTTTGCACCGGTCCGCGCATGTTGACCTGAAAATCACCGCTGAAGCTGATCGCCAGTGTGCCGCCCGGCATATGCACCGTAACGTTGTCGTCCACGCATCCAAGTTTGCGCATGGCGCTGGCGGCAGCGCAACTGCTGCTGCCGGACGCCAGCGTGTAACCTGCGCCGCGTTCCCAGATCCCGATGCTGATGTTGTTGCGGTCCAGCACTTCAACAAACTGAACGTTGGTGCGTTTCGGGAAAATTGCCAGCGTTTCGATTTCTGCGCCCAGTTGTCTGACTAAATCCAGGTCGAGCTTCTTCACCAAAATCACGCAATGCGGATTGCCCATCGACACCAGTGTGGCGCTGAGCTGATGGCCACCGACGACCAGCGGCAACGCCAGCGCTTCGTTGCCTTCGACGCTCGCCGGTAATGCCGACGGCGCAAATTTTGCCTGCCCCATATCCACAATCACCTGATGCGCGCCTTCTGTGACTTCGCAACGCACCTGACCACCCAGCGTATTCACCAGAAACGGCGTATGCCCGACGCGGCCAATATCAAACAGATATCGGGCGTAGATACGCAGGCCGTTGCCGCTTTTCTCCGCCTCGGAGCCGTCGGGATTGATGATGCGTAATGTCGGGATTTCTGCGTCATCGAAGTCGATCAGTAATCCGTCAGAACCGATGCCGTAATGGCGGTCGCAGATGCGCTGAATTTGCTGATTTGTCAGCAGGCTTGCGACGCTGTGGTGGCAGACCAGATAATCGTTACCCAGCCCGTGATAGCGGTGAAAAAGCATGTTTGTGATCCCAATATATTCATCAATGATATGAATACATGTAATGGGAAAGCGGCGGTTTGTCAGCTTTATTTTGACGGGATTAACTCCGCAGATTTCCAGGCTGATGAGTTCACGAATGTAAAATTCGCGCCGCGTGTGGTAATAAACACTTTCGCCGGTTATTGCGCGAGCCACAACAAGGAGTTATTCATGGAAACCTTTACCGTTCCGGTGGCCTTTCCACCACTGAAAATCGTGACGCCCCGCCTGACGCTGCGGCAGTGGCGCGACAGCGATGCCGGTCCGTTTGCTGAAATGAATGCTGACCCGCGGGTGATGGAGTTTTTTCCGTCAACAATGACCCGGGAAAAAAGCGACGAGATGCTCGCCCGTTGCCGGGATTTGATTGCAGTTCGCGGCTGGGGGATCTGGGCGGTGGAGCTGCGTGACACCGGTGAGTTTATCGGTTTTGTGGGTCTGCATACGCCTGGCTATGATTTGCCGTTTACGCCGTGTGTGGAAATCGGCTGGCGACTACGTGCGGACGTATGGGGAAAGGGCTATTGCAGCGAGGCGGCGCGTGCAGCACTGAATGCCGGATTTGAACAGCTCGGGCTGGATGAAATCGTGGCCTTTACAGCCTTGCCGAATAGGCGCTCGCAGGCGGTGATGAAGAAAATGGGGATGACGTGTGATATCAGTGAAAACTTCAACCATCCGGCCGTGGAGAAGGGAAACTGGCTTGAGGAGCATTGCCTGTACCGGCTCAGACGGGGAGATCTCACTTAAAGAAAAGGGCCTTAGCGGCCCTTTTTGCTGTGTGCCGGTTTAACTGCGCGCGCATCCCGGTTTCTGAAACGCCGGTTTTACCCCCGCTGCGCCGCTGAAGGGCTGACCGTCGATGGCGTCGTGCATTCTCAGGCCGGAAGGACGGATCCAACGCTGTACGCGGGAAGGCATATCAAAACCAATCAGCAGAATAACGACAAACGTCAGGCTGAATGACAGCGAACCCAGCGCAGTGCCGAGGCTGAGATGCTGGGAAATCGACGCGCCCAGTATCGGTGCCAGTGCGCCGCCCAGCGCCCCGACGTTATAGGTGAAACCCAGACCGGCCGCGCGCTGTTCGGTATCAAAATATCCGCCGAGCATTTTAGGCAGTAATCCCGCGATGCCCTGACCGAGCATTTGTTGTAAGAACAGCAGTCCGCCGAGGAAAAGCATGTCCGAACCTTTGATGGCGAACAGCGGAATAATCAGCAACTGAGAGATCAGCAGGCTGGTGACGTAGGCTTTACGCGTGCCCAGCCAGTCGCCGAGGAAGCCGCCGACGCAACAGCCGACTGCCGCGCCGAACCCGCTGAAAAACAGGACGTTGCCAACGGTATGCGGGTCATAACCCAGATCTATTTTCAGGTATGTCGGTAACAATGCCTGAATCGGCCACGAATACAGGAAGGCGCAGAACACCACCAGCATCAGCATCACACCGGTCGGCCAGCGTTCACCGCTGGTTTGCACCATGAAGCAGATGAAAATGGCAGCGCAGGAAATCCCGAGCACGGCGACGAAAGGCGCAGATACCATGCCGGTGAAACAGGCGTAGAGCGCCGCGGCGGCAAAAAGAGTCAGCCCGATGTTGAGATAACTGAGGCGGCTGCGATAGAGAATATCGACCATGTTGCGGTCACTGTGCTGTTTGCTTTGCTGGTTTTTGCGCTGAGATTCTTTCCAGTCTTCGGCTTCGGGCAGGTTTTTACGCAGCCACAGCGCGAAAATGATCGGCAGCAATCCGATGTAAAACAGCATCCGCCAGCCGAAAGCCGGAACGATATAACTGTACGCCTGCGCCGCCAGCACGGCACCGATTGAGAAGCCGGAGATCAGAAATCCGCTGGCTTTGTTACGCATGTTTTTCGGCCAGCTTTCCATCACGTATGTTGAGCTGGAGCCGTATTCGCCTGCCATGCCGATGCCGATAACCAGGCGCGCGATAAATAATGTGGTGTAACCCGGTGCCAGCCCGCAGGCCAGCGTGCCGCAGGAAAAGAGGACGATGCTGGTGATCATCGCCAGTTTGCGGCCATACCGGTCGCCCATCGCGCCGAGCACTAATCCGCCAAACCAGCGGGAGATAAAGGCAGCGGAAATCAGACTGCTGGCCTGTAGAAGCGTCAGGCCGAACTCCTGTTTAATGTCCGTCAGCACCAGCGTGATAATCACAAAATCAAACCCGTCCAGGGCGTAACCGACCCAGGCGGCGGCGAAGGCTTTCCATTGCGCAGGTGACAATTGTTTGTACCAGCGGGGCGCTTTAGTCTCTGGCCTGTCAGCACGAGGCCGTAATGAATTGCTCATATCGTCGCTCTCTCCACATCCCGTCGGTCACGGGCAAAATTGTTGTCGGGGGTCGCTCATCGTCTCTGTTTTCGTTTTCAGCTTTTACCGCGTTTTGCTCCAAGTTAAATATTAATTAGGAGTAAAACTCCATTTGAGTGTATTAGATCGCTCCTGCATTTCAATCACTGACTGAGAAAAGTGTGATAAAGAAGGTGAAATGCTGAACAGGGAAAGATAAGCAGCAGGATGGAGAGGTCACAAGGCGCGCTGAAAAAGGATCAGCGCGATGAAAGCCGGAAAATGCGGCAGGAAATGGTTTTAGCGGGCGCCGTGCTGGCTGATGGCCTGCGTGGTTTTACGTTTGGTTTGCTCCGCCTGCACAGGATCGGCTTTCACCAGCAGCGCGTAAATCAGGTCGAGAACGAACAGTTGCGCGATTTTGGTGCCGATGGAGTCGCCCTGCAATTGACCCTGCTTGTTGCCGTTGATCAGCACGTAATCGGCCATGTCGGTGATGGGAGAACCGACATTATGAGTCAGCGCGACGGTGGCCGCACCGGCTTCTTTCGCCAGTTTCAGCGCATGTACCGTTTCGGCGGAGGTGCCGGAATGGCTGATGCCGATGGCGACATCGCCGGGCTTCATCAGAGAAGCCTGCATGTACATAAAGTGATTGTTGGTCGCTGCGTCAACACGCAGTCCGATACGCATCAGCTTGCTTTTCGCGTCTTCAGCGGTAATGCCTGAAGAGCCCAGCCCGAAAATACAAATCCGGTCGGCGGGGCGCATCAGCTTCACCACCTGTTCAACGTTTTCCAGCGACAGCAGATTGATGGTTTCGGTCAGCACGTTATTGATCGCTGACTGCAATCTTCCGGCAATCGCCTGCGGGCTGTCGGCGTCCTGAACATCGGCGTCCAGCAGGCTTTCTTCGGGATCCGGACGCGTCGCCACTTCGATCGCCAGATCCATTTTGAAATCCTGAAACCCTTTGTAACCCAGCGTGCGGCAGAAGCGGATAATCGTGGCTTCACCGGCCTGCGTGAGGGTGGAAAGTTCAGCGAGGGAAAGTTGCGTGACTTTGGAAGGTTCGGCCTGAATATAAACCGCAATGCGCTGCGCGGAGCGGGTCAGGCTGTTTTGCATCGCCCCCAGAGCATCAAGAATTTTACCTGGTTTGAAATGTTGAGCACCCGTTTTCACGTGGACACCTCGGGGGAAAGAGTGACAGAAACAATGATTTAACCGGTGCACATCATTACATAGTTGGCTGACTCCGTGAAGCCTGATTACCGCCGCACAGGGCTACAATGTGGCTCTGGCCCATAATGCTGCACCGATTAAACCGCTGTCCTGCCGGTGATGCGCAGAGCGCAGCGCAACCCGGTAAATCGCCGGTAACTGGTTAAGCGCATGCGCCACTTTTTCCCGATACCCCTCTGCCAGCCCGACGCTGCCGCCCATCATGACGACGTCCAGATCCAGCGAAATATGCATATCTGCCAGCATTGACGCAACGGCGGCCGCTGAACGGCTGATCACCCGTTGCGCGTCGCCATTTCCCGCGCGGGCGCGTTCGAAAACCTGTTCCGCGCCCAGCGGTCTCGCATTCTCCATCATCGCATGGCCGATGGCGGTACCCGATGCGACGCTTTCGACACAACCGCGACGCCCGCAGCCGCACAGCCCGCCTTGCGGATCAAACGCGGTATGGCCGATGTGCCCGGCCAGCCCGTTGCGGCCGGTTAATAATTTTCTGTTCCAGATAATTCCGCCGCCCACACCGGTTGAGACGGTGACAAACAGTGCGTTATCGCAGGTTTCCTGCACGGCCTGATATTCCGCCCACGCCGCAGCCTGTCCGTCATTGAGTACCACATTCGGTAAATCCGCTACGGCACGGAGGCAGTCTTGTAAAGGAAACCCTGACAGCCCGCCGAGATTCCTCGGGTTCAGCGCAGTCAGCCGCCCCTGACTGATGATGCCGGTCGAGGCAACGGCAATCAGATCGACCCGGTTACGCCACGGGGTAATCAGCTTTTCCAGCGCGCCGGCTAACCCGGCGGCATCACCGTGGGGCGTGGCGATCTGCTGACGTTCCGACAGCGTGCCGTCTTGCGCCACCATGGCCGCCGCAATTTTTGTCCCGCCAATATCCAGTGCTAACACGTTTCCCATCTGCGTTTTCCTCATAAAACTGAATGCCGGTCACTAACATGAAGCGGTAACGGCGATTTGCGTCATTGCGCCCTGAGAACAAAAGATCTACCATGATTGGAGTTATACTTCATTTAATATTTAATATTGGAGTTTTGAGTTCATGGTAAAGACAAACGTGCGCAACATGAATGATCTCCTGACCCTGCTGGACAAAGGGCTGATCGTTTCCTGCCAGCCGGTGCCCGGCAGTGCCATGGACAAACCGGAAATCGTCGCCGCGATGGCGTGTGCGGCGCTCGACGGCGGGGCGGTGGCGCTGCGTATTGAAGGCATCCGCAACATTGAAGCGGTGCGCCGGGCCACGGATGCGCCGGTTATCGGCATCATCAAACGTGACCTGCCGGATTCTGACGTGCGGATCACGCCCTGGCTGGAAGATGTTGACGCGCTGAGCGCCGCCGGAGCCGACATTATTGCTTTTGACGTCACACAGCGTTTTCGCCCCGTGCCGGTTGAGGCGTTGTATCAGCGCGCCCGCGAAGCCGGATGCCTGACGATGGCCGACGCATCATGTCTCGAAGATGGTCTTCTGGCGCAAAAACTGGGCTGTGATTTTATCGGCACCACGCTCTCGGGCTATACCCAAACGCCGGTGCCCGAAGCACCGGATATTGCGCTGGTCCGCGCACTGGCGCAGGCCGGATGCCGGGTGATTGCCGAAGGTCGTTATAACTCCCCCGCGCTGGCCGCTGAAGTAATGGCAGCGGGCGCTTACGCCGTTACCGTCGGTTCTGCCGTGACGCGTATCGAACATATTTGCGGCTGGTTTTGTAAAGCCATTGCGCAAAATGAACAGAACAAACTGACCGGTTTCTGAGAAAACGGACTGATTCCCTTAACTTCCCATTGATGAGAAAGCACATGAAAAAATTAACAGGTCTGATTGCTGCTCCACACACGCCATTTGATGCGCAGGGTGAGGTGAATTTTCCGGTCATCGATCAGATAGCGGAACATCTGGTGAACGATGGCGTGAAGGGCGTTTACGTCTGCGGAACCACCGGTGAAGGTATTCACTGTTCAGTTGAAGAACGCAAAAAAATCGCCGAACGTTGGGTAAAAGCGGCGCAGGGAAAATTAAGCATTACGCTGCACACCGGCGCACTCAGTATTAAAGACGCAGTGGAATTATCGCGTCACGCCGAATCGCTGGACATTTTTGCAACGTCGGTGATCGGGCCGTGCTTCTTTAAACCGGCAAACGTGGATGACCTGATTGATTACTGTCAGGCGATAGCATCGGCGGCACCGTCGAAAGGTTTCTATTATTACCATTCCGGCATGTCTGGCGTGAATCTGGATATGGAACAGTTCCTGATCAAAGGCGGATCCAAAATCCCGAACCTGTCCGGCATTAAATTCAACAGCGCAGATTTGTATGAATTCCAGCGCTGCCAGCGTGTGAGTGGCGGTAAATTCGATATCCCGTTTGGCGTGGACGAACACCTCCCCGGCGGTCTGGCTGTCGGTGCCATCGGCGCAGTCGGCAGCACCTATAACTACGCCGCGCCGCTGTTCCATAAAATCATTGATGACTTTAACGCCGGAAATCAGACCGCCGTCCGTCAGGGCATGGATCGCGTTGTAGCCCTGATCCGCGTACTGGTGGAATTCGGCGGTGTCGCCGCAGGCAAAGCCGCGATGAAACTGCACGGCATCGACGCCGGCAACCCGCGCCTTCCGCTGCGCGCACTGACCCGGGAACAAAAACAAACCGTCGAAAACCGCATGCGTGATGCATTGAGTTTATAAAAAATAAGAAAGGACATGACCCACCAGCGATCTAAAAATGGCGCGCTCAAAACCCTGCTGAGCGGAGCGGCTTCGAGACCTATGGCTTGAAGACCGGGCGAAGGAAGCACGCAGTGCCTGGATTTGCGCCACCTGCAAATTTGCCAGAACATGTCCGTCGTCCCGGCGATAGCACGTAGTTTAAGAGCCGGAGATTCTAAAGAGGCGCGGCGGCTGGCGCCTCTTTAGGCCAGATTGGGTGGCAACCCGGGGTCTTGACTTAAGACCCGATCCTCCCCATCACCGATGCCCCCACCAGCCCGCCAGCTGTCAGAAATTTCCCCGGTACCAGCAGTGTCTCCGCATAATTATGTAAAACACCTTTACGCACAGCCTGATCCAGCGCCGCAATCAGCGCCGTCGCAGACGCCAGGCCGCCGCCCGCGACAATCCGTGAAGGGCCGAGAATATTCACCAGCAGCGCCAGCGGTTCGGATACGATTTGCAGCCAGGCGTTTACCGTCAGCCCGCAGGACGCATTACCGGTTTGCCAGCCGCTGACGATCTCCAGACTGGTTTTATCCTGCTGATGGAAATGCTTATGCAGGCGCTCAAGGCCGCGCGCGGCACCCAGCATGTCGAGGCAACCGGTCTGACCGCAGCCGCATTTGAGACGCGGAACGGCGTAGGTTTCTCCGTCAATCATGACTTCGGTGCGCGTGATAGCGCCGTGTCCCCATTCGCCGGTGACGCCACCGTGGCCGCGAACCAGATGGCCGTTAATCACCACGCCGCCGCCGACGCCGGTACCCAGAATAATGGCCACAACCACCGCATGATTTTGCGCGTTTCCGGCGTGGGCTTCGGCCAGTGCAAAACAGTCCGCGTCGTTGGCGGCGGTGACCGGGCGGTTCAGCGCCGCGCTCAAATCTTTCGCCAGCGAGCGTCCGGTGAAGGCCGGAATATTGGTCGCCAGCAATTCGCCGGTTTGCGGAGAAACCAGCCCGGCAGTGGAGATCGCCAGCGGGGTTGATGCGGGTAAATCACCGCCAAACTGCGTAATGAAGTTTTGCATCGCCGTCACGAAATCATCCCACGACGAAACGGGTGTCGGCACTTTGCCGCATTCTTCCACTTCGCCGGAAGTGCGTGAAACGCCAAACTTAATAAATGAACCGCCGATATCGGCGCAGAAAACTGCAGAACTCATGAGCGTGTGTCCAGTAAGTCGCGCAGCCCGTCGCCCAGTACGTTAAAACCAAGCACGGTCAGCATAATGGCCAGACCCGGGAACAGCGAAAGGTAAATATTTATGCCGAGGAAGTTACGGCCATCGCTCATCATGGTACCCCATTCCGGCATCGGCGGCTGCACGCCCAGACCCAGAAATGAGAGGCTGGCGGCGGCGAGAATGACGGTGCCCGCGGTCAGCGTCGATTGCACAATGATCGGGCCGATGGCGTTGCGCAGAATGTAATGGACAATAATCCGGTAATTCGACAACCCCAGCGCCTGCGCGGCTTCGACGTATTCCATCTGCTTTAAACCGAGCGTGAGGTTACGGCTCAGACGCGCATAGACCGGAATGGCGAACAGCGAAATGGCGATCAGTAGATTGACCAGCCCGCCGCCGAGAATGCTGACCACCAGAATCGCCAGCACGATGCCCGGAAACGCAAACAGCATGTCCATAAACCACATGATGATCATGTCGGTATAACGACCGGCCATACCGGCAATAATCCCTAACGGAATGCCGATAATCATTGCCAGCCCGACGCTCAGCACCACTTCGACAATGGAAATCCGCGCGCCGTAAATGACGCGGGCAAAGATATCGCGGCCATAATCGTCGGTGCCAAACCAGTGATCGGCGTTCGGCGCGAGCAGGGTATCAATCAGATCCTGTGCATAAGGATCGTGGCGGGCGAGCAGCGGCGCGAATAACCCCATCAGGACGATCAGGCCGACAATCAGGCCGCCGAGCGTCACCGCAGGATGACGCCAGCACCAGCGAAACAACCGCAGCGTCCGCGGTTTGCGACGGGGTAATTGCGTGATAATGGCAGACATTAGTCGAACCTTATTTTTGGATTCAGGAAGGCTATCAGTAATTCACCGAGCAGGTTCATCACCACCACGCCGCAAACGGCCACCAGCGCGACACCCTGGATCACCGGATAATCACGATAGCGCACGGAATCGACCAGCAAACGGCCAATGCCCGGCCAGTTGAAGACGGATTCCGTGACCACCGCGCCACCAATCAGACTGCCGAAATTGAGCGCCACAATGGTGACAATCGGGATCAGTGCGTTGCGAAAGGCATGGCTGCAATAAACCGTGGTGGCGGATAACCCTTTGGCGCGCGCGGTGCGGATGTAATCTTCCGACAATACGTCGAGCATGCTCGAACGTGTCATGCGTGCCATCACGGCCATTGGTAAAACCGCCAGCGTGACCGAGGGCAAAATATAGCTTTTCCACGACGTGGCGCCGAGCAGCGGCAGCCAGCCGAGATTCACCGAAAAGGTATTCATTGCCATCAGACCGAGCCAGAAGTTGGCGACAGACGCACCGGCAATCGCCAGCAACATCACGCCAAAATCCGGCCAGCGGTTGCGGTAAACCGCGCCTATCATGCCCGCCGGAACGCCAATCGCTACCGCCAGAAAATATGACAGCACGGCGAGCATCAGGGTGTACGGCATACGCTCGCCGATTTCCTGCGTCACCGGTTGTTGCGACTGCAACGAGACGCCGAGATTGCCGTGCAGCACGTTAGCGGCAAAATGCAGATATTGCGTGACCAGCGGCTGATCCAGTCCGAGGCGCACGCGCATGGCGTCCACCGCTTCCTGTGTGGCTTCAGGCCCGGCCATCAGGCGTGCCGGATCGCCCGGCAGCGCACGGATGGACACAAAAATCAGCATCGATACCCCGATCAGAATGATCGGGAAAGCGATAAGTTTTTTGGCAAGATAGGCTTTCATCACTCATTTCCACCGTAAATGACGCTGTTATTTTTTCTGTGCGTCTTTGACCACGATCTGGCCGCCCGGAATCATCGTCACGCCGGAAATCCCGGTGCCGGTGGCGTACAAATCATTCTGGTAATACAGCAAGACCTGCGGCGCCTGCTGGTTGATTTCTTTCTGCGCCTCCACGTAAATCGCATTGCGGGTATTTTCATCCAGCGTTGACGCGGCTTTATCTAACATTTCATCGAGTTTCGGATCATTAAAGAAGCCGAGATTTGCGCCGCCCGGTGCAAAGCTTTTGCTGTAATACAGCGGACGAAGTTGCAGATCTGCGCCGTTCGCGCCGGAAGACCATGACGCCAGAATTGCGCCGGTATTATCGGCTTTTTTTCCGGCCTGATCGGCAAACGCGGCTTTGGTCCACACGCCGCTTTCCATAATGCGTACGTCCAGTTTCACGCCAATTTTCGCCCACATGCTTTGCAGCACCTGGCCGATCCGCGCGTCCTGACCTTGCACCGCAATCGACATGCTGAATCCGTCAGCGACACCGGCTTCTTTTAACAGCGCTTTGGCTTTGGCGAGATCCAGAGGATACGGGTTCAGCGTTTTGTCATAACCGGCGGTAACCGGTGCCAGCGGGGAATTCGCCGGTTGCGCGAAGCCGGACATGATGGCGCGCACCAGCCCGTCGCGGTCGGTGGCGTAGTTCAGCGCCTGACGGACGCGAACGTCGCTAAGCGGTTTGAGATCGGTGTTGAGCGCAACCCAGAACACGGCGGCACCCGGACTTTCGTGCAGGCTGAATTTCGGATTGTTTTTCAGTACGCGGGCGAACTGCGGCGGCACCGGGTTGATGACGTCGGTTTCACCGGCCTGCAACGCCATGTTCATGACTGACGGCTCGGCGCTCCACGTCCATTTGATGTCGTCCGGCCCGGCGGCTTTATCACCCCAGTAGCCCGGATATTTTTCTTCCAGCACGAATTCGCCGGTTTTGTACTGCACCATTTTGTACGGGCCGGTGCCGACGGCTTTGCTGTCGAGCGTGCCGGTTTTATCCGCCGCCGGGCTGACCATCAGACACGCGCCGGTGGTGAGTAAATTCAGGAAGGCCGGATACGGTTTTTTCAGTTTGAAGACAACAGTGGATTCGTCGGTTTTGGTCACGCTGTCGAGGAAGGTGCGCAGACGTCCGCTGGCGGCCAGCCCGCGTTTGGTGTCGAGATGGCGGGCGAAGTTGGCGACCACAGCGTCGGCATTAAACGGCGTGCCGTCGTGGAATGTTACACCGCTGCGCAGTTTGAATGTCCAGACCAGACCGCTTTCATCGCTGCTCCATGAGGTGGCGAGCGCGGCTTCCGGTTTCAGCTGAGGCGACATGCGCAGCAGACCTTCGTACATCGGATCCAGCACCGTGCCGGTAAACGTGGCGGTCTGGTTGCCAGGGTCCATGCTGCGCGGCGCTTCGTTTTGCATCACGTTCAGCGTGGCGGCGACAACCGGCAACGAAAACGCGGCGAGAAGGGCGCTGCTCAGCAGTGATAACTGCACGGGACGCCGGATGTAACGGGTAATCTTCATGTTCTGCCCTCTGCGTGAAAAATCGGATTAAGTGGCTCTGGCTACGTCGTTTTATTGCGTTATTCGACAGATCTCATTACAAGACATTTTTTAACAAATAGTTCATATGAAATACTTATATCGAAACATTTAGTTTATTTTGTGAACTAATTGGCATTGATATATCCATTTTTACCGTTTAATGTCAATGCAGATGAGCCAAAACTGAGAGCAGCGAAACGAATATGCTAACAACTTTGCAACGTCAGATATTGGGGGCGGTCAATGCCTCCGGCGGCATCAGCCGCACAGAGCTGGCGCAGCTTTCGGGAATGAGCAAGGCGGCGATAGGCGGCGTGGTTCGCGAGATGATCGACGCCGGTTTTCTGCATGAAGCCGAAACGGTGCCCGGCAGCGGACAGGGAAGGCCGTCGGTGCGCCTTGTGGTTCACCCGGACGGCGCGTGGTTTGCAGGCGTTTCTTTGCTGCAAAATCCGGCGCAGATGGCGCTGATCAATCTGCACGGTGAAATTCTCTCACGGGTGTCATTTGCGGCTGATTCCGACCCGCAGCGGCTGGCAGAAAACATCGCACAGGCGCTGCCGGACTTGCTTGAACCGCATCCTGAAGCGGCCAAAAAAATGGTCGGGCTCGGGGTGACGTTATCGGGCCTGATTGATGAACATCAGTCCACCTGCGTGCAGTCGGCGCTGCTGGGCTGGCGCGATGTGCCGCTGGCGAAGCTGATTGCGCAGGCCACCGGCATGGATGTGGCGATTGAGAACGATGCCAAAGCGCTGGCGGTGAGTGAGAAAAACTTCGGTCAGGCGCGTGATCTGAGCAGTTTTACGCTGGTCAGCCACGGTGCGGGGATCGGCAGCGCGCATTTCATTGCCGGAAAACTGCACCGCGGGCTGCACGGCGGTGCCGGGGAAATTGCCCACTGCACGCTGGAGCTCAACGGTTCGCCGTGCCGCTGCGGAAAGCGCGGTTGTCTGGACACGCTGGCTTCACTCAATGCGATTGCTGAAATGGCCAGATCCGAAGGGCTGGATGCCATCACCATCGGCGGGCTGGAACAACAGGCGATGCAGGGCGTCAGCGCGGCGATCCGCATTTTGCATCGCGCCGGTTCTGCGCTCGGCCTGGCGATATCCCATCTTATTCAGATTAACGACCCGGACATGATCCTGATTGCCCATCAGGACGCGGATTTTTCCGGCCTGTTTGGCACCGTGGTTCAGCAATCTATCGAAGCCAACGTGTTGCCGGGTAACGCCGGGAAAACGCCGGTTCGCACTTTCACCCTAAACGACGACACCTGGGCGCGCGCGGCGGCAAGCATTGCTGCGCACCGCTTTCTTGTCGGCCTGAAGCCAGTCTGAGGAATCATCAACATGCGTATAGCTGTCAGCGGTATTCATATTGAATGCAGCACTTACAACCCCGTTCTCAACGAGGAAAAGGATTTCACTGTTGTTCGTGACGCGCAGCTGCTGGCGTCGCCGCGTTTTCGTTTCCTGCAAGATTATCCGGCGACGTTTTTGCCGACAATCCACGCCCGCGCCATTGCCGGCGGGCCGGTCGCGCGGGCGACTTACGACAAATTCAAAGCGGAAATGCTGGCCGGGCTGGAAGCGCAAAAACCGTTTGATGGCCTCTATCTGGCGATGCACGGCGCGATGTATGTCGAGGGGCTGGAAGATGCGGAAGGCGACTGGATTGCCGCTGCGCGCAAAGCCGTCGGGCCGGACTGCCCGATCAGCGTCAGTTACGATTTGCACGGCAATGTTTCGCAGCGAATTATCGATGCGATTGATATGTTTTCGACGTACCGCACCGCGCCACACATCGACGTGGAAGAAACCATGCGCCGCTCGGTTGCCATGTTAGTGAAACATCTGCAAACCGGCGAAAAACCGACGCTGCTGTGGGTGCCGGTGCCGGTTGTGCTGCCGGGCGAACGCACCAGCACAGAAGATGAACCGGCGAAAAGTTTGTATGCCCGTCTGCCGGAAATGGATGAAGTGGACGGCGTGTGGGACAGTTCGCTGATGGTCGGTTACGTCTGGGCCGATGAACCGCGTGCGACGGCGGCGGTGATCATGACCGGTACTGACCGTGCTGCGCTCGAAGTTCAGGCAACAACTCTGGCGCAGGCTTACTGGGATGCGCGTGAAGATTTCGTGTTCGGTTGTGAAACCGATACGGTGGAAGCCTGCGTGCGCAAAGCGATTGCCTGTGAAACCCGTCCGGTGGTGCTGGCAGATTCCGGCGATAACCCGACCGGCGGCGGCGTCGGTGATCGTGCGGACGTGTTGCAGGAATTGATCAAACAGTATGCGCAAAATGTAGTGGTAGCCGGAATTGCTGACGCGCCTGCGACCGACGCGGCGTTCAACGCCGGTGTGGGATCGGTATTAACGCTGACGCTGGGCGCTTCGCTGGATCACTCCAGCCCGCAGGTGAAAGGCGAGTTTGAGGTGATTTTCCTGCTCGATGCGCTGGCACCGGCTGACCGTCAGGCGGTATTGCGAACTGGCGGCATTGACGTGGTCGTGTCGGCGCGCCGTCGTCCGTATCACAACATCAGCGATTTCACAGTCCTGGAGCTGGATCCGCATACCGCGGATATCGTGGTGGTGAAATCCGGTTATCTGTCGCCGGAGCTGGCGCCGCTTGCCAGCCCGAATCTGATGGCGCTGTCAAACGGCGTGGTCGATCAGTTCGTCGAACGTCTTCCGCGTAACCGCAAGGCGCGTAAAACTTTCCCGTTCGACCGCGATTTCAGCTATGTGCCGCAGGTTCAGCTGTCGGCAAGGAGCAAATAAGATGAACGAGCCGCAAAACCGTCAGCCCGTGCTGAGCGTTAAGCATCTGACCACGTCCTTTCGCGGGGAAGACGACTGGCTGCCGGTGGTGCGCGATTTGTCGTTTGAAGTCTATCCCGGCGAAACGCTGGCGATTGTCGGCGAATCCGGCTCGGGAAAAAGCGTTACATCGCTGTCGGTGATGCGTTTGCTCAAGGCGCAAAGCAGCCAGATTGAAGGAGAAGTACGGCTGAATCAGCGCAGTTTGCTGGCGTTATCGGATAAGGAGATGCGTGATATTCGCGGCAACGAGATGGCGATGATTTTTCAGGAACCAATGACGTCGCTCAATCCGACGTTCAGTATCGGGCGGCAAATCGCCGAAAGCCTGAAACGTCACCGGGGAATGTCCTCTTCTCAGGCACGGGCGGAAACGCTGAAACTGCTGGAGAAGGTGCGCATTCCCAATGCGGCAAAACGGTTTGATGAGTATCCGCATCAGTTTTCCGGCGGGATGCGTCAGCGCGTGATGATTGCCATGGCGCTTGCGCTGAAACCCAAACTGCTGATTGCCGATGAACCGACAACGGCGCTGGACGTGACGATTCAGGGACAGATTTTGGACTTGATCAAAACGTTGCAGGAAGAAGAGGGCATGGCCGTTTTGTTTATCACGCACGATATGGGCGTGGTGGCGGAAATCGCCGACCGGACGCTGGTGATGTACCGCGGCGAAGCGGTGGAAAGCGGGGCGACGGAGGATATTTTCCATCGCCCGCAACATCCTTATACCCGTGCGCTGCTGGCCGCCGTGCCCAAACTCGGATCGATGCGCGGCCGCGACTGGCCGCTGCGTTTCCCGCAAATCAATCTGCAAACCGGTGAGGCGAATACGCCGCAGGAAGTGGCCGGAACGGTCGATGCCGGGCTGACGCCGTTGCTTTCGGTGAAGAATCTGAGCGCGCGTTTTCCCGTATATGGGGGCGTATTCAGCCGTCAGGTCGGCGCGGTTCACGCGGTTGAAAACGTCAGCTTCGAATTATTCCAGGGCGAAACGCTTTCACTGGTCGGGGAATCCGGCTGCGGAAAATCGACGACCGGCCGCGCCGTGACGCGTTTGCTGAAGCCGCACAGCGGCGCGATTAATTTCGACGGTTTTGATGTGATGAATCTGGGTAAACGCGATATTTTGCAAATGCGTCAGCGCATCCAGATGATTTTTCAGGATCCGTTTGCCAGCCTGAATCCGCGTATGCGCATTGGCGACGCGCTGATCGAACCAATGCTGCAACACAAACTGCATAACCGCAGCGATGCGCGGGAAAAAGCGGCGTCGCTGATGCAAAAAGTCGGGTTGTCGCCGGATATGTTGCGTCGCTTTCCGCATGAATTTTCAGGCGGTCAGCGTCAGCGAATTTGTATCGCCCGTGCGCTGACGTTGGATCCCAAAGTGATTGTGGCCGACGAGTCGGTTTCCGCGCTGGATGTGTCGGTGAAAGCGCAGGTGGTTAATCTGCTGCTCGATTTGCAGGAAAGCATGAATCTGTCGTATCTGTTTATTTCGCACGATATGGCGGTGGTGGAACGGGTCAGTCATCGCGTGGCGGTCATGTATCTGGGGGAAATTGTTGAGATCGGCCCGCGTGCGGCGATATTCGATAATCCGCAGCATCCGTATACGCGCAAACTGATGGCGTCAGTGCCGGTGCCGGATCCGTCGCGCAGAATGTTGAAACGGCAGATGCAGGTCGATGAGCTGAAAAGCCCGGTGCGCGATAATGGTTTTATTCCGCCGCAAAGGCAGTATCAGGAAGTATCAGCAGGACATTTTGTTCAGGTTTGAATTGGAATCTGGAAAGGTGCTTTTGGGAGAAGAGACTCAGGGATGAGTCTTGAGATGGTGGTGGGGGAAGGATGACTCGGCCTGCGGCCTCGCCCTTCGGGCCGTTGCTGCGCAACGTTGTCTCGCTTCGCCCGGCTCGAACCTTCGGGTCGAAGATTCTCTATCCTTCCCGGCTTGTGCTTTATTTGATTTTTGGTTTTTACCGGAAGGCAAAGCGAACTGCTTGAGATGGTGGTGGGGGAAGGATTCGAACCTTCGAAGTCGATGACGGCAGATTTACAGTCTGCTCCCTTTGGCCGCTCGGGAACCCCACCACAATTTTCGTGGTCTTTACTCTTTTAAAATCATCATGCGCTACATGGATGATTTCTCGTTACAGCGGTTAGCTGCGAACGGGGCGCATAATACCAAATGAAACGGATGTGTAAAGCGCTGAAAGCGATAAAAAAGTTCGTTTGCGGTTTTTTTGCCCTTAACGGTGCTTCTCTGAGCGAAAAGCACCGTCAGGCGCGCGGATTACAGAATAACGGTGCGGTTACCGTAAACAAATACGCGCTGCGCCAGCACGCGGTATAACGCGCGGCTGAGCACATTTTTCTCAACGTCCCGGCCAGCACGCATCATATCTTCAGCGGTATAGGTGTGATCGACGTTGATAACGTCCTGCATGATGATCGGACCTTCGTCCAGATTGTCATTAACGTAGTGCGCCGTGGCACCAATCAGTTTCACGCCACGCTCGTAAGCCTGATGATACGGACGTGCACCGATAAACGCCGGCAGGAACGAATGGTGAATGTTGATCACCTGATGCGGGTAATGCTGGACGAAACCTGGCGTGAGGACGCGCATGTATTTCGCCAGAACCACATAATCAGGCTGGTATTGATCGATTTGCGCAATCATGGCGCTGTCATGTTGTTCGCGGGTCAGGCCATCGTGGCTGACCAGATGGAACGGAATATCAAAACGCTCAACCAGCGTTTGCAGCGTATCGTGGTTACCGATAACCGCGGCAATTTCCACATCCAGACCGCCGTAAGCCGCTTTCATCAGCAGGTCACCCAGACAATGCGCTTCTTTGGTGACCAGAATCACGATGCGGCGACGCCCGGTGCTGTTGAGTTCACGCACTGAACCGGCAGGCAGCGCGCTGTCCAGATCGGCGAGCAACGTGTTGTCGTTGAAGATCCCTTCCAGCTCGGTACGCATGAAGAAGCGTCCGGTGCGGTGATCCACAAATTCGTTGTTTTGCACGATGTTGAGTTCGTGTTTGTAGCAAATGTTGGTGATTTTGGCGATCAGACCTTTTGCGTCAGGGCAAATAGTGCGTAACACCTTAGTTTGTACGTTCTGTTGCGGCATGAGGGTGTGGATCCTGTCAAATTCTCGTATTAATTAAGCAGCCGGTTTATTTACCGCAGCACTTCTTATATTTTTTACCCGATCCGCACGGGCAGGCGTCATTGCGGCCTGTCTGCGGTTTAATTCCGTCGATATAGTACCAGCGATCTTTCAAACGAAGAAATCGCGAGCGTTCATGGATGAGATGAACTTCTTCATTATCGGGCTCGGTGAAACGCGCCGCAAACTCGACAAAGCCTTCGTTTTCATCACGTCCGTCCTGCGACGCAATAACCTGCAATCCTTGCCAGTGCGTATTGGCGAAGCCTTCCTGTAAACTGCTGCGCCATTGTTCGGGCTGACAGTCCGGATGCCAGGTAGCGATCAGATAACTCGCATTTTGCATTGCATACGCAGTGTACCGTGAACGCATCAAGGCAGACGGGGTGGGCGCCACTTTTGTCTCGGAAAGGTACGGCTGGCAGCATTCTTCATAGGAAAGGTTGCTGCAACAAGGGCAAAGTTGTGACACGGGAACTCCTGAATCGGCTGCCGGTGCGCAGGTTGCGCTATTGAATGCACCAAAGTGATATGTTACCTAACAAACTTGCCGGGTGACAACGCGCTTCCCGGCCGATTCTTCACTATTGCGCAATATTAAGGTCATCAGATGAGCAGAAAAGTCACCATTGGCCTCGCGTTAGGCTCCGGCGCAGCAAAAGGATGGGCACATATCGGTGTGATCAATGCCCTTAAAGACATGGATATCGAAGTCGATGTGGTGGCCGGATGTTCCGTCGGTGCGCTGGTGGGCGCGGCGTATGTCAGTGGCCGGTTACCGTCGATGGAAAGCTGGGTGCGTTCGTTCAGTTACTGGGACGTACTGCGGCTGATGGATTTCTCCTGGAAACGCGGTGGCCTGTTGCGCGGCGAACGTGTGTTTAACGCCGTCGGGCAGATTATCCGCATCACGGATTTCGAAAAGTGTTCGAAGAAATTCGGCGCGGTGGCGACAAATCTGAGCACCGGGCGCGAACTGTGGCTGACCAAAGGGGATTTGCCGGAGGCAGTTCGCGCGTCCTGTAGCATGCCAGGCCTGCTGGCACCGGTATGGCACAACGGTTACTGGCTGGTCGATGGCGCGGTGGTGAATCCGGTGCCAATCTCGCTGACCCGCGCTTTGGGGGCGGATATTGTGATTGCCGTCGATTTGCAGCATGACGCCCATCTGATGCAGCAAGATTTACTGACCGTACAACCTACGGGCGAAGCACTGGATACTGAGAAAGATCTGAGCTGGCGTGACAGAATTCGTCAGCGCCTGACCCGGCCAAACGCGCGAAAACCGAATGTCAGCCCGTCGGCGATGGAGATTATGTCCACCTCCATTCAGGTGCTGGAAAACCGGCTCAAACGTAACCGTATGGCAGGGGATCCGCCGGATGTGCTGATCCAGCCTTATTGTCCGCAAATCTCGACGCTGGATTTTCACCGCGCTGAAGAAGCGATTGAGGCCGGACGCCTCGCCGTTGAAAAGCAAAGAGAGCATTTGCTGCCCCTGATAAAAAATAGACAGTTCTGAATGGTTTAAAATGTGATTGCCGGAATCTGACAATTCTGCCAAGCAGAAACAGGCTTTATGAGCCACTATTAGAATAAGAAATTCTGGGGGACCCTGATGGACAAGCCACTTACAAGCAAGCATATTCTCATCGTTGAAGACGAAGCGGTTTTTCGATCTATCCTTGCTGGTTATGTAAGTTCCCTGGGTGCCACCTTTACAGAAGCGCAAAATGGGCTGGAGGCGTTGTCTCTGGTCGAAGATTATCCCCCTGATCTCATCCTCTGCGATTTAGCGATGCCCGAAATGGGTGGCATGGAGTTTGTCGAAAACTTAAGATTGCAGGGCAATAAAATCCCCGTTCTGGTGATCTCCGCGACCGATAAAATGACCGACGTGGCGTCGATGCTGCGGCTTGGCGTCGAAGATGTTCTGCTTAAACCGATTAATGATCTTCAGCGTTTACGCGAGGCGCTGCTCTCTTCTTTATATCCCAAACTGTTTTCTTCGCAGGCGATGGAGGAGAGTTCGCTGGTCCAGGACTGGGAAGCGCTGTGCCGTAATCCCAACGAGGCACAGCGTTTATTGCAGGAGCTGCAGCCACCGGTTCAGCAAACGCTGGCGCATTGCCGGATTAATTACCGGCAACTGACCACGGCGGATAAACCGGGTCTGGTGCTCGATATTGCGGCGCTGTCTTCGAAAGATTTGGGTTTTTATTGCCTGGATGTGACGCGTGCAAATGAAAATGGCGTTCTCGCGGCATTATTACTGCGCGCTATTTTCAACAGTTTGTTGCGGGAACATTTGAGTAATCAGCATCAGCGTTTACCGCAAATGTCGACGTTACTCAAACAAGTGAATCATGTATTCAAACAAGCCAATCTCGACGGACAATTTCCGTTATTGCTGGGTTATTATCACGCTGAACAAAAAAACCTCATTCTGGTGTCTGCAGGATTACACGCTAATGTAAATACCGGGACAAATATGATACAGCTGAGTAATGGCGTTCCGCTGGGCACCACCGGCGCAACGTATTCCAATCAGATCAGTCAGCGTTGTGAGGCGTGGCAGTGTCAGGTGTGGGGATCGGGTGGACGTCTGAGATTAATGCTCTCGGTTGAGTGAGCAAATTCTGACGCATTAATAACAATGTCTTCATAATATTGAGTATTTTTTCCGCAGGTTATTTTGCCTTTCTATTTTATCCCCTTCTTCTAAGACCTATCTTATGCAAAATATGCCTTTCCAGCGGCACGCGCGGCTGAAACTGGTATAATCCTGTTCGGAATTTTGGCTGTCTATTTTGCGTTGATTATAAATAACAAATAGGAATTCGCTGATGAAAGTAACAGTTTTTGGTATCGGTTACGTCGGACTTGTTCAGGCGGCGGTTCTTGCTGAAGTCGGGCATGAAGTATTGTGCATCGATGTTGATGCTAAAAAGGTAGAAAACCTGAAAAATGGGCAGATCCCAATTTTCGAACCAGGTTTAACGCCGCTGGTTCAGCAGAACTATGAAGCGGGGCGTTTGTTGTTCAGCACCAATGCGGCTGAAGGCGTGGCGCACGCAACGGTTCAGTTTATTGCTGTCGGTACACCTCCGGATGAAGATGGCTCCGCAGACTTGAAATATGTGACTGCTGTGGCGCGCACCATTGCCGAGCACATGACTGAACCTAAAGTGGTCATTGATAAGTCCACCGTTCCTGTTGGCACCGCCGATAAAGTTCGCGCCGTGATGACGGAGAAACTAAAAGAACGCGGTGTTGATATCGATTTTAACGTGGTGTCCAACCCTGAATTCCTCAAAGAAGGCGCGGCAGTGGCTGACTGTATGCGACCTGAGCGTATCGTTATTGGCACGGATAATCCGGATGCCATTGACCCTATCCGCGAGCTGTACGAGCCGTTCAACCGCAATCACGATCGTATGATCCTGATGGATATCCGCAGCGCAGAGCTGACCAAATACGCTGCAAACTGTATGCTGGCAACCAAAATCAGCTTTATGAATGAGATGTCCAATCTGGCCGAAATGTTGGGTGCAGATATCGAAAAAGTGCGTCAGGGCATTGGTTCTGATTCCCGCATTGGTTACCACTTTATTTATCCTGGCTGCGGTTACGGCGGTTCCTGTTTCCCGAAAGACGTTCAGGCGCTGATCCGTACAGCTGAACACATTGGCTACCAGCCAAAACTGCTTCAGGCCGTTGAGCAGGTCAATTATCAGCAAAAATATAAATTGCCAACGTTCATTCAGCGCCACTTTGGTGATGATCTGAAAGGCAAAACATTTGCGCTTTGGGGCCTGTCATTCAAACCAAATACCGACGACATGCGTGAAGCATCCAGCCGTGTATTAATGGAACAGCTCTGGGCTGCCGGTGCAAAAATCAAAGCGTATGACCCGGAAGCGATGAATGAAACTCAGCGTATTTACGGTCAGCGTGACGATCTGGAATTGATGGGGACAAAAGAGTCCGCATTACAAAATGCCGATGCGTTGATTATTTGTACCGAGTGGCAGAATTTCCGCGCGCCAGACTTTGATGCCATTAAAAAGGCATTGAAAGAGCCGGTCATTTTTGACGGTCGTAATTTATACGATCCGGAACGTTTGGAAAAACGTGGATTTACTTACTATGGCATTGGCCGTGGTGCATCAATCAATCCCGTTTTGTAAGGAGACTTCATGAAATATCTGGTAACCGGCGCAGCGGGCTTTATTGGGTTCTTTGTGTCACAACGTTTGCTGGCGGCAGGCCATTCAGTTGTCGGTCTTGATAATCTGAATGACTATTATGACGTCAATCTCAAACTTGCCCGGCTCGCTCAGCTTGAGAATAAAGACGGCTTTACCTTTATTAAGCTGGATTTGGCTGACCGTGAAGGTATGGCGGCATTGTTTGCAGAACAGCGTTTTGAGCGCGTTATTCATTTGGCTGCGCAGGCTGGTGTCCGATATTCCATCGAAAACCCTTTAGCGTATGCCGATTCTAACCTCATCGGTTTTGTTAACGTTCTTGAAGGTTGTCGTCATAATAACGTCGGGCATTTGTTGTATGCCTCTTCCAGCTCGGTTTATGGCCTGAACAAAAAACAGCCTTTCTCAACGGAAGATTCTGTAGATCATCCGGTTTCATTATATGCCGCGACCAAAAAAGCCAACGAATTAATGGCTCACACTTATTCACATCTTTATGGCATTCCTACGACCGGATTACGATTCTTTACCGTATACGGTCCATGGGGCCGCCCGGATATGGCATTGTTTAAATTTACCAAAGCCATGATAGCCGGGCAGAGTATTGATGTTTATAACCGCGGCGAAATGTACCGTGACTTCACTTATATCGATGATATCGCCGAATCGATTGTGCGCTTGCAGGATGTTATCCCGCAGCCTGATGCAGAGTGGACGGTAGAAGACGGTTCTCCGGCAAGCAGCTCTGCGCCATACGCTGTTTATAATATCGGTAATAACAATCCGGTTAAGCTGATGACGTATATCAGCGCGCTGGAGAAGGCTCTGGGCACGGCGGCGGATAAAAACCTGCTGCCAATGCAGCCAGGTGATGTAAAAGACACCAGCGCTGATACAGCGCCATTGTATAAGGCTATTAACTTTAAGCCTGAAACACCGGTAGAGCAGGGCGTGCAGAATTTTGTCGATTGGTATCGCGGGTTCTATCAGGTCTGAGTATGTTTTTTCACTGAAGGCTGCCCGCGGGCGGCCTTTTTTATGAATTCAGCTTATTCTGATGGTTATTTAATCATCCTAATTTACTGCTTAGCATAGTTTTAAAAGCGTGAATTGCGAATGAGAAAACGCGCGATTTTAAAAGTAAAAAAAAGCCCGTCAGTGATGACGGGCTTTTTGTATTAACATTGCTGTTAATAAGGACAATTACAGCAGGAAATCGTCCAGTGATTTACCTTGCTCTTCGATTGCTTTCTTGATTACAGCAGGAGTACGGCCCTGGCCGGTCCAGGTTTTGTTTTCGCCGTTCTCATCAACGTATTTGTATTTAGCAGGACGTGCTGCACGTTTTGCTTTACCGGTTGCTTTAGTAGCAGCCATAGTTTGCAGCAATTCGTTAGGATCAATACCGTCAGCAATCAGCATTTCGCGATATTGTTGCAGTTTACGTGTGCGCTCTTCAATCTCAGCAGCTGCCTGAGAATCTTCTTCGCGACGCTCGTTCACAACAACTTCTAATTTTTCCAGCATCTCTTCCAGAGTTTCCAGAGTGCATTCTCTTGCTTGCGCACGCAGAGTACGGATGTTGTTCAGAATCTTTAATGCTTCGCTCATTATACTAGTCTCGAATTATATTGGTGGGGGGCGTTTGGTTAATAATAGAATGCTCTTTGCTATTCTGCAATAGCCAATTTGTTTGCCTGACCTTAATTTACGCATTTAAAGCAAACAATGTTTATCGTATCAAAATATAGTTGGGGCCAGACCGGCTATTTATCTGGGGGTCATAACCCGCGTTTCAATACTTTGCCAGGGGTTATTGTTGCTTTTCATAAGGAGTTTTATAAGCATGCGATTGTTCACAAAATTAAAGGATAAGTGAAGACATTCAATGTAAAGATATGGCAAAAGAGAGCGCGAAGATCCTGCGCGGTGAATGATCAATACATTGGATCTCCATGGGATCACCCATTAATGTATAGACAATTCAATTATGCCGATCCTGTAACATATAAGGAGTACATCCGCCGGTAATGAGTAACGTTAACTAATTATCATCTAATGCTTTTATAATCTCTGTTTGTAAGTTTCTGTGTTTTTTTCAAATGCAATGTCACATCGACCGGAAGGGGAGAATCCCTTTCTACTTATTGTTATAGGCTGGCTGGCGTGTGGTACAATAGCCGCCGAAATTTTATGCCATCCAATACAATATGGGGTCACTGTTTCATGGCTCAGCTTTATTTTTATTACTCGGCAATGAATGCCGGTAAGTCTACCTCGTTGTTGCAATCTTCATATAATTATCAAGAACGTGGTATGCGTACGCTGGTACTGACTGCTGAATTAGATCATCGTTTTGGCGTCGGGAAAGTCAGCTCCCGTATCGGGCTGTCGTCCGATGCAGAGCTTTATAATAAAGACACTGAGCTCTTTAATCTGATAGCGCAGGAGAACCGCTCACAGCGTCTGAGCTGCGTTTTGATAGATGAGTGCCAGTTCCTTACCAAGTCGCAGGTATCGCAGCTCACAGACGTTGTAGATGATCTGGATGTTCCTGTGCTTTGTTATGGGCTGCGGACGGATTTCCGTGGCGAGCTTTTTGAGGGCAGTGAATATTTACTGGCCTGGGCGGACAAGCTGGTTGAGCTCAAAACGATTTGCCATTGTGGCCGTAAGGCAAACCGTAATCTGCGTTTAGATGAAAATGGCAACGCGCTTCACGATGGCGCGCAGGTTGTTATTGGCGGGGATGAAAGTTACGTTTCAGTGTGCCGTAAGCATTACAAAGAGGCGATGGCAGCTATTGACACGAAGGATGACCTAACGTCCGTCTGAGGCCATTACAGCTCGTCTGGAAAGGGTGATGTCGTCAGGATAAACCGTTTAGCCAACTTTGTTCCCTGAAATAAAAAACCCGCCTTCCGGCGGGTTTTTTGCTATCAGAATCTCAGCAGATTATTTTTTGCTGGTTTTCTTCTCAGCTTTAGGCGCTGCAACAACCACTTCTTCAGCAACTTCTTCGCTGAATTCGCGACCGTAGTAGGTATCCATCAGAATCTGTTTCAGTTCTGCAATCAGAGGGTAACGTGGGTTAGCACCGGTACACTGATCATCGAACGCATCTTCAGACAGTTTATCTACTTTAGCCAGGAAGTCTGCTTCCTGAACGCCAGCTTCACGGATAGACGTTGGGATGCCGAGTTCCGCTTTGATTTCATCCAACCAGTTCAGCAGTTTTGCAATTTTCTGTGCAGTACGGTCACCAGGAGCACCCAGACCCAGATGGTCAGCGACTTCTGCGTAACGACGACGCGCTTGCGGGCGGTCATACTGACTGAAAGCAGTCTGTTTAGTTGGGTTATCGTTGGCGTTGTAGCGAATCACGTTAGAAATCAACATGGCGTTAGCAAGGCCGTGTGGGATATGGAACTCAGAACCCAGTTTGTGGGCCATTGAGTGGCAAACCCCCAGGAAGGCGTTGGCAAACGCGATACCCGCGATAGTTGCCGCATTGTGAACACGTTCACGAGCAACCGGGTTTTTAGCACCGTCTTTGTAGCTGGCTGGCAGGTTTTCTTTCAGCAATTTCAGGGCCTGCAGAGCCTGACCGTCAGAATATTCGTTAGCCAGTACAGAAACGTAAGCTTCAAGTGCGTGAGTCACCGCATCAAGACCACCGAAGGCGCACAGTGATTTAGGCATGTTCATGACGAGGTTTGCGTCAACGATAGCCATATCAGGTGTCAGCGCATAGTCAGCCAGTGGATATTTCTGACCGGTTGCATCGTCGGTGACAACAGCGAACGGAGTCACTTCAGAACCTGTACCGGAAGTGGTGGTGACCGCAATCATTTTCGCTTTCACGCCCATTTTCGGGAATTTGTAGATACGTTTACGGATATCCATAAAGCGCAGCGCCAAATCTTCAAACTGAGTGTCCGGGTGTTCGTACAGAACCCACATGATCTTCGCGGCGTCCATTGGGGAACCGCCACCCAGAGCGATGATAACGTCTGGTTTGAAGGAATTCATTTGCTCAGCACCTTTACGAACGATGCTCAGAGTTGGATCCGCTTCAACTTCGAAGAACACTTCAGTTTCAATGCCGTGACCTTTCAGAACGCTGGTGATCTGGTCAGCATAGCCGTTGTTGAACAGGTAACGGTCAGTCACGATGAAAGCGCGTTTCGCTCCATCCGTTGCCACTTCTTCCAGCGCGATTGGCAGTGAGCCACGGCGGAAGTAGATTGATTTCGGAAGTTTATGCCACAACATGTTTTCTGCTCGCTTCGCTACAGTTTTCTTGTTGATCAAGTGTTTAGGACCGACGTTTTCAGAGATGGAGTTACCACCCCATGAACCGCAACCCAGCGTCAGAGACGGAGCAAGTTTGAAGTTATACAGGTCACCGATACCACCCTGTGAAGCCGGGGTGTTGATCAGGATACGTGCGGTTTTCATTTTGTTGCCAAAATAATTCACACGTTCTGGTTGGTTGTCCTGGTCTGTGTACAGACAAGATGTGTGGCCGATACCGCCCATTTCTACCAGTTTCTCAGCTTTGTTTACCGCATCTTCGAAATCTTTAGCACGGTACATTGCCAGGGTAGGGGACAGTTTTTCGTGTGCAAACGGTTCAGATTCGTCAACAACGCTGACTTCGCCGATTAACACTTTGGTGTTAGCAGGAACTTTGATGCCGGCCATTTCAGCAATTTTCACTGCTGGCTGACCTACGATAGCAGCGTTCAGGCCACCGTTTTTAAGGATGATATCAGAAACCGCTTTCAGCTCTTTGCCCTGCAGCATGTAGCCGCCGTGGGAAGCAAAACGTTCACGAACTGCATTATAAGCAGAATCAACGACGATAATGGACTGTTCAGAAGCACAGATTACGCCGTTATCGAAGGTTTTAGACATCAGAACAGAAGCGACAACACGTTTGATGTCGGCAGTTTCGTCAACAACAACTGGGGTGTTACCTGCACCTACACCGATCGCTGGTTTACCAGAGCTGTATGCTGCTTTAACCATGCCAGGACCACCGGTTGCCAGAATCAGGTTCAGGTCAGGGTGATGCATTAATTGGTTAGACAGTTCTACACTTGGTTCATCAATCCAGCCAATGATGTCTTTTGGTGCACCTGCAGCGATAGCGGCTTGCAGCACGATATCAGCAGCTTTGTTGGTCGCATTTTTTGCACGTGGGTGCGGGGAGAAGATGATGCCGTTACGGGTTTTCAGGCTAATAAGCGCTTTGAAAATCGCAGTAGAAGTTGGGTTGGTGGTTGGAACGATACCGCAGATCAGGCCGATTGGCTCAGCGATAGTGATGGTACCGAAAGTATCATCCTGACCCAGAATGCCACAGGTCTTTTCATCTTTGTAAGCATTGTAGATATATTCAGAGGCGAAGTGGTTTTTGATCACTTTGTCTTCGACGATACCCATTCCGGATTCTTCAACAGCCAGTTTGGCAAGGAGAATTCGAGAATCGGCAGCAGCCAGGGCGGCGGCAGCGAAAATCTTATCTACTTGTTCTTGACTGAAGTTGGCATATTCGCGCTGTGCCTTCTTGACTCGTGCTACGAGTGCGTTTAGTTCAGCGACATTTGTTACAGCCATAATGCTCTCCTGATAAAGTTAAACTCTTTTAGTAAATAATCTGCCAAAGACTAGTATAGACCTGCTATCAGTCACCGTGAGAAACTAATTAATGCTAAAGATCTCAATGTGTTGTCTTTGTCTCTTTATTTGCTCAAAGAGCTTTCAGTTGTGAAGCACCGGGTAAAGTCGATATCTTTTAAATCGCCTCTATCACTGAACGTTTTGTCTTCAAGTAACGCTGAGTGACTATGTACTGAGCTTACCTATTTGTAGGCAAGGTGAATTTGATCTGGATCACTGAATACCGATGCTGACACCATTCAGCAGTGTGTTGTTGAGAATGATTATCAAATTTACCCATGGATAATACAGTTTAGTAGCTAAAGTTATCAATAAAAAAACTCATTTTTAACAAAAGCCTTATTCACTGCCTTTATTTCTAAATCTGGTGATAAAAACTATGAAACGGCGTGGCGCCTTTACGGGGATTCCAGTACATTAGCGCCCATCAAAACCTTCTTCTGCTGGCATATTTGTGCGGAGTTCTGCGTGAGCCAATCTTTATTAGATTTTTCAGGGTATATCAAATTTTTCGTCGGCCTGTTTGCACTGGTCAACCCGGTAGGGATTTTGCCGGTTTTTATCAGCATGACCAGCTATCAGGCAGCGGCGGGGCGTAATAAGACCAACATGACAGCCAACCTGTCAGTGGCCATTATATTGTCGACGGCGCTTTTCCTTGGCGACGCGATTTTGCACCTGTTCGGGATTTCCATTGATTCGTTCCGTATTGCCGGCGGGATCCTGGTGGTGACGATAGCGATGTCGATGATCAGCGGAAAGCTGGGTGAAGATAAGCAGAACAAGCAGGAGAAATCAGAAACGGCAATCCGTGAAAATGTCGGCGTGGTTCCGCTGGCCTTGCCGCTGATGGCCGGACCGGGTGCGATAAGCTCGACGATTGTCTGGAGTTCACGGTACAACGGCTGGCAGAATCTGCTGGGGTTGACCGTTGCAATCATCTTCTTTGCATTCTGTTGCTGGCTGCTGTTCCGTGCGGCACCTTTATTAGTCCGCCTGTTAGGGCAAACCGGCATCAACGTCATTACCCGTATCATGGGCCTTTTACTGATGTCACTCGGTATTGAGTTTATCGTCACAGGTATTAAAGCTATTTTCCCCGGTTTGCTCTGATTCTTAGCCTGCAAATTCTCGCGGATACATTAACCTTATCCGTGAGAATTATTACTCCTTCTTATAATCCTGTGCATTATTATAGTGCAGCTAATGACTTAATTGAGAGCATTTGCACCCTAATGTGGCGTAAATCTACATTTCACCTTCCTTTTTAATCCAAGTCTCCATTTATTCTAATAAACTTAGCTAATTCTTCGCTAAATACCGTTATTTATTGCCCGTATTGCCGTTAATTTACCCACATCATTCTGTAAGGCTTGTGCAGGCCGTACCGAGATGTTATTAGTGTTAACACAGCAGTTAACAGCGCTTTATCCTTGAAATCATCCGATTGTTAACTGATTGTGTCAGAGCAATTCCTGAACAACCGTCTTTACAAAAAGGTGTGAGAAATACCGTATTAACTCGATATATAACAATGGGTTAAGTGCTATTTCTGATGTGAGGTCGCGGGTGTCCTTCTGGCACACTTAACGCATAAAAGAGAATTACGTAACAAATTTGCAAAATTTATTGGCGCCCGTATCAGGCTTCTGATAATTTTCAAATCGTCTTCAAAAATGGAATTTTGTTTAGAGTCATGCTCTGAGTGAGAATGAATCTTGCTAGGCGTAGAGAGATTGAAGCAATTTCATTTGTTTTGGAGAGTGTCGTGTCATCATGCGTATCACAAAATTATCCTCGCTCGCTTTCCGTGAAAAGAAAGTCAGGCATTGAGATGACGACAATTAACAACCTTGCGTTGACTCTCCCGATTCAACAAAACAAATCTTCAGTACTTCTTCTGATTAAAATGAATGACAGCGCTTAACTGCGACGGATTTTCTATCGCCTTAATTCGGGTTAGAAGAAAATAATCGGGTGAAGTACAGAAATAACAGAATGTGATTGCCTGGTGTGCGACTGAACATTGTGAAGTTACGTACGGGGTTATCAAATGGAGTGGGATCATCCTTAACGATCCCGGAAACCGCACGGCGAATACAGCCTGACGTTTCATCAAACCTGAGATGTAGCAACATGCAGTAATAGGGGACAGCCATCTGCGGGTGGTACTACATGGGGGGCCTTTCTCGAGCAATTCGTTCCTGCTTTTGAAACCCATTGACCCAGCAAGGGTTTATCTTGCACCCGGGCGTGCAAGTTCATAATAAAAATTGGAGTTAAATAAAAATGACCAACATCACAAAAAAAAATCTGCTGGCTGCATGCATCATGGCTGCGGTAGGAACAATTTCTATCAATAACGCAGTTGCGGCCAATGTGCCTGCCGGCGTAACTCTGGCGGCTAAACAAGAACTGGTGCGTAATAACGGTTCTGAAGTTCAGTCACTTGACCCGCATAAAGTTGAAGGCGTGCCGGAATCAAACGTAATCCGTGACCTGCTTGAAGGCCTGGTTAATACCGACAGCAAAGACGGCAGTGTAATCCCCGGCGTAGCAACCAGCTGGGATAACAAAGATTTTAAAGTCTGGACCTTCCATCTGCGTCCGGAAGCTAAATGGTCAAATGGCGATCCTGTCACTGCAGAAGATTTCGTTTACAGCTGGCAGCGCCTGGCTGACCCGAAAACCGCTTCTCCATATGAGAGCTATCTGCAATACGGTCACATCGAAAACATCGATGACATCATCAGCGGCAAAAAAAGCCCTGATACCTTGGGTGTGAAGGCGATTGATGACCATACCCTGCAAGTGACACTGACCGAACCTGTTCCGTATTTCGTAAAAATGCTGTCTCACACCGCGATGAAGCCGGTAAACAAAAAAGTGGTTGAGAAATTTGGCGACAAATGGACTCAGCCTGAAAACTACGTGAGCAACGGCGCGTACACCCTGAAAGCCTGGACCGTCAACGAACGTATCGTTCTGGAACGTAGCCCGACTTACTGGGACAACGCGAAAACTGTGATCAACCAGGTGACTTACCTGCCAATCTCTTCTGAAGTGACAGACGTAAACCGCTACCGCAGCGGCGAAATCGACATGACTTACAACAACATGCCGATCGAACTGTTCCAGAAACTGAAAAAAGAAATCCCGGCTGAGGTTCATGTTGACCCGTATCTGTGTACTTACTACTACGAAATCAACAACCAGAAAGCGCCATTCACCGATTCCCGCGTTCGTGAAGCTCTGAAACTGGGTCTGGATCGCGACATCATCGTGAACAAAGTGAAAGCGCAGGGCGATCTGCCAGCGTACGGCTACACACCGCCTTACACCGATGGCGCAAAACTGACGCCTCCGGCCTGGTTCAAAGAAACGCAGGAACAACGTAACGAGCAGGCGAAAAAACTGCTGGCCGAAGCAGGTTACACTTCCGCTAAGCCTCTGACGTTTGATCTGCTGTACAACACCTCTGATCTGCACAAAAAACTGGCTATCGCTGCTGCCGCTATCTGGAAGAAAAACCTGGGCGTTGACGTTAAACTGGTCAACCAGGAATGGAAAACCTTCCTCGACAGCCGCCATCAGGGCAACTTCGACGTTGCACGTGCAGGCTGGTGCTCTGATTACAACGAACCTTCTTCCTTCCTGAACACCATGTTGTCTGACAGCAGCAACAACACTGCGCACTATAAGAGCCCGGCGTTTGATAAAGACATCGCTGATACTCTGAATGTGAAAACTGACGAAGAACGCGCTGCGCTGTATCAGAAAGCGGAAGCTCAGCTGGATAAAGACTCTGCTATCGTGCCTGTTTATTACTACGTGAACGCCCGTCTGGTGAAACCTTACGTCGGTGGTTACACCGGTAAAGATCCACAAGACAACGTCTACGTGAAAGATCTGTACATCATCAAACACTAATTAAATGGTGCAGAGCAGGGCATCCCTGAGCTGCCCTGCTCGTTGTATTTTGATGAAGGTAAAGTTTTTAGCGCGAAATTTTCGTGCTGAAGCAAAGAGCCACCATGACGGTAATCACCCGATGGCCGTCGTGATCAAGCCATAAACTATCAAGCTGTAGTGACAGGCTTAGAAACAGGTACGGGCAATGTTAAAGTTTATTTTACGCCGCTGTCTGGAAGCGATTCCGACGCTATTCATTCTGATCACTATTTCGTTTTTTATGATGCGTCTCGCACCGGGCAGCCCTTTTACGGGTGAGCGTAATCTTCCGCCAGAAGTGATGGCGAACATTGAGGCGAAATACCACCTCAATGACCCGATGTATAAGCAGTATTTCCACTACTTAGAACAGCTGGCGAAAGGTGATTTCGGCCCGTCGTTCAAATACAAGGATTACACCGTTAATGATCTGGTTGCGGCCTCGTTCCCGGTTTCAGCGAAACTCGGGCTGGCGGCATTTATCATGGCGATTTTCTTTGGTGTGTCGGCGGGTGTTGTTGCTGCGCTGAATCAAAACACGAAATGGGATTATACCGTGATGGGCGTGGCGATGACCGGGGTAGTTATTCCCAGTTTCGTGGTTGCGCCGTTACTGGTGCTGATATTTGCGATTACCCTGAAATGGCTGCCGGGCGGTGGCTGGAATGGCGGCGGAGCGAAATACATGATCCTGCCGATGGTCGCACTCTCGCTGGCGTATATTGCCAGTATCGCGCGTATCACCCGCGGTTCTATGATTGAAATTCTGCACTCCAACTTCATCCGTACGGCTCGCGCCAAAGGTTTACCGCTGCGTCGCATTATTCTGCGTCACGCACTGAAGCCCGCGCTGCTGCCGGTACTGTCCTATATGGGGCCAGCTTTTGTTGGGATCATCACCGGTTCTATGGTTATCGAGAGCATTTTCGGATTGCCGGGCATCGGCCAGCTGTTTGTTAACGGAGCATTAAACCGTGACTACTCGCTGGTTCTCAGCCTGACCATTTTGGTGGGCGCATTGACCATTCTGTTCAATGCAATCGTCGACGTGCTGTACGCCGTCATCGACCCGAAAATCCGTTATTAATGCCGGAGTACGTCAATGATCTTAAGTAAAAAAAATAGCGACGTCGTCGAAAACTTCAGCGAAAAGCTGGAAGTTGAAGGCCGCAGTTTGTGGCAGGACGCGCGACGCCGGTTTATGCATAACCGCGCTGCGGTCACCAGCCTGATTGTGTTGGCCTTTATCGCACTTTTCGTTACGTTTGCGCCGATGTTGTCACAGTTTGCCTACGACGATACTGACTGGAACATGATGTCTGGCGCGCCTGATTTCGCCTCTCATCACTATTTCGGCACCGATTCTTCTGGCCGTGATTTGCTGGTGCGTGTGGCTATCGGCGGGCGCATTTCCCTGATGGTCGGTGTGGCTGCGGCCCTGGTGGCGGTGATCCTCGGTACGCTGTACGGATCTTTGTCCGGCTATCTGGGCGGTAAAATCGACTCCGCCATGATGCGCCTGCTGGAAATCCTTAACTCCTTCCCGTTCATGTTCTTCGTTATCCTGCTGGTGACGTTCTTCGGGCAGAATATCCTGTTGATCTTCGTGGCAATCGGGATGGTGTCCTGGCTGGACATGGCGCGTATTGTCCGCGGTCAGACCCTCAGCCTGAAACGCAAAGAATTCATCGAAGCTGCGCTGGTGAGTGGTGTGAACACGCGCAATATCGTTTTGCGTCACATCGTCCCTAACGTGCTGGGTGTCGTGGTGGTGTATGCGTCACTGCTGGTTCCAAGCATGATCCTGTTCGAATCCTTCCTGAGCTTCTTAGGTTTGGGGACGCAGGAGCCACTGAGCAGCTGGGGCGCGTTGCTGAGCGACGGCGCCAACTCGATGGAAGTTTCACCTTGGTTGCTGCTGTTCCCGGCAGGTTTCCTGGTTGTCACTCTGTTCTGTTTCAATTTTATCGGCGATGGCCTGCGTGATGCCCTCGACCCGAAAGATCGTTAAGGAGTGCGACCATGAGCACAATTGAACATTCCACATTTGCAGCACCTGCCGCAACTGAGGGCACAGCGTCGCCGATTCTTTTAGATGTCAAAGACCTGCGCGTGACCTTCGCGACACCGGACGGTGATGTTACCGCCGTTAACGACCTTAACTTCGATCTGCGTGCTGGTGAAACACTCGGTATTGTCGGGGAATCTGGTTCCGGTAAATCCCAGACTGCCTTCGCCCTGATGGGGCTGCTTGCCAGCAACGGCCGCATCGGCGGGACGGCGAAATTCAACGGTCGAGAGATCCTGAACCTGCCACAAAACCAGTTGAACAAGCTGCGTGCAGAACAGATTTCGATGATTTTCCAGGATCCGATGACGTCCCTCAACCCGTACATGCGCGTTGGGGAACAGCTGATGGAAGTCCTGATCCTGCATAAAAAACTTAGCAAGCGTGAAGCGTTTGAAGAGTCCGTGCGCATGCTGGACGCTGTAAAAATGCCGGAAGCCCGCAAGCGCATGAAAATGTACCCGCATGAATTCTCCGGTGGCATGCGCCAGCGCGTGATGATTGCGATGGCCTTGCTGTGTCGTCCGAAATTGCTGATTGCCGATGAGCCAACCACGGCACTGGACGTGACCGTTCAGGCGCAGATCATGACGTTACTCAATGAGCTGAAAGCTGAGTTTAATACTGCCATTATCATGATTACCCATGATCTGGGTGTGGTCGCCGGTATTTGCGACAAAGTGCTGGTGATGTACGCCGGTCGTACCATGGAATATGGCCGCGCACGCGATGTCTTCTACGAGCCTTGCCATCCGTATTCCATCGGCCTGCTCAATGCAGTTCCGCGTCTGGATGCCGAGGGGGGGGCGATGCTGACCATTCCGGGAAATCCGCCAAACCTGCTGCGTCTGCCAAAAGGCTGCCCGTTCCAGCCACGTTGCCCGCATGCCATGGATATTTGTGCCTCTGCACCGCCGCTTGAGCGTTTCGGTGATGGTCGCTTACGTGCCTGCTACAAGCCGCTGGAGGAACTGGTATGACAGACAACACAGTAATGAACAGTGCGGCTATGAATTCGTTCGCGCCCGAGAAAAAAGTTCTGCTCGAAGTGGCGGATCTTAAAGTCCATTTCGACATCAAAGACGGCAAACAATGGTTCTGGCAACCGTCCAAAACGCTGAAAGCAGTAGACGGCGTGACGCTGCGTCTTTACGAAGGCGAAACGCTGGGCGTGGTAGGCGAATCGGGTTGCGGCAAATCGACGTTTGCCCGCGCACTGATTGGCCTGGTGAAAGCTACAGACGGGCGGGTGGCATGGCTGGGCAAAGATCTGCTCAACATGTCTGACAGCGAATGGCGTCACACGCGCAGCGATATCCAGATGATTTTCCAGGATCCGCTGGCGTCCCTGAATCCGCGTATGACTATCGGCGAAATCATCGCTGAGCCGCTGAAAACCTATAACCCGAAAATGCCTCGTACCGAGGTGAAAGAAAAAGTGAAGGCGATGATGCTGAAGGTCGGGCTGTTGCCTAACCTGATCAACCGTTACCCTCACGAATTTTCGGGCGGCCAGTGCCAGCGTATCGGTATTGCCCGCGCGCTGATCCTTGAGCCAAAACTGATTATCTGTGACGAACCGGTTTCAGCGCTGGACGTTTCCATTCAGGCACAGGTCGTCAACCTGTTGCAGCAATTGCAGCGTGAAATGGGCCTGTCACTGATTTTCATCGCGCACGATCTGGCGGTGGTTAAACACATTTCTGACCGTGTTCTGGTGATGTATCTGGGCCACGCGGTTGAGCTGGGTACGTATGACGAGGTGTATAACAATCCTCAGCATCCGTATACTCGCGCGCTGATGTCTGCGGTGCCGGTTCCGGACCCGGACAAAGAGCGCAACAAAACCATTCAGCTGCTTGAAGGGGAGTTACCTTCGCCGATCAACCCGCCATCAGGTTGCGTGTTCCGTACGCGCTGCCCGATTGCCGGGCCGGAATGTGCGATAACCCGCCCGTTGCTGGAAGGCAGTTTCCGCCATGCAGTTTCCTGCCTGAAAGTTGATCCGCTCTGATTAACGTGCGGTAAACCTGAAGCATAAAAAAACCTGCCATTGGCAGGTTTTTCTTTTTCAACATTCAACTAACCCTAAATCATTCGAGCGGTATCAAGGCGGCAACTGAATAAATCCCCGGCAGCATACATAAGTATGTGACCGGGGTGAATGAAGGAAGCCAGCGCAGGGACAGCTTAAAGGGTGACGGGTGAGATTATTCTTTCCAGAGGATGTGACACAGCTTGTGATCTTTCTCGCGGCACAATAATACACGTGCGAAAATATCATTAATCGGCTGGTCTTCCGCATCGGCCAGACCGATGACGACTTCAGCGAAGAAATCCGGGTTTAAGTCGAATTCAACATGCTCAACCCAGTCTTCCGCCGGATCATATAATTCAGCGCCGCCGCGTTCTTCAAATTGCAGATTGAAGATCAGGATATCTGCAGGATCCAGGTTGTCTCCGGCCAGCTCCAGAAAGATGTCATAGGCTTGTTCAAGCGTTTCGTCTTCGGTCAGGCGATTATTCAGGTCCATATTAATTCTCGTTTACAGATGAATGTGTTCAGGCTTATGCAAGCCGGTACTGCGTGTATTACATCACGCCCGACGCGGCTTTTACAGCAGCGGACTGAAAAAGTAGAACAAACGTTCGACGATGCGATGCCAGAACGGGCGCTTAAGCCAGGCTTCAACATCCAGCAGATGAGAGCGGGCAATGTAATCTTCCTGCACACGGCCCAGGTCGTCACCGAATCCGGCGTCATCAATGACCAGTGTTATCTCAAAATTCAGCCACAGGCTGCGCATATCGAGATTCACGGTGCCGACCAGACTGAGCTGACCGTCGACCAGAATGCTTTTGGTATGCAGCAGGCCATCTTCAAACTGATAGATTTTTACGCCAGCCTCCAGCAACTCGCCAAAGAAAGCTTTGCTCGCCCAGTCCACCATCATCGAATCATTTTTCATTGGCAGAATGATACTGACATCGACTCCACGCTGTGCCGCCGTGCAGATGGCATGCAGCAGGTCATCGCTTGGCACCAGATACGGCGTGGTCATCACCAGCTGCTCGCGGGCAGAATAGGTAGCGGTCAGCAATGCCTGGTGGATCATATCTTCCGGGAAGCCCGGCCCGGAGGCGATCACCTGAATGGTATGGCCGCTTTCCTGCTCGAACGGCATCTGATTCAGGTCAGGTTCCGGCGGCAGAATACGTTTCCCGGTCTCAATTTCCCAGTCGCAGGAATACACAATACCCATTGTAGTGGCGACCGGGCCTTCCATACGCGCCATCAGGTCAACCCACTGACCCACGCCGGCATTTTGTTTAAAGAAACGCGGATCGACCATATTCATGCTGCCGGTATAAGCAACATAGTTGTCGATGAGCACGACTTTACGGTGCTGACGTAAGTCCATACGGCGCAGGAACACGCGGAAAAGGTTCACCTGCAACGCTTCCACAACTTCAATACCGGCATTGCGCATCATGGCCGGATAAGGGCTGCGGAAGAACGCCACGCTGCCTGCGGAATCCAGCATCAGACGACAGTGGATACCGCGACGGGATGCGGCCATCAGCGATTCTGCAACCTGATCTACCAGCCCGCCTGGCTGCCAGATGTAAAACACCATCTCGATATTACTGCGTGCCAGCCCGATATCGCGCATCATGGCTTTGAGCACGTCGTCACTGGTGGTCAGCAATTGCAACTGATTGCCTTTGACGCCCGCAATGCCCTGGCGGCGTTCGCAGAGCTGGAAAAGCGACGCGGCGATTTCGCTGTTTTCAGTGGCAAAAATACGTTTGCAGTCTTTGAGATCGTTCAGCCACCGCGCCGTTGAAGGCCACATGGCTTTTGCGCGCTCGGCGCGGCGTTTACCTAAATGCAGTTCACCGAATGAGAGATAGGCAATAATACCGACCAGCGGAATGATGTAAATAATCAGCAGCCACGCCATGGCGGAAGGCACCGCGCGGCGTTTCATCAAAATACGCAAGGTCACGCCGGCAATCAGTAACCAGTAACCGAAAACCAGAAGTCCGCTGATTACCGTATAAAATGTTGTCATAAAGGCGAAAAATCCTGTTCGCAAGCTGTCGAAGTGAGTGTACGGGAAAGAGGGGGACTTTTAACCAACTTTATCCCACCAATCAATCAGCTACCTCTTAAATATGTATCCGATTAATAAAAGTTTCACTGTCCTGACATCAAGGTTAGCTGATAACGCTGAATAAGGGAAAAACAAGACTTGGATCACAACGTCATCGGCCTATAATGTCCCCGCAGTTTTTTACGATGAGAAATTTTCCGGCTAAGAAACGCTTCCGTTAATAACGGTCATCACGGGACACAGGTGAATGAAACGCAGTAAAAATGAAGTCGGCCGCTGGCGCATGTTACGCCAGACTCAGCGCCGGAGAAGCCGCTGGCTGGAAGGTCAGTCGAGACGCTATCGTCACATCTACCGAATTCGTCAGATTCATCATCAGCAACATCAGCGTTTGTCATTGTATGCCGTGAACTACGAATGGAATGCGTGATTAGCGGGATTTAGGCTGAAACAGCGCGCCACATTTTTTACAAACCAGCGTGGAGTTTTTGCGCACTTTTGCGCTCATCTGTTCAGAAACGTAACCGCATTCCGGGCAGGTGACCTTCGTGGTCGTACTGGTTAGAAACTTCAATCCGTCGAAGAATGACATAGTGCTTACCTCGTGGGCAGGGGTAGTCATCCTAACACACAACGGATGAAAGCAATGTGACGGCTTTGGAGAAATGGCGCCAGAGCGTTTCTGCTACAGCGCGCGCTTTCCGTTATTCAGTCGAAAAGCTCTGAAAGAAAACTCTTCTTTTTATACGGTTTTTGTGAGGAATAATGGTCGCGATTGTCATGCCCGCTGTGATGACGGTGATCGTCGCGGCGTGCGGCTTCTGCATAGCGTGGTGCGGAAGGACGTTCCGTCTGCTGGATCACGGCGGATTTCTCGATGATTTTATCCAGCTCTCCCCGGTCAAGCCAGACGCCACGGCAATCCGGGCAATAGTCGATTTCTATACCCTGACGTTCTGACATAACCAGCTGACTTTCTTTGCATACAGGACATTGCATATCGGGCTCTCCGCGCGGTATTGATTAATAAGTGATGCAGTGAATGTTCAGGTAACCGGATATTTAGACAATCAATTGCTGTAAGCAAAAGTAAAGTTGCTTAAAACAAGGGCCGAGGCAGAGATGAAGTGCAGATAAGCAAAAGGCGGGCAGCATGAGACTGCCCGTCGGAAATCAGAATACGCGTTTGAACGGTTTCACCGTCACCGATTTATAAACACCTGCGGCGACATACGGATCAGCGTCAGCCCACACTTTGGCGGCTTCAAGCGTTTCAAATTCGACGACCAGCAGGGAACCGGTCATTCCCGCAGCGCCCGGGTCTTCGCTGTCGATGGCCGGTGTCGGGCCGCCAATCAGGACGCGGCCTTGTTCCTGCAATTTTTTCAGACGTTCGATGTGCGCCGGGCGCGCAAGTGTGCGTTTTTCCAGTGAGTCGGAAACGTCTTCAGAATAAATAACGTAAAGCATGAGTCACCTTTAATGGGTTTTTATTGAGCAATTTCAGGCCGCCATCGGCAGTCAGATCATTTTGCAGAATTAACATAGCTAAACCTGAAGCCCGGGGAAAGTGCTTTGCGTGGGATCAAAGCAAAGGTTATTTGAGAATAGTTGTCATCTCGGTGTTGAATATGATTGCTATTTACATTTAAACTTGCGGCTTCACGGGGAAAATGAATCATTATGCCGCTAAAAAAGTTTAGATTTATCCGCAAGGTTACATTGCCTGCCGTTCTTTCTGTCACTTTGCACATTGCTGTTATTGCGGGTGTTTTGTACATGGCAGTCGGTGAGTCAATCAAGTTGCCGACGCAGGAACAAAAAGTCATGAGTGTGACGATGGTCAACCCGGCTGACTTTGCGCCACCTCCGCCGCCGCCACAGCCTGAGCCAGCACCGCCGGAACCTGAGCCTGAACCGGAAGTGGTGCCAGAGCCTCCGCCGCCGCCGGAAGCGGTTGTGATCCCGGAACCGCCGAAGCCTAAACCTAAGCCGGTGAAAAAACCGGTCGTGAAGCCAAAAGTGAAACCAGTAGAACGTCCGGTGGAAAAACCAACGCAAACGGTACAAACCGCGCCCGTCACCAGCAATCAGCCGGTCACGAAGCCAGTGAGCCAGCCACCTGCGTCCACCAATGCCCAGAGCAACACCGGGCCGCGACCGCTGCAACGTGGTGAACCGATGTATCCGGCGCGTGCGCTGGCGCTGCGTATCGAAGGACGTGTCCGTGTGCAGTTTGATGTCGACGGTGATGGCCGCGTACAAAATATCCGCGTACTTTCCGCAGAGCCGCGCAACATGTTTGAGCGTGAAGTGAAACAGGCAATGGGGAAATGGCGTTACGAACCGAAGGCCGCCAGCAACTTAGTGGTTAACCTGGTGTTCAAAATCAAAGGCGGCACCACCGTCGAATAAAGCGGCATCGTGCCCCTTGCTCCATAAAAAAGGTCGCCTTCAGGGCGACCTTTGTCTTTCATACTGCCGCGTTCTGTTTAATCCTGAGAAACACCACCAGAATCAACACTGAAATTGCTGCGTCCGTCAGGCAACTGGCGCGATTTTCCAGATTCATCCACCGCAACGTACGTGAACACCGCTTCAGTGGCCCTGTAGCGCTGTCCGATAGGCTCAGAGGAGACCTTCTTCACCCACACTTCAACGTTGATGGTGATCGAGCTGTTGCCGGTACGAATACAGCGTGCATAACAACACACCACATCACCCACCGCGACCGGCTTGAGGAACGTCATGCCGTCCACACGAACGGTCACTACGCGGCCTTTAGCGATTTCCTTCGCCTGGATCGCGCCGCCCATGTCCATCTGTGACATCAGCCATCCGCCAAAGATATCGCCGTTTGCATTGGTGTCAGCAGGCATTGCCAGCGTACGCAATACCATTTCACCATTGGGTAAACTCTGTTTTTCGTTCATGTTTGATTGCTTCACAGTGATCAATGTTTTATTCAAAACAACGAAGGCCTTCAAAAGAAGGCCCGTGCAGAAGAATGCTTATTTTTTTTCATCATCCGGCATGTGCCGGTAAATATAGATGCCGCTGAGTAGCGTGAAGACCAGCGTCAGAACGGTAAGTCCGAACACTTTGAAGTTAACCCAGATATTCTGTGGCAGCCAGAAAGCCACGTAGATATTTGCCAGACCGCACAGCAGGAAGAAAATCGCCCAGCTGACATTCAGCTTATTCCAGACGTGGTCGGGAAGCGTCAGCTCTTTGCCCAACATGCGCTGAATCAGAGGCTTTTTCAGAACCAGCTGGCTTATCAGTAAAGCGCCGGAGAACAGAACGTAAATGACGGTGACTTTCCATTTAATGAATTCATCATTATGGAAGACCAGCGTCAGGGTGCCAAAAACAGCCACCATGGCGAAGGTGATTAACGTCATTTTCTCAATTTTGCGATACATCACCCAGGTGATGACTAACGCCAGCGCAGTGGCAGCGATCAACGCGCCTGATGCGACAAAAATGTCGTAAAGCTTATAAACCACAAAAAAGACAATCAGGGGAAGAAAATCGAGGAGCTGCTTCATACTTCATTCCATGTTTTATGTATGGGATGACTATACCGGAATCATTTACCGGACAAAAGAAAAGGGCGCCGGAGCGCCCCTGAAAAAGTTATGTCACTATTAAACATGTAATTTCATGTAAAGACGGAACAGATAAATCAGGATAAATGCCGTGATGACATTGCTGAGCGCGCCGAAAATCACCGCGCTTATCATCGGATTCAACGCACTTAACGCGCCGACGAAAAGCATCAGAACCACCTGCGCCAGAATCCACATCAAAACACCCGGCGCAACCAGGCGCACATGGCTGAAGGCCAGACGGGTGCTCAGACGCATGGCTTTAAACATCCCGACCTGCTCTTTACAGGCGATGATTGGCGACATTGACCAGGCAATGGCAATCAGAAACGCAGGCACGAAAAGCAGCGCCAGACCGAGACGGAACATCACGCTGAAGACGAACAGCAAAAGGATTAAGCGCGGCAACACCGGCAAAGAAGCGGTCACCACCTGGGTTATGCTGGCGCGCACGCCCTGTGAAACCAGCTGGATCAGCGTCAGGATCCCGCCAACCAGAATCACATTTCCGGCCAGCGTCGAGAACAGCGCCGCAATGCTGTAGCGGAAAATGGCGCTTTGTTGTTCCGGCGTGACCTGTTGTTCAATGAAACCCATCATATCGGCGACGCTCATGCCCGCCATGTTGTTCATAAGTTGCCCGATAGCATCAAGCTGATCGGCTGACGGGCTTAAAATCCAGCTCAATATGACGGTAATTAATGCGGCCAGCAGGGAAAGCGCGAAAACGCTACTCAGCTGATTACGCAAAAAATTATAACTGTCACGGTACAATGTACTGGCCGTGATAGACATGGACGCTCCTTGGCACAAGCTAAAATAACAAGGCGGGGATTGTAACCTGTAATAGGCCCCCGCCGATACTTTTGCGCTGACTTCCTGTCAGTCAGCCTGATGAACCTCTGCCAGCTCTGGCGTGAAAGACCCGACATCAATCATCGGTAAATCCACATCCAGCGGCGGCAGGCCGTAACGCGCACGTGCGCGATCGCAGGCCGTATTGGCGACACCGTTCAGCCCCGACTGATCAAACTCGCGGCAGGGTGTCGGGCGGTTAAGGTAAACAGAACAGGAAACCGATTGTCCCACTTCCCCTTCCAGAGCCACACAGCGAGGCGACTTGCTGTTGGTGCCTTTCATGCAGCTCAAAAAAGGCGTGACTTGTTCTGTCAGTGCCTGCGGAACAACGCCGCCAGCTTCTTCAGATTCAGCCCAATAAAATGAAACACGGAAATAGGCGCAGCACGCGCCACAGGTCATACAAGGATTATTAATTTCGCTCATCTTGGGAAGCTACCGACTCCTTACGGCACCAAACCAAAACCAACAGGGTTCAGGCAAATTACGCAGCGGCATTTTTTTTAGCAACTGAAATTTTTGGGCTTTAATGAAACAGCAAAATCCCCTCGTTTTTGATGTAGATCAATTCCTTTGTTTTTAGAGATTTAGATCGGATTGAGAAAGATGCAATTTATGAAAAATTGTTTTAAAGATGTGATCCCGCTTTGATCAAACCGTACCAAAGAGTAGGTATCATTCGCGCGGCCAATAAATAAACCACACAAAGGGAAGGGACAATGAAAGCAGCATATTGGGCATTAGTGGCAGCAGCGGCATTTCCGGCAATCGCGAGCGCACATGAAGCAGGGGATGTGATTGTTCGTGTAGGGACAGCAACCGTTCGTCCAACCGAAGGTTCAGACAACGTCCTGGGGCTGGGTTCTTTTAACATCAATAACAACACGCAGATGGGTTTGACGCTCGGCTATATGTTTACCGACAACATCGGGATGGAACTGCTGGCCGCGACGCCATTCCAGCATAAAATCGGTCTGAAAAGCACCGGAACAATTGCTGAAGTGAAACAGTTGCCGCCGTCATTGATGGCGCAATACTACTTTGGGGATAAGCGCGACAAACTGCGTCCGTACCTCGGTTTGGGTATCAACTACACCACCTTCTACGATACGAATTTCAACCAGACCGGGCGCAATGCCGGGCTTTCTGATCTGAGCGTAAAAGACTCCTGGGGCGTGGCCACGCAGGCGGGCCTGGATTACAATCTCGATGATAACTGGCTGATCAACATGTCGGTCTGGTGGATGGATATCGATACCGAAGTTAAATTCAAAGCAGGCGGCGAGCAGCAAAACATCAACACCCGGATTGATCCATGGGTCTTTATGTTTGGCGTCGGCTATCGTTTCTGATATTGCCTGTTACGTTGCAAAAAAAAGAGGCGCTTTGGCGCCTCTTCGTATTTCATCAGAAAGATCTCTGATTATTTCAGTCGCATATCGTTCTCGATGGAGCGTACACCCGCCACGCCACGCGTGACTTCTACCGCACGGTTTGCATCTGCCGTTGACGTCACGAAACCACTCAACTGAACGCGGCCTTTGAAGGTCTCAACGCTGATTTCCCGTGATTTGATGGTCTTATCGGCCAGCAGGGCGGATTTGACTTTCGTGGTGACTACGGTGTCATCGATGTAACCACCCGTGCCTTCAGATTTTTTTGTCGGTGCGCAGGCGGCCACGGCCATGACGACCACTGCGGCCATGCAGAAAGCAGACAATGTCTTGAATAGCTTCATAAATAACTCTCCATGCTTTGTTATAAAACCAAAAGTCACCCGATTCAGACTCAGGCAAACAATACTTCGAGCACCCGTATTGTTATTGATTTGCCGAGTGATTTTAGTTTGGATTATTGGCGGGCTTTATACAAATCGAATGGAGAAAAAAACGTAAGAATTTAAAAGAAACAGAACCTTAGTCAGGCATTGAATAAGGTTCTGTTTGCAGAAGCGCACGCGTTTACGCGCGGGTGGCGGCTTTCATTTCACTGACGAAACGGGAAAGCTGAGCCAGCATTTCTGAAGGCTGATGCTGATTATTCTCTATGATGCGTACCGTCGCGGAACCGGAAATGGCCCCCGCCGCACCGGCGGCCAGCGTTTCTTTCACCTGTGAAGGCTCAGAAATTCCGAAGCCTTGCAAAGGCGGCGCTGCGTTATATTCACGCAGTTTATCCACCAGATGATTCAGCGGCGTCAGGGCGCGTTTTTCCGTCCCGGTCACACCGGCGCGTGACAGCAAATAGGTGTAGCCGCGGCCATGAGAGGAAATCTCGCGCAGCAGATCGTCTGACGCATTCGGCGGGCAGATGAAGATCGGCGCGATGCCGTGACGCAGCGCCGCCGCGCGGAACGGGGCCGATTCTTCAAACGGCACGTCGGCGACCAGCACGGAGTCCACGCCCACGTCAGCGCAACGCTGGTAGAAAGTTTCGATGCCGTTATGGAACACCAGGTTGGCGTACATCAGCAGGCCGATCGGGATATCCGGATGTTTTTCGCGAATGCGCGCCAGCATATTGAAGCATTGTGTTGGCGTCACCCCGGCGGCAAACGCGCGCAGGTTGGCGTTCTGAATCGTCGGGCCGTCTGCCAGCGGATCAGAGAACGGAATGCCCAGCTCCAGCGCGTCGGCACCGGCTTCAATCAGCGTATCGATGATGGACAGGGACAGCTCAACGCCCGGATCACCCAGCGTCACGAAGGGAACAAAGGCACCTTCTTTTTTGCTTTCCAGACGCTTAAATAATTGCTGATAACGTTCCATTAAATTTCTCCCCGGGCAGTCAGGATGTCATGTACGGTGAAAATATCTTTGTCGCCGCGGCCAGAAAGATTCACCACCAGAATTTGTTCTTTCTCTGGCGTTTCCTTGATAAGTTTCAGCGCGTAAGCCAGCGCGTGTGAAGATTCCAGTGCCGGAATAATCCCTTCATGGCGGGACAATTCTTTAAAGGCGTCCAGTGCTTCGTCATCGGTAATAGATACATATTCCGCGCGGCCGATGCTGTTCAGGAAAGCATGCTGCGGCCCGACAGACGGGAAATCCAGACCGGCAGAAATCGAATAAGATTCTTCAATCTGGCCTTCTGAGGTTTGCATCATCGGGGCTTTCATCCCGAAATAGATACCGACGTGACCATGTTTGAGCGGTGCGCCGTGTTGCCCGGTTTCGATACCCAGGCCACCCGGTTCAACACCAATCAGCTTCACGCTGGTGTCATCGATGAAATCAGCAAACATACCAATGGCGTTAGATCCACCGCCGACGCAGGCGATCACCGCATCCGGCAGACAGCCTTCGCGTTCCTGCATCTGCGCTTTGGTTTCTTCGCCAATCATGCGCTGGAATTCACGCACGATGGTCGGATAAGGATGCGGACCTGCCGCGGTACCCAGCATATAGTGAGCGGTTTCATAGCTGCCAGACCAGTCGCGCAGTGCCTCGTTACAGGCATCTTTCAGCGTGGAAGAGCCGCTGTGAACCGGGATCACTTCAGCGCCCATCAGACGCATACGAAACACGTTCGGTGACTGGCGTTCAATGTCTTTCGCGCCCATATAAATCCGGCACTTCAGGCCGAGCAGGGCACAGGCCAGAGCGGACGCCACACCGTGCTGACCGGCACCGGTTTCAGCGATGATTTCGGTCTTGCCCATGCGCTTTGCCAGCAACGCCTGACCCAGCACCTGGTTGGTTTTGTGCGCGCCGCCGTGCAGCAGATCTTCACGCTTGAGATACAGCTTGGTTTTAGTGCCTGCGGTCAGGTTTTTACACAATGTCAGCGCCGTCGGACGGCCTGCATAGTTTTTCAGTAAATCGATGAATTCAGCCTGAAACGCCGGGTCACGCTGCGCGCTGACAAAAGCTTCTTCCAGCTGCACCAGCGCAGGCATCAGAATTTGCGGGACGTACTGGCCGCCAAATTCGCCGAAGTAGGGATTAAGTAAAGTCATGTGATTCCATCCTGTCTGTCAATTTTTGCGTCACTGCGGGAAATTAATAAGCCCGCAATGTCTGGAATACGGCGGTAATTTTACCCGCATCTTTAATGCCCGGTTCGCTCTCGACGCCTGAATTGAAATCCAGACCCGCACAGCCGAGCTGCGCGGCCTCGACGCAATTATCTGCGCTCAGGCCACCGGCCAGCAGAACATTGCTCAGGTCTTGCCCGGCCAGTTTGCTCCAGTCGAAACGATGCCCTGTTCCGCCTTTACCGTTATCGAGAACGTAACGGTCAACGTGATTCAGATTGCGTGCCGGCATCGTGTCTTTCACGCTCAGCGCTTTCCAGATCTGCACCGCAGAAGGCAGCTCGCTGCGCAGGGCGTCGATATACGCCTGATCTTCATCGCCATGAATCTGCACGGCGGTGAGATTCAGCGCCTGAGCGGTTTGCGCGACATCAGCAAGTGGCGCATCGCGGAACACGCCGACGTATTTCAGCGGTGCGCCGTTTTGCACCTCTTTCGCCTGCGGTTGTGTCACGAAACGCGGAGAGGCGTCGACAAAAATCAGCCCGCCGTAAATCGCGCCGGCGTCATGGGCGGCTTTCGCATCCTGCGCACGGGTCAGGCCGCACACTTTGTTGTCGCCAAGCAGCACACGGCTGACGGCGGTATTCAGGTCGGGCTCTGACATCAGCGCGCTGCCAATCAGGAAACCGTTAGCAAAACGGCTGAGTTCGCGGATCTGGCCGTAGGTATTAATGCCGGATTCGCTGATGACCGTTACGCCGTGCGGCACGCGGGGCGCCAGTTCACGGGTGCGGTTGAGGTCTATCGACAAATCGCGCAGATCACGGTTATTGATACCGACCACTTTCGCTTTCAGATTCACCGCACGTTCCAGCTCTTCTTCATTACTGGCTTCGGTCAGCACACCCATATTCAGGCTGTGCGCGACGGCGGCGAGTTGCACGTATTGTTCATCGCTGAGTACGGACAGCATCAGCAAAATGGCATCGGCCTGATAAAAGCGCGCCAGATGAATCTGATACGGGTCAATAATAAAGTCTTTGCACAACACCGGCTGCGTGACGGTTTTGCTCACCAGCGGCAGAAAATCAAAGCTGCCCTGGAAGTATTTTTCGTCCGTCAGAACGGAAATGGCCGATGCGTAGTTTTTGTAAACACCGGCAATTTCTACCGGATCAAAGTTCTCGCGGATCTTTCCTTTGGAAGGAGACGCCTGCTTGCACTCGAGAATAAAAGCCGTTCTTGCACCCTGAAGTGCGTCGTAAAAACTGCGCTGGCTTTGCGTTATTTCGTTCTGAAAGCTGGCCAGCGGTTGTTGTTCTTTACGTTCCGCGACCCAAACTTCCTTATCGCGAACAATTTTGTGGAGCACGGTTTCCTGCTGCATCACTTATCCTCTTGCTGCCAATGCAATCACGCGCTGGTAGGGTTCACCGCTGCGCATGACATCTAAAGCCTGTTGAGCGTTTTGCTTCAAATCTTCCAGACCGAAAAGACGCAGTAACATCGCCACATTGACGGCTACCGCAGCTTCATGGGCCGGATCACCTTTACCTTGTAATAAGCGTGCCAGAATGTCACGGTTTTCTTCCGGCTCGCCGCCCAGCAGGGATTCGATCGGATAATTGTCCAGCCCGAAGTCCTGCGGTGTCACTTCATAAGTGGTGATTTCGCCGTCTTTCAGTTCAGCAGCCTGTGTTGCCGAGTGAATCGCCACTTCATCCATTCCACCACCGTGAACCACCGCCGCACGCTCGTAACCGAGGGCGCGCAGGGTTTCTGCTATCGGCTTCACCAGTTCCGGGCTGTACACGCCAATCAGTGCCAGCGGCGGACGCGCCGGGTTAATCAGCGGGCCGAGCACGTTGAACAGCGTGCGGGTTTTCAGCGCTTTACGCACCGGCATCGCATGGCGGAAACCGGTGTGATATTGCGGTGCGAACAGGAAGCACACATTCAAATCATCCAGCGCCGCGCGGGATTCTTCCGCTGTCATATCCAGACGGATGCCGAAAGCGGCCAGCAGATCCGATGAACCTGAACGGCTGGACACGCTGCGGTTGCCGTGTTTCGCCACGCGTGCGCCACAGGCCGCGGCCACAAAGGCGCTGGCGGTGGAAATATTGATGCTGTTGGTACCGTCGCCGCCGGTGCCGACGATATCCGCGAACGGATAATCAGGGCGCGGGAACGGTTCGGCGTGTGCCAGTAAGGCTTTTGCGGCACCGGCGATTTCAGCGGGCTGCTCGCCGCGCACTTTCATGCTGATCAGCGCCGCCGCTAACTGCGCGGGTTCCAGCTCACCGTTCACGATGGCGGTAAATAACTGCTGGCTTTCTTCCTGCGTCATCGCCTGAGCCTGATAGAGATTTTCGAGAATGCCGGGGATAGTTTGCGTTTTCATGACAGTTCTCCTTACGCCAAAGCCCAGGCCAGTGTCTGCTCAAGCAGACGAGCGCCCTGTGAAGTTAAAATGGATTCCGGATGGAACTGGAAGCCGCAAACGCGATCTTCTTCGTGACGCACTGCCATCACCATGTCGCCGAAGCGGGCGTTAACGGTCAGCCCTTCAGGGATCTGACTGCCGACCAGCGAGTGATAACGCGCTACCGGCAGCGGGTTATTCATGCCCGCGAACATCGCTTCGTTGTCATGCGTAACAGAAGAGGCTTTACCGTGCAGGATTTCACCTGCCTGACCGACGAAACCGCCGTAGGTTTCCACAATCGCCTGATGTCCGAGACAGATACCGATAATCGGTAACTGACCGCGCAGACGTTTCAGCAGTTCCGGCATACAGCCCGCTTCTGACGGCGTGCCCGGTCCCGGAGAAAGCACCAGCACCGGTTTTTCCAGCTGGCTGAGTTTTTCGATTATCACGTCAGCCGGGATCTGATTACGGTAGATCACCACGTTATGGCCGCTGGAACGCAGCTGATCGACCAGGTTGTACGTAAAAGAATCCACGTTATCGATGAGTAAAATGTCGGCCATCTTAAAATACCTCTTTCGCATTGTGGGCAGTGGCGATGGCACGCAGCACGGCACGGGCTTTATTACGGGTTTCGTCAGCTTCGGCTTGCGGTACGGAATCGAGCACCACGCCGCCGCCCGCCTGAACGGTTGCAATGCCGTCTTCTACATACGCGGAGCGGATCACGATGCAGGTATCCAGATCCCCGTGTGCGGTGAAATAGCCCACCGCGCCGCCGTAACTGCCACGACGTGTTTGCTCAGACGCTGAAATAAGCTGCATGGCGCGGACTTTTGGTGCGCCGGTCAGCGTGCCCATATTCATGACGGCCTGATAAGCGTGCAGCACGTCCAGATCGGCACGCAGCGTGCCGATAACGCGGGAAACCAGATGCATCACGAAAGAATAACGGTCAACTTTAGTCAGGTCAGCGACATAACGGCTGCCCGGTTCGCAGATACGCGCCAGATCGTTACGCGCTAAATCCACCAGCATCAGATGCTCGGCCAGCTCTTTATGGTCGGTCCGCATTTCCAGTTCGATGCGGCTGTCGAGATCCAAATCCAGTGAACCGTCAGCACGACGACCGCGCGGACGGGTACCGGCAATCGGATAAATTTCAATCTGGCGGTTAGACGCGTCATATTTCAGTGCGCTTTCCGGCGATGCGCCGAACAGTGTGAAATCGTTGTCCTGCATGAAGAACATGTACGGGCTTGGGTTGTTGTTTTTCAGCGTTTCGTAAGCCGCCAGCGGAGCAGGGCATGGCAGGGAGAAACGGCGTGACGGCACAACCTGGAAGATTTCACCGGCGCGGATTGCCACTTTCATTTTCTCAACCACGGCACCAAACACTTCATCGGTCTGGTTCACGCTCAGCTGCATTTCCGGCACGCTCTGGTGCGGGATGGTATGTGGCGGCAATTGCAGCTGATGTTGCAGCTGTTCCAGACGTTCGTGCAGACGCTGTTTTTCCTCAGAGGACGGCGTAAACAGGCTGGCCTGCAAACGGCAGGTGCGGTTCTGGTGATCCAGCACCAGCAGGGTTTCTGCCAGATAGAAGCAGAAATCCGGGCAACGCTGGTCGGACGCTAACTGCGGCAAATCTTCAAAACCGGCAACCAGGTCATAAGCAAACAGGCCGCCGAGGAACATCGCTTCGCGCTCGTGTGCCGGAGATTCTACCGAGGTCAGAATGCTGCGCAGGGCGTCGAAAACAGAGCGGGAACGCAGACGGGCATCTTCATCCTGCATCTGGTCGATCGCCGGGAAAGTCAGTTCGCGGCCATTCGGGCGAACGTCATTGCGAATTTCAGACGGCAGCGCGCTGTCAATCAGCGGCAGCAACGACGCACCGTTCGGGGTCAGTGCCTGAATGGAAACCCGGGAACCCAGCGCGGTGATGCGCAGGGCGCTGTCGACAATCAACAGGCTCTTCAGGTTTTCCTTGCTGGTGACTTCTGAGGATTCCAGCAGCAGGGTCGCCGGACGCGCGCCGCACAGCTGATGAAAGATGGCCGTTGGATCGCCGCGGTAACATCCTTGTGCGGTCAGCAATTCTAAACGTGGTTTTTGAATAGTCATTTTGCTTCCTGAAATTTTCTGAACGTTTTCAAACAGACGGCCACAAAAAAGCCCGCGTTAAGCGGGCTTCGGAAATCTTGCAGCGTCTGATGACAGCTATGCGTGATTACTCCGCCCGACAAGGGGAAGTACGCCACCAGCTGAGAACCGCCATCATGTGAGTTTTCATCATCAGACACTCTTTTTAAGTTTGGGAAAGTTCGTGTTTATAAGAACTGCGCGTTCTTAAAACCTAAGCTTTCTGAATTCGTTTGTCACGCCGTTCATTACTGAATCATCCCGTGAACTTGCGTACTAGTAAACTAGTTCATGAAGGCAAAGTCAACCCTCAATTTGTCTGATTTCACACCTTTAGTGCGGTCAGATTGTTATCGCACCGTAACCGTGCGTAAAAACCGGGTGAAATCATCCCTAACGTGCACAGCGCTAACGCGTTATGATAAGTGCTGCATTCAGAAACAGGTTAAATCCCCGACGTGACGATGACTTCGCCAACAACAGCTTCACCCTCAGCAGACGATCAGACTTCCGGCACTGCATTCAGGATCTACGATCTCCACAGCCACACGACCGCATCGGACGGCTATTTAACGCCCGAAGCGCTGGTGGCCCGCGCCGTTGAAATGCGGGTTGGCGTTCTGGCGATCACCGATCACGACAGCACCGAAGGGCTGGCGCGTGCGGCGCAGGCGATAGCCAGCCAGCAACTTCCGCTGCAACTGGTGAACGGCGTTGAGATTTCGACGCTGTGGGAAAACCATGAGATTCATATCGTCGGATTAGGTATCGACCCTGAACATCCGGCGATGGTAAGTCTGCTGAAAAGTCAGGCTGAACTCCGCCAGCAGCGCGCGCAGGAAATGGGGCGCCGGCTGGCGAAAGCACGCATCGAAGGGGCGTGGGAAGGGGCGCTGCGTCTGGCGCAGGGCGGTGCAGTCACACGCGCGCACTTTGCCCGGTATCTGGTCGAATTTGGTGCGGCGGATAACATTGCGCAGGTCTTCAAAAAGTACCTCGCCAAAGGCAAGACCGGCTACGTTCCGCCACAGTGGTGTACAATAGAACAATCTATTGAAGCTATTCATCAGTCTGGCGGGCAGGCCGTCGTCGCGCATCCGGGACGTTATGACCTGTCGGCAAAATGGCTGAAACGCCTGCTGGCTTATTTTTCTGAGCACGGCGGTGATGCGATGGAAGTCGCGCAGTGTCAGCAGGCGCCGAACGAACGCGCGCAGCTGGCGGCCTTTGCCCGCGATTATCAACTGCTGGCTTCGCAAGGTTCTGATTTCCATCAGCCCTGCTCGTGGATTGAACTGGGGCGCAAACTTTGGCTTCCCGCAGGTGTGGAACCGGTGTGGAAAAACTGGCCGGTCACCGAAAAAAAGCCAGAAATTGAACGGGTCTGAACCCTGCTTTATGACGTCATTTTTTACGCTGACGTCACAGAGGACTGACCTGAAAAGAATTGAGAGGAACAATGAGTCAATATTTCTATATTCATCCTGAAAATCCGCAGCCACGGCTGATCAGTCAGGCGGTTGAATTGCTGCGCAAAGGGAATGTGATCGTTTACCCGACCGATTCGGGCTACGCGCTGGGCTGCCGCCTGGAAGAAAAGAACGCGATGGAGCGCATTTGCCGTATCCGTCAGCTGGACGGCAACCACAACTTCACGCTGGTCTGCCGCGATTTGTCCGAGCTTTCCACTTACGCTTACGTGGATAACTCAGCTTTCCGTCTGATCAAAAATAATACGCCGGGCAACTACACGTTCATTCTGAAAGCGACGAAAGAAGTGCCGCGCCGTCTGATGAGCGAAAAGCGTAAGACGATCGGTTTACGTGTGCCGTCGAACCCGATTGCGATTGCACTGCTCGACGCGCTGGGTGAACCGCTGATGTCCACCACGCTGATGCTGCCGGGTAATGACTTTGCGGAATCTGATCCGGAAGATATCAAAGATCGCCTGGGTAAACTGGTCGATCTGGTCATTGACGGCGGTTCGCTGGGCCAGCAGCCGACCACGGTCATCGATCTGACCGAGCCATCGCCGGAAGTCGTCCGCGAAGGCGCGGGTGATCCGACGCCGTTCCGGTAAGTGCTGTTTGAAAAATAATCAGCCCGCAAATCCTCTGGCAGGATACAAATTGCGGATAAATGTGTATAATGGCGGGCTGACTTTTTTGTAAGTCGTTGTATTAAAGCGCAATAAACGAATTTTGGCGGGCAGACAATGGGTCACATTGTGCTGCCGGCTCCCCCCGACGCCTGTGAAGGCGACAAATGAGGCTGCTCAATGAGCGAGAAGTATAATTCCCAGAAGCACACCAGCGATAAATCCAAACCGGCACGTTCGTCTGGTGACAAGCCTAAAAGCGGCAGAAATTCCGGCGCAGCGAAAAGCCGTCCGGAACCGTCGCGGGCTGAAAAGCGTGGCGAAAAGCCACGTACCGATAAGCCACGTTCTGACAAACCGCGTACCGATAAACCACGTGCTGATGCGGGTCGCAGCGATTCACGTTCTGATTCCCGAATTGAAAAACCCCGCATGGGCAAACCGGCACGTCCGGACAACGCGCGCGATGATAAAAAGCGTCCGCTGAAACCGCGTGGCACCAAGCCTAAAGCTGAAGCACTGTTTGATGAAAACGGTGACGAAGAAGAAGTGAAGTACCAGAAGCCGAAAAATGCGCTGGACAGCACCGAAGGGCAAACTGAAAAACTGCAAAAGGTTCTCGCGCGTGCGGGCCACGGTTCACGTCGTGAAGTTGAAGCGATGATCCAGGCTGGCCGCGTCAGCGTTGACGGTAAAATCTCAACGCTGGGCGATCGAGTAGAAGTCACCGGCGGGACAAAAATCCGTCTCGACGGCCACATCCTGTCGGTGATGGAGTCTCAGGACACCGTCTGCCGCGTGCTGGCGTACTACAAACCGGAAGGTGAACTGTGTACGCGCAGTGATCCGGAAGGGCGTCCGACCGTCTTTGACCGTTTGCCGAAAATGCGCGGTTCACGCTGGATTGCCGTGGGTCGTCTGGACGTTAACACCTCCGGTCTGCTGTTATTCACCACCGACGGTGAACTGGCTAACCGCCTGATGCACCCGAGCCGTGAAGTGGAACGTGAGTATGCGGTACGTGTATTCGGTCAGGTTGATGATGAAAAAATCAAACAACTGAGCCGTGGCGTACAGCTGGAAGACGGCCCTGCCGCTTTCCGCTCCATCAAATTCCAGGGCGGCGAAGGCCTGAACCAGTGGTACAACGTGACCCTGACAGAAGGGCGTAACCGTGAAGTTCGCCGTCTGTGGGAAGCCGTTGGCGTCCAGGTGAGCCGTCTGATCCGCGTGCGTTACGGTGACCTGAATCTGCCTAAAGGCCTGCCTCGCGGCGGCTATAAAGAGCTGGATCTGCCGGACATCAACTATCTGCGTACCCTGGTCGACATGACCGAAGAAACCGTCAGCAAACTGCCGGTTGAGCGCGATCGTCGTCGTGTTAAAGCTAACCAGATCCGTCGCGCCGTGAAGCGCCACACCTCTGTGGCTCCGGCACGTCGTACCACCGGACCGGCTAAACGGGGTTAATCGCTGACAAGCGAACGGCTAACCGTTATGCTCATAAACCGCAGCTCTCACCGGCTGCGGTTTTTTTTGCTCAAAAATCAGGGCGAAACGTGATTGTTCGCTTAACCCAAAGGGAGCCGATTATGATGCTGATTACCGGCGGTGCGCGCAGCGGCAAAAGCCGTTTTGCTGAACAGATCGCAGAAAAACGGGGCGGAGACGTGTTGTATATCGCCACGTCGGCGGTGACGGATACGGAAATGGCCGAGCGGATCCGCTTCCACCAGCAGCAGCGTCCGGCGCATTGGCACACGTTTGAAAGTCATCGTGATTTAGGCGACGTTGTGCGCCTGAAGCAGACTGAATTCCCGACGATCGTGATTGAATGCATCACAACGCTGATCACAAATCTGCTGTTTGATATGGCCGGTGAAACTGAGCCGGAAGCGATGGATTTCACTGCTATCGAAGAGCATATTCTGGCGCAAATCACTGAACTCGCGGATGCCGCGCAGCATTGTGAAACGGAAGTGATTATCGTCACCAATGAAGTCGGTATGGGGATTGTGCCGGATAACCTGTTGTCGCGGCGCTTTCGTGACATCGCCGGGCGGGTGAACCAGCAACTGGCGGCTGCGGCGGATGACGTATATCTGGTGGTTTCCGGGATCCCGGTGCCGGTAAAAACGTCTGCGTAAAAAAGGATATTACGATGATGACTTGGCGTCTGTTTCTCGCAACGTTGCAGTTCCTCACCCGCATACCGGTAAAAGAACGCTGGTGTGACGGTGTTGAAATGAAGGATTACCCGCGCGGGATTGTGTGTTTCCCTTTGGTCGGGCTGGTTGTCGGCCTGCTTTCTGCGCTGGTCTGGGGGATTCTGGTTCAGCACGTTGGCGCATTTCCGGCGGCGGTTGCCGCGGTTATCGCTCATATTATGCTGACCGGCGCACTGCACCTTGACGGGCTGGCGGACACCTGCGACGGGCTGTTTTCGGTGCGCAGCCGGGAACGCATTCTGGAGATTATGCGTGACAGCCGCATTGGCACCAACGGCGCACTGGCGCTGATTGTCGCGATTTTACTGCGAACGGCGCTGATTTATCAGCTAAGTGCCGACGGGCTGGTAGTATTTGCAGTGCTGGTCGTAACGCCCGTTATCGGGCGGGGAATGATGTCCGTCATGATGTTCAGACAGTCATACGCCCGTGAATCGGGCATGGGCAATCTGTTTATCGGCAAAATCAGCGAAGGGCGCTTTTATGCGACGCTGCTGCTGATGGCCGCCCTGGTTCTGTTTATCGCCGGTTTCTCCACGCTGTTTGCCCTGCTGGTGACGCTGTGCTTTACCTTCGCCTTCCGCCGTTTTGTCGCCAGCCGTATAGGCGGACAAACGGGTGACACGTTGGGTGCGGCCTGCGAATTAAGCGAACTGGTTTTTCTTTTCTTCTTTTTATGGCACTGAGACCCGGAAAAATAAATGAAACTGTATCTGATACGACACGGACAAACTCAGGCAAACGTCGACGGCGTTTTCTGCGGCAGCAGCGATATCGCGCTGACCGCGCAAGGTGAAACTCAGGCGCAGCACGTCGCCCGTCAGCTGGCAGAAACACCGCTCGACTGCGTGATCCACTCCGGCATGCGGCGCAGCCAGGCCACGGCTGAATTTATCGTTAAAGGGCGCGAAATCGCGGTAGAAAGCCAGCCTCTGTTCAGAGAAATGGGATTCGGCGAATGGGAAATGCGCCATCACAAAGAGCTTGAAGCCTCTGAGGCAGAAGGTTATCAGCAGTGGTGTCAGGACTGGCAAAAGGCGGCAGTGCCTCAGGGCGAATCCTTCACCGAATTCACCGGGCGGATCCGTCAGGCGTTGCAGCAAATTCACCTGCGTCCGCCGGGAAGCTGCGTGGCTATTGTGGCGCATCAGGGTTCACTCAGCCTGTTGCTGGCGATGATGTTGAAACTCGCGCCTGCTGACATGTGGCGCTTTCCGTTTAAACAAGGCTGCCTGTGTGAGATCGATTTAAGCCCGGGAGCCTGCGTTATCCAACGTTTCAACGACAGCGGTATTTAATTTTTAAATCACGATAAGGAACACCGATGGCTTCGCTGGCAAATATCATCCGTCAGATTGCTGAACCCGACGCAGAGGCCGCACGGGCTGCCGAAGAACGTCTGGACAGCCTGGTTAAACCGTTGGGCAGTCTCGGGCGTCTGGAGCAGCTGGCTGTTCAGCTGGCGTCTATCCGCGGTAAAGCACCGCTGAAATTCCCCAGTAAAGAAATTCTGGTGATGGCCGCCGATCACGGCGTATGGCACGAAGGCGTAACGCCTTCGCCGCAGGTCGTCACCGCAATTCAGGCGGTGAATATTGTGCAGGGAAAAGCCGGAGTTTCCGTGCTGGCGCGTAACGCCGGTGCGCAGGTGACGCTGGTCGACTGCGGGATACTCGGCCCGGATATTCCCGGCACGCTGAACCACAAGGTCGCGCAAGGCACCGGCAATATTGCGACCGGCCCGGCGATGACCCGTGAACAGGCAGAATCGCTGCTCATTTGGAGCGCAGAACGTGTGATTGCGAAAGCGGAAAGCGGGTTGTCTCTGCTGGCGGTCGGTGAGCTGGGTATGGCAAACACCACGCCCGCGGCGGCGATGGTGGCGGTGCTGACCGGGGCAGCGCCTGCGCAAACGGTCGGGCTGGGCGCAAATCTTCCGCCGGAGCGGCTGGCCCATAAAATCAGCGTGGTGGAAAAAGCCATTGCGGTAAATCAGCCGGATGCTTTGGATGCGCTGGATGTCATGGCGAAAGTCGGCGGGTTTGAGCTTGCCGGTATGGCGGGCGCAATGATCGGGGCGGCGGCGGCCGGAATTCCGGTGGTACTGGACGGTTTCCTGTCTTACGCCTCGGCGCTGGCGGCCTGCCAGATTGCACCGGCCCTGAAACCGTATCTTATTCCGTCACATATTTCTGCGGAGCAGGGGGCGACAATTGCCCTTGAGGCGCTGGGTTTGCAGCCGTATTTTGACCTGAATTTGCGTCTGGGCGAGGGCAGCGGTGCCGCGCTGGCGTTACCGCTGATCGATGCTGCCTGCGCTGTCCATAATGAAATGGCAACACTGGCGGAGTGTCAGATAACGCTTTGAAACTTAAGTTTTAAAGCTTACGTTTCAAAGTAAAGCAGGGTGTTACCAGTCAATGCCCTGCTGCGCCATAATGCCCGCATCAAAAGCATGCTTCACCGGACGCAGTTCGCTGACGGTATCGGCCAGCTCCAGCAGATCCCGATGACACCCGCGGCCGGTGATAATCACCGTCTGGTGCGCCGGACGGGCATTCAGCGCATCAACCACTTCCTGCAAATCCAGATAGCCGAAACTGACCATATACGTCAGCTCATCGAGCACCACGAGATCCAGGGTGGCATCGTTCAGCATCCGTTTTCCATGTTGCCAGACGGCCTGACAGGCAGCAGTGTCGGTTTCTTTATTTTGCGTTTCCCAGGTGAAACCGGTCGCCATCACCTGAAATTCCACGCCGTGTGGCTCGAGCAGATTTTTCTCGCCGTTCGGCCATTCACCTTTAATAAACTGGATCACCGCTGCGCGCATTCCGTGCCCGACGGCGCGGGTGATTGTCCCGAAAGCCGCGGTGGTTTTACCTTTGCCGTTGCCGGTAAACACAATCAAAATCCCGCGCTGCTCTTTTGCCGCGTCAATGCGCGCATCAACCTGTTCTTTCAGCTTTTGCTGGCGCTGCTTGTGGCGATCTTCAGTCATGTTTGGCTCCGTTATTCGGCTGGACCGGCTTTACGGCCTGGCTGGGCATCAAAGCTGATACCGGTTTTACGACGGCTGTCATCGCCCATCAGGTAGAGATACAGCGGCATGATGTCAGCCGGTGTTTTGAGTTTATCTTTGTTTTCATCGGGGAACGCCGACGCGCGCATGCCGGTGCGGGTTCCGCCCGGATTAATGCAGTTCACCCGCAGACCCGTGTGTTTATGTTCTTCGGCCAGCACCTGCATCATGCCTTCGGTGGCGAATTTCGATACCGCGTACGCGCCCCAGCCGCTGCGGCCTTCGCGCCCGACGCTGGACGTTGTGAACACCAGCGACGCGCTGGCGGATTTGAGCAGCAGTGGCAGCAAGGCCTGCGTCAGCATAAACGTCGCGTTGACATTCACCTGCATCACGTTCATCCAGTCCGGCAGCCTGATTTCGGCCATCGGTGTAATCTCTGTCAGCAGCCCGGCATTATGTAAAACGCCGTCGAGATGTGGCACCCATCCGGCAATGTGGCTGGCGACGCGCTGGCAATCCTGCTCGCTGGCGGTCAGTAAATCGAGCGCATAAATGAACGCAGGCCGCAGGTTTTTAGCGGCAATTTCCTGCTGAACGCTGGCCAGTTTGCTTTCGGTGCGTCCGAGTAAAATGACCTGCGCGCCAAAGCGGGCGTAGGTCAGCGCCGCTTCGCGCCCGATGCCATCACCTGCGCCGGTGATCAGAATAATACGGTTGTTGAGCAGGTCAGATTTCGGATGGTAATGCATGGGCGGTCCTCATAGGTCGGGGCGCGATGTGGCGGCGATGGCCGTCTTCACATCAGGCGCGCTGAGTATCAAAAATGCCGGGTACGGGAGAAGTTGCGCTCGACCGGAGTCTGACATTTTGGTGTGAATTTGGGGTGTTTCGGAGTTGATCACCGGTTATATGCCTTAAATGGGCAGGAGTTTCAATGATTAACCCAAAAACAGACAGCTCTTTTGTAACAAAATTGGAACAATGGCGCACTCACTTTTAGTCTCTGGCATGATGTCATCTTCGAACAAGACGCCGCAGCGCCGATTGTCTAGAATGTTCAGCATCTTTCATAACGGTTTTATTACCACATCGAAAAGGCGGTTTGTGTGGATTTACTTTCTCTTTATGGGCTGTTTTTGGCTAAAGTAGTGACCGTAGTGATCGCCATTGGTGCGCTGGTGGTATTGGTGGTCGGCCTTCGTCATCGCAAATCTCACGGAAAAGGTGAGTTGCAGTTGGTCGATTTAGGGGAGCAGTACCGCGAAATGCAGCGTGAAATGCGCAGCGCGCGTCTGAGTCCTGCGGAGTTGAAAATCCGCAGTAAAGAACTGAAGAAAAAGGATAAAGCTGAAGCTAAACAGAAAAAACTACAGGCCAAAGCGGGGGGAACCCAATCCAAACCGTGCCTGTATGTTCTCGACTTCAAAGGCAGTATGGACGCGCATGAAGTGACTTCGCTGCGCGAAGAAATTTCAGCAGTGCTTGCGGTGGCTACGCCGGAAGACGAAGTGCTGTTACGCCTGGAAAGCCCTGGCGGCGTGGTTCACGGTTATGGTCTGGCCGCTTCGCAGCTGGTTCGTCTGCGGCAGAGCGGGATCCGCCTGACGGTGGCGGTAGATAAAGTCGCCGCCAGTGGAGGATATATGATGGCCTGCGTAGCTGACCGCATTGTCGCCGCGCCGTTTGCCATTATCGGCTCGATAGGCGTGGTTGCGCAGATCCCTAACTTCAACCGCTTATTGAAAAAGAACGATATTGATATCGAACTGCATACGGCGGGAGAATTCAAACGCACCCTGACGCTGCTCGGTGAGAACACCGAAGAAGGGCGCGAGAAATTCCGCGAAGATCTCAACGAAACGCACGTGCTGTTCAAGGAGTTTGTGCATCAGAATCGTCCGTCTCTGGATATCGATACCGTGGCAACCGGTGAACACTGGTTTGGTACGCAGGCACGTGAAAATGGCCTGATTGACGCCATCGGCACCAGTGATGATTTACTGATTGCGGAAATGAAAAATCATGAAGTGATTGCGGTGCGTTATGCCCGACGTAAACGCATGATGGACAGATTCACAGGCAGCGCGGCTGAAAGCGCTGACCGTCTGTTCCTGCGCTGGCTGCAGCGCAGTCAGAAGCCGTTGCTGTAAACGCTTTGCCTCATTAAAAGCGCAAAGAAAAAGGGACTTCGGTCCCTTTTTTTATCGGCTCAGTTTTCCCGGAAAGCTAACCGGTTGCGTCTTCTTTTATAGCGGCTTTTTTATCTCAATCTTCGAGATGGTATTTTTCTGAAAAAAGATGAGCCAGGTGTTTAAACATATTAAATACCGCAGTGGTTTTTCGGGTCGGTAAACCGTTTTCATCCATGAAGAATTCACCACGGAAAACCAGCACATTGCCTTTCTGTTCAACTTCTGTCGCAGCCATTCCGCTAAGATACTCATCGTGCTCACGGATAACCTTATTCGCTTCTGCCAGTAAAGCTTCGCGACTTATTGCCGATGTATTTTCGTGCATGATATTTACTCCCCACTATAATTGCTGACGTTATTGTAATCCTGCCGTTGTTAAAACCGCAAATCGGCTGTGGGTAATGGCTTTACATTGTGGTTATTATTTGAACGATTCGCCAAAAGGACTGAACACATTGGCGAAAAGGGCGTTTCCGTGTTAATTAGTTTGCGTGACGATTTTAATCAGGTAGAGTGTGGGATTTTGTGGCTTCAGGTGGAATGTTTTGTTTACGCTTGGTCATTATTTGACATAGGAAAGAGCACATTCTGCTGAACCCTGTCTGGTTAATCCCTCGCAGAATCAGTGTTTTGAACCTCTGGAAGTCAGTTCGCTCCTTCTTTTAAAGAAATAAGTTGACGTTCTGACTCACTGCCGCAATATAAAAAAAGACGTGATATTGTGCCGCGGCATAACTAGACAAAATCTTCTTCAGATGATGAAGAATCATTCAGGTAAAGGTAATTATGGGTAAAGCTCTCGTAATAGTTGAGTCCCCGGCAAAAGCCAAAACGATTAATAAATATTTAGGAAATGACTACGTGGTTAAGTCCAGCGTCGGTCATATCCGTGATTTACCAACCAGTGGATCCGCTGCTAAAAAGACCGCCGACTCAACCGAAGAAAAAACAAAGAAAAAAGTAAAAAAGGATGAGAAAACCGCGCTGGTTAATCGCATGGGCGTCGATCCGTATCATGGTTGGGAAGCGCAGTACGAAATACTTCCCGGTAAAGAAAAAGTCGTTGCTGAGTTAAAAGCGTTAGCGGAAAAAGCTGACCACATCTATCTCGCAACCGACCTTGACCGCGAAGGAGAGGCGATTGCCTGGCATTTGCGGGAAGTGATTGGTGGTGATGACAAACGTTTCAGCCGCGTGGTATTTAACGAAATTACCAAAAACGCGATTCAGAATGCCTTTAAAGAACCGGGCGAACTGAATATTGATCGGGTGAATGCTCAGCAGGCGCGTCGTTTTATGGACCGTGTGGTGGGCTACATGGTTTCCCCGCTGCTGTGGAAGAAAATTGCCCGTGGTTTATCCGCTGGCCGTGTTCAGTCCGTAGCGGTTCGTCTGGTGGTTGAGCGCGAAAAAGAAATCAAAGCGTTCGTGCCGGAAGAATACTGGGAGCTGCACGCTGATTTGCTGGCGAAGAAAGAAATTGCCCTGCAAATGGAAGTGACGCATCACCTCGATAAACCATTCAAACCGGTCAATAAAGAACAAACCCACGCGGCTGTTTCGCTGCTTGAAAAAGCGCGCTATCAGGTGGTGGATCGTGAAGACAAACCGACCAGCAGCAAACCGGGTGCTCCTTTTATTACCTCCACATTGCAGCAGGCGGCAAGTACGCGTCTGAGCTTTGGCGTGAAGAAAACCATGATGATGGCGCAGCGTCTCTACGAAGCCGGTCACATCACCTACATGCGTACTGACTCCACCAACCTGAGCCAGGACGCTGTAGAAATGGTTCGCGGTTACATTGGCACAAACTTTGGCGATAAATACCTGCCGAAAGCGCCGTTGCAGTACAGCAACAAAGAGAATTCTCAGGAAGCGCACGAAGCGATCCGTCCTTCTGATGTTGCCGTGGTTTCTGAGCAGCTCAAAGATATGGAAGCAGATGCGCAGCGTCTCTACCAGCTGATCTGGCGCCAGTTTGTGGCCTGCCAGATGACACCGGCGAAGTATGATTCCACCACGCTGACGGTGAAAGCGGGCGATTATTCCCTGCGTGCCAAAGGCCGTACGCTGCGTTTCGATGGCTGGACGAAAGTTATGCCAGCGTTGCGTAAAGGCGACGAAGACAGAACGCTGCCAGCGATTGAAGTCGGCACCGAACTCGAACTGCAACAGCTGCTGCCAACTCAGCATTTCACCAAACCGCCTGCACGTTTTAGCGAAGCGTCACTGGTGAAAGAGCTGGAAAAACGTGGCATTGGACGTCCGTCTACCTACGCGTCGATCATTTCGACCATTCAGGATCGTGGCTACGTACACGTTGAAAACCGCCGTTTCTATGCGGAAAAAATGGGTGAAATCGTCACCGATCGTCTGGAAGATAATTTCCGCGAACTGATGAACTATGATTTCACCGCACGCATGGAAGACGGGCTGGACCAGGTCGCGAATAACAAAGCAGAATGGAAAGCCGTTCTGGATGAGTTCTTCACCGAATTCAGCAAGCAGCTCGAAACGGCCGAGAAAGACCCTGAAGAAGGCGGTATGCGCCCGAATCAGATGGTTCTGACCAGCATCGAATGCCCGACGTGCAGCCGCCCGATGGGGATCCGTACCGCCAGCACCGGGGTGTTCCTCGGATGTTCCGGTTATGCGTTGCCGCCGAAAGAGCGCTGCAAAACCACCATCAACCTGATTGCGGATGCTGAAGTTCTGAACATCCTTGAAGGTGATGAAGCGGAAGCCAATGCGCTGCGCGCCAAACGTCGTTGCGGCAAATGCGGCACGGCGATGGACAGTTACCTGATCGACAACCAGCGCAAATTGCATGTCTGCGGTAACAACCCGGAATGTGACGGCTACGAAATCGAAGAAGGCGAGTTCCGTATCAAGGGATATGACGGCCCGATCGTTGAGTGTGAGAAATGTGGTTCTGAAATGCACCTGAAAATGGGACGTTTCGGTAAGTACATGGGCTGTACCAACGACGAGTGTAAAAATACCCGTAAGATCCTGCGTAACGGTGATGTTGCGCCGCCGAAAGAAGATCCGGTTCCCTTGCCGGAGCTGCAATGTGAAAAGTCTGACGCCTATTTCGTTTTACGTGATGGCGCGGCAGGTGTTTTCCTGGCGGCCAATACTTTCCCTAAATCGCGCGAAACCCGTGCGCCGCTGGTGGAAGAACTGAAGCGCTTTAAAGATCGTCTGCCGGAAAAACTGAGCTATCTGGCCGATGCGCCAGTGGCTGACCCGGAAGGCAATAAATCGATGGTGCGTTTCAGCCGTAAAACGAAGCAGCAGTACGTGTCTTCAGAAAAAGACGGTAAAGCCACCGGTTGGACGGCATTTTATGTTGACGGTAAATGGGTAGAAGGGAAGAAATAGTATTATTTAGCCGGAACCCATTGTTATTCGATTGTAAAAAACCAGTCCTTCGGGCTGGTTTTTTTATTGTATTAAGATCTATCATCGACAAGTTCTTCGCGAATATCTTCTCAGGGCAGGGCTGCCTGCTGTAATCCTTATGTTATCTGGCTATACAATGTGTCAGCTTTTGATATAATTGTTATATAAAATTTGTTTTTATTCACATTTGTAATAAGCTAATGCGTCAGTGACATAAGACGACGCAATACAGACTTCGGGCATTCAATAAAAATCATTTCCAGTCTGTTCAGCCAGCGGGTGAACAGGGATGGTGACAGGGTTTGAAACCAGGGTGGTATGAGATATGAAATTGCAGCAACTGCGCTACATCGTAGAGGTTGTTAATCACAATCTGAACGTCAGTTCGACGGCAGAAGGCCTGTACACGTCGCAGCCAGGGATCAGTAAGCAGGTGCGCATGCTCGAAGATGAGCTGGGTATCCAGATTTTCTCCCGCAGCGGTAAACATCTGACGCAGGTCACGCCCGCCGGGCAGGAAATTATCCGTATTGCGCGTGAAGTGCTGTCTAAAGTTGACGCCATTAAAGCCGTCGCGGGCGAGCACACGTATCCCGATAAAGGGTCACTGTACGTCGCCACGACACACACTCAGGCACGTTACGCACTGCCAAACGTCATTAAAGGTTTCATCGAGCGATACCCGCGCGTTTCACTGCACATGCATCAGGGTTCGCCAACGCAAATCGCCGAGGCCGTATCCAAAGGTAATGCTGATTTCGCGATTGCGACCGAAGCGCTGCATCTTTACGACGACCTGATTATGCTGCCTTGCTACCACTGGAACCGTGCGGTTGTGGTTCAGCCGGATCATCCGCTGGCGGGCAAAGATAAAGTCACCATCGAAGAGTTAGCGGCGTATCCGATTGTCACCTACACGTTCGGGTTCACCGGCCGTTCTGAGCTGGATACCGCGTTTAACCGCGCCGGGCTGACGCCGCGGATCGTCTTTACCGCCACTGATGCTGACGTGATCAAAACCTATGTCCGTCTTGGTTTAGGCGTCGGCGTTATCGCCAGCATGGCAGTTGATCCGATTCAGGATCCGGACCTGGTGACGGTCGATGCGCGTGATATCTTCACGTACAGCACCACCAAAATCGGTTTCCGCCGCAGTACTTTCCTGCGCAGCTACATGTACGATTTTATCCAGCGCTTTGCGCCACATCTGACGCGCGACGTGGTGGACACCGCCATTTCTCTGCGCTCGAATGAAGATATCGAAGAGATGTTCAAAGACATTAAGTTGCCGGTGAAATAAACCGCCACGCTTTGCTGAAAATCTCTGTCCCGCGCCGTCTTACGATGCCGCGGGATTTTTTTTGCCTGATGAACACTTCGTGTTGTTATTAAAATGTTAATTGAATTTTGTGTTATGTTTAACTATGCACTTATAAGCTTGCGGGTTATTCCCTGATAGCCACGCAGGCGCGAGAAATGAGCAGTAAAAGGAGAAGCTATGTCGTCCGATATTCGTGAGAAAAGTCTGGATAAACTGGCAGTCCAGAACAAGGAGTTTCATTACTACAGCCTGCCGCTCGCAGCCCAAACGCTGGGTGAACTCCAGCGCCTGCCAAAATCCCTCAAAGTTTTACTCGAAAATTTACTGCGCCACGTGGATGGCGACACCGTAACGGAAAGTGATTTACGCGAACTGGTTGGCTGGCAGAAAACAGGCCACGCCGATCGTGAAATCGCTTACCGGCCTGCGCGCGTTCTGATGCAGGATTTTACCGGCGTGCCGGCGGTGGTGGACTTAGCCGCCATGCGTCAGGCGGTAAAACGTCTCGGCGGTAATGTCGATCAGGTGAACCCGTTATCGCCTGTCGATCTGGTTATCGACCACTCGGTTACGGTAGATGAATTTGGTGATGACGAAGCGTTTGATGAAAACGTCCGGCTGGAAATGGAACGTAACAACGAACGCTATCAGTTCCTCCGCTGGGGCCAGAAAGCCTTCAACCGTTTCCGCGTTGTGCCGCCGGGCACCGGAATTTGCCACCAGGTTAACCTGGAATATCTCGGGCAGACCGTCTGGTACGAAGAACAGAACGGTAAAACGGTCGCCTACCCGGACACGCTGGTCGGCACCGATTCGCACACCACCATGATTAACGGTCTGGGGATCCTGGGCTGGGGCTGCGGCGGGATTGAGGCGGAAGCGGCGATGCTAGGCCAGCCGGTTTCCATGCTGATCCCCGACGTCGTTGGCTTCAAGCTGACCGGCAAATTACGCGAAGGCATCACCGCAACCGATCTGGTGTTAACCGTCACGCAGATGCTGCGTAAGCACGGCGTGGTTGGCAAATTTGTTGAATTCTACGGCGACGGGCTGGCGGATTTACCGCTGGCCGACCGCGCCACGATCGCCAATATGTCGCCGGAGTTCGGGGCCACCTGCGGGTTCTTCCCGGTGGATGACGTCACGCTCGGTTATATGAAACTCAGCGGCCGCAGCGACGAGCAGATCGAACTGGTTAAAGCTTATTCGCAGGCTCAGGGGTTATGGCGCAATGCGGGCGACGAGCCGGTATTCACCAGTACGCTGTCGCTGGATATGGGCAGCGTTGAACCGAGTCTGGCTGGCCCGAAACGTCCGCAGGATCGCGTGGCGCTGCCGGATGTGCCGAAGGCGTTTAAAGCGGCCACTGAACTGGAGTTGGGAAACAGTAAACCGGGGCGTAGCGACAAGGAAACCTTCACGCTCGAAGGCCAGCATTACGCGCTCACGACCGGCGCAGTGGTGATTGCCGCCATTACGTCCTGTACCAACACGTCAAACCCCAGCGTGCTGATGGCAGCCGGTTTGCTGGCGAAAAATGCCGCAGAGAAGGGGCTGACCCGCAAACCGTGGGTGAAAACCTCGCTGGCACCGGGTTCCAAAGTGGTGACCGATTATCTGAATGCTGCCGGTCTGATGCCATACCTTGAACAGCTCGGTTTCAATCTGGTGGGATACGGCTGTACCACCTGTATCGGTAACTCCGGGCCGCTGCCGGAACCGATTGAATCCGCCATTAAATCCGGGGATTTAACCGTCGGCGCGGTGCTTTCCGGCAACCGAAACTTCGAAGGGCGTATTCATCCGCTGATCAAAACTAACTGGCTGGCGTCTCCACCTCTGGTGGTGGCGTACGCGCTGGCCGGGAACATGAACGTCAATCTGACCCACGATCCGCTGGGGGAAGATGCAGACGGCAAACCGGTTTATCTGAAAGATATCTGGCCGTCGGCGACAGAAATTGCCCATGCGGTCGGGCAGGTCACCACCGCGATGTTCCATAAAGAATATGCGGAAGTTTTTAACGGTGACGCCAGCTGGCAGGCGATTCAGGTTGAAGGCACGCCGACCTACACCTGGCAGGAAGATTCGACCTACATCCGCCATCCGCCGTTCTTCAGCGACATGAAAGCGGAGCCGGACGCGCTGCAAGACATCAACGATGCCCGAATTCTGGCCATTCTGGCGGATTCCGTTACCACTGACCACATCTCGCCAGCCGGGAATATCAAAGCTGAAAGCCCGGCGGGGTTGTATCTGAAACAGCACGGTGTTGAGCCTAAGGCATTTAACTCTTACGGTTCGCGGCGCGGTAACCATGAAGTGATGATGCGCGGGACGTTCGCCAATATCCGTATCAAAAACGAAATGGTGCCGGGCGTGGAGGGTGGATTTACCCGCCATATTCCGTCGCAGGATCAACTGGCGATTTACGATGCGGCGATGCGCTATCAGCATGAAAGCGTGCCGACGGCGGTGATTGCCGGTAAAGAGTACGGTTCCGGGTCAAGCCGTGACTGGGCGGCGAAAGGGCCGCGTTTGCTGGGTGTTCGCGTGGTGATTGCGGAATCCTTCGAACGTATTCACCGCTCTAACCTGATCGGCATGGGGATTTTACCGCTGGAATTCCCGCAGGGCGTGACGCGCAAAACGCTGAAACTGACCGGCGATGAGCAGATCAGCGTCCGGGGTTTGCGAACCCTGACGCCGGGACAAGATGTCGCAGTACACATCACCTTTGCCGACGGGCATACGGAAACGGTGAACGCGCGCTGCCGTATTGATACGGGCAATGAGCTGACGTACTTCCAGAACGGCGGCATTCTGCATTACGTGATCCGCAAAATGCTCTGAATCTTTTTCCCGTCAAAACTCCATGAAAAAGGGCACCGTTAAGGTGCCCTTAATATTTCTGTCATATCCTGAAAAAATTACTTATCGAGCAGGTGGCCCATTTTGGCGGCTTTGGTCGACAGGTAACGTTCATTTTCCGGATTACGGCCCACGATCAGCGGCACGCGCTCGGTGATATTAATGCCGGCTTCAGTCAGGATTTCGACTTTTTTCGGGTTGTTGGTCAGCAGGCGGACCGAATCAACGCCCAGTAACTTGAACATATCCGCGCACAGGGTGAAGTCGCGTTCATCAGCTGCAAAACCGAGCTGATGGTTGGCTTCGACGGTGTCATAGCCTTTGTCCTGCAAAGCGTAAGCGCGGATTTTGTTGAGCAAACCGATGTTACGGCCTTCCTGGCGGTGATACATCAGGATGCCACGGCCTTCTTCGGCGATGTGATTGAGTGCGGCTTCGAGCTGAAAACCACAGTCACAGCGCAGGCTGAATAAGGCATCGCCGGTCAGACATTCCGAGTGAACACGCGCGAGAACCGGTGTTTCACCGCTGATGTCACCAAAAACTAACGCCAGGTGGTCGTGCCCGGTGGCCAATTCTTCAAAACCCACCATCAGGAAATCGCCCCAAGGTGTTGGCAGATTGGCTTCTGCCACCCGTTTCAGCTGCATTTTACGCTCCAAAAAAACCACAAAGTGTCTTTATTTACAGTGAGTATTTTACTTGTTGATGCGCATCCTACGTTCAGATGCGGCCTCTGGATAGGGAATCGGTGCCTTTCCATCACGACAGGGCGGTATTTTGCCACAGATTGGCGCAGTTTTTAGCGCGAATATTTGAACGATTAGTTCATAACTTATGAATTATAACCGCTTCTTCAACAATCCCCGCTTAGGGAATGTGAAGCGATGACAACGTTGCTACACTCCAACTCTTTTATAAATGACGGAAGGGACGACTATGTTTGATATCGCCAAACGCACCGCACTCGGGGCTGTACTTTTAATGCTGATGCCCGCAGCGGTAGGGATAAGCGGCTGGCTTTGGGCACCGGGAGGAAATCCGTCCGTTTTGCGCCCGCTGTTCTGGGTGACGCAAACGGTGAGCGAGCCCTGGGGTATCCTCACAACGGTGATTCTTGGCGGCTGGTTCCTGTGGTGCCTGCGCTTTCGTCTTAAACCGGCCATCGGGCTGGGTGTGATTATTGTGGCCGCGCTGCTGGTCGGGCAATACGCGAAAGACTTCATCAAAGGTGAAGTACGTGAGCCACGGCCCTACGTGGCGTGGCTGGGAACCGATCATCAGATGAACGTGGATGAGTTTTATGCGCAGAAAAGCAAATTGCGTGGCAAACAGGTCAAAGAAATACTCGGCGAGGACACGCAGATACCTCACTGGCTGAATAAAAGCTGGCAGAACGACACCGGTTACGCATTCCCTTCTGGTCATACGATGTTTGCCGCTACCTGGGCATTGTTAGGCATCGGGCTGTTATGGCGGCGTAAACACTACAAAACGGTCACGTTCCTGATGGTGTGGGCAGTCGCCGTGATGGGCAGCCGTCTGGTTCTGGGAATGCACTGGCCGCGTGACCTGCTGGCGTCCGTGGGTATCAGCTGGATATTGGTGACACTGGCCTGCTGGCTGACTGAGCGTTATGTCGGACCGCTGACGCCACCGCCGGCGGAAAATCAGGAAATCGCTGAACGCGACGGAGAATAAACACTGGCAATTTCAAAGGGGTTTAACAAAACCCCTTTAATTCATCGCTTTCCGCCCCCATATCTCTTCCATATCGTAAATTGCAGCGATATTTGCGACACACTGCTAAAGTTGCACGAAGTTCCAACAACCTGCATTTAAAGCCTCCGCAATGTTTCCCAGCTTTGTTTGGAAATGCTAACTTATTAGGTCGGGACGAGAGTTTTTGGCATAATTCATCCGGTACATCCGGCATTACAGGAATGAATGTGAAATATCTGCTGATTTTTTTATTTTTGCTGGTCATCGTGGTGATTTCTATCACTCTGGGTGCCCATAATGATCAGACTGTGACCTTCAATTATTTGCTGGCGCAGGGCGACTATCGTGTTTCCACACTGCTTGCCGTGCTCTTTGCTACCGGTTTTATTCTGGGCTGGGTCATCTGCGGTTTGTTTTACCTGCGTGTCCGCTTATCTCTCGGGCGTGCCCAGCGGAAAATCAAACGCCTTGAACAACAAATTGAACCCGCGGCTGCCGTTACGCCGCCAGCAGCATCTTATGATGTCAGCAAGGAATAACCCTCTATGTTAGAACTGCTGTTTCTGTTGTTGCCCGTTGCGGCCGCCTATGGCTGGTACATGGGGCGCAGAAGTTCTCAGCAGGATAAACAGGAAAATGCTAACCGCCTGTCGCGTGAATACGTAGCAGGGGTTAACTTCCTGCTTTCCAACCAGCAGGATAAAGCGGTCGACCTATTCCTTGAAATGTTGAAAGAGGACAGCAGTACGGTCGAAGCACACCTGACTCTGGGGAACCTCTTCCGCTCCCGTGGCGAAGTCGATCGCGCCATCCGCATCCACCAGTCGCTGATGGAAAGTGCCTCGCTGACCTTCGAACAGCGTTTGCTTGCCGTGCAGCAGTTAGGACGCGATTACATGGCTGCCGGTTTTTATGACCGCGCGGAAGACATGTTTAATCAGCTGGTGAAGGAGCAGGACTACCAGCTGTTTGCGCTGGAACAGTTGCTGATCATCCATCAGGCGACCAGCGACTGGCAGAATGCTATCGATGTGGCCGAGCGTCTGGTCAAGCTGGGCAAAGAAAACCGCCGCAAGGAAATCGCGCATTTCTGGTGTGAACTGGCGCTTCTGGCGATGGTTTCTGATGATTTCGATAAGGCCACAGGCCTGCTGAAAAAGGCCGCGGCGGCAGATAAACTTTGTGCCCGCGTGTCTATCATGCTGGGGCGCATTTTTCTGGCGCAGGGCGAATACCGTAAAGCAGTTGATGCGCTGCAACGCGTGCTTGAGCAGGACAAAGAACTGGTCAGCGAAGCGCTGCCGATGATGCAGGAATGCTACCAGAACCTGAAAGATACGCTGGGTTGGGCAGAGTTCCTCAAGCGTTGTGTCGATGAAAACACCGGCGCGACGGCAGAACTGATGCTGGCGGAAATCATCCAGCAGGAAGAAGGGCGTGAAACGGCGCAGAACTACATTAACCGCCAGCTGCAACGTCATCCGACCATGCGTGTGTTCCATCACCTCATGGATTACCATCTGGCCGATGCAGAAGAAGGCAGGGCGAAAGAGAGTCTGGTTTTACTGCGGGACATGGTGGGTGAGCAGATCCGTACAAAACCGCGTTACCGCTGCCACAAATGCGGATTTACTGCACATTCACTGTACTGGCATTGTCCGTCATGCCGTGGCTGGGCGACGATCAAACCTATACGGGGTCTCGACGGCCAGTAATTTTCCCGACATACTTCGCGTTGCAGATGTATTTATCATCTTGTTACAACGCGAATTATTCAGGGAAAGGAGAGGGGAATTACTTCTTCTTACCGGTGGTTTTGCGGGCGTTAAGTAACGTACGCAGTTTCTTGATTTCTTTTGCTGTCAGCGCCGGTTCAGAATCTTCAGCAAGATGCTGGTTATCAATTTCATGCTCGGTGGCTTTCGCCGCCTTTTTCCCCTTGGGTGCTGCCGGATTAAAGCTCTCTTCCAGACGTGCTGCCACTTCCGCACTTAAAGAATGCTCAGCCTCAGCGGCGGCGTTCCTGATCAGTTCCTTCAATTCAACCGGAATTTTGACGGTCAGGGTTGTTATCTCACTCATTTTTCAGCCTTTCCTTAGAGTAAAGTTACAAACTATGCCAGCGTTGTGTCGGCGTCTAGTGCTTCACAAAAATTTAATAAAACTGTCACATTATGTGTAGCTGTGAATTCAGCCTTTTGCCATGTAAAATGCGGGCGGCAGAAAACAGGCTTTCCCTTCCTGAAATGAAAAAACACAAGAGGCTGAAGACATGACGTCAGAAAATAACATTAACAACAACGACTTAAATTCCTCACCTATTGTTGTCGCTCTCGACTATGCCGATAAATCTGCCGCGCTGGCTTTTGCAGATAAAATCGATCCCCGTGATTGCCGTCTGAAAATTGGTAAAGAGATGTTCACGCATTTCGGCCCGCAGATGGTAAAAGATTTGCAGACTCGCGGTTTTGACGTCTTTCTGGATCTGAAATTCCATGACATCCCGAACACCACGGCGCATGCAGTTGCCGCAGCGGCGGAGCTGGGCGTGTGGATGGTCAACGTACATGCCAGCGGCGGTGCGCGCATGATGACCGCAGCAAAAGAGGCGTTGCTGCCGTTTGGTAAGGACGCGCCGTTACTGATTGCCGTCACCGTGCTGACCAGCATGGAAGGCAGCGATCTGGCGGATCTGGGCATCACCTTATCTCCGGCAGATTACGCCGAACGTCTGGCGCGCCTGACCCGTGACTGCGGGCTGGACGGGGTTGTATGTTCCGCGCAGGAAGCGACGCGCTTTAAATCGGCGCTGGGGCAAGCGTTCAAACTGGTCACGCCGGGGATCCGCCCGGCAGGCAGCAAAGCCGACGATCAGCGCCGCGTGATGACCCCGCAGGAAGCGCTGGCGGCGGGTGTGGATTACATGGTGATTGGCCGTCCGATTACGCAGTCCGCCGATCCGGCGCAGACGCTGCGTGATATCCGTGCATCACTGCGATAAGCAGGGGAATTTATGCGTAATGACAGCAACAGCCGGTTAGTGTATTCCACTGATACCGGCAGAATCGATGAGCAGAAAGCCGTCGTCGTACGCCCGAAAGGTGACGGGATTGTTCGTATTGCGCGTCAGACCAGCGGGCGCAAAGGGAAGGGTGTTTGTCTTATTACTGGCGTCGATATGGACGATGCTGCACTGGAAAAACTGGCGGCTGAACTGAAGAAAAAATGCGGTTGCGGCGGCGCGGTGAAAGACGGCGTGATAGAAATTCAGGGCGATAAACGTGATTTACTGAAACAGCTGCTTGAAGCTAAAGGGATGAAAGTCAAACTGGCGGGTGGCTGATAAAACAAGATGCTGCGCCTTTGAAAAGCGCAGCGTCTTACTGTTTTTTTTATCTGTTCTTATTTACTGACCTGATGACCCACAATACCACCTACTGCTGCGCCGCCTAACGTACCTAAAGTACTTCCGTCAGTCAGAACCGCACCACCAAGTGCACCGGCACCGGCACCAATCGCCGTGTTACGGTCACGTTTAGACCAGTTACCACACGCGGTAACAGACATCGCAAGAGTCAAAACCAGTGCAATACTGGCAACGCGTTTATTTACGAGCATCATAGTTATCTTCCTCAAAGGATTAACGTTCAGCATCATCGATAAGTATAGGCAACATGCAGCGTTATCACTGTATTTCACCTGGTGATCCTTCACGCAACTTATGAATTTTTGAGCTGTTCCGAACCTTTATTCATAATTCGACTCATCCGGACGCACTTTTGCATCCGTTAACTAAAAATAGTGAAATTAGTATCCATTCACTAGGTGAATAATCTTAATTCACCATCAAGCCGCAGTCTCACCACACAATTAACTAAAGCGTTGCACCTGCGTGCCCTGAATGTGGCATAAACAGGCACTTTTGCGTTTGCAGCAGATCCGTACGCACTCTTTAGCGATTTGCCCCATACCGGCACCCGCCCGCCGACCAGACAATAAAGCATCGATTCATGAGGAAACCGAGATGCTTAAACAACTGAAAGAGCAGGTACTGGAGGCCAACCTGGCACTGCCGCGCCATAATCTGGTGACCTTTACATGGGGAAATGTCAGCGCCGTGGATCGCCAGCAAGGGCTGATCGTCATCAAACCGTCGGGCGTGGAATACGATCATATGGGCGTCGATGACATGGTGGTGGTGGAGCTGGAAACCGGGAAAATCGTGGAAGGCAGCAAGAAACCGTCTTCCGATACCGACACGCACCGCGTGCTCTACCTCAGCTTCCCTCAGGCGGGCGGCATTGTGCATACCCATTCCCGCCATGCGACCATCTGGGCCCAGGCAGGCATTGATATTCCGGCCTGGGGCACCACACATGCGGATTATTTTTATGGCAACATCCCCTGCACGCGCTTAATGACCGAAGCCGAAATCGCCGGGCGCTACGAGTGGGAAACCGGGGAAGTGATCGTTAAAACGTTCGCGGAACGTAACCTCGATCCCGCGGATATTCCGGCGGTGCTGGTGCATTCGCACGGGCCTTTTGCCTGGGGAAAAGATGCCGATAATGCCGTACACAACGCGGTGGTGCTGGAAGAAATCGCCTACATGGGCATTTTCTCCCGCCAGTTAACGCCGCAGTTGCCGGATATGCAGCCGCAACTTCTGGATAAACATTATCTGCGCAAGCACGGCAAGAATGCCTACTACGGGCAGTAATCCGCGCCGTACTTCAAATATCACATGAAAAAAGTCAGCCTACGAGGCTGACTTTTATGCCTGAGTTAGTCAGTTGCTGGCGGAACGTATCCGGCAGTGCTTCGTCAGTAATGACATGACTGAAAGCGCTGACAGGGCCGAGCGGATTGAGATTGATCTGGCCGAATTTCGAGGAATCCGTCAGGACGATATTCTCCGCGCCCTTCGCCACGACCGTATTCACCACGTCGGCACGCAACATGTCACGGCCGGTAAAACCGGTGGTGTCAGTAAATCCGTCAATCCCGATAAAGGCTTTGCTAAAATTCATCTGCTGCAAACACAATTTTGTCAGCGGACCGACCACTGTCTGGCTGGTCTTCTGGTACATCCCGCCGAGCAGCACCACGTCACACGGCATACTTTTCAGCAACGACGCCACATAACTGCTGACGGTAATCACCGTGAGATTCTTTTTGTCCGCCAGATATTGTGCCAGCAGGGCAATGCTGCTGCCGCTTTCGAAAAATACCGTTTCGCCATCCTGGATTAATGACGCCGCGAATTTTGCCAGTTTTTGCTTCTGTGCGAAGTTCGACATCATTCGGGTATCGACGTCATCGGTCTGGATCGCGACGGCAAAACCGTGCGCGCGGCGCAGATAATGGCGTTGCACCAGCTGATTGAGATCGTGACGGATCGTCACTTCTGAAACCTGACAAATCTGCGACAGCTCACTTACGCTGATCCGCTGTTTATCGTTTACCCATTGCAAAATGACTTGCTGTCTGTCGTTCATAAGTGCCCAAAAATACGGGCAGCGCAGGCTGCCCGTCAGCTGAAGTGAATTCTGTCCCGAAGATTACAACGTATGTTCCGTTCGCGCGATAATATCATCTTGCGCTTCCGGCGATAAAGCGGTGAAGAAGGCCGAATAACCGGCCACACGCACCACCAGATCCCGATAGTTTTGCGGTTCCTCGCGCGCTTTCAGCAACGTCTCGCGGGACACAATATTGTACTGTACGTGCCAGCCTTTGTGCTCCTCAAAGAACGTCCGCAACATCAGCATCAGCGTCTGGCGGTCGGTTTCATTTTCAAGCGATGCCGGATTGAGCTTCTGATTTAGCAGTACGCCGCCGAGGATCGCTTCCGTCGGTAATTTCCCCAGCGAATTAAACACCGCCGTTGGCCCCAGATGGTCTGTACCGGAAGCCGGGCTTGCGCCTTCAGCCAGCGGCGTGAACGCTTTACGTCCGTCAGGTGTCGCTGTGGTCGCTGCGCCAAACGGCACGTTAGCGGAAATCGACGAGGTTCCGGCGTAGTACGTTCCGCCAATCGGGCCGCGCCCGAAACGCGTGTTGTGATAATTCGACAGCTCGTCGATGTAGCACTGATAGGCGCGTACCAGAAGATTATCCACACCGTCATGGTCGTTGCCGTACTTTTCCGCACCGTTGATCAGCCGCTGACGTAAACGCTCGCCGTCCAGCCCCGCGTAGTCGGAAGCCAGCGCATCCGCCAGTTCCTGCTGCCCGACGGAACCCTGTTCGAAGACCAGTTTTTTGACCGCTGCCAGACTGTTGCCAAGATTGGCAATCCCGACCTGCAAGCCGGAAACCCAGTCGTATTTCGCGCCGCCTTGTTTGATGGTTTTGCCGCGCTCGATACAGTCATCGACCAGCGCAGAACACAGAATATCCTGCGCATTTTCTTCCAGAACGGTATCGACAACACATTCGATTTCAATCGATTTACGCGTGTAATAGCGGATTTGCTCATCCCACTGCGCAAAAACCTGTCCGAAGTTTTCAAAGTTGCCTTTAGACAGCCCGCGTTCCTGCGGCAGAAATTGCTTATGGCTTTTGGCGTCCTGCCCCTGTTCGAGCGCAGCCAGCATAACGCGGGCAAAGTTGATGAAACTCATGCCGGTGCAGCGGTAGCCCCATTTTCCGCCGACGGCGGTTTCGATGCAGCCGATGGCGGCGTAATCGTAGGCATCTTCTTTCTCGACGCCGAGTTTGATGAATTCAGGGATCACAATTTCATCGTTATTAAACGCGGGCATCCCGAAACCACAGCGGATCACCTGCACGCAGGCATCCAGAAAATCGCTGCTCATGCCTGCGTGATAACGCACGCTGAGGTTTGGCTGTGTGGAACGCAGCTGACCGCATGATTCAAGAATGGCGTAGGAAAGCGGATTAACCGCGTCGGACGCCACGCCGAGATGCAGTTTCTGGCCGCCGATGGTGACGTTCTGATACAACGGGCTGCCCGCCGACGCTTTGGAGTGTGTACCGGAGCGGATTTTGTTCACTTCCAGCAGTTTCAACCAGCAGCTTTGCAGCAACTCAATGGCGTGACCGCGATCCAGCGTTTGCTCAAGTTCGACGTCACGGCGGTAGAACGGGTAAAGATACTGATCCATGCGGCCAAACGAAACGGAATGCCCGTTGGATTCGATCTGCAAAATCAGCTGGATGAAATAGCACAACTGTAACGCCTGCCAGAAGCTGGAAGGTGGCTGATGAGCGATCACGTGACAGTTTGCGGCAATCGCCAGCAGCTCATCGCGACGGTTCTCGCGCGGCTCGGCGGCGGCCATTTCCTGCGCCAGATCGCCAAAGCGCACGATATGATCGCTGACGGCAGCCAGCGTGATATCAATGGCTTTCAGCAACTGTTCTTTATGCAAATCTTCCCAGTCGGTCAGATTAACGCGGCTGCGGCGTTCATCGACTTTATGGCGCAGTCCGTCCAGCCCCAGCCCGAGCAGGAGCGGGAAATTGACCGCCAGATGGGCATCGCCGGACGTCATATTGCCTTCGGCTTTTACGATGCCGCTGTCGAGCAGTGCTTTCTGCTCATCAGTGAACATGCCGTAGCAGCGATCCTGCACCGTCTGCCCGCGCCACCACGGGCAAATTTCGTGCAGAACATTCTTATTCTTTTCACTCACCGCGAAACCGGCTCCCGGCCGGTCGGCCAGCGCATCAATTTCGTTTTCAATCCAGCTGACGGTGTATTCCGGGAAAATCGGCGCGGCACGCACTTCGCTGGCCTGATTCCCGACGATCAGCTCGTCATGTTTGATCCAGACAGTCCGCTGCCTGAGATGTTCTGCCAGTGCCAGCGCGCGGCGGACGGCCAGGGGTTTATCCGCATGTTGCTGATAAATCTGCGTGTAATGCTGTGCGCGTTCGGTACACACCGGCGGTTTTACGATGTGGATCAGCGCGTCTTTATGGGCGCGAATGCGGGCGGAGAGGGTATTCAGGTTCAATGTCGTCATTATTTTTATCCTCTTAACTGTGCACAAAGACCTTTCTCGGCGGCGTATTCTTCAGCAAACGTCAGCAGGTCCGGGTCATTTAATGGCTGGCGCGGGGCCAGATAGGGTTCGCCGAGCAGGACATATTTATTGATACCCAGCGTGTGATAAGGCAAAAAGTGGATGGCATCACAACCGGTTTCCCCCGCAGCGAAATCCACAATCTGGCGGATGGACGCCCGGTCGGCGTTGAAATCAGGGATCAGCGGCACGCGGACAATCAGCTTCTGACCGGCAGCCGCCAGACGGCGAAAATTGTCCTTCACCCGTTTTGCTGAGCCACCGGTCAGGCGTCTGAACGGCGCGTCGGCGACGTGCTTTAAATCGGCCAGCAGCAAATCCAGCGCGCCGAGAGAAGGCTCGATATATTTCCAGGGGACGTGCAGACAGCTTTCCACCGCCGTATGTAAACCCGCGTGGTGACAGCGTTGCAGCAGATTCAGCGTCGTCTGTGGTTGCATAAAAGGCTCGCCGCCGGAAAGCGTAACGCCGCCGCCGGTGCGCTGATAAAACGGCTTATCGCGCAGGATTTGCTGCATCAGGCTTTCCATATCTGCGTCTTCGCCGCAAACGCTCAGCGCACCGGAAGGGCAAACCTGTTCCATCTGACATAAATCTTGCGCAGAGAATGCCTCGCGACGCAGGCAGATCCCGTCATTTTCTGCGGTCACTGCACGGGGAAATGCCTGCGCACAATGCTGACACCCGGCGGTACACAGCCGCGAATCAAACAATACGTCGGGTTTTTCTGAACGGCTTTCCGGGTTCTGGCACCAGGTACAACTCAGTGAGCAGCCCTTGAGAAAAACAACCGTGCGGATCCCCGGCCCGTCATGGGTGGAATAACGTTGCACATTAAAAATCATCGCGGCGCTCCCTTAAGTTTCTTCTTTCGTAATTTAAATACTTTCATTCGAAAGTCATTTTGATAACGATCAATAAACCCGCCGCTTGCAGAGGTACACTCTCCGATACTTTGCATTCGCTCACAGGTTTAAGGAGAAGGTTATGGAGCTGTATCTCGATACTGCCGATGTTATTGCGGTGAAACGTCTTTCGCGCATTCTGCCGTTGCAGGGGGTCACGACGAACCCGAGCATTGTGGCGAAAGAAGGAAAATCCCTCTGGGAAGTGTTGCCTGCCCTGCGTGACGCCCTCGGCGGAACCGGGAAATTGTTTGCCCAGGTGATGGCGGCGGATGCAGAACAGATGATCGCCGAAGCCCTGCTACTGTCGCAGCGGGTGCCCGGTTTAGTGGTGAAAATCCCCGTCACGGCGGAGGGGCTGGCGGCGATTAAAGCCTTAAAAAGCATGAATATACCAACGCTCGGCACGGCTGTTTACGGCGCAGGTCAGGGGCTCTTATCCGCGCTGGCGGGTGCTGAATACGTTGCGCCTTACGTGAACCGTCTGGACGCGCAGGGCGGCGACGGCATTGCGATGGTCAGAGAATTACAGACGCTGCTGAGTCTGCACGCGCCGCACTCAAAAGTGCTGGCGGCCAGTTTCAGAACGCCGCGTCAGGCGGTGGATTGCCTGCTGGCGGGCTGCCAGTCGATTACATTACCGGTGGATGTTGCTGAACAACTTCTCGGTACGCCAGCGGTTCAGGCGGCGGTGCAAAAGTTTGACGCTGACTGGCAGCAGGCTTTCGGCACAACGTCCATAAGTTAAAAATTCCCGGCATTTCAGAAACCCGCACAGGCAACTGCTGCGGGTTTTTTTTGTTTTTGTGCGGCAGAAAAATCCGGAATTGTGATTTCTCTCCGAAATTAAATATTGACGGAATATTTATTAAAACTACAGATCTATAAAATAGAAACAACGTTTCAATTTATGAGTTGCATCACTTTTATAGCCCTGAGAAATGGATAACGTAGCGGCATTCGGAAGTCCGTTCCTTTTAAATCAGGTGAAAAATAATGCACATTAAACGAGCGATAGAAAAAATCCCTGGCGGGATGATGTTAGTGCCTCTCTTCATCGGTGCCTTGTGTCATACCTTTGCGCCTGATTCCGGTAAGTATTTTGGCTCCTTCACCAACGGTTTGATCACCGGCACGGTGCCGATTCTGGCCGTCTGGTTTTTCTGCATGGGGGCATCCATCAAACTGAGCGCCACCGGGACGGTTCTGCGTAAATCCGGCACGCTGGTTGTCACAAAAATTGCCGTCGCCTGGATTGTCGCGGCAGTGGCTTCGCGCTTTATGCCGGAAAACGGCGTCGAGTTTGGCTTCTTCGCCGGGCTATCCGTTCTGGCGCTGGTCGCGTCCATGGACATGACCAACGGCGGGCTATATGCCTCGGTCATGCAGCAATACGGTACAAAAGAAGAGGCCGGCGCCTTCGTGCTGATGTCTCTGGAATCCGGCCCGCTGATGACCATGATCATCCTCGGTACGGCGGGAATTGCCTCGTTTGAACCGCATGTTTTCGTCGGCGCCGTCCTGCCGTTCCTGATTGGATTTGGTCTGGGGAACCTCGACCCGGAATTACGCGAATTCTTCAGTAAAGCCGTTCAGACGCTGATCCCGTTCTTCGCATTCGCACTGGGTAACACCATCAACCTGAGCGTTATCGCACAAACCGGTTTGCTGGGTGTCATGCTGGGCGTGTCAGTGATTATCCTGACCGGCATTCCGCTGATACTGGCCGATAAATTCATCGGCGGCGGTGACGGCACCGCAGGGATTGCCGCCTCCAGTTCAGCCGGTGCCGCGGTGGCCACGCCGGTACTGATTGCCGAAATGGTGCCAGCGTTCAAACCCGTCGCCCCGGCCGCCACGGCGCTGGTCGCCACGTCAGTGATTGTCACCTCAATACTGGTGCCGATTCTGACCGCGATGTGGTCGCGGAGAGTGAAGAATAAAGCCGTGAAAGGCAAAGTGGCGATGGATCCGCCGATGGCGAGTGTGAAGTAGGCAGAACGGGTGGGTGTTCAATCACCCAAGTGGCCGAGAAAGTTTCGGTTTTTCAATCACTGTGAACACTTAACTCCCTGTGCCTAAACCGACAAAAGAGGGCTATGGCGAGCCCTCTTTTGAATCTCCGCGTCTTTTTTACTGCGCGCTTTTGCTCGCAGTAAAAAAGCCCGGGATTTTCAAGGGGCGCGGCGAAAGGCGCTCCTTGTAGTCAGTCTGGGCTGTAACCCCTAGGTCCTGACCCTCACCGCAAGTGAATAAATTTACCAATCTTAAAGCACCTTCTCCAGGAAGGCTTTTGTCCGCTTATGCACCGGCCTGTCCAGCACCTGCGTTGCACTTCCGCTCTCGACAACGGCGCCATCTACCATAAACACCACCTGATCGGCGACCTGCCGCGCAAAACCGATTTCGTGCGTCACCACCACCAGCGTCACACCTGACTGCGCCAGTTTTTTGATGACGTCCAGCACTTCGCCGACCAGCTCCGGATCAAGCGCGGAGGTGGGTTCGTCGAACAACATCACTTTCGGATTGAGCGCTAAGGCGCGGGCGATGGCGATACGCTGTTGCTGGCCGCCGGAAAGATGGCGCGGCCAGGCGTGGGCTTTTTCGCGTAAACCGACGGTATCCAGCAACTCATAAGCACGGGCGATAGCTTGTTTGCGGTTCAGCAAGCCGTGAACGACGGGCGCTTCGATGATGTTATCCAGCACCGTCATGTGCGGGAATAAATTGAAATTCTGGAAAACATACCCGACGTGGGTGCGTTGTTTGAGGATTGCGCGTTCTTTCAGTTCGTACAGCGTATCGCCTTTGCGGCGGTAACCGATGTAATCGCCGTCAATCTGGATAAACCCCTCATCGACGCGTTCCAGATGATTGATGGTGCGCAGCAGGGTAGATTTCCCTGAGCCGGACGGGCCAAGGATCACCGTTACCGTGCCGGGTTCGATGCTCAGGCTGACGTTATCCAGCGCTTTATGCGCGCCATAGTATTTGCTCAGGTTATTGATCTCGATGCGCCCGACGGTGGCGGCCTGTGGCTGGCGCGGAAACAACCGTTCAACGGATGCGTCATGAGGCGGTTTTACGAATAAATCAAAGGCTTCAGACATAGATTTCTCCAGAATTATGAACGGGCGATACGCCACTGGAGCAGACGCTGCAACGGCGTAGGCGCAACCTGGCGCACGGTGCCGCGCGAGAAGTAACGCTCGACGTAATATTGCAGCACCGACAGCACGGTGGTAATCAGCAGATACCACACGGTCGCCACCATCAGCAGCGGGATCACCTGCTGCGTGCGGTTGTAAATCACCTGTACGGTGTAGAACAGCTCCGGCATGGAAAGCACGTAAACAATCGATGTGCCTTTCGCCAGACTGATTACTTCGTTAAAACCGGTCGGCAGAATCGAGCGCAGGGCCTGAGGCAAAATGATGCGGAACGTCCGGCGGTAGGCCGGTAAACCGAGCGCGGCGGCGGCTTCGTGCTGGCCGTGTTCGACGCCTAAAATCCCGCCACGGATGATTTCTGCGGTATATGCCGACTGCACCAGCGAAAGCCCCAGAACCGCGACCGAGAACTGATCCAGCAAATTCACGGTTGGCGTGCTGAAAAAGGAAATGGACGTAAACGGAATGCTGAGCGACAGGCTGTCGTAGAGATACGAAAAGTTGTAGAGGATGATCAACACCAGCAACAGCGGTAGCGAGCGGAACAGCCAGATATATCCCCAGGCCAGCGCATTCATCAGATAGGATTTTGACAGGCGGGCGAGGGCCAGCGCCGTCCCTAAAATAATGCCAAAAAGCGTGCCCAGTAAGGTCAGCAGCAGCGTTTTCCCCAGCCCGGAAAGGATGACCGGGTCAAAGAACCACTGGCGAAAAACGCCCCATTCCCAGCGGGAGTTGGTCGCAATTGACTCAACGATGCCCAGCAGGATAAAAACTGAAAATATCGCGCCAGCCACCCGCCACGGATAGCGTGCAGGAACCACTTTTAGCGGCGGATGATTCGCGGAAGTCGGGGCGTTTTCGCTCATGGTGTTCTCTTTCTTCTGGCAATTTCAGGTAACAGGGACGTCAGCGGTCAGCGCCTTGGTAAACGGCAAACGACCGTCGTACGGCGGGCGGGAATAGACATCCGGGTCGAGACGCGTGTCAAACAAGGGCTGATAACCGTGGGACAAATACAATCCGACCGCTTCCGGCTGGCGGAAACCGGTAGTGAGGAAAACTTGCTGATAACCGTAAGCGGCGGCGCGGCGTTCCAGTTCGAGTAAAACCTTCTGTGCCAGCCCCTGGCGCCGCAGTGAGCGGTGCGTCCAGATGCGTTTCAGCTCTGCCGTTTTCTCGTCGTAGCGCTTGTACGCGCCCATCGCAATGGGCGCTCCGTCTCTCAGCAGCACAATAAACGTGCCGTCCGGTTTGGAAAATACGCTGTCATCTTCCGGCGGCTGGCTGGAGAAATACTCACCGTAGCGCTCGCGGTATTCACCGAACAGCCCCTGAATGAACGGCGCAATCAGCGGGTCTTCCGGCACGGTCTGGATAAAAACGTCATCGCTCATGATGCAATCCTCTTTACTCAGTCGCCCAGTCCTGGCGGATTAATTTCGGAGTGGTCGATTTTCTCAACGCTTTCACCCCAGCGGTTAAGCACCTGCAAATAGGTGCCGTTGGCGATGGCGCTGTTAAGGGATGCCTGAACCGCGTCCACCAGACCGTTGCCTTTTTTCAGTGTCACGGCAATGTTCGCGGTTTTCGGCCACCCGCCCGGTACGGTGCCGACCAGTTTTGTTTTGCCGGTTAACAGCGCTTTGTAGGCACCGGTGACGTTTGGCCCGAAGGTCGCATCGGCGCGGCCAGATTGGATCGCCAGCGTCGCGGCGGCGTCATCAGTGACGTACTGTGGTTTCAGCGCCGGTAAGCCTTTGGCCTGATTCTCTTTATCCCACGCCAGCAACACGGCTTCCTGATTGGTGCCGGAGCCGACAATAATGCGTTTCCCGGCGATGTCCGGCGCGGATTGTATCGAGGTGATTTTGCTGTCGGATTTCACGTAAAAGCCCAGCGTATCTTCGCGATACGTGGCGAAATCAAACTTGGTTTTGCGGTCTTTCGTGACGGTAATGTTGTAGATGGCGGCATCGTATTTCCCGGAGGTCACGCCCAGCGGCCAGTCTTCCCAGGAAGCCGGAACCACTTTCAGTTTCAGGCCCAAACCGTCGGCGACCAGACGGGCGATATCCGCTTCACTGCCGATCACGGTCTTGTTATCGCGGGCATACAGGCCAAACGGCGGGGCGCTGCCCAGCACGGCGAGCGCCACGGTCAGCGTGCCGGGTTCAACAAACTTAAAGTTAGCCGGGATTTTTGCCACAGCTTCCGGGTTTTTCGGTGCGTTAATGGGTTTTTCATTCGCAATCAGGTCGATACCCGGTGCAGCCTGTGCCAGTGCAGAAAGACTTAATAAAGCGGCGATGGTGGTTAATTTAAGGCTGTGTTTCATCATTATTTTTATACCCTGCATTCTTATTGTATGTGGTGATGACAGTGAGACGACAATTTCACTATTCCCGAGTGTTACAGGGATGTAAAACAACAAAATTAAATAATGAAAGAGATAAATTGGAAATAAAGGCCTGCCTGAAATAGCCACGCAAAACGCCCGGATTACCGGGCATTTCAACAGGAATGAAATTAAAGAAGGCTATTTTCCGGTTAATTCCCGCAGTGCTTTCTCAGCCAGTTGCTGGAAATAGGCGGCTGCCGGATAAATAGCGGATTCGTCAGGATTAAATTGCGGATGATGCAAGCCAAATTCACTGGCGGAACCGATGCTGACGAACGCGCCGGGGACGTGATGCAGATAAAAAGCAAAATCTTCGCCGCCCATTTGCGCCGTCGCGACTTCCGTTTTATAGCCAAATTCAGCCGCTGCTTCCAGGCTGAAATCCGCCCAGCGTGGCGTATTCACCACCGCCGGCGGCCCGCCAAACCAGTGCAGTTCGGCTTTCGCACCCAGTGCCGTGGCCACGCCAGAAATTACCTGACGGATACGTTCCGGAATCTGTTCGCGGACAGCGTCGTTATGTGTGCGCACGGTGCCTTCGAGTTCGACGGTTTGCGGCAGCACGTTCCAGGTATTGCCGCCTTCAATGCGCGTGACGCTGACCACCGCCGCTTCCTGCGCGCTGACGTTGCGGCTGACCACGGTTTGCAGCGCAGAAATGATGTGGCTGGCGGTGACAATACTGTCGACGCCTTCCTCGGGATGCGCGGCGTGTGCGCCTTTGCCGGTGATCGTGATACTGAACCGGTCAACGTTGGCATAGAACGCGCCGCCTTTGGTGGAAAAGGTGCCGACCGGCAGCTCAGGCGCATTGTGCAGGCCGAAAATGACATCAACGTTTTCCAGCGCACCGGCTTTAATCAGCTGCGATGCGCCGCCAAACCGTTCTTCCGCAGGCTGGAAAAACAGACGCACGCGCCCCGGAAGCTGGTCTTCGCGGGCTTTGAGTAAATACGCCGCGCCAAGAATAACGGACGTGTGAAAATCGTGGCCGCAGGCGTGCATCACGCCGGGATGTTGCGAGCTGAAAGGCACGCCGGACGCTTCTTCAATCGGCAACGCGTCAATATCACCGCGCAGCGCCACCAGCGGGCCATCCGGCGAGCCGATTTCAGCCACAACGCCGGTTTTCAGCCCGAGATCCAAAATCCGTACTCCGGCCGCATTCAGCCAGCCGGTAATTCTTTGCGTGGTCGCAAATTCCTGATTCGATAATTCAGGGTTCTGATGTAATTCACGACGATGGGCGATGAGTTTGCTTTCTAATAAGGATGAACCGGACAGCGTCCCGGTGCGCTCTTCATTGGCAAGTGAAATGCTCATTATTCGTAGCCTTTTATAAGGTGTGGTTGCAGTCATTTCATCGTAGACAGGAAACCCCTTTTCGCTAAAGACTCTGTGGCTATATTTTATAAGCACTTTTCTTCTCAGGGCGCATAGCAAAATAATGGCTATCGATGCGCAATTTAATTATTTAGCTTTGTCCTCACTTCGTGGAACTCTTTTTAACATGAACTGATTTTTTTCATGAATTGAAATCTGTGGATAAAAGGAATACCCCGAGTGAATTACCGACTGAGCTTATTAGACCAAAGCCCGATAAATGAAGGACAACGTGCGGAGCAGGCACTGGAGGCCACGCTGACGTTTGCGAAAACGGCAGAAAAACTCGGTTATCACCGCCTGTGGGTTTCTGAACATCACGACACAGAAAAGCTGGCAGGCAGCTCGCCGGAAGTGCTGATTGCCTGGCTTCTGGCTCAGACCTCGACGCTACGGATCGGCTCCGGCGGCGTCATGCTGCAACATTACAGCCCCTACAAAGTCGCGGAGAATTTCCATCTGCTTTCAGCGCTGGCGCCCGATCGCGTGGATATCGGCATCGGCAAAGCGCCCGGCGGTTTACCGCTTTCAACCAAAGCGCTGCGGGGCCATGCTCCGGCAGATTCCGCACCCGGTTTCCCCGCGCAGTTACAGCAACTGACGCATTATCTGACTCATCTCGACGACAATCTGGCCGGTGTCGAAGCCCGCGCATTGCCGCAGCCGCCGGTTGCTCCGCAGCGTTTCCTGCTGGGCGCGAGCAAAGAAAGCGCCCGTCTGGCGGCCTCGCTGGGTTGGAATTTTGTTTTTGCCGGTTTCATCAACACGTCCGCAGAAGTGATGACCGAATCGGTGCTGGCGTACCACGAATATTCCGCCGGACAGGGGCAGGCGCTGGTCAGCCTTGCGGTGATGGCCGCCGAAACGCGGGAACAAGCCGCCGCACTGGTGGCAGAGCAACATAATTTCCGCGTCACCGTTGGCGATAAACATGTGACTGTCGGCACCCACGAACAGGCCGAAGCGTTTGTCCGGCAAGCCGGGGCGACGCAGTACCGCATTGAACAGCAGCAGATCAGTGTGCTGCACGGCACGCCCGCCGATATTCATGAACAGCTGCGCGACATTCAGCGCCGTCTGTGCGTTAACGAATTTGTCATTCATACCCCACTGACAGATGCCGCCGTGCGTCTGAAGTCCATCGAATTGCTGGCTGGCCAGCTTTAAGGAGATCTCATGAGCCATTCAAAAAGTATCAAGCTCGGTCTGATGTTGCACGGGGCCGGCGGGCATATGAATTCGTGGCGTCACGAAAAAGCGCCTGCCGATGCCAGCGTGAATTTTCAATATTTTCGCGATTTAGCGTTGCGCGCTGAAGCAGCCGGTTTTGATTTCCTGTTTGTGGCCGACGGTCTGCACATCAACGAAAAATCGCTGCCACATTTCCTCAACCGCTTTGAGCCGGTTGCGCTGCTGTCGGCACTGGCGTCCGCCACCCACAGCATCGGGCTGGCGGGGACGATTTCGACGTCGTACAGCGATCCGTTTACTGTGGCGCGCCAGCTGGCGTCGATTGACAACATCAGCCAGGGCCGTGCGGGCTGGAATGTGGTGACGTCGCCGCTGGCCGGTTCGGCGAAAAACTTTGGCAAAGATCATCCCGAGCATGCGCTGCGTTACCAGATTGCGGAAGAGTACATCAACGTGGTGCAGGGTTTGTGGGATTCGTGGGAAGACGGCGCGTTTGTGCGTGACCGCGAAAGCGGCGTGTTTTTCGATGCAGCCAAACTGCACAAACTCAATCATCAGGGGCAATTTTTCTCGGTCGAAGGCCCGCTGAATATCCAGCGTTCGCCGCAGGGGCAGCCGGTGATTTTCCAGGCGGGCGCTTCTGATGCGGGTATCGCACTGGCGGGTAAATCTGCCGATGCAGTCTTCACCAATGCGCGCACGCTGGAAGAGGCGCAGGATTACTCCGCCAAACTCCGGGCGCAGGTAGCAAAAAATGGCCGTCATCCGGTGGGAATTTTCCCCGGCATCAGCCCGGTTGTCGGCAAAACTGAAGCAGAAGCGGAAGCCAAATATCAGTACCTGCTTTCGCTGCTGTCGCTAGACGACGCGCTGGCGTATCTCGGCCGCTTCTTTGACCATCACGATTTCAGCCAGTACCCGCCGGATGGCCCGTTCCCTGAGCTGGGCGATTTAGGCCAGAATACGTTCCGTTCCACCACCGACAGCATCAAGAAACAGGCGAAAGAGGAAAACCTCACATTGCGTGAAGTGGCGTATCAGACCACGCTGCCGCGCGGTGAGTTTTTCGGTACGCCGGAACAGGTCGCCGACCGGCTGATCCGCTGGGTGGAAGAGGGCGGTGCGAGCGGGTTTATCATCAGCGGACCGGTGCTGACCGAAGCGCTCGACGACATCACCCGTCTGGTGCTGCCGGTGCTGGCGGCGCGCGGTTACTGGCATCCTTCCGAGGCGCATACGCTGCGCGAGCGTCTGGATATTCCGTTCAAAACCAACCGCTACAGCACGCCGGAAACCGTTCGTGAGGCTGTGAGCGCGAAATAGTTACAACATACTGATCTTTAAAAACAGCCCGCCCGGTTCAGCCGCGGCGGGCTTTTTGCTGTTCAGGGAATGACGGGGTTGCCTGCGCAGAGAATTGGGGGTAGGCTTTTGGCAATTAAAAAACGATCGGTCTAAATTATGAGTGATGCACTGACAATCCCGCCCGAAGCCCCGCCCGTAGCGGCTAAAAAGCCCCGCCGTGGCCGTCCGCCGAAAACTGAACGCGATTTTGCGGATACGCGTGACGCGCTGATCCGCTCAGGGCTGGAAGTGATCACGGAGATGGGCTATCTGTCGGCGGGTATCGATGCGGTGATTAAAAACATCTCTGTACCCAAAGGATCGTTTTATCACTATTTCGCCAGCAAACAGGATTTCGGCATGGCAGTGCTAACGTCCTACGGTGCGTTCTTCGCCCATAAGCTTGACAAGTTTTTACTCAATGACGCATTGGCGCCGCTGCAACGCATCGGCGCATTTGTCGATCACGCTGGTCAGAGTATGGCGAGATTTGAATTTAAACGGGGCTGCCTGGTCGGCAATTTATTACAGGAATCCCCCCTGCTTCCCGATGATTTCCCGGAAAAGCTGAAAGCGATTTTGCAGGAATGGGAAAGCCGCGTGGCGCGTTGTCTGGAAGAAGCGCAGCGGGCGGGAGGCATAAACTCCGGCACGCCTCCTGCGCAACTGGCGGAGATCTTCTGGTCGGGCTGGGAAGGGGCAGTGATGCGCGCCAAACTGTTCCGTTCAGCCGAACCGCTGAATCAGTTTTGGGCATATTTTCAGAAAAACATTCAATAAGAAATTCAAAAATAGCACCTGCAATCATTACGTTAGTCATCGCATTTCTAACGACAACTCTTCGAACTCCTGAATAATTAAGGGAAAAAAATGAAAGCACTGGTTCTGGAACAGCAAGACAAAGCCACACTGGCCGAAGTTAAAGAGATCGCACTGCCGGAAATGGCGGAAGGCGATGTGCTGGTGGATATCAGCTGGTCCGGTCTGAATTACAAAGACGCGCTGGCGATCACCGGCAAAGGCAAAATCATCCGTCAGTTTCCGATGGTGCCGGGGATCGATTTTTCCGGCCGCGTCAGCCGCAGCAATGACGCCCGCTTTACTGCTGGCCAGCCGGTCATTCTCACCGGCTGGGGCGTGGGCGAAACACACTGGGGCGGTCTGGCAGAACAGGCTTGCGTGAAAGGCGACTGGCTGGTGGCTTTGCCGGAGGGGCTGGCGGCGCGTAATGCGATGATCATCGGCACGGCAGGTTTCACCGCCATGTTGTGCGTGATGGCGCTGGAGGAGGCGGGCGTTAAACCGGAAAGCGGAACCGTCGTCGTGACCGGTGCCAGCGGTGGCGTGGGCAGTACGGCTGTCGCTTTGTTGCATACGCTCGGCTATACCGTTGCCGCTGTAACCGGCCGCGAGTCCACGCACGATTACCTGCGTACACTGGGTGCCAGCGAAATTCACTCCCGCGATGATTTCGCCGAAACCCGTCCGCTGGAAAAACAAATCTGGGCGGGCGCGGTGGATACTGTCGGCGACAAAGTGCTGGCCAAAGTGCTGGCGCAAACTAACTACGGGGGTTGCGTGGCGGCCTGCGGGCTGGCGGGCGGTTTTGGTCTGCCGACGACCGTAATGCCGTTTATTCTGCGCAACGTGCGTTTGCAGGGCGTGGATTCTGTTTCCGTGCCCGCTGACCGCCGTACTGCCGTCTGGGAACGTCTGCTGAAAATCCTGCCGCAGAGTTTCTACGAGCAGGCGGCGACTGAAATTACGCTTGAACAGGCTCCGGCCGTGGCGGCGGATTTCCTCGATAATAAAATTCAGGGCAGAACGCTGGTGAAAATCGCCGGTTAACCGCTTTTTCCGGCATCTCCCGGGTGCCGGATATCTTTCTCCTGCTCAATTTCCTCTCTGCACTAAAGAATTTCCCCGTCCGGGCCGATAAATAAGCCGTCCCTCTGAGAAAAAAAGAAAATTAATTTCCTGTTTTTCCGAATGACGCGCACGGCAAACGCACACGAAAACTAATAACGAAGGCATGGGGAAAGTATGGATAATTTTCAGAAAGAAATTGATGAAAGAACAAATCTCACTTCATCAAACCGGTTTGAATTACTGTTGTTCCGTCTGGGCTCATCGCCTGATGAAGAGCAGTCAGAATTATTTGGCATCAACGTTTTCAAGCTGCGTGAAATTGTCCCTATGCCGGCGCTGACCAAGGCGGCGGGAATGTCATCGCCGATGATGGGGATGACCAATATTCGCGGTGAAATTATTCCGGTGATAGACCTGCCTGCGGTCGTCGGCTGCGTGCCGAAAACCGGGCTGAATATTTTGCTGGTCACCGAATATGCCCGCAGCACGCAGGCGTTTGCGGTGGAATCAGTGGACGACATTGTTCGTCTGGAATGGAGCCAGGTGCTGGCGGCAGAATCCGGTGTGAAGAGCCGTAACATCACCAGCATTGCGCGTCTGGATAACGATAAATCCAGCAACCGTCTGGCGCTGGTGCTGGACGTCGAGCAAATCCTGCACGACATTATCCCGAACAACAATATCGACATGGACAAGAAGAAAACCAGCTCGTTCAAGATGAAACCGGGCACGGTGGCGATTGTTGCGGAAGACTCCAAAGTCGCGCGCCAGATGCTGGAAAAAGGTCTGAACATGATGGAAATCCCGGCGCAGATGCACGTAACCGGTCTGGAAGCCTGGAATAAAATCCGCAAAATGGCCGAAGAATGCAAAGCCGCTGGCGTGCCAATTTCAGACAGGATCTCCTTCGTGCTGACGGATCTGGAAATGCCGGAAATGGATGGTTTCACGCTGACGCTCAATATCAAACGTGACGAATTCCTGAAGAATATCCCGGTGATTATTCACTCCTCACTCTCGGGCAGCGCCAATGAAGATCACGTCCGCAAAGTCGGTGCCGACGGGTATGTGGCGAAATTCGAAATCAACGAACTCGAAGCCGCAATTCATAAAGCGCTGGACGCGAAAAAAGTCGTTCACGGGTAGGTTAGGAATACAGTTTAAATGCCCGCGCAAGCGGGTTTTTTTATGCCTGTGATCACCGGTATTGCTCGAACTCAATGGTTTCCCGAACCTTGTGTAACGTGGTGCGCAGGACTTCGATGGAAACTGAACCGAGCGCGAGCCGCAGCGCTTGCGGCACATTGACCGACGTGCAAAAAGGTGCGGCGGACGAAACAGAAATATTGCTGTCCATTAACGCACTGACCACCCGTTCGGCTCTGACATCTTCCGCCAGCGGTAGCCAGAGAAAGTACGAAACCGGATGTGTGATGCACGTCAGCGTGCCCAGACACTCCTTCGCCACAACCTGTCGCTGCCGCGCATCTCGCCTTTTCAGCGCTTCAAACCGCGACACGGTCCCGTTTTCAATCCAGCCGCACACCAGTGTGGTCATCAGCGACGGCGTATTCCAGGTTGTCGAGCGGATTGCCCGTTCAATCGCGGGCCGGTGCTGTGCAGGGCAGATCACCGTACCGACGCGTAATCCGGTCGCGACATTTTTTGAAAAACCGGTGACATAAACGGTGCGTTCCGGTGCATAAAACGCGACCGGCGGCGGCGGGCGCTGCACGAGATAGGCATACGCGGTGTCTTCGATAATCAGCAAATCATGCACTCGGGCAATCTCCGCCAGCGTTTTGCGCTGATTGCGATCCAGAACCCAGCCGAGGGGATTGTGCAGCGTGGGCATGGTGTACACCGCACGCACATGCCGTCTGGCACAAAGCTGGCGCAGTGCGTCAAGATCCGGCCCATCGGGATGAGACGGAATAGCCACAAGTTCAAGGTGATACAGTGCCGCCAGCGCCTTGAATCCGGAGTACGTCAGCGCATCAACCGCCACCACATCGCCGGGGCGGAGCAGCCCCATCACCGTAACCGTCAGGCCGTGCTGCGCACCATTGACGATCAGCACGTTTTCAGCTTCCGGCGTGAAGCCGTTTCCGGCCAGATGACGGGCAATAATCTCGCGGTCGGTCAGCCTGCCGGCGTGCGGCTGGTAGCGCAGATGGGATTCGATATCGCCCGTGGTGGCCATCTGGCGCAGCGCTTCGCGCAGCAATTCACCCTGACCGGGCAGTGCAGGATAGTTGAAGTTCAGATCCGTTACGTCGGTCGCGATAACATGCTGATCGACGCCGTGCCCCGCAGGCAGGGAAATATCACGCACAAACGTGCCGCGTCCGGTTTCGCCGCTGACCAGTCCCATCGCTTCCAGTTCGGTATACACGCGGGTCGCGGTCGCCAGCGAAATGTGCTCTTCCGCCGCCAGAAAACGGTGCGTCGGCAGCCTTGTACCTGCTGCGAGCGTGCCGGAACGGATGGCTTGCGCGAGGTTATCGACGAGGGTTTTGTATCGGGCTTTCATGAATTGTATCCATGACAATAATTTGATTGTACCGGATTGAGGAGACTACCATCGCCGCGTTCATTGCTCAAATTCCTACAGTGAGGTCTGCGTGGTTAATTCAGGGGTACCTAAAATAAAAGTGAATAAGACAGGGGGTATTAAATCAGAACCGGGCGCGTTATCCGGTTGGGTGAACGGTTTACTGGGCGTGATAATTTTCAGCGGCTCGCTGCCCGCCACGCGTGTCGCCGTGATGCAGTTGGACCCGTTCTTCCTCACCTTTGCCCGCGCGTCGGTTGCGGGTTTTTTCGCGGTGATACTGGTGTACGTAACCCGCGAGAAATGCCCTAAAGCATCGCAGATTTTACCGCTGATCATCGTTTCACTGGGCGTTGTGACAGGTTTTCCGCTGCTGACGGCGATGGCGCTTGAACACGTTACGTCGGCCCATTCCATCGTTTTTCTCGGGCTGCTTCCGCTCACGACGGCGATTTTTGGCGTGATCCGCGGCGGAGAAAGGCCGGGTGCCGCTTTCTGGATTTTTTCAGTGATCGGCAGCCTGCTGGTTGTCGGATTCGCCCTCTCGCAATGTGCTTCAGTTTCGCTGACCGGCGATTTACTGATGCTCGCGGCGGTGGCCGTTTGTGGTCTGGGCTATGCCGAAGGCGCAAAACTCACCCGCGTTTTAGGCGGCTGGCAGGTGATCAGCTGGGCGCTGATCATTTCGCTGCCGTTTATGCTCGTTGCCTCCGTCATTCTGCGGCCCGCATCCTTCAGCGCTGTCAGCGTTTCTGCCTGGATTGCGCTGGGTTACGTGTCGCTTTTCAGCATGCTCATCGGGTTTATCTTCTGGTACAAGGGCCTGGCGATTGGCGGGATCGCCGCTGTCGGGCAATTGCAGTTACTCCAGCCATTCTTCGGGCTTGCGTTATCTGCCACGATTTTGCATGAAACCGTCAACCCGCTGATGCTCGCCGTCACACTCGGCGTCATTGCCTGCGTGGCCGGGTCACGGAAATTCGCGCGTTAACCTGAAAGCGCTATATTATTTTTGCGAATAATAAATAACGTTATTTAAACGCCCGTCTAATCTTGCCACGAATAAATACTTAGCAATAATCCATCTAAATAAACCGGCCCGGTCTGAATATACTGGGTCGGCGCTAATTGCTTAATTTATTTACAGGATAATTAGAATGAAAAAAAGTCTCTGCTTATTACTCGCAGCGGGTAGCTTGTGGACGCACGCGACGTTTGCTGCAGCACCGGAAGAAGTACGGGTCGCCTACAGCGGCGGTTCTCAGGTGTTATTACTGGCGAAAGCTGACGGCTCTTTAGACAAAGCATTAAACAGCAAAGTGAAATGGGTCCAGTTTGCTACCGGTGCGGATGCGCTGACGTATTTCGCCAGCAACGCCATCGATATCGCCAACTTCGGTTCAAGCCCGGCGACTGCCGGTATTGTGCGTAAATTACCGGTGGAAATTATTGGTGTTTCCGGCGTAATTGCGACTTATGAACGGCTGATTGGTAAAGACGGCATTCATAATATTAAAGACATTGAAGGTAAGCGCGTGGCTTATCCGCCGAATTCTACGGCGCAATATGCGCTGGAAGCGGCAATCAGCGTCAACAAACTGGATCGCAGCAAAATTACGTTATTACCCCTGCGTCCCGCAGAAATGGTCGCTGCGTGGAAACGCGGCGATATTGATGCGGGTTACGTCTGGGCACCGTTCGCTCAGGAGCTGGAGTCTTCCGGCGGTCATCAGGTCTTTGCGACCAAAGATCTGCAAAAAGACGGTTACCTGATTTACAACAACTACGTGGTGCGTAAAGCCTTTGCGCAGCAATATCCGGAAGTTGTCACCGCATTCCTGCGCGTTCATCAGCAAAAAGTGGACGAGTTTAAACGCGATCCGGAGCATGCAGCGGCCATCGTGGCCAAAGAAGTGGGCGCGCCGGTGACCACGGCGGCCAACACGCTGGGCGGGCTGGAATATCCGACGCTGGCGGAGCAGGGCACGGCGGCGTGGTTGGGGAACGGCACGCAAACCAGCGACAGCGGTATCGGCAAAGCGCTGACGAAAACCTCGGATTTCCTCGCAGGCATTGGCGAACTGCGTAAGCGTGATATTCCGACCAGCTGGGACAATGCCATCAACTCCCAATACATCCGTGATGCGGCAGCCACCGCAAAATGAAGATGGGGCAACACATCACGATCAGCGTGATATCGGTCGGGATTTTCTTTGCCCTCTGGCAAATCGCCGCCACAAGGCAGTGGTTGGATCCGTTGCTGCTGCCTTCGCTGACCGACATCGGCCTGACTACCGAAGAGTTGCTGGCCGACGGTTACCGTCAGGTGCCGTTATGGCAGCACGTCGCGGTCAGTCTGGCACGGGCGCTGAGTGCTTTTTCGGTGGCGGTTATTTTAGGCATTCCGCTGGGGCTGCTGATGGGATTATCGGAAGGGCTGTCGGCGGTACTTAATCCGTTCGTTCAGTTTCTGCGTCCTCTGCCTAAGATTGCACTGATCCCGCTGGCCGTCGTCTGGCTGGGTATCGGCGAAGCCTCCAAGTTCTTCCTCATTTTTATCGCCACATTTCTGAGCGTTGTGGTTGGCGCGAATGCCGCCGTCGAGCGCATCGGGCGTTCGCGCATTCGGGTGGCGCAGACGCTCGGGGCATCACGCAGGCAGATTTTCCTGCGCGTGGTGCTGCCCGATGCGCTGCCGGAGCTTTTCACGACGGTCAGGTTGTCGGTCGGGATCGGCTGGACGTCGCTGATTGCCGCTGAAATGGTCGCCGCCAGTTCGGGACTGGGCTGGATGGTCATCAACGCCAGTTCATATTTACGTACGGATATTGTCATGCTGGGCATTTTGCTGCTCGGCGGCATTGGGTATTTGCTGGACTTATTACTTCTGGGGCTGCAACGCCTGTTTGTGCCCTGGGCGGGAAAAGAATAATGGCTGAACAAATTGCGCTTAAAGACGTGTCGTTGCAGTTTACCGCAAAACCGCACGCCTTCACCGTGCTGGAAGACATCTCCTTATCGTTGCAAAAGGGCGAGTTTGTCGTTTTGCTCGGGCCGTCGGGTTGCGGCAAATCCACCATCCTTAATCTGGTCGCAGGCTTTCTTCAGCCCGATACCGGTCGTGTGCTTTGCGGCGGCAAGATTATACAAAAACCCGGCCCGGCGCGGGGCATGATCTTCCAGCAACCGAATTTATTTCCGTGGCTGTCGGTGCTTGATAACGTCACGTTTGGCCCGCGTCTGGGCAGGCATCGCAAGGAGGACGTTAACGCCGAAGCCATGGACTGGCTGGCGCGCGTCGGGTTGCAAGGCTTTGAGCATCATGCGCCGTGGCAGTTATCCGGCGGGATGAAACAACGTGTGGCGCTGGCCCGTGCGTGGTTACCCGGTCCGGAAGTCTTGTTACTCGACGAGCCCTTTGGCGCGCTCGACGCCCAGACCCGCCTGATGATGCAGGAACTGCTGCGCTCAGCGTGGCTGGAAACCGACACCACGCTGCTGTTTGTCACGCATGACGTAGAGGAAGCGCTGTTTCTTGCCGATCGCATTCTGGTGATGTCGGCTAAACCGGGCAAGATCGTCGAAGAAATTGTCTCTCCCTTTGGCCGTGAACGCGATATCGAAACCCTTGCAGAGCATCCGCAGTACAGCGAAATCAAACATCACGTTTTACATCGCGTCCGCCAGGAGGCGAAACGTCATCTGAACACTCTCTGAAATGAATTAACTGTCATCAATAAAAGGTGAAAACAATGAGCAATAGCGAATTAAAAGCCCGGCTGGAACAGAGTATTCATCAGCACCGTGACGACTATATTGCGATATCCAGGGACATTCATGCGCATCCGGAAACCGGGAATAACGAATATTATGCCAACGACGTGCTGACGACGTTGCTGCAAAAACACGGCTTCAGCGTGACGTCCAACGTTGCCGGGCATGAAACCGCGTTTTACGCCGTAAAAGACAGCGGTGAACCCGGCCCGACCATTGCCTATCTTGCGGAGTACGACGCGCTGATCGATATCGGCCATGCCTGCGGTCACAACATTATTGGCGTGAGCAGCATTGCGGCCGCCGTGGCGCTGAGTGATACGCTCAGTGAAACCGGCGGCAAAGTGTTGGTGCTGGGTACGCCGGCTGAAGAAGGCGGATTGCGGGGCAAAGGCGGCCTGAACGGCAACGTAAAAGCGCGCTTTGTCGAACACGGTTTTCTGGATGATGTGGACGTCGCGCTGATGGTGCATCCGTCCGGAAGAACGCGGCTTTCCGGCCCGTCACTGGCAAATAATCATCTGTATTTTCATTTTTATGGCAAGCCGTCTCATGCCGGCAGCTCACCGCATAAAGGCGTTAATGCGCTGGATGCGCTGGTGTTGCTCTATAACGGTATCAGCGTCTTGCGCCAGCAACTGCCGGACGGTGTGCGCGTTCACGGCATTATCACCAACGGCGGGCAGGCACCGAACGTTATTCCTGAATACGCCTCAGCGCACTATTACATCCGCGCGGATACGCGGGAAGAAGTGCTGGCGCTTGAGCCACGGATCCGCGCAATTGCCGATGGCGTGGCGCTGGCGACAGGCACAACGGTCAAAATTGAGCATCAGGTCGGGCCGCGGGATTTCAATATCAATCATGTGCTCAATGGCGTGCTGCTGGAAGAATTCACGGCCGCCGGTGAAACCGTTGATCTGAGCGAAAAAGAGGGCAAAGGCTCGACGGATGCAGGTGATATCAGCCACGCCGTACCGACCGCGCACCCGTACATCAAAATCGGACCTGACGATCTTATCGGCCACACCGTCGCTTTCCGCGAAGCCGCCAACTCTCTTCAGGGTTATGACGCACTGATCACCGGCGCGCTGGTGCTGGCCCGCACCGGGCTGCGTCTGCTCACCGAACCTGCGCTTTTGCAGGACGCTAAAGATGAATTTGCCGGGCAAAAAAATCGCTCAAACGCCGCCTGATCTTACCGGAGCTACAACAAAATGAAGATGATGTTTTCTGCCGCGGCACTGTTGCTGGCGGCGGCTTTACCCTGGGATAACGCGCAGGCTGAAACGGTCAACCGGAACGCCACGCTAAACATTGCTTACGGCAACCGCCCTGGCACACTCGACCCTTATCTGACGACCAATAACGCAACGTCAGATGTGGACAGAAACATCTTTGAAGAGCTGTTTACCCTTAACGATAAGTTTGAGCCGGTACCGGAACTGGTGGCGTCTTACACCCTCAGCGACGACCGGAAAACCTACACGTTTGTCTTACGTGATGGCATTCATTTCCATGACGGGCAACGGCTGACGGCCGACGATGTGGTGGCCTCGATGAACCGCTGGCTGGCGGTTTCCACGCAAGGTAAAGCCAATCTGCCCGGCGCGCAATTTACCAAAATAGACGATAAAACGGTGCAGCTGACGCTGCCAGCGCCGTCGCTGATCACGCTTAACGTGCTGGCGGATGTGAAAAATATCGCTGCTATCATGCCGGAACGGTTGATTGACGAGGCGAACAGCACGAAAAAACCGGTCACCGAACTGGTTGGCACCGGGCCGTACAAACTGGCGGAATTCAAGCAGGGCGAGTATTTGCATCTGACGCGTAATGACAATTACGTCTCACGCAAAGAACCGGCCAGCGGGTTGTCGGGTGAGAAAAAAGCAGACGTCAAAGATATCTGGTTCCGTTATATCACCGATGAGTCAACGCGCCTCGCGGGTGCCATGACCGGGGAATACGACATCGTTTTCAATTTGCCAAAAGACAATATTGAAGCACTCAGCAATCTTCCGGATTTGTCGCTGACGCGGCCGGAAAGCGGCGGTTCATTGATCACATATTTGTTTAACAAGCAGCAGGGGCCGTTTGCAAACGTTAAGCTGCGCCAGGCTTTTAATCTGGCGCTAGACGTGCATCAGACCCTGCTGGCTGGCTACAGCGATCCGCGCTTTTTTGTCGAAGATCCGTCGTTAGGTTTCCCGGAGCAGGTGGACTGGTACAGCGAAGCGGGTAAACCGTACTGGAATCAGCATAACCTCGCAGAAGCCCGCAAACTGGTGAAAGAGTCTGGCTACAACGGTCAGGAGGTGGTGATTATCGCCACTAAAGAATATGCCGAACTTTACAACCTGGCGATTGTTGCACAGCAGGTTCTCAAGCAAATCGGCGTGAAATCTCGTCTGGATGTCTACGACTGGCCGACCGTATTGCAGCGCCGTCAGGATCCGAAAAACTTCGACCTCTGCGCACTGGAATTCTCAATGCGACAGGTTCTGCATCAGTATCCTTTCCTGGATTCCCGCGCCAGATTTCCCGGCCTGAGCAACAGCCCGGAAATCGATACGGTTCTGGATGGCATCAAGCAGGCACACTCGCTAAAAGACGCCAGAGGGCTGGTCGATAAGCTTAACGTGCTGACGTGGCAATACCTGCCGGTCATTGTGCTTGGACGAACCACGCCGGAGCCGGTCGCTATTAAGAAAAACGTGCACGGTTACCATGACCTGATCGGGCCAGTGCTGTGGAATGTGACGGTCACCCAGCCCTGACGGGAGAGATTTATGAAGTGGTTTCTGTTTCACCGGCTGATGGCGCTGTTGCCCGTATTGTTTGTGGTATCGCTGGTGGTGTTTTGCCTGGTACATCTGGCTCCGGGTGATCCGGTGCTGGTGATCCTCGGTAACGATGCCAGCCCGCAGGATATCGCAACGCTGCGCCAGCAGATGGGGTTGGATCAGCCGCTGCTGGCGCAGTTTGTGCGCTGGTTTGGTGCGGTGATTTCCGGTGATCTCGGCCACTCTTTGTTTCTCAATGCCAGCGTTACCGACCTGTTTATGCAGCACCTCGCGCCGACGATGTCGCTGGCATTTTACGCGCTGGCGATTGCGCTTACTTTCGGGCTGGCGGGGGGCGTGGTCAGCGCCTGGCAACATGGACGGCTGGCGGACAGGGTGATCCGGTCGCTGGCGACGTTCGGAATGTCGGTGCCGGGTTTCCTGCTGGGGCTGTTCCTGATCTTTGTCTTCGCCGTCAGGCTGCGGTGGTTTCCGGTGGTCGGTTATCGTTCCACCAACGATGACGGGTTGCTGAACCTCTGGTATCTGACGCTTCCGGCGATTGCGCTGGGGTTTCGCATTGCGGCGCTGATCTCGCGCATGACACGCGCGGTGATGCTCGACGTTTTGCAGGAGAATTACATCAATACTGCCCGCGCCAAAGGCGTGCCGGAATCTCTGGTTTTGCTGCGTCACACGTTGAAAAACGCGCTGATCCCGGTGCTTACTATTTGCGGTGAATCTTTTGCCTCGCTGGTCACAGGAACGATTGTCATTGAAAGTGTATTCGGTATTCCGGGTATCGGTTCACTGATTGTGGACTCCATTGAACGACGCGACTTTACTGTGATTCAGGGGGTGGTACTGCTGATTACCGTCTGCTACGTGCTGATCAATTTGCTGGTTGATGTGCTCAGTTATCTGGCCGATCCGCGACTGTCCGTTGAAGGAAGTGAAAACTGATGCTGCATAACAATACCAGGCTGTTTTTCTGGGGCGGCGTGCTGGTGGCGATTGTGTTGCTCTCATTTTGCAGCAGCCTGTTTAGCCCTTACGACGCCTACAGTATTGACCCGCTAAGCCGCCTTAAACCGCCGGATGCTGCGCACTGGTTTGGCACAGATAATTTTGGCCGGGACCTGTTTGTACGGGTTGCCGTGGCGGTACGCGTTTCACTGTCCGTCGGTGCGGCAGTGGCGCTGACTGCCGGATTTACGGGGCTGACCGTCGGGCTGCTGTGCGCCTGGTTCCGCCCGCTGGACCTGATTCTGATGCGTGTGTGCGACGGCCTGTTTGCCTTCCCTTCATTACTGCTGGCGATCGCAATTGTCGGCGTGCTGGGGCCGAATATCGCCAATGTGGTGCTGGCGTTATCGCTGGTGTATGTGCCGTCGATAGCCCGTGTTATCCGCGGCGCGGCGATGGTGGTCAAAGAGAAAAATTTCATTGAAGCGCTGCGGGCGCAGGGCGCGTCGTCCGGGCGCATCATCTGGTTGCACCTGCTACCGAATGTCATTTCGCCGCTAATTGTGCAGGTGACGTGGGTCTTTTCGGTGGCGATCCTGACGGAAGCGGCGCTGAGTTTTCTCGGCTCCGGTGTGCCTGCGCCCACGCCAAGCCTCGGTAATTTATTACTGGAAGGCAAAGCGGTGATTTTCACTGCGTGGTGGATGACATTTTTTCCCGGGATCGCCATCGTGCTGCTGATTCTGGCGCTCAATATCATCGGGGATGATTTGCGTGACGGCGCGGAACCGGGCCTGAAAGCCCTGCCGGTGCGCGTCATGCGTCAGTTGAAAAAAGGAGCACAGCGTGGCTGATCCTCTCGACGAACCACACCTGCTGCGGGTGAATAATTTGCAGGTCAGCTTTGCGACGCCAAAAGGCGTGGTGACGCCGGTGCGCGATGTCTCTTTTGACGTTGGGCGCCATGAAACACTCGGCATTATCGGCGAATCCGGCTGCGGTAAAAGCGTCACTGCGCAGGCGCTGATGGGGTTACTGACGCCGCGAACCAGCCGGGTTGATGGCGAAATTATACTTTCCGGCGAACGGCTGGATGTGCTTTCGTCAGGAACCCGCAGGCGGCGCAGCGGTCGTGATATCGCAATGATTTTTCAGGATCCGCTGTCCAGTTTAAATCCGGTTTTCACCATTGGCTTTCAGATTGAAGAAAGCCTGCGTTTGCATACGTCACTGAAGCGGCAGCAGCGTCGGGAAAAAGTTATCAGCCTGCTGGAACAGGTCGGGATCCCCGAACCGGCACGCTGCGCCAGCGCTTATCCGCATGAGCTTTCGGGAGGGATGCGTCAGCGCGTGATGATTGCGATAGCCGTCTCCAATGCGCCTTCGTTGCTCATTGCCGATGAGCCTACGACCGCACTGGACGCGACCATTCAGGCGCAGATTCTGGATCTGCTCGATGACATTAAACGGCAGTCTGCGATGGGTATTGTGATTATCACGCACGATCTCAGCGTGGTGGCGAGGCTTTGCCAGCGCGTCGTCGTGCTCTATGCCGGGCAAGTGGTGGAGGAAACGGACGTTGTGACGCTGTTTCAACATCCGCGTCATCCGTATACGCGGGCACTGCTGGCGGCACGGCCATCTGCCGGTCGGGAACCCAAATCCCGGCTGGATGAAATTCGCGGCAGCGTTCCGGCACTTGACGCTTTACCGCCGGGCTGTGCCTTTGCCGGACGCTGCTCCCAAGCAACAACGCGGTGCCTTGAAGACTCGCCGCCGCTGCGTACGCTGGGTGGCGCGCCCCATCAGGTGCGCTGCTGGTACGCTGAAAACACAGGATCCCCTTCATGAGCCAGCCACTGCTGCGGGTCGATAATTTGTCGAAAACCTTTCACCGGCGCGGGCACAGCGTCCACGCCGTACAAGGTGTCAGTTTCACGATCCATGCCGGGGAAACCTACGCGCTGGTCGGGGAGTCTGGTAGCGGGAAAAGCACCACCGGACGCACAATTTTAGGGCTGACGCCCGCCTCAGGTGGAACAGTCGAGTTTGACGGCGTGCCGCTGCTGACGCGCAACGCCGCACAATGGCGGAGCCTGCGCAAAGACATTCAGATCATTTTTCAGGATCCGCTTTCAACGCTTGACCCGAGACGTACCGTGGGCTACAGCATCGAAGAACCGCTGATTATTCATGGCGTAAAAGATGCCAATCAACGGAAGAAGGCTGTGGTGGAAATGCTGGTACAGGTCGGGCTCAATGCCACCGATGCCGGGCGTTATCCGCAGCAGTTTTCCGGCGGACAGCGGCAGCGTATCGGCATTGCTCGGGCGCTTATCCTGCGTCCAAAGCTGATCGTTTGTGATGAACCGGTTTCCGCGCTGGACGTATCGATTCAGTCGCAAATTCTCAATTTGCTGATGTCGCTCCAGCGTGAATACGGGCTGGCCTATCTGTTTATCTCGCATGATTTAAATGTCGTGCGGCACGTCGCGGATCGGGTCGGCGTGATGTATCAGGGAAGAATCGTCGAAGAAGGGGAAAGCGGGGCACTTTTCACACAGCCACAGCATGAATACACACGGTATTTGCTGAAAGCCATTTTGCCTGCGGAGCCGGTGGCCTCTGCGCGCTAACGGCGCTGCGTGACGATAAAAAACCCAAAGCCCGCTCAATCTCCTGCGCGGGCTTTTTTCATTTTGCGACACCGGCAAAGTAGCCTTTTACTTTAACTGGCTATTCTATAATCAGTGTCGGGATTCAGAAATTGTGGAAACTCACAGAACGAACGCTGAGATCAGAAGGGAAGGTCTATCAAATGCATAGGATGTTCCAGATGTGACTGGTTTAAATCCGCGTATAGAGTAGCAATGAGACTACATAACAGGAGTGTGAGCATGAGCAGTTCTATTGATGAAGAAGCAAACGACGCAAAACCCATTGTTGAAGCAGAGCGTGAAGCCTCCGGCGGTAAATGTCCTTTTCATGCAGGAAAAACGAATGAAACGTCTGGCGGCGGGACAAGCAATCGCGACTGGTGGCCAAACCAGCTCAGAACCGATTTACTGAACCAGCATTCCGCCCGCTCAAACCCGTTGGGCGAGGCGTTTGATTACCGCAAAGAATTCGCCAAATTAGATTACTCCGCGCTCAAAGCCGATATCAAAGGCGTCCTGACCGAGTCGCAACCCTGGTGGCCTGCCGACTGGGGCAGCTACATTGGTCTTTTCATCCGCCTGGCATGGCACAGCGCCGGGACATACCGTTCCGTTGACGGCCGTGGTGGTTCAGGCCGTGGTCAGCAACGTTTTGCACCGCTGAACTCCTGGCCGGATAACGTCAGCCTCGACAAAGCGCGCCGCCTGCTGTGGCCGGTGAAACAAAAATACGGCCAAAAAATTTCCTGGGCCGATCTCTATATTCTGGCGGGTAATGTCGCGCTGGAGAATTCCGGTTTCCGCACCTTTGGATTTGGTGCCGGGCGTGAAGACGTCTGGGAACCGGATCTGGATGTGAACTGGGGCGACGAAACCACCTGGCTGGAACATCGTCATCCTGAAGAACTTGCCAAATCTCCATTGGGCGCCACCGAAATGGGGCTGATTTACGTCAACCCTGAGGGCCCGAACCACAGCGGTGATCCGGCCTCTGCGGCTCCGGCCATCCGCGCCACGTTCGGCAACATGGGCATGAACGATGAAGAAATTGTCGCGTTAATCGCCGGTGGCCATACGCTGGGTAAAACTCACGGTGCCGCACAAGCCAGCCATGTGGACGTTGACCCGGAAACCGCTCCGATCGAAGCGCAGGGTCTGGGTTGGGCAAACAGCTACGGCAGCGGTGCCGGGCCGGATGCCATCACGTCCGGTCTGGAAGTCATCTGGTCGCAAACGCCAACCCAGTGGAGCAACTACTTCTTCGAAAACCTGTTCAAATATGAGTGGGTGCAGACCCGCAGCCCGGCGGGCGCTATTCAGTTTGAAGCGGCCGATGCGCCGGATATCATTCCTGATCCGTTCGATACTTCGAAAAAACGCAAACCGACCATGCTGGTCACTGACCTGACGCTGCGATTTGACCCGGAATTTGAGAGGATTTCGCGCCGGTTCCACAGCGATCCTCAGGCCTTTAACGAAGCATTTGCCAGAGCCTGGTACAAACTGACCCACCGCGATATGGGGCCGAAAGCGCGTTATATCGGGCCGGAAGTGCCGAAAGAAGACTTAATCTGGCAGGATCCGTTGCCGGTGCCGGTTTATCATCCGACCGTTGCTGATATCGCCGTGCTGAAAGAGAAGATTGCGGCGTCCGGCCTGACGGCGGGCGAACTGGCGTCGGTGGCGTGGGCATCGGCCTCGACGTTCCGTGGCGGTGATAAACGCGGCGGGGCAAACGGTGCGCGTCTTGCGTTACTGCCGCAAAGACAATGGGATGTTAACGCCGCAGCGGTGCGCGTGTTGCCTGTGCTGGAGTCCATTCAGCAGTCGCATCCGAAAGCGTCGCTGGCGGATGTGATTGTGCTGGCGGGCGTCGTCGGTGTGGAAAAAGCAGCGAAAGCGGCTAACGTCGACATCGACGTCCCGTTCACGCCGGGGCGTGTGGATGCGCGTCAGGATCAGACCGATGTTGAGTCGTTTGATTTGCTCAAACCGAGAGCCGATGGTTTCCGCAACTATCGCGGTGATACCGGCAAAACCTCGACTGAAAATCTCCTGATCGACAAGGCCCAGCAACTGACGCTGACCGTACCGGAGTTAACGGTACTGATTGGCGGATTGCGTGCGCTGGGAACCAACTTCGACGGCAGCCAGCACGGCGTATTCACGGATAAAACCGGTGAGCTGAACGCGGACTTCTTCACCAATCTGCTCGATATGCGCACTGAATGGAAAGCCACTGATTCCACCGGTGAACGTTTCGAAGGTCGTGACCGCGTCACGGGGGAATCCAAATTCACCGCCACCCGCGCCGATCTGGTGTTTGGCTCGAATGCCGTTCTGCGTGCCAGCGCCGAGGTTTACGCCAGCAGCGATGCGAAAGAGAAATTCGTGAAGGACTTCGTCGCCGCCTGGACCAAAGTAATGAATCTGGACCGTTTTGATATTTGAGATGGGGTGAGTTGAAGTATTAAGTTGAAAGCCCGCCCGGAAGATTGGGTGGGCTTTTTTGTTTTTTGGCTGAATGATGATGGAATAGAAAAGCGCGGGGATAATTCCTGGCACGGAATTGATAAATCGCCAGCGCATAGCGTAACTCGCTGCTACTTGCGGATAGTCCGTTTTTCCCAGCCAGCCGGCGTTGTAGCCTGCAGCAACCGGCGCAGGGTTTCGGGGGCTTGAAGTGCCGCGACGGTATATTTGATAAAAAAACTAAAGATTTCAAAGGGGATGCCGATAATAGCTTTTACATAAACTAATTTGAATGCTCTGACTTTATTTAAAGCCTGTAGCCGTCAAAGTTTTGTTAACAGTCAATTATCAACTAAGAGGTTAAGGAATGAGCGAAGACATTGAGCAGAAAATTGAAAATAGCATCTCCGATATAATTACCCTTTTCAATCTTGAGAATGAAGAAAATGAATATCAATTTAGACTTTTTAAGAACCATTTAGTCAGTGAGTTAACTAACACCCTGAGTCTGGAGTTTCTAAAGGAACGTCTGAATGTCATTTACACGTACGAGAGAAACTACCTCGAATTACTCAAAGAGTTTAAAGAGGAAATAAAATTTGCCGGTACTTTACAGGAGGACTTAAGAAAAGAACGTGCAAAATTCTTCTCCGGGGTACTTGATGAAGTTTCTAACACGTTAAAGAACTCTCAGGTTGATGACAGGGTCGCAGCTTCATGGATCAAAGAACTGGTAAGCAGCTATACAAAAAGCTTAGATGTCAGTGAGGGACTGGTTGATGAAGGGACCTTAAATAGTCTTGGTAAAATACGAGATATGGCAAAAGAAGAAAAAGATACGTTAGATCAGTGAGGTAATTTATGGCTGATTGCGAATTGATATCAGTTCTTGATCTTTTGCGTCAATCGAGACAAAAACTTATATTGAGAACAACAACTCACTCTGTCGATTTTTTCTCAAATCTTTTTTTATTTGAGAAAAATGAAATGGGTCTGAAACTTCTCTTTGAAAAAGAGAAGACGCAATTTATAAATACTCACTTTCTTTTTCCTGAAGAAGATACCAGTTCAATACATTCTGATTTTTATAATTCAGCCATTAAAAGATTAATATGTTTGCTCTCTGAAGAGGAATCTTCCGTGCATGAAAGCATATCCTCTTCTATTTTCTATAAAAATTTGGCTTCTACGAAGATTGAATTTCTAGACTTGCTTATAAATATGGAAGAGAAATCATCACTCAACCTATCTCAGTTGAAGTACCTTATCATTAAAGATAACCGACTCTTTGAGAGAGAAATGGAAAGACTAACAACAGGAACAAAAGGAAGCTAAAATGAGCATGTTTAGTAAATTTGGAAGCGTTATTATAGATTTAGTTAAAGCGCCGTTAGATGCGGTAAGTGATCTGATCAGAGAACCATCAAAACGTTGGGAACATCAACGCAACGAAACTGAAAGGAATTCAGATCACGAAAGAACAATACGGATGAAAGAGCTTGAGGTAGAGCTAAGGATTAAAGAAGAAACGGGCGTAAGAAAAGCGTTAATTGACCTTGAGGAAATTGTAAAAGATAATGATTTCCAGCGCATGATGATGACTACCGATGCTATCAAAAAGTATCAAAAGGAATTAACTATTCTTAATACGGAGACAATAAAAGCTATTGGTGAAATGCATCTTGACCTCAAGAAAAAGGCTCAGGATCTCGTCCATAGTAAAACATTGCAATATAGAGATCTCCAGGATGAGGCCATGAATAGAGCCATGAGCGAACTCCTCGAAATTGAAAATAAGTTCGGTGATAATGTGGCTGCCCAGAATATTCTCATTAAGGCCGTAGATGTAAAACTTTCGAATATTATCAACACGGCGAATAATTTTTTAATGGAACTTAACAGGGATATTGTGATTTTAAATAATGACATAAGCATGCTGTCAAAACAAGGTCAAAAATTCATTGAAGATCATCTCAACAGGATAGCCATCAACGGTGGCTTAAATGAAAGAAAAGAAAAAATAATAAACCCTAAAGAACTATTGGAATAATTTGATTACGATAGTCACACAGCACAATAAAAGGAGGCTATTTACGCAGGCCTCCTTGTGTAATTAATCTTTAATAGTTCGGGACGGCTAACTTACTGTGGAGTTGTAGACGATTTCGCTGTTATCCTGAAAGCGTTACCTCTGTAACGTCCGCTTCTCAACGACAAGATACCCTGAGTGTTATCTCTGGCGGTTTGGCCACAGAAGCGGACAGATCTAAAACTACTTCTTCTTATTCAGCATCGACTTTAAATCAGCAAACGGATTGTAGGTTGCCGCATCCACATCATCTTGTGCGTCTTCGCCTGCGACTACGCGGGTGCCGTACTGATCCGCTTCGGTGTATTTTGAATGTTCATGGTCATGACAATACAGACACAACAATTCCCAGTTACTGCCGTCTTCCGGGTTGTTGGTGTGATCGTGATCGATGTGGTGAACCGTTAATTCCCGCAGGTTTGAATAAACAAATTCCCGCGTGCAGCGTCCACAGACCCAAGGATAGATTTTGAGGGCTTTTTCACGATATCCGCTTTCTAAGCGCGCGTAGTTTTTTGGGATCAGAGCCATTGGCGATGTTACCTGTCATAAAGAGATTGCCGTAATATATCTCATAACGGCGCAGTCGCCCAACGCTCTGCATGTGACGGAGAGTCAGAAACTGACACTGCTGAAAACGCGGTGCATTCATCAACAGTGAACAGGTGAAAAGCGGGTTCAGACGGTGATATTGATATTGCGCCCGATCGCCGGATTAGCAGGTAGCTGCGGGATCGATTCGATGAGACTGGCAGCGGTTGACTGCTGGTTATCCAGCGTCTTTTTCAACATCAGGGTGTCAACTTTGTTGCTCAGATCCAGATTATCAAGCCCGGTCGCCAGTGAAGCAATTTGCGATACATCCATTTCGTTCTCCTGTTTAATGCAGCAAAAAAGAACTCTCAGGGAAGTTATCGGCATTTTGGGAGAAAACTTTAATTTGTTGTTTGACTGGACTGTTTAAGGCGGACGTTAAAATACTACGGTGATATGGAAAATAAAAAGCAGCTGATTTAAGGTTAACGGCTTTCCCCTTATTGGCTTTTTCAGGAGCAGGACCCATGAAAACGGACTGGCACAGTGCATCACTCACACCCGCTACAATCGTCGATAAAGAGTATAAAAACACGCAAAACGTTCGTCGTTTCATGACTGAACATTGCGGAGAGGAATTCCGGTTCAACCGTGATTTCATGGCATGGATACGCAATGATATTCCAAAGACGTTGGGCGATGTTGTGGATGAATGGAAACGCAGGCAGTAAACGGTGCCCGGTCTGCGTAAATCAGGGCATATACCGGGTAGGGCGTTGTACCGTTAAAAGAGCAAAAAAACGATATTTCTGTCGCGTAAACACCGGTATGTGATTTAGTTTTATACGGTTTGATGACAGACATGTGCGGGGAATAATGATGAGTGAACGTATCGACTATCAGATCGAAAAATACCAATTTGCAGCAATAGACGAATCCCCCCGGCTAACGCAGCAGTGGGCGGAGGTGACAGAAGAGTGCCGGCAGATAAAAGCCGGAAGTGAAGAGCGGCTGCACATTGCGTTGCTGAATGTTGATTACGTCACCAGCTTTGAAATACCGTTTCGCCTCCAGTTGATCCGTGCCCCGCAGCTGATAGATCAACTGCGTAAAACGCTGCCGTTAGGCCGCAAACCTGTCACCATCAGCGAAAGCCGGTATGGTTGTGTGTATAGCATCAGGGCCGATCTGAACAATGTCCCCGATGCTTTTCGCTACCGCTTCACCCACCGGATCCGTCGCGTGACGGCGGATGGCGTGACCACTGCCGCGTACCAGGAAATTGCAAAACAGATTAAAGCGCCGCGTGAACGTCTGCGTCTGGCGCTGGAAGCCGGTTTATCTGTCACCGCGCTTGATGGTTTATTCTGGTTTGGCATGCAGCGTATCGCCGCTGACATCTCAACGCTGAGAAAGTCCGGTATGAGAATTTCCACCGCTGAGGCCGAAGCCTTCGATAATCTGACAGGCACCACGCGGCGGGTTCCTGTTTACCGCTTAGGGCTTCCCCTGGAAAATAATAAAACCGCTTAGTCTCCTGAGCGGGCTTTTCTAAATTCGTTGTCTCTGGCAACGCCGGAAGCACTCAACCAAAGTTGATCGGTTGATTTTATGCACGGAACACCGGCGGGCAGAATCTAACCACGAGCGGCCCCATGAATCCCTGAATAACCTGACGCCGGAAGAATACCGGCTGAGAGACTGGAAATCTCAAAAAAACGCGTGGAACGGCAACTGGGATACTTACGCCGTAAAACGGCAACAACCTATTATTTAATTTACGCCATCCTTTTACGATGGCTTTATTTTATCTGATGATTCCGTTATATTTTTCTCTCCTCAGCCCTTTCAAAAAATTACCTTCTTGAAATATCCTTCATCCTACAGCCGTAGTCTGGCACCTTCATTAAAATAATCTCCCTCTGATATCCGGAAACCCTTCGCAAACGTATTATTACCGCATCAGCCAAGGCAGGCTGAAGTTAAGTATTTCCATTGTAATAACACATATATCTAATGAAGGATTTTGTAATGAAAAAAATTATCGCCCTTGCTCCCGTTGCTCTGATTATGGGTATTGCTGGTCAGGTTCAGGCTGCAACTCAGGCTGATGTCCAGTTGCAGGGCACTATTGTAGACACCACTTGTGAAGTGACTGCAAATAATGGTGCTGCAACGTTGAACGTGGGTTCTTTCTCAAAATCTGCGTTCACTACCGCTAAGCAACAAGTTGGTCAGGAGCCGCTGCTGGTTTCCCTGAAAAATTGTAGCGAAGACGAAACAGGCGCACTGCAGGTTTCCGGCATTGTTACCACTGGCACTGACAACCTGTTCCTGAGCGATGTTAACCAGACAGCGGGTTTCATGCTGACTCAGAAAGATAACCTCACTCAGGTTAAAAACAACACCAGCATTCCGTTGACCGCTGACGCTACCGGCGCAGTGGACTATACCTTCACCGCGGGTATGGCCGTCATGGATGCTACCAACGTAATGCCAGGCGCATATACCGCTCCGATCAAAATCTCTTACGTGAGTAACTAAGAGTTTAGATCCCTGGTACGACACTGAGTAAAAAAAGAGAGGGACTTTTTAGCCTCTCTTTTTCATTTAACGGACAGAGAATATTATGAAGTTTTACCGCAAGTTGGGCGTTGTATTAAGCCTGAGTCTGTTATTGAGCGAGCCGGTATTAGCCAGTATTGGCATCGGTGCATCCCGCGTTATTTTTGCAGGATCTGATAGCAGTCAGAGCATTGACATTAATAACCGTTCCCATAATCAACCTTATCTTATTAATGTCGGCATTTCAGACAGTCTGACCGCTAAATCAACGGACAGCGCTTTTATGCCTGCGCCGGCATTATTTCGTATTGAACCGGATACCACCAATAAACTCCGTATCCTGAGAAAAACAAATAATTTACCCCGCGACAGAGAGTCCGTTTTTTATCTGAATATTATGGCAATCCCGACCAGTAAAGCGGGACAGGATAATAATGACAATACGGTAGGCGGAACGCTGCAAATTGCCACCGGAAATACGCTGAAGCTGTTTAACCGTCCGGCTGATTTGCCGATGACGCATAAAACGGCCATGGGCAAATTACAGTTTTCCCGCGCGGGTGAGGGCATAAAAGTGACAAACCCGACGCCTTATTATATTTCCCTGAACAAACTGCTGGTGGATGGTAAGGCAGTCAGACTCGATGTCATTAAAGGCACCAGTATGATTGCGCCATTTTCTGCCAGTCACTATCCGGTGAGCGCCGGGCAGGGCAAAGCAGAATGGGCAGCAATCAACGATTTTGGTGGAGTGGAGACGTTCCATGGCACGGTTAACTAAGCCTTTAGCATCCGGCATTTTGCTGATGCTATGCGGCATCTCTGGCGGACAGGCGGCGACCACGGACATGAAAGCCACGGTGGTAGATGGCAATTGCCAGGTCGCAGTGGATACCGCGACCATCACGTTCCCGAACCGGGACGTTTCGCAATTCAGCAGCGGTACGGCAGCGATCCTTCCGCTGGGCGTGAACGTAAACTGCGAAGGAATGCAGGGTAAAGCCCCGTCACTGACCGTGACCGGTGAATCTTCTCAGCTTAGTGACACCCGGTTGTACCGCGCGGCCAGTTCGACGGCGCAGTTCGTCGGTTTCATGCTGAAAAAGGGCACGCTGAACAACCTGACAGATTTTTATAACGCCACAGGCACAGTAGCACCGGGCGACACGGTCGCCCTGACGCAGGATAACGGCAGTTTTGTGCAGCCCTTTTCCGTGGGACTTGTGCAGGGCGCCGGTGATCCGCAGCTGAATGCCGGAACGGTCAGCGCAAAAATCACGTTTGCCTTTATCTTTCCCTGACGCTTTCTACAGATAAACAAAATGAAAAATCACAACATTTTATCAGGGCACCTGACCGCTCTGAGGGCTGTCTTTTGTCTGTGTCTGCTGGCGATAACCGCCCGCGCAGGGGCGGCAGATGTGCAATTCACCGCCAGGTTTCAGGCGCCCACCTGTCAGGTTTCTGCCCCCCCTGTGCTGGATTTCGGTTCGGTGCAGTCGTCCGGGATCCGCAGCGGAGACAGCCTGGCGAATCCGTTGCCGCTGGCGATCACCCTCACGCAATGCGCCGGTTTTGTCGGTGCAGTGCAAAAACCGGGCGTGAAAGTCTCCGGTACCGGCAACACCGCTTCGGGAGATTTTTTGTTCCTGCAACCGGGGACTTCTCAGGTGGTGAATTACGGGGTGCGCATTGTCACCGCTCAGGGTGACGTGGTGGATAACACCACCGTGCTGCCGGTAGCGCTGGATGGGTCAGGTTTTGACGGTGGCAGCGCCAGCATTGCGCTGAAAGCAGCGTTGTCCTGTGGCAACCAATGCAACGACGCCGCCACCAAAGGAGGAACGTTAAATGCCAGCGTCACCTTCGATTTCGTCTATCAGTAAGGGGCTTCCTGTGCATTTTATTCCTCTGTTTTTACGCCGTGTGCTGCTGTGCGCCGGGTTAATGATGACGCTGACTCACAACGCTGCCGCCGCCGGTGACGGGATCAGCCTCAGCCGGACGCGGGTCATTTTCCAGTCCACCGACAGTGCGCAAACGCTGACGATCCAAAACCACGGTTCGCGGCCCTATCTGGTGCAGTCTGCGGTTGTCGGTTCGCCGCAGGGGCGTGAAGCGGCACCTTTTATGACCACGCCGCCGCTGTTCCGGCTGGAAGAAAACAGCAAAAACAGCCTGCGGATTTTGCGAAAGGGCGATGGCGCGCTGCCTGCCGATCGTGAATCGGTATTTTATTTCACCGCGATCGCCGTGCCAGCCATGACGCAACCGAAAGACGCGGAAGAGGCCTCGCTGGCGGCGCGTATTTCCGTCGGCATTCAGAACACCATCAAGCTGTTTTATCGCCCGGTGGGTCTGGCTATGACGGCAGAAGAAGCGCAGGGGCGCCTGACGTTCCATCTTCAGGATGGCAGCGTTGAGGTGAAAAACCCGACGCCTTATTACCTGACGTTTTCGCGTCTGGCGTTTGACGGTCGTGATGTCGCGGTGCGCGATGTTGTGCCGATGATTGCGCCTTTTTCACAGGCCAGTTATCCGGTAACAGGGGCTGTGCGGCAGGCGCAGTGGACGGTGATCAATGATTACGGCGGTAACAGCCCGCTGTTCACTGCGCCGGTGCAGGGCGGGAGCAAATGATGAAGCGTTTCCTGAAAGTGCCGCTGCTCATCGCCATGCTGGCCGCGGCGTTGCCGTGTCTGGCCGCGCAGGAACACCCTGACGGCTTGTCGATCAATCAGTTCCGCATTGTGTATCCGGCTTCTGAAACCAAAGGCATTACCTGGTCAATGACTAACAACACTCACCGCGCCTATCTGATGCAGTCGTGGGTACGCCCGCTGGATCAGGCGACCGGATTGCCGGTGGCCGAAGAAGACAACAAAGGCCCGCGCGATGCGCTTCCGCTGCTGGTGACACCGCCGCTCAAACGCGTCGATCCCGGCGAACCGCTGACGCTGCGACTGCGCCAGACCGGCTCGTCGCTGCCGCAGGACAGGGAATCCGTCTTTTATCTTTCGGTGAAAGGCATCCCGTCGGCGCCGGATAAAGCCAGCCAGACCGGGGGACAGCTGGTCGTCGCCGTGGTGAACAACATGAAACTGTTTTATCGCCCGGCGGGTTTACCGGCAGGCGGTGTGACAAAGGCGTCAGAGCAGCTTCGTTTCAGTCTGCAGGGCGATGCGCTGGTGGTGGATAACCCGACGCCGTTTTACCTCAATTTCAGCCAGCTGAAAGTGGGAGGCCAGGCACTTCCTGCCGCCACACTGCGCACGCTGGTTCCGCCAAAAGGGCAGCAGCGTTATCCGGTGCCGAAAGGGGCGCGTAATGAGGTGGAATGGCAGGTGATCGGAGAAGACAGCCGGCCAACGCCAGTGCAGCACAAAACGTTATAAAACAAGTGATTGTGCAAAGACACATTGTAAGCCATCAGATCGCATGACCGGCATATCCGGAACAGCTAATAAATTATTGCAGAGCAGGGAACGACCTTGAGTAAGACATTGACATCCTGTTTAGGGACTAACGGAATGGCAGGCCACATCCGCGCCTTCCCGCGCAAAACGCTTGCGCTGTTTGTATTAATGAGTTGCCAGAACACCTGGGCGGCGGATTATTTTGACCCTGAATTACTTTCACTGGGCACCGGCGCATCGGATGTCGATCTGTCTGCGTTTTCCGAGGCAGGCGGCGTGGCTGAAGGGAATTATCCGGTGACTATTTTCGTGAACCAGCACGAAGCGGTTTCACGAACACTGGTGTTTAGCAAAAACGCGCAGGGCGCTATCGCACCGGAACTGACGCCGGCGCTGCTCAACACGCTGGGCGTCAACGTGGATCAGTTGCCTGCGTTCAAAGGCTTGCCGAAAGAGAAACCGGTGGAAGATCTTCCGGCGTTGATCCCGCAATCCACCGTCAAATTTGACTTATCGCGTCTGCGTCTGGATGTCAGCATTCCGCAGGTGGCGATGCAGCCGGGCAGGGACAGCCAGACCGATCCGTCGCAATGGGATGACGGTATCCCGGCCATGTTGTTTAACTACAACCTCAGTGCCGGTCGTAACGAACAGACGCTCAACAGCGATACCCGCGTGAACAACAGCCTGTTTGCCAACGTGCAGACCGGTGCAAACCTTGGCGCATGGCGTCTGCGCAGTACCGTCACGCACAGCCATTCCGACTCGGATGGCGGCAATAACAGCGACAGCACGCGTTTTTCTAACACCTATCTGTCACGCGATATCCGCGACTGGCGTTCCCGTCTGACGATGGGGGAATCCAGCACCGGCAGCGACGTGATTGATGGGGTGCCGTTCCGCGGGATCCAGCTCAGTTCTACCGAGCAGATGATGCCTGCCCGTTTGCGTGGTTTTGCTCCGCAGATCACCGGCGTCGCCAACAGCAATGCCCGCGTCACCGTGCGTCAGAACGGCTATGTGGTGTATGAAACGTACGTCGCACCCGGTCCGTTTGAAATTAAAGATGTCTATCAGGCAGGTAACGCCGGAGATCTCGACGTAGCAGTCACCGAAGCCGACGGCAGCGTACACAGTTTTGTGGTGCCTTATTCTTCACTGCCGGTGATGCTGCGCCCCGGTGGCGTCAGATATGAGGTCACTGCCGGTCGTTATAACGGCGGCATGACGCAGGGTTCGCGCGAGTCAGAGTTTGTGCTCGCCACGCTGATTTACGGTTTGCCTAAAAACCTGACGTTGTACGGCGGCATGCTGGGCTCGCAAAACTACAGTGCCCTGACGCTGGGCAGCGGCCTTTCGCTCGGGGATGTGGGGGCGTTTTCCGCCGACGGGACATTCTCTGAGGCGAAGTTTGAAGACAGCGATCGCCAGACCGGCGGGTCATGGCGTATGCGTTACTCCAAAAGCATGCTGACTACCGGCACGTCCTTTGACCTGACGGCGCTGCGCTATTCCACCCGAAATTATTACAGTTTCGCGGAATACAACAGCATGGGATATGCGCAGAAGGATGACGTTTCGCCGTGGACGCTGAGCCGTCGTCGCAGCAGTTTCCAGACGCAGGTGACTCAGCAGCTGGGCAATTATGGTTCGGTCAGTTTGCGCGCCAACCGTGATGATTACTGGGGATCGACCAAAACGCTGACCAGCCTTTCGGCAGGGTATAACGGCAGTTACCGGGGCGTCAGCTACGGCCTTTATTACACCGTTGACCGGATGAAAGGCAACGGCGACTGGCCTGAGAACCGTCAGGTGTCCTTCAACCTGAGCGTGCCGTTCAGCATCTTCAGCTCATCCTCCGCGCTGCAAAACACTTACGCCAGCGCTCAGATGACGCATGACAATAAAGGCCGCACGCAGAACCAGACCGGAATTTCCGGCAGTAACGCCGATGGCGCGCTCTCCTACAGCGTGATGCAGGGCTGGGGAAATCAGGATCAGGTCAGTAACAGCAACCTGAATCTGGGCTATCAGGGCAGTAAAGGCAATGTGTCAGCCGGTTACGGCTACTCAGGTGACATGCGTTCGATGAACATCAACATGAACGGCGGTGCGGTGATACACGGTGAAGGCGTGACATTGTCACGTCCTCTCGGCAGTTCTGTCGCGCTGGTCAGCGCACCGGGTGCCGGCGGCGTAGATCTGTCAAATGGCAGCGGAAAAACCGACTCACGCGGTTATGCGATAGTGCCTTATCTGTCCGATTACACCCGTAACAGCGTGGGTCTGGATCCGAGCACATTGCCGGACAACGTCGATTTGCCGCAAAACCAGCAAACCGTGTATCCGACGAACGGCGCGGTGGTGAAGGCCGACTTTGCCACCCGTATCGGTTATCAGGTGTTAATGACCCTGACCCGCACTGCCGGGGCTGGCATGGTGCCATTTGGTGCAACCGTCTCGTTACTGGACAAAACGGCGCAAGACGAAACGACCGGCATCGTCGGTGATAACGGTCAGGTTTATATGACCGGCTTACCGCAAAAAGGCGCGCTGTCCGTGACCTGGGGTAAGGGCAACGATAAGCAGTGCCGCGTCAGTTATCACCTTGAAGGGCTGAAGCCAACCGCGCAGATGCCGGTTATCCAGCTTAACGGCGAGTGCCGCTGAATCTGAGTGGGTGATCCACTTTTGAGGGCAGGTTTTGTCACTCACCTATCCACATTATGTTTATACAGGAAAGAAGTATGTCTGATTTCTCCCACATCGTTAACCGGCCTGAAACCGGCAATCTGACCAGGCGAGCCCCAGGCTCGCTGCTCCATTTTTTCACGCAAGCTACGGGTAAACCCTGGATAAAATGGCTGTTTGCGATTTTACTGGTGCCTTGTACTCCGGTTTCAGCGCAGGTTATCGGGGACGGATACACAAAGCTGGGCACCTGGTCGCCATCAATAGGCACATCCCAGTACGGACCTTATAGTGCGAACACGGCATTAAACTACAGCTGGGGCTGGAAGCTGGCGGCCTGGCAATCCACCCCCACGGATTCGAATGGCGCGACGTGTAATATTGCCGGTCAGCCCTATGTGACGGTAGACGGGTGGTCGGGATACCAGATCCAGCCGGGTGTGCTGATTATCCTGTCCGGTAACCTGGCCGCATCGACAACCACGGGCACCCCGAACGCGACCGCCAACGTTGCTACGGATAATTACTCTGCCTCATGGGACAGCAAGGGAGCGATCACCGCCGACTGGCTTAGCCCCGGCGCCACGTCCCATTGTGCAGGGCTTAAGCGTACAGTCAGCGGTAATTTCTACGCGCTGACCGGGGGAAGCGCCGCGATGAATGTCACCTACGGGATTTATGTTTCACCGACCGCCGCATCCGGTGCGCTTCCGACCACGTATCTCCAGTTGCATAAAACCAGCGGCACCAACCAGCAGTCAGTGCTCAACTTCAGCAACCTGTCCATCGCCCGTACACAATGTGCGCTGGATACCGCGGCGGTGATCGCTTTCGGTGATGTCACTCCGGGCCAGGCGACCGGCGGGAAGGGGATTGCAGTACAGTCGGCCCTGAATGTGAACTGTACCAACGACGCCGGGATCAGCACGGATGTCAGCTATTCCTTCACGCCGAAATCACAGGCTGGCGATCAGTACACGCTGCCGATAACCTCAATGGCAGATGCAAGCGTGTCGGGGGATATCCGCGGATTCCTCGGGGTGAATGCTGCCACCGATGCCGGATGTACCAACAAAGCGTCCTCGGTTCCCATGGACAGCAGCGCGTTTGGTTTGCACACTTTGACCTCCACCCAGTCGTGGTCAGATCCGCTGGTATGGGTATTGTGTCCGCGTCCGACCGCCGAACCGGGCCCGGCGACAGCCGCTGCGACTATTGATGTGAACTGGTAAACTGAGAAACACTGTTTCTGAAAGGAAAGGCGTTATCCTTCGGGGGGCGCCTTTTTTTATTCCGGGACGTGAATGCAGGCGTCATAATTTAAATACCAATAAACAGATCCGGATAAACCCTTATTTTCAGAATAAAGCCACAGGCGTAGGATGCGTCCTTATTTATTGCACGCTTATTCTTAGTTATTATATGTTGGGAATTTTCCAATGAAATACTTTAGCTGTATTCTGCTAATTGTGACTTTACGCACGGCCTGCCGGGAATATAAAACATATAAAAGAGATGACAGCAATAAAGAAACAGGATCCTCATTTTATCTGAAAAATAAAGGGAGTATTTATTATGGACAACATCACGCATATTCCACCACATGAACCCTGGTATCAAACTCCTGACGGATGGGCATCGCAGGCAGGGGGAACCACCGGCGGCGGAGAAAAACCGGAACTCGAATATTATGTCACGACGATTGCAGAGCTCCGGCAGGCTATCGATGCATCAGGCGACCGCAAAAAGCGCATCTGGGTGGGCGGTGTGATTGATGCCAGCGCAGGCGTACCCTACGTGAACCGGCAGGATCAGTCCCGGCGTGGCCGCATTTTTCTGGGCAGCAACACCACACTCATCGGCATAGACCATAACGCGAAATTTATCGAAAGCGCGCTGCTGGTTCAGGATGTCAGCAATGTGATTATCCACAATATTTTCATAGAAAACCCGGTGGATGTTGACCCGCAATTTGAGGAGGGCGATGGCTGGAATGCCGAATGGGACGGGCTGAGTATTATCCGCGCTCATCACGTCTGGGTCAGTCACGTGACCTTTACTGACGGGCGTTTCACCATGGACATGTATAAAGAAGTCGATGGCTGGAAATACGTTCAGCATGATGGCTCCCTCGATATCAAACGGGCGTCCGATTATATTACCGTCTCGAATTGCCTGTTTACATTACATGATAAGACGATTTTAATCGGCCACAGCGACAGTAATGACGCCGAAGACACTGGCAAATTACGCGTGACGTTTCATGATAATAATTTCAGCCGCATTGTGCAGCGCACGCCACGCGTCCGCTTTGGTAATATCCATCTCTATAATAATGTGTTTGATAACAATACCGCCGATCCGATATATAAATATCAGTACAGTTTCGGCGTCGGGAAAAATTCACGCACGCTCTCGGAGTATAATGTCTTCGATGTCAAAGGTCTGACTGACCACTGTAAATTATATAAAGGTTTTGGCGGGGAGTTTCTGGAGGATTCCGGTTCTGTCTTTAATCAGAAAACCGGAGATTTAAATGGCTGCGGATTTACGCCCGGCGTCGAAAAACCGCCATATGCGTATTCGCCTCATAAAGATCTGACCGAACAACTTGCCGATGCCATCAGACAGGCGGCGGGTAACGTACACACTTACCGTATCCGGGTCTGATGAGTTTACCGGTCTGAAACGCAGCAAGGTGCAGACCTGCGTCTGTCACCTTGCTTTTTTATTCTGACTGAACAGTCAGACCGCCAGCCACTTTTTAGCGTCCGCTTTCATTTTTGATTCCAGTTCACTGCCACGGGTAGCAAACACGCGGCTGAGCGGGAACCCGCTGAGTTCCAGCAGACAGGCCAGCGCCGCATATTCACGCGGATATTTAGCGGCAATGCTTGCGTCAATTTCTACCGGCCCCAGCGGGAAGGTGAACGTCCCCATATCGTAGACGCTCTGACGGTGAAACAGCTTCCACACGCCGTCTCTTTTTTCTGCCAGATCGTAGAAGCGGTTGTGGCATTCGCAGCCGATATTCAGTTTCACGTTTTCGGCGATGATCATCGCATTGGTTTCAAGAATCGCTTTGTCACCACGTTCGTTAAAGGTCACGACGGGTGAGCCGATCATGTGTTTGGTGCGTAAATCTGACGCGCCCATGCGCATCGAGCCATCGACAAAACCGCTCGCCAGCCCTTCATACCAGGTGATTTCTATGGTGCCGTCCGGATGGAACAGGTTACGTAACTGTTCCCATTCGCCCAGATCGCGGTGCATCCAGCCATTCATGAGGTCGTTCAGCGCCTGACGGTCTTGCAGTGGTTGAGTGTGCATTTTGGGGATCCTTTTACGTTGAGGGATTCAGTCTGGTGGAGTTCCGCGTTAAACTCAAATAGATAGATTTTACTGAATAATCATTTTTAATGATGAATAAGGCAATAATGGAACTCCGACACTTACGTTATTTTGTGGCCGTGGCTGAAGAAGGGCATTTTGGCCGCGCCGCCGGGCGGCTCAATATTGTTCAGCCAGCACTCAGCATGCAGATTAAAGCACTGGAAACGGAGCTGGGCGGCCCGCTGTTTATCCGCACCAGCCGTCGGGTGGAACTGACTGAAGCGGGAAAACTTTTACTGGCACAGGCCAGGCTGACGCTGGAACAGGTGGAACATACGCGGCTGGCGGTGGAACGCGCGATGCGCGGCGAGACGGGGCGGGTGCGTGTCGGTTTTGCGGGTAACGCCATTTTCAGCGGCAAAATGATTGCCGATTTACGTCGTTTCCGCCAGGCCCATCCGGATGCCGAAGTGATTATTCAGGAAATCGCGCCACAGCAGCAGGTGACGGCGATCCTGACCGGTCGCATTGATATCGGTTATACGCCGGATAACAGCACGACGGCGGATCCGCAAATCAGGGTACAGCTGGCCGGAAACTGGGAAATCATGGCGGCGCTGTGCGAAGATCATCCTTTAGCCGTGCATCCGCAGCTGACCGTGGACATGCTCGCCGGACAGCCGCTGGTGTTGTATGACGCCCACGATACGCATGAAAATCTGTATATTTTGCTGGCGCAGCGGCTGGGAGAACGTTTTAACGTGGCGCACAGTTCAAACAGCACGCTGAGCGTACTGGCTATCGCCGCCGCCGGACTGGGGCTGGCGCTGATCCCCGCGCCGCTGCAACAGGTGAATATTCCCGGCCTCGTCTACCGCAGCCTGAACGCCCCCGAACTGACCGCCAATCTGGTGATGGTGAGCCGGGTACAGGAGCCGGGCAATGCGGTGACGGCGTATCTGGCGATGGCAAGTTTGGTATAGCCCGTCAGCGCAGTAAATGCTGCAACGCTTCCTGCATCGGCTGGCTGGAAATCATGATCGGGCCGGTAAAGGGTGAATCCAGATCGACAATCACGTAAATAGCGGAAGCGATGGATAACGCGCCAAGGGTGATGGTGACAATCGCCAGCGCATTGCGCGGGGCAATCAGACCAAAGCTCAGAAAGATGATCATCAGCCAGAACGTCAGCATGGTAAAGAACGGGTGTGACATCGAACTGTGCGAGACTTCAATCAGCCGCCAGCGCGCCTGAATCAGCCGGTCAAACTGGCTGAGCGCCACTTCCATCACACGTTTCTGCAACGGATCCTGCGCCGGTAACTGACGCACCTGTCGCTCCGCGATATTGAGCATTTCGCCAAGCCGATAATCCTCTAACCGATCCTGAATATTTTCGGGCGGTGTTGTTTTCTGTGTGACGGTGGCCGCGGGTTTTACATCTGCGGGCCAGGTACTGGCAATCGCGGCCGCGGTATAAAGGCGCAGATTTAACCGCGCAGCGTCAGCCTCCGGCCCGTAATCGCGTAATGTGACATCAAGCTGAATGAGGTCTGCGGCGTAGCTGCGAAAATCATTGGTCAGCGTATCGAAGTTACTTTTCGCCGACGCTGTCATCAGGCTGAGCACCAGCGCGGCGAAGGTCAGCAGCATCCCGATGACCAGTTGCACCAGCTGTACGGTTTCGTGCGCTTTATGTTCCTCAGGCAACAAGGGCCGGACAACCATGCCCACCAGCGTGGCGGCCAGCAACAGCGTGAACACCAGCAAAGCAAATCCGATTTCGGTCATGCTGATAACTCCGGAAAACCGCGGGGACTAAACGGGAATGACCACCAGGAATAACGCCTCTGAGCCGGGCAGGATAAGTATAGCCAGAACTGCTTACACACAGCGCCAGTCCGCGTTTTTTTAATCAAAAACGGACTGCCGGAAACTGTGTTTAGATTTTCTTTTTATGATGGCTGAACTCTCAGTTCGAATAATCGTATTGTCTCAAAGATCTGAGATCCCCTCTCAGGCGCGGAAATTTTCTTTAAGATAATTAAAAAGCTGGTTGTTCATCTTTTTATTAAGATTGTTTTTATTATAACTCATGGCGATTTCCACCACGGGCAAGGGAATTTCACTGGTAAGAATTTTGATGTCAAAGGCATCTATGAAACGCTCAGCCAGCCAGCGGGGAACAATAGCCACCGAATCTGAAGAAGAAACATGGCTGAGGATAGACATGAAAGAAGGGCTTTTCAGCGAAAAGCTTCGTCCTGACATCAGGTTATTTTCAATATTTTTGCGGGATGTGATTGCCGGTAATTCGTCGGTATGGATGTAACCAAAGACTTCTTGCGGGATGTCTTCTTCACGAAGTTCGGTGTGAAGACGTGGATGATTTTTTCTGCAAATAAACACCAGGTCTTCCTGACCAATCAGGAAGGACTGAGTAGAAAGCCCGAGGTTTTTACTGACGCCAAACACTAAATCGACCTGGCGAAGTGATAACGACTCACTAAAGCTGTCAACCATGTTGTCGCTGACCCGATGGACAATTTCACAGTTTATTTTTTCTTTAGCGAAAAACTCGCTGATAATCGGAATGATTTTCAGCGATAAGTATACCGGGCACTGAATGACGAGCTGATTGTGGTACTCATCATTTTCAAAATTTTCAATATTGCTGATTAGCGTTTCCAGGCTGTCCTTAATCGTAAGATGTAGTCTGGTGGCGATGGTGGTGGCTTTCAGCTTTTGCCCGTCACGCAAAAACAGGGGATCACCAAAGTAATCTTTCAGTTTTTGCAGGGACTGGCTGATGCTGGGTGAGGAGGCATTGAGCAAAGTGGCCGCATTTTTAACACTGCCGGTGGTGTAAACCGCATCTAAGACCATTAACAGGTTAAGATCGAATTTCCTGATCTTAAGGGAGACAGGGCGCTTGTGATTCGTGTCATTCATTTCCAACCTCATTGGCTGACATCTGGAGTGATTCTAATTGTAGCACCAATGACTTAGTTATCTTTTGTCTGCCCCCATCAGATGCATCCATTTTGAAAATTCTTCTTCATAAACGTAAACAATTTCTTCATCAAGGTAATTGGTTTCGTTTTTCTGGATGTAAGCCATGCAGGGAAAGGCTGCTGGCATGTTTTCAGCCAGTGCGGCTTCAATTTCCTGAGGGTTGAGCAGGGAAGGGAAGTCATCTACCCCGGCGTTAATGAGTAAAATGTACCATTCCTCATACTCTTTCTGACATCCCAGAAAAGTGATATTCATTGTCGTTCTCCGTGTTGCCCAGCTGCAAAATAATGGTCAATAATGCAGGGGTTAAAGAATGAATGACAATCTCAAATTTCTTAATGAATTATTTTAGAAAATACGTTCTCTTTTCAGAAATATCTGTGAAGTTAAGATTATGTTATTTGTCAGGGGTATTTCGTTTTTCTTAATGCCGAATTAAAACATTGCGTATTTCCTAAATTATTTATTCCACTACAATCCACCCATCGCCGTTATTCATGCCGTGAATCAATCGTCCTCTGTTTAACAGAATGTCATTCTCTCTTTTCCAGGAAATATTGCTATGAAAATTAAAGCACTCACTCTTATCATCCTCGGGCTGGCCCCGCTGGCTTCTCTTGCATCCGATGGTGACATTACCTTTACCGGTAAAGTGACGGCATCAGCCTGCTCTCTGAAAGGTTTTAACAACGTTGCCAGCACATCTGGCCTGATGACGCTTCCTAACGTTACCCCGGATTCTTTCTCCGGGGCTGGCGGCTATGCCGGTATGACTGACTTCACCATTGACCTCGAAGACTGTGATACCTCAACGATGAAAAACGCCCGTGTTGCCTTTAGTGGCACGCCCGATACGGTTGATAATTCCATTTTGAAAAACACCAATGCTGCGACCCCGGCAACCGGCGTCGGCGTGGCTGTTTTAGAAAATAACGGAACAACGCTGGTGGATATCAACGGCGGTCAGTCTTCCGTGTCACAGGCATTAACTACCGGAGATACATCACTGAAATTTAAAGTGGCTTATAAGGCGAATACGTCCACACCCGCTGTCACCGCAGGGAATGTTACCGCGAAGACATTTGTGGATATCACATACAATTAATTAACATTTTTGTATCCCCGTAAATAAATAACGAATAACCACCCCGACATTAAGCAGGCCAACTGTGAAAATAAATTATTGGTTTTTGATAATAAGAATTTTCATTTTTGCGCCTGCTTTTTTTTCTGTTTATTCTCATGCAGCAGAAAATGACAGTGCCTTTGATGCTGATTTCCTGCGTAAAGATACCCAGGAAATCCCTAAACAATTTTATCATCCCGAACAGACCGAAGCCGGTATTAAAACGGTCGATATTGTGCTGAACGGCCATACTCTTTTTAAAACCAAAATCGACTTTATTACGGTTAAGGGCAATGAAAGTGCCACGCCGTGTCTGACTCAGGCTTTACTGCACCAGATGGGGCTCGACCATCATCTGGATGAACTGACCAAAGCCGGTAATGAAACCTGCTACGATTTTGCGACCAAATGGCCTGATGCAAAAATCAGCTATGACGAGGCCATGCAACAACTGGTGATAACCGCCCCTCAGGCGGCGATGAACGTCGCCGGACAAAGCGAGATGATTGACCCTTCGCTGTGGGATAACGGCGTCAACGCCCTGCGTATGAGCTATTCGGGTTACGTGTATCACAGTGAAAACCGCGGCAATAACGCGGATGCCTCCACCAGCGATAACGCCTATCTCAGCCTCAATTCCGGCGTCAATCTCGGCAACTGGCGTTTCTACAGTTTCGATACGTTCAATAAATCTGACACCGGCTGGGAGCAGAACCATGACCGCGCCTACGCGGAACGGGACATTGCGTCTCTGGTTTCGCGTTTTACAGCAGGCGATGTGTACGCCAGCACCTCCAGCGATGTACTGGGGATTTTGCCGGTACGCGGCGTCACGCTGGAAACCAACGCCCAGATGCTGCCTTCGGACACGTTCAGTTATTCTCCGGTGATCCGCGGCGTCGCGCGCAGCAATGCCCGCGTGGTTATCCGTCAGCGCGGCAACATTATCTACAGCCAGACGGTCGCGCCGGGCAGTTTTGCCATTACCGATCTAAACAACGGACAAATCGGGGCCGACTTAGAGGTGACCGTTGAAGAGAGCGACGGCTCACAGCAGCATTTTACGGTGCCGTATACTTCACTGCCCAACATGCTGCGCCCCGGCACCTGGCGTTACAGTGTGAGCGCCGGGCGGTATCGCGACGACGGCTTGTCTTATCAGCCGCTGGTCGCTCAGGGCAGCCTGCAATATGGCTGGGATAAATTCACACTCAGCGATCTGGTGGTCACCGGCGAAGGTTATCAGTCTATGGCGCTCAGCAGCGCGTTTAATCTCGGCACGCTGGGCAGCATTTCTCTGGACTGGGCGCTGGAAAGACATCAGCAGGTTAACGACAACGCCGCCACTGAGGCAGAAAGTATCGGCGACAGTGGTCGTGCATTGCGTTTGCTGTATGCCCGCCGGTTTGACGGTTCTGACACCTCATTGCAACTGATGGCTTACCGCTACCAGACCGCAGATTTCATGGATTTTCCCGAATACGCGGGCTGGCGCTGGGGCGATGATGACACGCAGCACCACCGCAAAAATGAAATGCAGGCGACCATCAATCAGGGCTTAGGTGACTTCGGCAGCGGTTATCTGACGTTACAGCGCGACAGCTATTACGACAGCAGCGCAACCGACACCTCACTGACGCTCGGTTACAGCTTCAACATTAAAGCCGTCAACATCAGCATGAATTACAGTTATCAGGCGAATTCGGGCAATGATGGCCAGAACGCGCCTGACCGTCAGCTCTCACTGAATTTCTCCGTGCCGCTGGATATGGGCGACAGGCGCAGCCGTAATCTGTCATTTAGCACCAACAGCAGTAACCGTTCCGGTGATTCACAAATGGCTACGGTGTCGGGAACCGAACTCGACAGCGCGATGAACTATTCGCTTTCCACGCAGCATGACAGCACCGGTTACTCGCCGTCGGCGGCGCTAGCTTACCGCAATTCGATGGCGAATATGAATGTGAGCGCCAGCACCAGTCAGGACAGCCGTCAGTATTCGGCGGGGATTTCCGGCGGCGTGGTGGCTTATCGTCACGGCGTGGTGCTTTCCCAGCAACTCGGCGACACCATTGCCATTATTGAAACACCGGGGGCGGCGGGTATCAGCGTCGACGGTCAGCCGGGTGTCAGCACCAACCGTTTCGGGCGTGCCGTGGTGCCGTCCGTTTCAGCTTACCGCGACAATCCGTTGTCGCTCGATACAAGACATGCCGCGGATAACGTTGAGCTGGTTGATGGTGGCCAGAACGTGATCCCGACTCACGGAGCGGTCGTTGTCCGCCGTTTCCAGACGAAAGTAGGCCGCCGCGCTATAGTGATGTTATCGCTTTCAGACGGCAAACCTGCGCCATTCGGAGCGGCGGCATGGCAGGGCAAGGAGCAGGTCGGCATGGTGGCCGATAACGGACTGTTGTATCTCAACGGCATTCTGGCCGATGGCGGTACAACACTGCATGTGGACCTGGGCAATAACGCGCAGTGCCAGTTCGATTTACCAGGTGCCAAAGAGTCTTCTGAACCCTGGTATCAGCAAATAAATGCGGTTTGTCGCTAAGCAGAGATAAAGATGAAATTCACTAAAATTGCCGTTCCCGTATTCATGAGTTTATTACTTCTGGCAAACGCGGCCTCCGCCGCTGTCCGTCCCGCGCTGACCCGTGTGGTCGCGCTGGAAAGTGATAAAGAAACCTCTATTAAGCTCATCAACGATGATAAGTCACAGGATTATCTGGTTCAGTCCTGGATTGAAGATTTAAAAGGTAACGATAAAAACCTGCCGCTGATCCTCACGCCTCCTTTATTCAAAATCGGTGCCGGAAGGGAAGGGAAGTTACGCATGGTTATCGTGCCGGGCAAAATCCCTCAGGATCGGGAATCGGTTTACTGGCTGTGGATCCAGGAAGTGCCGCCGGTCAGTAAAGCGCAGGGCAACCAGTTACAGGTGGCCGTACGCACCCGTCTGAAAGTGTTTATCCGCCCGACGACGCTGGCAGAGAAACCGGCTGACACGCTGAACAAACTGCAATGGCAGGTCAGCCGTGAAGGCGGTAAAACCTGGCTGATTGCGAAAAACCCGACGCAGTATTACGCCAGTTTCTCTGAGCTTTCGGTCACCGCAGGCGGCAAAGCGCAGCCGGTCGCCGATAAGAACAGCATGGTGCCTGCCAAAGGGGAAATGCGTTATGCGCTGCCCGCGGGTGTGACGGGCAAATCCGGCTCGCTGAACTATTCAGTCATCAACGATTTCGGTGGCGAATCCCCGGTGTTACATCAGTCCCTGAATTTCTGACGGACAGCCGCACATGAAAATATGGCCTGCGTTGTTACTGACTCTTCTGGCTCCCGTTTGCAGCCAGGCGGGGGTTTTACACTGCGATATCGATTCCGGCGGTGCAGCGCCATTCTCGCCTTACACGCGTGAAAATCCGGTGGCTGTCGATCAGAACACGCCGGATTACACAGTGGTACTTGCGCTCGATTACGCCCAGTTTTTGCCAAATATGCGCCTGACCTGTACGTCGGATGGCAATGAGTTTGAAGCCCCGGCCAACTTTGACGGCACCATCAGCCTGAGTCTCAGCGCGGTCAATGACAGCGCGCTGGACTGGGCGGGTGAAGCGCAAACCACCAATAACGGCATAAAGATGAAGATGTACATCAAAGCCGTGCAGATCAGTGAAGAAACGCCGCCTGCCAGCTATCCCGCGGCGCAAATGGCCAGCGGAAAACGTCTCGGTGTGGAATATCCGATCATTAATGGTAAAGACGACACCACGCTGGTGCAGTTCGGCGCACAGTACAATGCGGGAAAAACGCTCTACAAGTACGATAAACAATACAATTTCGCCATCGAATCGATGCGTGCAGAACTGATTAAATTCGGCTGGATGGAATATCAGTCTCAGGCCGTCATTCCTCCCGGCGCGCATTTAACCTTTACCATCGACGGGCTGGGCGGTATCGCCACCGTTGATGTGCCGTTAGGTTCAGGTGTGTACATGGCCGCGCCGTCATGTTCGCTGGATAATAAGCATCAGACCGTTGATCTGGGCAATATCAGCAAAACAGGCAGCGGCACCTTTCCTCAGAAAGGGCCGCTGGTCCGCTTCGGCATGGATTTTACCTGTAGCAGCTACACCAATAATGTGGAGTTTACGTTTGACGAACCCTACACCGTGATTAAGGGCCGCGACACATTGTCCACCACCAGCGTTCAGAACGGTGAAAAATTGCAGGGTCTGGAAGTCGGACTTTTTGACAGCGAAGGGAATACGGTGAGAATGGGCGTGAAACAAAATCTTGGTGTCGGACAAAAAGGCAAGAACACCGCTAATTTCCAGGCGGCGATAATCCAGACGGCGGCAAAAGTCACCGATGCCAGTAATAACGATTTTACGGGGAATTTCACCGCGAAAGCCGATGTGACGATCACCTATTACTGAGCATTATTGACGAGCACAATTTCATACAGTGAAATTTTATTGCGGGTTCAGGGGTTCATGATTTGTTCAGCCGTCGGTGGTTAAGAACAGGTCATGAGCCCCGCAATTTTTTAAGCCCCCCGTCATTCCCCCTGTTGACCGTTCCGGTCTCAACTTCATCGCTTACTCTTTCTGCTGTCAAAACAGAACCCCTGTTCATCGGGACGGAGCAGAGGGTAATTTTGTAACTCATGCGTAACTCGTAATATCCAAACTCCTCAGGCAATGAAAACTTTATTGCCAGTCATCACGTCGCCATAATTACCTGAAGAGTGGTGCACTCCGGCCATGATGACACCACCGTAGTTGAAACAAGATAAAGTCAGGGAATTATCATGGATTGCTCACAGGCCGGGAAATTAGCCCCTGCCGGTATAACGCGGGCAAACTACGAGGTCCCCCTGCATCTCTGGAAAGAGACATCTCAGCAACTGTTCCCCTCGTTACACTGTACGGCAGGCTCTCCGCCATTTCAGTGCCACACCTGCCACACCCTTTGAGACACCCCGGTTAAGCTTAACGTGAAGCATACCGGCTTTCGCATCCACGTCTGATGCGCATGATCTGCGGGTGCTGTCAGCCGATAACAGAGAATCAGCACGCAGCAGGGAAGAGTATATTTCACTCAGCTGCGGATTTAATCCGGGAACAGCGGTAGCGGTAATGCGACAGCAATTCATTGACTCAGATATTTTGTCTGACTGAGTTGCAGAATGATTACCGGAGGAGGGCGTTTTACTGAGGACTAAAAAGAAGGGACTGTGACATTTACGCATAAAAAAACCCTGCTGGTGCAATCAGCAGGGTTTGTTCATTTAACGAACTGACGCTTAGAACTTAACTTTCAGATTCAGGTTCAGGCCTTTATCAGACGCACCGTCTTCTTTCCAGTTATACGCATCCATCCCCAGGGAGGTGTTACCCTGGCTGTAGCTGACGCCTACCTGAGACAGGCTGTTTACGCCGCCGCCTTTCTGACCGTCATCCACGTTAAAGTGCTGACCCGCTGCACCCTGGAGGGACGCAGAACGCGCACTTTTGCTGTAGGAGAGGTTAGGGCCGCCTTCCACGCTGGCGGTCGCCGCCCAGCCGTTCTTACCGGCGTAGGTCAGTTCCATTCCGGCGATGGCGTCAACGGCGGTTTCGCTGCCTGCATCCATTTTCAGGTTGTAGTCGCTTGCCCCGGTTTCACTCACGCCGCCATCGCGGGTATGACGCACTTTCGCACCGATGGACGGTTTGAATTTCAGCGTCTCGCTCAGGTCATAACCCTTGCTGAACTGGCTCTTCATTTCCATGTATTGCTGTGAATTATTGGCGTTAGCCACTTCATTCACGCTGCCGTACTGGATTGAGCGGCTGCTGTTCAGCTGATGGTTGTCATAACGCAGGGCGTTGTCCCAGCTCAGGTTGTTACCCAGATCCATTTCGTGCTCAAGACCGAAGAACTGGCTGTAGCCGCCGGTGAGACCGTTGTCACCTGCGGATTTCACCCCGCCGTTACCGTCCAGACGCGCAATACCGTACTGCAATTTCAGGGTCTGGTTGTCTGTCAGGCTCAGTTTCTGGCTCAGGGCCATCATGTCGTACTGGGTGTTATTACCCAGTTCGGCACGTTTGTCGCCTTTCGCCACCACGTTAAAGCCCAGGCCGCTTGAGGTTTCAATCGCGTTGTCTGCCAGCATGGTGAAACGGTTACTCAGCACTTTCGCTTCGTTAAACGCGGTCGTCGCTTTGCTGCCGGAAATCTGCTTCATGGCGTTGGTCACGTCTTTCGCCGTTTTCAGGTTCAGACTCTGGTACAGGGCGTTGTTGGTATAACCCGCTTCCAGTGCGCCCGCCACGCTGTTCACGCTGGTATCCGTAACCACATCGGTATAGGCCTTTTTAGTCATGGTGACGTCAACGTTGCCGCTGGCATCCTTTTTCCCTTCGGCATCCCAGACGACAGAATCAGCCTGAATGTTTTCTGCACCGGCGATATCAGAACCCACAAAGGCATCGTTGATGGTGGCGGTTTTGGCATCTGTTCCTTCGGTGAAACCGGTATCGACGGTGACATCGGAGACATCTACATTACTGCCGTAGAATTTACCCGAAGAACCGTCGGCGTTGGTGCCCACCATGTAGCCTTTAAGCAGCGCTGGTGAACCTGTCACCTGTGACTGTGGCGTGCTGCCCATATGGATATCACTGCTATCAATGGCGCTGCCCATATAGTTCACAGTGCCTTTGTTGACAATCTGGCTGCCGGATGCGCCGTCTGTATAGAATGCGCGACCAATATCGGTGTTGATATTAATGGTACCAGTGGTGTCGTTAATCGCTTTACCGCCTAACATTGCGCCCATACCAGTGAGCTGTGTCTGGGTACCGTCGCTGTCAGTTGATGCATCTGCGGTCAAGGTGATGTTGCCCTGATTGGTGACGGTGCCCCCGTTAAGTGCCAGCATACCGAAGCCGGAGTTATTGACGGAAATACTGCCAGAGTTAATCGCCTGCGCATTACTACTCTGACCAGAATCAGTTGAACCTGCGATCATTCCAGCACCACGATAATAGGCCGTGTTATCTGCCGTCTTGTATGCCGTTTGGTCAATAGTATTACCCTCGGCATCTGTTGAAGGCCCAAAACCATCCAGTGTAATTGTTCCACTGTTAGTTGCCTGAGTATTTGTTTGGCTAGCGCCGAGTCCAAATAACCCGGCACCTTGCATTGTAATATTGCCCCCACTTTCAACAAACGAGCCGGTACCCGAAGCTAGTTCACCATACATAATGCCGTTTATCCGCATTAAGGGAAAGCGAGCGTCTCCCCCGCCGCTGGTTGGAGACATAGAGTTTTTAAGATCAATATTCGCCGTATTCGTTGCCTTAGATTTATCGCGGTTAGCGTTTAAAACAGAACCTTTTTCCAAGACTCCTGTTTTACTGCTTGCCCAGTTAATTGTGCCACTGTTTAATATATTTGCTCCGATATCGGCGACCATAATACTTCCGCCTGTAGTATGGGCATTAATCACCCCCGCATTTTCAATCTTAGAATTCAAACCACTAGCAGTAAGAAAACCGACTGATTGATTCAATGCATAACTTACAGGGGTTAAATTAAAGTCTACAACTGAGTCTGTTGTTAAAAGTGCCTGACCTTCTCTGGAAACTTTAATGAGATTAGTCGCTTCAGCACGGGTATCTGTACTGTTAACCGATGAATGCCCGCTGACGGTCACTGAGCTTTTCGCCGCAATCTCAACACCAACAATTTTTGTAGCACCAGTATTTATTGTTGAATCAAGCGCTAACTGTATGCCACCTGAGACTGTAACCTCATTATCGTCACCGGAAATATAAATAGCCGTATTTTGACTCGTGAATATATTACCGATTTGCTCCAGTTTAACGGTGCCATCAATATCAACTTTATTATTAGAACCGCGCACATCTAACCCCTTTAAGGAGTTTTGATTGAAAATGTATTTTTGAGCACTGTTCAATGATTCGTTTGACAGAGTTAAGTTACCGTTGAGGATAGTGCTGTTATTATTCCCGTTAATAAGCAACCCCGTCCCTCCACTAAGGCTTTTATGATCATCATCCTTAATCGCAGTGACGTTAATATTGCCATTTAAAATGACCTCTTCCTTATTACCAAGAATAGATACACCGGTAGCATTCTTGGTCACATTAATATCACCCGTATTGGTAAAGGAGCTTTTCCCCTCTGCACCGTCATTGACCGCAGTAATATTAATCCCGATGGAATCTAAATCCTGGACGAAGATGTTCGCTTTGGTATTGACCGTGGAATTATCACCCGCGATATCAATACCATGCGCACCGCCTTTAACATAGATATCACCACCAATATTAGCTGTGGCGTTATCACCCGTGATGGTTGCCAGTGCCGAGCCGGTACCGTCCACATTCGCGGTAGCGTTTTCAATCGTAATTTTGGCATCGTCGCCATTAATCACCACGCCCTTGCCGCCGCCGGAGACATCAATGATTGCAGGAGTCGTGCTGTCGCCTTTGATAGTAACGTCCGCGCCACTACCATCGATTTTGATGCCGGTGGCGTTATCGGTCACAGTGGCAGAACCCTGCTCATTCACTTTGGCGTTATCACCGGTGATCACAGTACCCGCCGAACCAGAACCGCTGACCGTGGTGTCGCCGGTGTTAACGACGTTCGCGCCGTTACCGTCGATTTTGGTGCCAGTGCTGCCTGCGGTTACATCCGTTTTACCGCTATTATTGACGACGGCATCATCACCTTTGATGGTAGTGCCGGTGGAACCTTCGCCGGAGACAGTGGCTTCGCCTTTGTTGTCTACCCTGGCATTTTTACCGTCAATATTGGTACCGGTGCCGCCTTCGGTGACGTCGGTTTTGCCGGAGTTATCCACGACTGCGCCGTCGCCGGTGATCACAGTACCCGCAGAGCCGGAACCGCTGACAGTGGTCTCGCCGGTGTTAACGACGTTCGCGCCGTTGCCGTCGATTTTGGTGCCGGTGCCACCTGCGGTGACATCCGTTTTACCGCTATTATTGACGACGGCATCATCACCTTTGATGGTAGTGCCGGTGGAACCTTCGCCGGAGACAGTGGCTTCGCCTTTGTTGTCTACCCTGGCATTTTTACCGTCAATATTGGTACCGGTGCCGCCTTCGGTGACGTCGGTTTTGCCGGAGTTATCCACGACTGCGCCGTCGCCGGTGATCACAGTACCCGCAGAGCCGGAACCGCTGACAGTGGTCTCGCCGGTGTTAACGACGTTCGCGCCGTTGCCGTCGATTTTGGTGCCGGTGCCGCTTTCGGTCACATCGGTTTTACCGCTGTTGTTGACGGTAGCATCATCGCCTTTGATTTGAGTACCGGTAGAGCCTTCGCCGGAAACAGTAGTTTCGCCTTTGTTATCCACCTGGCCGTTATTACCGTCAATGTTGATGCCGGTACCGCCGCTGGTGATGGTGCTTTCACCGCCGTTAATGACTTTGTCGTTATTCCCGGTGATATCGATACCGGTAGATTTCTCGCCGCTGGCCGTGGTGCCGCCGGTGTTATCGACAACAGAACCGTTCCCGTTGATGTAGGTGCCTTTACCGCCGTCTGTCGCACCGGAGCCGCCGTTGATAACGGTAGAGGTATTGTTACCATCAACAATCGTCCCTGCGGTAAATTCGCCGGATGCGCTGGAACCGTTGTCGATTTTGTTGCTGGTACCGTCACCTTCGATGAGATTGGTATGGTCGTCGGCATGAACAAATTTAGCTTCCGAATCGTAGATCCAGTAGAAACCCTCGGCATCGTCACCTCTGAGGATCAGATCGTTTCTGTCGTCCACCAGCCACTTGTCACTTTCGGTATACAGCACGGAATTGTCCGGCGCGGTCAGAACATAACGGTCGCCGTCCGGCGCATAGCTGTAGGTGACGTCGTTGAACGTAATGGTTTTCGCCGTTTTGTCCAGGACTGCGTTATTTCGATAGGTAACGGTTCCCGTTGTAGGTTCAGGATCGGGAATCGGGTCAGGATCTGGAATTGGGTCCGGAATTGGATCAGGAACCGGATCAGGAATTGGGTCGGGAATCGGATCCGAATGATGGTCGTCGCCACCGCCACCGCCGCCGCTGGCGAGGGCAATAATACCCGCAAGCGCAGAACCTCCGGCTATCCAGCCCCATACCATCTTATCATCATCATCCGAAAGACATTTTTGCGGCAGTTTTGCCTTTTGCTCTTTCGTTAAAACAGTGCCTTTAGCCGGGCATGTTTTTTCATCGACTTTTAATTTACTTTCTACTTCAGGTGCGGCAAAGGCGTTATTGCCAAGCGCCAGGGCAATACATAATGAAAGAATTTTCTTTTGCATATTCATGATAATTTCCATTTCTGCGGAGAAGTCATCGTCTTAAACAGCCTGTTATGAAAGACGGCATTGCCCTGCCCAAAAAGAGGGGAGTCAGGTTTTGTCATTGGCATACCGATGTTAATAAGCGTCATTAATAACATGTCCGGTAAGCTTGGCTTTCATTTAGAACGATATTTGAAACTGGGTTTATATCCCGAAAAACAGAGTATCACGATAAACAAATTAGGAATCGGCTTAATTAACAAGCAAACCGAATTGATTATTTAAGCAGATCTTAATTCACAATTGCTTAATAAGTCATTTAGTAAAACTAAAAGGTATCACCGCAATTAATGCGTTATTATTACTTTACTATTGACTCAGAAAATAATATTTATATCCCGCTTATTCGGTCAGACGGGCTTTTTCTTATACTCCTTTGGTCGTAAATAGTCATCTCAGGAAAAAATGAAAACTAAAGTATTCAAACCAGGGGCGTACGCGACAATACTGTGTGCCTTATGTACCGGCGGTGCCTTCGCGTCAACCTCTACGGTCAGCAGTTTCCATTATCAGGATGATCCTGCTTCTCATTTTGCAGGGCAACCTGTTTTGGAAACACTTCCGGAAATGGGAACGTCCGCTGGCAGCACGCTCAGTGTGGCTCAGGAAATTAAGATGGGAGACTATTATGTCCGGCAGATGCGGGCAGCGACACCGATTATTGACGATCCCCTGCTGGTGGAATATCTCAATCATCTGGGGCAAAATTTAGTGAGTCAGGCTAAATCTGTCAGGACGCCGTTTCATTTTTATCTGGTAAATAATAATGAGCTTAACGCTTACGCCTTTTTTGGCGGAAATGTGGTTTTGCATACCGGATTATTTGCCGCGACAGAGGATGAATCACAACTCGCCTCCGTCATGGCACACGAAATATCACACGTCACGCAACGTCATCTGGCACGGGCAATGGAGGATCAGCAAAAGAATTCTCCTCTGACATGGGGCGGTGCGTTTGGTGCAATTTTACTGGCGACTGCCAGTCCGCAGGCCGGAATGGCAGCCCTGACTTCCACCCTTGCAGGTTCACAACAGGGGATGATCAGTTTTACTCAGGCCAACGAACAGGAAGCGGACCGGATAGGCATTCAGGTACTTCAGCGCGCCGGTTTTAATCCCCAGGCAATGCCATTGTTTCTGCAAAAACTGGCCGATAAATCCTCTTTCGCAAGTAAACCTCCTGAAATGTTGCTGACGCATCCGCTCCCTGAAAGTCGTTTGTCCGATATGCGTAACCGGGCGAATCAGATGCCCGCAGTGGTACGTGCATCTTCATTAGATTTTATGCTGGCAAAAGTCAGAGTGCTGACGATGTATAGCGAGGATCAGACAGTCGCTGACGAGTATATAAACACCTTAAATGCAGGGCAGGCAGACGAGGTGTTAGCCGCACGTTACGGTTCTGCGATCCAGAGTTATCAGGCAAAAAAATATGACCAGGCCGATGTGGCCATTCGAAAACTGTTGAGTGCTTCACCCGGCAACGCCTGGTTTCTGGATATTGCCACTGATAATGATATTGCCCGTAAAAAAGCCGGGCAGGCTGCACAACGCCTGGAAAAGGCGAATGCGGCAACTAAAAATAATCCGGTGCTGATCTTAAATCTGGCTAATGCCGAAATCGAATCCGGCATGTATGCGAAAGCAGATCCCCTTTTAGCGGCTTATACCTTTGCGCATCCTTCAGAACCTAACGGATGGGAAATGTTAAGAAAGGTCTCTGCTCTTGAAGGATACAGAAGTAAAGAGCTTGCCGCCTGGGCGGAGAGCAGGGCGCTTAAAGGAGATTTGGAACAGGCCATTGAGCTTCTGACTCAGGCCAGCGGAATCTTACCGAAGGGAAGCCTTGAACAGCAAAAATATCTGGCGAGGATTGACCAGTTCAGGGATCTGCAGCGAGCATTTAAAAACTACAAATAGACATTATTTGATTACGGAAGGTCAATGTGATGCATCTCAACTTAAGCAAGGCAGATATTGCCAGGATCCTTATTTTTAACACGGTGATGAAAACGAAAAGCATGACCCAGACGGCTCATGCCTTAAACATTTCACATTCCAGCGTTTATATGGCAATCAAAAAGCTGCGGGTATTATATAACGACGAACTGTTTGTTCATGATAAAAAGGGGCTTTTACCAACAGAGTTTGCTAACCGCCTGCATACCGAAATGCTCGGACTTCACAATTCCCAGCTGAAGGTGCAGGCTAGTGCGGATAGCTCCCACCGTACTCATTTTATTTTTTCATGTGCCCCCCATCTTGCGGCGACCGTTATCCCTTTGACCTATCAGGTGATGCAGGAAACCCTGTCCTTCTCGCTGGAGCATAAGCCTCTCCCTGATACGCCTGAGGCCAGAATCGAATTATTATTGAATAATAAGGCGGATGTCATTTTTGATTATGCGCCTGTTCAGCACGACGATATTTACTTTAAAAGATTGTTCACAGAAGATTATGCCATTGTCTGCCGGAAAGAACATCCGCGATTTTCAGACGCCATTTCCCTGAAAGAGTTTTATCAGGAAAAACAAGCAGCCGTCGGATGCTTATCCAGATTTGATAATTTAATCCAGGAAAGCAATACAGATAACGTATTTTTCTCAAGCCATTATTATCTCGTACTGCTATCAATGGTAGAAGTGAGTGATATCATTTGCGTCATTCCTGTTAACATCTATTTGAAATTACATGCTTCTTTTAATATTAAGTCACTGAGTTACAGATTCAAAGTCAATACCAAAAAAACCTACCTGTATATAAACTATTTGAAAGACCCCACACGCATTAAAGATAAAGACGTATTGCTCAAGAAAATTGAAAAAATGCATTAACCCTCAAGATATGAATTTTGATGACTGAGCAGTGGACGAGAATAGCCCTGTGACATACTCAGGCTATTCTTTCCACTTTGGTGGATTTTAGATTTCTTTATGCTTATTGAGTATGGCTAAAAGTTCCAGAAAGTGTGGGCTTTTTAAGGAAGCCTTATTGTAAGTGATATACATCGTGACGGGTTCCGGGCAAAAATCACAGTCCAGAATTTTAATATTAAAGCTTGATGCAAATTTTTCAGCAAACCAGACCGGCACGAAACTGACGACGTCAGAGTTTTCAACGATCGCCGCATTCACAATGATAGAACTGCTGCTAAAGAAGAAGTTACGCTGCCCCAAAAAGTCCATGATACCCGTCTGGGTGCGTTTTACATTTTCGGAACCTGCATTTAATAAGGTTGATGATTCAATCGCCATCTCATCAAACGTCAACGTTGACCCTAATCTTGGATGATCCTTCCTGCAAATAGGAACGGTATGCTCAATAAGATAAGGTTCCACAACGGTCGAAAAGTTATAATAAGGCCTGGTATCAAAAACGATATCTGCTTTTCTGTAGGTCAGGGCATCTTCTATCGTATCTAACAACCCATCCGTACTTATATGGCTGATTTCACAGTTAAGTTTTTCATTGAGGATCTCAGATGTCAGCTTGGGCAAAATGCGCATAGCTGCATAGGGAGTGGAATGAATGACAAATTTATTTTTCGCTGCTGTGTCTTTGAAATAGTCCAGACTACTGAGCAACTGCCCGAATCCGGAACTTAACTGGTTGTGTAAATTTTCTGCGACCGTCGTTGCCACAAGGCCTGAACCTTCGCGCAGAAAAAGAGGATCAGAGAAGAAACTGCGAAGTTTTGTCAGCGACTGGCTGACAGCGGAAGGACTGATGCAAAGCAATTTCGCCGCCTTTGAAACACTTTTATAGGCATAGATTGCTTCAAAGTATAAGAGAAGATTTAAATCAAAACCCCTGGCTCTGGTGATGTTTTCAATAAAAGATTTCTCTGTCATCTGTCATTTCTCTAATGAGTGAGGCAAAAGTTTGACATTTCTCCGGGGACATTCTTAATAATAGCATAAAGATGTAAAAAAGATATGCACGCACTGTATTTACCCTCCGTAATAAGAAAAAACAAAATGAAGATAAATGCGTTTTCACCCTGCTTTTCGTGGAAATACCACAACGTCTGTCTGATTTAATGCATCAGTCTTACTTTTCGAAGTTGAAAACTACACGAGAAGAGGTAACTGCATATGCATTTCATTACTAATTAGATTTAGTTATTTATTAACGTTACGTGAATACGATAAGTTTTATGCCTGTGACTCATCCGGATTTTTTTATATTCAAACTGGTATCGAATTTTCTAATAAAAATCTTAACCCGCTTCTATACTGGTCAGGACGATGGTATGTAGTTAATTTTTTTTCATAGGTGTTTTTTATCTTGCGTTGTCGAATGTCTTTTTGCGGATATAGAATGCGCTCACTGAAATCAGGGGCATTATTCATATGAAATATGTTCATTGCTTATGGTTTCTGAATGTAAGGAGGGAGGAATGATGAACAAGGAGAGGCTTTTTGGTTTTAGCATAGGAAATAACATCATTGTTGATATCCAGAGGAACATTGTTTTTGGAATAATTCACGGAAAAAATCCAGGCAATTACTTTAAGAACAACAATGATGCGCTTGCTGATCTATATGCTGGAGACGTCGGGTCACCGAATCGTATCGAATAACGAAATCATGATTCAGGTTTGGGAAAATCACCTGGTAAGCGCATCCAGTCAGCGCTTATGGCAGGTCATGCGTGAATTGAAAAAAAAGCTCTCGCTTCCGGGATTGCCCGAGGAGTTTATTATGCGCATTGAATCGAAGGGGTATTTTCTTAAGTGTATAGACCATGACAGTCAGAAACTTAGAAGTTTTTTCGGATGGTTTTTAATTGCGGATTTTTGAGTCTTTTAGGGACATTTGGGGGGCACTAAGTCATCGAACCCGCATGACCCCAAATCTGACCACTACATTCTCCCGATGCGGAGGGGGAAATGAAAATGCATCGGGAAGACTTTTCACGCTAACTCATTGAATCGGAAGCACATAAGGATTCGTAAAGCGGCATGAAAACAAGAATTTGGCTCCTCTGACTGGACTCGAACCAGTGACATACGGATTAACAGTCCGCCGTTCTACCGACTGAACTACAGAGGAATCGTGTGAACGGGGCGCATAATAACGGGTGATGATGTCGTTGGCAAAGGATTTTTTACATCTGCGTTTTTATGGCGACTATTTGTTCAGGTTATTAAAAAACAAGCAAAAAAGTCTGCTCTCCTTCAAATTTATTGAATCCTTATGTTAAACAAATGATATTTATTCTCATCCTGGATCGCGTAGAGTGAATCTATTATTGCGGCCTGGCGGAAAGGGCCTCTTTGCGGATTATCTCCCTGAATATGAGGATGAATACTCGATGAAAAATATTGGATTTTTATCATTTGGTCACTGGACGCCATCGCCACAGTCCGGCACCCGTTCGGCGGCTGACGCTTTGCTGCAATCTCTCGATCTGGCGGTCGCCGCTGAAGAACTGGGTGCGGATGGCGCGTATTTTCGCGTGCATCACTTTGCGCGTCAGCTGAGTTCGCCGTTCCCGCTGCTGGCCGCGATTGGCGCGAAGACCAGCAAGATTGAAATCGGCACCGGTGTGATCGATATGCGTTATGAAAATCCGCTGTATATGGCCGAAGACGCCAGCGCGGCAGATCTGATTTCCGGCGGGCGTTTGCAGCTTGGGATCAGCCGGGGTTCACCGGAGCAGGTGATTGATGGCTGGCGTTACTTTGGTTATCAGCCTGAAGAAGGTGAAACCGAGGCGGATATGGCGCGTCGCACGACGGAAAAGTTCCTGGACGTGCTGCGTGGTGAAGGTTTCGCGAAACCGAATCCGCAGCCGATGTTCCCGAATCCGCCGGGTTTACTGCGACCTGAACCTTATTCCGAAGGTCTGCGCGACCGCATCTGGTGGGGCGCGGGTTCGAATGCAACCGCAGTCTGGGCGGCGAAGCTGGGCATGAACCTGCAAAGCTCGACGCTGAAAGATGATGAAACCGGCGAGCCGTTCCACATTCAGCAGGCGGCGCAAATCCGGGCGTACCGTGCAGCGTGGGCCGAAGCGGGGCATACACGCGCGCCACGCGTTTCTGTCAGCCGCAGCATTTTTGCGCTGATGGATGACCGCGACCGCATGTATTTTGGCGGAGGCGGCAACGACGGTGACAAAGTCGGTTATCTTGATGAGAAAACCCGCGCCATTTTCGGGCGCAGCTACGCGGCGACGCCGGACAGGCTGATTGAACAGCTCAAACAGGATGAAGCGATTGCCGAAGCGGACACGTTATTGCTGACCGTGCCGAATCAGCTGGGCGTGGATTACAATGTGCATGTTATTGAATCAATCCTGAAACACGTAGCACCGGCCATGGGCTGGCGCGACTGAACTGCCTGAAATCAACCGTTAAGCCGTAGAAATACTCTGCCCGCCGGGTTTTCCTGAGCGGGCATTTTTGCGTCTGGCGGGGTGGTAACAGCCCGCATTCATGAATACAGCTCATAATCTCTATCCGATCCCCTGCCATTATCTCGCGCCATGAACCCGCTAGTATAAAGTCCTCTCCTTATTTCCCGATGGAACACCATGACTGATTCTCAGGCACGATCGCAGATCGCTACCGGAAAAACGACCGGCCTCACGTTTGTACTTATTCTCAGCGCATTAATGGCTTTCACGTCTTTATCGACCGACATTTATTTACCCGCCATGCCGCTGATGGCGAAGGATTTACAGGGCGACGTGGAACTGACCATCACCGGATTTTTAATCGGTTTTTGTATTGCACAGCTGATCTGGGGGCCGGTAAGCGATCATTTTGGGCGTCGTCTGCCGCTGTTTATCGGCATGGTGTTGTTCGTCATCGGTTCTGCCGGTTGTGCGTTATCCACGGATATCGGACAGATTGTTTTCTGGCGTGTCTTTCAGGCGCTGGGCGCATGCACCGGCCCGATGCTGGCGCGGGCGATGATCCGTGACCTGTTCAGCCGCACCCGCGCGGCGCAAATGCTTTCGACGCTGATGATTATCATGGCGATCGCCCCGATTGCCGGGCCGCTGCTGGGCGGGCAGATGATCAAAGTGACTTCCTGGCATTCTATTTTCTGGCTGCTGGCGGTGATCGGCACACTCATGCTGATTTCCCTCTTCTGGTTGCCGGAAACCTTACCGGAAGAAAAGCGCGTGAAAGCGTCGCTGAGGAGCGCTTTCCGCAATTACTACACATTGCTGAGCAACACGCAGTACATGCGTTTTACGTTATGCCTGACGTTCTATTACGTCGCGGCGTATGCGTTTATCACCGGCTCACCTTTCGTTTACATCACCTACTTTGGCGTCGAGCCGCAGCATTACGGCTGGCTGTTTGCTGTCAACATCGTCGGGCTGATGGCAGTGAGCATGGTCAACCGGCGTCTGGTGCATCGTTATCCGCTGGAGACGTTGCTCAGGTTCGCCGTGTGTATCGCGATGCTGGCCGCACTGATGCTGGCGCTGGCCACCGGCGCGGGGATCGGCGGGATCGGCCTGATTGCGGCGGCGGTATTTGTTTTCTTTGCGATGAACGGCGTTATTGCCGCGACGTCAACAGCCGCCGCGCTGGACGCCGTGCCGAACGTTGCCGGTTCTGCCTCTGCGCTGATGGGGTCGTTGCAGTACGGCAGCGGGATTATCTCTTCATTGTTGCTGGCGCTGCTCAGTGACGGGACGCCGTGGACGATGGGCTGGATTATCGCGGTATTTACCGTAGCCAGCGCCGTGATGGCACTGACTACGCGAGGGACTAAAACGGCGGGTTAGATATTTTTATCAAAGAAGGTATCGAGTTTGGTCATTGCCTGATCGACATAACGCGGCACCCAGTACGTCCCGATGTGCGTCGCGCCTTCAGGGTGAGATCCTCTCCAAAATGATGATTGCCTAACAGGTGTGGGATATGAATTTCAACAGCGACGCGAACGTGGTTGAAGTCGCGATTAAACGCCTGCGCGCCAAGAATCACTTTTTCTGTCACCGCTCAGGTTCCGGCCAGATGTCATTTGCCGCGCCGCCCGTCACAACAGGAGCCTCAACAATGAACCCGCAATCCAGCGTTTCCGAAACATTGTCTGCACGTCAGCAGGCCATTCCTTTAATCGCCGCGTTTATGGCAGGCAGCCAGATGGAAAAACTCAGCGTCGCGCTGAATCAGGGGCTGGACGCCGGGCTGACCGTTAACGAAACCAAAGAAATCCTTGTGCAGCTCTACGCATACACCGGTTTTCCGCGCAGCCTAAACGCATTAACCGAACTCATGAAAGTGGTCGAAGCCCGCAAACAGCGCGGCATTCGCGACGCTGAAGGCTTGGAGCCGGTAAGCCCGATCCCGGTCGGGGAAGAACTCCGCCGTACGGGAACCGCCAGTCAGACCAAAATCTCCGGTGCGCCGGTGCAGGGCCCGTTGTTTGATTTTGCGCCGGTGATTAATCAGTTCCTGCAAACGCATTTATTCGGCGACATTTTTGCACGCGACAATCTGGACTGGCAGAGCCGCGAACTGGCAACGGTCGGGGCGTTAGCCGCCACGCCCGGCGTTGAGGCGCAGCTGTTATCCCATTCGAGGGCAAGTTTGCGCGTCGGGCTGACGGCGGGACAGCTGCAACAGCTGGCGCAAACCCTGCGTGAGAATGGCGAAAACGAAGCGTCGTCCCGCGCTGAACATGCGCTGCAACTGGCCACCGCAAAATAAAGGACAGTGCGATGTCAGAAGAATATGATCCGGCGCGCAGAATCCTGCTCACCGCGCTGGCGGGGTTAACGCTCGCCAATGTCCCGCTGGTCGCGGCGGCCAGCGATAACGCCAACGTACTGAGTAACAACCGCACGCTGGTGGTGTTTTTCACAAGAAGCGGCAACACGCGCGTGATTGCGGGCGTCATCCACCGCAGTCTGAAAACCGATCTGTTTGAAATCGAACCCGCGAAACCTTATCCGGAAGATTATTTCCAGACCGTCGCGCAGGCTAAAAGCGAACACGACCGGGGAACGCTGCCCGCCTTAAAAAATACCGTTCCCGACATGGCGGGTTATCAGACGGTGTATCTGGGCTTTCCCGTCTGGGGCACCAGCGTGCCGCCGGTGGTGCAGACTTTCCTGAGCACCCACGATCTCGCCGGTAAGTTACTCATCCCGTTTATTACCCACGGCGGCTACGGAAAGGGCGACAGTGAAGACGTCCTCGCGCGACTGGCGGCGGACGCAAAACGCGAAAAACCGCTGGTCATTGAAGGCAGTCAGGAAAGAAGAACCACAGAAACCGTCACCAGCTGGCTGGAAACTGTACGCAGCTGATAACGCAGATAAGGAGGCGTTAACCGTGAAGACATTTTTAAAAACACGGGTATTGGGTATGGCGGCGGCCCCGGCTGGTATACCGCCATGAAAAACAACAAGGTGAAAGCCATTGTGGCCTTCGAGTCGGGCGCGGGCGGGAATTAATGCATTCGGCTAATGAACCCTATCGTATTAGGGCCTCTAATTCGATTAATTGCTCTGCGTTATGCTTATCTCAGGCACAACACTCAAGGATAACGTCATGCAAACAGTGAATCTGAACAACGGTATTGAAATGCCCCTGCTGGGCTTTGGTGTCTTCCAGATGACGGACGCCGCAGAATGTGAGCGTGCCGTTATCGATGCGATTGAAACCGGCTACCGCCTGATTGATACCGCCGCGTCTTACCAGAATGAAATGCAGGTGGGCAACGCGCTCAAACAAAGCGGCATTGCGCGCGACGAGCTTTTCGTCACCACCAAACTGTGGTTACAGGGCGCAAGCTATGAAGGCGCAAAAGCGCAGTTCGAGCGGTCGCTGAACCGGCTGCAACTGGATTACATCGATTTATATCTGATTCATCAGCCGTATGGTGACGTTCACGGCGCGTGGCGCGCGATGGAAGAATTACATCAGGCGGGGAAAATCCGCGCGATTGGCGTGAGTAACTTCCAGCCGGATCGTCTGGCGGATCTGATGGCCTTTAATAACGTCGTTCCTGCGGTCAACCAGATTGAAGTGAACCCGTTCAACCAGCAGCTGCACGCGGTGCCGTGGATGCTGAGCCGCGGGATCCAGCCGGAAGCCTGGGCACCGTTTGCGGAAGGCAAAAATGGCCTGTTCCAGAATCCGGTATTAGCGGCGATTGGCGCAAAATATGGCAAAAGCGTGGGGCAGGTTGTTCTGCGTTGGGTATTCCAGCGCGGCATTGTTTCGCTGGCAAAATCAGTGCGCAAAGAGCGTATTGTAGAAAACATCAATGTGCTCGATTTTGAACTGAGTCAGGACGAAATGATTAAAATCAGCGCGATGGACACGGCGACCAGCGCTTTCTTCTCACACCGTGACCCGGCAATGGTTGAATGGCTGACGGCGCGAAAACTGGATGTCTGATATCACCGGTTTATAAAAAATCCGCGACACTCAAAAGGCGTCGCGGATTTATCTATTCTGAATAACGCAGCGCATCGATCAGCAGCGCGAAAGCAGGTGGATGCTGTTTCCGGCTCGGGTAATAAAGATAATAACCGGGGAAATACGGGCACCATTCTTCCAGAATCTGCACCAACTCGCCCGATTTTACGAGATCGGTAATCATATCTTCCGGCACGCAGGCAATACCAAACCCGGACTGCACGGCATCGATTCTTTCGGACAGCAAGTTGAACGTCAGCTGCCCTTCAACCCGCACGCGCAGCGGTTTTCTGTCCTTCTCAAACTCCCAGTGATACACGCCACCGGTGGTCGGTAAACGCATATTAATGCACTGATGATTCTGCAAATCATGCGGCGTCTGCGGAATGGGATGCTCCGCGAAATAGGCCGGGGAGCCGACCACCGCCATACGGATGTCCGGGCCGATTTTTACCGCAATCATATCCTTATCGACGCTTTCGCCCAGACGAATGCCCGCGTCATAACGCCCCTCGACGATATTCACAAACCCGTTATCGACGACCAGCTCGATACTGATTTCAGGATACTGTTTCAGAAACGGCTTCAACTTCGGCCACACCAGTTTGCGCGCCGAGTGTTCTCCCGCCGAAAGACGGATATTCCCCGAGGTCTTGCCGTTCAGATGCAGCAGCGTTTCCAGCTCCTGCTCAAGATCTGCCAGCCGTGGCTCGAGGCAGGCGATAATGCGTTCACCTGCTTCCGTTGGCGTCACGCTGCGGGTGGTGCGCGTCAGAAGACGGATATTCAGACGCTCTTCCAGCGCTTTTATCGCGTGGCTGATGGCCGATTGCGAAACATCAAGCTTACTCGCCGCCTTGGTAAAACTTCTCTCGCGCGCTACGACAAGAAACATCTGCAATTCATTAAAGTTTTCTTTCAGCACGGCCATTACCTTTTTCAATACGATCAGCTGCATACCATTAGGCCTGACTAACAATTAAATCATAAAATGGTATAGTCAGCTTCGTTTAACACGAGAGATTCATCAATGCGACGGAAGAATATCAGTGATATTCAGGCTTTTATTGCGGTTGCGCGCGAGAAAAGTTTCACCAAGGCAGCCGCCCAAATGGGCATCTCCCAATCTGCGCTGAGTTATACAATTAGAACTCTCGAAGCTCAACTGGGTCTGCGTCTGCTCACGCGAACGACCCGAAGTGTCTCTGTCACGGAAGCAGGGGAACGTATGCTCAACCGCATCGGACCTCACTTTGACGAAATAGAAAATGAAATTACGGCACTTGGCGAATTGCGCGAAAAACCCGCTGGCACTATACGGATAACCGCTGTAGAGCATGCTGCAGAAACGCTTCTCTGGCCCAGACTGGCTCCGCTGCTTCTTGAATATCCTGATTTGAATATAGAGATCGTGAGCGAATACGGACTCAAGGATATTGTTGCTGAGCGTTACGACGCTGGCGTCAGGCTGGGTGAGCAGATTGATCAGGACATGATTTCCTTACCACTTGCGTCACATTCACAGTTTGCCGTGGTAGGCGCACCCTCTTACTTTTCCGGTAAAAAACTTCCGGTTACTCCTCGGGATCTCAGTACTCACAGTTGTATCCGGCTAAAGCTCCCCACAGATAGTGGCTTTTACTCCTGGGAGTTTTACAAGGACGGCAGTGAAATCAACGTTCGTATCGAGGGTAGAGGCACCTTCAGCACCATAAGTATGATGCGTCAGGCGGCTGTTGATGGGCTGGGTCTTGCTTACCTGCCTGAAGACACAGTAGATAGCCTGATTAAGGAAGGCCAGTTGATTCAGGTTCTTGCTGACTGGTGCCCGCGCAGACCGGCTTATCATCTTTATTATCCCAGTCGCCGGCAGCATTCTCTGGCATTTACGTTAGTACTTGAAGCACTGCGCTACCACAAAGGCTGATATCCATCCTCCATGGCACCATTAAGAAAGCTGCCTTCTAAGCTCATGCTAAATTAAGCATATTATCTCTTAATGAAGCCGGAAGTATGATGATGACTCAATTTGAATAAAGTCTCTGACTACCTGTTCCTGATCCCTGATTTTAATGAGATATCCTTATGACAGATAAAAAAGTATGGCTGATCACCGGCGCAGGTCGTGGTTTGGGCCTTAATCTTGCCAGGGCAGCACTGGCTGCCGGACATATTGTTATTGCCACTGGCCGCGACCCGACCAAGGTGACCCGTGCGCTAGGCCAACACGACTCGCTGCTGATTTTAAAACTCGATATCACCAGTTTCGAGGATGCTGAAATAGCGGTTGCCGTTGCGATACAGACATTCGGGAAAATTGACGTTCTGGTTAATAATGCCGGGAACTTTTTTGCCGGATTTTTTGAGGAACTTAGTCAAACGCAGGTACGCAACCAGATTGATACGCTCCTCTTTGGCCCAATGAACGTCACCCGCGCGGTATTACCGGAAATGAGAAGCCAGAAACAAGGTCTGATTATTACGTTGTCTTCAACGGCCGGGATCGGCGGTATCGCTTTTTGCAGTGCCTATTGTGCCGCTAAATTTGGTGTGGAGGGATGGATGGAATCATTGGCACTGGAGGTAAAAAAATTTGGCATTAACAGCATGCTTGTTGAACCCGGATTTTTCCGTACAGAGTTGTTATCCAATGATTCAACTCAGTATGCCGAACTCTCAATCAATGATTATGCCGACGATACCCGGGCGACAAAAACAGCATGGCAGGGCATGGACGGAAAGCAGGGTGGCGATCCCCAAAAACTGGCCGAAGCACTGATTCAGTTTGCTGAACTTGAACACCCACCGGCGCGTTTTGCGGCCGGAGCTGACGCAGTAGAGACTTTTGAAGCAAAAGCTAAAACTCTTAATGATCAAGCTAATGCCTTACGTGAATTATCTTCTTCACTCTCTTTAGATACTGATTGATTACGGGTTATTGATTGGGAGCCGCTAAAGTGGCTCCTTAAATGGAGATGCATTTTTATTTATTGATAACGTCCGCTCTTCGCTCATAGCCTACTGTGCCTGTCACAATAGAAAATTAACGTGTGAATATTTGTCTCTGCACTCAAAGTTTCATTTCCATTTATGACGAGAATATCATACTTTTATCAATCACCTGGCACCGTCCAGTCGCTTAGCTACGGCACCGCCCATCGCTATGCTATTGATTAACAACCACGAGGTTGATCATGCAGCATCCCGTTAAATTTGGTCGTATAGCAGCCGTAATACCCGTAAAAAACATCAAAATTTCCAGTGAGTTCTACATCAATGGACTGAGTTTCAATGATGTTTTTGCAAATGGAGACCCTGTGGGCTTCATGATATTAAAGCGTGAAGACGCGGAGCTACATTTGACTCTGCAGCCACAGCACAAAGCGCCTTCCTGTCCCGTCGCGCACCTTCTTGTAGATGACGCAAATGCACTTTATACCCAATGTCAGAATATCGGTGCCAAAATTATCAAAGGCATACAAGATAAAGATTACGGCATTCGGGCATTTGTTTTCGCTGATCCGGATGGAAATCGAATAGACGTTGGACAGATTCTGAGGAAGTAATTAAGAGTAGTCTTTGCGCAAATCGGTCGCCAATAAATGGCGACCGAACTGACAGGGAAAGATATGGCATGCTCCCCGCTGATTAACACACGGTAATGCTGTTAATACCTGTGGTGATTCATTACATCCGCTCTTTGCTCATAGCTGGCATGGCGTGCAGACTATAAAACGCATTCCGGGACACCCTTCGACAGCAAGACTTAAGTATTCAAAAGCAAGATGTCCCTCATCGGGATGCGTAATACGTTTGATCGTCGAAGGGAGTTGTAAAACGTCATGACGCGGCCACCAGGCCCGAAACTCCGGGCTTTCTTCTTTCAGCAATGAGATAAGTCTCTCAAAGTCAGGATCCCCAACATAATGAGCACAGTCAGATCTGAACATGGCGAGTGAAAGGGGAGCCAGCGTGTCCCAGTCAGCGAGGATTTGGCGGTGCGACTGACTGGTAAACATCATATGCATTAAATTCCGATGGTCCCCCTCCAGCCTGCCAAAATCACCAAATACCCGGACAGCATCATCATTCCAGGCCAGGATATCCCACCGACAACCCAGCACATAGGCAGGTTGACCGACCAATGCCTTAAGCATTCTTGTCAAAGAATCAGGGACATGTTCCTTTGTTTTTGGTTTTTCCTCGGAAGAGGATATTGCTGCAAGAGTAAAAAGATGATGTTTTTCTGCCGGGTCAAGCTGAAGAGCCCTTGAGATGGCATCAAGCACTTCAACCGAGGGACGTACATCGCGTCCTTGCTCAAGCCATGTATACCAAGTACTCCCTATATCGGCAAGTTGCGCAACTTCCTCACGGCGGAGCCCCGGGGTGCGCCGCCGAAACCCCGATGGCAGCCCGACTTGCTCGGGCGACAACCTGGCCCGACGGGACTGCAGAAAACTCCCGAACTCCCTGAGCCGTGAGCGGTGTTTGTCAATTTTAGCATCCGACATTTACTTTCCCCGGGTAGTGCTGATACCAGGATAATACCAGTACTGGTTAGCGTCTTTGAGATGATTAAACTCTTCATCAGTTTCTCTCTATCGGAGCAAATACCATGACTGATGAATCTAAAATTATCTTGATTACAGGTTCAACGGACGGCGTTGGCCGGAAGGTGGCTGAACGACTGGCTGTCTCCGGGAATAAAATACTCATACATGGACGTAACCATCAACGCGGTGAGGATGTCGTTCAGTTTATTCGTAATCAGGGCGGTGACGCCACCTTCTTTCACGCAGATTTTTCCTCGCTTGATGGGGTCAGACAGCTTGCGGCTGAAGTCCGTCAGGAGCATTCCAAACTTGATGTACTCATAAACAATGCAGGAATAGGTGTTTCGGGAAACTGGCCGGGACGAACAGAAAGTGTTGACGGATTCGAGCTACGCTTTGCAGTGAATTATCTTGCAAGTTTTCTGCTAACCCGCCTTCTGCTGCCTGCACTCTTATCTGCTGAAAAAGCACGTATTGTCAATGTGTCCTCCGCTGGTCAGCAAGAAATAGACTTTGAAAACATCATGCTGACTCATCATTACAGCGGGGAACGTGCGTACTGCCAAAGCAAACTCGCCCTGATACTTTTTACTTGTGACCTTGCCCTGGAACTCGGTAACAGCAACATCGCGGTTAATGCTCTGCATCCTGCTACCTATATGAACACCTCTATGGTTAAAAATGACGGCATGCCGGCTCTAAGCAGCGTTGAAGAAGGTGCTGATGCCATTCTTCAGCTTGCCATTTCACCCAGTGCCGAAGGACAAACAGGTCTTTATTTTGACCGGTTTTTACCCGGTCATCCGCATCGACAAGCGTTTGACATGGCCGCACGCACGGCATTAAGGGCTACAAGTTTCGTCCTTACCAACCTGCAGGACCCGATGCAACAACAGGGTTAACAAACTGTAATATCCTAAAAAAGGAGTATCAGTATGTCACAGCAAAACATCGTAATTATCGGCGGTTCATCCGGGATTGGCCTTGCCACAGCCCGTCAGCTTCTCAGCGAGGGTCATAAGGTCACCATCGCAGGACGCAGTTCTGCTCGGCTGGAAGAAGCAGAAAAATCGCTGACAGGAGAAATTCATACACTGAGACTCGATGCGGCTAACGAGGAAGAACTGCAGGAAGCTTTCAGCTGTATTGGCAGTTTTGACCACCTCGTCCTGGCACTGGGAAGCAGCAAAGGAGCCGGGCCTTTTCCATCCGTTTTACTGGCTGACGTAAGGGCCGGGTTTGAGGAGAAATTTTACGCGCATTTTGCCACAGCCCAGGCCGCAATCCCTTATCTTCGTAAGAATGGAAGTCTGACTTTTGTCAGTGCGGTAACTGCACATGCCGCCATGCCCGGTACAGCGGGGATTGGTGCAGCAAATGCAGCTGTCGCAGCACTTGTGCCTACCCTGGCTTCCGAATTACGGCCACTGAGGGTTAACGGTGTGTCTCCGGGGGTGATTGACACCCCCTGGTGGGATTTTCTTTCAGAAGAAGATAAATCAACTGCGTTTAATGAATATGCAGGATCAACACCAGTAGGCAGGGTGGGCAACTCTGATGATATCGCTGAAGTGATTCGTTTCTTAATTACGAATACGTTTGTTACAGGACAGACGATTATCTGTGATGGAGGCCTGAAACTAGGTCAAGGTTAAGAAGGTGAAGTACGTAAGGATATTTCGGATATCACACAGGATGCTTAAAATAACTTAATACTGACATCACCTGATATCTGTTGGGAAGGTGATGTCAGTATTCAACTCCCACTATTTTACAACTCTCTGATTGTACTAACATGGTTTTCTCCCTTGTAATGATATCAACTTTAATTCCACACACATATTGAGAGGCGGCTTTTAACAGCCATCTGTCTGACTCATTGGCGGCCTGGATATGAATGGGCTGAATGTCCGCTCTTCGCTCTTTGCGGACCTGTGCAAGTTACTTTCTGGGGTATGTTTTACGTTTTATTGCGCTCGAACAGAGGCATTAATAGGAAAAATGGAAAATTAAATTTATGGCTAAGATCCAATACAACCTAACCCGTGGAAGCGATGTCATCCGTGATGGGATGTACCTCGAACTATCTGAGGCTGGAACATCCCCCTTCCGGCAAATTGCTGAAGTCTTCTATTCCGATGTAACTCATGAGTTCTCTTTTTCTTGCTACGAAGGATGCATCCCTCTGAAAGAGATTGAAAAGCTCATTCATGAAGCTAAAAAATTGCTTCCGCCAACAAAGCAGGAACCTTGATGGGCCTGAACGTTAGCTGAGTGCCAGGAGCTGAAGTTGCCTGCTGGTTGAACATCGTGTTTACTTGATATCCGGTGGTCACTTTATCTGAGGGAACATTTTGAAGATCAAAAAGATGGTTTTAGCGAGTGTAGTGGTGTTAACAGGGTGTGTGGTTGCCGATATGGACTCCTCTAATTACGATTATGTTCCCTGGGTCCAGGTATTTCAGAAACCGGAGGCTTCTGGCTTAACCAATGTTGCGCAGCGTAAAGCCGATCTGTATAGCTGTGGTGTTAACCCCAAGGCAAACCTTGATGGAGGTCACTGGAGCTTGAATCGCATAGAGCCCGGAGAGACAATGGAGCGTTTTGATGCCAGGCGTAATCACATTCTGAGCTGCATGAATCAAAAGGGATACAAAGTGTATGACTTTGGTGATTGTGGCCCGATAAAAGCCCCGACAGGGCTTTGTCCTAATTAGCCAGAGCAAGATTGCTAAACCGACATGTCTAAACCCAAAAAGGGGCGTTAATCTCTTAGGCAATTATGCAAACGATGTGAATAATTTCCGTTCTTCATTCAATGCAGACCTTGGTTAAGTTAGTCTATTCTCTCCTTGCCAAAAACGGTCGTCAGCAATAGCTCAAACCGTCAACATATTAAGTAACGTATTGGTTAAGGGCAGGGCATGATTAATTGGAAACATTCTAAACTGGGGTTTAGGTATGGTAGGGCGATGAAAATAAAAGAGGATATACCTAAACGTTTATCCTCTTTATTGGCATAATAAATTACTGCATTACAGGATAATCAGTGTAACCTTCGACGCCGCCGCCATAGTAGGTCGCCGGATCTGCACTGTTCATTTCGGCCCCTGTTTTAATACGGCAGGTGAAATCCGGGTTAGCCAGAATCATCTGGCCGTAAGATTCCAGTTCGGCAAGTCCGGACTGGAGATCATCACCGATGTTTTCTCTGCTTTTCCCAGGGCGATTCAATATCAGCGGCTGCGTCCATAATGCCCGCAGCTCACCCAGCAGTACCTCATTGCCCATATGCATAATGTGCAGGTAACTCAGTCCTAGCTTATTCAGTTCAGCAACCAGGTAACGATAAAGCGCCGGACCTTCTTCACCTTCATTAATACCCCAAATCTGACTGCCCGGGGAAAGACGGATCGCGGTTTTGTCCGCACCAATCTCACCTGCAATGGCTGCCGCAACCTCCAGCGCAAAACGGGCACGGTTCTCTATGGAGCCGCCATATTCATCGCAGCGCTGGTTGGCGCTCGGTGCTAAAAACTGATGTATCAGATAGGCATTAGCGCCGTGGATCTCCACGCCGTCAGCACCGGCCTCAACAGCACGCCGTGCCGCATAGCGAAAATCAGCAACTGTGTTGTGGATTTCTTCCGTTGTCAGTTCGCGAGGCACCGGAATATCCTGCATTCCGCTTGCAGTAAACATCTGTACGCCGGGAGCAATGGCTGAAGGCGCCACACCCTGACGATGGTGTGGCGTATTGTCAGGATGATTCATGCGGCCCGTATGCATAAGCTGGATGAATAGATGGCCGCCCTTATTGTGAACGGCTGAGGTGATTTTTTTCCAGCCGGCCACGTGTGCTTCGGTGTAAATACCGGGAGTCATTAAGTAACCCTGCCCGTCATCGCTGGGCTGCGTCCCTTCTGCAACGATCAGCCCCACCCCGGCGCGCTGTGAATAGTATTCAACCGCAAGGTCAGCCGGTGTGCCGTCATATTCAGCACGGCTGCGGGTCATTGGGGCCATCACCAGACGGTTGTTCAATGTATATTGCCCGAGTTTGAATGATGTAAATAATTTATCCATTTTTAATTTCCTGTGGCCTAATAATAAAACATGTCGTTAAAATAGGCTGTGTTAATAAAGAGCAACAATAATGTAGATATTCAGCGTGCAGACAAAATATATAAATAAATTCAAAGATACTTGATTTATAATGTCGAATTAATATAAAAACATTCCCGATAAAAGGGTGATAAAACATCCGGCGTGTTTTTTGAAAAATTAAAATATTGTATTTCTCCGGTAATTGGAAAGAATACTGTTCAGCCCGTAATATTTTAGAAATACTCTTACAGGCGCGGGCGCATGTTTCCACTGAACATACCGCCACGAAACACTTTTGCAGCCGGGTCAGTAGTGAAAAGTACCATATCAGTGGTTTCCATCGCGGTGAGAGTGTGAACTTCGTTGTCTTCGATAAGGATGCTTTCACCCGTACTAAGGGCAGTTTCACCAATTCGGGCCGCGCCCTCAAATACATATAACAGGCGCACTACGCTATCGTTCGGAACCGCCGGTAGCGTCAGCTCACCACCGCCAGCAAGTCGTGTGTCCTGTATCCACGTCTGAGAACGAAAAGTTAACGGCGCATTTTCAGGGCCGGCAATCAGCCGCCAGTTATTGTCACTGTAAGGCGTGCCGAAATCATGAAACTGCACCTGAGGTGTCAGGTTGGTTTCTGAGGGGCGAATGAAAATCTGCAGACATTGCATTGATTCACCTTTTTCACCCAGAATGCGTTCCTCATGCTGGAAGGTATGTCCGGCGTTCATGAGCATCAGTCGGGTATCAGTAATCTCTTCCTCATTACCGACCGTGTCCAGATGCAGCATTCTGCCTTTACGCATGTAAGTGAGAATTTCATCATCCTTATGAGGATGCATTGGAATTACCGTTCCCGCTTTTACGTTCGCCTGGTCAATACGACCAATTGCACCAATACCGCTGTCGTATGAATTCTGCACCATACCCGGCCAGAGGATATCGATGCCGAAACCGCCAGAACCATGTTGATGTTTACTGCTGTTTTCAATTTTAAACATTGTCGTTACTCTCCTGTCCGGGAGGGCAGACTCACACGGAAGGCGTAAAATCGCTTCCGCACGAGCCTGCTGGCTCATTCATTACTGGAAGGACTCCATCAATACCTGCACCAGTTTCTCGCCCTGAGGTGTTGCCCAGCTTCCTGCCAGCTCAGCAATCAGCTGGTTGGTTGTGGTGAGCGTAATGCCATTTTTGTCCATGCGGCGCAGCGCAATGTCATCAGCCATTTTGGTTGGCGAGGCACCGGCGTCAGCAACGACCTGCACGTCAAAGCCTGCTGCAACCAGTGTCAGTGCCGGGTATACCGTACAGACGTCATTGGTTACACCCGCAATAATCAGTTTCTTTCTGCCGGTGGCTTTAACCGCGGCGGCAAAGTTCTCATCGTCCATGGCGTTAACGATGCCCAGGCGCTTGATTCGTGCTTCAAACTCTTCCGGCAGAATGGTTTTCAGTTCTTCAACCAGCGGCCCCTGGGCATACTCTTCCATGCTTGAGGTCAGCACCACCGGCATATTCAGAATTGCAGCAGATTTGGCCAGCATCAGCGCATTACGTTTTAACTCTTCAAAAGGCATGGATTTTGCCCAGCCCATAGTGCCGACCTGATGGTCAATTAACAGCATGGCAGCGTTTTCAGCGGTGAATTTTTCAAAGCTCATGATATCTATCCTGTAAGTTATGGTTAAATACCTGATAAATAGAAACTTTTATCAGAATCAAGGCAGGGTTTTATTCATTTCTCCTGCGAATGATTAAAGTATAGCCTGTTACTTTTTGGTATAAATAGCTAATATCAGAATTGAATATTCCATCATTGGCACAATTAACATGGAACTACTTAACCATATGTCTTACTTTGTCGAGGTCGTCAAAGCACACAGTTTTCGTGGTGCTGCTGAGGCGCTCGGCATGCCTAATTCCACGCTGTCCCGTAAAATAAACGAGCTTGAAAAATTTATCGGCCTGAGGCTGTTACACAGGACGACACGTAAGATTGAACTGACCGAAGCCGGTCAGATTTATTACGAACGAAGCCGGCGTATCATTGATGAAGCGCGTCTGGCGCATGAACAGTTGGGTTCTCTCCTGGCTCAGCCACAGGGCATGCTGCGGGTCTCTTTACCGGCCGATTTTGCGGTGATTATTCTTGCTCCCTTTATTAAAGAATTTTCAGACTGTTATCCTGGTATCAGCTTCGATTTCGACTTAACGCCGAGAAACGTTGATTTGGTATCGGAGCCCTATGATCTGGCTGTTCGCATGGGGAGTCTGCCCGATTCCGGACTTATTGCGCGCAAGCTCGGGTCGCTTTCGCGCAGTCTTTACGCGTCCCCCGACTATTTAGTTCAGAATGGCAATCCGGGTAACCCAGATGAGCTGACGGATCATGAATGTATTGGTATGCGGCAGGATAAGCCCGGTTACTGGCACTTACATCGCGAAGAAAGCCGGATTAGCCTTAGAATTTCCGGACGCTTTCAGATGAACAGCATTGGTATGATGCGTCGTTTTGCCTCAATGGGATCAGGCATTGCGATTTTACCTGACAAAATTGTCGGTGAAGACGTTGCGGACAATAAATTGACCCGGATATTGCCTGAATGGAAGGCGGACGCGGTCACGATTTATGCTCTGACTGAAACACGGCTGCTACCCGCGAAAACTCAGGTGTTTATTGAATTTATGCGTGAGAAACTGAGCGAGGAGGTGGGCTGACACGCCTTGTGTTGCTTCCTGTCATGCTCATCACTGTGACCGGGGGTTGATATTTCCCCCATCGGTCTGCTGGGGTATTTGCGGAGGGGCGGGTATTCATTCGTTTGTGCTGAGACAGACAAACGGCTCAAATCGATTGCAATCATCAGCATGTTTAATATTTTGTTTACTATTAATGCGATGTAGTTTCTTTGGCTCACATATCTTGATTTATTCCGGAGTTATCGGGGAAGATTTTGGTGTTTTACCCTAACGCTCAGCACGCAGTTGTTTGACCCATTTCGTCATCGTGGAAAGGCCAACTTTCATAGCCCTCAGCAGCGTCAAAGACGGTGTAATTTTGGTCGACAACCTACTGAGAGGATGCGCGTTTGAATTCAGGACTAAATTTCTTCTTTTCATTGGAGCACCTGTGTTGTTCTGGGGTGAGCATATCACCTCTGTTCAGGTGGCCAAATTCAGTAAACCACTACAATCCCTTTATCTGCTTCATCGCTGATGAACGACAGGGTGGCCCGCTATTTATATGAAGGAAATAAGATGTTTTTGCCAGATTCAGGTTTTAAAAAAACCGTATATCAATCGTCTTCACAAGCATGAAACGACAACTGTTTGTTTCTCTGGACGGGCCTAAGGGAACCGGTAAAACCACTCTGCTGGAAGCCATTACGAAAGTACTCAGGGCAGACAACAAGAAGGTAATCCGACTTTGCGAGAAAAAAAGTGATCCCTTCAGGGGGGAAACAATGGCTCTCGTTAACCGGCTCGCAAGAAATCCCTCCCTGGATTTAGAATTGGAGGTTTGTGCGCGCTTTGCGGATAGTCGTGCATGGATTTCCCGGAAAGTGCTGACTAAACAGCCACCGGACAGCATTATCTTGATGGATCGCTGGTACCCGTCGGATGCCGCGTTTCGCAGGATGGTGCCATTCGCAGAGGTTTTGCAGCTTAATATTGAACGAAATGTGAGAACGCCAGACCTGCATGTCGGGGTTGTTACTGCGCCGGATATTTCATGGGCGAGAGCCGCGGCGCGGACGCGCGGGCTGAGTAGTACGGTGATTCATAAACTGGAAGAACATGTCGCTTGTACTCAAGCGTTCGAGCGGGAAATGGCTGGTCAGGGCTGGGTTTTATGCCGTAATGAAGGAACGATTGAAGACGCAACGAGGCAGGTGATCGTTGAGATTTACAACGCGCTTGGATGTTCTGCCGGCACCGGTTTAGCGTGCTGATCTTCCGGCGTATGCCGCCAGTCATTACGGCAACCTGTTTCCACAAAACCAAAAAGCCCGCTTAAGTTTCCTTAAGCGGGCTTTTCTAAATTTGGCTCCTCTGACTGGACTCGAACCAGTGACATACGGATTAACAGTCCGCCGTTCTACCGACTGAACTACAGAGGAATCGTGTGAACGGGGCGCATGTTATCCAGAGGGGCGCGGAGTGTCAACGCTAAAATCACGAAAACCTTCCGACTGCTCAGCAACTAATCAATGCGGCGATAAAACAGGACTTTTCCACTGAAAATCGCCGTGTATCACGCGTGTTAACAATCGCAGCGCTGGCCGCGAAGTTGCCTTGCCAGCGGGTCCTGCTGATAAAAACGGGCAAAATGACCGTATACCAGCGGAAAACGTTCTGAAAGCAGTTCTGGCGCACTAAAAAAGTATTCCGATAATACCGCAAAGCATTCTGCCGGATCGGTCGCGGCGTAGGCATCCATGCTGGCGGCTTCTTCGCCGACGGTGTCGATTTCATCTTGCAGATTTTGCATGGCGGCCTGCAAATCATGTTCCCACGCGACCACTTCCCGCAGCGGGATTGGCGGGATCCCGCTGACTTCGCCGCCGTTGCGCATATCGAGCTTATGCGCCGCTTCGTGGATCACCAGATTGAAACCGGAGTTGTCGAACGAATCTTCGATGTCCTGCCAGTTCAGCACAATCGGACCCTGATCCCAGCTTTGTCCGGCGTGGATTTGCGAACCGGCGTGAACCAGCCCGTTTTCATCCTGCCACGGGGAATCGACGACGAAAGGGGAAGGGTAAAGCAGAATCTCATGAAAACCATCGAGCCACGATGCGCCCAGTTCCATCACCGGAAGGGCAAACAGTAAGGCGATGCGCGCCTGCATCTGTTCTGTCAGTTCGACGCCCTGCAACGGAACCAGCCGCTTTTGCGTCAGCAGCTGACTGGCGACCTGAATTAGCCGCTGTTTCTCCTCCTCGTTTAGGGAAGATAATAGCGGGATATTCAGAGCGTCATTCCACGCGTCCGATTTTTCAATTTTCAGGTCATTCGCTTTCCACGGCCACTTAATCATCATCTTGCTCGCAAAGTGATCATTCGAATTTTCAGCAGAGTTTACTGACTGACTACGTCAATACATGTAACTTCAACAAGTTAGCCGCTCTGCCGGGCTGAGTCTGTGTGGATGTTACACATCGGCGGATTTTTAGCAAAAAGCGCACGCATCTTATAAGACGTAGCTCACGTTATTATTCTAGTCGCAGAATATAAGCCTGTTATCGTTACAGCCATTTTTCCATAAATTCTGTTGCCGGCACCGGCTTTCCGAAAAAATAACCCTGAAAATAGTCGAGGTGGAAGGGCGTCAGATAGTCGATTTGCTCCTGAGTCTCGATGCCTTCCGCCACAATAATCATCTGCAAACGCTTCGCCAGATCAATTACGTTATCCACGATATGCCCGGCCAGCGCGTCCGTACCGATGCGGCCAATAAAGCTCTGGTCGATTTTGAGGATATCGATGTGGAATTTTTGCAGGTACGTCAGGCTGGAGTGGCCGGTACCAAAATCGTCCATGGCAATCAGCACGCCCATTCTGCGCAGCGCACTGAACAGACTGTGGGTGATTTCACTCGATTCAATCAGCTCGCGTTCGGTCAGCTCCAGCACCAGGCGGATCGGTTTATCTTTGAACGCATGCAGGAACGCTTTGCAGTCTTCGATCAGCGTCAGGTCTTTGAAATGTCCGGCACAGATGTTGAAACCGAAATGGAAATCATCCGGCAGCTGCGCGGCAATCGGCCCAAACTGATCGCGCACCTGCGCCATCATCAGGCGGGTCATCGGCACAATCAGCCCGCTCTCTTCGGCTAATGGAATGAACTGATACGGCGGGATCAGGCCCGATTGCGGATGCTGCCAGCGCATCAGCACTTCGCCGCCGGTAAGCCGGTGATTTGTGCCGTCCACCACCGGTTGCAGGAACGGAACAAACTGCTTTTTCGCCAGCGCATCTTTCAGCGTGGAGATCGGACTACCCACGCGGCCAAGCAACATGTAAGTCATCAACGCGATGAAAATGCTGACTAACGGGAACAACACCAGGCTGACAGCCGCGTAATCAAACACATATCGCCACTGGTCACTGTTACGGATCACCAGCCGCATGTTGTAGGGATAACGCGCCGACGCCAGCGCCATTTTTGTTCCATCCGGCCAGCCTTCACCCTGATGAATTTTGCCCTTGCTGTCCATCCACTGATCGCCGACCTGCAGAATCAGGTAAGCGTGCGTGCTGAGCAATTCAAGGATGTTATGCAGGAAATAGCCATCCACGCCAATCAGTATGCCGTTGCCCTTAATATTGCGACGATAAGCAATCAGCGGATGGCCCGGTGTGACAGGATTACCGCTCATGAGGAGTAAGGTTTCGCCTGCGTATTTGTTGGTGGAAACGTAGTCTATCTTTTTACCAAACAGCGAGGTGCAGTAAATGGTATCGCCGCGATAAAGGTTGACGGTCCGGACGTTCGGCACGCGTGCGACTTCCCAGCGTAAGGCCTGAATGACGTCCTGATCGCAGTCATGACCGACCAGATGCTGGACGGAATCGGCAGCGGTAGAGGCGTTGTTGAGCGTCATGTCCACAAGGCGGACAGATTGCGCCAGACTGGCGGCGGTATCGCGGCGTAATCCCTGTGAGGTTTGCCAGGAAATGGCCAGTACACCCAGTGCAGCCACAATGAAAAATGCCAGAACGGAAAGGCAAATCCGGATATACGGTCGGTTTAACCAGTTTAAGGCCAAAGGGAGTTCCACCAGTGAGCGCCACAGAGAGAAGTTTCGTTAGGTTAATAATAACCTATAAAGACTCAATCCTCTGTGACACCACACTTTTAAGATATTTGCCGCCCTGATAATTAACCTGCCTTTGATGTAAATCATGAACGCTTCACTGTTTCCAAATATTAGTGTCTTTCCGAATTGCCAAGAGTATTATCCCGCCGATCACCTTACATTAAGATATTTAGTGTGGTTAAAGGTGAAGTTATCAGATTATTCTAACAGGGATCTTGTCATGTTCAGGAAATTATCTGCCGAGTTTATCGGCACATTTGTTTTGGTATTTGGTGGGTGTGGTAGTGCGATTTTCGCGGCGGGCTTTCCCGGCCTGGGGATTGGCTTTGCAGGCGTGGCGCTGGCATTCGGTCTGACCGTTCTGACCATGGCTTTCGCCGTCGGCCATATTTCCGGCGGTCATTTTAACCCGGCGGTCACGCTCGGATTATTCGCGGGCGGACGCGTTCCTGGCCGCGACGTGATGCCTTACATCATCGCGCAGGTGATTGGCGGGATTGCAGCAGCGGCGGTGTTATACGTTATCGCCAGCGGCCATGCTGGTTTTGACGCAACGACCAGCGGTTTTGCTTCCAACGGCTACGGCGAACACTCACCGGACGGCTACAGTCTCGCGGCGGCGATGGTGGCGGAAGGCGTTCTGACGGCTATCTTTCTGATCGTTATCCACGGCGCAACCGACAAACGCGCACCGGCGGGCTTTGCTCCGGTCGCGATTGGTCTTGCGCTGACGCTCATACACCTGATCAGCATTCCGGTGACCAATACCTCTGTTAACCCGGCGCGCAGTACCGCAGTGGCGATTTTCCAGGGAACCTGGGCGTTGGATCAGCTGTGGATGTTCTGGCTGATGCCCATTGTGGGCGGTGTGACCGGCGGCCTGATTTACCGCTGTATTCTGGCCTCTAAAGACTAAAACCAGTTCGTGCTGTTTCGGTTTTATCGGGTTTTACTGGCGGCTTAAAGTTTGTAGCATAAGGCTTTAAGCCGCCTGTCCGATAAACGACAATAGGACTGAACGATGTTTTCCCGTTTGAAATTGCTCTTTTGCACTGCTGCTTTATCCCTTTGTGTCACCGCGCCCGCTTTTGCGGCCGATGCGCCTTCCTACGGTCCGCAATTACAGGGTTTTGATTACCCTTATCCGATCAAACAATATTCCTTTACCTCGCAGGGTGCGCCGCTGCAAATGGGCTATCTCGACGTCGCGCCGACCGGGCATAAAAATGGCCAGACGGTGGTGCTGATGCACGGCAAGAATTTCTGCGCCGCGACCTGGGGCGATACCATCCGCGCGCTGGCGGTGAAAGGTTACCGCGTGATTGCGCCCGATCAGATTGGGTTCTGTTCCTCCACCAAGCCGGGGCATTATCAGTACAGTTTCCAGCAGCTGGCGAACAATACGCATGACCTGCTGAAAAGCCTCAATATTAAGAAAGCGGTAATTGTCGGGCATTCCACCGGCGGGATGCTGGCGACCCGATACAGCCTGATGTTTGCGCCGGAAGTGTCAAAACTGGTGCTGGTTAACCCGATCGGCCTGGAAGACTGGAAAGCCAAAGGCGTGCCTTACCGCACGGTCGATCAGTGGTATGACCGCGAGCTGAAAACCTCGGCCGACAGCATTAAACAGTACGAGCTGAAAACCTATTATGTGAATAAGTGGAAGCCGGAATATGACCGCTGGGTTGATATGCTGGCAGGGTTGAATAACGGGCCGGGGCATAAACTGGTGGCGTGGAACTCGGCGCTGATTTACGACATGATTTTCACGCAGCCGGTGTTTTACGAATTTAAAAATATCCGCGTTCCGACAACCTTAATGATCGGGACGTCCGATACCACGGCGATTGGCAGTGATATCGCGCCGCCTGCGGTAAAAGCGAAAATCGGCAATTACAAAGTGCTGGGTAAACAGGCTGCGAAGCTGATCCCACACGCGAAGCTGATTGAGTTTGCCGGATTAGGGCACGCGCCGCAGATGGAAGAACCGGAGAAATTCAACGCCGCGTTGCTGAAAACGCTGGCGCGCTGATTTAAAGAAACTCAGCAGAAAGAAAAGCCGCAGCACATCACGCGCTGCGGCTTTTTTATTGTGTTAATGACATGAATTAACGCAGGTTATCCGGGAAGTTGGCCGGTAGTTCACTGGCGGCACAGTCGATGACGGTATCATTATCCGCACCGCAGTCACGTACAAAAGTGATGGTGGCGAATTCGTCGATCACTTCGGTCGGATACGCCGGGCCAGCGTCGCGGTAAGAATTCATCAGCGGAATATGGTCGTTCTGGAAGCAGACGGTTTTTTCCGGATTGTTCATGATCCAGCGCGGGAAGAAGATGGTGCCGTGGAACACGTTGTCGGCCAGATTCACAATCAGGCTGACGTCGGTGCCGGTCGGTTCTGTCCATGAAATTTTGTAGACGTCGGACGCCACGCGGACGATATAAGCGCGCTGGTTTTTCACCCAACGGTTGCCGACCAGGCCGCTGTGAATACGGTAATCCAGTGTTTCGGCATTTTTCACATAAATTTCGTAGTTCCAGCCGTTGTCGTAAGTGTAAACAACGTGTTTGCCCACAAAACCGCTCAGGTCATGTTTATCGAAGCTGCTCATCGTAATTCTCCTTAACTCAGTGTTGGGATGAAACGTTTCGTTTCGTTGAGAAGAAGATTACACTTCATAAATCAGATGTAAAAACGCTGATTTTCGATGTAAATCATCTGAAAATCAGAACGGTTATGTGCTGAAAAACGCATTCGGCAAGGAAAACTTTATGGCACTTCCGCGTACAACGCTGGAACAATGGGTGGTTTTACAAACGGTTATCGAGCAGGGCAGTTATGCTCAGGCGGCGCAGGTGCTTAACCGCAGCCAGTCATCGGTCAGTTACGCACTGAGTGGTTTGCAGGAACGCCTCGGGCTGTCGTTGCTGGAAATCCACGGACGTAAGGCAGTGCTGACCGAACAGGGGCGCGCGTTGCTGGTTCAGGCCAGCCCGCTGATCACCGCGTTTTTGCAACTGGAGCATCGCGCCGCCGGTTTGAAAGGCGGCGTACGCACGGAACTCAGTCTGGTGGTGGACAGCGTGTTTCCGAAAAATCGCCTGTTTCGTGCGCTGAAAGTGTTCCAGCAGCTTTTTCCCGATACGCGCGTCCATCTGACGGAGATCCTGCGCGGTGAAAGCATTGAACAGCTTAACGAGCGGTCGGCGGATTTGTACATCACCACGCTGGCGCCGGAGAATGCAATCCACGGGCGCTTTTTGCTGGATGTCGATTTTGTACCGGTAGCGAAAAGCGATCATGCGTTGCTACAACTTCCCGTTCCTCTGACGGCGCAGGATCTGGCGCGCTTCCCGCTGATCAGCGTCGCGGACCGGCCTATGCCGCGCACCGATAATCACGCTTCCGGGACGATTGCTAACTGGACATTTACCACCGTTGGCGCAGCGATGGAGGCGATTGCGGTGGGAGTCGGATACGGCTGGCTGCCGCTGGAAAGTGTGCAAAGTGCGCTGGATAGCGGGCAACTGAGTCGTCTGGCGTTATCGGCCAGAACGGTGCGGCAAACGGCGCTGTATATGATGCTGGATAATGAGTCGGAGCGGTTTGATCAGACCGTCAGCGCGCTGGCAAAAAGCATTGTGGCGGAATGTGGTTTGCTGCCCTGAAGCAGGCAGCAAACCCTCAGGTTAAAACGAAGGTCAGGCGTGCGGGGCTTTGCAGGCTGCAAGAATATCCAGCTGCGGGTCACGTTCCGTAGTCTGCACATTCATGACACTGAGCACGGTGTGGAACAGATTATCCTGCGACACCTCGTCTTTCGCCGCATTGGCCTTCAGGCATTGCAGATCGATGCCCTGCGCTTTGGTGTAGCCGTCAGACAGCCAGAAAAGCATCGGAACATGCGTCTGCTGGGCTGGTGCCACGCTGTATGGCGTACCATGCAGATACAGGCCGTTTTCACCCAGCGATTCACCGTGATCGGAAAGATAAATCACCGCCACGTTGTATTTATCCTGATACTGCTTCGCCTTTTCAATCACCTGAGATACCAGATAATCGGTATACAGCAGGGTGTTATCGTAGGTATTCACCAGCTGTTCCTGCGAACAGTTTTCGATATCGCTGCGCTCGCAATCGGGCATGAATTTGCGGAATTCCGGCGGATAGCGTTTGTAATACGTCGGGCCGTGGCTGCCAATCAGGTGCAGCGCAATCAGCGTATTTTTACCGTCCGGACGGATGTCGTCGTCGATATTTTGCATCAGCGCCATGTCGTAACAGGTATCGCCATCGCAATATTTGCCGTCTTTTTTCGTGTCGATAATGACGTTCGGCACGCGGTCACACACGCCTTTACAGCCTTCGTCGTTGTCTTTCCAGAAAACAGAAACCCCGGATTTATGCAGAATATCCAGCAATCCTTCGCTGTTACGCGCACGGTTGGCGTCGTAGTGGGTGCGTTTCATATTCGAGAACATGCACGGAACGGAAATTGCCGTCGCCGTCCCGCAGGACGTCATTTTGTTGAAATACACCACATCAGGGATTGCCTGCGTGTACTGATTGGTCGGTTTGGCGTAACCGTTCGACGACTGATTTTGCGCACGCGCGGTTTCACCCACGACCAGGAAGACCAGATTGGGTTTCTGCCCCGGCTGCTGCACCAGTTTGGCGTCGTTACCCAGCGTCTGGAACGGCACTTTTGGCGTGAAATAACGGTGATTCATGTACTGGAAGGCGCTGTACAGGTAATTCGTCGGCACGATTTCCAGATTCAGCGTGCGGTTGTTACGGCCCACGGAAGCGTAATCTTTGTAGAACACACCGGCTATGGACGCGACCACCAGCAGGGAAATCACCATCGACACCAGACGTACACCCAGACGGCGCAGCACGGTTTTTTCATAGGTGACGGGGGTTAAAAACAGCAGGATCGCGGGCAGGATGCCGGTGAAGACAAACCACAGCACCACTTTCAAATTCAGGTAAGACGTCGCTTCCGCAGACTGGGTGTCCAGAATGTTTTCGATCATGCCGCGGTCAAACACCACCTGATAGGTCATCATCGCGAAACTGGCCAGCGCACTGACCGGCAGCACAATGATAAAGAAAGGCTTAAGCAGCGGGCGGAAAGTGAATGGCGTGAACACAAAGTTCAGCGCGGCAAAAAGCACCACCGGAATGGTCAGCGCGAACAAAAGATTGTAGGCAGGCAACGCATGAAGAATGCGGTAAAAGTGCAATAAAATCGGCAGATTAACGACAAAAGTAAAATACAGTGTCAACAGTAAAGTCAGCTTGAAATAGCTGATCTTCGGCAATATATAGCGCAATGAAAACTCCCAACATGCTGAGGTCGCGGGCGTTAATGTGATGGAAACATAACGTGCAGAAATGATTTTGCGCGAATCATATAACTGCAAGCTTAAGAAAGCCTTAATGCTGCTGTAACAAAATACTGATCCTTTCCTTACCGTTTACATTTATAGAAAAGGTTCAGAAAATAAATAAAATATAACAGGCAGGGTTAGCGGCCTGAAACCCTTATGCTGTGCGGCATGGCGAAGTATGTGGCGAAAAAACAACCGCTTCGTTTAAACCTTTCTGGGTGCGTTTCCTCCGCTCATTTTGACTTTCCTCCCTGATTAATCCCGACAGGCTTAATTCACTACTGGTAGCGCCTCAGCTATCAGAAGGATGTACGCGTTGATTTCATCTTCGGCCTCCATTGCGGCCAGCAGTATCATTGAACCCGGTGTCGTTATCGGCCCGCAGGTGGTTATCGGGCCTTTCTGCTTTATTTCCGCCGGTGTTCACATCGGTGAAGGGACGCACATTGCCTCCCACGTCGTGATTAACGGCAACACCCGCATCGGGCGTAACAACATGATAGGAATGGAATCTTCAATCGGGGAAGTCAGTCAGGATCTGAAATATGCCGGGGAAGCCGCCGGGCTGGAAATCGGCGACGACAACCGGATTGACCGTCACGCAACGATCCACCGCGGCACCGCGCAGGGCGGCGGGTTCACGCGGATTGGTAACCGGAATATTTTCGACGGCGGTGTGCATATCGGGCATGACTGCCAGGTGGGTAACGACACGTTTATCGGCGAAAACAGCGGGTTGGCGGGGCACGTCACGTTGGGCGACGAAGCACGGATCGACGCCATGTGCGCCGTGCATCAGTTCTGTATTGTTGGCGCGGGCGCACGCCTTTTGCAAAGTACTTGCGTGGTGCAGGATGTGCCGCCTTACGTGCTGGCCGCTGGCAACCGCGCCGTGCCGCAGGGCATTCATGAACAGGCGGCAGCATATCTCGGCAGCGATGTGATGCAGCAGAAGGTGATCAGGCATTTGTACGATTTGCTGTATCACCAGCAGGCGGCGGTCGACGGGGTGAAGCAGGAGATTGAACGGCTCAGTCAGGAATATCCTTTATTGCGCCATTTTAATGAATTTTTCACCCGTTCAGCGCGCGGTATTATTCGCTGAACGGGTGAAATGAAGGCGTCAGGCTTCGAGTGCCAAAAGCGCAAACGTCGCCAGCCAGTGCTCACCCATATAGGTGCTGTCAAGGTGATCCAGCGCGCTGTGAAGATGCGCTTCTGCGGTCTGACGCAGCAGCGCCGCACGCGGATCGCCTGCCGGTAATGCCGCTGCAAGGGAACGCTGGCACCAGGCGCGGCTGAGGTTCAGCCCGTCAAGATGGCCGATTTTCCCGTCGCTGCGGTCGGTGACCGTGGCCGGTGTGAACAGCGTCGCCGGCTGGCTGTGCGCTAAGTCCGGCAGGAACCGCCCGAACCATGTCACAAACGCATCGCCCGGTAGCACGCGGCGCATCAGTTCTGCTTCCATCAGCGACGGCGAAAGAAACTCATCGCCGCCCGGTTCCCACGCCTGACAATGGACATCTTCCAGATGCCAGCGCAGCGCCGTTTCTTCAATCAGTTCCGCCAGTTTGTGATGCTTCACGCAGCGGGCATAACCGAGCGTCAGTGCCAGCGCAAAGGCCGTATTGAAGTGGCTGCCGACGCGCAGCGGATAGGTGGCTTTCGGCAGGAAATTCGCAAAACTTTTCTCAAAGAACCGGCTCATCGGTGCCAGCGTTTTTGCCCACTGCGCCGCCTGCGGCAACGCCATTTCGTTCAACTGCTGCGTCAGCGCCAGGAACCAGGCCCAGCCGTAAGGCCGTTCAAATCCGGCGTGCTGCGGCTGGCGCAGATAGTCCATCTCGCCGGCTACGTTCTCGTCGGTGAAATGCGCGCTGACCACGGCAATAATCGCACCGGCTTCCGGTAAATCCGGGAAGCGATCCAGCAAACGTAATAACAGCCAGTAGCCGTGGACGCAGGAATGCCAGTCGTAGCTGCCGTAAAAAATCGGGTGCAGCTGGCGTGGCGTCTGCGCATCGGCGGCGCTGCTCATGGCGTGCATCAGTTTATTCGGAAACTCACGCGTCAAATGATTCAGCGCCAGCGAGGCAAAGCGCGACGCCATTTCCGGCGTCAGTGAAGTTGTCATCGTCATCTCATTTCCTTATCAGAAGCGGAACACAAACAGGTACATGAACGCGGTGTTAACCAGCAGCAGTAACACGCCGGTTTTCCACTGCACCTTGATCACGCCGTTTTTATCCTGCAATTCGAGCAACGCCGCAGGCACGATATTGAAGTTGGCCGCCATCGGCGTCATCAGCGTGCCGCAGAAGCCGGACAACATGCCGATGGCGCCCATAATGGCCGGATTGCCGCCGAGCTGATTGACGATAAGCGGCAGGCCGATACCGGCAGTCATCACCGGGAATGCCGCAAAGCCGTTGCCCATAATCATCGTGAACAACGCCATGCCGAAGGTATACGCCACTACAATCGCCAGCGGTGAACCGAGCGGAATAATATTTTTGACCAGCTCCGACACCACGCCACCGACGCCTGCCAGCGCAAACAGCGCGCCGAGTGCGGCCAGCATCTGTGGCAGAATGGCTGCCCAGCCGACGGTATCCATCGTCTGACCGCCCGCTTTAATGGCTTTTACCGGCGAATCACGCAGCATCACCAGCGCGACGATAAACGCCACCAGCGTGCCGATCACCAGCGAAATCAGCGTGACGTTTTTGGCTTCCACCAGCGGCGTGTATTTCAGCGTCAGCGTGCCAATCAGCGTCACAATCGGAATGAGCAGGGCAGGGACAAACAGCTTATTGCCGAAACGCTTCGCACCGGCTTCGCGTTTTTCCACCAGCTCCGGCTGTTCGCTGTCAGATTTACCTTTGCCGAGCTTGCCGATTCCGGCAATGACCGCCAGCAAAATGGCCATGCAGCCGGTGACGAAATGCGGTAACTCACCGCCAAACAGGAAAGTGATGCCGTAAACGCCCCAGAACAGCGCGTTGACATAACGGCGTGCATTGCTTTTATCGCGCAGGTTAAAGAAGGCGTAAGTGCAGAACATCAGCCCGGCAAGGATGTACACGGTTTGCAAAGTGATCATTTCGCGGCACTCCCGTGTTGGGTATCAAAGCGTTTTGCCAGCGAGCGGTCGAGCAGCCAGAGCCGGATAAAGTGGATAATCAGCGCCGCAATGGCGGTTGGGATCGCCCACACGGAAAGGTGCAGGGGTTCGACGTTAATGCCGTACTGATCCAGAAAACCTTTAATCAGCAGGATGGACTGCACGGCGATAAAGATATCCTCGCCAAAAAACACCGCGACGTTGTCGGCAGCGGCAGCGTGCGCGCGGATCTTCTGACGCACGTCGTTAGGCAAATCGCCGTATTTGGTGGTAGCGGCGGCTTCGGCCATCGGCGCAATCAGCGGACGCACCATCTGCGCGTGTCCGCCCAGAGAGTTCAGCCCCAGCGCGGCGGTCATCTGGCGCAGGAAAAAGTACAACATCAGCACGCGGCCGGTGGTCGCCGCATGCACTTTGGAAATCAGGTGTCTGGCCTGTTCTTTCAGCCCGCTGCGTTCGAGCAGGGCGATGACCGGCAATGTCAGCCAGATCAGGCCCATGTAGCGGTTATCGGTGAACGCTTTTCCGAAAGCACTGATAATCTCGACGGTTTGCATACCGCCCGCCAGGCCGGTGGAAATACCCGCCACGGTGACCACTAATAATGGATTGAACCGCAGCGCAAAACCCAGCACGACGATCGGAATGCCAATTAAAACCCACATGATTTGTCCCTCAATAATGTTGTGTTTGCTTTATTTTTTTGGTGAATATCGGCGTTAAAAATACGCAGGTAATTACTGCGTGTAATAAGTTAGTGCTAATTAGCATAAAAATGCGTGAGGCGGAAAGTAACAAGCGTTAACTGTGAACGCAAGATGCAAAGCAAAAGGGCGTCATAGGAAATTATTCTATTATTCAGAGGCCTTGTTATCGGACAAAATAAACCACTGGCGGGTGATTTATTTCCGGAGAATCTGACGGGGCGTGGCGGGGAACATCAGAATAATTAACCCGGCAATTTGGCCGGGTATAATGAAAACAAACGACAGAAAGCGGGTAAGCAGGAGGAGGAATAAACCGGGTTTATTCGTCGTCTTCGTCACCGTAATATTTGACGCCGAGTTTGATCAGCCCGCGCCCCTGGGATTTTCGGTGTAAGTTGCTGTCGCGCAAAGAGTAAACGCAGCCGCAATATTCCTGCTGGTAAAAACGTTCACGTTTGCTGATTTCAATCATGCGCGAGGAGCCGCCTTTTTTACGCCAGTTGTAATCCCAGTAAACCATGCCCGGATAAGGCGCGACGGCGCGCTCGCCGCTGCCGGTAATTTGTTTCATGTCCTTCCAGCGAGAAATACCCAGACAACTGGTCATTGCGCTAAAGCCATGTTCCCAGGCGTACAACGCCGTGCGTTCAAAACGCATATCGAAACACATTGTGCAGCGCACGCCGCGTTCAGGTTCATTTTCCATGCCTTTTGCGCGCGCAAACCAATTATCCGTGTCGTAATCGGCATCGATAAACGGAATGCCGTGCTGCTCTGCAAACCGCATATTTTCTTCTTTGCGCAGCAGATATTCTTTTTGCGGGTGAATATTTGGATTGTAGAAGAAAATCGTGTAGTCGATCCCCGACGCCTGAATGGCTTCCATCACTTCTCCCGAACACGGCGCACAGCAGGAGTGCAGCAATAACTTATCGTGACCTTTGGGAAGTTCGAGTTTTTCACGGAGTAATTCAGACATACTGTTCACCAGATTCTAAGATTTTCTTTATGTAATGTTCATCGGGGATAATAGAAGATCCTGCGGGACTGTCAAAAATTAGTTAACTGTTTAAGTTTGTGGCGGATTGTGCTCTGCCGTTCGGTGCTATGATGTGATTCATCAGGGTTATGACCGGTACTCAAAGGATTAAGGATGCAGGCAATGCAAATAGTGAGATCGAATCAGATTCGCTGGCTCAGTGTATTCATTGTGATGGGCGGGCTCTTGTTGGTTCTTCCTCTTCATTTACTGGCATGTTTTATTGCCGGTTTTTTGGTGTATGAACTGGTCAACGGACTGACGCCTTATTTTCAGAAAATCATCAGCGGCGAAAGGGCGCGCTGGGTGGTGGTGGCGTTTATCAGCACGGTGGTGGTGAGTTTCCTGACTATTGCCGTTGCCGGACTGGCCGATTTCCTGATGGAGGATATGAAGAATCCGGTGGCGTTTAACGCGATGGTGTCGCGGCTGCTGACGGATGCGCAAAGCCGCTTGTCGCCGGTACTCCTGCATTACCTTCCGGCCAATATCGAAGAGTTGCAGCGCAGTTTCCTGCAATGGCTGCGTGAACATATCGTGATGATCCAGACCTTCGGTAAAAACGCCGCGCACGTTTTCGTTACCATGCTCATCGGGATGATCCTTGGCGCGATTATTTCACTTCAGCATCACACGCAGGGCGAGCACCACGCGCCGCTGAAAAAAGAGCTGCTTCAGCGCGTACGTTTACTGAGTGACGCTTTCCGAAATGTGGTGTTTGCGCAGTTCCAGATTTCCCTGATTAATACCGTGCTTTCCGCCATTTTCCTGTTCGGGATTTTGCCGCTGTTCGGTATTCATCTGCCGCTGGCGAAAACGCTGGTCGTCGTGACGTTTGTCTGTGGTCTGCTGCCGGTGGTGGGGAACCTGATTTCGAATACGCTGATTTTTATCGTCGGGCTTTCGCTGTCACTGTGGGTCGGTGCGCTGGTGCTGGCGTATCTCATCATTATTCATAAAGTGGAATACTTCCTGAATGCGCGGATTGTCGGCGGCCGTATCAAGGCGAAATCCTGGGAAGTGTTGCTGGCGATGCTGGTGTTCGAAGCCGCATTTGGCATTCCCGGTGTGGTCGCTGCACCTATCTATTACGCGTATCTGAAAAGCGAACTGAAAGACGCGGGCCTGATCTGAGTTTGCGCTAACGTGGCGCCGTACTCTCACGGTGTCACGGTTTATCCTTTCTTTGTCATCTCCTTGCAACATTCTCTCCCATTCGCCAAAAATCCTGAAAAAAACAGATTCAGGCAAGTAATGGCGAGAATCGTTATACCCGTCTGTCATCGTAAAGGGGCATACTTTCGCGATGCCAGTTTCTGCTGGCATGCTGTATTCCGTTAGCCTATCAGGAGAAAAAAATGACTCTTAACGTTCGTGGTTTCGCTGCACTTTCAGCGGATGCGCCTCTTGCGCCTCATAATTTTGTTCGCCGTGACCCGCGTGATACCGACGTTGTTGTCGACATTCTGTATTGCGGCGTTTGCCACTCAGATATCCATCAGGCCCGTAATGAATGGCATCAAAGCATTTATCCGATGGTTCCGGGGCACGAAATTATCGGCCGCGTGAAGCAGGTTGGTGCGAAAGTTACCGGCTTCAAAGTGGGTGATACCGTCGGTGTAGGCTGTATGGTCGATTCTTGTCAGCACTGTGAATCCTGCGCGGAAAGCCTGGAACAGTACTGTGAAGAAGGCGCGACCATGACCTATAACAGCCATGATCGTCATGACAACATGATGACCTACGGCGGTTATTCCGAACAAATCGTTGTTTCAGAAAAATTCGTTCTGCGTGTTTCTGAAAAACTGGACATCAAATCTGCCGCACCGCTGCTGTGCGCCGGTATCACCACGTACTCTCCGCTGATGCACTGGAAAGTCGGTAAAGGCCACAAAGTCGCGGTCGTTGGTCTGGGCGGTCTGGGCCACATGGGGCTGAAATTTGCCAAAGCGCTGGGCGCAGATGTCACCCTGTTCACGCGTTCTAAAGGTAAAGAGCAGGAAGCGTACCGTCTGGGCGCAGACCACGTTGTGCTGTCTACCGATGAAGAACAAATGGCTGCGGTGAAAAGCCACTTTGACTTCATTCTTGATACCGTGCCGAATCCACATGACCTGAACCCGTATCTGGATACGCTGAAACGTGACGGTACGCATATTCTGGTTGGCCTGATTGAGCCAATCGAACCAGCGCTGCACAGCGGTAAACTGGTCATGGGCCGCAAAACGGTTGCCGGATCTCTGATCGGCGGCATTGCAGAAACTCAGGAAATGCTGGATTTCTGTGCTGAACACGACATTTCTTGTGATGTTGAAATGATCGACATGCAGGACATCAATGGCGCTTACGAACGCATGCTGAAAAGCGACGTGAAATACCGCTTTGTTGTTGACATGGCCTCACTGAAAAACGCCGGATAATCAGCCATCTGATTAAATAGCGACCTGATGCGCCTTTCCCGGTGTTCATTGTGAACGGCAGGGCGGGCGCATTGTGACGAAATTTACTCTTTACGCATTTCTGTGGCTTCTCGGCTTGTAAGCGCGGTGGTATCCTGCTGCCTTTCGCCGGGCGAAGGAAAACCAGTGGCTAAGAGTTTTGATGAACTCATCAGAGACATGGATCTGATGATTGAACATGTGGACAGGCTGAAAAACTTGCCACCACGGGCAGCTCAACCAACAGCTGCTGACAAACCTGCGTACGACTCTTTCGGTGAAATTTTCGCCCTGAAAGCCGTGATGCGGGCTTTTATCTCTTCAGTCGACACCATTGTTAAAGTGCAGATTGCGAAGAAAGTTGAGCAGGATATCGGCCATCTGGAGAGCACGGTGCGGTCCATTGGCGGCGGCAGCGCTGACGCCGAAGACGTCGCGCAGATTACGGCTTACGTCCGCAATGCTGTCTCTGAGCTGATGGATTAATATTCCACCAGCACATCACGTTTCAACAAACGCCGGTCACACCACGTCTTACAAGACATTGTGTGACCGGCGTTTTTTTTGGCGTCAGCTGCGATAGGCGGCGCGGCAAAAAGCGTTTATTCTTCAGGATATCTTTATTGCGGGTGTTGACTATGTCACAGGACTTTCGTTTTCTGGCTTCCCCACGGCGCAGATGTTACGCGCTTTTATTTGAGCACCGCACACGCAGTGGCCGCCGGATGGAGACGTTCTGGATTGTGGCGTCGCTGCTCAGCGTGTTTATTCTTTTCTTCGAATCCAGCGCCACCGATTTATTCCCCGATACGCCGGATATTCTCTGGCGGTTCGGTCTGGCCGAAGCGGCCTTTACTGCGCTGTTTACCGTGGAATACCTACTGCGGGTGTTTTCATCCCCGCGCAAAACGCGTTATCCGCTGAGCTTTTTCGGCATTATCGATCTGCTGACCATCTTGCCGATGTACATCATCTGGCTGATCCCGTCCTTTGGCACTGCCACGGATCTGATTGTGCTGATACGGTTGCTGAGGATTCTACGCGTTCTGCGGGTGCTGAAACTGCTGCGATATATGAGCGACGCCGGGATTTTGTGGCGCAGCCTGATGCGGGCGAAACGCAAACTGGGCATCTTTTTTGGCTTTGTGGCGATCATCTTGTGTTTATTTGGCGGGCTGATGTTTGCCGCAGAAGGCGGGAAGGACGGATTTACCTCGCTCGGCGCGTCCGTTTACTGGGCGGTAGTGACGCTGACCACGGTGGGATATGGCGATATTACGCCGCATACGGCGATCGGCAGAATGCTGGCGTCTGTACTCATCCTGCTGGGCTATTCCATTATTGCCGTGCCGACCGGGATTTTAACGGCTTATATGTCACAAGAGTTGGATAAAGGGCGTGCCGCCCGTTCTTGTCAGACTTGTCTGCATTCCGGCCATGAAATTGACGCTAAATTTTGTGCGCACTGTGGCGCGGTTCTGTCCTCGGAAACTTCTCAACCTATTGAAAAATAGCCCGTTAATTGTACGCAAATTGTACTACATGGTACATAAACTGGCTAATTTCGGACTTTACTCGCGCATTGCATTAAAAAGAGTTGCTATTAAAGGGCAGTCATGAGTAAATACATACCGGCCTGTGGTACAGACCTATTTATGCACGACATCCTGAGTAAAGTTGTTCCAATTTAAAGCGTTATCCATGATAACCCTGCTCTGACGAATTTCCTTCTTAGTGCCTCCATAAGTAACGACTGAAATCCGGCTATAACATGCCCATGGTGGCGAAATTTATTTTTAAAAGGTAATTCCTATGTCAATGATGAAAGGTCAGGTTAAGTGGTTTAACGAGTCTAAAGGCTTTGGCTTCATCACTCCTGCTGACGGCAGCAAAGATGTGTTCGTACACTTCTCCGCTATCCAGGATCAAGGTTTCAAGACCCTGGCTGAAGGCCAGAACGTACAGTTCACTATCGAGAACGGTGCTAAAGGTCCGTCTGCGGCTAACGTTACCGCTATCTAATCTTGCTTTCTCGCTGTTTCAGCGATAATTGCAAAGATGACAAAAACCCGCATGCGCGGGTTTTTTTACGTCTGTTGTTTGTGAAAGGTTGTTTGTGAATAACTATAGTTTGTGAATATCCGTTCTGAAGCCCGCCATAACTCCCCGCATCATCCCCATCTCGATAAAATTCCCTGAATGGCAGGCAAAAAAATGCCCGCATAGAGGCGGGCAAAAATATTTCTTATGACATTCATTATGTACTCCCTCGGGGGTGAGCACGCAGGCAGTATAAAAGAAGTGAAAGTCAGGATTCTGGCATCAAAATGTTAAGAAAATGCAAATTAGTAACGCAGGGTCATTTTCTGATTTTCAGCCCGACTTTCAGCTTGCGCGGTGCCTTTGTGGGGCGGTCTGTACTACAATAAAGATAATTGAAAACCATGGGATAACCTGATGAAAGTTAATGATCTTGTGACAGTGAAAACCGACGGCGGCCCGCGTCGTGAAGGTAAAGTGTTAGCCGTAGAGGAATTTTACGAAGGCGTCATGTATCTGGTGTCGCTGGAAGATTATCCGGCAGGGATATGGTTCTTCAATGAAGGCGATACCAAAGACGGCACGTTCGTTGAACCGCGTGAAGGTTCTGAGTAAACCGCATACCCGCACAAATCCTGAATAAAAAAATACCGGTAGTCAATGTACCGGTATTTTTTGTCTTCAAACCGGGTTAACCGGCGTGATAACACATCAGAACGTTTCCCAGTTTGGCTCTTCGTTCACATTTTTAGACGCGCGGGCAGAAGGGGATGTGAGTGCGCGCGTGGGTGGCTGGCGCTTTGCAGAAGAATTTTGTGCATGCGCGTCGAGGCGGAACACCGCAACAGCCTGCGTCAGACGTGCGGCCTGTTCTTCCAGTGAGGCCGCGGCAGCCGAGGCTTCCTGCACCAGCGAGGCGTTCTGCTGGGTCACGCCGTCCATTTCTGAAACTGCCTGGCTTACCTGGCTGATCCCGCGGCTTTGTTCATCAGACGCCGATGCAATTTCGCCCATAATATCTGTCACATGGCTAACGGCTGTCACGATTTCTGACATCGTATCCCCGGCGTCGCCCACCAGAATGCAGCCTTCACCGACGTAATCTACCGATTCTTCAATCAGCACTTCGATTTCTTTGGCGGCCTGTGCGCTGCGCTGCGCGAGATTGCGCACTTCGCTGGCGACGACGGCAAACCCGCGGCCCTGTTCGCCCGCACGGGCGGCTTCGACGGCGGCGTTAAGCGCCAGAATGTTGGTCTGGAACGCAATGCTGTTGATGACGTTGGTAATTTCAGCGATTTTAGAGGAGCTGCGCGAAATTTTATCCATAGTCGTCACCACGTCTGCCACAATATCGCCGCCTTTCTGCGCTTTGTTCGAGGCATCCGCGGCCAGTTTGCTGGCGTGATGGGCGTTCTCGGAGTTCTGTTTTACCGTTGCGGTCAGTTGTTCCATGCTGGCAGCGGTTTCTTCCAGCGCGGCGGCCTGCTGTTCGGTACGGGAAGAAAGATCGGTATTGCCCGACGCAATTTCCGTAGAACCCTGATAAATCGACACCGCGCCTTCGCGCACGGTTCTGACCGTTGAAGACAGTGAGCTTTGCATCTGCTCGACATTACTGCTCAGCACGCCAATTTCATTGCGGCCATAGCTTTCTGCCGGTTGGGTCAGATCGCCTTCAGAGATTTTCTGAATACGCGTCACCAGACGGTTCAGCGGATTGATAATGACTTTGCGCATCACCAGATAAGTGATGAACGTCAGCACCAGCGCAATCACAAACCCTCCGCTCATCAGCATATAGCCGAGTACCGCATTGCGCTGCGCCTTGTCATTAATCGCATTAGCCGTTTCGGTGCGGTACGCAATCGCCGCCAGCAGCGGAACGTTGTTGGCCAGATCCAGCCCGCGTACGGTTTCCGCTTCCTGTGAAATCACTTCTTCGAAATGCGCCTGCTGCGCGGATTCCAGCATCGGTGCCATGCCTTTGGTCAGATAGGCGGTGTAGGCTTTTTTCAGTGGTTCATCCAGCGCCAGATCTTTGTCTGTTTTATTCGGGCGGTTGATATAACTGTCAAAACTCGACTGCGATTGTTTAATCCGGCTGGCCGCATCCGTCAGGTTTTGTTTGAAGACGTCCTGATCGCCGATCCGCGCCGCGGCTGCCGCCTGAATCAGCAACAGTCTTGCGGTGCGCAAATGATTAGAACTGTTCGACAGCGCCAGACGGATCTGCAATTCCTGCGTGGCATTCGCCAGCGCTGCATTACTTTGTTTTAAAAAGAAACTGGATGACCCGATGGACAGGGCGAACAGAAAGAGGATCCCGGTGAGAATCAGACTAATCAGGGTGATAAGTCGGATATTACTGATAAAAGAGGTGCGCGTTGTAGAGAATGTAGGAGTATCCATTTTATTTTGTTCCGCTCAATTGATCCTGCATACCGCCTGTTCCCGGCGGTGATAAACAGCGATAAAGGCATTGCCAGCGGGGCAAGTCCGGCCGTGACGAAAAGAAAACGCCATATAAAGGACATCGGCATTTCGCCGCAGGGATTCAATTTATATATGAGAGCTGGATCGCATTTTAGGGTTTATGTGGGGCGCTACAGGCGAAGCGCGCGCTCAGCCTGTAGCGAAAACCAGAGGTGGGAATATCAAATCGCGTAGATGCCGTTATTGAGCTGGTCGCACAAACGGACGACGTGATAAATAATGTGTTTGTTCGGTGATTTAATCTTCCTTTTAATATTTCCTTTGTATGAAGACACCGTTTTGGTTTTGATTTGTAGTTTATCGGATATTTCAATGGTCCCGTCGCCTGACATCCACATTTTCAACATTGCGGATTCAGAGCGGCTGAGCATGACCGGCCGGATATCCAGCACGGCACAGCTGGCCGGGTTTTGCGCCTGAGGCAGTGACGGGTGATTTAACAGCTGTTTGAGCGTTTCCGCCTTAATGGATTTCGAGGTGATAATGACGTTCTTACGAACGAAAATATATTCTTCAAAATGAATACGCGTGCGTGACATAAAGATAAAAAACAACGTATCAGGGTATTCGGCGATCAGTGCACCCAGCCGTTCTTTGCTGTCCGGATGCGAAGACATGCAATCCTCATTAATGAATACCACGGAGGGATTGAGTTTTGCACATCCCGCCTGAAGCTGATCGAAGCGATCAACGTCAGTGATCTCCCGTTCGCTGGTGAGAAATTGTTGCAGGCCGAGTCGGGTATACCGGCATGGATCCAAGATTATCGTTTGCATAGTAAGTCCTCATAGGACGTCCTTGTTCTGCATAATGATTGGACGCGATAGGGTCAGCACAAATTTTTCATACAGCGTGCTGAATCTACTTTTTGCATGAAAAACGTCAGTGTGGAAGTCTTATTTTTTGAGGACTAACGGGGAGATGCGCTTAGATTAATTTGATTTATGTCACGTTTGATTTTGATACTGAACAAAATTTTAACGCAAATTAAGACTATTCCTAATGGATGTAATGACATACAAGAAGTGTTTGTTTACAGGGGTGTTACCGTAACACGAGGGAACTGTTCGCAGTAAAATGATGAGGCACATTATCCTTTAAAATAATTCACGAATGAAAAATGGCAACAAAACCAGACGCAGCGTGTAAACACTGCGTCTGAAAACTCACCAGTAGGATTGCCAGCACTGCGTCAGGCGTGTCAGCGCCTCAACGTAAAAGTAATCTCCCCAGCTGCAACATTCATCCACGCCTTTTCTGCTGCCCATATGATAGACAGAATGCTTAAGCAATCCGTCACAATCTTCCTGATCCCCCGCCAGATAACGCCCGGTCAGCGAATCCATGATGCGCAGCGCCATCTCTTCATAATGAGCGCGCTTATCGTCGGTGGCGGGCAGGGCGATGGCCAGTTCCAGCAATCCGCAAACCGCAATCGCCGCCGCCGAACTGTCACGCACCGCATCGGTGCCGAGCAACGCCAGATCCCAGTGACACACATCATCTTCCGGTAAGCGATTGAGAAAGTAATGCGCGAGACGGCGTGACAGCTCGACCTGCTCCGCATCGCCGGTGTAACGGTAGCTGAGCAGGAATCCGTAAATCCCCCACGCCTGACCGCGCGACCAGCAGGAATCGTCGGAATAACCCTGATGTGTATTGCCGAAACGCGGCTCGCCGTTCACCGTGTCCATATAAAACGTGTGATACGTCGAGGCATCCGGACGAACGATATACTTCGCCGCCTGTTCCGCATGCGCCCGCGCGGCCTCGGCAAAGCGTGGTTCGCCGGTTTGTTCACTGGCCCAGTACAGCAGCGGCAGATTCATATTGCAGTCAATAATCATGCGCCCGGCCTGTTCCGGATCGTTCAAATCTCCCCAGGCCTGAATGATTTTGGCTCTTGTGTTGAAACGCTCCATCAGCGCTTCGGCGGCCAGCAGCGCAAAACCGCGCGCCTGACGGTTACCGGTCAGCTTAAAGGCGCTCACGCACGAGAGGCTGTAAAGAAAACCGAGATCGTGCGTCGCGGTATCAATCCGGTTGGCGATACGGTTGCCGAAAGAGGTCACCTGTTTTTCGGCCGCTGCACGATAACGGTCATCGCCGGTCATTTCCCACGCCAGCCACAGCTGTCCGGTCCAGAAACTGGTGGTCCATTCCACATTGCCGGTCAGCGGATAATGACCTTTCTCGCAGTTTTCCGCCGGGAATTTATCGCCGAATTTATCCAGATTGCGCGAGATTTTGCTCAGCACAGTCTCGCGGGCGCGCTGCATTTTTTGCACGAAAGCAATCCGGTCCAGCTGGTTAAGTTCTACAGGGCGTAACTTTTCATTAGCGATGTTCAGTGTCATCAGTTCTTCCTTTTTAATGTGTTCAGCGTTTTAACGGTGCCAGTTCAGGGCTGTTTTCACGTGTTTCAGCGGGGGCCGGTGAGCCGTTACGCAGGCTCTGGCAGGCGGATAACGTAAAGGCGGAGATCAGCGTAAAGCACAGCGCAATACCGCCCATAAACAGATAAGTGTGTTCAAATCCGATGCGGTCGTAGAAATATCCTGCAGGCGGGGCGACGACGATGGAACCGACGTAAATCATTGCCTGGTAGCCGAGCAGGTACATGGTGGCGTTCACGCGTTTGCTGAAATGCTCTGCGATGTATTTGAACACCGACACCAGCAGCAGCGCGATTTCCAGTCCGTAGAAGGGTTTGATAATGGAAATCAGCAGCGGATCGCTGGTCAGCCCGGACGCAAGCAGGCGCAGCCCGACAAGTCCGCCGACCAGCAGCAGGCTCTTTTTGGCACCGAAATAGTTCACCAGTAACGGGATCACCATCATCATCAGAAACTCAAGACCGGACTGCACGGTGCTCAGATAGCCGTACCACGCGTTGCCTTGCTCTTTGGTATCGAAGAAGGTGACGAAGTAGCGCGAGAACTGCTGTTCGGCGACAAACATCATCCACGCGACACCGGCGACATACAGCGAGAACATCCAGAACTTGCGGTTTTTAAGCAGTAAAATCACATCGCTGAACATGATTTTTTGCTGGGAAATCACATCGTTGTCTTTGAGTTCTTCATCACCAATTTTCAGTGACAGCAGCACCGCCAGCATCACGAGCGATGTCGCGCTGCTCAGGCCAAAATTCCAGGCCGGGGACAAATTAAACAACACGCCGGAAAACGATGCAGCCAGCGCCCAGCCAAGTGAGCCCCACATACGTACCTGGCCGAATTCCATGTGATACAGGCGGCTGAAGCGGTCGGCGTAGGATTCCGACGCCGCCACACCGGCGTACCAGCCCAGGCTCAGATACAGCGCGCCGACGATAATCCCGGTCATCAGATGGCTGTCGAGCAGCGGCTGATACACGAAGATAAAAAAGGGCGCCATCAGGGCGGAGATCAGCACAACAAAATAGAGCAGGGATTTGCTCATGCCGATCTTATCCATGATGTAGCCGTAGACCGGTTTCATGATCACCGCGAACACGCCGTTGACCGCGAAGACCGTGCCGATGGTGACGCTGTCCAGCCCGGCTTTCTGACCGAGCCACAAGGCGTATAGACCGAAGCTGGAAGACCAGGTGAAGAAGTAGAGAAATAAAAAGCCACTCATTTTGTAATACGCCGGTTTACTGGCGGTTTTTATCGCTTTCATAATGACTCCTGAAGACTGAACTGGCAGCCCTGACGGTATAGCGCGGTGGCTCTTAACGCAGCGTGATTTGCCCGCTGTGCCCCTGATAGTGCCAGCGTAATTGCTGCCCCTCGCGGATCACTTCCGGTACACCTTGCGCGCAGATATCCTGTGTGGCGGAGGCACAAACGGCGGTGATCAGCCAGTGTGAACCGGCGGGAAGTGCGCCGGTCAGCACCGGAACGGAGGCTGTTTCGGCAAACATAATGCTGCTGTTCGGCGGAGTGATAACGGTGGCGGCGTCGCGCGGTGTGGCCTCGTCGAGACACACAATCCGGCTGACGCCGTTGCGTGCGCTGACGGTGACGGCACGTTGGTCCGCTGTCATCTCTGTGCGCGTTGCCGTTTCCTGAATCACCGCGAAACCGCCTTCCGCCGAGGACAGTGGCCGCCGGTTTTCGATATGGTGAACGCGCAGATGCCAGTCGCCACAGGGGATCAGCCAGGTGCACACCGTGACGTCGTGCCACGGCAGCCAGCGGGAATAAATCATCGATTCTGTGATGTGTGTTTCTGCGCAGTCGCGGCGTCCGCGGTAATAACCGTCGTCTTCCGAGAACATCAGCATCGAATCACAACCGGCGTGATTCAGCCCGTAGCGGCCACGGTCGAGGGTGAAACCAAACTGGCTGGAGTAGGCGAACTTGGTGTATTTGGCTTCGGTATTAACGAAATTATTCAGTTCGATTTGCCCGGACGTGAGCATCACCACATGCTGGCCCTGTGCGTCGCGCGTCAGGATCTGGCTGGCGTGCGCAATACAGTGTGTGGCCGGAATGTCGGGCAGCGGCGCTTCTTCTGCCTGCCAGAATGCATCGTCCTGCGGCAAGGCCAGTACCAGAAACAGTTTGCAGGCCCAGTAGGGAGAACCCGGCGCGTTATAGTCTTCGGCCATCACCAGATTTGGCGTGTGATAGCCAATGCTCAGCACGCCGTCACGGTCAAAAATAGGCTCTTTCAGCCAGTGCCGCAGATGGCGCAAAATCACCCCTTTCACGATGCCCGGTGTGAACACGTCCAGTTTGCTGTAGGCGGCAGCGCTCCAGAAAGCGGCTTCGGCAAACCGATAAGTCAGGCTGCGGCCAAACGGCACGGCGGCACCGCTGGCGGAAAACATCGTGATGAAATCCTGAGCAAATTGCCGTGCGCGTTCCCTGAGCACGGCGGCGCGCGGGGCATCCACGTCGGCCATATTCTGTGCGTAAATCAGACCGTAATAATGAAAGGCCATCGAAATATAGTAATCACGCGGGCGTCCCGGTCCGTCGGAATACCATCCGTCGCCGAGGTAATAGGTTTCCATCAGCGCAAAACGTGCAGCCACGGCGGATTTATCCCACGGCATTCCGGCCTGCCTGAAGCCCATCTGCACCATGATCGGGAAAAAATTCCAGTTGTTATTAGGAATAACGGCGTCGCGTCCCTGATTCAGCCAGTCAGCCAGATTTTGCTGTTCCTGCGCAGAGAAATGGGTCAGCAGGCGCTTATCCATCAGGGCCAGCCCGACGCCAAACGCCGCCATTTCTACGCAACGCTGGTCGCAATCGCGGATTTCTCCCCAGTATTGCGGATGCTGCGGATCGGTACCGAAGCGGATCGCATTAATGTAAAACGGCAAATCCGGGCATTCACCGCCACCGGCCAGCAGCGGGAAAATCCCCCACAGCATGCGTGAAAGTGCTTCCATTTTGGCAATCTCTTTACCGTAATGCGTGGTGGTATTGCCGAGGTCGATTCCACTTTTGCCTTCTTCGGTGTAGGGCGAAACGGCGGACAGCAGATCGTTTAGCAGGTGTTGTACATCGCCGCGGGTACGCAGCGGATTGCCGGTATTTATTTTTTTCAGCGTCATAAAGGGACTCCCGGTGACGTGATGGGTACCAGAAAATAAGGGTTTATTAATTTGAAATATTATTTCAGTTCTTTGTGTCGCGAATGAAATATAGAGAACTGGCGATCTCTGATTGTTACCTGCTTCACAGAATGCGGTGATTTTTGAAATTGTGATTATTAAATTGGCGGTAAAACGGCTTAAATTATAAAAAGCTGACTGAAAATTGTGTTTTGTTGTCCTGGATAAAAAAGACGCAGAAATACACTAAGAGGAACCCGCCATAATGCCGGCATCAGATTATCTCGAACGTATTGCCCTTAACGAACGTCAGGTTTCGTTTAACCGGATGAACCGCGGCAGTGCCAATTATTTTCACTGGCATCAGTGTCTGGAATTACTTTTTGTCAGTCAGGGCTATGGCATTGTGATTGTCGATAACCAGCAATACACGCTGCGGCCAGGCCGGATGTTTGTCTTCCCGCCTTTTAAATTGCACAAAGTGTTTGTCGAAGCCGATGAGAAAAATGCCTATCTGCGTACGACCATTCATCTCGATCATCAGTTGCTGGACGGCTGTCTGCAATCTTTCCCGCAGCGTCGCCGGCGATTTGCCAGTTTGTGGGATGCTGACCGTGCTGCGCATATTTTTGACCTGAGCGCCCACGCCAGCCATATCGAACTCATTCTGGAAAAGTTTAATCAATTGCCGGAACCGCAGGCGGATCAGTGGGAAGAAATCGCCATGCTTATCCTGCAACTGATGGTGTTTATGCCCGAGGAAGACGGTCAGCCGAAAACTATCAGCCGCACAACGGCCTCCAAAGTCATGCAGTGGATCGAAGAAAATTACGTGCAGAAGTTTGCGCTGGCCGATCTTTCGGCTGCACTGGGGCTTTCGGAAAGTTATCTGTCGCGGGTCTTCGGACAGGAAACGGGCGGCTCGATTCAGGATTATCTGGCCACGCGGCGGGTAAAACGTGCCTGTGAACTGCTGCGCTCAACCGACCGTTCGGTCGAAGCGATCGGGCTGCAATGCGGTTTTTCAGATGCACCGTATTTCATCACCCGGTTCAAGAAAATGATCGGAAAAACGCCGCTGCAATATCGCAAGGCGGCATTTTCACTCTTGTCATAAGACGATCAGGAACGTCTCAAACCTCTGCGCGGCAGGCTTTCAGGGAATCCAGTGCCAGACGAATATCCGATTCACGGGTCATCCAGTTTACCAGCGCAGCGCGCATGCCAGGCTTTCCATTAAGTGACGTGGCGGTACAGCGTACCACGCCCGCATTATCCAGTAATTTCAGAAACTGATTACGCTGCTCAAGGGCCCGCGGTGAACTGTCAGTGGTATCCAGCGCGAAGCACACCACATTCAGATTCACGGGTGCGAGCAGGGTAAATCCGGGCGTGTTTGTCAGCTGCTCACCGAGCAGTCTGGCCAGCGCGACATTACGATCCACGACTTCTGCCAGACCGTCACGACCATAGGCTTTCAGCGCCATCCAGACCGGCAGCGCACGAAAACGCCGGGAGTTTTCGGGTGTCAGATGCAGATAATTGTCAGGGCGGACAGCAGGCAGCGCCAGATAGGGCGAATGATTCTGGAACACCTGAACCTGAAGAGCCAGGTGCTTTTGCTGCGTGAACTGAAGCGCGCTGTCATAGGGAACGTTCAGCCATTTATGCGCATCAATGGTAACTGAATCAGCCTGCTCCCAGCCTGCAAGCAGCGGCGCATAACGCTTTGATGCCGCCGCCACGCCGCCAAATGCGGCATCCACATGCAGCCAGAAATCGTATTTTTCACGCAATTTCAGCAGCGCAGGCAAATCATCAAACGCCACGGTGTTTACCGTCCCTGCGCTGGCGAGCACCATCGTCGGCACCGAAGGGGCGCTTAACAGTATTTGCTCCAGTGCAGCGGGATCGATAGCTTCGGTGCCCGGTAATGTGGCGACGCTAACCAGCGCATCGCGACCCAGACCCAGCATACTCAGGGCTTTCACACTGCTGGAATGTGCGGAAGCAGAAAGCACCCGCACCGGGCCGAGCGCAGCCAAACCCTGCTGTGCGACATCAATTCCCCGCTGTTCGCCGAGCCACTGACGGGCAATCGCCATGCTGACAAAGTTTGCCATCGTCGCGCCACTGACAAACGTACCGCACAGCGACTCCGGAAGACCGAACAGTTGTTTCAGTTGTGCAACGGTTGCCAGTTCAATGGCCGGAGCAATGGTGTCGAAATTCAGTTGCGCATTCTGATCCACCGTGCTGACCAGCCAGTCAGCGGCCAGTGCTGCGGGCGTGCCGCCGCCGGTCACAAAACCGAAATAACGCGGGCCCGCACTGGCAGACATTCCGCTGGCGTAACGGTTCCAGAAATGCGTCAGCGCGGCCTGCGCGCCGATGCCACTTTCCGGTAACCGGTCGTCTTCGTCTTGCACATTTTGCGCGCTGGCGGGCGGGCAGGTGGAACGCTCCGGCAGCGTTTCGAGGAAAGAAACCGCCGTGTCGCAGGCCTGACGCAGGATTTCAGGCAGGGTATCCAGATCGTGCTGAAGCAGTGGGTGCATAGAATTCCGTTATCGCTCAAAAGATTGTAAAGGTTGATTAACTTACCTGATCAGTCACAAGCAACAAACTGACATATTTTCATTTCTAAATTCATTTTTCCTGCGGGTCTGACTGCCAGCTGGCTGCACCTGAACCGAGCGGCGACGCCGGTAAATGCCAGTGCATTGTCGTGTTTTCCAGCCAGACGGGCGCAAGTAAACGCCGGGCATTTCCCCAGACTGTGATTTCCGCTTGTGCTGAGAAGTCTGTTTGTTCTGCGGATCCAATCAGCGGTTCGTGTTGGGGCGCGGATGCACCACCGGCCATAAGTTCTGAGGCAGTACGTGCCAGTGACAGACGGGTTTCGCTGCCCTGACCGGTTTCCACACGCTGTGCTAAACCGTGCAACACCGCAGCTGCCATCAGATATCCGGTGGAATGATCGAGCGCCTGTACCGGCAGCGGCACCGGTTTGTTGCTGCCTGAAAGTGCCATTCCCTGTTGGGCAATACCGCAACTCATCTGCACCAGACTGTCGAAACCGCGCCGCTCGCGCCAGGGACCGCTCCACCCGTAGGCATTGAGGCAAACATCCACCAGACCCGGCGCCATGGCACGACGCTGCTCGCTGCCATAGCCGAGTTTATGCAGCGCACCGGCACGATAGCCGTGCACGACCACATCTGCATCACGCAATAATTCCTCGAAACGATGTCTGTCCTGAGGGTTATGCAGGTTCAGCCGCGCACAGTGTTTCCCCAACGTGACATCGGCTTCCTGACTGGTTTCATCCCAGCCGTAAGGATCGATACGCAGCACATCGGCGCCCAGTCCGGCCAGAAAACGCGTGGCGACGGGCCCGGCAATAATCCGTGTCAGGTCGAGAATTCTTATGCCAGCCAGCGGCTTTTCGCGAGATAACGCCCATTGAGGTATTGCTGCTGGCGACGTCAATGCGCGTTGAAATAACGGCTCATTGTGCAGGGATTTACCCTGCATATGCTGCTGCCACTCATCCGGTCTGAGCATCTGCGCGGCGCATCCCCCCGCCTGTACCACCGCCTGCTCCAGTTCTGCCTTTTTCCAGGTCATCACCTGCTGTGCAAGAATTTCGCGACTTACCGCTTTTCCAAACAGAGATTCCACCACTTTGCGGTGCGCAGGTGCATTGGTATGCAGACGGATCCAGCCATCGGCCGTGGCGTAGTCGCCTGCCAGACTGTCCCACGCAGGCGGGATTTCCCAACCTTCTGGTTTAATACTCGTTTTGCACCAAAGCGACGCCAGCCGCCGGTTAACGGTAACCGTTTCATACTCGCCATGTTTTATCGCCAGTAATCGCGACAAAGTCATTCCGGCTAGCGCCACTGACGCGGTGATTAGCGGTGTGACCGGATAATAGGAAGGCAAATTCCCTGCACTCTCAATATGAAGCGGGCAGGGAAGTGAAATCCCGCCGGTGAGCTGAACGAAAAGTGCCCGTGCTTTCTGCTGGATAGGATCATCTGACATGCGTTAACTCCGGTGTGAGGCATCAAAGCTTCACAAATTTATAACATCTCTGAGGCAATGTAGGAAATCGATGAGTGACACTGTCACGCAGTGTTGTGCTACTTACTGGTAACAGAATGCTCCTAAAGTCCGTTCAGCGTTAGTCACGCCATCAGGGGAACCATTACCGCGCAATCCCTTCTTTCCAAAAACCCTCTCAGCCCCTGTCACGCGGGGAATGAGCGCAGTCATATGCGTTGACTTTTTCAAGTAAAATATTAGCTGAATGCTTTCAATTTCTGGTACTCGGCTTGTGAATTTTACGTTAGCCTTGGGGTCGAAAATTTTGAATACGCGGGGACTGCGTTTTTGTGACGTAGTCCCCAGATTTTTTTGCCCAGTACAGGAAACGATTCTGGCATGGAACGAAGAGCATTTATTAAAGCATCAATGGCATTCGCCGCCTGGTGTGGTGTGCCGGCTATGTCCACACTGTTCACCCGTTCCGCAGAAGCGGCAGAGACGAATGTGGCAGACGGCGGCGAATTGCCGTTTGATTTCAATGCGCTGAAGAAAATGGCGAAAGATCTCGCGGATAAGCCCTATGGTGGCGCGCCGCAACCTTTGCCTAAAACGCTGGCTGAACTGACGCCGCAGGCTTACAACGCCATTCAGTACGATCACGCGCATTCCCTGTGGAATGGCCTGCCGGACCGCCAGCTTGACGTCGAATTATTCCACGTCGGCATGGGGTTCCGCCGCCGTGTGCGCATGTACTCTGTCGATCCCGTGAAACATCTTGCGCGCGAAATTCATTTCCGCCCGGAGTTGTTCAATTATCACGACGCCGGTGTTGATACCAAACAGCTGGAAGGCTTCTCGAATCTCGGGTTCGCCGGTTTCAAAGTCAACAAAGCCCCGGAACTGACGCGCCGCGACGTGGTGTCATTCCTCGGTGCCAGCTACTTCCGTGCGGTAGACGACACTTATCAGTACGGCCTGTCCGCGCGCGGCGTGGCGGTGGATACCTTCACCGACCAGCCGGAAGAGTTCCCGGATTTCACCGCTTTCTGGTTTGATACGCCGAAACCCGGCGATACCACCTTTATTGTGTATGCGCTGCTGGACGGCATGAGCATTACCGGTGCCTATAAATTCGTGATCCACTGCGAACCGACCCGCGTCGTGATGGAAATCGAAAACCACCTCCATGCCCGTGAGGACATCAAACAGCTGGGTATCTCTCCGATGACCAGCATGTTCAGCTGTGGCACCAACGAACGTGGGCGCTGCGACACGATTCATCCGCAGATCCACGACTCTGACCGCCTGCAAATGTGGACTGGCACCGGCGAATGGATTTGCCGTCCGCTGAATAACCCGCAGCGTCTGCAATTTAACGCCTACAGCGATAACAATCCGAAAGGATTTGGCCTGTTGCAGCTCGACCATGAGTTCAATAATTATCAGGACGTGATTGGCTGGTATAACAAACGACCGAGCCTGTGGGTGGAACCGGCCGGAAACTGGGGGAAAGGGGCCGTCAATCTGATGGAAATCCCGACCACCGGCGAAACGCTCGATAACGTCGTTTGCTTCTGGCAGCCGGAAACCCCGGTGAAGGCCGGTTCTGAATTCAATTTCAGCTACAAACTTTACTGGAGTGGCGAGCCACCGCACCGCAGCCCGATGGCTAACGTACTGGCGACCCGCACTGGTATGGGCGGTTTCCCTGAAGGCTGGGCACCGGGCGAGAATTATCCGCAAGTCTGGGCGCGTCGTTTCGCCATTGATTTTGTCGGCGGCGAGCTGAAAGCCTTTGCCGATAAAGGCATCGAGCCGGTGATTAACGTCTCGGCGGGTAAGATCAAAAACATCGAAATTTTGTATGTGCAACCGTTCGACGGTTACCGGATCCTGTTCGACTGGTATCCGGACAGCGATTCCGTCGCGCCGGTTGAACTGCGCATGTTCCTGCGTTCCGGCCAGAAAGCGTTGTCGGAAACCTGGCTGTATCAGTATTTCCCGCCAGCGCCCGATAAACGCAAATATATCGATGACCGTCAGATGACGAAATAATCTTCTTCGTCCTTCAGGCCGCAGGGGGGGGCGGCTGCCGTCGTTCACCCGAATCACTGACGTATATCAGCTCACTCGCTTGCCGCCTGCCTGCCACTTGAAGGATTTTGAGGATCGAAAGATCAAAAAACAAAAAGCCCCGATTCGTCGGGGCTTTTGCTTTCTTACTTTTCTGTTTATCTGTCATTTGCAGGTTAACCAGACACAGGAACTTGCAAAATACTTCAAAGGGTAAAGCAAGGGTAACGCACGGTACTCAACTGCTGAAGGCCAAGATGGCAATCAAAACGCCTTCACCAGCATTCCGTTTTGCGGTTGTTGCTGAGGATTTTTCAGCGCCGCGTCGAAGGATCTCTCGATCTCTTTCAACTGTTGTAAGAATTCTTGTGGCGAGAAATCGTGTGATTTGCCGCTCATGTAGGCCAGGGCCAGTTCTTTGGCGTTGTAACGTTGGAAGTTATACATGCTGTCAGTTCCTTATTAATCAAAAAAATATTAACGGGATGGCGAACAGCGAGCTGGCTTATAACCACTGCTTACGACGTGCTGCCAATGCAATGCATTCTACGGAAAAGATTGATAAGTGAAAGTTGGTGTTGTTTATGCATTCAATAGTTAAAACCTAACTTAGTAAGGGGTTTTTGATTGCCTATCTGAATAGTCATTTCTGGTGATTAATTCATCGGATGGCTACTTTGCGTGGCGAAAGGTTCAACCTTATGAAAGATAAAATTTCTTTGCGAGTCATGCTGTTAATGTGAATTAAAAGGGTTGGGCTTTACAACCTGCTGGGGTACCCTCAGGGAAGTTATCCACGGATCATTATCAACGAAAAGAGGTTTTTATCATGAGTAAATTTATCTTCTCTTCGCCAGGAAAATACGTTCAGGGCAGCGGTGTTCTGGATGAGTTGGGTGATTATCTGCCTGCGTTAGGCGGAAAATCATTTCTGATAGCTGATGATGTCGTTTGGGGAATTATCGGCGATCGCGTGAAAGCGTCGCTTAAAAAAGCCCAGGTTGAATTCCATTTCGAACGTTTTAACGGTGAAGCCTCTGCCAGCGAGATTACCCGTCTGGCGGAAATTGCCCGTAAGGCCGGAACACACGTCGTGGTCGGTCTGGGCGGGGGTAAAACGCTCGATACCGTCAAAGCCATTGCCGATGAACTGAAACAGAATGTGGTAATTGTGCCGACCGTGGCGTCTACGGATGCGCCGTGCAGTGCGCTGTCGGTGATTTATTCTGACAACGGCGTTTTTGAATCCTACCGTTTCTACCACAAAAACCCGGATCTGGTGCTGGTCGATACCCACGTTTGCGCACAGGCACCGGTTCGTCTGTTTGCTTCCGGCATTGCCGACGGTCTGGCGACCTTTGTGGAAGCGCAGGCGGTGCTGCGTTCTCATTCGCAATCGATGGTCGGCGGTGACCCGACAATTGCCGGTATGGCGATTGCCGAAGCCTGTGAGAAAACGCTGCTGACGTACGGTTACAGCGCGTACACGGCGGTTGAGCAGAAGCTGGTGACACCGGCCGTGGAAGCCGTCGTGGAAGCCAACACGCTGCTTTCCGGCCTCGGCTTTGAAAACGCCGGTCTGGCAGGTGCGCACGCCATCCATAACGGCTTCACGGCGATTTCCGGTGACATTCACCACCTGACGCACGGTGAAAAGGTGGCGTATGGCACGCTGACACAGATGGTGCTTGAGCAGCGTCCGGACGAAGAAATCGCGCGGTATGTGCGTTTCTACCGTTCCATCAAAATGCCGACCACGCTTAAAGAGATGCATCTGGAAAACGAATCGTTCGCCAGTCTGGTGAAAATCGGTGCGCTGGCAGGCGGCGAGGGCGATACCCTCGGCAACCTGAACCGCAACTTGTCTGCCGAAGATGTCGCGAATGCGATTCTGGCCGTGGACGCGTTCAGTAAAACCGTGAAATAAGGTTACGCAAAGCAAAAAGGCCGGTTATCCGGCCTTTTTTACGCGCTGATTTTGCCCCTAAATCCGCGCCATCACCCACGGGATTGCCACCGGCAGCTGCGACAGCAGATACAACGCCAGCCCGATAAACGCACCTACCAGCGTGCCGTTGATGCGGATAAACTGTAAATCCTTCCCGATATTAAGCTCGATTTGCCGCGACATATCCCGCGGATCCCAGCCTTTTACCGTGTCGCTGATGTGACGCGTCAGGAATTGCGCGAAGTCCGGTGCCATTTTCTCTGCGATGGTTTCCATTTGCTGATTCAGCGAACTGCGCAATTTCTCGTCCTGCGCCAGCGCGTTTCCCAGCCACTGGCCGGATTCAGTGACTTTCGCAAATACCCGCGAATCTTCGCTTTCCAGATCTTCTTTCAGCCAGTTACGCATGTCGCCCCACAACTGCAACACGTAAACATTCAGCTTCTCGTCATCTTTCAGATACTGCTTAATCTCTTCGGCTTTCTGCGCGGTTTCCGGGTCGTTTTGCAGCTTCCAGATAAAGTTCTGTACCGAACGGTCGAAGCCTTTGCGGAAAGCATGGGTTTTGTCATTGCCCATATCATCGAGCACTGAATTCACCGCGTTCGACACCAGATCGGCACCGTTTCGCCCCAGCCAGCCGGTGGGCAGAAGTTTGGCGGTCAGCGGATGTTCGCGTTTCATCCAGCCGACAATTTGCGCGGAAATAAACTGCCGCGTGCTGTCTTTTGCCAGCAGGATTTCCAGCTGATCCATCGCCTGATCCAGCAGTTGCTGATGGCGGCCGCCTTTGGTCAGGCTTTCCAGCAGTGTGGCAACCGACGCGGACAGGTCAATTTTATCAATGACGCGGTAAAGCGCGCGGCGGATAAGTTGCGCGATGCGCTGATCGTCCGTGACATCGAGAAAACCGCGGATCATCTTCACCGCGTATTTCGCGAAACGCTGTGCGTTGTCCGGGGCGTTCAGCCAGTCCGTGAGCATCCGCGCCGGATCGTGCTGGCGGATAAGATTGATGAGCGTCGCGGGCGCAAGGAATTTTTCCTGCACAAACACCGCCAGATTGTCGGCAATTTTGTCTTTGTTCCTGGGAATAATGGCCGTGTGTGACGCCACAAACGGCACCGGCACGCGGCGAAACAGGGCCACCACGGCGAACCAGTCCGCCATTGCGCCGACCATCGCGGCTTCGGAAATGGCTTTCAGGCCGGAAACCCAGAAGTTAGGCGGCAGGAAAAGGGTGATGACAAACAGGGCGGCGGCAATCAGCAGCAGCCCGAGCGCGTTACGTTTACTTCGGCGAAGTTCTTGTTCTTTATCCATTAGCTCAGTTTAGGAAGCGTCAGGCAGGCTGTCAGCTTTTTTCTTGTCTGCGGCTTTTATTTCGGAATGAAGCCGGAACCGCGCCTAAAATGAGAATTGTTCTTGATATGACAAGGTGTGTCATTAAACTGCGTGCAGCATTATTCCCCTGCATTCAGAATGAGACCAATTCATGGAGTTGTTACGCGTTGTATTTAAACAATATCGCTGGCCGTTTTTAGGCGTAATGGCGCTGAGTCTGCTCAGCGCCGTACTGGGCATCGGCCTGATCGCGTTCATCAATCTTAAATTGATTGAAACTACGCAGGGTTCCCTGATGGTTTTGCCGCAGTTTCTCGGATTATTACTGCTGCTGATGGCTGTTACGCTCGGCTCTCAGCTGGCGCTCACCGTGCTCGGACACCACTTTATCTACCGCCTGCGCGGGCAATTCATCAAACGTATTCTGGATACGGACATCGAACGCATCGAGCAAATCGGTAATGCGCAACTGCTCGCCAGCCTCGGCAGCGACATCCGCAATATCACGCTGGCCTTCGTGCGTTTACCGGAACTGGTGCAGGGCATCATTCTGACCATCGGCTGTGCGGGCTATCTGGCCTGGCTTTCCCCGGAAATGCTGCTGGTCACCGTTATCTGGCTGCTGATCACCATTTTCGGTGGTTTCAAACTGGTCTCACACGTTTACCGCCATCTGGCGAAAGTGCGTGATGCCGAAGACAAGCTGCAAACGGATTACCAAAAAGTGATTGAAGGGCGCAAAGAGCTGGCTCTGAACCGCGAACGTGCGCGCCATCTTTTTGACGACGTCTACCGCAAGGACGCCGAAGAATACCGCCATCATATTATCCGCGCCGATACCTTCCATCTCAGCGCCGTGAACTGGTCGAATATTATGATGCTGGGCGCGATTGGCCTGGTGTTTTTCATGGCGAACACGCTCGGCTGGTCGAATACGGACGTCGCTGCGACCTATTCGCTGACGCTGCTGTTTCTGCGTACGCCGATGTTGCAGGCCGTGGGCGCATTGCCGACGCTGCTCAGCGCGCAGGTGGCTTTTGGCAAACTGAAAGCGCTGAAACTGGCCGAACACCATGACGCATTCACGCCTGCGGTTGCTGCGAAAAACTGGCAGACGCTGGAGTTGCGTGACCTGACGTTCAGCTATGCCGGAAAAGAAGAAGGGGCGGGTTTTGGGATCGGGCCGCTGAACCTCCGGATTTCCCGTGGCGAGCTGGTCTTCCTGATTGGCGGTAACGGCAGCGGAAAATCCACCCTGGCGATGCTGCTGACCGGGCTGTATCAGCCGCGCTCCGGGCAAATCCTGCTGGACGGTGTGCCGGTCACGGCGGAAACCGCCGAACAGTATCGCCAGCTTTTCTCGGCGGTCTTTACCGATTTCCACCTGTTCGGCCAGCTTATCGGCCCGGAGGGCAAACAGCCAGATCCGCTGCTGGTGGAAGACTGGCTGCAACGCCTGAACATGAAAGAAAAACTTCAGTTCACCGGCAACGAAGTGACCAACCTTCAGCTTTCCGCCGGGCAGCGAAAACGCGTGGCCTTACTGCTGGCGGCGGCCGAAGGGCGCGACTTCCTGCTGCTCGACGAATGGGCGGCAGATCAGGATCCGCAATTCCGCCGGACGTTCTACCGCGAACTGCTGCCACAATTGCGCGATATGGGCAAAACCGTGCTGGCAATCAGCCACGATGACCACTATTTTGAACACGCCGATCGTTTGCTGGAAATGCGTCAGGGCAAACTGAAAGAACTGCACGGGCAGGAGCGCGCCGACGCCAGCCGTGATGCGGTCGCACAAATCGGTCTTTAACCGTTTATAAAAAGGAACAGGAATGAACTGGACTGAAGGGGTGGTGTGGGGCGTCAGTGCCGTCGTAACAGGCTTACTGATCGGCCTGCTGCATAAAAAAGGCGTGCTGAGCCGTGTGCCTGCGGTGATCGTGTTTCTGGTGCTGTTTATCGGTGGCAATCTGCTGTGGAGCGCGGTCGTAAAGCCGCATCTTGTCAGCAACAGTGAAGAGCAAAAGGTCGATCAGGCGCTGGCTGAACTGCCGCTTTACACCACGATAAAAGCGCAGGAACCGGCGCTCTATGCGCAGATTCGCAGCAATATTCTCAAGCTTCGCAAAGAAGGTAAATCGCAGCAGGACGCCATTAATACGGTGAAACCGATGGTCTCCGTGTTGCTGACGCAGCGCATCAGCCATGCGCCGGATGCCAACGTGAACGAGGCGATGCAGGTGAATCTGGAAGAGATGCAAACCTTGCAGGCGCGCAAGGACGGCAGCTGCTTTAAGTTCCTGTATCCGCAGGTCAGCGGTGGTATTAATACCGCGCAGGTTCTGCCGCCGGAGCTGTTCCAAAAAGATCTCAATACCATGAATGACCTGCTTCTGGCGACCGGCAGCGGGCAGACTGAACAACCCGCAGCGGTCAGCACTGAACGCGTGATCGCCATGATGGCCCCGGTGCGTGAGGCGCTGGGCAACATGTACGGCGAGCAGTTGCAGATGTTCAGCGACCTGACCAAGCCGGACGTCGATCGCGAGAAAGTTTGCGAGATTTCCATCAGCCTGTATTCCGGTATTCTTGCACTGCAACCGGCAGATTCGGCGGCAATCTTGCGACAGATGCTGGGTGCGAAACCCTGAATTTCCCACCGGGCTGCGCGTCTGAACGTGCAGCCCGGCGCGGCCTGACGGCAACATAAACAGACAATCCCTACTATTCTTCTTAACAGGAAAGGGTATTCTTACGCCGTTCATCTAAAACACTTTTGTTTCGTAAAAAATAACGAGCTCCCGGAACCATCCTTCTATGCAAAAAATGTTTAGAGTGCCGTTTTTGTTACTGGCATTGTTGTCATGTCTGCTGTTAACGCCTGCGCTGAGTCAGGCCGATGACAGCACCGGTCGATCTGCCACCGAACAGCCGGTCAAAGTTAACGCCAGCACCGCGCTGCCGGCGTTGCAAAAACGTCTGGATCAGCTGAAACAGCAGGTCTCTTCGGCGAAAACAGATAAAAAATTCACCGGCCTGACCGATGCCGCGCAGGCACTGGCCGAAGACGCCGATAAACTGGCGGCGGCGCTCGCGCCCGATCTGACGCAGGTTCAGGCACAGCTCGATGTCCTTGGCCCCGCGCCTGCGCCAGGTACGCTGACCGAAACGCCTCAGGTGATCAGCCAGCGTAATAAACTCAACAACAGCAAAACCCTTCTCACCACGCAGATTGAACAGACCAAAGCCATCGGCGTGGGCGCGCGGAACCTGTCTTCACAGATTTCCGGGCTGCGCCGTGACGCGCTGAAAACCCAGATTGCCCTGAACACCGGCAGCATTCTGGGCGGGAATTTCTGGGCACCGTTGTTCAAGCCTAACGATGACGATTCTGCACGCTTCAGCGATTTTGGCTCGCAGGTGAGCGATGCCTGGACGCAGGCGTGGAGCCCGGAATGGCGCGCCGGCTCGGGCATTTATCTCCTGCTGGCACTGGTACTGGGCATTTTTGGCCGCCGCGTGCTGGATAAACCGATGAACTGGATCCTGCCGCGCTGGTTGCCGCAGGGCCGCTTCCGCCGCAGTTTCCTCGCCTGTTTCACCACGCTGAGCACCACCCTCACGCTGGGTTTCAGCGTTCAGCTCATCGGTTACATCTTTACCCGTCTGCCGGATACCTCCGCGTGGGTGAATGAGTTCGCCGAACAGCTGGTCGAGCTGACGTACTTCTCCGCGCTGATTGCCGGGCTGGGGATTGCGCTGCTGTCGAACAACCATCCGTCCTGGCGCTTGCCGGGCATTGCCGATCCGCTGGCCAAAACGCTGGCCTCGTTTCCGGTGCTGCTGGCGACCTTTATTTTCCTGTTCGGCATTATCGAGCAACTGAATAACCTGGTCGGTGCCAGCGTTGCCGCAACGTTATTCGGTAACGGTCTGGCTGCGTTACTGGTGGCGCTGAACTGCCTGATTGCGCCGGTTCGCGTCAACAGAATGCGTCGTAAAATGAAAGCCGATGGCGAGCAAACCGAGGCCCGCTCCACGCTGGCCGGGTTGATCCATCTGGTGATCAGCATTACCGCTGTCGTTATCATGCTCGCGCTGCTGATTGGTTATATCCCGCTGGCGCGTTTCGTCACCTTCGAACTGCTGTGGATCGGGCTGGTGCTGAGCTGCCTGTATCTGCTGATCCACTTCGTGGTGGATTTCTTCGAAAGCCTGTTCGCGCCGGGTACGCACAGCGGCAAAATCATCAAAAGCACCCTGAGCGTCAATGACCGCCATCTGTCGCTGGCGGCCACGCTGTTCTCGGCCATCGGGAAAACCGCGCTGCTGTTGTTTGCCGCCGTTGCACTGCTCAACGGGACGTTCGGCTCCACGACACCGCTGGAATTGCTGGCGAAAATTGTCGATATCTGGGGCGGTAAAGGTCTCGAAGGGGTCAACATTATTCCGGCGCACGCGGTAAACGCGGTGCTGTGTCTGGTGATCGGCTGGTACGTCCTGCGTTCCGCCCGTCGCTGGCTGGATAATGATTTCCTGCCGAAAACCATGATGGATCGCGGGATGCGCGCCTCTCTGGTGACGCTCTTTACCAACGTCGGTTACGTACTGATCATCCTGCTGACGCTGTCGTCACTGGGTATCGAATGGAACAAACTGGCGTGGATCGTGAGCGCCTTGTCGGTCGGTATCGGTTTTGGCTTGCAGGAGATTGTGAAGAACTTTATCTCCGGCCTGATCCTGCTGACCGAGCGTCCGGTGAAGGTAGGCGACTTAATCAGCATCAGCGGCGTGGAAGGGGATATCCGCCGGATCAACGTCCGTGCGACTGAAATCCAGCTCAGCGATAAATCCACCGTGATTGTGCCGAACTCCCAGCTGATTTCTCAGAACGTGCGTAACGCCACTATGGGTAACGCGCAGGGCGTGGCGACCATCGCGCTGACATTCCCGCTCGACATCGACCCGGAACAGGTACGCAGTTTGCTGCTCGACGCTTACAACGCGCACGAACAAATCCTCGATACGCCTGCGGCGTCCGTCAGCTTTAAAGAACTGGGACCGACCGGCATCATCCTGAGCGTGACCGGCTACGTGAGCAGCCCGCGCATTGTGAGCGGGACGCGGAGTGATTTGTTGTATGAAATCCTCAAAATGCTGCGTGCAGCGGGGATCAGTCTTAGTCAGACTCAGACGATGATTTTGGAAAAACCGGCGGAGAGAGCTGCTCCGTTAGAGGAGTGACCGGGGTGGGATTACGGTCCCACTTGCTGTTTTAACTTCAAATTCGAATTCAAATTCAAATTCAAATTCAACACCTTGGGCTCGCCGCCCAAACTGGCCCAGAGGACGCGTAAGCGCGCCCTCTGGACTCCCGCTTCCTCACTGCGCGCTATCGCCGGGACGATGGACATGTTCCGGCACATTGGTGAGTGGCGCAAATCCAGGTGCTTCGCACTGCCTTCTCTCGGTCTTCGAGCCATAGGTCTCGAAGCCGCTCCGTTCAGCTGAATTTTGAGCACGCCAATCAACTTTTCTAAAAGACTAAAATCATCGTTTTTTTGAATTTAAGATCCTGCGGGCGTTTCAGAAAGCTTGCTGAATGAGAGGTTGCAGGCCTGAGGCTGCAATCCCGAAATAAAGGCACCGCGCAGCGGCAAGATTTCCAGCCTGTCAGAGAGGTAACTGAAACATGGCCAGCGGGCGAAGCGCGAAGTAAAAAAGCGAGGAGGAATCCAAAGGAGGAAAAGCACTTTCCTCCTTTGGGCGGTTTCGGCGTAGTGCGTCAGGTGAGCACTGCACATGAAAAACCGAAATTTTCCCGATCCGCTATCAGCACCTCACTGCAAGTGAGAAACCGAAGTTTTCCCACGTCTCCTCCGATGCAACAGCAAATACACCGCCGGGATCACCAGCATCGACAGCAAGGGTGCGCTCAGCATCCCCCCAATCATCGGCGCAGCGATACGTTGCATGACCTCTGAACCGGTGCCGCCGCCCCACATGATGGGCAGTAAGCCCGCCATAATCGTCGCAACTGTCATGGCTTTTGGCCGGACGCGCAGAACCGCGCCGTGGTGGATAGCGTCACAGAGTTCTTCCTCGGTCAGCGACTGGCCGGATTTTTGCTGGCGCTGCACGGCCTGATTCAGATACAGCACCATAATTACGCCGAACTCAGCGGCGACGCCGGCCAGCGCGATAAAGCCGACGGCGGCGGCGACGGAGAGATTGTAATTAAGCAGATACAGCAGCCAGATCCCGCCGGTCAGCGCAAACGGCAGCGTCGCCATGATCAGTGCCGCATCGCGCACGCTGCTGAAGGTGACATAGAGCAGGACAAAAATGATGAGAAGCGTGACCGGCAGGACGATTTTCAGCTTTGCCGTCGCACGTTCCAGATACTCAAATTGTCCCGACCAGCTGACGGTGACGCCTTCCGGTAATTTCACCTGCTGATTCACCGCCTGCTGCATATCTTCCACCGCAGATTTCAGGTCACGTCCGCGCAAATCGACATAAATCCAGTCTGACAAGCGCGCGTTTTCACTTTTCAGCATCGGCGGCCCGTCGGTGACATTGACCGAAGCCAGCGCTGACAGTGGCACCTGGGCGCCGGACGCGGTCAGCACCGGCAGATCACGCAGCGCCTGCACGTTGTCACGCAGTTCACGCGGATAACGCAGGTTGATCGGATACCGTTCGCGGCCTTCCAGCGTTTCACCGATATTTTCGCCCCCGACCAGCGTTGAAACCAGTGACTGCAATTCGGCAACCGTGACACCGTAACGCGCAGCTTCACGCCGGTTGATGTCGATGTCCACGTAGCGTCCGCCCTCGAGACGCTCGGCCAGCGCCGACGTCACGCCGGGAACCTGCTTCACGATATGCTCGATTTGCTGCGTCACCTGCTCAATTTGCGCGATATTATTACCGTTCACCTTAATTCCCACCGGGCTTTTAATGCCGGTCGCCAGCATGTCCAGCCGGTTGCGAATGGGTGGCACCCAGACGTTGGCAATGCCCGGTAATTTCACCGCGTTATCCAGCTCCGTCACCAGTTTGTCGGGCGTCATGCCGGGCCGCCACTGGTCGCGCGGTTTGAAGCGGATCGTGGTTTCAATCATGGTCAGCGGCGCGGGGTCGGTGGCGCTGTCGGCGCGTCCGGCCTTGCCAAACACGCTGGCGACTTCCGGCACGGTTTTGATCAGCCGGTCGGTTTGCTGTAATAATCTCGACGCTTCGCGGGCGGAAATCCCCGGCAGCGTGGACGGCATATACAGCAAATCGCCTTCGTCGAGCGGCGGCATAAATTCACTGCCCAGTTTTGACAGCGGATAAAGCGATACCAGCAAAAACAGGCCGCTGCATACCAGCGTGGTTTTCGGGCGTTTCAGCACCGCAGAAAGCACCGGCTGGTAAGCGCTGATGAGCCAGCGGTTGATCGGGCTGGCATTTTCATCCGGGATTTTGCCGCGAATAAAATAGCCCATCAGCACCGGTACCAGCGTGATCCCAAGGCCGGCGGAAACGGCCATGGCGTAGGTTTTGGTAAACGCCAGCGGCGAGAACATCCGGCCTTCCTGCGCTTCGAGCGAAAACACCGGAATAAACGACAGCGTGATGATCAGCAAACTGCAAAACAGTGCAGGCCCGACTTCGATGGCAGCCCGTTCAGAAACCTGCCAGTAATCCGCGGATGTCGGCTTCAGGCCGGGGTGATCATGCCGCCATTGTTCGAGCACTTTGTGCATGTTTTCAATCATTACGATTGCGGCGTCCACCATGGCTCCGATGGCAATCGCAATGCCGCCGAGCGACATAATATTGGCGCTGACGCCCTGATAATGCATGACGATAAACGCGCCGAGAATGCCGAGAGGCAGCGTAATGATCGCTACCAGCGCCGAGCGGAAGTGGAACAGAAACAGTGCGCAGACCACCGCCACGACGATGAACTCTTCCACCAGTTTGTGCGACAGCGTTTCGACGGCGTGTTCGATCAGCGGCTGGCGGTCATACACCGGCACGATTTCCACACCGGCGGGCAGCGTGCGGGCAAGAGCGTTCAGGCGAACTTTTACCGCTTTCAGGGTTTCCAGCGCATTTTTTCCCGAGCGCATGACGATAACGCCGCCCGCCACTTCGCCTTCACCGTTGAGTTCCGCTACGCCGCGCCGCAGTTCCGGGCCGGTGCGCACGGTCGCGACGTCAGAAAGCAGCACAGGAATTCCGCTGTTAACGGCCACGACCACGTTGTTGAAATCGCCCAGACTTTTCAGGTAACCGGAGGTGCGCACCATATATTCGGCTTCGCCCATTTCCAGAAGCGATCCGCTGCTTTCCTGATTAGCGCTTTGCAGGGCGCTGACCAGTTGCTGATGCGTCACGCCGCGTGCGCGCATCCGCTGCGGGTCGGCGACCACCTGATACTGTCGCACCATGCCGCCGATGCTGGCAACTTCAGAAACGTTGGGCACCGTTTTGAGGTCGTAACGCAACGTCCAGTCCTGTAACGCCCGCAGCTGTTCCAGGCTGTGTTTACCGGTTTTATCGACCAGCGCGTATTCATAAATCCAGCCGACGCCGGTAGCATCTGGCCCCAGCGATGCTTTTGCACCCGGTGGCAGCGAGGACTGCACCTGGCTGAGGTATTCCAGTACGCGGGAGCGCGCCCAGTACGGCTCCGTGCCGTCATCAAACAGCACATAAACGTAGGCATCGCCGAACATCGAAAAGCCGCGCACAGTTTTCGCGCCGGGCACCGACAGCAAAGTGGTGGTCAGCGGATACGTCACCTGATCTTCAATGATTTGCGGTGCTTTGCCCGGATAACTGACGCGCACGATCACCTGTACGTCGGAGAGATCCGGCAGGGCGTCGAGCGGAGCTTTTTGTAAAGACCAGATGCCCCAGCCCGCCATCATCAGGGCGGCGAGCAGCACCAGAAGCCGGTTGCGCAGCGACCAGCGGATCACGGTGGCAATCATAAATGGCTCCCGTGCTGATGGGCGTCTGGTGTGGTTTCAGCACCGGCAGCGGCGGGGAGCGCGCTGCGCAGGCTGGCTTCTGAATCAATCAGGAACTGGCCGGAGGTCACGACAGATTGGCCTTCGCTGAGGCCGGAAAGGATTTGCGTCCAGCCGTCGCGCGTTGCCCCTGCGGTGACCGTCTGCGGCGTGAAATGCCCGTTGCCGTCGTCGAGCAACACGGTATTGCGGGTGCCGGTCTGAATCAGCGCTTCCTGCGGGATTGCCAGCACCGGCGTTTGTGCCGGTGCATCCAGCGTCAGGGTGAGATACATGCCGGGGCGCAGCTTTTGCTGCGGATTATCAATCACCACGCGGGCTTTCAGCGTGCGGTTGACGGCGTCGGCATCGGGCAGTAATTCACTGACCACGCCGCGAAATACGTCGCCCGGCTGGCTGTCGCTGTTGCCGCTGACCCGGCTGCCGACCTGAACCTGCCCGGCGGCTGACGGCGGATAATCCATCACAATCCACACCTGTTTCAGGCTGGTCAGCTCAAACAACGGCTGCGCGGCGGCCACCTGCGCGCCTTCGCGCACACTCAGCTGGCTGAGATATCCGTCTTCCGGTGCCACGACGTCAATGCGCGTCTGTGGCTGGCCGGTTTTATCGATACGTCTGAGAATATCCTCCGGCATAAATTGCAGTGCCAGACGCTGGCGGGCGGCGGCGCTCAGGCTGCGGTCACCGAGCTGACGTACCGCCAGATATTCCTGCTGCGCGGCGGTCCAGTCGGGGATCCACAACGTCGCCAGTTTCTGACCTTTTTTCACCTGTTGCTGGCTGGCGGCAACGTAGAGTTTTTCCACCAGACCGCCTGCGCGGGCTGCCACCGTGCGCAGGCTGCGTTCGTCGGCTGTGACCGTGCCGTAAACATTCAGCGGGGAGGAAATGACGCGGCGCTCAACTTTCGCGCTGCGCATTCCGAGATTCTGCTGCTGACGGGCGCTGACCGTAACGCCGCCGTCGCCGGCCACTTCGTCGGCGTAACGGGGCATCAGATCCATATCCATAAACGGCGATTTGCCCGGTTTATCAAAACGCTGATCCGGCGTCATCGGGTCGTACCAGTACAACACTTTTCGTCCGGCAGGCGCAGTCGCCGTTTTTGATTCAGCAGGTGGATTATAACGTCCGGCCTGGTAACCCACGGCCAGCGCGGCCACGACGCAAAGCGCCAGCAGGCCGTAAGTTTTAACGGTAGTCATCAGTTTTTCTCCTGAGGTGCCAGATAGCGCAGGGCGACCCAATAGCGGGCGACGTCCAGTTCGGCATTCCGCTGGGTAATCTGGCTGTCGAGCAGGCTGCGGCGGGCTTCCAGTACGTCATTCAGGCTGCTTTTTCCGGCGCGGTATTGCGCCTGAATCACGCTGACGCGTTGTTGTTGCAGCGGAACAACATCATTTTTCTGCCGCTGCCACAGGGTATTGGCCGCCTGATATTGCGCGAGCAGCGTGGTCAGTTGCGTCTGATGCGTGCGGATGAGCTGCGCCAGCCGGTCATTACTTTCCATAGCCATCGACTGATCGGCGGCGTGATCTTTGTCCTGACGTGATGCGGTAAACAGCGGCAAATCAACGGTGACCATCACGCCCGCGAGGTCGTCATAATTGTCGGCGCGGCGACCGTAATAGACTTCAACGCCGATATCCGGCAGTGCTGCAATCGCTGATTCTGACGATTTTGCCTGCGCCACTTCCGCCTCGCGCCGCGCCTGGAGAATTTCAGGATGCTGGCTGATGCTGTCGGCCTGTGTGGCTTCGGCGGGCAGTTCGCTGACCGGTGGAATGGCACCGAGAATTTCGGGCTGATCGATGCCGGTCAGCTGGCTCAGCCGTGTGCGTGCCAGCTGCACGTCGCGTCCGGCTTCGGTGAGTTTGTCCTGCATGCTGAGGAGCGTCAGACGTGCGTCGAGCACCGACGCAGGCAAGGCGCTGCCACTGCTGACGCCGCCGCGCTGCACGCCAATTTGCCGCTGACTTTCATCCACCAGCGCCTTCAGCTGCTTTACGGTTTCATTGCCAATGGCCAGTTCCATCCAGGCCTGCGCTGTATCGCGCTGTAGCTGAGCACGAATGCTCTGGCCGTTCGCCGCCGCCTGCCGGGATTCGGCGCGCAATGTACCGGCCTTACGCTCGCGCTTACTGCTGCTCACGTAATCCTGCATGATGCCAATCCGCTCCATGGTCATGCCTTCGCGGGTGAAACGCTGGTCGTTACTGCCGCCGACGGGCAGGTTTTCAATCCCGAATTTCAGCTTCGGATCCGGCAATTGCATGGCGGAATCCGCCCGGTTTTCCAGCGCGTTAATCTGATGGCGGCTGGCAGAAAGCTCAGCCGAATATCCCTGCGCGGCCACCAGCGCCTGCGGAAGAGAAACGGGTGTGGCAAAGGCGCTGACCGGCATAAAAGCCAGCAGCCAGTGCCACGTCACCCAAGGGTGACGCGGTAAATTCAACATGGTGTTTCTCCCGGTTAGCGTTTCAGCGGTGTCAGTGTCTGCAACTGATAAGCCGTGTCCGTTTTGATAAAGCTGAACGCCACCGGCGTACCGGCGGGCAGGGAGTTCGCGGCGATTTCCGGTGGTAACCGGAAATTCATGGTCATGGCGGGCCATTTAAGGGCAGGAATGGCGTGATGAGAAATTCCCACGCGGTCGGATTGCCATTGCGTGATCACACCTTCAGATTCATAGGTCTGAACGTTTTCCATCGCCATAGTGTGGCCATCCATTTGCATCGTTTCTGCAAAGGAATAAGCGGAAATAAAGAAAAGACTAAAGACAAAACTATTTAAAATTGTACGCATGGGAATAACTCCAATACTGTCATATCAGATAAAAGCCGTTATTACGGCAGATAAATAAGATTATTCAGATGCAAGGAGATGCATCCTCTGACAGCAGGGGCTATTCCCGGTATCGGCAGAACTGAACTTCAGCAGGGGGGGCTGTGACTTGTGGAGCTACCCAGTCGGCGGTGGTGACCGCCACGCTGGCATCGAGGGTAATGACGGCGAGTGCCGGGACAACCGGAAGCGCTAAAATGGGCACATTTCCGTTGTCTGTCTGGGTTCTTTCCGGTACGCAGTGCTTTTCACACAGCACTGACTGACTTTGCATATGCTCAGGTGAATCAGGCATTTGCATATATTCATTGTGCGACATCGTGGTGTTTTCTACCGGCGGGCGCATGTCGCACTGATGGCTGGCGAGGGCCAGCTGAGAATTCAACAGCAGCCAGCACAAGGCGAACAGCAACGCACTGATCCGCTTGCCGGGCAAGCGCAGTGAATGCATAAACTGTGAAATCGCGGAACGCACTGACATATTAAGGTTATTTCCGTAAAGGAAAGATGCGAAGGAGTATATAAGGAAATAACGCACAGAGGGAAGGGGAAATAGAATAAGTCTGCGGTAAATTTGTCAGGATAATTAAAGAGAGCGAATAACAGCGGCTTCTGTTATTCGCATGTTAATTAACGTGTGGCTTCAGGTGATAATATCAGAGCCAGCCCGATTTTTTGAGTTTCCAGTATAACCATGCACAACCGGCGATCGTGACACCCAGCGTGACCGGATATCCCCACCAGTCGTCCAGCTCCGGCATGTTTTTAAAGTTCATGCCGTACAGGCTGAATACCACGGTCGGGATCGCCAGAATTGCCCCCCAGCCCGCGAGACGTTGCACCACTTCATTCTGATGCACCGACACCAGCGCCAGATTCACGTGCATGGCGTTCGAGAGCATTTCGCGCATATCGTCAGTGGTACGGATCACCTGATTCGCGTGATCCTGCACGTCACGCACATAGGCACGCAGGCTTTTCGGCATCAGTTCTTCATAATGGTGGCTGAGCTGGTTACAGATATCCTCCATCGGCACGGCGGCGTTGCGCAGCGAGAGCAGATCGCGGCGCAGTTTATACACCTGCTGCACGGCTTGCTGGTTAAACGTGTTCTGGAACATCAGCTTTTCGATGGCGTCGAACTCTTCGGTGTAGCGGTGCAGAATTTCCAGATAGTTATCAACGATGGAATCGAGCACGCAATACAGCGCGTAAGCCGGTCCCTTGCTCATCATGTCCGGGCGTTCTTCGGCGTGTTTGCGGATTTGTTTGTAGCTTGACGACGCGCCGTGGCGGATGGTGATCAGGAAATTTTTGCCGAGAAACAGATGCGTTTCGCCGTACTCGATCGTTTCATTCACCTTTTGTGCGGTGTGCGTGACAATAAACAGCGACTCGCCGTACTGCTCGATTTTCGGCCGCTGATGGGCGGTCAGCGCATCTTCAATCGCCAGGTCATGCAGCCCGAATTCCTCCTGAATACTGCGCATGTACGCATCTTCCGGCTGCCACAAACCGAGCCACACAAAGGTGTCCGGCTCTTTCAGCACTTCGCTGATGTCTTCGACGGTGACATCCTGCAACCGCTTGCCGTCACGGTAGGCAACGCTGTTGATTACTGAATCGCAGCTGGGTTTTTTATCTTCGTTAGAAATGTCGTTCATTTTTTACCCGATTGTTATTCAGACGAAAATCCCGCCCGCAGGCAGGATTGTTTTCAATGTCTGAACAGAATAGCGCAGTCTGATGGAAATGCGTTTATCGGGAATTCTGAAAAAGGTTTTTCAGCCATCGGTTGAGCGACTGAGCGTTTCCCACGCATCAATATCCGCATTCATCTGTAGCAGTTTTTCCCTCACATACGTGACAGCATCGCTGCCCAGCAGCAATGAGGCCGGTGGCGCGGGGCTGTCAATCAGCGACAAAATGGCCGCAGCGGCTTTTAGCGGATCGCCGGGCTGATGGCCGCTGCGTTTTTCACGTGTGTCGCGGATCGGGCCGAAAGTGTCGTCATAATCCGGAATGTTTCGAGGTGAACGCACCATTGAACGTCCCGCCCAGTCGGTACGAAAAGATCCCGGCTGAATGGCGGTGACGGCAATATTAAAAGGTTTCAGCTCTTTGGTCAGCGTCTCGGAAATCCCCTGTAATGCAAACTTACTGCCGCAGTAATAGCTGATCCCCGGCATCGTAATAAAGCCGCCCATGGACGTGATATTGAGAATATGGCCGCGGCGGCGGGCACGAAAGTAAGGCAGAAACGCTTTGATTACGGCCACCGCGCCAAACACGTTAACGTCAAACTGGTGTAACGCCTCGCTGAGCGGCGATTCTTCCATGATTCCTTCATGTCCGTATCCGGCATTATTGACGAGGATATCGACAGGGCCGGTTTCGCTTTCAATGGCCTCCGCCAGCGCCGAAATGCCGGCAAAATCAGTCACGTCGTGGATATGTCCAAAGCTTCGCCCGGGGGCAATCGTGTCGAATTCTTCTTTGGCCTGCTGGTTACGCAAAGTCCCAGCGACACGGTGACCGGCTTTCAGCGCTTCTTCTGCCAGCGCACGGCCAAAGCCGCTGCTGACGCCGGTAATAAAAAAGAGTTTTGAATGGCTCATAAAATGCTCCTCAGTAACGGGAAACCAGAGTAGGGCGCGGGGCGTTAAATCCGTAGCCCGGATCCTCTCGAATGTTTGCCTGATCCTATGAGACGTCTGGACGGGAATATCGCCCGCTGCCACACTGTTGTGACTTTTCTGTTCACCTCCGGGGGCATTATGACAATTCCTTCATCCGCAACCGCATGCCAGATGGTTGCGCTTCTCGATAAGCTGACGCCGCGGGAGGGCTACAATCTCACGTCTCTGCCCGACGTGCGTTTTCTGCGTTCGAACCGCCCGCTGATGCGCACGCCGGTTTTATATGAGCCGGGAATTGTGATTGTGGTGCAGGGAAGAAAACGGGGATTTCTCGGGAATGATGTCTATTTGTATGATGCGCAGCATTATCTGATGGTTGCGGTGCCCGTGCCGTTTACCATGGAAACCGATGCCAGTGAAGATGAGCCGATGCTGGCGATTTACATGCGGCTCGATTTCAGCCTGGCGGCAGATATTTTGTTGCAGCTGGAAGCATATCCGTATCAGCCGCTGGAATCGCCAAAAAGTATGGTGTCCAGCCCGATGGATGAAGCTATGCGCGCGTCCGTATTGCGTTTTTTACAGATAATGGCGTGCCCGCAGGATGCAGAAATTCTGGGAAAAGCGATGCTGCGTGAACTGTATTATCGCGTGATGACCGGTCTGCAGGGCGGCGCGCTGCGCAGTGCGCTGAGGATGCAGGGGCAGTTCGGCAAAGTGATGAAGGCGCTGCGAAAGTTGCATACCGAGTACGCTACGCATCTGGATGTGAATGCGCTGGCGAAAGAGGCGGGAATGAGCCTGCCGACTTTCCACAGTCATTTCAAAAGCATTACCGATACGTCGCCGATGCAGTATCTGAAATCCACCCGTCTGCATCAGGCCAGATTACTGATGTTACGCAATAATCTCACGGCTTCAGCAGCGGGTGTGCAGGTGGGTTACGAAAGCGTTTCTCAGTTCAGCCGCGAATTTAAACGTTTATTCGGGCTGACGCCGGTAAACGAAGTTGAGCGAATGAGGCAGAATTTTTCTTTACCTGCCCCGGTCACGCCTTCGGATTTTATCTCGTCACATTAAACCGCCTTTACGGCGTTATCCCCGACGTCGTTTTGACTTTCACATCCGTCGTTGCCGCCGGACCAAACACGGTGTAGGTCGGCAAATCGACGTTCTGGTAGGGCTCCCAGCCGCCGCCGAGGGCTTTGTACAGTGACACCAGATCGGTGCTGGTTTTCACCTTCGCTTCGGCGGATTGCTGATGCGCCTGCGCGAGCTGGCGCTGGGCGTCGAGCACGTTGATGAACGTCGAAAGTCCCTGACGGTAACTGTCGCTGGCGAGATCAAACGCCGTCTGTAACGCTTCGGTCGTCTGGTCTAATCCGTTCACCTGATCCTGATCCGTGCGGTAATTCACCAGCGCATTATCGACGTCCTGAAGCGCGGTCAGCACCGTCTGGCGATAATTCAGCGCGGCATTGGCCTGCTGCGCACGGGAAAGATGCACGCTGGAAACCAGACGTCCGCCCTGGAAGATCGGCAGCGTGACCTGCGGGCCGAAAGAGTAGAAATGGCTGCTCCAGTTGTCGAGATAACTGACGTCAGTGTTACGCATCCCGAACTGACCGGTGAGGGAAATACTCGGGAACATCTGCGCGACGGAGACGCCGATATTGGCCGTCGCCGCGTGAAGATCGGCTTCGGCTTTGCGCACGTCCGGGCGACGACGCGCCAGCTGCGACGGGACGCCAACCGGGACGGCGGCGGGCAGGGCAGGCATCGGTTTTGGTGCGGTCAGTTCAGCATCCAGCGAGCCCGGCGTCTGGCCGAGCAGAACAGCCAGTCCGTTCATCGCCTGACGCTCCTGCGCCTGATACTGCGGCAACTGGGCGCGCAATGAACCCAGCTGTGCGCGGGCATTTTCGACATCCAGCTGTGGCGAAAGGCCGTTCTTCTGGCGATTTTGCGTGAGATCCAGCGTCTGCTGCGCCACGTCGATTTGCGTCTGAATCGCCGCCGTCACGCTTTGCGCACCGCGGAGTTGCAGATACGTGCGGGCGACTTCGGCTTCCAGCGACACCAGCGCATCGTTACGCTGTTCGACGGAAGACTGCGTCTGCGCATTCGCGGCCTCAACCTGACGCCGCGTGCCGCCAAATAGATCCAGCTCCCAGCTGGCATCGAAACTTCCCTGATACAGATTGACCGGGCGTGTCGCCGTATCAATGGCGCTGGACGCTTCCGGGCTGAGATCGTTCAGCTGCTGTGAAGCCCCGCTGGAATCCAGAATGCCCTTCAGGCCAAGCTGCTGACGCGTGGCTTTCGCGCTGCCCTGAACCGACGGCAGCCAGGCGCCTTCTGCCTGTTTGACCTGTTCGCGGGCACCGGCAATGCGCAGCACCGCCTGTTGCAGGGAGATATTCCCGGCAATCGCACGGGTGATCAGGCTGTCGAGCTGCGGGTCGTTAAACGCTTTCCACCATAACGGATTCGGCTCTGACGGCAGGGCGATAGAGGCGCCGTCGGCGTCTTTCGGCTTCGTCATGTCGTTATAAGCGCCCGGCGTGACCGGATTCGGTTTCTGGTAATCAGGGCCCACTGAGCAGCCCGCCAGCGCCAGCGTGAGAGCCGAAACGGTAAACAGCGTGGTCTTATTTAACTTCCGGGTCGTATTCAACTTAATGTGCTCCGGCATTACCTTCGCTCTTAACCGGCGAAAGCAGGAAACAAAATGGGATCAAAATAACAGCGACGATGGCGCAATAGCCGAACACATCGATGTAAGCCAGGATGCGCGATTGCGAGATCATTTCCTGATACATCTTCACGGTGGCGAGCTGCATCGGGTCGCCGGCGACGTGGGCGAAATCGCGGATCGCGGCGGCACTTTTGCTGACGGCCTGATTAAACTGTTCATTCAGCGGCGACATGTTGTGCGCCATGTGTGCGCTGTGTGCCTGCGTTCGTTCGGTCACACCGGCCGTTGCCAGCGAAATCCCGATCGAGCCTGCGACGTTACGGAACATGGTAAACAGCGCGGCGGCGTCAGCGTTCATCCGCTGCGGAATAGTGATGAACGCGATGGTCGTCAGCGGCACAAACAGGAAGCCCAGCCCGATCGACTGCGCGCTGCGGTACATCACCAGCGTTGTGAAATCGACGTCCGGCGTCAGCGTGGCAGAATAGATAAACGACGCGGCGAGCAGGAAGAAGCCGAAAGCAATGATGTAACGCGTCTGCACAATCGGCATCAGTTTCAGCACCAGCGGGATCGACAACACAATCAGCACCGCGCCGGGCGACATCACCAGCCCGGAGAGCGTGGCGGTATAGCCTAACTGCTGTTGCGCCAGCTGCGGAATCACCACCGAACTGCCGTACAAAATCATCGCCATACCGGCCATCAGTAAACCGGCGACCGCGAAGTTTTTATCCTTCATACAGCGCAGATCGACCACCGGTTTTTTGGCATAAAGCAGCCAGTAAATCGCGCCGACAATGCCGGTTGCCGCCAGCACCGCAAAGGTGACGATGAAGCCGGATTTAAACCAGTCGTCGTCCTCACCGCGGTCCATCATGACCTGCAAACAGCCCAGCCCGAGCGCAATCAGCCCGATACCGATGTAATCAATACTGAGTTTGCCTTTGGCTTTACGCTCCCACGGCGGATCTTCCAGCAACTGATAAATCGCCAGCAGGGCGATAATCCCCACCGGAATGTTGATGAGAAACACCCAGCGCCAGCTGAAATTATCGGTGATGTAACCGCCGAGCGTCGGCCCGACAACCGGGGCCACGATGATGGCAATCGATGAAAGGCCAAACGCCTTGCCGCGATCTTCCGGCTTGAAATAATCCAGCAGCACCGATTGCTGGATCGGCTGTAAACCGCCGCCGAAGAACCCCTGCAACACGCGGAACAAAATCATCTGCCACAGCTCAGTGGCGATACCGCACAGGAAAGAGCAAACGGTAAACATCGCGATACAGATCAGAAAGTAGGTTTTGCGGCCCATCACGCGGCTGAGGAACGCGGAAATCGGCAACACAATGCCGTTGGCCACCAGATATGACGTTAAAACCCAGGTCGATTCGTCATAACTGGAGGACAGTGAACCGGCGACGTGCGGCAGCGCCACGTTAACGATGGTGGTGTCCAGGATTTCCATGAACACCGCAATGGTTACGACGGCGGCAACTGCCCACGGATTGGCCTTGGGTTTCCAGTAGCTGCGATCTTCATTCATTCGACGGTCACCGTCGGTTCAACAGACAGGCCGAGCGGCAGATGATGATTTTCATCCAGGCCGCTGTCGATGACGATTTTGACCGGAACGCGCTGCACAATTTTCACATAGTTACCGGTGGCATTTTCGGCCGGGAAGGCCGAGAAGCGCGAGCCGGTGCCTTGCTGAATACTGTCGACGTGACCATGAAGTTTGATATCCGGGAACGCATCCACGGTGATTTCAACTTTATTGCCCGGACGCATGCGCTCAAGCTGCGATTCTTTATAGTTGGCGGCGATCCAGATCTCTTTCGACACCACCGAGAACAGCGACGAACCGGCCTGCACCAGCGTACCGAGCTGCACATTACGTTTGGTGACGTAGCCGTCGAACGGTGCGCGAACCTGCGCATACGAGAGATTCAGTGTGGCGTTTTCGAGCTGCGCTTTGGCCTGTTCAACCTGTTGCTGACGGGCTTCAACGTTGGTTTCGGCCTGACGAATATTCAGCTGAACCTGCGCGGCGACCTGCACCTGCGCTTTGGCATTTTCCAGGTCTGCGGCGGCTGAACGCACCTGCGCGTTGGACGTATCGATATTCTGTTGCGTGGTTGCCCGCGGATCGACACCACGCTGACGACGGAAATCTGCCGTAGCGTTAAGTAAGTTGGCTTCCGCACGCGTCTGCTGAGCCTTTGCCTGCGCCAGCTGCGCCGGATACTGCACTTTCGCCAGATCATACTGAACCTGCGCCTGATGCAGTTGGGCAACCGCCAGCCCAAGCTGCGCCTGCGCGGCATCGCGCTGCGCGGTGGCATCACGGGGATCGATTTCGACCAGCAGATCGCCTTTATGTACAAACTGGTTATCTTTCACCGCCAGATTAGTGACATAACCGGCGATTTTCGGTGCGATGGTCACGGCGTCGCCTTCGGTAAAGGCATCGTCGGTGCTGATCTGATCTTTGGTCATCAGCCACCAAACCAGCGCCACGACCAGCATGACAACTACAACAATACCGAGAATAATCAGCGGCTTTTTGCCGGGGCCTTTGCGTTTCTCGTCCGGTTCTCCGGCGTCGTTATGGGAAGATTTATTGTCCTGTGTGTGGCCTTCTCCTGATTTCACCTGGCTGGAGTCGAGTTCTGACTGTTCGGAACGTGCGTCATCTGACGCGGAAGGTTTTGCATTGTTATCGTTTGTCATAGTGCTCTTCTGGTTATCGGCGACCGCGCGCCGGAACAAAGAAATCTTGTTTTAAGCTAGATTGTATTGATGTAAATGCAAGTAAATATAGGTCAATAAACCTTAGTCAGGGCACGAAGATCCAAACCATAGGGAAGGTCTTAAAAAATGAAAATGGGTTATAATGCCGGACTGGTATTTGTATTTATCAAATTTAGTTGATCCTCTGCTTCAGGAATTCCTGTGAATAATTCTCAAAAAAACCGGCTTGTCCGGAGCCATTCATGAGTCGCCCGGCCCCTTCCTATAAAGGGCTGACGCGTATCGCTTCTCTGGTTTCTGTCTGCGTGGCGCTGGTGCTGGTGTGCATCAAAGTCTGGGCGTGGGTGGCGACGGGCTCTATTGCTTTGCTGACGTCGGCAGCAGACGGGCTGGTCGATGTGCTGGCGTCCATGGTGACGCTGATTGGCGTGCGTTACGCGCTGCGTCCTGCCGACAAAGGGCACCGTTACGGGCACGGCAAAGCCGAAGCCGTCGCCGCTTTTGTTCAGGCGTTGTTGCTGGGTGCGGCCGGGCTGGTGCTCGGCGGGGAATCCATCGGGCGCATTATTAACCCGGCGCCGCTGGCGCAACTCGGGCTGGGGATCTGGGTCATTATCATCAGCTGTGTGGCGGCGACCGGCCTGGTGCTGATGCAAACGTACGTGGTGAAGCGCACCGGTTCCACGGCGATTGCCGCTGATCGCGCGCATTACATCACCGACGTTGCGGTGAATATCGCCGTGCTGCTGGCGCTGATTTTCGAACGCTATTTTGGCTGGACGCGTTCTGACTCCATCGGCGCGTTGCTGATTTCTTTCTATATGATCTGGAATGCACGCGGCATGGCGGCGGATGCGCTGACGCAGTTGCTGGACCGGGAGCTGAGCGCCGATGACCGTAAACGTGTCAAAGAAGCTGTGCTGAGCGTGAGCGGCGTGAAAGGCGTGCATGATATCCGCACCCGTAACGGCGGAGACCGCGTTTTTGTGGAGTTCCATGTGGAAGTTGACGGCAACCTGAGCGTGGATATCGGGCACGATATCGGCGACGCGGCCGAAATGGCGGTGGGCAAATTGTTCAAGTTTGCCGATGTGACGGCGCACCTTGAGCCGGACGGCATCGACGACGATCGTCTCGATAACCTGCTGCGCTGACTGGCTGTCGTTATCCGCTGTCGTTATCTGCAATAAAGAAAACCTCCGCCAAATTTGACGGAGGTTTTTTGTTTGGATAAACGTCAATAAATCAGTGCGTGCGCATTCCCGCTGCGGCCATCAGCAATTTAAACACCGAGGCGACAACAAACAGCGCCAGTACGCTGCCCAGCCAGATAGTCGCCATCCAGCCGACGCGTTTCCAGAAAGGCTGACGGATAACGGTTTCATCATCCATTTCCCTGATGAGCTTCTTCATTTACTCCTCCGCATCTCAGTGATAGCCCTGTTCCGGCGTTACTTTCCCTCTGAACACGTAATAGCTCCAGAAGGTATAAACCAGAATAATCGGGATAATAAACAGCGCGCCGACCAGCATGAATCCCTGACTTTGCGGCGGAGCGGACGCCTCCCAGAGGGAGACGGACGGGGGAATAATGTTCGGCCAGATGCTGATCCCAAGGCCGGTATATCCGAGGAAAATCAGCACCAGCGTCAGCAGGAACGGCGAGTGGTGTGCCTGACGGTTTACCGCGCGCAACATCCAGAACGCCACCAGTAACACCAGCACCGGAACCGGCAGGAACCAGAACAGATTCGGCACACTGAACCAGCGCGTGGCGATGGCGGCGTGCGTCAGCGGCGTCCAGACACTGATGATCACCAGCACGGTCAGAAAGGTGAAAAGCAGCGGTTTTGCGCAGCGGTGCATGCTTTCCTGCAGGCGGCCTTCGGTTTTCATAATCAGCCACGTACAGCCGAGCAGGGCGTAGGTCACGACCAGCCCGAAGCCGCAGAACAGATTGAACGGCGTCAGCCAGTCCAGCGCGCCACCAGCATAGGCGCGGTTAGCCACCGGAATGCCGCCGACGACCGCGCCGAGCACCACGCCCTGACAAAACGTTGCCAGCACTGAACCGGCGATAAACGATTTGTCCCAGACGTGGCGCTTTGCCGCACTGGCTTTGAAGCGAAATTCAAAGGCCACGCCGCGGAAAATCAGGCCGAACAGCATTAATGTGAGCGGAATAGTCAGCGCGTCGAGCACCACGGAATACGCCAGAGGAAACGCGCCAAACAGCGCCGCACCGCCGAGTACCAGCCAGGTTTCGTTACCGTCCCAGACAGGCGCCACGGTGTTCATCATCACATCGCGCTCATGCTCTGCTTTCACCAGCGGGAACAGCAGGCCGATGCCCAGATCAAAGCCGTCCATCACCACGTACATCATCACGCCAAAGACGATGATCAAAAACCAAATCAGCGGAAGATCGATACCCATTTTCAGACTCCTTCGTCGTTCAGCGGTTCTTTAATAGCCGACAGCGGACGCGCCGGTGTGCGATGTTGCCCCGGTCCGCCGTGATCCTGACTCCGACCCTCATGCGGCTGCGGCCCTTTGCGGATAAGCTTCATCATGTAGAGATAACCGACGCCAAACACCGAGGAATAAATCACCACGAACAGCAGCAGGCTGATGCTCATCTGCATCTCGCCGTGGCTGGAAACGGCGTCTTTCGTGCGCAGCAGACCATAAACCACCCACGGCTGGCGGCCAATTTCAGTGGTAAACCAGCCCGCCAGCAGGGCAATCAGACCAGACGGCCCCATCAGTAATGCAAACCGCAAAAACGCTCTGTTTTCATAAAGATTACCGCGCCAGCGCAGCCAGAGGCTCCACAATCCCAGCACGATCATCAGCATGCCGAGCCCGGCCATAATGCGGAAACTGTAGAAAACGATGGTCGGGTCAGGCCGGTCTTCTTTCGGGAATGATTTCAGCGCCGGGATTTGCTGCGTCAGGCTGTGCGTGAGGATCAGGCTGCCGAGATAGGGGATTTCCAGCGAATAACGCGTTTCCTCGCGTTCCTTATCCGGATACCCAAACAGAATCAGCGGCGACGGCTCGCTGTTTTTATTCTCCCAGTGGCCTTCAATTGCCGCGATTTTCGCGGGCTGATATTTCAGCGTGTTCAGCCCGTGCGCGTCGCCAATCAGCGCCTGAACCGGAGAAACGATCAGCGCCATCCACATTGCCATCGACAGCATGGTGCGCATCGCCGGGGTATTGCGCCCTTTAAGCAGATGCCAGGCGGCAGACGCGCCGACGAAAAACGCCGATGACAGGAATGCGGCGGTGGTCATATGCAGCAAACGGTAGGGAAACGACGGGTTGAAAATGACTTTCAGCCAGTCCACCGGCACCACCTGATTGTTGACGATCTCAAAGCCCTGCGGCGTCTGCATCCAGCTGTTAGACGCGAGGATCCAGAACGTGGACATCAGCGTGCCGAGCGCGACCATACAGGTGGCGAAAAAGTGCAGACCGGGGCCGACACGGTTCCAGCCGAACAACATCACGCCCAGAAAACCCGCTTCAAGGAAGAAGGCGGTCAATACTTCGTAAGTCAGCAGGGGGCCGGTAATGCTGCCTGCAAATGATGAGAAAAAGCTCCAGTTAGTCCCGAACTGATACGCCATCACCAGCCCGGAAACCACGCCCATGCCGAAATTCACGGCAAAGATTTTTGACCAGAAATGATAGAGGTCGCGATATTCCTCTTTTTTGGTTTTAAGCCACATCCCTTCAAGCACCGCCAGAAAACTGGCCAGCCCGATGGTGATGGCGGGGAAAATTATATGGAAAGAAACGGTGAAAGCGAACTGTATACGCGCCAGTTCGAAGGCATCTAAACCCAACATGAGAGGACCTATTTTTATAGCAGATGATGAAAGAGGATTTAACCATGAAGGGGAGTAGGTATAACAGGAACAGTATGGTGATAATCAGGTATAACAGTTTCGAACTGGAGGTGGTTTCAATAGCAGTTCAAGACGATTTCAGTTTCTGACTTGCAGCGGGGGCTGTCGGCGGACTGAGAAAGTTTCGGTTATTTAAAACCAAGACCCGTTTGGGCGGCGAGCCCTTCAACTCTCTCAATCGCCCCCCTCACATCTGCGAAACAGACATCCCCCGGCATGTTTGCCATATCCGGCGTACTCAGACTCCGGTCGATAATCACTGCCAGATCCTGCTCCGTCAGGCCCTGCGCGATATGTGACAGCTGCGTTGGGATCGCGCTGGCACGCGCCAGGGCTAAGGCGGTTTGCAGCTCTTCATCGCTGCGGCCTTCGAGTGCCAGCAGGCACAGATTCCCGTAGCCTACCAGCAGACCGTGGGCGACGTGGCGGGTTTTAGCGCAGGCGGTGAAACCTTCGTATAACGCGTGGGATGCGCCGGTGTGTGCGCCGTTGCTCATAATGGACGTCAGTCCGGCGTAGAGGAAAATCGCATCGAGAACCTGTTCGAGCGCGTTGTTGGCTTTGCCGTCCTGCACCGCGAAACAGGCGTCGGCGGCGAAGTGTTCGATGAGCGTATAGCAAAGTTCACTGTTGGTTCTCGCAACACCGGCAAGGCCGGTGAGCCGGGTCAGGTCACTGATGGCACGGTATTCGTACCATTTTGCCAGCGTGTCGCCGATACCGGCTGAAAGCCACGGCAGCGGAGAAGCTGCGAGCAAATCAGCGTCGATCACCGCTGCCGCCGGGCCGCAGGGAAGCGGAACCATGTCGCGGAACTCGCCGTCCTCATGATAACGAAACGCCAGCGAGGTGACTGCGGAGCAGGTGCCCGCGATGCTCGGCAACGTGACGACCGGAATATTGCAGGCGACGCCCGCCGCTTTGGCAGTATCCAGCGCCTTTCCGCCGCCGGTGGCGATAATCACTTCAACGCCCTGTGTGCGGAAAATGTCCGCCAGCCGGTTGATTTCCTGCTGGCAACATTCGCCGTTGAAGATTTCACTGCCGAGATAACTGACCATCTGTTGTTCGAGCTGATCGGCGACTTTGGCTTCCACGCTGGCAATTGCCCGTTTACCGCCGACCAATAACGTCCGCTGGCCGAGACGTCCGCACATTGCGCCTAAATGTTTAATCGCTCCGCGTCCGCGAAGCACGCTGGCAGGAAAAACCAAACGGTGGGTGAACATGGCTGCCCTCAGATAAACGCATAAAACGGGGTGTTTTATGAAGTATAGAAGGCGCGTGGTGAAGTGCCGGAATATCAGCGGCGGCGCTGGCGCACGGCGTCATGGGTTTTGCGTAAGGCGTCCCTCGCGCCGGGTAAACGCTGCGCGACGCCGATATACAGGCAATCGATAATCAGCAACTGGCTGGTGCGGCTCGCCATCGCGGCGGCGCGGAAACCCAGTTCGCGGCTGCTGGTGAGCAGCACAATGTCGGCTTTGCGCGCCAGCGGTGACCGGCCATTGGCGGTGATGGCGAGCGTTGCCGCACCGGCGTTTTTCGCATGCAGCAGGGCGTCCAGCACGCCCGCCGTTTCGCCGGAATGGGAAATCGCCAGCGCGACATCCGCCGCCGTTAACTGACAGGCGCTGACCAGGCTTTCATCGGTGCTGCCGAACGTCTGGGCGATAAGGCCGATGCGGCGCAGTTTCTGGCAAAAATCCTGTGCTACAAGCGAAGACGCGCCTGCGCCGTAGACGTCAATCCGTCGCGCCTTAGCCAGCGCCGCAACGGTTTCTTCCAGCGATTCGCCTTTCAGCAACTGCGCCGTCGCCGTCGCGCCTTCCACCTCAAACGCCAGCAGCTTATGCAGGATTTGCTTCGGCGAATCGGTTTCATTAATGTCTGCCGCCAGTGGCGATTCAGCGTGCGGTAGCGCAAGGGGCAATTCTGCCGCCAGCGCCAGCCGCAGCGCGGGGTACCCCTCAAACCCTAATCGTTTGCTGGTTCGCACCACCGTGGCGGTACTGGTTTGCGCAAGCTGCGCCAGTGCCGTTACGCTCAATTTTGCGACATCCGGCGGGCTCAGCATAATGAGGGTGATGATCCGTTTTTCAGCCGGTGAAAAGCTGCCCTGCAAAGCCTGTAATCGCGATTGCAGATTCATCGGTTATTTTTCCAGTTCGCGAAGATGGTCGTCTTTGCGCAGCGTCATCAGCGCAAACAGGCTGACCACGCAGGTTGCCACCACGTAATACGCCGGAATATCCAGATTCCCGGTTTCTTTAATCAGGCCGGTGATGATAAGCCCCGCGCAGCCGGAGAACACGGCGTTCGACAATGAATACGACAGCCCGAGGCCGGTATAGCGCACGCGGGTTGGGAACATTTCCGCCAGCATCGCCGGGCCGGGGCCTGCAATCATGCCGATGGTTGCACCGGCAATCAGCACGGCGACGCCTTTTGCCAGCAGGCTGCTTTCCGGGTTTTGCAGCAGATGCAGCAGCGGGAAGCTGAGAATAATCACCGTCAGCACGGCAATCATCATCACTATTTTGCGGCCGATTTTGTCACTCAGCCAGCCCGATGGCAGGATCGCAATCGCGAAACCGACGTTCGCCAGCACGGTCGCGACCAGCGCCTGCAAAAACGTGGCGTGAAGCGAGGTTTGCAGATACGACGGCATCACCACCAGGAAGGTGTAACCGCCCGCCGACCAGCCCATCATGCGGCCAATCCCCAGCGCGATAGCTTTGGCGGTTGCCAGCGTTGAGGCTTTTTCTTCCGCCGTGCGCGGTGCGTTTTTTTCCGGTTTCTGGCTGGCAATAAAGGTCGGTGTTTCGTCAAGTTTAAGGCGCAGATAAAGCGCCACCAGCCCCATCGGCAGGGCCAGCAGGAACGGAATGCGCCAGCCCCAGGCTTTCATTTCAGCATCCGGCAGCCACTGAACCAGAATGGCCACCAGCGCCACGCCGGTCAGCAGGCCGAGTGAAACGGTGAAAGACTGCCACGCGCCGTAAATTCCGCGTTTGCCTTTCGGGGCGAATTCTGTCATCAGCGAAACTGCGCCGCCAAATTCACCGCCTGCAAACAGGCCCTGGAACATGCGCATCAGCGTCAGTAACAGCGGCGCGGCGACGCCAATTTGTGCGTAAGTCGGCAGGATACCGATGATGGCTGTGGCGAGGGTCATCAGTAATACCACGGCAATCAGCGTGGGCTTACGGCCAATGCGGTCGCCGATGCGGCCAAAGATAATGGCGCCAATCGGGCGGCAGAAAAAGGCCAGTGCAAACGACGCGTACGTCAGAAGCAAACCGGTCATGCCGGTCTGGCCTTCGAGCGTGAAAAAGTTACCGGCGATCAGTGTCGCCAGATAACCGTAAACGCCAAATTCGTACCATTCGATAAAGTTGCCCACTGAACCGGCGACTAACGCGCGGCGTGACTGGCTGGCAGAGGCAGGGGAAAGCTGTCCGGTGCGGGTCATCATTAACCTCATAAAAGGAGAGAAACGGCGGGAATAGAATGTAAATAATTTTCTAAATTCAGGTGATTATTATGTCAATAATTTTCATGTTTTGAACAAAATAAAAGCGGAATCTGTGGGGTAAGGCAGATTTTTTGGCAGAAACGGCAGAGTTCAGGGCATAAAAAAAGGCTGCGCCCGTGAAGATGCAGCCTGTTTAAAGAAGAGGGCGTTACAGCGTGTGGATATCGATACCGTCGCCGATATTACTTTTCTGGTAATAAGCCCGCGGGACTTCTACCTGATACTGTTTGTCGGCGTAGGCGACTTCCAGAATAAAACGTTCGTTCTCATAAGATTCTACCGGAATAAATCCGAAGAACCCTTCCGTTACGCTGATGGTGCGGGTAGACGGAATCGCATAACGATGAACAATCCTTGCTCTGAGCGGCTGCTGATTGCCGGTTAACGTGTTCCATACGCGGTTAACGGGTTGCGCCAGAGTATCAATCACCTCTGAGGCCAGCGAGTTAAGAGCGGATGGCCAGCTCTTAGGTTTTTTCATTGTCATGATGAATGCCTCGTTGGTCTATATAACCCAATTCATATAATTATCCGCTGCTAAGATCCAATCATTTTTTACGCTAAGTTTATTCAGCTTTTGTAAGTGGCTGGCAGATTTGCAAATTACTCCGCGAGAGTTTTACGTCTTTTGCCGGATTTGCGTTCTGCTAGCAATAACGGGCAGGAAGGGCACATGGCGTGATCGGCCAGATCGTAGCGCAGACAGCATTGTTTGCGATACTCCGGGCTGTCAGGATCGGAAGGGTCTTCGGCGCGCATCGGCTGAAACAACGGGTTTTTGCCGCCGTAGCGCAGCTCGCGTGATTCCATCAACGTCATACCGTCAGAAATATCAGCATCAACCAGTTCCGCCTGTTTCACGCCCCAGCCAACGCGTATCGCCGCATTGCTCCAGTAAATACCCGGTTTCAGCCCGGAGAATTCTGCCAGTGCTTCGCAAATCGGGCGCAGCTGCTGCTCGATCATCACGTCAAACCGCGCCATGGGCTCCTGTGAAATCAGCGCTTCGCCTTCGCCATCCAGATAAATCTGCGCCGGTAAGCCTTCTTCCTGCATACACAGATAGACATTTTCAGCGGCGATAGGTAGCTGCCAGCCGTGGCGCAGGGAAACGATTACCCAGCTTGGCAGCAGGGTAGCGAAATACCATTGTGACCACATTGAGATACGTGCGCGGCGGGTATCGCACTTTGCGGCATCGGCCGCATTGGCGTCCAGATAGCGTTTGAGCACGCTGGCGCAGCCTTCCGCCGTCGTGAGGTGCGACATCGGCACGGCATTCGTCACCAGCGGCGACATAGGTTTGAAAGTATCGGCAACCCAGCTGACCGGCGTTTCGCGGAAACTGTCGAGGAGTGTTTGCATCATTGCGTTATAAACGTCATTCGGCTCTGTAAATCATGGGAATAGAGTATCGAATATTAAAGCGGAATAGTAATGATTTCGATTTAGATTGAGGGTTTTCGCCTCCCGTTACGGAGGGGGAGGCGCAGAGGGCTTAACCGGCGACACTGACGCCGGCTTGTTTCAAAATATCACGCACAATTTTTTGTTTATCACTACTCAGCGGCAACGCCGGTTTCAGCGAATAAACAGGTACGTCGATACCGACCTGCGAGATGGCGTATTTGATGACGTTGTAAATGGGCGTATCCAGCGTGTAGAGCGGCGGCAGGAAAGATAACCGCTGTTGCAGTTCTACCGCAGTGGCGAAATCTTTCTCTCTGAAAGCGCGGTAAATTCCGCAAGTGAGGTGCGGCGCAAAGTTGGCGCTGGCGGGAATAGCACCGTCCCCGCCGAGGATTAGCGTACCGAACAGATATTCGTCATAACCAGAAAATACCGCGAAATCAGGGCGTTCAGGTTTCACTGCCTGTATCGTTTCGCGAATATGATTGAGACTGTCGACGGTGTCTTTCAGTCCGACGATGTTCGGGCAATCCAGCGCCAGGCGTTTGATCAGACTGACGGGCAGCGGCTGACCTGTCAGCGCCGGATAGTTATACATAATCACCGGCAGACCCGCGTTTTCAGCAAGGGTGCGGTAATGCAGATACAGCGCTTCTTCGGTCAGCGGATTGTAATAGGGATTCACCACCACCACGCCGTCCGCGCCGACGCTTCTGGCGTGCCGGGCAAACGCCAGCGTTTCCGCCGTGCCGGGATGCGCAGCTCCGATCAGCACCGGCACGCGTCCGGCAACGTGTCTGGTGCAAAATTCGGCGACTTCATGCCGCAGTTCGCGGGACATATGCGCAAATTCTCCCGCGCTGCCGAGGAAAAACAGGCCGTTTACGCCGCCTTCAATCGCAAAATCAATCAGGCGCGCCATGCCCTGATGGTCAAGCTGTTCGTTTTCATTCAGGATTGTTGCGACCGGTGGGATCACGCCATGAAACAGTGGACGGGTCATATATTCGTTCTCCATATGAAAGTGCAAAGTACTCAACACTCCATTTATAGAACGGCGTTTCAAATTTTTATAGCGATGGGATCGAATTACATCGTTTTAGCGAAGATTTGGAAGGGGAGTCACAAAGAGGGAGTTAACTCCCCTGCGAAGTGGGAGGAGCAAAAAAGCCCGTTCGGCTCCCCTTTCTGCTAAGGAAAGTGGGGTATCAATGCCATCTCCGAAATGACCCTCTTTTTCGCACTTTCGCTAACTCATTGATTTCAATGGATCGCCAACCCCGTCAAAAAAAGAGGGTATTTCTTCCCAAAGAGGAATAATCTTAGGCAGTTCAAAGTCTAAACCCCAAAACCTAACTGTTCACTGCCGCACAGGCAGCTTAGAAATAGAAATAGACCAGGACTTTCTGTCCCTGGAAGTTCACTGCCGCACAGGCAGCTTAGAAAACACGGTGACACAGAACGACCGCTTTGGCCTGGTTCACTGCCGTACAGGCAGTCGCTTGCTTTCATGTTGTGTCCGGTCTGAACATCCCCCTTTGCAGGGGGATGAACAAGGTAAAGCCAAAACTACATCACCAGCGCCTGACCGTCTTTGCGGGATTCCGTCCCGGCCAGATACCCGCCTGCCGGATTCACCACAATCACTTGTGCGCCGCCGAACGAATGGCCGCCAAGCGGATCTTCGACAATCAGCTCATGCCCCATCGCCCGCAGCGCGGCCAGCGTATTGTGGTCATACGTGGCTTCCATCGCGACCTGACGGCCACCGTTAATCCGCCAGCGCGGCGCATCGATGGCGGCCTGCGGATTTTGCTTGTACAGCATAATACGCAGCGCCAGTTGCAGATGTCCCTGCGCCTGCATCGGGCCGCCCATCAGGCCGAAGGACATCAGCGGTTTGCCTTCGCCGTCCTGCGCAAACGCCGGAATAATGGTGTGCAGCGTGCGTTTATTCGGTGCGACGCAGTTGGCGTGCTGCTGATCGAGCGTAAAGCCGCAGCCACGATTTTGCATACTGATGCCGGTTCCCGGTACGACAACGCCGGAACCGAAACCCATGTAGTTGGATTGAATAAACGATACCATCATGCCGCTGGAATCGGCGGTGGTGAGGTAAACCGTGCCCCCCGGACGCGGTGCGCCGTAGGTCACGTCGCTGGCTTTCGTGCGGTCAATCAGGCGCGCACGTTCTTCCAGATACGCATCGTTCAGGAACAGTTGCGGGTCGAACTGCATGTGGTCGTTGTCGGTGACGTGCTGATCCAAATCGGCCAGCGCCAGTTTCATTGCTTCGATGCACAGATGCGTGGTTTCGACGGAATCCACCGGTTTATCGCCGATGTTAAGCTTACCGAGAATGCCCAACGCAATCAGCGTGGCGATACCCTGACCGTTTGGCGGCAGTTCGTGAACCGAACCGCCTGCGAACGATTGTTGCAGGGTTTCCACCCAGTCGGCTTTGTGATTCGCCAGGTCATCGTGAGTTATCGCACCGCCAAATTCCCGGCTGTGGGCGATCATTTTATCGGCCAGCTCGCCGCGGTAGAACGCTTCGCCTTCGGTTTTGGCGATCAGCTCCAGCGTATCGGCCAGCTGAGGATTACGGAAGATTTCGCCGATTTTTGGCGCACGACCTTCCGGCGCGAAACATTCCATAAAACCCGGCTGATTGTGCAGTTTTTTCACCGCAATTTCCCACAGGCGGCCAATCAGCGGCGATACCGGAAAACCGTTACGGGCGTAATCGACCGCGGGTTGTGCCAGCGTGGTCAGTGGCAGGGTGCCAAAACGTTTTGCCAGCGCCACCCAGCCGGAAACCGCGCCCGGCACGGTGACGGCGTCCCAGCCATAGGTCGGCACGGTTTCATAGCCTTTAGAGGCGAAATACTCCGGCGTCCACGCCGCCGGTGAGCGGCCCGATGCGTTCAGGCCGTGAGCTTTTTTACCGTCCCAGATAATCGCAAAAGCGTCGCTGCCCACGCCGTTACCGCTGGGTTCCAGCACGGTCAGCGCGATGGCGGTGGCGATGGCCGCATCGGCCGCGTTTCCGCCGAGCATCAGCATTTTCATCCCGGCCTGTGCTGCCAGCGGCTGGGAGGCGCAGACCGCATTGGCCCCCATCATCGTCGGGCGCAGGGTAGGATAAGCGGCGTTAAAATCGTAATTCTCAGACATCATTATTCCTTTTAGAAAACGCGTTATTCAGAGCGGGGATCGAGCGCATCACGCAGCCCGTCACCCAGCAAATTAAAACCTTGTACCGTCATAAAAATCGCCAGACCGGGGAAAATCGACATCCACGGCGACTGTTCGAGGAAGCTGCGCGCGGTATTAAGCATCGCGCCCCACGAGGCGTCCGGCGGTTGCTGCCCCAGCCCGAGAAACGACAGGCTGGCTTCGGTAATGATGGCCGACGCCACCGCCAGCGTGGCCTGCACCAGAATTGGCGACAGCACGTTGGGCAGCACATATTTCAGCAAAATCCAGCGGTCTGGCAGGCCAATCGCCCGCGCGCCTTCGATGTATTCTTCATTGCGGATGCTCATGACCTGCGCGCGTGTCAGACGGGCAAAAATCGGCATCGCAGATAGCCCGATGGCAATCATCGCATTCCCCAGGCTTGGCCCGAGAAATGCGCCGAGCGCAATCGCCAGCACCAGAAACGGACAGGAGAGCAGCGCTTCAACGACGCGTGAAATAATCCCGTCCAGCCAGCCCTGCCAGTAACCGGCAATCAACCCCAGCGGAACGCCAATCACAATCGCGATAATCACCGACACGCAACCGGCCATCAGCGACGTGCGAGCGCCCCAGAACAGACGTGACAAAATATCGCGCCCCAGTTCGTCGGTGCCCAGCCAGTGCAGGGCGGAAGGCGCTTTTCGCACCTCCATGAAATTGGCTTTTATCGGATCAAACGGTGATATCCACGGTGCCAGAAGTGCCAGCAAAGCGAACGTCAGCACAAGGATCGCGCCGATGACCGCGCTTTTATTGCGCAAAAACTTACGCAGAACGCGGTTTGGCTCGCGGATGCTGAGTGACGTTGTCACGGAAATAACGGAAACACTCATTTCAGGCTCTCCGCATACGTGGATTAACCAGAACATACAGCACGTCGGCCAGCAGATTCATCAGCAGAAAACCGACCGCCACGACCATCACCACACCCTGAACCACCGCGTAATCACGGTTAAAAACGGAATCAACAATCATCTTGCCGAAGCCGGGAATGGTGAAAACCTGCTCGCTGAGCACCGCACCGCCCAGCAGTTCGCCGAACAGCAATGTCGTCAGCGTAATGATCGGCACCAGCGCATTACGCAGTGCGTGTTTCATGATGACTTTTTTCGGCAACAACCCTTTGGCGCGTGCCGTCCGGATGTAATCCGCTTTCAGAACCGTAATCATCGCCGCGCGGGTATGGCGCATCAGCGTGGCGGAAAGCCCTGTGCCGAGCACCGCCGCAGGCAGCAGCATGGTTTTCAGGTTTTGCAGCGGGTCTTCCGAGAACGGCACATAACCGGACGCCGGAAGCCAGTGCAGCTTGACCGAGAAGAACATAATCAGCAGCACCCCCAGCCAGAAATGGGGGATCGAAATCCCCGACAGCGCCAGAAAGTTGGCGCCGTTATCAATCCAGGTGCCTTTATTGACCGCCGCCAGCACGCCCATCGTGATGCCAATGATCAGCGCGACAATCATCGCCAGCATCGACAGTTCCAGCGTCACCGGCAGTTTGCTGGCAATCAGCTGCAACACCGGTTCCTGCGTGCGCAGCGACGTGCCAAAATCACCGCGAAGCGCGTTGCCAACCCAGTGGAAATACTGGCTGGGGATCGGATCGTTGAGATGGTATTGCTCGCGCAGCTGGGCAATGACCGCCGGATCACGTTCCTCGCCCGCCATCGCTGTGATCGGGTCGCCCGGCAGTAATTTCTGCATCGAAAAAACCATTAGCGTGACCAGAAACAGCGTCGGTACGGCTGATATCAGCCTTTTAACCACCAGTTCTAACATCGCAAATCCTCGGCAATTATTTGTTCAGTGCCAGACCCTGCAACCGGATCAGACCGTCGGCGTAAGGTACAAAACCGGTGACTTTCTTACTGATACCGAAAATGCGCGGTTCGAAGTACAGATACACCAGCGGATCGTCGATGTTTTCCTGCTCAACCACCTGTTTGTATAGCGCTTTACGCTGCGCCACATCGCTGGTCAGCCGCGCTTCCTGCAACCATTGATCGACTTTCGGGTTGCTGTATTTGCCATCGTTGAGGCCGCCTTTGGTGCTCAGGAACGAGAAAATATTGCCGTCAGGATCCGGACGGCCAGACCAGCCGGACATACTCATCTGGAAAGCGCCACTTTGCTGGCGGTCAAGCAACGTGGCGTATTCGGTCATTTGCAGATTCAGGTTGATGCCCGCCTCGCTGACCATCGCCTGAAGTACCTGTGCGACCTGCTGGGACGTCGGGTTATTCGCCACCAGGAAATCAATAGTCAGCGGCGTCTTCACTCCGGCTTCGGCCAGTAATTTTTTTGCCTTTTCAATGTCGCGTTTGGGAACCGGAATATCGGCGTGATACGGGCTGGCAGGCGAAAATGCCTGATTCGCCGGGGTATATTGCCCCTGGAATACCACCTGATTGATGGCGTCGCGGTCAATCGCCAGCGACAGCGCCTGACGCACGCGGGCATCTTTCGCCAGCGGCGTATTGGTATTGGCAGTGCCATTGCCGACGTTAATCGTCAGCCCCATATAACCGAGGCCGGTGGTGCTGGCGAGTTGCAGATTGCTGTCGCCTTTGACCGTCGCCGTATCGCTGGCTGCAATCCCTTCAGTGATATCCAGATCGCCCGCGCGCAGGTTGGCGAGACGCACGGACGCATCCGGGATGGGCAGGAACACCACTTTGTCGAAGTGATAGGCGCCTTTGTTCCAGTAATTATCAAAGCGTTTTAATACGATGCGATCCTGTTGCACGCGGCTGACGAATTCATAGGGGCCGGAGCACACCGGATGCGCGGCCACGTTGCCTTTTGCCGTCGCTTCAGGTGCGAGGATCGTGCCTGCGCGGTCGGTCAGTTGCATCAGCAGGGCGGCATCGGCGGTTTTCAGGTGGAAAACTACGGTGTACGGCGCCGTCACTTCCACGGAATCCACCGAAGATAGCTCGCTTTTGCGCAGGGAACCCGGCAGCGTCAGATAGCGCTCAATATTGAATTTAACCGCTGCCGCATCGAATTTTTCGCCATCATGGAACGTCACGCCTTCGCGCAGATTCATCGTCAGCGTTTTACCGTCATCACTGAACGTCCAGTCCTTTGCCAGGCCCGGCACGATTTGCAGATGCTGATCGACATCCACCAGCCGTTCGCACATCGCACTGAACACAAAACGCCCGTAATAGGTGCGTGCTGTGGCGGGATCGAGCATGTCCGGATCGCTGCCAAGACCGATGCGCAGGGTGCTTTCCGCATGCGCAAGGCTGGCGGTGGTCAGCAACAGTAACGCCGGAATGCAGGCGCTTAAGCGGGGTGCAAATTTCATGGTCGGGTTCCCAGAGTTGAAGTTAATGTTGAAGTTGGATCGGAGGATGAAAGCCGTGACTGGCTCGCCTGTTCAAACAGCGCACGCCGTAAGATAAAAGCGGCAGACGGCGGAGGAACCAGCGCGGAAGTCCGGTCGCGCTGTAATTCGCTCCAGCGGTGGCAGGCCACCATGCGGTTAACACTGACGGTTTCCAGCGGCGGTTCGACCTGCCGGCATTCGTCGGTGGCGTACGCGCAGCGGGTATGAAACCGGCAACCGGAAGGCATACTGGACGGATTGGGCATATCCCCCTGAAGCAGCGGCACCGGGCGTTTTACGCCGGGCGTCAGCAGTGGTGCAGAAGCAATCAGCGCCTGGGTATAAGGATGCAGCGGCTGATCAAAAATATCGTCCGTGCTGGCCAGTTCGACGATTTGCCCGAGATACATTACCGCCACGCGGTCGCTCATGTGGCGGATCACCGCCAGACCGTGGGCGACGACAATCATCGTCAGGCCAAACTGCTGTTTCAGGTTTTCAAGAAGATTCACGACCTGCGCCTGCACCGAAACATCCAGCGCAGAAACCGGCTCATCGCCGAGCAGAAGTTTCGGAGAAGAGGCCAGTGCGCGGGCAATACCAATACGCTGACGCTGGCCACCGGAAAACTCATGGGGATAACGGTTGCTGAAAGCGGCGGGCAGGCCGACAGTGGTCAGCAACTCGCGCACCCGCGCCTGACGGTCGGCTTTACCGCTGACAATGTTGTGCAGCCACAACGGTTCGCCGACGATCTCTTCCACCGTCATGCGCGGATTAAGTGACGCAAACGGATCCTGAAAAATAATCTGTAAATCACGGCGCAGGTTTTTCATCTGTTCGGTAGAAAACTGCCGCAGATTCCTGCCTTCATAAAAAACGTCGCCTTCGCTGGCGCTGAGTAACTGCAACAACAACCGGCCGAGTGTGGATTTCCCGGAACCGGATTCCCCGACGATCGCCAGCGTTTCACCGTGCCAGACGCGCAGCGAAACACGATCGACCGCCTGAACAATTTTAGGTTTACTGAACACTGACGCCGGGCCTTTGAAGATTTTGCTCAGCCCGGCGGCTTCCAGAATGGGGCGAGGTACTGGACTCATGCGCAGGCTCCTTCCGCTGATAATGCGAAAAAGTTTTCCAGCGGTGCGTAGAAACAGGCCACGCGGTGAGGAGACTTATGCAGCGCGCGCAAAGGCGGCCTTTCCTGATGACAACGGGTATCCGCAAACGGGCAGCGTGTCGAAAAACGGCAGCCTTTTGGCATATCGCGTGGCAGCGGAACCGCGCCGGGAATGGTAGAAAGTGCGCCCTGACGCGATGCCAGCGAGGGCATCGACCCCATCAGCCCGATGGTGTAAGGGTGCTGCGGATTGTTAAAAATAGCTTCAACCGCGCCCTGTTCCACGATTTGTCCGGCGTACATCACCGCCACACTGTCAGCCACTTCGGCGACCACCCCCAGATCATGAGTGATCAGCAGCAGGGCGCTGCCGGTTTCTTCCTGGATCCGGTTAAGCAAAGAGAGGATTTGCGCCTGGATCGTGACGTCCAGCGCGGTGGTCGGTTCATCGGCAATCAGCAGCTGCGGGCGGTTGATCAGCGCCATCGCAATCATCACGCGCTGACGCATCCCGCCGGAAAGCTGGTGCGGATAGGCATCCATCCGCAGTTCCGGTGCCGGAATTTGTACTTTTTTAAGCATCTCCAGCGCCTGCGCACGCGCCTGTTTTTTATCGGTGTTCTGGTGACGCATCACAGCTTCCGCCAGCTGATCGCCCAGCCGCAGCGCCGGATTCAGTGACGTCATTGGCTCCTGAAAAATCATCGCCAGTTCCTCACCGCGCAAATCCGCGTACTGACGCTCAGAAAGCCCGCGCAGGGACGTCCCGTTCAGGTGAATTTCGCCGTCTAACACGTTCGCGCTGGCGGGCAATAATCCCATGAGCGCCAGCGACGTCACGCTTTTTCCGCAACCGGATTCCCCCACCAGCGCCAGCGTTTTACCGGCCTCCAGTTGCAGGGAAATACCGTCCAGGACTGTGGCCGGAGAGCCGGAAAACTGCACCTGTAAATTGTCGATCTGTAACAGCGGCGTGACGGAGCCGTCCGGGTCAGTCATCAGTGAAATCCTCATCGTCATTCAGGGTGGAAAGGAATGCCTGTTGCAGGGCAAGAAGATGCTCGCGCATCACACGCGCAGCTTCTTTGGGCTGGCGCGCGGCGATGTGTTCAACAATGCGGTGATGGTGATCGTCGTAGCGGCTCAGACGTTCCTGATTTCGCGCTGCATCACGTACCGCCTGCCAGCTCGGATCACGGCGAATGGCATCGACAGCGTCGAAAAGCCCGAGCAGCAGACGGTTACCGGCAGCATCGGCAATCGCACGGTGAAACGCGCTGTCCCAGAGTTCAATCTGATCCGCGTCATCGCGGGAAATGCTGTTCACGCGATCCAGCAAACGGCGCATCAGCTGAATTTGCTCCGGCGTGGCGCGCAGGGCGGCATATTTTGCCAGCCCCGGCTCAATCTGGAGACGGGCTTCCATCACTTCCTGCAAATTCGATTGTTTCGGTAGCGCCTGTAAACTCAGCGGCTGCGCCGGACCGTTCGGGCCGGTAAACGTGCCTTTCCCCTGTTTGCGCCACACGCGGCCTTCCTCTTCCAGCACATCCAGCGCACGGCGAATTTCACGGCGTCCGGCATCAAACATCTGCATCAGATCGCGCTCTGCCGGCAGTGGCTGAGTCTGATCCGGATGCTGCTGTATCAGTTGACGCAGCTGTTCCAGCGCTGAATTCGACGTTCCGTTAGAAGGGGGCAGCGCCCCGGCGTTTGTTGGCATTGTTCAGTTTCCCGCTGGGTATTAACTCGTTAATCAGTCCTTTGCATTTTCTGAACCAATTCTGTAATGGTTCGTGAAAAAGTTTTGCAGAAAGGAGAATTTGTTTTTAATTTCAAACGAATAAAAAATACGCTCTTTAAGCGGAAGATCGGTTTCCGTATTCATAACGTATTGATATTACGCTGATATGCACAAGTGTAGTGCGTTAAATTAATGTTAACGGATCGTAATGGTGCGTGATTCTGCGGTATGAGAAGTAGATCAAATAAGCGTAATAAGTGGGCTAATGGTTCGCTATATCGTTGCTTCACGAAAGAAGGAAAGGGTCGGGACGGGTATTAAGGAATAATTCGCACGTCGCGGCAGGCACGGGCAGTCAGATCGTCTGCAAGTTTGTGAACTATGGTGAGGGTGTCGCAAGTGGAGATGAGTGGATTCAGGTCAGCGAAGGGAGGGAATTGCCGGGGCATTATGGTTTTGCTCTTTACTCTCCCCCGGCGAAGGGGAAGAGTAAAAACAATCGTCAGAAATGATAGCCTTTTGCGCCCTTTTTCCAGCGATCATTTCCGGCAAATACCCTGTCTAATGCCTATCATCAGAGAGGTGTAAACCCAGTCAGGCGGGATTCTGAGGGCTGAGGCCGTCCAAAATAATATCCCTGGAACAAACTACAACCTTCTTCTTTCAGACGCCTGAACTGCTCGGGGGTTTCGACGCCTTCTGCCGTGGTCTGAATATCCAGACTGCGGCTCATGCCGGTGATGGCGCGGATGATCGCCAGCGCTTCACGGCTGTCCTGCATATCGTTGATGAACGACCGGTCGATTTTGATTTTGTCGAACGGGAACGAGCGCAGATAACTCAGCGACGAATAACCGGTGCCGAAATCATCCAGCGCGATACGCACGCCCAGCGCTTTCAGTTTTCGCAGGGTATCGATATTGCCCAGCGTATTGTCGAGCAATACGGACTCGGTAATTTCCACTTCCAGCCGTGACGGATCCAGCCCGGACGCTTCAAGTGCGGATTCCACCACAGAAACCAGTCCGCTGTTTTTGAACTGAATCGGTGAGAGGTTCACGGCGACGGTCTGCGAGCCGGTCCAGGTTGTGGCTTCACGGCAGGCTTCGTGTAACGCAAAAGATCCAAGGCTGTGGATCAGGCCCGTTTCTTCGGCAATCGGGATGAAATCTACCGGCATAATCAGCCCGTTTTGCGGGTGATGCCAGCGCATCAGCGCCTCATAGCCAATGACCGCATCGTGTTTGGCATCGGTAATGGGCTGGTAGTAAAGACGCAGCTGATTGCAGGTAATCGCGTCGCGCAAGTCCATTTCGACCACGCGGCGTTTGCGGGCGGCGGCGTCCATTTCAATACGGAAATCTTCGTACCGGTTGCGGCCATTACGTTTGGCTTCGTACAGCGCCATATCCGCGCAACGCAGCAGCTGATCCGGCGTGTTCTCGGTGGAATCCGCCAGTGCGATGCCGATACTCAGGCCGACCGAGAGCGAGTGACCGTCGATAATGACCGGCGGACGCACGGATTCAATCAGGCGTTTGGAAATCTGATGCGCCGCGGAGATATCTTTCAGGCCGGGCAGCACGACGGCAAACTCGTCACCACCGATGCGCGCCAGCGTGTCGTCATCGCGCAGCGTCATCCGCAGACGTTTGGAAATCGCCCGCAGCAGTTCATCGCCGACCTGATGGCCGAGCGCGTCATTCACGTTTTTGAAATTATCCAGATCCAGACACAATGTAGCCGTGTGGCTGTGCGTATAGCTGTCGCGCTGCAAAGCTTCGTTAAGACGCTGGCTGAAAAGAATGCGGTTGGGCAGGCTGGTCAGATTATCGTGGTGCGCCATGTGATGGATACGCGCATGCGCGGCCTGCTGATCGGTCACGTCGTCAGCAATCATCATCACATAACTGGTTTGAGGATCGTGCCCGCGGATCACCGAACTGGTGGTTTGCAGCGTACGGTCGCCGATGGCCGTCAGCAGTTGTTGCTCGCTTTTATGCACACCTTCAGCGCGCAGACATTCGTCCGACTGCTTATTAATAAAGTTGCTGAGCCCGAATCCCATGCAATCCTGCGGGCGTTTGCCGAGCATTTTCTCGCGCGAAATCCCCAGCAGGCGTTCGGCCTGACGGTTCACCAGCAGAATTTCCCGCGAAACGGCATTTTCAACGATCACGGAAGAGGGAATATTGGCGATCACCGTGTTCAGAAATTGCGATAAAGAAGAGAGCTGTTCGCTGTTGGATTCGGCCAGTTCTTTGGCCTTCAGCAACTCTTTTTCGGTTTCACGCCTTTGCGTTACGTCACGGGTGATCTTGGCAAAACCAATGATTTCACCGGCTTCGCGCAGGGCTTCAATAATGATGTGCGCCCAAAAAAGCGAGCCATCTTTGCGCTGTCGCCAGCCCTCAGATTCATAGCGGCCCGTTGAACGCGCGGTCTCCAGACCGTGCTGCGGCCAGCCACTTTTCTTATCTTCTTCCGTGTAAAAGCATGAAAAATGCTTCCCCACGACTTCTTCAGGCGTATAGCCTTTTGCCCGCTGCGCGCCGGCATTCCAGTTCGCAATGGTGCCGTCCGGTGTCAGCATATAGATGGCGTAATCTTCTACGCGTTGGACCAGCAACCGATACAGTACATCAGAATCTTCGCTCATTTTTTTTGCCTGGTAGCCTGCCGTCTCTGCCCGGATTCCGTCCAAATCAGAGTGCGGCTAAATAGTGCGCCTGTCCCGACGCATTTTTGCTGTGATGTGCTCATGAAACGTTAGCATAAGATAATTCTTAGTTCGCCAAATTTTGCTTCTAACATGCTTAAAATTAAGCGTTTTTAGCTAAAAGATCGGACTTAAGTTAAATTGCACTTTTGAGTTTGAGTGACCAGATTCGTTATCGGCGCAACAGGAATGAAACTTTAGCGGAATGGCATAAAAAGCTAAGGGAAATATGAGGGGATCCAATGTGTTAAATAAAAAGGCCGCAAACTATTGCGGCCTGTTAAATTTTGGTTACGGACGCGGCGGTTTGGGTTCGTGCTTCACCGGTGGTTTTGGCTTCGCTTTAGGGTGAACCGGCGCAGGTTTAACCTGATGATGCGGTTTTTTGTGTTTCACGACAGGCTTGTGAACTTTATGAACCGGCTGCGGTTGACTGACCGGCCCGTTGTGCGGGCCTTCAGCGTAAGCACTCAGGCTGGCGGTCGCCAGCAACGCACACAGAACAACTATTCCTGACTTAATCATTGTATTCCCCGTTCCCGTTTTGACGGTGTTTTCTGATAACACACAGACTTTGCGGGGCAAACGGGAAAACGACAATTCGGATAAGGCTTAATAAAGGGGGTTTAACGGAAAATTTAAACTGCGTTTACGTAAAGCTGAGGGAGGTGCAGGGCGCTTACGGTATTTCCTGCAAGCGCGCCGGTAAACTTTCGGGAATTACTGCACGACTTTATAAGGGCCGTCGGTCACTGACTCGCGCAAAATAAGCTCAGACACAAACTTATTCTTTTCGGATAAATAGCCGCCATCGAGCATGGAAATAATCTGGCTGATGACTTCGCTGACCATGTCGCTCACCGGATCTTTCACGCTCGACAGTGCCGGAATAAGAAATGGCGCGGTCGGGATATTATCAAACCCGATCACCGAAACCTGCGCAGGCACGGCAATTCCGGCGATGCTGAGCTGCTTCATCGCACCGATCGCCATTTCGTCATTGCTGGTAAGCAGGGCGGTGAAGGATAGCCCGGACGACAACAACGTTTCCACCGCCGCCGCGCCACTGGCCGGTGACCATTTTCCCTTAACGATCAGCGATTCTTTTACCGGTAAACCGGATGCCGTCAGCGCGTCGCGATAACCGGAAAGCCGTTCAATGGCGGTCGGGGAATCCATCGAACCGGTGATAAACGCAATATCCCGATGTCCGCGTTCAATAAGCGCCTGTGTGGCATTAAAACTCGACCCTTTGTGGTCGCAATAAATACAGTGGCTCTGATGTTTGCGTAATTTGCGGTTCACGACCATCACCGGTTTTTTATATTTGTCGATGAGCAAATCCATTTCATCGACCGATAAAAAACGCGGATAAATAATAATGCCGTCGCAGCGCAAATCGTGCAAAAACTGAATGGCGTCCTGTTCTTCTTCCGCACTGTGTTTACCATCCACCAGAATCAGCTGGCGTCCGTTGGCGTCGAGTTTTTTCGCAGCCTGAGAAATTAATTCACTGAAATAATGCCCGTTATACAGCGTATTCGTCACCACCAGCCCGATGCACATCGATTTGCTGGTTGCCAGATTTCTTGCCAGTAAATTGGGCCGGTAGCCCGCTTCCTCAATGGCTTTATAGACCTGATCTTTGGTTTCCTGGCTCACATAACCCTTGCCGGAAAGCACACGGGAAACCGTGGCTTTCGAGACGCCCGCTTTGGCTGCAACTTCCTGCATTGTCGACATCAGGCACCTTCCGGATGAGAAAAATTATTCGTCATTCTACACATTCCGCGCGTGCTGAGACGATTTCACTTCGCAAGGAGATCGTCATCACAAAAATGAAACGGTGTTGTATTTATTTATTGAAGTCAGAAGAAGAACTGAACATTCTCGTGTGAAACCGGTTACCTACTGTTTCGGAAAAAGCCCGCTACGTTTCATAAAAAAGGCTTCCCGGAAAGATAATTATTCATAACCCTATGAATCCGAGAGAGTTATCACTCATGGCTAAAAATTTTGCAGCAATTTCCAGGTCAATCGTCGATGCCATCGGCGGCGCGGATAATGTGGTTGCGGTTACGCATTGCATGACGCGCCTGCGCTTCGTGCTGAACGACGAATCCGTCGTGGACGCGGCGGCGCTGAAATCCATCACCGGCGTGATGGGCGTAGTGCGCAATGAAAAACAGTGCCAGGTGATCATCGGCAATAACGTGTCGCAGGCTTACGCCGAAGTGTTGAAACTGCTTCCGGAAGGCTTTGCGGCGGCCAGCGATGCACCGGCCAAAAACAAAATTACGCTCAAGCGGATTGGTGCAGGAATTCTCGATGCGCTGATTGGCACCATGTCGCCGCTGATCCCGGCGATTATCGGCGGTTCGATGGTCAAACTGCTGGCGATGATTCTGGATATGACTGGCGTGTTTGAAAAGGGCGCTTCAACGCTGGTGATCCTCAATACCATCGGCGACGGCGCGTTTTTCTTCCTGCCGGTGATGGTGGCCGCGTCGGCGGCGGTGAAATTCAAAACCAACATGTCGCTGGCGATTGCGATTGCCGGGATCCTGGTGCATCCGGCGTTTATCGACCTGATGGCGAAAGCCGCGCAGGGGCAGAAAGTTGAATTCATCGGCATTTCCGTCACGGCGGTGAAATACACCTACACCGTGATCCCCGCGCTGTGCATGACGTGGCTGCTGTCCTACATCGAAAAATGGGTGGATCGTATTACGCCGGTCGTCACCAAAAATTTCCTCAAGCCGATGCTGATCATGTTGATTGCCGCACCGATCGCCATCGTGCTGATCGGGCCGCTGGGCATCTGGATTGGTACCGGTATTTCCGCCGTGGTATACACCGTTCACAGCTATCTCGGCTGGCTGTCGGTGGCGATTATGGGCGCGGCCTGGCCGCTGCTGGTGATGACTGGCATGCACCGCGTGTTCACGCCAACCATTATTCAGACCATTGCTGAAACCGGCAAAGAAGGCATGGTGATGCCGTCAGAAATCGGCGCAAACCTGTCACTGGGCGGTTCATCGCTGGCCGTGGCGTGGCGGACGAAAAACCCGGAGCTGCGCCAGACCGCGCTGGCAGCGGCGGCTTCCGCGATTGTGGCCGGGATTTCAGAACCTGCGCTTTACGGCGTGGCGCTGCGGCTTAAACGTCCGCTCATCGCCTGCTTAATCAGCGGTTTTATCTGCGGCGGTATTGCCGGTTTAGGCGGCCTCGCCAGCCATTCGATGGCGTCGCCGGGCCTGTTTACCAGCGTCCAGTTCTTCGACCCGTCCAATCCGATGACCCTTGTCTGGGTGGCGGGCGTCATGATCCTCGCGGTGGTGCTTTCGTTTGTCATCACCCTGTTACTCGGATTTGAAGATATTCCCGTGGAAACCGTGACGCCGAAAGAGGGCAAAACGGCAGAGATCACAACGCCTGCGCCGTTGCCGGTGGCAGCCGACGCAGCGCGTTCACATTAAAGGAGAAATAATTCATGGCAGCATCTTTATTTCCTGACGGCTTTTTATGGGGCGGCGCGATTGCCGCAAACCAGGCCGAAGGTGCCAGTTTTGAAGGCGGCAAAGGCCTGACGACGGTCGACATGATCCCGCACGGTGCGCACCGTCTGGCGGTAAAAACCGGTCAGGAAAAGCGCTTCCGTCTGGACGCAACAGAGTTTTACCCGAGTCATCAGGCGATTGATTTCTATCATCGTTATAAAGAAGACATCGCGATGATGGCCGAAATGGGCTTCACCGTATTCCGTACTTCAATTGCCTGGAGCCGTCTGTATCCTGATGGCGATGAGTTAACGCCGAATGCGGAAGGCATTGCGTTCTACCGTGACGTTTTTGCCGAGTGTAAAAAATACGGCATCGAACCGCTGGTTACGCTGTGTCATTTCGATGTGCCGATGCATCTGGTGATTGAGTACGGTTCATGGCGGAACCGCAAAATGGTCGAGTTTTTCGCCCGTTATGCGCGCACCTGTTTTGAGGCGTTCGACGGGCTGGTGAAATACTGGCTGACGTTTAATGAGATCAATATCCTGTTGCACAGCCCGTTCTCCGGCGCGGGTTTAGTGTTCGAAGAGGGCGAAAATCAGGAGCAGGTCAAATATCAGGCGGCGCACCATGAGCTGATTGCCAGCGCGCTGGCCACGAAAATTGCCCATGAAGTGAACCCTGAAAATCAGATCGGTTGCATGCTGGCGGGCGGGAATTTCTATCCGCGCACCTGCAAGCCGGAAGATGTCTGGGCGGCGCTGCAAAAAGACCGCGAAAACCTGTTCTTTATCGACGTTCAGGCGCGTGGCGCTTATCCGTCCTACACCCGCCGCGTATTCGCTGAAAAAGGCATCGTCATCGATAAACAGCAGGGTGATGACGAAATTCTCAAAAACACCGTCGATTTCGTGTCCTTCAGTTATTACGCCTCGCGCTGTGCGTCCGCTGACATGAACGACAACAACAGCAGCGCGGCGAACATCGTAAAATCACTGAAAAACCCGCACATCGAAGCCAGCGAATGGGGCTGGGGCATTGACCCGCTTGGCCTGCGCATCACCATGAACATGATGTACGACCGCTACCAGAAACCGTTATTCCTGGTGGAGAATGGCCTCGGCGCAAAAGATGAAATCAACGCGCAGGGCGAAATCGTCGATGATTACCGCATCAGTTATTTGCGCGAACACATCAAAGCAATGGGCGAAGCCATCGCCGACGGCATCCCGGTCATCGGCTACACCTCGTGGGGCTGCATCGATCTGGTTTCCGCCTCCACCGGCGAAATGAGCAAACGCTACGGCTTTGTCTACGTTGACCGTGACGACAGTGGCAACGGCACGCTGGAAAGAACCCGTAAGAAATCGTTTTACTGGTACAAAAAAGTGATAGCCAGTAACGGAGGGGATTTGGGGTAGTTATTACGTCAAAGGCCAGAATACTCTGGCCTTTAAAATTCAAAAGATGACGATTGTTTAATTGTTATCCGCATAATGACGGGCAGATGAAATGGCGTAATCATCAAAGATATTCTGCTCGTCATCATCGCTGACATTGTGCACGCGATATATTTTCCATTCCTCATCTTCTTTTTTAAGGTACACAGCTAGTTTTAGCGTTTTGCCTTCTTCAATACCTATATTCACATCGGCCAACTTGCCGCCCATAAAATCATGAATGTTAGTCACGCTAAGTTTATCAATCCATTCGGGCGCATAATCTTGAGTATAAGTGAAATAATCGGAGCTTATGATTTCCTGTTCGGGAATGGCGAGTATTTCAGAAATTCGATGGCGTGTATCGACAGCGATATATTCATCATTCAGTGGTGAATTAATGTTCATGTCTTGATCAGGTTTCACTAAGCTATTCAGATGCTGCCTGTAAAAAGTTTCAACTCGCTGTTCTGCGCTCTGGTGCGTAGCGCAACCGGCAAGACTGAGCATTATCATTAAAATAAAGGAGCGCATTAGTTTTTCCTGTAAATGACATAGTGTGGGCGGGCGTTTCTGTAACCCGGACCGGCCCACATATCCCTTTGACGAAAATCAGAATACCAGACTTGTCCGTCAAAGATTGCCATATGTCCTTCGGGACGCCCTCCTGCATAAGGCTGAATGATCACAACGTCACCTTCCCGTGGATCCTCACCGGAACCTAAGGGTCTGAATCCTGCACTTTCAAGCAGGCTTCCATAGTTTCTGGCGTCGTGAGTATGTCCGATATTGACGCCACCGGCTTCAATGGCTTCTCATGTAAATGTCGCGCAATTACCTGTAGATGTCGAGCCTGCACGCCAGCGTGCGTGTGCAACGGCAGCCGTTTTATTCCATGACATAAAATATTTCCTTATAAAGTCATTCTGACTGGGCAGGTAAATTATTATTTCTAACTAAAATAAAACATGCCTGATTTCACAATAACGCGCATAAGATAATATTTTATGGGGTATGTTAAGTTCTGATTTATCAAAGTATGTAATCAGTATTATTTAGTGAAAGGGGTATTGAACCCCTTAGTTTGTTTTTTTGTCTATTATCAATGTCATACTTTAATCGTCATTAAAACAGATAATTTACCTGACCGTACTCGCCCGAACCTTCAATTTCCCCGCCATAATAACGCGCGTGGCGGCGTCTTCGCCGGAGCACAAATATTCCACTGCCATCCGGCCTAATTCGTTATACGGCAACTGGACGCTGGTGAGTTTTGGCGTCATCTGATCGGCGATGCGCTGATCGTCGTATCCGGCGACCAGAATGTCCTGCGGAATTCGCAGATGCAGTTCGGTCAGCGCCTGATAACAACCGATGGTCATCCAGTCGCTGGAGCAGAAAATCGCATCCGGTGGTTCGGGCTGATCCATCAGTTGCAACGTTGCGCGATAGGTTTCATTGAGTGACCAGTTGGTGGCCTGCACCAGCCGGTCGTCGGGCGTCATTCCCGCCTGCGTCAGGGCTTCGCGGTAACCTTCGAGACGCTTTTCACACGCTTCCATCCAGTTATCACCCATGATGTGTGCGATTCGCGTGGCCCCCTGATCAATAAGATGGCGTGTAATTTGCAACGCGTTTGCACGGTCGTCAGGCAGGAAAGTGGGCAGCAGCGGATACGCGCGGTCATACACATTCAGCAGGACAACCGGTAACGTCGTCTGGTTAACAAAGGGAGAAAAATCAATGGAGTGCGTAACGGGCGACGCAATAATTATGCCTGCACAACGCCGCTGATTGAGTTGTGCGATGATCCGCACGGCCAGTTCTGCGTCGTCGCCGTAATCGTAAATCGTCAGCAGCGTATCATGCCGCCACGCGGCTTCCCGGGCTTCGCTGAGGGCATCAACAAAGGGGTCATAGCTGGGCATCCCGTTGATCAGCAGTGCAATTTCTTCCTGACCGTTGTCCCGGTGGGGGGCTGGCATTTTTTTGTAACCCAGCGAGAGCGCGGTATTAAACACGCGTTCACGGGTTTCTTCGCTGAGTTTGACGGAACGTGAATTGTTTAAAATCAGTGAAACGGTGGCCTGCGAAACCCCGGCTTCCCGCGCAATATCACTCATCGTGACTTTGTTTTTCTTCTCCATTTCCCTTTTCCCGTCTGCCATTTATCTCTCCTTTTTCACTATATCACAGCGGTCTTTTTTGCCAGACCACCACGCAGGCTGGCTAAAAAGAGTGTGATCTCACCAGCAGAACCCGCATGACGGATTTGCAGCAATGCCAGTCAGGTAATAAACATTAGCTAATAATATTAGTCAATGAACGATAATGCGAGGAAAAAACGATGAAAGAGCAATGGAATGAACAGCAGGCAGCACAGTGGAGCCAACAGCAGGGATGGATTTGCGGATTCAACTACTTACCGCGCACGGCGGTGAACTGGACGGAACTCTGGCAGCGCGAAACATTCGATGCGCCGACTATCGACCAGGAACTGGGCTGGGCGCACGACGCCGGTTACAACCAGCTGCGCATCAATTTGCCGTTTATTGTCTGGCAGGTTGACCGCGACGGGTTGCTGGCGCGCATCGATCAGTTCCTGAGTATCGCGGCACGTCATCAGATAAAAGTGATGCTGACGCTGATGGACGACTGCGGTTTTTCTGGCGATGAGCCGTATCTCGGGCCGCAAAAAGCGCCGGAGCCGGGAAAACATAACAGCCAGGCGGCAGCGAGTCCGGGGCGCGACGTGGTGTGTAACCGCGAAATGTGGCCGCAAATTGAGGATTATGTGCGCGACCTCATCCGCCATTTTCGCACTGACACCCGTATCGCTATCTGGGATTTGTACAACGAACCGGGTAACCGCGGCACGTTTGCGACCGGGCTGGAAGAAGTGTTGTATGACGAAAAGCTGGAAGTTTTCTCGCTCGATCTGATGCAAAAGGCGTTTGTCTGGGCACGTGAGGAAGACCCGCAGCAACCGCTGACCGTCGGTGCGTGGCATTTCTCGCAGGATTTGGATCAGCCGGAAAGTGAGTTTTTTACGCACCCGATTGATGTCGCAGCGGCAAAACTGTCTGATGTCATCAGCTTTCATGCCTACGTCGCCACGCCAAAACTTCTGCAGGCGCTGCGTTTCTGGCAGAAATTCAACCGCCCGATGCTGTGTACCGAATGGCTGGCGCGCCACGTCGGCAGCGTTTTCGAAGAGCAATTGCCGCTGTTCAGCGCCTTCAACGCCGGGTGTTATCAGTGGGGGCTGGTGCGCGGAAAAACCCAGACCACGCTGCCGTGGCCGGTAGTGCGTAAGGGCAATCATGATTACGCCCATTTGTGGTTCCACGATGTGCTGGACGAATACGGTATCCCGTTCCGCCGCGCTGAAATGGATCTTGTCCGCCGTTTAACGCGTATGAAATAACCCTTCAACATGTTGCACAGGGAAGTGCGAGGCTGAATAAAAATGACGATTTCAATGAAAATCCCGTCCAGGGAATTGTGGTCTTATTTTGGTTACGGGCTGGGGCAATGCTTCAGTTTCGGATTAGTGGGTTCCTTTATTAACTATTTCTACACCGATGTATTGGGTATTTCCGCGCTGGCGGCGAGCACGATATTTCTGGTCGCCCGCGCGTGGGATGCCATACACGATCCGTTATTTGCCAGCGTCATGGACACCATCCAAACCCGCTTCGGGAAATTTCGTCACTTTATGTTGCTGGCGCCTTTCCTGATTACGCTGGTCACGCTGGCGTCGTTTTATAATATTGATGCGCCGATGGGGACGAAAATTCTCTACGCCGGTGCAACTTATATATTATGGGGCACGTTGTACGCCATTTCGGATATTCCTTTCTGGTCGATGAGTTCGGTGATGAGCTCGGAGCCGAAAGAGCGCACCAAAGCGGTCACCGCCGCCGTGCTGGGCGTGAACGCCGGTATCGCTTGCGCGTCGATCTTCTTCCCGCGGCTGACGGCATTTTTCGCGCCGGGCTCCGGCGATCACGGTTACTTTATGGCGACTGTGGTGATGATGGTGATCGGCTTGCTGCTGATGATTAACGGGTTCTGGAATATCAAAGAACGTGTACCGCCAAGCAGTGAAAAAGTCACCATGCGCGATACGTTTCATAACCTGAAAAATAACCGGCCACTTTTCTTTGTTCTGGCGGCATTCTTTTTCTGTGTCCTGCACAATATTGCCAACGGCATTTACATCTATTTCTTTATTTATAATATGGGCGATGGTGCATTACAGGCGGCAATTGGTGTGATGGGGATATTAGCGGCGATTGCCTGTCTGACTGCACCGTTATTAACGCGGCGTTATAAAAAACGTTCCCTGTTTATTGTGCTTTGCGCACTGGATATTGTGGTGCGCGTCATCTTGTGGTTCAGCGGATATCACAACATGACCTGGCTGTTTATTCTGCTGGGCCTCAGCACGGTATTTGTCATGATGAGCAACCTGTTTACCTCCGCGATGATTGTCGACACCATCGAATATGCCGAATACAAAACCAATAAACGCTGCGCGGCGATCACGTTCTCCGGCCAGACGTTTACCGGGAAGATGTCCGTTGCTGTCGGCGGCGGACTGGTAGGGATATTCCTGACCGCGATTCATTACGTTCCGCAGGCCGCTCACCAGACGGAAAGCGTGATGAATGGCTTGTTCTTCGGTATCAGCCTGTTGCCCGCAATCGGCTCATTAATCCGCATTGGCTTCATGTGGTTCTTCGATTTCACCGAAGACAAACACGCTGAAGTGCTGGTCATTCTCGAGCAACGCCGCAAATCCGGTGAAGTGTTCGAAGAGCCTCAGCAACCGGGGGAATTATTGCCTTCCGGCAGGGCATAACGGACATTTTTGGTGCAAAAAATCACCAGTGCTAAAATTTTTCCTGGCTAACGTTCTGAATTTGTTAGGACGGTAAAGTTGGCATACAAGCTGCATTAGCTTTTATGACATGAGTGAAATACGTCAGTACAGAGAGATTACGGATGAAGGCGTCCGTTAGCGTTCAGGTCGCTGAGCGCTAACAGGACGCTTTTTTTATGGGTTTTGGCCACGAGCCCAGGCTTTGACCAGAGATGCGCCCCCGCATCTTGCCAATCAGATCCAACCCTTATGCATTAATCATCCATCTATATCCTTTTTTGTTAGTGGCAGCCGCCCGTTCCTATATGCAATTCTCTGACCTACAAAACAAAAACGTTATTTACCTGCCAGATTATAAATTTAGGGCGCGAGCCCTCTTAAGATGACTTATAAGGAAAAACTATGGCTGCTTCTTCAGTAATCAAAAATAAATTCAATAAAAGCGTTGTTTCCGCCGGTCTGTTTTTGGCGCTCAGCGCAGTTTCAACTTTTGCAGCCCATGCAGATCAGCTGGCTGATATCAAAAAAGCCGGCGTGGTGAAAGTGGCTACGTTTGATTCCAATCCACCGTTCGGTTCTGTGGATGCCAAAACGCACGATATCGTCGGTTATGACGTTGATTTTGCGAAAGCGCTGGCGAAAACGCTGGGCGTAAAATTACAACTGGTGCCGACCAATCCGGCGAACCGTATTCCGTTATTGCAGTCCGGCAAAGCCGATCTGATTGTGGCGGATATCACCATCACGCCGGAACGCGCGAAAGTGGTCGATTTCTCCCTCCCTTATTTCGTGACCGGCCAGCAGTTCCTGGTGCCGGCCAGTTCACCGGATAAACTCGACGCCTACGCCACGGCGCGTATCGGCGCGGTGAAAGGCACCACCGGCGAGCAGGAATTGCATAACCGCTTCCCGCAATCGCGCGTGTTGTCTTACGACGATATACCTCTGGCACTTTCTGCGCTGCGTAACGGCAACGTGCAGGCGATTACGCAGGACAGCACCATTCTGGCCGGATTGCTGGATGGCGCGCCGGACAAGGCAAAATACAAAGTCTTGCCTGAATTACTGAGCAAAGAAGAGATTGGCGTTGGCGTGAAAAAAGGCGAAACCAGCCTGCTGAAAGTGGTGAATGACGAGCTGCTGAATCTGGAGAAAAACGGTCAGGCGGTGAGCATTTATAACGTCTGGTTTGGCCCGCAGACAAAATCTCCGCAGCCACGTCTGTTCAAGATTGAAGCCAAATAATCCGCTTTATGCAAGGTAATGCACATGCAGCAAGACTCCTTATCAACCGCAGCGACGTCTGCGGTTTTTTCACATTCAAACGCCGCTAAAACCACGGCGGTTGAATTTCGTCAGGTCAGTAAATCTTTCGGTCATCACCCCGTGATCCGGAATGTCAGTCTGAGCGTCGCCAGCGGCGATGTGGTGGCGGTCTGCGGGCCGTCCGGCTCGGGGAAATCCACGCTCATCCGCCTGATTAATCAGCTGGAAACCGTCACTGATGGCGAAATTCTCATCCACAACAAACCGACGCGCGGCCTGAACGGACCGGCGCTACGCGAATTACGTACGCACATCGGTTTTGTGTTTCAGCAGTTCAACCTGTACGCCCATCTGACCGCGCAGGACAACGTCAGCCTCGCGCTGATTAAAGTCCACGGCTGGAAGAAAAGTGATGCACGCGGGAAGGCGCTGGCGCTCCTGACCCGCGTCGGTTTGCAGGACAAAGCGCAGCATTATCCCGAGCAGCTTTCCGGCGGACAGCAGCAGCGCGTGGCGATTGCCCGGGCGCTGGTGACGGATCCGGACATCATTTTGTTCGATGAACCGACGTCGGCGCTGGATCCGGAGATGATCGGCGAAGTCCTGCTGGTTATGCAGGAACTGGCGAAAAGCGGCATCACGATGATTGTGGTGACGCACGAAATGAGTTTTGCCCGTGAAATTGCCGATCGGGTGATTTTCATGGACGGCGGCGAGATCCTGGAACAGGCGGAACCGGAGGATTTCTTCCTGCGTCCGCAGCATCCGCGTGCGCAACGTTTTCTGCAAAAAGTCCTGTTCCCGCTGCATCCTGAAACAGGAGCGGGGCAATGATCTGGCATCCTGACTGGGCTGGCGTGCTCACCGGCCAGCCTTTGCAGTGGATTATTTCCGGCTTTCTCACCACGCTTTACGTCAGTATGGCGGGCAGTGTGCTGGCGACACTTCTGGTGGTGTTACTGATCGCGCTGCGCCTGAGTCAGTCGCGTCTGGCGCGCGGTGCGGTAGCGGCGTTTGTGTCGGTTTTCCGCAACACGCCGCTGCTGGTTCAGCTGCTTTTCTGGTATTTCGCTGCGTATGGCGCACTGCCGCAAAGCTGGCGTTTTTACATCGGCGATACCCATGCGTGGGCGGTCTTCCCCGGCAATATTGCGTGGCTCACACCGGAATTTGTGTGCGCCGCGTGGGGGCTGGGATTATTCACCGCCGCGTTTCTGGTGGAAGAAGTGCAGGCGGGGCTGAATTCGGTGCCGAAAGGCCAGACCGAAGCCGCGATTTCACAGGGCTTCAGCCGCAAAACGTTGCTGCTTTCGATCCTGTTACCGCAGGCGCTGACCAACGCCTGGCAGCCGATCACCGGGCAATATCTCAACCTGATGAAGCTTTCCTCGCTGGCGACCGGCATCGGATTTTCCGAGCTGACGTATCAGGTCAGTCAGATTGAAAGTTACAACGCGCACGCCTTTGAAGGTTTTGCGGTCGGTACGTTGCTGTATCTGGCGCTGGGGATGATCCTTGGCGGGCTGATGACAGTATTTGGCCCGAAACGCCCGCAACAAAGGCCGCAGGCGGAGGTGAACGATGGAATTTGACTGGTCGGTTCTGCACGATAACTTCACCTACATGCTGTGGGGAAGGCTGGCCGACGGCGAACCGGGCGGCGTTTTACTCACGCTGATCATGGCCGTTTCTGCTGGCGTGCTGGCGTTAGTGCTGGGCGTCGCAATGGCCGCGTTAGCCTGGCGTTTCGGTGGCTGGACGCGAAAATTGCTGTTTTTGTGGGCGTCGTTTATTCGCGGCATCCCGCTGATTTTTGTGATTTTCTGGCTGTATTTCCTGCTGCCGGTGGTGTTTGGCGGCTCGATCCCCGGCCCGCTGACGGTGATTATCGCACTTGCCTGGTTTACCTCGGCGGCGGTGATGCACTCCACGCTGGCCGGGCTGGAGTCACTGCCGCGCGGGCAAACCGAAGCGGGGATTGCGTCCGGCATGAGTTACAGCCAGGTTTTGCTCAATGTCCTGCTGCCGCAGGCGTGGCCGAACCTGTTGCCGTCGTATCTCGGGTTGCTGATCTCGCTGGTGAAAGACACCTCGCTGGCGTTTATCGTCAATGTGCCGGAGCTGACCACCGTCGCGGGGCAGGTGAATAACCGGGTGCAAATCTACCCGGCAGAGATCTTCCTGTTTGTCGGCCTGATGTACTACCTGCTGTGTGCATCGCTGGCGTACGTTGCGGGCAAATCGATTAAACGCCGTCAGGCATCGCGGGCGTAACAGACCATTAAGCCATCTGTGAAATCTCATATTTTCGCCTGATTCACACGGGCAGAGAGTTCCTGATGGCTTTCCTTTCTTTCGCGGTAACCTACAACAGATGAGTTCCAAGAATTGCGCTGTGTGTGATGCCATTGACTAGCTTAGAAGGCAAAGAAAACATGGCCACCCTGAAATGCGGGTAGCCATATCTTATCCGATGAATCAGGGTTAAATAACGTTCCTGACCTTGATAGAAAGCCCGCTTCTGAACTTATTGAATTTGTTTTCGCAAGATTTTCCAGCTTCTTTACCTCGCTGACAGTACCTGGAAACGCCGCCTTCGCGTGAAGAACTGGTGAAACCGATTGCCGCGATGGGCATTTCTGTCAGGGAACTGCTACGCGTTAACACCGCGCCTTATGGCGAACTCGGGCTGGATAATCCGGACTTCACCGATGCGCAGCGCATTGACGCGATACTTTTGCATCCAATCCGGATGAACCGCCCGGTAGTGGTGACGCCGCTCGGGACCGCGCTGTGCCGCCTGTCAGAGAAGGCTCTGGATATTCTTCCGGATGCGCAGAAAGGCGCGTTCACCAAAGAAGACGGCGAATGCGTGGTGGATAAAGACGGCAAGCGGCTTGTCTGAACGGTGTTTAAAACGCTGCCGCCGTTTGCCGGTTTGAACTCACCACCGGCAGGGCATTAATCAGCTTTTGGGTCCACGGATGAGCAGGGCGGTGGAAGACGTCATCGACCTGTCCGTGCTCGACCACGCTGCCGTCTTTCATCACCATCACCCTGTCCGCCAGATGATGTACTACGCCGAGATCGTGCGAAATAAACAGTAGCGCGGTGCGGTGTTCCGCCTGCATTTCGGCCAGTAAATCCAGCACCTGCGCCTGTACGGAAACGTCCAGCGCGCTCACCGGCTCGTCGGCCACGAGTAATGCAGGATTCGGCGCAAAAGCGCGGGCGATCGCAACACGCTGGCGCTGGCCGCCGGAAAGTTCACGCGGATACCGCCGTAAAAATCCTTCACCGAGCTGCACTTCATCGAGCAACTGAAGGATACGGCGACGTCGTTCATCGCCAAAAATGCCCACGCTGTCGAGGCTTTCCCCGATGATTTTTTCCACGTTATAACGCGGATCAAAAGAGCTGAGCGGATCTTGTGCGATCAGCTGAATCCCGCGGCGTTGCAGTCTGCGGACGGATTCGGGGATCTGACTCCAGCGCTGCCCCTGAATAGTAATCGTACCGGAACCGGGTTCAGTCAGGCCGAGCACCATTCTGGCCAGCGTGGTTTTCCCCGAGCCGGATTCACCTACAATCCCCAACGTTTCGCCCGCCGCCAGCGTCAGGCTGACGTGCTTAACCACGGCTTTGCCCGCGTAATGCTTACTCAGATTGCGCACGTCCAGCACCGGTTCGCCGGTGGCGATATTTTTGACGGGCAGCGGCCTGCCGCTCTGGCCGGAGAGTTTCAGCCCGCGCGTGACAGGGCCGGGAATGGCGGCGAGCAGCTGGCGGGTATACGGGTGATCCGGCCTGCTCAGCAGTTTTTCGCCCGTGCCTTCTTCCACCACTTTGCCCTGATGCATCACCAGGATCCGGTCGGCGAGTTGCCCGACCACGGAAAGGTCGTGGCTGATCAGCAGCAGGCTTTCGCCCCGGTCACGGCGCTGTTGCAGCAGATCCAGAATCTGCTTCTGCACCGTCATATCCAGCGCCGTGGTGGGTTCATCGGCAATCAGCAAACCGGGTTTCCCGGCCAGCGCGGTGGCAATCAGCACACGCTGACGAAGCCCGCCGGAAAGCTGATGCGGATACGCCGTCAGCCGGTTTTCAGCATCAGGAATACCCACCGACTGGAGCAGCGAAATGCTTTGCGGATGCAGCTCGTGCGGCTTACCGGCACGGTTCGCCTGCAACGCATCACGTAGCTGCTGGCTGATGCGGCGCAACGGGTCAAGCGACACCAGCGCATCCTGCAAGACATAGCCAATTTTGCTGCCACGAATTTTACGCCAGCGGCGCTGGCTGGCGCCGAGCATATCCTGCCCGTCGATCACAAAACGGTCAGCGGTGATACGCGCTTTGGCGTCCTGTAGCCCCAGCAGACTGCGGGCGGTGACGGTTTTACCTGAGCCGGACTCGCCGACGAACGCGATGGATTCCCCGCGTCTGAGCTGTAAATTCAGGCCGCTGACGGCCGGTTTTTCGCCGTCTGCTGAGGGAAAGGTGATCGAAAGATTGCGGATATCAATAAACAGTGCGTCGCTCATGGCTGTTTCCCTTCAAAAGTGGCCTGCCAGTAGCGGCCAAGCGTGTTCACAGAAATTACCGTCAGGGTGATCGCCACGCCCGGCCAGACGCCAATCCACCACGCATTGCGCAGATAATTACGGCCTTCGGCCAGCATCAGCCCCCATTCTGCGGTCGGCGGTTGCGGCCCCATGCCGAGAAAACTTAAACCTGCCGTGCCGATAATTGCGGTGCCCAGCCCGAGCGTTGCCAGCGCCGGAACGTGCGCGATAGCATGCGGAAGCACATGCCGCCAGACCAGAACGTGGCGTTTGAGGCCCAGCGTGCGCGCCTGTTCCACGTAACCGGAGGACATCACCACAAAGGTTTGTGCCCGCACCACGCGGGTGAAGCGAGGCACAGAAGCGACGCCTAGCGCGAAGATCAGATTGGTGGTGCCGGGGCCGGTGAACGCAATCAGCATCAGTGCGAGCAGTAAATCCGGGAACGCGGAAACCACGTCCACGGCGCGGCTGATCAGCTCATCGGGCGGGCCTTTGAATAATCCGGCGAGTAAGCCGAGCAGGCTGCCTATGCTGACCGCCACGGCCATCGCCGCGAGGCTGATCAGCAGGGAATACCGGCTGCCGTAAATGATGCGCGCCAGCACGTCGCGCCCGAGCTGGTCGGTGCCCAGCCAGTGTTCAGCGGTAGGTGGAAGTTGCGCGTTAACCGGATCGGCGTTCAGCGGGTCGAAATGCGTCAGCCACGCGGGGAAAATCACCGCCAAAGCGACCAGCAGCAAATACACGGCAGCGAGAAGGTAACCGGTGGAAAACCGGCGCTTCACGCCGCCTGAAATCAGCAACTGGCTCATGCATTTTCTCCGTCATTCTGGCCGTTATCCCGCAGGCGCGGGTCGATAAACAGATATAAAATATCCACCAGCGTACTGAGCACGACGTACACCAGCGCGGAGAAAATCGCCACCGCCAGCACCACCGGCAGGTCTTTACCCAGAACGGCGTCGACGGTGATTTTGCCCAAACCGGGGCGGCCAAACACCTGCTCGGTGATCACCGCGCCGCTGAGCAAACCGCCAATCAGCCAGCCGGTCAGCGTGACGGCGGGCAGAGCGGCGTGGCGCAGCGCGTGGCGTAAACGGATAATGCGGTTGCCCAGCCCCCACGCGCGCAACGTCAGCACAAAGGGTTCGTCGAGCGCATCTTCCAGCCCGCGCCGCAATACCTGAGAAACCACCGCGCCCTGCGCCAGTCCGAGGGATAACGCCGGTAATACCAGCGAGGAAAAACTGCGGTCGCCCGCCACCGGGAACCAGCGCAGCGTAAAGCTGAAGATAAACAGCAGCACGATGCCGAGCCAGAAAGAGGGCGTCGAGGCCAGAACCAGCTCGATGCCGCCCGCAATGCGTTGCCCCCAGCGACGGTGCGCGGTCGTCACTGCCATCACCACGGCAAACATCAGGCTGACGACCAGCGCCAGTCCGGTGAGTTTGAGAGTCGGCCACAGCTGCGATAGCACCAGCGAACTGACGTCGGTATTGAGCATATAAGAACGGCCAAAATCACCGTGCAAAACGCGCCAGAGATAGTGCAGATATTGCATATACAAGGGTTGATCCAGCCCCCATTCGGCGCGGATCGCCGCTTCAATCGCCGGTGTTTGTACCTGTTCGCCCATCAGCAAACTGACAATATCGCCCGGCGCGAGATACACGCTGATAAAAGACAGCGTGACCGCGGCCCACAGCACCAGCATGCCGCTCAGCAACCGCCGGACAACGCGACCGCACCATGAAGGCGCTGACTTAGGCCGCTGCGGGGGAATAAAGGTACTTTCAGCCGACATAATAAAGCTCCTTACTTCTGATTAATGCTTGCTCAGCCAGACGTCGTAGGCGTTTTCCGGCATCTGTTTGAACGGTCTGAAACCCACGCCGTGAACGTAAGACGCCGCCGCAATCTGGTCTTCCGGCTCGTAAAGCGGGATCGCCAGCGCCTGCTGCAATACGGCAAAGTTTTGCAACTGGCTGTAGAAGGTTTTACGTTCTGCGTTATCCAGCGTTTGCGACGCACCTTTCAGCAGCGGAATGATTTCCGGTGCATCGGTGCGGCTGTAGTTGATCGAACCACCGGCATTGACCGGCAGGTAATGGTTCTCGATATCGATGCCGTCGGTGTCGGTATTGGAGTTGGCAATTGAGCCAAACTGACCGGATTTTCTGACTTCGGTATAGGTCCCGGAATCGACGTAACGGATTTTCAGATCCACGCCCAGCCGTTGCCGTGCCTGTGCCTGCAAGGCCTGCAACAGGACGTCACGCTGGTCACGCACGGTGGCCTGTGCCTGAATAATTTCGATGCTCAGTGGCTTGCCGTCTTTGGTGCGGATGCCGTCAGCGCCTTTGGTTTTCCAGCCTGCTTCGTCCAGAAGCTGGTTAGCCAGCGCCGGATTATTGCCGTATTTGCCGGTCAGGCTGGCGTCATACAACGGGTCAACCGGCGACGTAATGCCCCAGACGCGCGTGCGTTCGCCGCGATAAATCGATTGAAGGATCGGAGAAATATCCAGCCCCTGCAAAATCGCCTGTCGTACTTTCACTTCCTGCGTCGGGCCATATTGCACATTCAGGAACAGCGAATACGGCGTGCCGGTGTTCAGCGCGTGCTGATAGCTGAAATCCGCGTTGTCCTTGAATTCGCCCGCATCGTTGCCGGACACGCCTTCAATGACATCCACCTGACCGGAAAGCAGCGCGCCGGTGCGAACGGAAGATTCCGGCAGGAAACGGTACGTGACGCTTTCGAGATACGCCGGGCCCTGATGTTTCGCATTCGACGACGCCCAGTGGTAATCCGGGTTGCGCACATATTCAATCTGCTGGCCTTTCTCATAACGCTTAAGAATGAACGGGCCGGTGCCTGCGATATCTGTGCCACCGGCTTTCAGTTGCGGCGATGTCCACGACGACGGTGAGATCAGTTTCAGGCCGGAAGCAAACGAGAGGAACGGGCTGTAAACCTGCTTCAGCGTGAGGGTAACCGTGTGCTCGTCCGGTGTGGCGATGGTATCGATTCGCCCGGCCAGCGCACAAATACTCGAACCCGCGCAATACGCCGGATCCTGTGCATGACGGAAGTTTTCTGCCACGGCGGTGGACGTCAGTTTTTCCCCGTTGGAAAACTTCACGTCATCGCGCAGGGTAAAGGTGTAAGTTTTGCCGTCACCGGAAACGTGATAACCGGTCGCCAGCCACGGGATATACGCGCCGTCCGGCGTGCGCGCCAGCAGTGATTCATAGGCAACGCGCAGGATAAGCTCGGCTTTGGATTGCCCGTTTAACTGCGGATTCAGCGTATTGGGCTCGGTTTCGACGCCCCACGTCAGGCTTCCGCCTTGCTGAGGTTGTTCAGCGGCATACAGCGACTGCCCGGAAGAAAGCACCAGAAGTGTTAAAGCAGAAAGAGAACGCACACCAGCAAAAGATTTCATACATTTCCCGTCAGGTCATTAATCATGAATTATTCGAATAAGCGCATAAATAATAAGGATGCCGCGCTATTAACCGGCGGCTGAAAGGAATTATTAAGGGCAGGTTACTAAGTTGTAAAATCACAATATTTGCTTATCAGCGAAAATAAATGACTTAGCGAAAAATTATTTTTTTGATCAACCAGGGAATAATCAGCAAAATCCGGCTTATCCATATTCAGGATTATGAAATGCTTTTTTCTTCGTGGCTTAATCACCTCTGTTCTCTATTTTTAACGCAGGTTTATCTTTCCCGTTAAAGGAGATCAGTTTGACCAGTTCATCCCGCAGACGTTTAAAAACCCTGGCCGGAGCAGGGAGCGCGATCTACGCCTCTGATGATCCGCGCCCGGATACCGGTATCTCCCGTGCTGTTACGCTGGCTAAAAAAGCGGAGAAAGAGAAATTCACTGCGCTTTTCACCGCCGATTTATTGCAGGCGGATCCCGACGGGCTTTCCGGTTCAACCGGCAGTCAGGATCCGATTGTCACACTCGCCGCGCTCAGCCAGGTGACGTCACAAATCGGGCTGATCGCCACCGTTTCAACCACCTATCAGCACCCGTACAATCTGGCGCGACTGATTGGCACGCTTGATCACGTCAGCGGTGGCCGGGCGGGCTGGAACGCCGTGACGTCCTCGGTGGGTGAGGAAAACTTTGGTGACATTCAGCTCCCCGCGCCGGAAGTGCGTTACGCCCGCGCGACGGAATTTATCCAGGTCATCAATGCTTTATTTGACGCCAATCAGCCGGACGCGGTGACGCGCAGTAAGAACGGTTCGGTGAAAATTGACCCGCGTAAACTGCACCCGATTAATCATCACGGGGATTTTTTCCGCGTACAGGGCCCGCTGAATGTACCGCCGCCGCCACAGCGCAGGCCGGTACAATTTCAGGCCGGGCAATCCGAAGAAGGCCTGAAACTCGGTGCGAAATACGCCGAAGTGATCTACACCTCGCAGCCGACGCTGGAAGATGCCAAAGCCTTTGTTGAGCGCGTGCATCATCACGCCGATGCGTCTGGCCGCCGCGAAAACCGGCCACTGATCATGAACTCGTTCCATTCGATCATCGGCGAAAGCCCGTCAGACGTGGCGCGTCGTCTGTTCGAAAAGCACGAGCGGATTGATTATCAGCAGGGGCGGCTCAAAGTCGCGGATATGTTGGGCGGCGAAATAGACCTGCGCGATTCCCCGCTGGATCAGCCGATCCCGCTGCGGTTACTGCCGGACGTCGAACAGGTCAACCGCCGTCGCGGGCGTGCGGAAATCTTCAAACGTTTCGCCTTACAGGGGCTGACGCTGCGCGAACTGATCATCCAGGCACAGGAAACCGGCCACTGGTTTGTCGCCGGAACGCCGGAATCGCTGGCGGACGCCATAGAAGAGCGCTACCGCGCGGGTGTGCTGGATGTGATTTCATTACATGGATTGGGTCAGGCGGATCAGGAGGATTTACTGTTGAACGGGTTATTGCCGGAGTTGCGGAAACGGGAGCTAATCGACCGCGATTACAACGGGGGGGATTTTCGGGCAAATCTTGGCTTGCCCGGACCGCTTTAAAATCGGATTTTCACTTGCAGTGAGGGCTGACAGTTGATCGTTGATCGAGAAGATTTCGGTTTTTCACTTGCAGTGTGAGGCTGTCGAGAGATCGAGAAAGTTTCGGTTTTTCACTTGCAGTGTGACTATGTCGAAAGATCGAGAAAGTTTCGGTTTTTCACTTGCAGTGTGACTATGTCGAAAGATCGAGAAAGTTTCGGTTTTTCAATAACTGTGATGACTTAACTCACTGCGCCGAAACCGACCAAGAGAGGGAAGTGCTTTCCCTCTCTTGCATCTCTCCCCGCTTTTTCAACAAGCGCTATCGCTCGCTGGCACTGTTTCAGGTGCCGCAACTATTGCCGCGAAAACTTGCCGCTGCGCGGTTCCCTTTCTCGGTTTCGAGCCATAGGTCTCGAAACACTTCGTTCGGCAAGCTTTCTGAAAGCGGCCAGAAGCATAATTAAGGCATTCTCTTTTCTTACTTAATTTCTAGTCGAAACGTCTGTTCATTTTATAAATCACAATCAGCGGTAAGGTTGCGAACTAGAAAATTTGTGGCCGCTTTCAAAACGACGTCGAGTAAGGAGTGAGAAACAGCGAGAGTGTTTTTTCGAGCAGGTTCGAACCCGAGGCGAGAGAACCGCGCAGCGGCGGCGTTTGCGGCACTAGCCGGAGTTACTGGAACTTAGCCAGCGAGCGGAGCGCGCAGTAAAAAAGACGCGCAGATTCCAAAGAGGGCGCGTCATAGCCCTCTTTGGTCGGTTTCGGCGTCAGCCGCTGAGCGATCACTGCAATTGAAAAACCGAAATCTTCTCGATCAATTTATTACCCCTCACTGCAAGTGAAAAACCGAAATCTTCTCGATCAATTTACTACCCCTCACTGCAAGTGAAAAACCGCCTTTTGCTGCGGTCTCAGCAAAAATTTAAACCGTCAGTGCACCGGAATGCACAACCTCAGCAAACTGATTCTCCGGCTCCCGTAACCCCAGATTCCCGCGAAGCGTCCCTTCTTCGTACTCGGTACGATACAACCCGCGTGCCTGTAAAATTGGAATGACGGAGTCAGTGAAGTCATCAAACGCCGTCGGCGTGCCACCGCGAACGATAAACCCGTCCGTTGCTCCTGATGTAAACCAGTGCTCCAGCCCGTCGGCGACGTGTTCGGCGGTGCCGAAAAATGTCGGGCGCGGCGTGGCCGCTTCCAGCGCGGTTTGCCGTAATGTCAGTCCGCGCTCTTTCGCATTGCGTTTGATCTCATCAGTAGTGCTGCGGAAACTGTTCTGGCCTAAATCGCCGATGTCCGGGAACGGCGCATCCGGGTCGTACTGCGCGAAATCATGATGCTCAAAGTAACGGCCCAGATAATCCAGCGCGCTTTCCAGCGTCACCAGTTGCGCGGTTTCCTGATATTTACGCTCGGCATCCGTGACGGTGTCACCGATAATGACGCTGATGCCCTGAAAGACGCGGATGTCGTCGGCGTCGCGGCCATTTTTGACCAGCTGACGGCGGACATCTTCGCGGAATTCGCGTGCCAGCTCCGGCGTTTCCTGACGGGTGTAAATCGCGTCGGCAGCTTCAGCGGCAAACGCTTTTCCCTGTTCGGAAGCACCGGCCTGGAACACGACCGGACGCCCCTGCGGAGAACGCCCCACGTTCAGCGGGCCCTGTACCGAGAAATATTTGCCGTGGTGATTAAGCGTATGCAGTTTGTCCGGCGCAAAGAACTGGCCGGTGGCTTTGTTGCGTACAAACGCGTCTTTTTCCCAGGAATCCCATAAGCCTTTGACCACGCTGACGTATTCGCTGGCAATGCGGTAACGCTCGTCGTGTTCCGGGTGTTTGTCGCGTGAGAAGTTTTTGGCAGACCCTTCCAGCGGAGAAGTCACGACGTTCCAGCCTGCGCGGCCGCCGCTGAGATGATCGAGGCTGGCGAACTGGCGCGCGACGGTGAACGGCTCGCTGTACGATGTGGAAAGCGTGGCGACCAGTCCGATTTTTTGTGTCACCAGCGACAACGCGGAAAGCAACGTAATCGGTTCAAAACGGTTAAGAAAATGCGGAATCGATTTCTCAGTAATAAACAAACCGTCAGCCACAAATAAAAAATCAAATTTTGCCTGTTCGGCTTTTTGCGCTAATTGCTGGCAGAACTGAATATTAATACTGGCGTCGGCAATGGCATCCGGATGCCGCCATGCGGACATATTTCCCGACGCACCCTGAATAATAGCGCCAAGACGTATCTTTTGTTTTTGAGTCATTTTCTTTCCCTTACATGGACGGCTCTTGGAAATAGAACATTGATGAATTAAATAGCGTTAATACGCGATCACACCAGCGTGCGTAATTCCGCGATGGAGCGCACCAGCGGGGCCTGTTCCTGCGCGTCGAAAGCCTGCTGAATCAGCACTTTTCGCAGATAAACCAGCTCGACGCCCAGCGGATTAGTCGCGGTATGAAACGGCTCGTAACCCCGGCGCTGATACAAATCCGTCAGCCACGGGTGTTTGATGGCTGTCGCCAGATACACGGCGGGGGATTTCAGCGTGTCGCGCAAAAAGGTCTCTTCGACATAACGGATAATCTCGCTGCCAAAACCTTGCCCTTTGGCATGTTCCGCCACGGCAAACCAGTGAACAAAAGGCCAGGGCGCGAGATGATTTTTCGCCGGTGTCCACAGAAAACGGGTCGTCAGCGTGGCCGTCAGTTCGCCGTCTTTTTCCAGTACATAAGTGGTTTCATTGCGGATCACATCCCGCACATCCTCCACACTGGCGCGGGTGATAGTGAAATGGATGCCGTGTTCGAGCAGCGGTTCATAGGCTTTTTGCAGCAGCGAATGCAGCGCCGCGGCTTCAGATTCCTGGGCAAGGCGGATCAGATGGCTCATGTTCGGTTCCTTATGCCAGCGCCATGCTGGACGCGGCTAACAGTTCGAGTGAACGCAGGCGCGCCTGTGGCTGTGCGACCGGTGTGTCGATAATGAATTCTTCCACGCCGTAACGGGCCTGCAACGCTTCTAACTGGCGGTGAACATCCTCGCCGGTGCCGTGCAGCACGTCAGACTGGCGTTCTTCAATCTGATGCGACGCTGCGCCGGATTGCCGGATATACGTTTCCGCCTGTTCGAGACTGCCAACATTTACGCTCTGGCCGTCGCTGCCGGTCACACGGTAACGCTGGGTGTTATCCACCAGACGCGCGGCCTGAGCGGCGGTGTCGGCGACAATCACCGGCACGGCGAGCAGGGCGCGTCGCCCGTTGCTGTCGTAGGAATAAGCGGAAAGGGCGCTGGAAATATCGCGTTCGTCGGCATTAAGGTGCGCCGCAAAAACAAATTCCCAGCCGAGACTGGCCGCCAGCCGGGCGCTTTGTTCGCTCGCGCCAAGCAGAAAGCGCGATGCCGACTGCGGCGGTTGTGGCGTGGCCGAAAGGGAATCCACGCCGCGCCCGCGAACCGGCACAGAAAGCCAGTCATCGAGCTGACGCAGCTGATCCGCAAACTCGCCTTTGCGCACCGGATCGACAGCGTATTGCAGCGCGTGGGTAGAAAGCGGCAATCCGCCCGGCGCTTTGCCGATACCGATATCGACACGACCGGGCGCGAGTGACGCCAGCTGATTAAAATTCTCTGCGACTTTATACGGGCTGTAATGTTGCAGCATCACGCCCCCTGAGCCGACCCGCAGTTTTTGCGTATGCGCGAGGATCCAGGCGATGACAATTTCCGGCGAGGAGATCGCGAGTTTGTCGGTGTTGTGATGTTCCGCCAGCCAGAACCGGTGATAGCCCCAGCGTTCCGCCAGCTTCGCCAGTTCCAGCGTCCGGCGCAGCGCCCCGGCGGCATCCTCATGTTCATCCAGCGGACTTTTTTCCAGCAAACTTATGCGGTATCCCATCGTTTTCCCTTGTAATCGCAACACATCATTAACAACGATTATTAAAGTCAGGGGGAAGGGATGTAAAAGAACAATAGTAGCTATGGAGTTGCGGAAATTGGAAAACCTGTGGGTTCGCCGCCCGTAAGAGGTTTACGTCAGGTTCAGGTTCAACGTCGTTTTGAAAGCGGCAAGATTTCGCGGCAATAGCTGTGGCACCTGAAACAGTGCCAGCCAGCGGCAGCGCGCTTAACGCGCTCTCTGGACCAGTTTGAGCGGCGAGCCCAAGGTTTTGAAGTTTTTGTGGGGAAACCCAAGGCTTTGAATTACCCACGCGCCCGCGTAATAACCATTCCCATATTTGTGAAATCCTTATCTCATTTTCTCATTTGTCACCAAAAGGTATATACCCGCAAAATCAGTTCTATCGGCAGGTCGGGCGTTAATTCAGATATGAAATATAAACAGCAATGACCTTGTCGCTTTTACCACATTATATTTGTGGTTTTTCACAGGTATTACACCAGGAAAAAGGTCCCGTCATGACATTATCCAAGTTATTGCTCCCGCTGCTGATTGCCGGGAATTTATCGACTGCATGGGCAGCCGGGCAAATTGTTCCGTCTGCTACCACTTTCCATGTATCCGCCGATGAATCGCTGAAAAGTAAACTGCCAGCCGATATTGCCAAACGCGGATATATTGTCGCGGGCACCAACCCGAATACGCCGCCAACCACGTTTTTCCAGGAAGACAATAAAACCCTCGCGGGCCGTGAAATTGACGTGATGAATGCCGTTGCGGCACGTCTGGGGGTGGAAGTGCGCTGGCAGGATACCGGCGGTTTCGACAACATTATTCCCGGGCTGAAATCAGGCCGCTATGACGTGGCGCTTTCCAATATCAACGCCACCCAAAAACGCCTCGAGCAGGTCGATTTTGTCAGCTATTACGATGCGTCGCGTCTGGGCGTGATCTCCCGCAAAGACGCCAATATCGCGCCGTTTACGTCTTTTGATGCCGTTTGCGGGCAGGAAATCGGTGCCGGTGCGGGCACGACGCAAATCGGACGTCTCGAAGCGGCCAGCAAAACCTGTACGGATGCAGGCAAACAGCCAATCAAAATTGCCGTTTTCCCGGACCGTCCGTCGGGCGTGCAGGCCGTGGTCAGTGGTCGCGTGCCGATGTTCTTTGGCCCGTATGAAGGCCTGACGTATCAGGTCAGCCAGGTGAAACCGCTGGCGCTCTCCGGCACGATTCATGTGGATGACGCACCGGTTTCGGTTGCGTTCCCGAAACAATCTGCGCTGGAAGAGGCCGTTCAGGCATCGCTTAACTCGCTGATTAAAGACGGGACTTATCAGAAGATCCTCGATAAATGGTCGATTGGCTTTGGCGCAGTGAAAGAATCCAAGCGTAATGAAGAGATTTTCGGATGAGCACTGAAACACACGGTCAGCAGCCGGAAGAGCTGCGGATCGTCGGTAAGAAATACATCGGGCGCTGGATAAGCGCCCTGATCGTCGTTCTGGTGCTGGGCGCTGCCGCCCATTCAATGCTCAACAACCCGCGTTTTGAATGGTCAGTGATTGCAGAAAACTTCACCGGTCCGTCGATTTTGCAGGGTGTTTTGATGACGTTGCAGCTGACTGCCATTTCGGTGATTTTCGGCTTTGCCGGTGGCACCGTGCTGGCGCTGATGCGGTTATCGTCCAATCCGGTGCTGGTCGCCGTGAGCTGGGGATATACCTGGTTTTTCCGCGGTGTGCCGATGCTGGTTCAGCTGTTTCTCTGGTACAACATTGCCGCCCTGTATCCCACCATTTCGTTTTCACTGCCCTGGGTAGGGGAAATCTGGAGTGCGTCGGCCAACTCATTAATCAGCCCGTTCAGCGCCGCCGTGATTGCGCTGGTGATGCACCAGTCGGCCTATGCCGCTGAGATTATCCGTGCGGGGATCCAGAGCGTGGGCACCGGCCAGATTGAAGCCGCGCGTGCCCTCGGTTACCGGCCTGCTTCCATATTCCGCCATACCGTGTTGCCGCAGGCGATGCGGGCGATTCTGCCGCCAGCCGGTAATGAAGTGATCGGTCAGCTGAAAACCACCGCGGTGGTGTCGGTGATTTCACTGCAAGACGTGCTGTTTTCCGCGCAGATTATTTATCAGCGCACGTATGAAGTGATCCCGTTATTGCTGGTCGCGACGCTGTGGTATCTGGTGCTGACGTCGCTGCTTTCGGTGATTCAGTATTACGTCGAGCGTCATTTCAGCCGCAGCAGTTTGCGCAAGGTGAAGCGTAAATCTAAACCGCGTGACGAGACGCCGCGGGCGGTGAATACCGGCCTGAATGCAGGAGAAACCAGCCATGGGTGAGGCGATTGAGTTTCGAAAAGTCACCAAACGTTTTTCAGGAAACACCATTCTCGACGAAATCAGCCTGGATATTCCGGCGGGTTCGGTGACGGTGATTTTAGGGCCATCCGGTTCCGGGAAATCCACGTTGCTGCGCTGCATTAATCATCTGGAAAAACTCGACGGCGGCACCATCCGTATCGGTGGCGAACTGGTCGGCTACCGGCAAAAAGGCAATGCGCTTTATGAACTGAGCAGCGGGAAAATCGCCGCTCAGCGCAGCCGTACCGGTATGGTGTTTCAGCAATTTAATCTGTTCCCGCACCGCACGGTGCTGCAAAACATTACCGATGCGCCGTTACGCGTGAAGAAACAAAACCGCCAGCAGGTGCTGACCAAAGCCCGTGCACTGTTGCAGCAGGTGGGGTTAGCCAGCCGCGAAGATGACTGGCCGCAGCAGCTTTCCGGTGGGCAGCAGCAGCGCGTGGCGATTGCCCGTGCGCTGGCGATGGATCCGGAAGTGATGCTGTTTGATGAACCGACATCGGCGCTCGATCCCGAACTGGTGGGCGAAGTGTTGCAGGTCATCAAAAAGCTGGCGCATTCGGGGATCACCATGGTGATCGTGACGCACGAAATTGGCTTTGCGCGTGAAGTCGCCGATAACGTGATCTTTATGGAAGGCGGAAAAATCGTGGCGTCGGGGCCGGTGAAAGCCGTGCTGGATGAAGCGGAGAACGTCCGTGTCCGCAATTTCCTGTCTACCGTATTGTAGAGTCTGCTCTGAAAAGTAAATCACACAGCTGCGGCAAACTGTCGCGGCTTTCCAGCCTGCTCAGTGCCACAATATTGGCCCGCTGTGCTTCCGTCATATCCGGTAAACAGGCGCGCAATTTCCCCGGTAAATCGAACGCAATCGCCAGACTTTGCTGACGCGTAAAGCGTTTTTGCCGCGTTTCTCCGTTGCGTAAAAATACCGTAACCTGATGAAAACGAGCAGCCGGGTTGAGCTCATCCGGCGGGGCGCTAAGATCCGGATGACGCGTGACACGGGCGGCCAGCGCGGCAATTTCGGCATCCGGCGGGTTTTCTGAGAAATCCTGTATCAGCAAGGCCTCGCGCAGCAGGCTGGCGGCAATCACGTATTCCAGGCTGAAACGTGCCTCGATACCGTTCGACGGCTCGCGCACTGACGCTGCAATATCACCGCCCGGCGGGAAAGACACTTCAATCCGCTCCACCGCATTTATCAGGTCGCTGAGCGGATCCCCCTGTTGCAGCCAGTCCTGGCGGATTGCCCGTGCGGCATCGGCGGCGCTGTGCGTGCCGCCACAGGTCGGATACGGTTTGAATTCCAGCCCCGGTGAGACGATACGCCACGGCGCGCCCCAGCTTTCGGTGAGTTTTTCCGGCTGCTGCTGACCGGCGCAATAAGCAGTGAAAAAGCTGTCGAGCACGTTTTCTGACTGACCGTGAAAACCGGCCAGCGTCAGCAGGGTGGCCGTGACCGCAATTTGCGCCGCCAGCCCGGCGTGCAGCGGTTTAACCGCGCTGCCAAACTGCGCGCGTAAACCGCCCGCCTGCGTAGCCGCCGTCCCCAGAATAAGGGCCGTTTCCGGTTCGCTGGCGCCGGCCAGCCGCGCACAGGCCGCCGCCGCGGCAATCGTGCCGAGCGTGGCGGTATTGTGGAAACCCAGTTTGTAATGCTGCGAACCGGCGGCCAGCCCGAGGCGACCGGCGGTTTCCACGCCCGTCACCCAGGCATTGAGAAACTGCTCGCCGCTGATGTCTGGGCGATCGGCCGCCAGCGCCAGCAAAGCAGGCAAAATCACCACGCCGGGATGACCGCGAAAGTCCGGGTGAAAATCATCGAAATCCAGCGCATGTCCGGCGTAACCCAGTAACACGGCGCGCGTCTGTGCATCGTCTGCACGGTAAACCTGTTGCAAACTTTTCAGCCCGGAATCGCCGGCTTCGCCGCGCACAACGGGCAGGGTGACGGCCAGAAAATCGAGCAATCCTTCGCGGGCATTTTCACGCGCTTCGGCGGAGGGACGCGCACTGACAATAAGCTTTGCCAGCGATGAAGTCAGTGTCATGTTTTTTTCCTGTTTCAGGCCTGCGGGTTGAGATGTTCAAGGGCGTTAACGGCCAGCTGCGCGAGATAATGTGCGGTCGGGAAGAGCGCGCGGTCATCGACGCGAAATTCCGGGTGGTGCAGTGCGAACGGGCCGCCGGAGCCGATCATCAGGAATGCGCCGGGCAGTTTTTGCTGATAGAAGGCGAAATCTTCGCCAATCGGGCTGGCTTCCACGCGACGCGCTTCAAAGCCCGAACCGGCGGCCTGCGCCAGTGCAAAATCCACCCATTCAGCGGTATTCACCACCGACGGCGGGCCGGGCTGCCAGTCGAGTTCAATTTGCGTATCAAAGGCACTGGCGATGCCTTTGAGCACCTGACGTAAACGGCGTTCAATAAGCTCGCGGGTGTCCTGATTAAACGAACGCACCGTGCCTTCGAGCCAGGCAGAATCGGGGATCACGTTCCACGTACTTCCGCTGTGAACCTGCGTGACGGACACCACCGCGTTGTGATCTGACGGCACGTTGCGCGCAATCAGCGTCTGCAATGCGCCGATAATTTGCCCGGCAATAATAATCGGGTCATTGCCTTCATGCGGGCGGGCGGCGTGACTGCCGGTGCCTGAAATGGTGATGGCAAAACGGTCAACGCCTGCGGTGAGTGCGCCGTCTTTGCTGCCGATAATGCCGACCGGCAACGTCGGGTCGTTGTGAATGCCAAAGATGACGGCGGCGTCGTCGAGCGCGCCGGTTTCAATCAGCGCCGGTGCGCCGTGGCCGGTTTCTTCTGCTGCCTGGAATAAAATGCGCACGGTGCCAGCAAGCGTTTCCTCGCGTTCTTTGAGTAAAATCGCCGCGCCGAGCGCCGCCGAAGTGTGGAAATCATGGCCGCAGGCGTGCATGACGCCGGGGTTTTCCGAGGTGTATTCCACGCCCGATTTTTCTTCGATCGGCAGGGCATCAATATCCGAACGTAACACCACCCGCTTACCGGCTTTCTGGCCGCCAATTTCGGCCACCAGACCGGTTTTCAGCGGCAGATTCAGAACGCGGATCTGATGACTTTCCAGCACGGCTTTGATGCGCGCCGTGGTCTCGAATTCCTGATTGGAAAGCTCAGGATGGCGGTGCATGTTATGGCGAAAATCCTCAATGAATTTCGCCAGCGCCTGATGTTCCTGACCGGTATTCAACATGTAAAACTCCTTAAGCGGGCTGACGCGCCAGCCATCCGGCATGGCGTTCTTCGTCGAGGATCTTTTTCAGATACAGCGTGATATGGCCTTTGCCGAGGTCTCTTTCGAAGACCGGCTGAAAACCCAGTTTGATATACATTTCGCGCAGCCACGGATGGCTGGTAGCGGTGCCAAGCGAATACGCCGGGGCTTTGAGTTCGCCGATAAGAATGTGGTCTTCCAGCCATTCCAGCAGCCGTTTACCGAGATTCTGGCCTGTGTATTCCGGGTGCGTGCCGAACCAGCCAATATGCGGCAGACCCATCGGGCCCGGCAGGGTGCCCCACGGGAAACGCAAAGTGACCGAGGCTGCCATGCGCTGGCCGTCAAACAGGCCAAATACCGCATGTTCATCGAGATGTTTTGTCACCCGCGCCAGATCGGCGGTGGCCGCATCAAACTGAATGCCGAGGGCTTTAATCGGGGCGTATGCGGCCAGCATCAGCGACAGATATTCGTGCCTGTCGTCTGAACTGAGCCGCCGGAAATGTGGGGTCATATCGCAGGTTTCTCCGGAGATGATAAATGACCGGACTGTTCGGCGAAGCGGATCACGTCATCCACTTTTTGCGGCGCACAGCCGATGTAATTTGCCGGATCCAGCCAGTGGTCCAGATCTTCTTCTGAGATGCTGGCGGCCAGAACCGGGTGTGCTAAAAGCACGGTTTTAAAAGATAGACGGTTCTCGAACGCCTGCATAGCGCACTCGTAAACCAGATGATGCGCCGTCTGTTTGCCGAGTTTTTTACCGGCTTCAAACATGACCTTTTCCGACAGCAGCAGGCCGTCCTGCATCTGCAAATTCGCCAGCATGCGGGCTTTATTGACCGTCAGGCCGGATAAAATAGCGCGGGCATTTTGCAGCTGGGCAGAAAGGTAAATCGAGATTTCCGGCAGGGCGATCCACTCCGCGCGCCAGCTCATGGCATCGCGTTCGTGCTCGACGTGCATCGACTGATAAATCAGCGACGCGCTGTGTAAAAGCGGGGCGGTCAGGCTGGCTAAGCCTTCGATGGCGGCCGGGTTACGTTTATGCGGCATGGTGGTCGAGCCGATTTTCCCCGCGCTGAACGGTTCTTCGACTTCATTAATTTCGGTGCGCATCAGGTTATAAAGTTCGTTGCCGATTTTGCCCAGCGTGCCGCTGATGAGCACCGCCGTGCTGGCGTATTCGGAAAAACGGTCGCGCGCTGCCTGCCAGCCGATATTCGGCGTATTCAGGTTCAGGCGTGCCAGCGTGCGGCGTTCGACTTCCGGGCCTGCTTCGCCGAGCGCGGCATATGTGCTGATCGCGCCGCTGAGATTGCCGGTCAGCAGACGCGGCGTGATGGCCTGAAGGCGGTCGAGATGGCGGATAAATTCATCCAGCCAGACGGCGACTTTAAAGCCGAACGTGGTCGGCAGCGCCTGCATTCCGTGGGTTCGGCCCGCCATCAGGGTGTACTGATGCTCACGCGCCAGATTTTTCAGCACGTCCGCCAGCGCGGTGGCGTCACGCACGATCACTTTCATTGTCCGGGCGAGCTGTAAAACCGTGGCGGTATCGACGATATCCTGCGTGGTCGCGCCGTAATGAATGTATTCCCCGGCATCGCCGCACTGTTTTTGCAGCGCCGTCAGCACCGGCATCAGCGAATGTTTCATCTGCGCACCGGACGCGGCGATGTCGTCAATATTCAGCTGGCTGGGGTCGGCCAGTTCCGCTATCGACAGTGCTGCCTGTTGCGGGATCACCCCGAGTTCGCCTTCGGCTAATGCCAGCGCCACTTCGACATTTATTTGCTGCGTCAGACGATTTTTCTCTGACCAGATTTCCCGCATTTCCGGTGTGCCAAAATTATTGCCAAGTAAAAGAAAATCAATCGGATGTGAGGCCATAATAATCTCTGTTTTTCTGAGGGTTAATTAATGAGTTTGGCAAAAACAATAATAAATACCGGGATAATACTGTTGCCGATATTTCTGTTTTTGTTTATTAAATTAACCCTTTACAGCGCTATCATTTCTTTGATCCAGCACAGGATGCAAGGGTTTTTGATGCTATAGCTAAAATTCATCTATTCTATTGCGAATTAGTGAATAAGGATCCGCAATCAGAACTTTGTTTATTATTTCAATTCTCGTACGATGTTTATATAACGACTTAATATATCCAATATCCGAATTCCTGTTTATTACGGGCAGGCAGTTTATTCAATTACTGACCAGAGAATAGGGCATCATCGTGTTCGCTATAAAATCACCGCAAACCTATCACCATCAGCCGGGGCTGCGTGCCCGCACCGGCGAACTTCTTGCCGTTCACTCGAATGAAATCGCCATTATCACCAGCCCGAAAGCCTGGCAGTCGGTGAATCCGCAGCTGGAAAACAGCCTGCGTGAGGCGGGGATCCGCTGGCAGGTGAATTTCCTGACCACCGGATGCACCGATGCCGCGATTGAAACGCATCTCAACGCCGTGCGGGCACAAAACGCCACGCTGGTGCTGGGTATCGGCGGCGGACGCGTGCTGGACTGCGCGAAAGCCATCGCGAATCTGATTGATGACATTGTGCTGGTGACGCTGCCGACGGTGGCCGCCACCTGCGCCGCCTGGTCGCCGGTCAGCATTATTTACAACGCGCACGGCGGGCACGTCCGCAGCCAGCCGTTATCGCGTATGCCGCTGATGGTGCTGGTCGACAGCGAAGTCATCGCGCAAAACGACGTCCGTTATCTGAAAGCGGGCATCGTGGACGCACTGGCGAAGTGGTACGAATTCCGGCCGTATAAACAGAAAAGCGACGACAGCCTGGCGCTGAATCTCAAAATTCAGGCGGCAAAACTGGCGGTGGAAACCTTTGAGAAATACGGGGCGCAGGCGGTGCTTGATAACGCCCGCCATGAAGTGACACCGGCGCTGATTAAAGTGATCGACGCCAATATCGCGGCGGCGGGCATGGCAAACAGCATGCGCGATGAAACGCCTGCACCGGGCGTGGCGCACGCCATTCACAACCGTTTTACCCATCAGCCTGAACTGCACGACTGGCTGCACGGCGAGAAGGTCGGTCTCGGCCTGCTGGTGCAGTCGCTGATGGAAAGTGACAACGGCGAACCGGAGCCGGAACTGCTGGCGCTGCTGCGGCAGTACGATGCGCCGCTGGCGCTGCCGGAATTCAACGGTAACCGCGATGAAATCCTTTCATCTATTGCCCGTGAAGTGAAGTTCTCCGCCGAAAACGCGGCGCGCCTGCCGTTTTCCATGGCCGCTGAACACATCGAAAAAGCCCTGCGGGCGACAGAAAATCAACATTATTCTTAGGAACATTTCATGACTTCTTCTTCAGAAAACACCAGAAAGCTGCGCCTCGGCCTGTTTGTTCAACCGCTCGGGCATCACGTCAGCGGCTGGCGTTTAACCGGACAGCTCGGTTCGCCCACGGACGTTGAATGGCTGACGTGGATCGCCAAAAAAGCCGAAGAAGGCAAGTTCGATATGTTTTTCATCGGTGACGCGCTGGCGACCAGCGTTTACCGCCTGCCTTCTACTATGGCGCGCCTCGAGCCGCTGACGTTGCTGGCGGCGCTGGCAGTGCAGACCCGTCATATCGGGCTGGCGGCAACGGCCTCTACCACGTTTACCGATCCGTTTAATCTGGCGCGCAGCTTTTCGTCGCTGGATCACATCAGTCATGGCCGTGCGGCGTGGAACGTGGTGACATCGTTTTCCACCGACGTGGCGCGCAATTTCAGTCGTGAAGATATGCCGATGCACGCCGAGCGTTACGCCGTCGCGCACGAGTTTCTCGACGTGGCGTTTAAGCTGTGGGAAGGCTGGCAGGAAGGCGCCGTCGCGCCGGACAAAGACAGCGGCCAGTATTTCGTGAATGAAAAAATTCAGCCGGTTAATCATCGCGGGAAATATTTCCAGGTGCAGGGGCCGCTGAATATCACCCGTTCACCGCAGGGACGTCCGGTGATTATCGAGGCCGGTTCTTCCGCTGACGGCCAGAAGCTGGCGGCCGCCACCGCCGAAGTGGTGTTTACCGCCGCCGCGACGCTGGAAGAAGCGCAGACGTTTTACCGTTCGCAGAAACAGCAGGTGAAAGACGCAGGGCGCAATCCGGATCATGTGCTGATCCTGCCCGGTGTGATGCCGATCGTGGGGCGCACGCGGGAAGAAGCGCGTGAAACCTGGCGTGAACTCAACTCGCTGGTGGATATCGATAACGGCATTCGTCAGCTTTCGACCCGCTTTAATATGGATCTCAGCCAGTTCCCGCTCGACGGCCCGGTGCCGGATGTGCCTGCCGGAGAAGGCAATCAGAGCCGTGTGAAACTGCTGACCGATCTGGCCTACCGCGAAAATCTGACCCTGCGTGAACTGGCCGCGATTGCTGCCGGTTCACGCGGACACCGCGTGCTGGTGGGAACCGCCGAAGATATCGCCGATGATTTCCAGCACTGGCTGGAGCAGGGCGGCGCGGACGGTTTCAATATTATGCCAGCCATCATGCCGGAGCAGCTTTCGCTGTTTGTCGAGCGGGTGATCCCGGAATTACGCCGTCGCGGGTTGTTCCGCGAAGAGTATGAATTCAGCACATTGCGCGAAAACCTGGGTTTACCCGCGCTCTGATATAAGGATAACGGTATGACGATTTCGTTGTCACAGCGCGTGCAACGCGTTTCGCTTTCGGCCAACGCGGCGGCAAAGCAGCGCACTAATGATCTGAAAAAGGCCGGTGTCGATATTCTGGATCTCACCACCGGTGAACCGGATTTCGATACGCCGGAGCACATTAAGCAGGCGGCGTATGAGGCGATTGCACGCGGGGAGACCAAATACACGCCAACGCCCGGGATACGTGCACTGCGAGAGGCGGTGCAGCGAAAATTGCAGCAGGAAAACCGCCTGGAATTTGGCATTGATAATCTGATGATTGCCAACGGCGCGAAGCAGGTCATTTTCAACGCGTTTGCGGCGACGTTAAACGACGGCGATGAAGTGATTGTGCCGGTGCCGTACTGGCCGACGTTCCCGGACAGCGTGCGTTTTAACGGCGGCACGCCGGTGTTTGTGGAATGCCATCTGGAGCAGGGTTATAAACTTTCGCCGGAGCAACTGGCGGCCAGCATTACGCCGCGTACGCGCTGGCTGGTGCTCAATCATCCGGGGAATCCGAGCGGTGCGGTGTATTCAGCGCAAGAATTACAGGCGCTGGCCGTTGTGCTGCGTGCACATCCGCAGGTGCGGGTTATGCTCGATGATTTATACGAACACATTCTGTTTGATGGCCGCGAACACCGTAATTTGCTGAACGTGGCAGGCGATTTTCAGGCACGCAGTTTGCTGGTCGGTGGTGTGTCTAAAACCTACGCCATGACCGGCTGGCGTATCGGTTTCGGTGCCGGGCCAAAAGATCTGATCACCGCGATGACCGTGGTGCAGTCGCAAATCAGTTCGGGCGCGAGTTCTGTCAGCCAGGCCGCGGCGCTGGCGGCGTACACCGGCGGGCTGGATTTCCTCGCGCCACAGGTGGCGGCCTATCAGCAGCGGCGCGATGACATCACGGGCATCCTTTCCGGCGTTGACGGGCTGGAACTGATACAGCCGCAGGGCGGTTTCTTCGTCTTCTGCCGCTGTGCGGGGCTGATCGGGCGTTACCGCCCTGGCGGCGCGAAAATCGAAAACGAAGCCGATGTGATGGACTATCTGCTGGAAAACGGCGTTTCCGGTGTGGGGGGCAGTGCGTACGGCTTGTCGCCATACTTCCGGCTGTCGATTGCCACAGACAACGCCACGGTGATTGAGGCCGGGCGGCGTATAGCGGCAGCGTGCGGACGGTTAAGCCCGGTGCTTTAGCCCGGTAAACCTGTGGGTTGGTGCCCGTACGGGGGTTACGTCAGGTTTAAGTTTAAGTTCAAGTTCAAGGTCGTGGGCGTCGGCCCACACCGACTTGGGGGCGGCATATCGCCGCCGCCCCCAAGACCCCCGGGCTCTTTCACTGCGCGCTATCGCTGGCTGGCCATGTTTCAGCCGCCACCGTTATTGCCGCGAAAACTTGCCGCTGCGCGGTACCTTCATTTCGGTCTTCGAGCCTTTCGGTCTCGAAACACTCATTCAGCAAGCTTTCTGAAAGCGGCTGGAGGCTTTTCAATTCAAAATCAGCCTGCATAAATCTTCCGAATTACATAGCCTCTGGCCGCTTTCAAAACGACGTTGAGTGAGTGGTGAGAAACGGCGAGAGTCTGTTTTCGAGCAGGTTCGAGCCCGAAGCGAAAGTACCGCGCAGCGGCGACGTTTGCGGCAATAGCCGGAGTTGCTGAAACATACTTTACAAGCGATAGCGCGCAGTTAAAAAGACGCGGAGATTCAAAAGAGGGGCCGTCTGGCCTCTCTTTTGTCGGTTTCGGCGCAGTGAGTTAAGTGATCACCGCAATTGAGAAACCGAAATTTTCTCCTTCAAGCCATCAATGCAATTGAGAAACCGAAACTTTCTCGATCCCGCCATCAATGCAATTGAAAAAAACCACATTTCATAAAAGCGTCACTTAACCCCGCTAGGTTATGCCCATCACCGGTCAGAGACGGGCAACGGACATGAGTTATTTATCACTCCATCACATACACAAAACCTGGGGCAACAAAGTTGCGCTCAATGACATCAGTTTTGATGTGGAAGAGGGCGAATTTATTGCGCTGCTGGGCCCTTCCGGCTGCGGAAAATCCACCATGCTGCGCACGATTGCCGGGCTGGAATCGGCCGACAGCGGAGCGATTTATTTCCAGCAATCCGACGTCACCGCGCTGACGCCGTCACAACGTAAGTTGTCGATGGTGTTTCAGTCTTATGCCTTATTTCCACACATGAGCGTGCGGGAAAATCTGCTGTTCGGGCTGCGGGCGCGTGGCGAAGATAAGCGGCAATTTGCTTCGCGGCTGGCGGATGTCAGCCGGCTGATGGAGCTGGAGCCGCTGCTGGACAGATTACCTGCGCAGCTTTCCGGCGGACAGCAACAGCGCGTAGCGCTCGGGCGGGCGGTGATCGCCAATAACCGGCTGTGCCTGATGGATGAGCCACTGTCCAATCTCGACGCCAAACTGCGCCAGAGTATGCGCCGCGAAATCCGGGCGATTCAGAAAAAACTCGGTCTGACGATGGTGTACGTCACCCACGATCAGACCGAAGCGATGAGCATGGCTGACAAAATCATTCTGCTAAACGACGGGCGCATCGAACAGCACGATACGCCGGACAATCTCTACAACAACCCGGAAAGCATTTTTGCGGCACAATTTATCGGTGCGCCGCCGATGAATATCCTGCCGCTGACGCGTCGCGGTGAACATCATTATCTCGCCACTATGCCGGTTTCGGTGGTGGAAATGCCGGGTGACGCCTCGCTCAGCCTGGGGCTGCGCGCCGAAGATATTCAGCTGACCGACGCCACGCAGGCCGGGCTGACGGCGCAGGTGATCAGCCACGAATATATGGGTGCCGATACGCTGGTGGTATGTTCCATCGCCGGTGCCGCAGAGCCGCTGACCGTAAAAGTGGCCGGTATGAAACGTTTTGCCGAGGGCCAGCCGGTCGGGCTGCAATGGCTGTCCAGCGCACAATATTTTTTTTTCACGACGGGCGGAAAGCGCTGTTATGACGCGGAGGAATTTTGTTTGCCCTCCGGCCAGAGAGTCGCCGTCTGACGGCCATTTATCGTCGTGAATTCATTTTTCTACACTTACAACAACACTTGCCGAAGGGAAAATCATGTCACTTATTCATCGTTTTTCACGCCTTGCTACCGCTGTTTTGCTGATCACCGGAACCTCTGCTTTTGCGGCGGAGCCGGTGAAATTGCAGATGTACTACCCGATTGCCGTGGGCGGAAAAATCAGCCATACGGTCGACACGCTGGTGGAAGATTTTCAGAAAACGCACCCGGATATCAGTATTCAACCGGTGTATACCGGGGATTATGCAACGACGGTAACGAAAGCGCTGACGGCGTTTCGCGGAGGCAACGCGCCGCAAATGGCGGTGATCGGTGACATTGAGGCCTATTCACTGATTGATGCGGGCGCGATCGTGCCGGTGAGCGATCTCGCTAATGACGCGGAAGGGAAAAAGTGGATCGACGGCTTCTATCCGGCCTTTATCCGTCACATTCAGGACAAAGTCTGGAGCATTCCGTTCCAGCGTTCGACGGTGGTGTTGTACTGGAATAAACAGGCGTTTGAGAAAGCGGGTCTGAACGGCGACACACCTCCGGCCAACTGGCAGCAGGTGGTGGATTTCGGTAAAAAACTGGTGGTGCGTGACGGCAACGACGTCAAACAGTGGGGCATCGAAATCCCTTCTACGCCAAACGGTTACTGGAATTTTCAGGGCATCGCCGCCACTAACGGCAGCCATCTGGATAACGGCAAAGGCACCGCCGTCACGTTTGACACGCCAGCCAACGTGGAAGCGCTGCAATGGCTGACGGATCTGGCGCAGAAAGACGCGGTTTCCCCGAAAGGCGCGATTGCCTGGGGCACCACGCCGCAGGATTTCATCGACGGCAAAACGGCCATGATGGTGACCACCACCGGTAACCTGACGACGGTGCGTGACAACGCCAAATTCCCGTTCGGCGTAGCGATGTTGCCGGAGAAAACCCAGCGCGGCAGCCCGACCGGCGGCGGCAATCTGTATGTGTTCAAAAACGCGACGCCTGAGCAGCAGAAAGCGGCGATGGAGTTTATCCGCTGGGTTTCCGCCCCGGAACAGGCGGCGCGCTGGAGCATCGCGACCGGTTATGTTGCGACGTCGCCTGCCGCGTGGGAAACGCCGGTGATGCAGGATTACGTGAAACAGGTTCCGCAGGCACTGGTGGCGCGTGAGCAGCTGAAATATTCACAGCCGGAACTCTCGACATACAACAGCGTGCAGATTCAGGAGCTGATGAACCATGCGATTGAAGCGGCGGTGACGCAGGCGAAAACGCCAGCCGATGCGCTCAGTTCTGCACAAAAACAGGCGGACCGTCTGTTGAAACCGTATCAGTAAGGCTCGCGGATGAGCATTCCTCACAGCACGCTTCACGCTGTTGCACCGGCAGCCCGCACACGCGGGTTGTCTTTGCAGATTTACGGCTATCTGCTGATTTTGCCCGCGCTCGGTTTTTTGCTGTTGTTTACCCATTATCCGGCGCTGGCAACGATTTGGGAAAGCGTATTCAGCGCAGCACGCAACGGGCATCCGGCGCAGTTTGTCGGGCTGGATAACTACCGTGCGCTGCTTGATGACGACACCTTTATGTTGTCGCTGCGCAACAACCTGCTTTATGCGGTGATCACCATTCCGCTGTCGGTCGCGCTCGCGCTGATGATGGCGCTGGCGGTCAACCGCCGTTTGCGCGGTAACGCGATGGTCCGCGCAGCGTTTTTCATCCCTTCTTTATTACCGATGGTGGCGATCGCCAACCTCTGGCTGTTTTTCTATACGCCGCAACTCGGGTTGCTTAACAAACTGATGGCGCTGTTTTCGCTGCCCGCCGTTAACTGGCTCGGTGAACCGGGTACCGCGCTTTACAGCCTGATGGTGGTTTCCGTCTGGCGCGAAGCCGGGTTCTTTATGATTTTTTATCTCGCGGCGTTGCAGCAAATCGATCCGCGTCTGGCTGAGGCGGCCGAAATAGAAGGGGCGTCGCGCCGCTACTTTTTCCGCCGCGTGCAGTGGCCGCTGCTGATGCCGACCACGCTGTTTATTCTGATCAATGCGTCGATGAACGCCTTCCGCATCGTGGATCAGGTGATTGCGATGACCAACGGCGGGCCGAATAACAGCACCAGTCTGCTGCTGTTCTATATCTACCGCACCGCGTTCAGCTACTGGGATTTGCCGTACGCCTCGGCGATGACCGTGGTGTTGCTGGCGATTCTTGCCACGATTGCGCTGATCAAATTCAATCTGCTGGATAAAAGGACGCACTATCAATGAGCAGCCTGACGATGACGTTAACGCCGGTGCGGACGTTTTCCGCAGGCCGCCTGTGCCTGAATATTGCCATCTGGCTGGCGGCGTTTTTGTGGTTTTTGCCGGTGCTGGTGTCGGTCTGGGTCGCGATTCATCCGGCATCTGAACAGGGGAGTTTTTCCCTGTTTGCACCGCTGACGTTGCAGAATTTTATCAACGCCTGGCAAGCCGCGCCGTTCGGGCGCTATTTTCTCAATACCACGCTGCTGGTGCTGATGATTGTGGTGTGCCAGCTGATTTTAGCGACGCTGGCTGCCTACGCGCTGGTACGGTTTAAACTTAAAGGCGCGGGGATCATTTTTGCGCTGGTACTGTTGCAACTGATGATCAGCCCCGACGTTCTGATCCTCAACAACTACAAAACGATTGGCGCGTTCGGCCTGCGCGATAGCCTCCTCGGGATAGCGCTACCGTATTTCGCCTCGGCGTTTGCCATTTTCCTGTTGCGCCAGACGTTCCGCAGCATTCCGCTGGTGCTCGAAGAAGCCGCGATTGTGGAAGGGGCCAGCCGTTTTTACATTCTGCGCAAAATCTATATCCCGCTGGCGAAACCGGTGTACGTGGCATTTGCGCTGGTGTCGGTAAGCTTTCACTGGAACGATTTCCTCTGGCCGCTGGTCATTACCGATTCCGTAAAAGTGCGGCCGATTACCGTCGGGCTTCAGCTGTTTTCCGCGCCGGAACAGGGCGTGCAGTGGGCGCTGATCGGCGCGGCAACGCTGATGACGGTGCTGCCGTTATTGGCCTTATTCCTTATTTTTCAACGTCAGTTCGTTCAATCTTTCATGCGGGCTGGGATTCGTTAAGAACAACCGGAGCATCTTATGACCGTCATCACCTCATCCCCTTTGTTATCGCAAGCGCAGGAACGGGCTCTGGGCAACGTGAGTGCTTTGTATCAGCTGCCGGATATGCATGACGCGGCGGTTTCAGGCGTCAGGCTGCGTTTCGGGCTGATTGCGGATCCGCAATATGCCGATGCCGATGTACAAAAAGAGCGTCATTACCGCAACAGCCTGAATAAACTGGCGACCGCGATTAATGAGCTGAATGATTTAAAGCTCGATTTCGTGGTTACGCTGGGCGACCTGGTGGATCGCGACTGGAGCAGTTATCAGGCGGTGCTGGCGCGCTACGAAGCGTTGCGCCATCCGCACGCCGTGCTCATTGGTAACCACGATGCGCAGGTGATTTCCCAACATCTGGCGGCGCAGTCTCCAGCGCTGGGGTTGCCGAAAAGCTACTACCAGTTCAGCCTGCCGGGCTACCGTTTTCTGGTCATTGACGGCAACGACGTCAGTTTGTACTGCAATCATGCCAACGGCGAAGACCGTCAGCTGGCAGAATTTATGCTCGATGAACTGACCGAATGCCAGCAGTCGCAGGCGCAGCCGTGGAATGGCGCGGTAGGGCGTAAACAGCTGGAATGGATTGAGCTAAACCTGAAACAGGCGCGTGCGCAGGGCGAAACGGTGCTGGTGTTCGGCCATTACCCGCTGACGCCGGTGAACACGCATAACCTGTGGAACTGCGAAACGCTGGTGGAATTGCTGTGCCGCTATAACGTGCGCGCGTATTTCGCCGGGCACGATCACCGCGGGGGCTATGACCGGGTGGAAAACACCGATTTTATTACGCTCAAAGGCATGGTGGACGGGGAAAGCAGCCTGCCATTTTCATCCGTCACGCTGAGCGGCGACGTTCTGACAATCACAGGATACGGGCCAGAGGTGAGCAGGGTGTTGAGCCGCCAGGTTGAGTCTCTGTAACAAGCAAAAAGCCCGCCGTAGCGGGCTTTGAACATCATGACAGGGCTACGCCGTCAGCAGGTTCGGGCAGTTCTGCCCTTTGATCAGCTGATCGATGTTCATCAGCGTGGTTTCAGAAATGCTGGTCAGCGCGTCACTGGTCAGGAATGCCTGATGGCCGGTGAACAGCACGTTGTGGCATGAAGACAGGCGGCGGAAAACGTCGTCGAGGATGACTTCGTTTGAGTTGTCCTCGAAGAACAAATCGCGCTCGTTTTCATACACGTCCATACCCAGCGCGCCGATTTTTTGTTTTTTCAGCGCGTCAATGGCGGCCGTTGCATCCAGCAAAGCGCCGCGGCTGGTGTTCACGATCATCACGCCGTCTTTCATTTTGGCAAAGGACTGAGCGTTAAGCAGATGATGGTTTTCCGGCGTCAGCGGGCAGTGCAGGGAAATGACGTCGGATTCTGCGTAAAGCGTATCCAGATCGACATATTCTGCGCCCAGCTCCAGTGCCAGCGGGCTTGGATACGGGTCAAAAGCCAGAATCCGCATTCCAAAACCTTTCAGAATCCGCATTGTTGCCACGCCGATTTTACCGGTGCCGATGATACCGGCGGTGCGCTGGTACATATTAAAACCAATCAGCCCTTCGAGTGAGAAGTTGGCTTCGCGGGTGCGCTGATAAGCACGGTGAATGTGGCGGTTAAGACACATCATCATGCCGACGGTGTGTTCTGCGACGGCTTCCGGTGAATAGGCCGGAACGCGCACAACGGAAATGCCCAGTTCTTTCGCCGCCTCAAGATCGACGTTGTTAAAGCCCGCGCAGCGCAGCGCCAGCGTTTTTATCCCCAGAGAAGCCAGTTCCTGCAACACTTCACGGCTGCCGTCATCATTGACGAAAATACAGACGGCATCTGCACCGGCTGCGGTTTTTGCAGTTTGCGGGGACAGCAGAAAATCGAAAAATTCCAGTTCATAGCCGTAATGTTCATTGACCAGTTCCAGATATTTCCGGTCGTAATTTTTAGTACTGTAGACAGCCACTTTCATGGTGTTTCTCCGCAGTGAGTTTGAATCTCTGACGAAACCGTTTCCGACTGTTTTATAAGGAATAAACATTTTCAGAAACAATTCGCAATATGCCACCAAACTAACAGAGCATCGGGGTGCCGACAATTTTTCCTGTGCTATTTGGGTGCCGGATACTGGTATTTCAACCATCAGTTGTTACGCTAATTATGATATCTTGCGGGCGGTCAGACGATTAAGTGCAAAACAAGGCAAGTCATGAGGAACGGACTGAAGAGAAGCGCGCAAATTATCCTGAGTATAGTGGTGATTCTCGCGCTGCTGATGTGGGGGTTATGGAAAACGGTGCCGCGCTGGCTGCCGCCGGTTGCCAGCCACTGGCTCCCGAAAGGAACACAACTGACGCTCAGCGGTGCGCCGCACTGGTCGGACGGCGTATTGCAATTGCCGGGGCTGCGTTATTCCGCCGGTGAATGCGCGCTGGCGACTGCGGAAAATGCACGCCTGAGCAAAGAAGGCGGGCACTGGGCGCTCAATATTGATGCGCTGAAAGTCGATACCGCCTGTCTGGCGCAACTGCCAAAAAGTGACGCCTCAACGCCGCTTTCCGTGGCGGATTTACAACATCTGCTGCCCGACGGGCGCGTCAACGTGACGCAACTTTCCGTTACGCCCTGGCAGCGTTATGCGGGGCAAGTTCAGCTCAGCAGCGAAGGCGGCGTACAGCATCTGACCGTGAGCGGCGACGCGCTGAAACTCGACGCCGTACTCGGTGCCGACCGTACGCTGGCGATCCATTCGTTTAGCCTGATCCCGCCCGGCAGCGAACAACCTGTCACGCTCAGCGGCAAACTTCTTCTGCCCGCCACGTTCGATCAGCTGCCGGAATCCGGCGAGCTTCATGCAGAAATTCAAACCGCGCAGGTTCCTTCTCCGCTGGACATTCTTCTCAGCTGGCAGACAACGGAAGGCGAACTGACGCTGACGGAAAAAGGCAGCGATAAGCCGCTGGCGATTCTGCCGTGGAAACTCAACGGTAATGCATTGCAGATTTCGCAAGGGCAGTGGCGCTGGCCGTATGCCGCGCAGCCGCTGGCCGGTGGCGTTAACCTGACGCTCAGCGACTGGTCACCGGCGTTTGATCAGACCAATATCACTGCACGTCTTAACGTGCTGACGCAGGGCCACAACGGTAAAGCTAACGTAGTGCTGAGTATGGGGCCGGGGCGCATCGGGCTGCTCGACAGCCATTTAGGTTTCCGGCTGACCGGGCAGGCAAATTTGCAGGCGACGTCTCTGAGCGCCTCATTGCCCGGCGAACTGAGCGGTTCCGTGCTGAACCCGACGCTTTTACTGCGCAGTGGTTCGCTGCTGCGCGCCTGGGGAAAACCGACGCCGGAGCTGACCATCAGCGACGCGCGCTGGCCGCTGGCGGGTGTGAAAGTGTCGGCGCAGGGCGTGAGCGGGCCGTTGCAGGCGATTCTGAAAGCCAGCCACCGTTTCTGGGGGAAATTCGATCTGCACCTCAGCGGTAAATCGCAGGAATTCTGGCCGGACGCCGGGCAGTGGGATTTCAACTACTGGGGTAACGGGCATCTGCCTCCGCTCAGCGGTCGCTGGGATATGTCCGGCAAAGGGCAATGGCACGATAACCGGATCAGCATTAACAGCCTTTCGACCGGTTTCGACCGTCTGCACTACGGCCTGGTCGACGTGGAAGCGCCGCGCCTGACGCTGGATAAACCCCTGGTCTGGCTGCGCTCACCGGCTGCGCGATTCAAACCGCAATATCCTGATTTACCGACAGTATTCAAAGGCGACATCAAACTGGTGGCGAAGAAAATTGCGCTCACCAACGGCGGTTATCTGCCGCCTGCAACGCTGGTATTGCAGCTCAGCGGCGACAGCCCGGATCGTTTTGGCATGCGCGGTATGCTGGACGCCAGACCGATTGGCCCGATCCGGCTGACCGGACGCTGGGATGGCGAGCGTCTGCGCGGAGAGGCCTGGTGGCCGAAGCAGCAACTGACGTCTTTCCAGACACTGCTGACGCCAGATCTCAACATCAAACTGCGCGATGGGAGTTTCTACGCGCAGTCGGCGTTTTCCGCCGCACGGGGTCAGGGTTTTGTCGCCGGTGGTCACTGGGTGGTGAAAAATGGCGGGCTGTGGATGAAAGATGGCGACCTGAGCGGACTGGATTTCAGTCTGCCGTACCGTTTGCAGGATTCCATCTGGCAGCTCGGCGTGAAAAAGCCCGTCACTCTGCGTATTGGCGAGGTTAATAATCTGGTGGCGATGAAAAATATCACCGCCGATTTACAGGGTCATTATCCGTGGAGCGAAGACAAACCGCTGACGCTCACCAATCTGGGCGTGGATATGCTGCGCGGGCATCTGAGCCTGTCGGCGCTGAGAATGCCGCAACACGATGCGGCGGTACTGAAACTGGAAAAAATCAATCTCAGCGAGCTGTTTACGGCGCTGAAACCCAAACAACTGGCTATGTCCGGCGTGATTTACGGCGAACTGCCGCTGTTTGTTGAGAATCCAAAATGGATCATTCAGAACGGGTGGATCAAAAATGACGGCGGCCTGACGTTGCGTCTGGATCCGCAATTTGCCGATGCAATGGCCAGCGGTAATTTTGCCAATAAAATGGTGGTGAGTCTGTTGCGTTACATGGAAATCAGCCGTTCCGACGCGCAGGTTAGCCTCGATAATCTGGGCATGCTGACGATGGCGGCGAAAGTCGACGGCGTGAACTACACCGATACGACTCACGGCGGCGATAAGGAAAAGCGAGAAATCGTGCTCAATTACACCCATCAGGAAAACATTTACCAGCTGTGGCGCAGTTTGCGTTTTGGCGACAACCTTCAGGACTGGCTGCAACAGGAGGTGTCATTGCCTGCTGATGCGCTGTCGAAAGGTCCGGTTTCTGCCGGACAGAAAAAGGAACAAACAGTGAGGAAGGAACAATGAAACTGCGACTCGTCGGGCCATCTCTGGCGCTCAGCGTGATGATGCTCAGCGGCTGTGTTCCGCGCATCGAGCTGGCGGCGCCGAAAGAGCCGATCACGATAAACATGAACGTTAAAATCGAGCATGAAATTCATATCAAAGTTGATAAGGATGTCGAGAACCTGCTGAAAAATCAAAGCGATTTGTTCTAGGAGCCTGTATGTCCGGAGTATTGTTCAAAAGATTCAGCCTGATGATCCTGGCCAGCGGTTTACTGTTTTGCAGCCAGGCTTTTGCGTTAACGCTCAATGAAGCCAAACAGCAGGGGCGCGTGGGCGAAACGCTTTCCGGCTATCTGGCGCCCGTGAAGCAGGATGCAGAAAGCGTCGCGCTGGCGGCAAAAATCAACGATGCGCGCAAACAGCAATATCAGCAGGTGGCGCAGGATAATAACGTCAGCACCGACGACGTCGCCAGGCTCGCCGGGCAAAAACTGGTCGCCAGAGCCGCATCAGGCGAGTACGTGCGCGGCATTAACGGGAAGTGGTTGCAGAAGTAAAAGCAGGGCAGACGTGGCCCGAAAAAAAGCGCGCCTTTCGGCGCGCAAGTGTTTTATCACAACCTCATCTGAGCGGGTCTGAAAGATTCTAAAATGAATGATGGCTCAGATTGTGATAACAGATGTTATGCAGCAGCCAGTTCTTTGATAGCTGCATCGATCGCTGCTTTCGCGTCGGTTTGTGCTTTAGTCGCCACTTCCGGACCGTAAGCAATACCTTCCGCGTAAACGAATTCTACGTCGCTCATGCCCAGGAAGCCCAGGAACAGAGACAGGTAAGGGGCAACCAGATCGCTTGCGGTGTCTTTATGGATGCCACCACGGCTGGTCAGAACGATAACGCGTTTGCCTTTCACCAGACCTTCAGGGCCTTTCTCGGTGTATTTGAAGGTCACGCCAGCACGAGCAACCAGGTCAAAATAGTTTTTCAGCTGAGTAGGGATGTTGAAGTTGTACATCGGTGCAGCGATAACGATCACGTCATGCGCTTGCAGTTCTTCAATCAGGGTGTTGGACAGTGCCAGTGCTTCTTCCTGACGTGGAGTCAGTGGAGCGTCGGATGGACGCAGTGCGCCAACCAGCTCGCCGTCAAGAACAGGGATCGGGTCAGCAGCCAGGTCACGAACAGTTACGGTAGAACCGCTGTTAGCGGCCTGATACTGTGCAACCAGGTAATCGGCCAGTTGGTTAGACTGAGAGAAGTTAGCCAGAATGCTTGATTTCAGAACGAGTACTTTGCTCATTATTGAGTTCCTTAACTGTGTGAACATAGGGGAGCAGATTTTTTAACCTGAACCTCCCCGGAATGGAACTTACTTTATTCACAAAGCTTATTCAGTGATAGCGCAATATTTCGAGACCTCCGTTCAGTATTTTTGAACAAGACACGAAAGGCTTAAAACGTCGAACTTTCTTCATCCTCAATAGCTTGTGTTAACATATTGGCAAACAGGCTCGTATGAACCCGCCTCACATCATTTCTACTTCAGATGACGGATGCTTTGCTCATTCAGTCCGCTGACTTGCAACAAGGAATATCGAACGTGAAATCACCGCTCGCGGCATTATCAGCGCAGTTAGACGGGCTGATGCTACGTGACCGGCAACGCCTGCAACGTCGTTTGCAGGGTGCCAAAAAGACTTTTGATCAGAACACCAACCCTCAGGCCGTTGAAGCATTAACGGCTGAGCTTCAGAACGCCATTTCCGAAAGCCTGAAGAAAGTCACTGCCCGTGAAGCGTCGCGGCCAAAAATCAGCTATCCGGAAAATCTGCCGGTCAGCCAGAAAAAAGATGACATCTTTAAAGCCATCCGTGACCACCAGGTGGTGATTGTCGCCGGTGAGACCGGTTCCGGTAAAACCACGCAGATCCCGAAAATCTGTATGGAACTCGGGCGCGGTATTAAAGGTGTTATCGGGCATACGCAGCCACGCCGTCTGGCGGCGCGTACTGTCGCCAACCGCATCGCCGATGAGCTGGATACCACGCCCGGCAATACCGTCGGTTATAAAGTTCGTTTTAATGATCAGGTCAGCGATAACACGCTGGTGAAGCTGATGACCGACGGCATTCTGCTGGCGGAGATCCAGCAGGATCGTATGCTGATGCAGTACGACACGCTGATCATCGATGAAGCGCACGAACGCAGTCTGAACATCGACTTTATACTCGGTTATCTGCGCCAGTTGCTGCCGAAACGTCCGGATCTGAAAGTCATTATTACGTCTGCGACTATCGATCCGCAGCGGTTCTCCCGTCACTTTAATAACGCGCCGATCATTGAAGTTTCCGGCCGTACTTATCCGGTTGACGTGCGTTATCGCCCGATTGTGGATGATGCGGACGACGTTGACCGCGACCAGTTGCAGGCGATTTTCGATGCTGTGGATGAACTGGGTCGCGAAAGCATGGGCGATATCCTGATCTTCATGAGCGGTGAACGGGAAATTCGTGATACCGCCGATGCGCTGAACCGCCTGGACTTGCCGCATACCGAGATCTTGCCGTTGTACGCACGGCTGTCGAACAGCGAACAGAACCGCGTGTTCCAGTCACACGCCGGCCGCCGTATCGTGCTGGCGACCAACGTCGCGGAAACCTCGCTGACCGTGCCGGGCATCAAATATGTGATTGACCCTGGCACCGCGCGTATCAGCCGTTACAGTTTCCGTACCAAAGTGCAGCGCCTGCCGATTGAGCCGGTTTCGCAGGCGTCGGCCAACCAGCGTAAAGGCCGTTGCGGACGCGTTTCCGAAGGTATCTGTATCCGTCTGTATTCGGAGCAGGATTTCCTGTCGCGCCCTGAATTTACCGATCCTGAAATTCTGCGTACCAACTTGGCCTCCGTTATTTTGCAAATGACGTCGCTGGGGCTGGGCGATATCGCGGCATTCCCGTTTGTGGAAGCGCCAGACAAACGTAATATTCAGGACGGCGTGCGCCTGCTCGAAGAGCTGAACGCCATCAATAATGCGGTCGATGGCCGTTACTCGCTGACGCCGCTGGGCCGCCAGCTGGCGCAGTTACCGGTCGATCCGCGTCTGGCGCGCATGGTGCTGGAAGCGCAGAAAAATGGCTGCGTGCGTGAAGTGATGATCATCACCGCCGCGCTGTCGATCCAGGATCCGCGTGAGCGTCCGATGGATAAACAGCAGGCGTCTGATGAAAAACATCGCCGTTTTGCGGATAAAGATTCTGATTTCCTGGCGTTCGTGAATTTGTGGGATCACCTGAAAGTGCAGCAAAAAGAGCTGTCTTCGGCGCAGTTCCGCAAGCTTTGCCGCAGTGACTTCCTCAACTATCTGCGCGTGCGTGAGTGGCAGGATATTTACACTCAGCTGCGTCAGGTGGTGAAAGAACTCGGGCTGCCGGTGAACAGTGAACCGGCGGAATACCGCGAGGTGCATTGCGCATTGCTGACCGGTTTGCTGTCGCATATCGGGCAGAAAGACGCGGATAAACAGGAATATACCGGCGCGCGTAACGCCCGTTTCGCGGTCTTCCCGGGTTCCGGTTTATTCAAAAAACCGCCGAAATGGGTGATGGTGGCTGAACTGGTCGAAACCAGCCGCCTGTGGGGGCGTATCGCCGCCCGCATTGAGCCGGAATGGATTGAGCCTCTGGCGCAACATCTGGCGAAAAGCAGTTACAGCGAACCGCACTGGGAAAAAGCGCAGGGCGCGGTGATGGCGACGGAAAAAGTCACGCTGTACGGTCTGCCGGTGGTGGCCGCGCGCCGGGTGAATTACGGCACGATTGATCCGGTGGTCTCGCGCGAGCTGTTTATCCGCCATGCGCTGGTAGAAGGCGACTGGCAGACGCGTCATGCGTTTTTCCGTGCCAATTTGCGTCTGCGTACCGAAGTCGAAGAACTGGAACACAAATCACGTCGCCGCGATATTCTGGTCGATGACGAGACGCTGTTCCTGTTCTACGAGCAGCGTATCGGGCAGGAAGTGGTGTCGGCGAAGCACTTCGATACGTGGTGGAAAAAGCAGCCGCAGGACAGCCTGAACTTCGAAAAAAGCATGCTGATCAAAGAGGGCGCGGGCAACATCAGCGCTCACGATTACCCGAACTTCTGGCATCAGGGCAATCTCAAGCTGCGCGTGACCTATCAGTTTGAGCCGGGCACTGACGCTGATGGGGTCACGGTGCATATCCCGTTGCCGCTGCTCAATCAGGTGAACGAGGAAGGTTTTGACTGGCAGATCCCCGGCATTCGCCGCGAGCTGATTATGGCGCTGATCAAGTCATTACCTAAACCGGTTCGCCGCAATTTTGTGCCTGCGCCAAATTATGCCGATGCGCTGCTCGGACGCATCAAACCGTTCGAAATGCCGCTGCTTGATGCGATGGAAAAAGAGCTGCGCAAGATGAGCGGGGTGACCATCGACCGTGAAGACTGGCATCTGGATCAGGTACCCGATCATCTCAAAATGACGTTCCGCATTGTTGATGAGAAAAACAAAACGCTGCGCGAAAGCAAGGATCTGACAGCGCTGAAGTCTGGCCTGAAAGAGCAGGTACAGCAGACGCTGTCTGCTGTAGCGGATGATGGCATTGAGCAGCGTGATTTGCATGTCTGGAGTTTCGGCACGCTGCCGGAACGCTACGAGCAAAAGCGCGGCGGTTATGAAGTGAAAGCGTATCCGGCGATTGTCGATGAGAAAGACAGCGTCGCGATCCGCCTGTTTGACAGCGAACTGGAACAGCAACAGGCGATGCTCACCGGATTGCGGCGTTTGCTGCTGCTGAATATCCCGTCGCCGGTGAAATACCTGCATGAAAAGCTGCCGAACAAAGCCAAGCTGGGGCTGTATTTCAACCCTTATGGCAAAGTGCTGGATCTGATTGACGACTGTATTTCCTGCGGTATCGATAAACTGATCGCGGAATCCGGCGGGCTGGTGTGGCGTGAGGAAGATTTCGCGAAGCTCCACGAACATGTGCGCGCTAATCTCAATGACACCGTGGTGCAAATCGCGATTCAGGTTGAGCAGATCCTGACGACGGTCTTTAACATCAATAAACGGCTGAAAGGGCGGATTGATATCACGATGGCGCTGGCGCTTTCTGATATTAAAGCGCAGATGTCCGGCCTGATTTATCGCGGGTTCGTCACGCAAAACGGCTGGAAACGGCTGCCGGATACGTTGCGCTATTTGCAGGCTATCGAGCGGCGGATGGACAAGCTGGCGATGGATGCTCACCGCGACCGCGCGCAGATGCTGAAAGTCGAAAATATCCAGCAGCAGTGGCAGCAATGGCTGAACAAATTGCCGCCGGTTCGTCAGCAAAGCGAGGATGTGAAGGAAGTCCGCTGGATGATTGAAGAACTTCGCGTCAGCTATTTTGCCCAACAGTTGGGCACGCCGTACCCGATTTCAGATAAACGAATCTTGCAGACGATGGAACAGTTAGTCGGTAATTAATTGTATTTATTGACTTTAAAATTACCGGTTTTCCCTTAGTGGCACTCTGGGGCTGATGCCTCATAGTGCCATTTTTGCATCGAGTAGTTTGACCTTCGCATTATCATTTCATTCATCGCTGTTTTTGCAGTCTCTTGATGAGCCAGACATGGAGACGTTCATTCGATTTATTGAAAGTGGTTTAAGCGCGGCGTATTCTTAAACCCTTCTAATCAAATGGATATTGAGAATGGATACTACCGAAGAGTTGAGTGGAACTTATTTCTACCATGGTCATGCGAATGTAACTGCTCAGGAATTATTCTTGCTCATCTACGTCGAACGGTTATCAGAACACCTTGGTTTAGATGTAACCACGACAGCGATGATTTTAGGTGGCCAGCCATGGATTCCTGTATCGGGGAAACTTTCCGCGATAAACAACACACCTGGAACAAGCGTTGTATCTAAGCTGGCACGCGCCTTACTTAAAGAGAAAAGAATACCTTTCGGTTTAAGACTCTCAGCTCCTATGGGAAAAGGAGCAAAAATAAAACTTGTTCCAACTAGCAAGATGGCTCCTTTTATTGGTCGCTGGATTCCGTGGTTGGGATACGCGCAGATTGTCATCATGCTTGAAATGGTTGGCAGGAGTACCAGAAACAAATACAACCTCATCGCAAGACCTGAACACCGAATCGCATGGACGTATTTCTAATGGACGAGAGGGATTTTGAAACGGAAATTTGTGAATATCTGACCAAGCATTATGGTTTCAGAAAGAGCTGGCGTGACCCTGAAATTGTTCCTGTTCAAAAACACTGGGGCATAAACGAAGGGGAATTTAACTTACTTCCTGAAGACGCCGAAGACATGCTTTTGGACGTTTTCACTAAGTACAGCGTCGATTATTTAGATTTTGACATGCTAAATTATTACGAAGCGGAGAGAGCCTTTTGGCAAAAGAAACTGCCACAACGAGAGTTAAAACCGCTAACTGTCGAAATGATTATTGAAGCTGTTAAAGTTGGGCGATGGTTTTACGATGATTAAAGAAAGGGACTTTCGTCCCTCTCAAACTAAGCTGTCTGACGGTCATTCCATGAATCGGCAAAGATGATATTGCCGTCGTTATGCTTCCACGTGATTTTCTCATACCGCAGTTCTACGGTTTCCAGATGGTTATCCTGAGGGTTATCGCTGGCGGCCATTGCCGGAGAAATCGAAACTATCCGCACTTTCCCCAAAAGCATGTTGAAATATTCCACTTCCTGACCGGCATCATTAATGCGGTACCACTTAATCTCAGCTGATTCGAGGTTCTGGCCTGTTGCCACAGCCTTGTAAATATAAGGGCTTGAGCAGTCGAAAATTTCCTTGAGTTTATGAAAATTTGAATAAACGTACGCCCGGAGATATGAGAGAGCAATGAATCGAATGCTGGGGAGGATATTTCAGAAGTTTATTATTGCTTGCCAGCCATGATTGAAAGCGAGGTTCCGGCGGATAAAATAGGGACACTCCGGAAGCATGAAAAGGGACATCCAAAATTGCAGACAATGGAACAGCGGGTCGGAAATTATGGGATTCGGAATGCAACCCTGGTGAAAAGCTTAAAATTTCTGCTAATTTTGAAACGGGCTTATTACCAGGGTGAATATTGTGATTGATGAAAAAGAACAAACCGGTTTAATTGGTCTGGCGATCGGCGCCGCCGTGATGGGGCTGATATCCGGTCAGACACCCATAAACCGCGAAAGTCTGATTGAAGAACTGCAAAAGCTTGGCCGTCAGAAAGGCGACGGCGTTGAGGATGAAGTCTTCGTCAAGGCCGCGCAGCTGGTGAGTAAAGGGCTTTAAACTGTATCAAATTGCAGGCAAAAAAAAGCCCGCAACCAGTGCGGGCAAGACGACATCAGTATTCGAAAACCTTGTTAGGGCAGAACAGAACCATCATACCCTCTGCGCAAAAATCTCATTCGTGAGTAAGCTGCATAAATAGCACGGTATTTAAGTGATTAGACCAGTTAAAAAATCAAAAAGGTCGCTTTTCAGCGACCTTTTTCGTTTTCGGATTCAATAAACTATTGCGCGGCAGGGGCGGCCGGAGAGCTGGCGCTGATCACACCGGAAGACAGTGTGCTCAGGGCGTCGCGTATTGCCGGCACGGCCAGCGCGCGGTTGTCAGCCAGATAACGATCCTGCGCCGCTGGTGCAGAGCTTTGAATCGCAATCAGCGACCAGCCTTCTGCATTTTTGATCAGAAGCGGAGAACCGCTGTCGCCCGGCAGTGTGTCGCAACGGTGCGAAAGCACGCCAGGCTGCGCCCAGCCGGTGATCTGACAGTCCTGATGGACATACAAATCATCCAGATGATCTTCCGGATATCCGGCCTGCGTCACCTTTCTGCCTTCCTGTTTCAGCACGGCGGTCAGGTCGTCACGCGAACCTTCCCAAAGTGGTAATGGCTTGATCGGCAGCGCAAGTTTTTCATCCGTCAGGCGGATCAGCGCGAAATCAAACGGTGCCGCTTTCGGTGGCACAATCCAGCCTTCGCCGTCAGCCTTTAGTTTCTTGCCCAGTTTAGGGTCAACCAGCGTTTGTAATGCGGTGATCTGATAACGCCATTTCTGGTTATGCGAAATGAAACGCAGGGCGATCACTTTGTCGATTTTCCCCGGTGGCGCCAGTACACAGTGGCCTGCGGTGAGAACCAGATGTTTAGAAATTAAGGTTGCGGTACATAAATTGCCGCTTTCCGTTTCAATCTGACCAATTGCCTGCCACGGCCAGTGTGCGGCGGCAGCAACGGGAGTGCGCTGATCGTGTCCGAAGAACAGGGCGGTTTTTTCTTTAAGGCTGATAGCAGGTGCGTCGCTATCTGCATCATCCGGAGAATCTGCATGAACGAGAGGGCTGGCGGTAAAACAGAAAAAGCACAAAAACAGCGGTAACGCGATGCGCATAACATTCTGACCTTGAAACAGGGAGAACCCGTGAACCAGTTATTATGGAACGATTATAGACGGTTATCTTTCGTGATGGATATATTTGTCTGATAACTCAATCTTTTGAGCAGACGGCGGGTGCCATCTCAGGGGACTTCACAATGACATCAGAAGTAGAAGAACAGGGTGATCAGACCGCAGAGGATCAGAGAGCAAAGGGTGATTTCGAACAGGTAGCGGCGCAGCATCTTCCATCAGTACCTCAAGATAAAGAACCGGAGAAAAAAACACCCGGCGAACCGGGTGTTAAGTCATCAGTCTTGATAATGGTGAGTAGATACGCTCACAAAGACTTCTTTACGACTTATGCTGCTGGAGTTGCTTTTGCAGCTGGAGCAGCTTTCTTAGCATGTTTCACGTGTTTTTTAGCAGCCTGCGCTTTCTGAGCTACCGGAGCAGCTTTTTTAGCATGTTTCACGTGTTTTTTAGCAGCCTGCGCTTTCTGAGCTACCGGAGCAGCTTTTTTAGCGTGTTTTACGTGTTTTTTAGCAGCCTGCGCTTTCTGAACTACCGGAGCAGCTTTCTTAGCGTGTTTCACGTGTTTTTTAGCAGCTTGCGCTTTCTGAGCTACCGGAGCAGCTTTCTTAGCGGCTTTTTTGTGTTTTTTAGCAGCCTGAGCTTTCTGAGCTACTTTCTTATGAGTCTTGTGCTTAGCAGCATGCGCTGGAGCAGCAGTAGTCGTTGCAGCAGCGGCTGGCGCTGGAGTTGCTGTAGTTTCAGCAGCGAAAGCGACAGAAGACAGACCCATTGCAGCGGCTACAACCAGAGCTAATACTTTTTTCATCTTTAATTCCTCGGAATTTCGTTTAAGTGTCCACCCCACTGCGGGGCCGGTATGAAGAATACTAGGCGGGTTCACTCACGAAGTCCGTGAGTGATTGGTTTCGGCGTGTAACGGAATGTACAAACTGGGGATTTCAGGGAAATCAGTGAGTTATGTGCCGGTGCTGCGGCACTGGCGGCTTAACATTATTTGGACCGAGAAAGTTTCGGTTTTTCAATAACAGTTATCACTCAGCGGCTCGCGCCGAAACCGACCAAAAGGGGAAAAGCGTTTCCCCTTTTGGATTTCCCCACGCTTTTTCAACACGCGCTACCGCTCGCTGGCTATGTTTCAGAAACTCCTCTTGTTGCCGCAAACTCCGCCGCTGCGCGGTACTTTCGCTTCGGGTTCGAACCTGCTCGAAAAAAGACTCTCACTGTTTCTCACCACTCGCTCAACGTCGTTTTGAACGCGGCTGGAGGCTTATCTAAATTCAACTGCATTATTTAGATAACAATCAGCAATGAGGTGAGAATTAGAAAGTTTCCGGCCGCATTCAGAAAGCTTGCCGAACGCAGCGGCAAGTTTTCGCGGCAATAGCTGTGGCACCTGAAACATAGCCAGCCAGCGGCAGCGCGCAGTGAAAGAGCCCGGGGTTCTCAGGGGTGGCGGCGATAAGCCACCCCTGAGGCCCGTTTGGGTGACAACCCAAGGTCTTGAATTTGAATTCAAATTCAAATTCAATGCCAGGCTGCTGCCTTACAGGTATCTATTCTCCAGATGTGCCCTGAAGAACCCCGGATTCAGTGTCTCCCCGGTGGCATTTTTAATCAGCTGATCCGTCGAGAACCGGCTCCCGTGTTGCCAGATATTCTGCTGCAACCACTGGAACAACGCCGTCAGGTCGCCGCGGGCGATATCTTCCTGCAAAGTGGGGATCGCTTTGTTGGCGAACTGGAACAGTTGTGCGGCGTACATTGCGCCGAGCGTGTAGGTCGGGAAGTAGCCAAAACCGCCGTCGGTCCAGTGGATATCCTGCATACAACCGTCGCGGTAATTCCCCACGGTATCGATACCCAGATATTCCTTCATCTTGCTGTTCCACAAGGCCGGGATATCGTCGACTTCGATTTCGCCTTCCATCAGCGCTTTTTCAATTTCATAACGCAGGATGACGTGCGCCGGATAGCTGAGTTCATCGGCGTCAACGCGGATGAAGCCCGGCTGGACGCGCTGGTTCAGCTTGATGAAGTTGCTTTCGTCCAGCCCCGGACGCTGACCGAACTGTTCAATAACCAGCGGATATACCGACTTCAGGAATGGTTCGCTGCAACCCAGTTGCATTTCAAACAACAGGCTTTGCGATTCGTGAACGCCCATTGAACGTGCGTTGGAAACCGGCTGGCCCAGCCATTCTTTCGGCAGGTTTTGCTCATAACGTGCATGACCGGTTTCATGGATCACGCCCATCATGGCGCTGAGGAATTCATTTTCGTTGTAACGCGTGGTGATACGCACGTCTTGCGGAACACCACCGCAGAACGGGTGAGCGCTGACGTCCAGACGACCGGCATCAAAATTAAAGCCCAGACGATCCATGACTTTCAGGCCGAGCTGACGCTGTTTTTCGATGTCAAACGGGCCTTGCGGCGCAATGCGGGATTCGGTTTTCTGCTTTTCCACCACGGTTTGCAGCAGGTCCGGCAGCCAGGTCTTCAGGTCGCCGAACAGAGCGTCGAGTTTCTGCGAAGTCATACCCGGTTCGTATAAATCGAGCAGGGCGTCATAACGGCTGATACCCGCGGCCTCTGCGCGCAGTTTGGCTTCTTCACGGCTCAGTTTTACGACTTCTTTCAGGTTATCGGAGAAACCTTCCCAGTCGTTGGACTTGCGCTGAATACGCCATGCCTGTTCGCAACGTGCGCCAGCCAGTGATTTTGCCTGTACCAGACTTTCCGGCAACAGTGCTGCCTGCTGATAATGACGGCGCATTTCACGCAGGTTCGCCTGTTCCACATCGTTCAGCTGCTCGCCACCGGCCTGTTCAAGCCATTCGCCGACCTGTTTCGCAGTGAGGATCTGATGCGTCAGCACGCTCAGTTCGGCCAGCGCTTCGGAGCGCGCCTGGCCGCCTTGCGGAGGCATCATGGCCGCTGCATCCCAGCCTGCAATCGCCGATAAATGGCCGAAGCGGGATAAACGGGCGAAGGTGTCATGCAATTTTTTATACGCGATGGTCATTATTAGCTCCCTTCCTGGTTTTGGTCAGGCTGTTCAACAGCCAGATTGAATAGGGGTTTTACCGGCCAGCTGAAACGCATGCTGGCTCCGCCGAGTGAACTGCTTTCAACCGCAATGCGTCCCTGATACGCCACGGCGATAGAGTGGACGATTGCCAGCCCGAGCCCGCAGCCACCGGTTGCGCGGTCGCGGCTTGGATCGAGGCGGACAAAGGGTTCGAAGATGCGTACGCGTTCTTCTTCCGGAATACCGGGGCCGTCGTCTTCGACCTGCAAATGGGCTATTTCGCCATCGAGCCACAGGCTGATGCGCAGCATTTCCTGAGAATAACGCAGGCCGTTGTTGACCAGATTGTCGAGCACGCGCTCCATCAGCCGTAAATCGACGCCGCCGAAATCGAGGTTTTCCGGCGCCTGATAAAGGATAGAGCGTTCGGCGTTGATCAGTCGGAAATCATCCACCTTGTCTTCCAGCCAGTGCGCCAGATTCACTTTTTCCAGATTCAGCGCCACCTGCGGGCGATCCAGACGGGCGTAGGTCAGCAGCTCATCAATCAGGGCTTCGAGTTGCCCGATGTCGCGGTTAATGGCGTTTTGTTCGGACTCCGGCAGGTTCTCGCTGATGGCCAGCCGGTAACGAAGACGTACCAGCGGCGTGCGGAGTTCGTGGGCGATGCCGTCAATGAGCTGTTTTTTACTCGCGACCAGCGTGCTGATATTGTCCGCCATCTGGTTAAATGCGACGCCCAGCCGGTTGAGGCTGGAGGTCGAATCAAAATCGATGCGTTCGTCGAGATGACCATTACCGAGGCGCAGCGCGGAGTTTTCCAGCCGCAGCAAATCCTGCCAGTGCGGACGCATCCACAGGAAAACCGGCAGCGCGAGAGACAGGCCGATGAAGATCAGTAATCCCAGGTCGAGCAGCCGCATTTCGTGCATGTAAAACAGATACGGGATCGGCCCGACCACCAGCACGTAATGGCTGCGCGGGACACGCTGGATAAAGGTGTATTCGTCGTCGAGGGCAATAATCTCGCCGTCTTTCAGGCGCTGATCCAGCGCCGGGCTGAGTTTGCGCTTTCCAAGCGGTTCAATGTGGAGTTTGAAAGACAGGTTCAGATCCAGCGTGTTGATGGTCTTGTTCCAGTCTTTAATCGGAATTTCCCTGAGCTCACTGCGCATCAGGTAAAGCGAGCTTTTCATCAGGTCGTTCATGGACTGACGGCCGGTGCGTTCGGCGGTGACTTTGTACACCAGGCCGACCAGCATCGCCATCACCAGGAAACAGACCAGCAGTAACAGAAAGAACTGAACGAAAAGCTTTCTCATTCCTGCAGAGACTCCCAGGCGTTCGGAGCAAACAAATACCCTTTATTGCGCACGGTTTTGATGCGAAAAGGTTCGAGGGTATTGTCGTACAGTTTTTTGCGCAGGCGTGAAATCGCCACGTCAATGCTGCGATCCAGCCCGTCATAGCTCACGCCGCGCAGGTTTTTCAGCAACGCTTCGCGATCCATGATGCGTCCCGCGTGTGTCGCCAGTTCCCACAGCAAATCAAAGTCTGAGGTGGAAAGAATGATGGTTTCATCCACCAGCGTGACTTCGCGGTTCACCGGATCAATGCACAGCTGGCCGAAGTGGAGGGCGTTGCCGCTTTTCAGCGTCTGAACCGGTTGTTCATTTTGCGTGGATTGCACCGGGTTCTGGCGCAAATGCAGCCGTAACCGTGCCAGGAGAACGGCCGGCGGCGTGGTTTTAAGGATGTAATCGCTGGCGCCCATTTCGAGCGACAAAATGTGGTTCATATCGCTGTCGAGCGAGGTCAGCAGCACGATCGGGCCGGGGAAAATAGGGCGCAAATCGCGGCATAACGTCATGCCATCTTTGCCCGGCAGCATGATATCCAGCAGGACAAGATCGGGTTTTTCTTTCTCAATACGCGCCTGCGCCGTGTCACCACGGGGCTCGACCAGCACATCGATATCATGTTTACCCAGATAGGCGGCGATCAGGTTGCCGACTTCTGCATCATCTTCTACAAAAACGATTCTATTCATTGGCTTGCTGTTATAAGAAATCCGGTGAGTAGCATAGCGTGACACGTCTGCTGACGCTATCGCGGTAGCGTAATAGAACGTGACATTTTTGCGGCATAAATTCCATATCCGCTAAATACTTTGGCTTAATTCTGAAATGCTAGCAAAGTGCGTTTCAGTGACGGAAAGCGCCTGAACCGACTGGCAAAGTGTTGTTGAATTATGCCATTATACAGACGAATAAATTTAGCTTCATAAATTGATCTGCATTATCTATCTGCCGGCAGATTCTTTGTCAGCAGGCAGAGCACTGAGCACACCTTCGCACGTTCTGTACAGACGTTCAAATGAACAGGCCCTGACCAGGAAGAGGAAACGGGGATGAATGAAAATCGCCTGGTACCCGATGCGCGCAGTCAAAAAGCGTCCTTTGACTACATGGAATATTTGTCCGCATCCTGCAAAAAGAAATGGAGTTTTGTCGACGCTATTTATGGCGTGATGCCGTTCTTCGGCATGGTTCTGAAATCCCGTTCAAAAAAAGATAAATCGAAGCAGGAAGCCTTGCGGGCACTCGCGTTGCAGGTGGTTTCCACGCAGGTCAGTGACGAAACGAACATCGTCCGGCTGATTGAACTGGCAGAGCAGCAAAATATGTACAGCATCGATATCAACCTGCCGTACTCGCTGACCGACGACCAGCTCACCGCTATCAAAGTGGAATGCAAACATCTGGTACAGCTGAGTCAGAACAACGATCACCTGTTAGTGCAGATTATGCAGATGCCTTCTCAGCACTGACCGTTCAGCGCCAAAATCTTCAAACGTCTGTAAGAAAAAAGGCCGCTTTCGCGGCCTTTGTCCTGTCTGACGTCCGGGTTATTTCTTCAGCTCTGCGCGTAAATCTTTCACATCGCTTGCCGAAACCGGTGCCGCGGCATTTCCCCAGCTGTTACGGATGTAAGTCAGCACGTTCGCCACGTCCGTATCACTCATATTGGCATCAAATGACGGCATAGACGGCGCGGTCGGTTTGCTGTCGGTCGCTACCGGACGGCTGCCTGCCAGCACAACGCGGATCAGGGATGTCGCGTTTGGCTGGTTGATCAGCGCGGAATCGGCAAGGCGCGGGAACAACCCTTCCTGAACCATGCCGGACGGCGTGTGGCAGGCGGAACAGCGGTCGGCATAAATATTTTTACCGGCGACCATCGCGCTGTCTTCGGCTTTGACCGGAGAAGGCGCGGTGCTGCCGCTGTCGTGACCGCTGTCTTTCAGATAAACCGCGACGGCTTTGAGATCCGCATCCGTCCAGTGCTGCGACGAATTCGTCACTTCTTCTGCCATCGGGCCGGAGGCAATATCGAAACGGTTAGAACCGGTTTTCAGATATTGCATCAGATCTTCCTGCGTCCAGTTGCCGATACCCGTGTGTTTATTGCTGGTGATGTCCGGCGCAACCCAGTTTTCCACCACAGCGCCTTGCAGGAACTCGCTGTCTTTATCGCCGCCAATCATGTTTTTCGGCGTATGGCAGGTGCCGCAGTGGCCGAGCCCTTCAACCAGATACGCGCCACGATTCCATTCCGCGGATTTATCCATCTGCGGTTTGAATTCGCCTTTTTTGAAGTTCAGCCAGTTCCAGCCCATCAGGCTGGCGCGCACGTTGAACGGGAACGGCAACTGATTGGTTTCCACTTCGTGATGCACCGGTTGCAGGGTTTGCAGATACGCCCAGATGGCGGCGTTATCTTCGCGGGTCACTTTGGTATACGCCGTGAACGGCATCGCGCCGTACAGACGTTTACCGCCGTGGCCCACGCCTTCGGACATCGCGCGCTGGAAGTCGTCGAAAGACCATTTACCGATACCCGTTTCCGGATCCGGCGTGATGTTGGCACCGACTAAACGGCCAAACGGCGTTTCGATCGGCACACCACCGGCGAACGGTTTGGCATCTGGCGTTGAGGCGGTATGACAGGCCGCGCAGTCGCCGACGGTGGCCAGATAGCGCCCCCGTTCAACCTGCTCGAAAGAGCCGTCACCGGCGGCGTGCGTCAGGCCGGAAACGCTGAGTGCCAGCAAGCCGAGTGAGAATGACGTTAACTTTTTCATGCGATCATCTCTCCCGGTTTTTTCAGGTAATAGTTACGGATCGCATGAGCGGCTTTAAACGCCAGTGCGCCGACGGTGCCGGTCGGGTTGTATCCCGGGTTCTGCGGGAAGGCCGATGCGCCGACCACAAACAGGTTCGGCACGTCCCAGACTTGCAGGTGTTTGTTCACGGAACTGGTGGACGGATCTGCACCCATCACAAATCCGCCGACGACGTGAGACGACTGATACGGCGTACCGTTCCAGTGGCCTTTCATCGGGTTGGCAACCAGCTGACGCGGGTTCATCGCTTTCGCAATTTCTGCCACTTTACCGGTGCAATACGCCGCCATTTTCAGATCGTTTTCCGGGAAATCGAATGTGACACGCAGCAGCGGGCGACCCAGACGGTCTTTGTAGTTCGGATCGAGTGAAAGATAGTTGGTTTTGGTGGTGTAGCTGCTGGCCTCACAACCGATAGACATCGAACTGAGATAGTTGGCCACGGTGGCTTTTTTCCACTCGGAACCCCATTTCGGCGTTCCCGGCGGAACAGGGCGGTAGCCGATGGGCGCGCCACCGATTGGCGTGACGCGGATACTGCCGCCGCCGAAAAATCCGAGGCCACTGTGGTCGAAGTTATCGTTGTTAAAGTCATCAATGCCCATCCCGACCGCACCTGCGCCGATGAACGGGTTGAAGTTCTTGTCATCGAAGAACAGTTGCACGCCGTTGGCCGTCTGATACGCGTAATTACGGCCGGTAGTGCCCTCTAACGTGACCGGATCATAAGGTTTACCGATGCCGGAAAGCAGCATCAGGCGGACGTTTTCAAAGGTGAAGGCGCTGACGATCACCAGATCGGCAGGCTGTTCCCATTCGTCGCCGGAAGAGTCGATGTAAACCACGCCCGTCGCGCGTTTGCCGGTGGAATCTTTCAGCACCTGCATCACTTCACAGTTGGTGCGGGCTTCGAAATTCTCTTTGCGGATCAGCGCCGGCAATACGGTAGTGATGGCGCTGGCTTTGGAGTAGTTGGCGCAACCGTAGTTGGTGCAGAAACCGCAGAATGTACACGGCCCCATTTTGACGCCGAGCGGGTTGGTGTAAGGCTCGGAAATCAGCGAAGAGGGGACCGGGAATGCTTTGTAGCCCATGTTGCGCGCGGCTTCGGCAAACAGCGTCGGGCCGTAAGGTTGATCCATCGGGCGGGTCGGATATTCAATCGAGCGCATGCCTTCATACGGGTTACCGCCATCGCGATGCTCGCCGTTCACGTTGCTGGCTTTACCGGAAACCCCGGCGATGCGTTCAAACGAGGCGTAGTGCGGCTCCATTTCTTCCCAGTCGGTTCCCCAGTCCTGCAACACCAGTTCTTCAGGAATGGCTTTTGCGCCGTAACGTTCGGTCAGATGGCTTTTAAGGCGGAATTCGTCCGGCTGGAAGCGGAAAGTAATGCCCGCCCAGTGGTTGCCTGCGCCGCCGGTGCCGTTGCCCGGATGGAATGAGCCCCATTCACGCATCGGTAAGGCGGTTTGTGCCGGGTTGTTACGGATAGTAATAGTGTTCTGACGCGTGCGTAACATCAGTTCCTGGCGGGAGTTGTAACGCAGTTCGTCGGCGACGGTGGCTACGTTAAAATCGCGCGCCGTATCACGCCACGGGCCGCGTTCGATAGCCACAACGTTGAGACCTTCGTCACACAGTTCATTGGCGATGATCGAGCCGGCCCAGCCGAGCCCGATAACCACCACGTCGGTTTTAGGTAATTTCTTTGCCATAATGTTTTTCTGCCCTTAGCTCTTCATTTTCCATGCGTCGCCGCCTGAAATGCTCAGCGGTTCCAGATCGAGTTTCTGGTTATGTTTGCCGACATATTCGCGGTAATCGTAGCGTGCGCCGGGGAAGCCCAGCATTTTCCACGACACCATGTTGCGGTTACCGCCATAAATCGGATCAGCGAAAAAACCTTCCATGGTGTTCTTGAGCGCAATGGCGAAGAACAGTTTGGAATCGATCCCATCGAGAGCAATTTTTCCGTTTTCCAGACCGGACAGAATTTGATCCTGCTGGTCACCTGGCAAGTCTTTGAACAACTTCTGGTGCTGAGACCGGGTATATTTATCCAGCGCGGTCAGGCCGAGACGATATCGCTGCTGAGGAACTAATGGAGACTGGTCGCCCTGTTCCGGTGTGCCGTCCTGGAACGGGCCTTCCATGTAAAGGCGGGCGTAGGTGCCGTAGAAACCGGCCAGCTGGCGGTCGATAAACACTGCGCATCCGGCGTCTTTACCTCCGACGCTCAGATTGTCGGCGGGTACCAGTCGGTCAACAATGGCTTCCATGGCGGCGGCTTCGGCGTCGGTGAAGAACGCCCAGCCATCGATATCAATTTGCGGAGGCGGGCTGGCGTCAAAGGGGCTCCACACGGGGGTTCCTTTGAGGGTTACCGCGTTTGCGGCCTTGGCCGCGCCCAATACTGCGGAGGCTGCCGTGAACGAGAGAATTTGCCTGCGGGTGACGCCCGGTAACGTTTTTTTGCTCATTGATGTTCCCTGTTTTTTATGTAGCAGTATGCAGCTATAAATGGCGCACATCCCGTCGTCTTCCGGGCGGAAGAAAAGGGGAGAGGGACGCGTGCAGAAGCATTTTTTACGGCCTGACGGCTGCCATTAAAAATGCCGGTCAGAATTCAGGTGCGCTCTGCAAAAGCAGTCGGGTGGCACCGGAATAAATCGTTAACCTGCTAAGGATAAATGAAAATGACCTGTAAAGATAAATGGTTAATTTGTTAAAAATGTTATGAAATGTGTGCTAATGGTTTTTAATGTTGTAATTTTAGACGTTTTTTTGTGATGTGCGTGGATTTCAACCGTACATATTGCAGGGAATACCCCCGCATAATTCCACTTTATGAAAAGGGTTATGTGGCCATTCATGGCATGAAGGTTGAAATATGTCGTTTGTCAGGTAAGATCAAACCTTACGTTTAAAATGTGTAAGGCATGACAAAGGTCACAGATTTTTTTTCCTATTTATTGAAGCGTTATGCGGGCTCAACCTGCTTCTTTCTGCTCGTGGCAGGGGGATTGGCTTTCTATGCTGGAAGTGCCTCTGCGCTGACGGCAGACCCTTCTGAAGTTGCTTCCGGCACCCGGGGGCTTTCGTATGATCTCTCCGGTTTCCTGCCTGCGGGTGATGAACAGTCCGCCTTCAATACCGGAAACATCCGGCAATCCAATGTGTTACCCAGCCTCGGCAGTCAGTACATTAAAAATGACAATGCGCCGAGCGCGACGGAAAAACAGCTCGCCACCACGCTGAAAGAACTCGGCACGACCACATCAGACAGCGACGATCCGCTGCGTTTGCAGGCGGAAAATATTGCGCTCAGCCAGGCCGCCAAACTGGTGCAAAAAGAAACCAGCAGTTTGCTTTCGCCGCTGGGCACTGTCAGCACGACGCTGGATGTCACCGGTCATAATCTGGATGGCAGCTCCGGCCAGCTTTTCAGCCCGCTGTACAATTCAGAGAATAATCTGGTCTACAGCCAGATCGGTCTGCAAAGCGCGGCGGATGCCACGGTGGGGAATTTCGGTCTGGGCCAGCGTTTTAATACCGGCGCGTGGATGCTTGGCTATAACGCGTTTATCGATAATGATTTCGACCATCAGCTGACACGCGGAAGTTTGGGCGCGGAAGCCTGGACGGATTATCTGCGATTTTCCACCAACTATTACCATCCGCTGACCTCGTATCGCGCGGACAGCAGCACGTCTGCACAACTGCGGCGTCAGGCGCGCGGTTACGACATCACCACCAAAGGCTATTTGCCGTTTTACCGCCAGCTTGGGGCATCGCTGAGCTACGAGCAGTATTTTGGCAATCAGGTGGATTTGTTCGGCAACGGTACGCGCCAGAGCAATCCTTCGGCGGTTTCGTTCGGGCTGAATTACACGCCGGTGCCGCTGGTGACCGTGATGGCAGAACATCAGGCCGGACAGGATGGCGATAATCAGGATGTGGTGAAACTGACGCTCAATTATCGTCTGGGCGTGCCGCTGGATCAGCAGTTGTCATCGCGCAACGTAGCCGCAGCGCGTTCACTGCGCGGCAGCCGGTTTGATAGGGTCGATCGCAATAACATGCCGGTGATGGAGTTTAAACAGCGGAAAACCCTGTCGGTATATCTGGCGACGCCGCCGTGGTCATTGCAAGCGGGCGAAACGGTGCCGCTGAAACTGCAACTGCGAGCGCTCAATTCCGTTGTCGCGCTGAGCTGGCAGGGCGATACGCAGGCGCTGAGCCTGACACCGCCGGCTAATAACCGTAACGCGGAAGGCTGGAGCGTGATCGTGCCGCAATGGGACAATTCGCCGGGCGCCACCAACAGCTACCGTTTATCGGTGACGGTGGAAGACAGTAAATCGCAGAAAGTAACGTCAAACTGGATCACGCTGACCGTTTCCCCACCGCTGACGGCGCAACCGCAATACGGCGATGACGCGGGGCTGAATTTCTAAACGTTAAATCACGTTACTCTGCAATACCCAAACTGCCGCTTCGACGCGGGATTTCAGCTTCATCTTTTTCAGCAAATGCTTCACGTGAACTTTCACTGTGCTTTCGGTGATGTTCAGGCGACGGGCAATCATCTTGTTCGGCAAACCTTCGGCAATCAGCTTGATGATGTCGCGTTCGCGTGGCGTCAGGGACTGGATATCGCGATCGCCGCTCGGACGGCTTTCACGCAAACTTGCCGCCAGCACCGGCGTCAGCGCTTCGCTCAGCACCATTTTGCCCGCGGCGGCGTTGTGCAGGGCGGCCAGTAAATCTTCCGGCTCCATGTCTTTGAGCAGATAGCCGTCCGCGCCGCGTTTTAACGCCGTCACCACGTCATCTTCATGATTGGATACGCTGAACACCACCACGCGGCCAGACAGTGAGGTCTGACGCATGTTGTCGAGCGTATCCAGCCCGTTCATACCGGGCATATTCAGATCCAGCAGGATCAGGTCCGGGTCGAGCTGTTTCGCCAGTTCGACACCCTGTTCGCCGTTGCTGGCTTCGCCAATGACTTGCAGGCTGGCGTCGAGCGCAATCAGCTGTTTCACGCCGTTGCGCAGCATAGGATGATCGTCAATCAGCAAAATGGTGGAAGGGGTGATGTCGTTCATACTTGCTCCTGGGGATTAATGGGTAACGCTTCCGGACGGAAACGGACCGTGACTTCTGTGCCACCGTCCGGACGTCGGGCAACCCGACATTGGCCGTGTAATGTGCTGGCGCGATCCTGCATGATGATCAGGCCGTAATGATTTTGCCGTTCTGCGTCCGGGGAAATACCTTCGCCGTTGTCGCAGATGCTCATGGTGATTTCGCCTTTGCTGGCGTGCAGCGAAAGGGAAACCTGCGTCGCTTTCGCGTGTTTATAGGCATTGTTCAGCGCCTCGCGGGCGATGTGTAACAGGTGGATGCCCTGATTCGCCGGAACCGATCGCGGCGGTATCTGGTAATCGAAATCTATCGCCAGCCCCATACGGCGCGAGAATTCGTCCACCGTATGTTGCAGTGCAGCCCGCAGGCCGGGTGTGTTGAGCGTCAGGCGGAACGTCGTCAGCAGTTCGCGCAGCTGTCGGTACGCGGTGCTCAGTTCCTCGCGCATCTGCTGTAACAGCGCCGCATCCTCCTCACACAATCTTTCCTGATGCATCTGCAAACAGGCCACCTGAATTTTCAGGCAGGAGAGTGACTGTGCCAGTGAATCGTGTAGCTCGCGGGCGATGGCCGAACGTTCTTCCATCAGCATCAGCTGCTGCTGATCTTCAGCCTGTCGCGCCAGCATTAATGTACTGGTGAGCTGTTCAAGCAGCGTATTCACCAGCTGTTGCTGATCGTCATTAAGATGTTGCCCCGGCGGCAGCTGCGCCAGCAGAACGCCGTAGTTTTCGCGCTCATCGCGCAGGCTCCAGCTCAGGGATTCCCCGGTTTCGCCCGCATGTTCGCCCACTTTCGGGCTGACCGGGTGGCGTGGTGACGCATGACTGAATTCATTAAACACTTCCGCGCCGTTATTTTCGTATTGCCGCACCTGCACGCCACTGAGCGGCGTCAATGATTGCAACTCTTTCAGCACCGGCTGCATCCGCATTTCCAGCGGTGCGCTGGTGTGCAGCTGGCGGCTGACGCGGTACAGGTAATCCAGCACCCGGTTTTTTTGTTGCAGATCGGCGGTTTTCTCCGCCACGCGCTGCGCCAGGTTATCGACCATTTCACCCAGCGCCACCGACATGCTGTTGAGCGAATCACCGAGTATATCCATCTCGTTATGCGCATTGCCGGTCGCCACGCGTTTGCGTTCATAGCGGCGGGTGAAGTCACCGGCGGTGATCGCGCTGGCCTGAGAAAGCAGGCTGCGCCACGGCGTCAGCAGATGGCGGCGCAGGAACCAGATGGTCAGCGCCAGCAGGATCAGGGTGAAAGCCACCAGACCGCGCTGGATCAGCGCAATCTGCTGTAAATGGTATTCGGTTTTATGTTCCAGCTCGGCGACAAGCGTATCGAGCTGGCTGACAAACACTGCCATATTCGCGGAGACGTCCTGCGGATGTTTCGCCGTCAGAACCTGATCGCGCAAAGTGGTCTGCCAGTAATGGCGCAGGGCAAAAAATTGCGGCTGGAGATTTTCACGCTCGACGGCCTGCAATAAATCGGCGCTGTTCTGGTCAATTTCCATCTGGCGGATATACGCGGCGCTTTTGCCGTTCAGCGGCACTTCGGACAATAACCGGTAACTCTGCATGCGCAGTGAACCGGCTTTATTAATGGCGTGGGCGTTACCTTCAATACTTCCCGCCATCCACGCGGCCATGCTCATTCCGCCAATGCCCAGCAGGCCGAGCAGCAGCATCAGCATGGTGATCTGGCTGACCAGCGACAGAGAAGGCAAAGCGCGTTTAAACATAACTGGGTTCCTGGATCTGTGTCGGAAGCGGTGAATACCGTGAAAAGCTGAAACGATATAATTACGGAGTGGCATTTTTTATGATCAGGGGGAGTTTCCCTATACCTCTTTGTGATTACTCCTTTATTTCCATCGGAGTGATGCCCCTGATAATTCAAGGGAGATTGAATGACCAACGCAATGAATCTTAGCACTTTATCTGAAACCCGCCCGATACTCACAAAGGATCCGTGGTCTTTTTTTCGCCTTTTTTCACCTGCCGTTGCGTTGATTTGCATCAACATGCGGAAGCGGTGCTCTACCTAGTGTGTGCGACACAACTCAGTCATTACAACGATAACGCGCTGCTACACGAGGTACTTATGTCACAAACATCTGCTCCATCAAGGGAAAAGCCGTCACGCCTGCTACAGGAATGGCGGCCGGAAGATCCGGCATTTTGGGAAAAAACCGGGCATAAAGTGGCGAGCCGGAATCTCTGGATTTCAGTGCCTTGTCTGTTACTGGGTTTCTGCGTCTGGATGCTGTTCAGCCTGGTGTCGGTAAACCTGAACAAAGTCGGCTTTAACTTCACCACCGATCAGCTGTTCATGCTGACCGCCATTCCTTCCGTTTCCGGCGCACTGCTGCGCGTTCCGTACTCGTTCATGATCCCGCTGTTTGGCGGCCGTCGCTGGACGGCGCTCAGCACCATCTTCCTGGTTCTGCCGTGCGCATGGCTGGGCTTCGCGGTGCAGGACGTCAGCACGTCTTACAACACGTTCCTGATTATCGCACTGCTGTGCGGTTTCGGCGGCGCAAACTTCGCGTCAAGCATGTCCAACATCAGCTTCTTCTTCCCGAAAACGAAGCAGGGCGGCGCACTGGGTATTAACGGCGGTCTGGGTAATCTGGGCGTCAGCGTAATGCAGCTGGTTGCTCCGCTGGTGATTTCTCTCGGCGTGTTTGCTGCGTTCAGTGACAAACAAACGCTGGCGAACGGTGCTGACATGTGGCTGCAAAATGCGGCGTGGATCTGGGTACCGTTCCTGATTATCGGCACGATTGCCGCATGGTTTGGCATGAATGACCTGGCGACGTCTAAAGCGTCTATCCGCCAGCAACTGCCGGTACTCAAGCGCGGTCACCTGTGGATCATGAGCGTGCTGTATCTGGCGACATTCGGCTCGTTCATCGGCTTCTCTGCCGGTTTTGCGATGCTGACCAAAACCCAGTTCCCGGAAATAAACATCATTTCGTACGCGTTCTTCGGTCCGTTTGTTGGCGCACTGGCTCGTTCTGCGGGCGGCATGCTGTCTGACCGTCTGGGCGGTATCCGCGTGACGCTGGTGAACTACATTCTGATGGCTGTTTTCGCCGGTTTGCTGTTCCTGACCCTGCCGGTGAACGGCGCGGGTGGTCACTTCCCGGCCTTCTTCGCCGTCTTCATGGTGCTGTTCCTGACGGCCGGTCTGGGGAGTGGTTCGACTTACCAGATGATTGCGGTGATCTTCCGTAAAATCACCACCGATCAGGCGAAAGCGCGCGGTGCAACCGACGACGAAGCGCTGCGTGAAGCCGTCACGGACACGGCGGCGGCACTGGGCTTTATCTCTTCGATTGGTGCGATCGGTGGCTTCTTCATTCCGAAAGCCTTCGGGACGTCTCTGGCACTGACCGGTTCACCGGCGGGCGCGATGAAAGTCTTCCTGGTATTCTACGTGGTGTGCGCGTTGATCACCTGGCTGGTGTACTGGCGTAAGCTGAACAAAGGTTTTGCGACCAAACAGGTCAGAAAATAAAGACTGACAGACACTAATGAAAAGGGGCTTTGGCCCCTTTTTTCATGGGCGCAATTCACTTCACGTAAGAATTCAGCACATTCAGCACGACATCCAGATCGGCCTCGCGCTTCGCCACATCTTCTTCATGCACCAGATGATCGGTCAGATGTCCCCTGATCACTTCGCGCATCAGCCCGTTGACCGCGCCCCGGATTGCCGCAATCTGCTGCAAAACCGCTGAACATTCGTGCGGTTCATCCAGCATTTTATTTAATGCCACAACCTGTCCCTGAATCTTGCTGGTACGCGCTTTCAGCTTCTGTTTATCGCGAATGGTATGTGACATGTTAACTCCCTGATGGCCGTGAATACGCGGACAGCATAACATCCTCAGGATACTGGGGGGTAGTATATGATACTGGGGGGGAGTACAATCGTCTGCGCCACTTCCATTGAGAATGATAAAGATGAACGACTTTGCCACATTGTTGCAGCAGGGGAATGCCTGGGTATTTATTCCCAGCGCTATATTGTTAGGGGTTTTGCACGGCCTGGAGCCGGGGCATTCGAAAACGATGATGGCGGCATTCATCATCGCGATCAAAGGGACTGTCCGGCAGGCTGTGATGCTGGGGCTGGCGGCTACGGTTTCGCATACCGCCATCGTCTGGCTGATTGCGTTTGGCGGGATGGTTATCAGTCACCGTTTTACTGCCGAATCGGCGGAACCCTGGCTTCAGCTGATTTCGGCTATGATTATCGTCGGGACGGCCACATGGATGTTCTGGCGCACTTATCGCGGAGAAAGCGCATGGAAACAGCAGCAAAACGGCGTGCTGCATACCCATGATCACGGCGCTCATGATCACCCTCACGATCATCCACATGACCACCATCACGGTCACGGAATTCTTCAGGCGGCCAGCGTACCTCATGCGATTCACGCCAAACCGGCGAGCCTGACAGGGTTTCACGTTAACGTCGCAGCGCAGGAATATCAGGACGCACACGAAAGGGCGCATGCGGGGGATATCGCGCGGCGGTTTGCGACCCAGAAAGTCACCAACTGGCAGATTCTGTTCTTCGGCCTGACCGGCGGGCTGATCCCGTGTCCGGCGGCGATTACCGTGCTGCTGATTTGCATTCAGCTGAAAGCGCTGGCGCTGGGTGCCGCGCTGGTGGTCTGTTTCAGCCTCGGGCTGGCGTTAACGCTGGTGACCGTGGGTGTGGGGGCGGCGGTGAGTGTCCGTCAGGTTGCCAAACGCTGGAGCGGATTCAATACGCTTGCCCGGCGCGCACCGTATTTTTCAAGCGTACTGATTGGCGTTGTCGGAATTTATATGGGCGTACACGGTGTTATCGGGCTGACGTCGTCGTAAGGGAGGGAACCGGCGGGGGATTCACGAGGCAATAAAACAAAGAAAGCCCGACGGGCTTTCTTTTGCTGAAGCTTAACACGGGATAACCGTAAGGCTTATTTGCGGCCAAGCAGCAAACCGAGCACAACGCCGATAGCGCCAGCGGCGATCAATCCTGACAGCGGATTTTCTTTAATCTTTTCTGCAACATCTGAAACTGCATCACTTGCCTGAGCAGAGTATTTTCGCGCCGCGCCTTTCAGCTGATGTTTTGGTGAGTCCACAAAGTCCCCAAATTGCTTCTGCGCTTCGCCAGCAAACTCGTTCGCTTTGTTTTCAACCTTATCAGCCAGACGATTTGCATCATTATCGAATTCTTGAGATGACATTTTAGTGCTCCTTTGTTTGTGTCAGTTTTTAAGCGTAGTCGTAAAACCTGATGTCTGCCGGTTTCGCGCTCAACGGCATGGCACAATTAGGAGGATTACCCAATAGCAATATTACCCGCGGTTTTTCGCTGAGCCGTCGCAGACCAGCATTCCCTGTGCTTCCAGCCCTGAGCGCACGTCATCTTTAATGCTGTCAGTGATGAAAATATGGATATCGGAGATATCGGCAAATTTGGCGAATGCGTCACGGCCGATTTTGGTTGAATCTGCCAGCAAAATCACGCTGGTCGAACAGGCAATCATCTTCTTTTTAAACGCGGCCTGACGCACATCTGGGGTTGTCGCGCCATTTTTTAGCGTAAAACCGTTGGTGCCCATAATGGCTTTATCGATGATCAGATCAGACAAACTGTTGTCGTTACTAAACGGGATCACGCAATGAAGTTGCTTGCGCACCGCGCCGCCAATAAAGAACAGATTTACCACGCCCGGCGAATCTTCCAGCGTCAGGGCAATTTTTAGATCATTGGTGATCACCGTCAGTTGCTGGCGTTCACCCAGAATTTTCGCCAGTTCCAGCGTGGTGGTGCCGGTATCGAGCAACAGCGTATCGCCGTCTTCAATCTGCTCAAGTGCGAGCTGTGCAACCATGACTTTCGCATCATGATTGCAGACTTCTTTTTCGGTGGACATCATCTCCACGCCGGTTTTACTGCGGATCAGCACGCCGCCGTGCGTCCGCGTGACCAGCATGTTCTTTTCCATTTCACGAAGATCATTACGGATCGTGGAAGTCGAGACTTTAAAGATCTGGCAAAGTTCGGCGACCGTGGCTTTCTTGTTTTCCTCCACAAACGCCAGAATGGCCTGCTGGCGTTCGAGTGAAAAAACTTTATCTTCCGAATGATCGTTCATGATTTTTCTCAGTGTCCGGCGGGTTATAAAACGAAGGCCACTTTCAGCGCCTGCCCTGAACGGGCGGCGCTGAAAGCCTCGTCATATTGTTCAAGAGTGTACTTGTGAGTCAAGATTTCTTTCAGATTTATCAGTCCATTGGAAATCATTCTCAGGCTTTCCCGATACTGACGTAAATTCTGCCCGCTCATGCCCGTCACCGTGATCTGCCGGTAATGAATAATGTTGGTATTCAGGCTGACCATTTCTTTACCGTGCGGCAAACCGCCGAAGAACAGCACGCGGCCATTCAGCGCCGTCAGTTCAAACGCCAGCGACTGAATTTCCGCACTCGACGCCGCCGTAATCACCACGTCACAGCCGCGATTTTGCGTAATACGCATGACGTCCGCCAGCGTATCGGTACCGCTCACGGGCACAAAATCCGCATCAAAATGACACGCCATCGCCAGCCGTTCCGGGTTGATGTCGCTGATCAGCACTTTTCCGGCACCCGCCGCTTTATGCAACATGGCGTGCATCAGGCCAATTGGCCCCGCGCCAATCACCAGAACCGTATCGCCGACGCGGGTATGACAGCGCTCAAAGGCATTATAAACACAGGAGAAAGGCTCAATCAGCGCGCCTTCTTCAAACGAAACGTGATCCGGCAACGCCACGATATTTCCCTGCTGCACGGCGCGGGCGGGGATCACCACATAACGGGCGAACGCGCCGTTTTTCTGAATACCCAACGCCTGGAATTCCTTGCAGGTTTGCGTATTGCCGCTGATGCAGCTGTCGCAGGTGCCGCACCCGTAGTTAGGGGCAACCGCCACGCGCATTCCCACACGCCATTCAGGGCTGACGTTCGCCCCGGTTTTCTCAATGATGCCCGATAATTCATGCCCCAGCGTTAGCGCCTGTGGTGACTGGCGATGGCCGTTGGCGAACATCCGCAAATCGGTACCGCAAATCGCCCCGACTTTACAAGCCAGCAGCACTTCGTCTGGCGCGATTTCGGGTTCAGGCAGATCGGTTAAACGGAGTTCACCTTTGGCAAATAACTGAATTGCTTTCATAACAGCCTCTCAATGGTTACAGGACGGAGCGTCTTTTGCTAAACGGGGTGTTGATCAAAAAATCGACTCAATGTGAATTCTTGTGAGTTTAGTCATGCAATTAGCGATGTCAATCGTTTATTATCGCTTTGCTCTTGATATACGTATAAACGATAACAAACGATAATTAACAGCAAAAGGGAAAGCCAGTATGAGGATTTTTTCAGAAGACACCGTGATGTTGGATCTGGATGTTCAGGATAAAGACGACGTTCTGCGGCAGATGGGCAAAAAGATAGAAGCGACCGGGTGCCTGAAACCGGGCGGTTTCGATCACTTCATGGCGGCCATCCGTAAAAGAGAAGTTGAGTTCTCAACGGCAGTCGGCCACGACTTCGCAATCCCGCACGGCAAGAGTGACGCGGTTACATTGCCGGTTATCGCTTTTGCACGACTGGTGAAGCCGGTGTTATGGGATGCCGAAGAAAATGACCGGGCGCAGTACGTCTTCATGATTGCCGTTCCGGAAGAAAGCGCGGGTGATGAACACATCAGGATCCTGATGAAACTTGCTGGCGCGATTATGGAAGATGATTTCCGTGACCCGATTGCTGCGGCAAAGGATGTAGCGCAGGTCATTGAAATTATGACCCGTTACGTTGATTAACCTCTTCACATTCTGCTCTGGCCTGCATTTAACTGATATCGATAGTAAACGATAATTAACAGAGTAAATCAGCAGTAAATGACAGGCCGGAGAAATCACCCTTATGGAGCCAGAATCATGTCGACCAGAGAAAAGTTTTTTGTCGCAGTAACGGGATGTCCGACGGGGATCGCCCATACGTTTATGGCGGAAGCCGCGCTGACAAATGCCGCAAAAAAAGCCGGTGCGGGGATCCGCGTTGAAACCAACGGGGCCGTGGGCATTGAAAACGCGCTGACGGCAGAAGAAATCGCCCGGGCCGATATGGTGATTCTGGCGTCCGACAAGGCGGTGGAAATGACACGATTCGACGGTAAGCCGTTAATCCGCGCATCGGTCGGCCACGGCGTTAAAAAAGCCACTGAACTGGTGGCCCGGGCGATGGCCGGTGAAGAAGCCGTTTACCGGCACGAACAAACCGCAACGCCTGATAATGAAAAACCTGCCGCCGAAAAAGCAGAGCGCCAGGGCGCGGGGCGGTCAGTCTATATTTCCCTGATGAACGGCGTGTCGAACATGTTGCCGTTTGTGGTCGCAGGCGGTGTGTTAATCGCCATTTCCTTCTTCTGGGGGATTTACTCATTTGACCCGACCAGCGCGCAATATAACCCGATTGCCGCCAGCCTGTTTAAACTCGGTAAACTCTCGTTTTCATTAATGGTGCCGGTCTTCACCGCGTTTATCGCGTACTCGATTTCCAACCGCCCTGGTTTTGTAGCCGGATTCGTCGGCGGCCTGCTGGCGACCGATATCGGCGCGGGCTTTCTTGGTGGCATTATCGCGGGCTTTTTCGCCGGTTATTTCATGAAATGGATGCTGCATATCACCCGTTCATTTCCCCGTTCGCTGGAAGGTTTCAAGTCTATCTTCCTGATGCCGCTGATTGGTGTTCTGGTGGTCGGCGTCTTCATGCTTTCTGCCGGTTCGACCATCGCGGCTTTAAATAAAGGCATGATGGTGTGGCTGGCCGGGCTGGAACACGCGAACCCGTTATTGCTCGGCATTGTGATTGGCTGTATGAGCGCGTTTGACCTCGGTGGCCCGGTGAACAAAGCTGCGTATGTGACGGGAACGATGTTGCTGGCCGAGCAGGGCAACGCATTATTTATGGCCGGCGTCATGACCGCCAGCATGGTGCCGCCGCTGGTGATTGCCTTTGCGACTGTGATGTTCAGAAAGTATTTCGAAAAAGAGGAGCAGGCCGCCGGGCTGGTGAACTTTATTCTCAGTGCGACGTTTATTGCCGAGGGCGCGATTCCCTTTGCTGCAAAAGATCCGCTGCGTGTGATCCCGATACTCATGCTGAGCGCCTCGATCGGTGCCACGCTGACCTTCTTCTTTAAAGTCGCGGTGCCAGCCCCGCACGGCGGGCTGATTATTCTTCCGCTCGTCACGCACGGTTTACTTTGGGTAATTGCTATTCTCAGCGGCGGACTGACCGGTGGAATTATTTACGGATTATACCGAAAGGCGAAATTTAATAAATCCGCGCTGGCTGTTTAAAAACATTAATAAGGAGGCAGAACGTTATGATTGCATCGAAAATACGCTTTATTAATCCCATGGGATTTCACAGTCGTCCCTGCGCAACATTTTCGAAAATGGCGAAAAAATTCGACTGTAATGTCAGGCTGGTGAATAAAGAAAAAGAGGCCGATGGCAGAAGTATGCTGGCACTGATGAAACTCGGCATCGTTCATAATTCAGCAATTACTTTACTCTGCGAAGGCGAACAGGAAAAAGAGGCCAGCGAAATACTAAGCCAGTATTTATCTACGCTGGTGGAAGAAGCTGGCTGAATCCCTTTTTGTCGTAATCCATAAATTTATTTGCCGGCAGGCAACTCCCTGAATACTGAAACCTGATTAAGGAATAGAAAATGAAATACTCTGCTGAAAAACTGGCCGCATTCTTTGACCATACCAATCTGCATGCGTATGCGACCAAAGAAGATTTCCAAAAACTGTGTGATGAAGCGAAGGAATACGGTTTTGCGTCTGTTGCTATCAACTCCTGGCCAGTCGCCATCTGCCGTCAAATGCTGGAAGGTTCATCCGTGCTGACCGGCGCGGCGATTGGTTTCCCGCTGGGGCAGATGACCATTGCCGCCAAAGTGTTTGAAGCACAGGACGCCGTTAATAATGGCGCGCAGGAATTCGATTACCTGCTGAATGTCGGCAAAGTCAAAGAGCATGACTACGCTTATATCAGAGAAGAAATGGCGGCGCTGGTGGCTGTCGCCAATAAAGCCGGGATTGTGTCGAAAGTCATTTTCGAAACCTGTTACCTGACGACAGATGAAATTATTCAGGTCGCCAAAATCGCTGCTGAAGTGAAACCGGGCTTTGTTAAAACCTCCACAGGATTCGGCACGGCGGGCGCAACGGCTGAACACGTCAAATTAATGAAAGAACACGCGGGCGAACACGTTCAGGTTAAAGCTGCGGGTGGAATTCGCACGCTGAGCGACGCGCTTGCCATGATTGATGCAGGCGCAACGCGTCTGGGCAGCTCTGCCGGAATAAAAATCGTTAATGAACTTCTCGCTGCCAAATAGTATTCAGAAAACTGGCCTGTGATACAGGCCGGTAAATAACGAAATATGCCCTGACTGAGGCTGAAAATGAATAAAATGATTAATGTGTGTCTGATTGGTTGTGGCCGCGCGGGGATGATTCATGCCCGGAATTATAACGGTAATCTTCGTCATGCCCGGTTAATTGCAATATGCGATCCCGACGAGGGGAATCTGGCGGAAGTACAGAAAGAACTTCAGATGGAATATCAATATACCGATTATCGCGAAGCCCTGAAAAACGCAAATATTGATGCCATTGTGGTGGTGACACCGACGCATTTACACCGCGATATTGTGGTTGCCGCCGCGAAAGCCGGAAAACATATATTCTGCGAAAAGCCGATGGCCGGAACGGAAGAAGAATGCAACGACATGATCGACGCATGTCGGGAATATAACGTCAAATTACAATTAGGTTTTATGCGCCGTTTTGATGAGAATTTTAAAACGGGCAAGGAGGTGATTGAAAATAAAACTGTCGGCGAAGTGACGTTACTAAAATCACTGACCCATGGGCCGAGCGAGCCTAAAGAGTGGATGTTCGATATTTCCAAAAGTGGCGGGCCGGTTGCTGAAGTGAATAGCCACGATCTCGATACGCTCAGGTGGTACGCCGGAGCCGAAGTGAGCATGATCCACGTCATCGGCCATAATTTCCGGTCACCGGAAAAAGCCGCGGAATACCCCGACTATTACGATACCTGCGCCGTCATGATGCAGTTCACCAACGGCATCATCGGCATGATCGACGGCGCGCAGTACGTCCGTTACGGCTACGATGCCCGCGCGGAAATTCTCGGCACGCATGGCATTGTCAAAGTTGGCCGGCAGAACAGCAATAATGTTGAAGTGGTGACGCAAGACAAAACCATTCAGGCGCAATCCATGCCGTCCTGGACGAAGTTATATCAGGAAGCCTACGTGCGCGAAGCCGAAGCCTTTATCGACGCCATCCGTCACGACACCGGAACACAGGTCACCGGTCACGACGGAAAAATGGCGCTGATTCTTGTGCGGGAAGGGCTGAAGTCCCTTCGCGAAAAGCGCCCGGTCTTTATTGAATAATCTGCCTGTATGAATAATCTGCGAGTTATAAGATAAGTAAATGTGATTCCGGCATGATTTCCCGCGTATCCCGAAAAACAAATTTCGTGAATGTGGGATATCATGCGGTATGCGTAATCCGGGACGTGGCTTTTCGCGGGCAATTCCGTTCACATTGTGTTCTGAATTAATCACTGTAACTCAATGAATATTCAATAAAATGGACATCAAACAGCTTATTTATCTCTGCAATCTTGAACGGGAACGTCATTTCGGGCGGGCGGCGGAAGCCAGTTTTGTCAGCCAGCCGACGCTGTCGATGCGGCTCAAAAATCTTGAAAAAGAACTCGGGCTGAACCTGATCAACCGGGGCAACAATTTCGAAGGATTCACCGCCGAAGGCCTGCGTGTGCTGAGCTGGGCGCGCGAAATAGTGGCGGTTTACGAAGGCCTGAAGCTGGAGGTGGAATCCCTCAAGCAGGGCATGAGCGGGACGTTACGCATCGGCGTTATGCCACAGTGCAGCGTTTCGCTGGCGCGGCTGATTAAAGCGGTGAGCCAGGCGCATCCGGGGCTGGATTACCGCGTCTCGGAAGTCAGCGCCGATCAGCTGATTGAAGCGCTGAGCAGCCATTCCGTGGATGTCGGCATCGGCTTTTTCGAATTTTCGACCCTCAACGAACTGCGTTTCCAGCTGGTGTCGCTTGATGATGGCGGCGTGGACGTGGTGTATCACCCGGACCATTTCCCCGAACTGGACAATGTCGGGTTGATGACCGCCGAACAGGCCGCGGCGTTGCCTTTGTGTCTGTCCGAGCCGAGCCGTTATTTCCGCCGCTATCTGGATAATTTCTTCCGTCAGGCCGGACTCGAACTGCATCCGCGTCTGGAAAGTACCTCGATATTTCAGCTGATGCAGGGCGTGTTTGTCGGCATCGGCTGTGCGTTAGTGCCGAGCGGGCATCTGATAGACGAGATGCATCCGGCACTTAAACGCTGCCCGCTGGACATCACCCCTATGACCCGCCACGCAGCATTGGTGGTGGCCGAACCGGGCAGGGCGACGGCGCTGGCGCAGCATTTTTTTACCGCCGCCGGTCTGTGGCTGACGCAGCAACAACCGCTTGCCCCCCCGTCGACGATCAAATAAAACCGGCATTGCCGGTTTCTCTCCGATTTTCCTATTGATGAATTCATCATTTAAGACCAAGCTTTCCCGCAATATATAAGTGAAATGAATGGAGTAGCACATGAAAGCATTAAAAGCTGGCGTTCTGACCATCGTCGCGGGCAGCCTGTTAGTGGCAGCCTCCGCACAGGCATCAAATAACCTGCTGGGACAACTGCAACAGGCCGCCACCGACGGGCTGAACAGTGCGGGAACAACCTCAGGGACGGGAACCACATCATCACTGACTTCACTGCTCAACGGCGGCGATAAAGCGCTGACCTCCACCAGCGCGACCAACGTCGCCGGTGTATTGCAGTATTGCGTGAAAAACAACGTACTTTCTAAAGCCAGCACCGAAAACGTGAAAGATCAGCTGCTGAACAAACTGGGGATCCAGAGCGCGTCTGGTGCTGAAAGCAAGGACTACCAGCAGGGGCTGGGCGGGTTGCTGAAAACCGGTAAAGATCAGAGCGTTGACCTGAATAATCTCGGCAGCGGGCTGACGCAGGTGAAAGAGAAAGTGAAAACCAAAGCGTGTGATGTGGTGCTCAAGCAGGCGAAGTCGTTTATTTGATTTTGACTTTCTCCTCCCCCTGCGAAGGGGGAGGTCGGAAGGGTGAGGCCGCAGGCTGAGTAACACCGGGAAAAGGAACCGCGCAGCGGCACTCCCTTTCACTCCGCATAAACCTTCTCTTTACTCTCACACAAATCTTCAATCAAACACGATCCGCACCGCGGCTTCCTCGCAATACAGGTATAGCGACCGTGCAAAATCAGCCAGTGATGGCAGTCGAGCATAAATTCCTTCGGCACCACTTTCAGTAATTTCTCTTCCACGTCATCGACGGTCTTACCTGGCGCGAATTTCGTCCGGTTACAGACGCGGAAAATATGCGTATCGACGGCAATGGTGGGCCAGCCGAAAGCGGTATTGAGCACCACGTTGGCGGTTTTACGCCCGACGCCCGGCAGGGCTTCCAGCGCGGCGCGGTCTTCCGGTACTTCGCCGTTGTGTTTTTCCAGCAAAATCCGGCAGGTTTTAATGACGTTTTCGGCTTTCGAATTAAACAGGCCGATGGTTTTGATGTATTCCTTCACACCGTCCACGCCGAGCGCCAGAACGGACTCCGGCGTGTTCGCGACCGGATAAAGTTTCGCGGTCGCTTTGTTCACGCTGACGTCCGTGGCCTGCGCGGAAAGTAACACCGAAATCAGCAGCTCGAACGGCGTGGTGTACACCAGTTCGGTTGTGGGATGCGGGTTGTTGTCCCGCAAACGGCTGAGGATTTCAATGCGCTTTTCCTTATTCATGAACACTTCCCTTTGGCAAACTGTCTTCGGCGGCAACGTGTTGCACCGCTTTTCGCGCTTTCATGCGCTGATCAATCAGGTATTTAGCCGCCAGCAGCAGGCCCAAACCGATAAACGCGCCCGGCGGCAGCATCGCCAGCAGGAACGGGTTATCCAAATGAATCACTTCAACGCGCAGCACTTTCGCCCAGCCGCCGAGCAGCAAATCTGCGCCGTTAAACAACACGCCGCTGCCGAGAATTTCACGCATCGAACCGAGGACGAACATTGCGCACGTCGCCCCGAGGCCGGTCATGGCGCCGTCCAGCGCCGCCAGATGCACCGGACTGTTCGCGGCGCAGGCTTCCGCACGTCCGACCACCACACAGTTGGTAACAATCAGCGGGATGAAAATCCCCAGCGCCTGATACAAACCAAAGGCATACGCATTGATCAGCATTTCAACGGTACTGACCACCGATGCGATGATCAGCACGTAAATCGGAATACGGATTTCATCCGGGATCCACTTACGGAACGCGGAAATCATGCCGTTAGTACAGGTCAGCACCAGCGTGGTTGCCAGCCCCAAACCTAAGGCGTTAGTCGCCGTGGACGTCACGGCCAGCAGCGGGCAAAGCCCCAGCAGCTGGACCAGCGAGGAGTTATTGGTCCACAGACCCTGAACGATTATCTTTCTGGCTTCACTCATCACGGGCTCCACAAGGGGTGAGGTGGGAAAGCTGAGACGGCACCGTCCCGATAAATAACGCCGTGCGTTTCACCGAGCGCACGACAGCGCGCGGGGTAATGGTCGCGCCGGTAAACTGATCAAACACGCCGCCATCTTTCTTCACAGCCCAGCGCGGGTCGCTGGGGCCGTTAACGGTTTCGTTGGCGAAATGCTTGATCCAGTCAGAAATACGCACTTCAATTTTGTCACCCAGCCCCGGCGTTTCATGTTGTTCGAGCACGCGGGAACCGTAGACTTTGCCATGAAAATCAGCGGCAACCAGCAGCTGGATTGCACCGGAATAACCGTCTGGCGCGGTAGTTTCCACCACGGCAGCCACCGGTTCACCGCCTTTGCGCGCCAGGTACAGGCGGTGCGGCGTAGCGGTACCGAGTGATTCATCGGTGACGTTGTAACATTCGTTCTGCATGTTGTTATCGTAAACGCTGGCCGGGATCACCTGATCAAACAGCGTTTTTTGCTGTAACAGCGCCTGATGTTCAATCGTTGGCTTGGTCAGCAGGTTTACGATGGCGGTCATGCCGGTCATCAGTGCGCCAAAGAAAGCCAGAATCAGGCCGTGGCGTCGCATTGTAGCTAACATAATTCTTCCTCAGCGATGCCCGTAAACACGTGGTTGAGTGTAGTGGTCAATCAGCGGCACGGTAATGTTGGCCAGTAAAACGGCAAAGGCCACGCCGTCAGGATACCCGCCGTACGTGCGGATAAGCCACACCAGTAAACCAATTAATGCACCGAAAACCAGACGGCCTTTTGGCGTGGTGGATGCCGTCACCGGGTCGGTGGCGATAAAGAAGGCACCGAGCATGGTCGCACCGGAGAACAGGCCGACCAGCGGTGAAGAATAGCTTTCCGGTGCCAGCCCCCACGCGATGGCGGCGCAGAACGCCAGCATACCGAGCATTGCCACCGGAATGTGCCAGCTGATGATCTTACGCCACATCAGGAACAGGCCACCGGCCAGAAAACCGAGGTTAATCCACTGCCAGCCCAGACCCGCCAGCGTGCCGCCAAACAGCGGTGTTGCCAGAATTTGATCGGCTGTATGCCCGGAGCGTAAGCCGGTTTTAAAGGCATCCAGCGGCGTCGCCTGCGTCACGCCATCCACGTTCATTTGCAACTGATAGGCGGTCAGATCCTGCCCGCTGTGGCCGGTGAAAATGGTCAGCAGCGTATCGGTGAAGCTGATGTGATGATGTTGCAGCGCGTCCGGCGGCAGCCAGGTGGTCATCTGCACCGGGAACGAAATCAGCAGCACAACATAACCCACCATTGCCGGGTTAAACGGGTTTTGCCCCAGACCGCCATACAGCTGTTTGGCGATGATGATGGCGAAAAACGTGCCAAGCACCACCATCCACCACGGGCCGAGCGGCGGCAGGCTGATGCCGATCAAAATAGCCGTCAGCAGGGCGCTGTTATCGCCCAGACGTTTTTTTACCGGCTGTTTGCGCAGTTGCAAAACGGCACCTTCCGCCAGTAAAGCAATCACGATAGCCAGGGCGAGCTGAACCAGTGTTCCGTAGCCGAAAAACCAAATCTGAGCGATCAGACCCGGAATACACGCCAGAATCACCATCATCATGATGGTGCTGGTATTTTGGCGGTTATGTGTAAAAGGTGAACTTGCGATCCTGAAGGCCATCTATTCCTCGTTCGACATTGTCTGAGCGGCTTTACGGGCCTTAACTCGGGCGATCGCAGCAGCCACGGCGGCTTTGCGTGGATCGCTTTCTTGTTGTGTTGTGTCTGGTTCTGAAGATGCGTCGTTGTCCGCAGCGGACTCTTCGGCGTCACTCTGCGCCGCCGCTTTTTTAGCTTTCGCACGGGCAATGGCGGCGGCGACAGCGGCTTTACGCTTGTCGTCAGCAGAAGGTTCAGCCGGTGACGTTGTCACGCCTTCGTCAGTATTGGCCTGAGCGGCGGCGGCTTTCTTCGCTTTCACGCGGGCAATCGCTGCGGCTACGGCGGCCTTGCGGTCGTCTTCTGCCGGTGCTGGCGGAGTCACATTGAGCTCGCTGTCGGTGGCTTCCACCACCACGCCATTTCCCGCTTTCTTCGCTTTTACCCGGGCGATAGCGGCAGCCACGGCGGCTTTGCGATCGTCTTCTGCGGTCGGCGGCGTTTCAGGCACCGGTTCAGACGCGACCGGGATTTCCTGCGCGGCAGCCGCTTTTTTGGCTTTGGCGCGGGCAATGGCGGCGGCCAGTGCGGCCTGACGCGGATCCACTTCCGCCGTTTCAGCCGCGGCTCCGGCGACCGGGGCGTCGTCCACCGGCGTTTCGCTCAGCTTAACGGCGGCTTTCTGGTGTTTCTCTTCGCGGGCGATTTTGTCACGTTCCATACGCGCCTGTTTGGCTTCGAAACGCGCTTTGGCTTCGGTCGCACGGGCGGTTTCGCTGTCGATGGCACGGATTTCGGCCTTTTCCTGACGATAATACTGCACCAGCGGAATGTTGCTCGGGCAGACGTAAGCACAGGCGCCGCATTCGATGCAATCGAACAGGTTATGGTTGCGCGCTTTTTCGTGTTCTTCGCCGCGGCTGAACCAGTAAAGCTGCTGCGGCAGTAAACCGGCCGGACAGGCTTCCGCGCACAGGCTGCAACGGATACAGGCTTCTTCCGGCTCAGGCTGGCCAAGTTCCGATTCGGACGGAGCCAGCAGGCAGTTGGAGATCTTAACGACCGGCACATCGAGCGACGGCAGGGTAAAGCCCATCAGCGGCCCGCCCATGATCACCATCTTTTTATCGCCCTGCGGCTGTAACGCGCCTTCCTGCATCAGATGCGAAACCGGCGTACCCAGACGTGCCCAGACGTTACCGGGTTTCGCCATCGCTTCACCGGTCAGCGTCACGACACGTTCGATCAGCGGTTCGCCGTCGAGGATCGCGCGTTTGATCGCGTAAACCGTCCCGACGTTTTGCATCAGCACGCCGATTGACGACGAGTGATGACCTTTCGGCACTTCGAGGCCGGTCAGAATTTTGGTCAGCTGTTTGGCTCCGCCGGACGGATACTTGGTCGGCACCACGCGCAGTTCGAAGCGGATACCGTTAGCCAGATCCTGCTGAGCCGTAGCTTTAATCGCAGTTTTAAACGCCGCAATGGCTTCCGGTTTATTGTCTTCGATGCCGATGAGAACGCGTTCCGGGCTGAGCATATGACAGAGAATGCGCGTGCCTTCGAGGATCTGATCCGCGTGTTCCTGCATCAGCCGGTCATCGGCAGTGATGTAGGGTTCGCATTCGGCGGCGTTGAGGATCAGCGTGCGCGTGGACGTCAGGCCGCCTGCGAGTTTGCTGGCGGTCGGGAAACCTGCGCCGCCCAATCCGGCGATACCGGCCTGGCTGATGCGCTGGTTCAGCTCTCCGGCAGAAAGCTGGCGGTAATCGGCCACAATGTTGCGTTCGCACCAGGTGTCTTGCCCGTCGGCTTCAATCAGAACGCAGAGTTCTTTCAGGCCGGAAGGGTGCGCGGTGATATGTGGTTCGATGGCGGTGATCACGCCAGACGTCGGCGCGTGTACCGGCACGGTGCGGCCACGGCCTGTCGTCAGCGGCTGGCCCTTTAAAACCCGGTCACCGGCTTTCACACACAGCTCGCCCTCCGGGCCAAGATGCTGCTGAAGGGGAATGATAAAGCGCTCAGGCAACGGCACGTTGCGCAGCGGAACGTGGCTCGACTGCGTCTTCATTTCCGGCGGATGAATACCACCGTCGAAGTCCCAGACTTTGTCTTTTTTGAGCGCGGCAAACAGATTAAACATGTTACTCCGCATGGATGACCTGAACCGGAATGGATTGCAAATCCCACTTCCAGTTTGCGGTGGTGGTTTTGATCGGCAGCATTTCGATGCAGTCCGTCGGGCACGGTGCGACGCACAGGTCACAGCCGGTACATAAATCGGTAATCACGGTATGCACGGCACGGGTTGCGCCCACAATCGCATCGACCGGGCAGGCCTGAATGCATTTGGTGCAGCCGATACAGTTGCTTTCGTCGATATACGCCACTTTGCGCACCGGCACGGCGGCGGCGACGTCTTCGCCCATCGGCTGCGGCTCGACGTTGAGCAGGGTGGCCAGCTTGAGCATGACCGCTTCGCCGCCCGGCACACATTTGTTGATGTTGTCGCCATTGGCCACGGCTTCGGCGTAAGGTTTACAACCGGGATAACCGCATTGCGCACACTGGCTTTGCGGCAGGATATCGTCAATCTGATCGACAACCGGGTTGCCTTCCACGGCAAAACGACGCGAGGCGTAACCCAGCAGCAGGCCAAACACCAGAGCCAGTGCGGTCAGCGCACCAATCGCTACCCATAATTCAAACATCAGAATTTCACCAGACCCGTAAAGCCCATAAAGGCCAGTGACATCAGGCCCGCCGTGACCAGCGCAATCGAAGAACCTTTGAACGGTGCAGGCACGTCAGCGACAACCAGGCGCTCACGAATGGCGGCGAACAGCACCATCACCAGCGAGAAACCGAGTGAGGCGGCAAAACCGTAGAGCGCGGACTGCATGAAATTCAGCTGCTGGTTGATGTTAAGCAGCGCCACGCCGAGCACGGCGCAGTTGGTAGTGATAAGCGGCAGGAAAATACCCAGCAGGCGATACAGCGACGGGCTGGTTTTACGCACGACCATTTCGGTGAACTGTACGACGACAGCGATCACCAGGATAAACGCCATGGTGCGCAGGTACACCAGGCCCAGCGGCATCAGAATGAAGGTGTTGACCATCCACGAACAGATATTCGACAAGGTGATCACGAACGTGGTCGCCAGGCCCATGCCGATGGCGGATTCCAGTTTTTTGGACACGCCCATAAACGGGCAAAGTCCGAGGAACTTCACCAGAACAAAGTTATTCACCAGCATGGTGCCGACAAACAGTAATAAGTAAGAGGTCATGACAATTGCCCGGACATAATAAACATTAAAACTTCAGGGTTATTCCGTGAAGGTTTCTTTCACCCGCAGTGAGCGCTTGAAATAAGGCACAAACACCGCAGCAGCCAATAAGGGTAACAGTAAGTTACGCACGGCCAGATCATCGGTAACCGGCGAGAATGCAAAGGCTTTTACCGCCAGCAATACCGTACACAACAACCAGATAATATACATTTTTGGTAACGCTCTGGCACGCTTACAAAATTGCCAGAGAACCGCAACGGTAAATAACCCCATCGCTAACGTGGTTACCAAGGAGAAATACCATTGCAGCGTAAAGGCCTGCGAATTGGTGATTAAATATTCGCGTGATTCCGGCATAAATATGGCCATTGAAAACAGGAACAGCATTAATACAACGCTCAGCAGCGTGACAATCAGATACGCCATCGGGGCCAGTAACCACCCGCCGATTCGTTTGTAGCCCGGATTATTCGACATAAAAAGCCTATATTACGCGGATTTCGCCATCACTCAGACGGGGCTTTTTCCCCGACCTTCAAGGCGCAGTAGCTTAACCTGAGTTGGTATTAGCCCATATCGTATTTATGTGATCAATACTTTCATCCTTCACGCTGTCTCGGCGTTGGCTTCCTTCGCGCACCCCGGTCACATACTTTTGTATGCTTCCGGGGATTTGCTCAGTTGCCGCCTTGATAGAGCGCAAATGATTTCAGCATTAGAAAAGGAGGGGAATTAGTGAACCGGAACCAGAATTTCTGTGGCGACAATAACCACTATCAGCCCCACGAGAACCGGCACGGAGGTGCGCTTTACCACTTCGAACGGGGAGATTTTTGCCATACCTGCCACGGCGACCACGACGCCGGAGACCGGTGAAATGGTGCGACCAAGGTTGGACGCCTGTAACATCGGGATCACCAGATATCCCGGGTTGATGCCCATTTTCGCCGCCAGTTTCGGGATAAGTTCCACGAACGCATAAAACGACGCATTGCCCGAGCCGGTGGTCATGGCCGCAAGGACGGTGATGGTGACCAGCACCAGCATCATAATAATGCTGCCAGAACCAAAGTTTTGCGCCAGCCCGATCAGGCTGCTGATAAAGCCGACGGTGCTCAGACCCTGCGCGAAAACGCCAGCCGCAACCAGCAGCATCACGACGTTGGCAAACGCATCCGCCATACCGCGATACGCGACGTCCAGCCCGGCAAACACGGCTTTCCCGTTGCGGTTTCTTACTGTTTCAATCAGTGCAGTCAGCACCATGCAGATCACCAGGATAGTAATGATATGCAGATTCGGGCCCCATTTACCGTCAAAAATCAGCACCCCGATAATCGGCGTGAAAGGCAAAATGGCGTAAAACGCCGGGGCGTTGGTTTCAATGACGTCATCTTTGCTGGAATCCACGCTATCTACCACGGCGGTATCGCGTTTATCCAGATAACGCTGCCAGAAGAAATGCGCGACGGCCATCGCCACAATAGCGGCAATCGAAATCGGCAGGGTGACTTTGAAGGCAAAATCGACCAGCGGCATGTTGGCCGCCTGCGCCGCCAGCACCACATCGCCTGAGGTCGGGGAAAGAATAATGGCCGCCGGCGACGCACAAATCGCAGCCGCCGCGCCGCGGCTGATGCCGACATTCACCATAATCGGGAACAGCGTCGCCATCAGCAGTACGCCGAGACCGGTCGCGGAAGACACCGCCAGCGACATCAGACACGCCAGAATATAGGCCGCGACCATCAGAATGTATGGCGAGTTAATCATCTGTAGCGGACGTGATGCGAGTTTGACCACTACGTCGTTAGCGCCGATGTGCGTCATGTACGCCGCGAAACCGCACAGCATCATGATCATCATCCCGAGATCGCCACCGCGGCTCATCAGCAGGATTTTGACGTATTCCACGATGTCCGTGGCGTTCCAGCCGGTGCTCTTCGTGCCTTCCGGCAACACGCTGTGGCCCATTAACGCACTGATAATCAGCAGTATTAACCCGCCAACCATCAGTACGCCGGTGGGTGAATACCCCTTGATGATGTACCGCCCGACAAACACGGCCACCACCAGACCTATCAATAACTCTGTCATACATGTATTCCCCGAGATTAAATTTGGATCCAAGTGAAAGGCGGGCACTTTGAACAATTAACCGTTCCGGCGTAATGACGCTTGTCAATTATCGGTGATGAAATAGGGGAGAGGATTGATATTTGTGATGTATGACCGACATCACCAGGCGGTTTTTGCGGTGCTCATACGGCGTGATTTTTGAAAGCTTGCTGAGTGAGAGTTTCGGGACCCAAGGCTCGAACACCGAAACGAAGGCACCGTCTGGCGGCAAGTTTTCGCGGCAATAAGAGGCGTTACTAAAACAGTGCCAGCGAGCGGAGCGCGTGTTGAAAAAGCGTGGGGAAATCCAAAAGGAGAAAAGCACTTTCCCCTTTTGGTCGGTTTCGGCGCGAGCCGCTGAGCGATCACCGCAATTGAAAAACCGAAACCTACTCAGTCCGCTTGCAAACGCATTGTGCGTCTCACGCTCATAACTTCGGGATCTCCCGATAAAACCCGACTCCGATCAGCCGTCCGAACAGGAAGGGAATGAACTTCCTCCCCCGTAGCCAGCTTTCAAGCCGGGAAGGGGCGCGCTTGCGGGGTTTTTGCCCGGCCTTACTGATCATAATCTGTAACGTCTGCGTTGCCCACGTCGGGAATGTCCGTCGCCGCTGGATGCGTTTCAGGTGACGGAGCGTCAGACGCCCGGCTTTCAGCGGTTGCGCGACAATATTTGCGGTCGCGACGGCATCCTGAATCGCCAGATTTACGCCGACGCCGCCAATCGGGGACATCGCGTGGGCGGCGTCGCCGATGCATAACAGGCCGGGTTTAGCCCATTCTCTGAGGCGGTCGATGCGGATCACCAGCAGGCGCACGTCGTCCCAGCTCTGAATGTCTTCGCCCAGACGCTCACGCTCAAACGGTGAGACTTCAGTCAGCAAATCCAGAAAAGGCGGGATGCCGCGCGCTTTGAGCGCGTCGAGGCTGTCTTTTGGAATCGAATAACCGCACTGCCAGTAATCGCCGCGGTCGATCATGATGAAGTTTTTCTTTGGCCCGCGATGCCCCATCGACCACTGCGGGTCGTCCGTGCGTTTATTGATTTTCAGCCACAGCACGTCACGCGGTGCGCCGAAACGGCGGATTTCCATCCCGGCCTGCTCGCGCACAATCGAATTTCTGCCGTCACAACCCACCACCAGATCGGCGTCGAAATGCTGCGTTTCGCCGTTCACATCCGCCAGAACACCGGTTATCTGGGATTCATTCTCCCGCAGCGAAAGCACCTGCGCATTGTGGATCAGCCGGAAATTCGGCAGCAGCGCGGCCTTGCTGGCGATGAAATTCAGGAAATCCCATTGCGGCATAAAAGCGATGAATTTGCACTGCGTCGGCAGATGAGTGAAATCCGCCAGCGTGGTTTCTTTGCCGTTGATTTCGCCGTACAGCTTCTCGGCGCGCTGATGCGGCAGGGCGAGAAACTCATCGAGAAAACCCAGTTGCCAGATGATGTCCAGCGTTGAAGGGTGAATGGTGTCGCCGCGAAAATCACGCAGAAAATCCCGGTGTTTTTCCAGCACCGTCACGTCAATTCCCTGGCGGGCCAGCAGGTAGCCCAGCATTAGTCCGGCTGGGCCGCCGCCAACAATACAAACGGTGGCGACAGACGCGCGGTCAGTGTTCGTGGTCATACAAACCTGCCTGATGAAATGAATTTACATGATAACAATTATCATTTGCGCTAACGAGCGTCAATCCATTGCGTGCTACAAGTCTGAACATATCCTGCACAGTGACATAACAAAACCGGTGATTTTTGCACCACGGCGATCGCGGTTTTGTTACCCGGATCGGTGCGCAAATACGCTATCTGAGGGGAAATCAGTGAGTTAGCGCTTTATCTAAAAACTGGCAAACAAATTGCAAAGTGGTTCACAGGTTGAGTTGTTGGGCCAATTTTGGCCGATGCGCGGAGAACAATATGCACGGTGAACTGAACTTGTTGCACCCGATTGCTCCTCAGCAAAGTGACACGCTGGTGCTTGATGCGCTGACCCGCTATGTGGCGCAGTCCGGCACCCGCGTGGGTGAAAAATTGCCGCCCGAGCGCGTGCTGGCGGAAGGGCTGGCGGTGAGCCGGAATACCGTCCGCGAGGCGCTGAAACGTTGGGAAGCGCTGGGCATTATCGTGCGAAAAAAAGGCAGCGGCACTTTCCTGCAATCGGAAGTCACCGCTAACGACAGCTTTCTGTCCCTGCGCTTTAAAAACGACTCCGCCACCATGCTTCACGCGCTGGAAGTCCGCCGGATCATTGAATGCGAAGCCTCGGCGCTGGCAGCAGTCAGGGCGACGGAAAGCGATTTGCTGTTTATCGAACAAAAGCTCGGTGTGATGGAAAAAGTGCATCTGAGCGTCGGTTCTGCCGGAGCCGAAGACTGGCAGTTTCATGCTGCGATTTACACCGCCGCGCACAATCCGCTGCTGCTGCAAATGGTCGGCGGCATCTACGACCTGCTGCACGCCTTTTTCGAATCACCGCCGGAACAGGCGCTGTTCAGCGACTCTTTTCCGCTGCACCGGACCTTATTTGAAGCCATTGCGCGGCGCGAGCCGGAAACCGCACGCAGGCTGAGCAACGACATTCTGAACATAACTGAACGTGACATGAAGGAAGTGATCAATGCAGCAAGATGATAAAAGCCCGCACGATGAGTTGCACGAATACACCCGTTTAGTCCACGACGGACGCCATGATCGCGGCGCGATTTCGCCGCCGATTTATCAGTCATCATTATTCAGTTTCACCGATTATGACAGCATGATCGCCCGTTTTCGCGGTGACAGCGATCACGCGCTGTATTCCCGCGTTGATAACCCGACGGTAGTGGAATTGCAGAAAAAGGTCGCGGAACTGGAGGGTGGCGAAGCCTGTCTGGCCTTCGGCAGCGGCATGGCGGCGATCAGCAATTCCATTCTGAGCGTGGCCGGGCCGGGCGACAAAGTCGTGTGTGTGAATCACGTTTACCCGGATACCTACCGCTTCCTGCGCGGGTTCTGCACCCGTTTTCAGATTGAGGCTCAGTTCGTGGATGGCAGTTCACTTCCTGCCCTGGAAGAGGCGATTCAGGGCGCGAAACTGCTGTATCTGGAAAGCCCGAACAGCTGGGTGATGGGCGAGCAGAATCTGAAAGCGATTGCCGCACTGGCAAAAAAATACGGCGTGATCACGATGATCGACAACAGCTGGGCATCGCCGGTTTTCCAGAAACCGCTGGCGGCCGGTATCGATCTGGTGATCCATTCCGCATCCAAATACATCAGCGGGCACAGCGATGTCGTAGCCGGTCTGGTCATCTCCAGTCAGGAACGCATCGGTGCGATTACCCGTCATATCAGCCCGTTTTTAGGCGGGAAATTGTCGGCTAACGAAGCCTGGCTTTTACTGCGCGGCCTCCGGACTTTGCCGCTGCGTATGCGTCAGCATCACGAAAGTGCGCTGGAACTGGCGCGACGTTTACAGGGCTATTCTCGCATTACGCAGGTGAATCATCCCGGTTTAGACCCGCTGCCGACGTCAACGCTGACCGGTTACAGCGGCCTGTTTTCATTCGAACTCAGCGAGGGCATCGACATTCCGACATTCTGTAACGCACTGAAATTGTTCCGGATGGGCGTGAGCTGGGGCGGATTTGAAAGCCTGGTGATGCCCGCCATTTCCGTGCTGAATCAGGCGGGCGAATTTAACTCGGCGATTGATTTTGGCGTATCGCCACGCGTGATCCGCATTTCTATCGGCCTTGAAGACACCGGCGATCTGTGGCGCGACCTGAAAAACGCCATCGAAAGCGCCTGTTCCTGAACCCGGTAAAAACATCAACGACTGTTCCTGTGATCCGACCCTTAGCTCCGTGGAGAATCAAGATTATGCGACACCCGAAACGTCATGCTTTGCTCAGCGCGCTGACCCTCAGCGTCAGCCTGTTTTCCTGTGCCGGTTTTGCCGCCACCAAACTGACGCTGGTGGAAGTGATCACCAGCCCGGCGCGTACCGAAATGCTGCAAAAAATGTTGACCGCATACAAGGCGCAACATCCGGATGTCGAGATTGAAGTGGTGTCACTGCCTTGGGGGCAGGCGTTTGAAAAACTCGGCACGATGATTCAGAGCGGGCAATATCCGGACGTCGTGGAAATGCCTGATACCTGGCAGGGGCTGTACGCCAGCAACGGGATGCTGGCCGATCTCGAACCGCGCCTGAAAAGCTGGAGCGGCACGCCGGATCTCACCGATAAAACGCTGACGATGGCGCGCTCTTCCGGCGGCACGGCGACCATGATCCCTTACGGTTTCTATCTGCGGGCGATGTTCTGGAACAAAAAACTCTTCCAGCAGGCCGGGCTGACTGAGCCACCGAAAACCATGGACGAGTTTATGGCCGATGCGAAGAAAATCAGCGGGCTGGGCAACGGCATCAGCGGCTACTGCATGCGCGGTGGCGTCGGTGGCACTAACGCCTGGATGATGTTTATGGCGGCGATGAACGGCTCGCCGGACTTTTTCGACAAAGACGGCAACAGCACGCTGACGCATCCGGGCGCAATTAAAGGGGCGCAGTTCCTGGTGGACATGTACCAGAAAGGTTACGCGCCGAAAGACAGCGTCAACTGGGGTTTTAACGAAATAGTCTCCGGCTTCTATTCCGGGAAATGCGCAATGCTCGATCAGGATCCGGACGCGCTGATCGCCATCAAAAACAGCATGAACCCGGACGATTTCTCGGTCGCGCCGATGCCGCTCGGGCCCAACGGCAAAGCCTATCCGACCATCGGTTACACCGGCTGGTCGATGTTCAAACAGGGTAAAAATCAGGATCAAAGCTGGGATCTGATTTCCTTCCTCAGCAACAAAGAAAACAACCTGACGTGGTCGAAATTCGTCGGCACGCTGCCGATTTACAAAGGCGCTGAGCAGGACGCGTATTACCACGCGCCGCAGTTCGCCGGCTGGTTTGCCGAGCTGAACAGTCCGGATTACATTCCGCTTACCATGCCGACACACCTTAAAGGCTGGGGTTATTTTAACTCGGTGATTGTGAAAGACAGCTCGCAGGAGACGCTGCTCGGCCAGAACGACACAGAAAGCATGGTGAAAGACTGGGCGAAATACCTCACCAAAGAGCAAAAGGCGTGGCTGGCTACGCAGAAGTAAGCATCCGGCTCCGGCACGCGGTGCCGGAGTTAACACCTTTTACAACTGGAGACGCGTCATGATGTTGGAAGTTTCACCGCCAGACACCGCTGCCGCGCCGCGCTTTCCCCGTTTGCGGGCGCTGCTTGAACCCTGGGTTTATCTCAGCCCGACGATGGTGCTGATTGGCCTGTTTATTTTTGTACCGATGGCGATCGGCATTTCTTATGCTTTCCAGAATATTCAGCTGCTTAACCCGTTTGATACCGGCTGGGTCGGGCTGGATAACTTCCGCACAATGTTTGATGATCGGCATTTTTACGCCGCACTGCGTCACACCTTTAACTGGACGGCCACGTCGCTGGTTTTACAGTTCGCGCTGGGGCTCGGTCTGGCGCTGCTGCTCAACCGTGAATTCCCCGGCCGCCGCTGGGTCCAGGCGCTGGTGTTTCTGCCGTGGGCGGTGCCCGCGTTTCTTTCCGGTCTGACCTGGGCATGGTTGTTGAATCCGGTGATCGGCGTGCTGCCGTACTGGCTGACGGATTTGCACATTATTTCTGAGCCTTACAACATTTTGTCGGATCCGACGCTGGCGCTTTACGGCCCGGTGCTGGCGAATGTCTGGTTTGGCATTCCGTTTTTTGCCATCACGCTGCTGGCGGCGTTGCAGTCGATCCCAAAAGATTTGTATGAAGCGGCGGCGATGGACGGCGCATCCGGCTGGCAGCAGTTTCGCAAAGTCACGCTGCCGTTTCTGGCACCGATGATCGCGATTACCGTCATGCTGCGCACCATCTGGATTGCCAATTTTGCCGACCTGATTGTGGTCATGACCGACGGCGGCCCGGCAAATTCGACGTCGATTCTGTCAAGTTTCATTTTCACCACGGCCTACCGGAAACTCGACTTTGGCTATGCCTCGGCGATGGCGGTATTCCTGCTGGTTCTGATGACGCTGTACGCACTGGTTTTACTGCGTATCCGCCACCAGCTGTTGAAATAAGGAGAATCCGATGAACGTACTCTCGTTAAATTTGTGGCTCCGCAAAGGGGGACACCGGCTGGGGATCCTCTTTTACCTGCTGTTCGCGCTGTTTCCGATTTACTGGCTGATCAAGATTTCGTTTACACCGGACAAACTGCTCTACAGCGAAGGCGTGCGGATGTGGCCCAGTGAACTGACGCTGGTGCATTTCCAGCGCGTGTTTACCGAAAGCCAGTTTCCGCTGTATTTCTTTAACAGCCTGATTGTGTCATTCGGCACCGCATTCCTGACGACCGTGATCGCCGCCGGTGCAGGTTTTGCGTTTTCGCGCTTCAGCTTTCGTGGCAAAACCGTGATGGCGGCGCTGCTGCTGTTCACGCAAATGTTCCCGCTGGTGATGATCCTCGCGCCGATTTACAAAGTGATGGCACCGCTCGGGCTGACCAACAGCCTGCTGGGGCTGATCCTGATTTACACCGCGTTCAACGTGCCGTTCGCCACTTTTCTGATGCAGTCGTTTTTCGACAGTATTCCGAAAGATCTGGAGGAGTCGGCGATGCTCGAAGGGTGCAGCCGTTTTATGGCGCTGCGCAAAGTCATTATACCGCTGACGTTGCCGGGCATGGCCGCCACGCTCGGATTTGTGTTTACCGCTGCGTGGAGTGAACTGCTGTTCTCGCTGATGCTTATCAACAAAAACGAGGTGATGACCTTCCCGGTCGGGCTGCTCAGTTTTGTGTCGAAATTCGCGGTTTCCTGGGGCGACATGATGGCGGCGGCGGTGCTGGCGCTGATCCCCGCCTGTCTTTTCTTTGCATTCATTCAGCGTTACCTGGTTCAGGGGCTGACGGCTGGCGCGGTTAAAGGATAATTTTATGGCTCAGATTACGATTTCCGATCTTCAAAAACGTTACGAAAATGTCGAAGTGCTGCGTCATATCAACCTGACGATTCAGGACGGCGAATTTGTGGTGTTAGTCGGGCCTTCGGGCTGTGGAAAATCCACTTTGCTGCGCACCATCGCCGGGCTGGAACTGGCGACGGCGGGGGACATTCACATCGGCACGCGCCTGATGAATCAGGTCGCGCCAAAAGACCGCGATATCTCGATGGTATTTCAGAGTTACGCACTGTATCCGCATATGACCGTCGCGCGGAATATGGGTTTCAGCCTTGAAGTGCAAAAACGCCCGAAAGCCGAAATCGACGCGGCCGTGAACAAAGCGGCGGATATTCTCGGGCTGACGGCGCTGTTGCACCGTCGTCCGAAAGAGCTTTCCGGCGGCCAGCGTCAGCGCGTGGCAATGGGCAGGGCGATTGTGCGTGAACCGCAGGTTTTCCTGTTCGATGAACCGCTTTCCAATCTTGACGCTCAGCTTCGCGGGCAGATGCGCATTGAAATCAAAAGCCTGCACCAGCGCATGCGCAACACCATTGTTTACGTCACCCATGATCAGGTCGAAGCCATGACGCTTGCCGACCGCATCGTGGTGCTCAACCACGGCGTCATCCAGCAGGTTGGCACTCCTCTGGAACTTTACGACACACCCGCCAATAAATTCGTCGCCAGCTTCATCGGTTCGCCCTCAATGAACTTCATTAACGGCACAATCGAACTGGGTGATTCCGCTCCGCAGCTGCGCATCAATGCCAGCCAGACGCTGCCGGTTGACCCGCAGATTATGAACCTGAAAAGTGGTGCAGAAGTCACCTGCGGCGTGCGGCCCGAAGCCATTGTCTTGTGCGAACAGGGCGCGCCTGGCGCGGTTCCTCTGGACGTTACGCTCATCGAACCCACCGGCCTGAGTGAGCTTATCCACGGTACATTCGGTGGAGAACGGCTGAGTGTTTACAGCATGGTGAGATCCGGTGCCGCACCGGGGGACAGGGTTTGGGTGCAGATTGATACTGCGCGGATGCAGTTATTTGAGGCTGACAGCCAGAGGAGGCTTTCTAAACTGGGTGAGTGATTCGGGCTGGCGCAGTTAAAAAGCGCGGGTGTCCGGAGGGCGCGCGCGTTAACGCGCCATCTGGGCCAGTTTGGGTGGCGAGCCCAAGGTTTTGACCTGGGTGGCAACCCAGGTTCTTAAAATGGCATTAAGCGGCTTTTGCCTCAGAAAGCCGCATCAACCGGATCCCGACACCGACCCCAACAACCAACATCAGACTGATAAACCCCGTAATTCCGTACCAACCGTAGGCGTGCCAGAAGAATCCTCCCAGAGTCCCGGCGACGCTCGATCCCGCGTAGTAGCTGAACAGATAAAGTGACGACGCCTGTCCTTTCGCGCGGCGTGCGCGACGGCCGATCCAGCCGCTGGCAACCGAGTGGGCGGCGAAGAATCCGCCGGTGACCAGGATCATTCCGATGAAAATCATCCAGACGGGTGAGAAGGCGGTGATCAAAATCCCCACCAGCATGATGGCCGTTGAACCAATCAGCACCGGGCCGCGGCCATACACACCGGTCATCACACCGGCTTTCGGCGAGCTGTAAGTGCCCATCAGATACACAATCGACAGGATACCGACGATGGCCTGGCTCAGGTTGTATGGCGTGGCGAGCAGGCGGTAACCGATGTAGTTGAACATCGTCACAAAGCTGCCCATCAGCAGGAAACCTTCGGCAAACAGCAGAGGCAGGCCACTGTCCCGCCAGTGGAGTTTGAAGTTAATCAGCAATTTGCGCGGCTTGAGCGAACTGGCGCGGAAATGCTTTGAAGGCGGGAGAATGCGCCAGAACATGATCGCTGCGGCGAGCGCGAAGAAACCGACGACCGCCATAGCGATACGCCATGAGAAGAAATCCGTCAGAACGCCGCTGACCAGACGTCCGCTCATCCCGCCGATGGAATTCCCGCTGATGTATAACCCCATCGAAAACGCCACGACGCTCGGGTGAATCTCTTCGCTCAGATACGTCATGGCAACCGCCGCCACGCCGCTCAGCGACAAACCAATCAGCGCGCGCATGATAAGAATGGCGTCCCAGCTTTGCATAAAGGAACACACCAGCGTGCAACCCGCGGCCAGTAACAGCGCCACCACCATCACCGATTTACGCCCCACGGCGTCCGATACCGGGCCGGTAAAAAGCAGGCCAACCGCCATCAGACCGGTGGATAACGACAGCGATAAACTGCTGGTCGCAGGCGATACCCCGAAATCATGCGAGAGCACCGGCAGAATTGGCTGAACGCAATAGAGCAGGGCAAACGTCGCCAGACCCGCTGAAAATAAAGCCAGCGTGACGCGGATAAACTGCGGTGTTCCGCGTTTGATAAAAGGGGTTTTCAGGCCGGAACGGGCGACGGGGCTTTCAGGATTTAATTCGTCGTCATTAACAGAGTCATTGGCTGGTGCAGCGGAAATCCGCCGGGAGGTTTTCACTGGAATTCCTTAACGCGATGAGCTGTAAAACTAAATTTTAAAATGTATGAAAATTTTAACAGTGGCCGATATATTGTCTAATATATTAATTTCGCAAGAACGATACGTTAAACATATCAATGAGGATAAATTGATCTAAACCATGAGCCACATTGAACTGCGTCATTTGCGGTATTTCATCGCAGTCGCCGAAGAGCTGCATTTTGGCCGTGCCGCTGAGCGGTTACATATTTCTCAGCCGCCGCTCAGCCAGCAGATTCAGGCGCTGGAAACCCACGTCGGTGCGACGCTGTTTTACCGAAACAACCGCAGCGTGCGGCTGACGCAGGCCGGACAGGCATTTTTGCAGGAAGCACGGCAGATCTTGCTGCGTGTTGATGAAGCAGCGGCGCAGGCGGCACGAATTCATCGCGGCGAATCAGGGAATCTGACGCTCGGGCTGACGTCTTCCGCGCCTTTTATGCGTCGCGTTTCCCGCACGCTGCATCATTTCAGGCTGACCTATCCCGGCGTCAATATTCGGATCGAGCAACTCAACAGTAAACAGCAAATCGAACCGCTGCTGGAAGGTAAGCTGGATCTGGGGATTATGCGCAACGGCGAGTTGCCGGAAGAGCTGGCGCATCATCTGATCCTGTCGGAACCGCTGATTGCCGTGGTTCACAAAGACAATCCGCTGAACGCGCTGCCTGACGGCGAACTGACGTTTCAGCATCTGGCCGATCAGCCTTTCGTGTTCTTCTCCAAAGACGTCGGCACGTCGCTGTATGACGATATTCTCGGTCAGCTCAAAACACAGGGAATAACGCCTTTTATCACCCAGGAAGTGGGCGAGCCGCTGACGATTATCGGGCTGGTGGCGGCGGGTTTAGGCGTGTCGATATTGCCGGCGTCGTATTTGCGCATTCAGGTCGATGGCGTGCGTTATTTGCGTTTCGGAAAAGCAGAAGGTACCACGCAGCTCTGGCTGGTGAATCACGCGCGTCGCCCGATGACCGCGGCCACGCGGGCGTTTATCGATTTACTGCTCCGGGAGAACTGACTGTGCAACTGGGGGCAAACCTGCTGTATTTCCAGTCAATTCTGAGAGGCTTTTCACACAATTTGTGCACCAAATCACATAACGAATCAAATAGTTGACGACATATGACAAAAACCCCAACATAGCCCTAATCTTTATTTTGAAGCGCGAAAATAACAGGAGTTCCTTGAGTGATCCCCGACGGGCAACCCGGACATATTGATCAGATTAAACAAACCAATGTCGGTGCTGTGTACCGCCTGATAGATCAGTTTGGTCCCATTTCGCGCATAGAACTTTCTAAAAAAGCTCAACTCGCTCCGGCCAGTATTACCAAGATTGTCCGTGAACTTTTACAGGCACATCTGGTACTTGAAACTGAGTTTCAGGATCCGGGAAGCCGCGGGCGTCCCGCCATTGGTTTAGCCCTGGATACTCAGGCCTGGCATTACCTTTCGGCACGTATCAGCCTGGGGTCGATCACTCTCGGTTTACGGGATCTGAGCAGCAAACTGGTGGTAGAAGAAGTGCTTCCGCTGCCGGAGCAGGCGCATCAGCCGCTGCTTAAACGCATCATTTCTGAAATCGATCAGTTCTTTATCCGCCATCAGCGCAAACTTGAGCGCCTGACCGCCATCGCGATTACCCTGCCGGGCATGATTGATGCGCGCCGGGGCATTGTTCACCGCATGCCGTTTTATCATGACGTTTTCGATATGCCGCTTGGCGATACGCTTTCGGAACATACGGGCCTGCCGGTGTACGTTCAGCATGATATCGGCGCGTGGACGCTGGCAGAATCGTTGTACGGTGCGTCACGCGGTTGCAAAAATGTGGTGCAGATTGTGATTGACCACAACGTCGGCGCCGGGGTGATTACCAGCGGGCGCGTTTTGCACGCAGGCAGCAGCAGCGTGGCCGAAATCGGGCACACGCAGGTTGATCCGTACGGGAAACGCTGTTATTGCGGCAATCACGGTTGTCTGGAAACCGTTGCCAGTACCGACAGTATTTTGGATTTAGTGCGTCAGCGCCTCACGGTGCCGGTGCCTGCCAGTTTGCTGCACGGCGTTTCTCTGACGATTGAAGCAGTGTGTGACGCCGCGAACCGGGGCGATCAGCTGGCGCGTGATGTGATTATCAGCGTGGGGCAGAGCGTAGGACGTATTCTGGCGATCATGGTGAATTTGTTTAATCCGGAAAAAGTGCTGATCGGCTCACCGCTTAATTTATCTCAGGATATTCTTCATCCCGCGATAATGTCCTGTATTCAGCAGCAATCACTTCCCGCGTATAGCGAAAATATCAAACTGGAATCCACGCAATTTTATAATCAGGGAACAATGCCCGGCGCGGCATTAGTTAAGGATGCGCTTTATAGCGGCTCCTTACTGATTAAATTATTACAGGGATAATACTCTTAGCGGGCTATATTCTTCGGTGTGGCGACGTTTATTGATCTGTATCAGCAAGCAATGCCATAAATCTGATGCTCACAGGATGTGGTTTGTCCGCCGGTTACTTTAATTACTTATATTCCCTCAGGTTATGACATTAAATAAATTCTTATAACCTTATGCGTATTCCTTACAGTCCAGTCAACAAAACATTGCGCTAACGCAAACCGCTCTCATCTCTCATCGCCTAGACTTTCAGCTGTTACTTTGTCTCTGGCGGCTTTTTCTTACCGGAGGCTATCTTTCAATAAGACGGAGAGATCCCGGAGCCTGAATTTCATGTTAACGCACTTTTTCGTCACGGGTACGGACGCCCGTGTAGGTAAAACCATTGTCACACGTGCCTTGCTTCAGGCCTTAGCCGCGCAGGATCGCTGCGTTTTAGGCTATAAACCTATTGCAACTGGCAGCCAGGAGCTGGCCGACGGGGTTCGAAATAAAGATGCGGTAACTCTCCAGCAGTCATCTTCTATTGCTTATCCTTTTAATAGAATAACCCCTCTGGCCTTAGCTGACGAAGATATTTATGCCAGCCAGGTTCCTGAGAATATTTTTGAAATAATGACCAGTGGCCTCAACTTTATGCGTGAAGAGGCAGATTCAGTGGTCGTAGAAGGGTGCGATGGCTGGAGAACATTGATTACTCCGCACCTTTTATATTCAGACTGGGTTCGCCAGCAAAATATGCCGGTCGTATTAGTGGTCGGTATTCAGGAAGGCTGTGTCAGCCACGCGCTATTAACGGCGCAGGCGATTATCGCCGATGGATTACCGCTGCTGGGTTGGGTTGCAAACCGAATTAACCCGTGCCTTGCCCACTATCAGGAAACTATTGACGCGATCAGTGCCAATATTTCCGCGCCGCTGCTGGGTGAAATTCCTTATTTACCTCGTGCGGAAAGCCGCGATATGGCCAAATTTATTGACCTGTCCAGCCTGAAGCTGAAAACGTTGACCAACGTCTGATACGTGACGTTGTCACGTAACCATCGAAACAAAGCGGCTCAGAGTGCCAAACCCTGAGCCGCTTTTTTGTCTATAGTTTGCCTATCTGCCTGAGCGCATAATCTAACGAAAACAGAGAACATGGCCGTCACGACTCCCGTTGTAAAATCATCGCACCGCCCCTTAATTCTCACTGCCTGCATGTTATCGATGTTTATGGCGGCCGTGGAAGTCACGATTGTGGCGACCGCGATGCCGACCATCATCGGTGATCTCGGCGGTTTCTCGCTGCTCGGCTGGGTCTTTGCCGTCTATCTGCTGACACAGGCGATTACCGTGCCGATCTATGGCCGGCTGGCAGATTTGTACGGTTGCCGGAAAATGTTTTTCATCGGGACGACGCTGTTTCTCATAGGCTCCGTCTTGTGTGGATTCGCGCCCTCGCTGGCCTGGATGATTGCTTTCCGTGCCTTGCAGGGTCTGGGCGCAGGGGCGATTACGCCGATTGCGACCACGCTGATTGCCAATGTTTATGGCCCGCAGGAACGTGCGAAAGCGCAGGGCTATTTGTCCAGCGTGTGGGGCGTTTCGGCGATTGTCGGCCCGCTGATGGGGGCATTTATCGTTTCGCATTTCCCGTGGGCCGTCGTGTTTTGGGTTAACGTGCCGATCGGTCTGGTGGCGATGGCAATTCTGGTCAAATACCTGCCGCCGGACGGGCAGCGTAAACAACATAAACTGGATCTGGCCGGAACCGGTTATCTGACGCTTTCCGTTGCGGCGCTGCTTCTGGCGTTGCTTCAGGCCGAAGTGCTGGGCTACTGGGCGCTGGCGTTGATTGTGCTGGCGGTGGTCAGCGGATATTTGCTGATCCGCCAGGAGCGTAAAACGCCTGAGCCGCTGTTCCCGCTGGCGCTGTGGGAAAGCAAAGTGATTATTGCCGGTAACATTGGCGGCCTGATTATTGGCGCGACGATGATGGGGATCAGCGCGTTTCTGCCGACCTACGTGCAGGGCGTTCTCGGCGGCACGCCGCTGGAAGCAGGCACCACGCTGGCGCTGATGTCCATCGGCTGGCCACTGGCGAGCATGCTCAGCAGCCGTCTGATGCAGGCGACGTCTTACCGCGCGACAGCGGTCCTGGGCGGCGTTTTACTGCTGGGCGGAAGTGTGGCGCTGCTGTTTCTTTCGCCAGATTCCGGGCTGTGGGTGGCGCGTCTGGCGGCGTTTTCAATCGGCGCGGGAATGGGGTTAGCGAATACCACGTTTATTGTGTCGGTGCAGAATAATGCGGAACCGGCAATCCGCGGGATTGCGACCGCATCCACCTTATTTACCCGCATGTTAGGCTCGGCAATCGGCACCGCCGTGCTGGGCGCAACGCTGAATCTCAATCTGCAATATCGCCTGCCTCAGGTGAACGATCCGGTTCAGCAACTGATGGAAAAAGCCACGCGCAATGCGATGGAAAGCCATCATCTGGCGGCGCTGACCGAAAGTGTGGCGGCGTCCCTGCACTGGGTCTTTATGGTTTCCGCGATTATTTCCGTACTGGCGGTCGCCGCCGGTCTGTTAATTCCGGCAGGCGACCGCCCGCAGACCGAACCGCAGCGGGAGAGCTAAGCCAGCGGTTTTCGTTGAAGCCTGACGGCTGCCAGCATCAGCGTCAGGCTCAGTAACACCGCCACCGACGCCATCGCCATGCCATCTCCTACCGATCCCTGTTCAAACTGCCGCCATACATACACCGATACGGTCTGCACGCCTGCCGGTGAAAGCAGCAGCGACGTCACCAGCTCGCGCGAGGCGACGGCAAACACCATCATCATCGACGCCAGCAGGCTGGGAAAGACCAGCGGCAGCAGGATCAGCCGCAGCGTTTGTGCCGCCGTCGCCCCATGCACCCGCGCGGCCGCATCCAGATTTCCGCCGATCTGCTTTAACGCCGCGCTGACGTAACGCACCGGATAAGGCAGCAGCAGGCAACAATAGGCGAGCAGCAAAATCACCCAGGTGTTGTAAGGCGTGACCGGCCAGAAGCTGCGGTTCCACGCCAGGATCAGCCCGACGCCAACCACGATCCCCGGCAGCGCCGCCGGTAACAAAGACAATCCGTCAATCAGCGCCGAACCGCGGATCTTCCTGACCACTACCAGCCACGACGCCAGAAAGCCCGTCGCGCCCGCGATTAATGCCGTGCCGAGCGCCAGACTGAGGCTGGTCGACAGGGCGCTGATCGCGTCGCCGTGTGCGGTAAACAGCGCGCCGAAGTGACGTAATGTCAGGTTCGACAGCGAAAGTCCGCCAGAAAGCGTGCCGGAAAACGCTGTAGCCAGCGTCGATAAAATCGGCAGCGCCACGGCAATCACCGTCACCAGCGTGAATAATGCCAGCACCGGGATCGTCCAGCCTTTCAGCCGTTTTTGTGTGATATCGGCGGGTTTGCCGGTCATGCTTTCCACATTTTTGCCCGCCACCACCGCGCGCTGAACGCTGTAAGCGCACAGCGCGATCGCCACCAGCATCAGTGAAAGCACCGCCGCGCCGGGTAAATCAATCGGCCAGTCGGCAAGGCGCGCTTCGATGCCGGTGGTCAGCAGCATCACGCCGCTGCGCGAACCGAGCGCGCCCGGCACGCCGTATTCTTCGATGGATAACGTAAATGCCAGCAGCAAACTTGATGCCATAGCGGGCAGTGCCATGGGTAATGTCACGCGGGAAAAGGCGCGCCACGGGCCAGCGCCGTGAATACGTGCCACGTCTGCCAGACGGCTGCCGCTGGCGGCCATGCTGCGCGACACCGCGAAATACACCACCGGAAAGACGTTCAGCGTCATGACCACAACCATGCCCGGTATGGAAAACAGGAAATCGTTGAGATGCAGCCACGGCACCAGTTGCTGCACATAACCGCGGGTTTGCAGCGCCAGCATCCACGACAGGGCAGCAATATAAGGCGGCAGCAAAAAGGGCACCAGAAACAGAACATCCCACAACGCCGCACCCGGCAGGGCAAACAGGCCACGCAGCGCGCCGAGCGGAATACCGATTAATCCGCTGCACAGCGCGACGCCCAGCCCGACTTTGATCGTGGTGGAAAACAGTTCACGCAGCTGAGGTTCGGCGAAGACGCGGGTAAATACGCTGAACGGTGCGGAATAAGCACCTGTATCGAGATGCGGGAAAACCGCCTGTAAAATCACAAAGCTGACCGGCACGGCGACCAGCAATAACAACGCAATGCCCGTTACGCCGGGCAAAAAAGCATTTCTGTTCATGGTATTTGTCGTCGTTGTTCGGGGAGGGGAAACGGGCTGCCTTCGCAGCCCGTGACTGACTTACTGCTGACCGAACAGTTTTGCGAAACGCTCGAGCACTTCTTTGCGCGACGCCGAGGCCTGAGAGGCTTCCGGCAACAGTTTCAGTGATTTAAACAACGGACGTTTGGCGTCGATATCGGTGCGCGCGGGCATCAGCCACGCATCGGCTACCAGTTTCTGGCCTTCAGGCGAAAGCGCGTAATCGATAAACGCTTTGGCTTCTTTCTGCTGCTGGCTGGATTTGAGGATCATCATCGGACGCGGGGCGATCACGGTACCGCTGACCGGGAAAATCACCTTGACGGATTCGCCGTCCTGCACACTGGCGTAAGAGACATAATCCACCGCGCCAAACACGGCGGCTTTCGCGCCCTGCAACACTGGCGTCAGCGCCTGTGCGTTTGGCCCGGCGATAATCATGCCGTTGGCTTTCAGATCCTCAAACAGCTTCCACGCCTGCTGTGCGTGGGCATTTTGTAACCCGATCAGCAAATCCAGCGACGCACCGGAAAGCGAAGGGTCAGGCGTGGTCACTTTGTCTTTAAATTCCGGTTTGGCTAGATCGCCCCAGTCTTTTGGCTCAGTGGTACCACTTTTGGTGTTCCACACAATGCCCAGCGCGGAAATTCCCTGCGCGACGTAGTAAGGCGTTTTGAATTGCGCCGGAACCTGCTCTGCGTTCGGGCTTTGATATTCCAGCAGCCAGCCGCGTTTTTCGAGATCGGTTGCGGTATCCCAGGATGCGGAGATAAGAACGTCAGCACGCGGATTGGCCTGTTCGGCGTCCAGGCGGGCCATCACTTTGCCGGTGGTGGCCTGGAAAACATCCACTTTCACGCCGGTTTGTTTTTCATAACCTGCCGCCAGTTTTTTTGCCAGAGAACCCGGCCCGGCGGTGTAGAGCGTCAGCGCCTGCGCGCTGCCTGCTGCCATTGCGAGAGAAAGAGTCATTGCGGTCATTACGCCTGTTTTAGTACGGGAAAACGTTGTGCTGTTCTTACGAAAAGTGCTGACTGTGCGGTTCATCATTTTTATCCCATCAGAGGTTAAGCAACAAAAGGTGAAATTCCGGAAGGATCAATCGTGTCAATACGGGCGATCGTGCCCTTGTCCATACGGGCAATACGATGGGCGAGCGCGTGGGCTTCGTGCTGATCGTGCGTGACGTAAACCGCGGTGGTGCCGAGCTGGCGCAACAACACCGCCATTTCTTCACACAGGCTTTCGCGCAAATCGCGGTCGAGATTCGACAGCGGTTCATCAAACAGCAGGATGCGGGGTTCGGCGACGATGGCGCGGGCCAGTGCCACACGTTGTTGCTGCCCGCCGGAGAGCTCAGAAGGGCGGCGCGAGACAAAATCCGCCAGCCCGACGCGTTCCAGTGCCGCCATCACTTTTTTCTGCTGCGCCGCGCCACGAATTCCGCGCATCTGCAACGGAAACCCGACGTTCTGGCGAACGGTCATGTGTGGCCAGAGCGCGTAATCCTGAAACGCCATGCCGAGATTACGTTTTTCCGGCGGCAGACTGAACGAGCCACTGGCGACGATTTCGCCGTCGAAACTGATCTGCCCCGATGCGGGATGCAGTAAGCCCGCCAGCATTTTCAGCAGCGTACTTTTCCCGCAGCCCGAAGGGCCGAGCAGGGCGAGGATCGTGCCTTCCGGCACCGATAAATTGACGTGATTGAGTACCGGGTTGCTCCCGAAGAAATGGGAAACCTGATGGATAGCGATAGCGGGACAGGTGCGCGACGGCGCATTCCCGCCGGTATGAGCTGGAATGATCATGGTTGTACTATCCTCTTTGGGACTTATTAGTGGAGGTGAGGGTAAAGGGGGAATGTGACCGGGGTGTGACACCTTTTAGAAAGGTGACCAAATTGCCTTTGCAGGCGGCTTACGGATGACCGGGAATATTTCGGTTTTTCACGTGCGGTGACCGCTCAGCGTCTGGTGCCGAAACCGACCAAAGAGGGCTATGACGAGCCCTCTTTGGAATCTCCGCGTCTTTTTACAACACGCGCTATCGCCGGGCCGGCGGACATGTTCTGGAACAATCTAATGTGGCGCGAAATCTTGCCACTGCGCGGTTCCTTCCCCGAGGGCTTCGGGCCATTAGTCTCGAACCCTCAGTCAGCAAAATTTTTGAGCGCGCCATCTAAACTTTCTCAAAAATAACAACGAGTTGGTTTACTCCGTCCCCTCGTGAGAGGGGAAGGAGTAAATAAAAACCAGCCAGCATCCATCTTTCGGATTACATAGCCCGTGGCCGCTTTCAAAAATCACGCTGGAAGGAGAGGTGGAAAACCGCGTATCTTTTCGCGCGGTTTGTAATCCGACTGGAAGGAACCGCGCAGCGGCGGGATTTTGCGGCAACAGCAAAAGTCCCTGAAACATTGCCAGCCAGCGAAGCGCTTGTTGGAAAAAGCGTGGAGGATTCCAAAGGAGGAAGAGCACTTTCCTCCTTTGGGCGGTTTCGGCGCAGCGCGTTAAGTGATCACCGCACGTAAGAAACCGAAATGTTTTCGATCTGCTTTAGCAGTGTAAGCCGCCATTGCAGCGGCCTTCTGCAAGCAAATCAGCGACTGCACAATTTGTAATAAACTTCATTCCACCGGATCTGATTCTTGAAGTCCGCCAGAGTCGTGTCGTTATCAATCACCAGCAACTCAATCCCGGACAGCTCCGCATACAACCGCAGTGCATCGATATCCAGCGCCTGAGAGAACACCGTGTGGTGCGCGCCGCCGCCGAGGATCCAGGCTTCAGCCGCCGTTGCCAGAGAAGGCTGGGCTTTCCAGATTGCACGGGCGACCGGCAGTTTTGGCAGCGGATGTGGCTGCTCGATGGTATCCACCTGATTGACCAGCAGACGGAAACGATCGCCCATGTCGATGACGCTGGCATTGACCGCCGGGCCTGCCGGGGTGGAGAAAATCAGACGTGCCGGATCTGCTTTGCCACCTATGCCCAGATATTGCGCATCCAGCAGCGGTTTTTCTTCTTTGGCAATCGACGGGCACACTTCCAGCATGTGCGAGCCAACCACCAGATCGTTGCCCGGCTTGAAGTTGTACGTATAGTCTTCCATGAACGACGTGCCGCCTTTCAGGCCGCTGGCCATCACTTTCATGATGCGCAGCAGGGCCGCGGTTTTCCAGTCGCCTTCGCCGCCAAAGCCGTAGCCTTTTTGCATCAGACGCTGTACCGCCAGCCCCGGCAGTTGTTTCATGCCGTGCAGATCTTCAAAGTTGGTGGTGAATGCGCCGAATTTCCCCTGCTCCAGGAAACGGGTCATCCCCAGTTCGATTTTTGCTGCGTCCAGCAGGTTTTCACGACGTTCGCCGTTGAGTTTCACGGCATCCGTCAGGCGGTAAGTGGATTCATACTCTTCCACCAGCGTATTGATATCGCCTTTGCTGACTTCGTTGATGACGCTGACCAGATCGCCGATACCATAGGCACTGATGCTGTAGCCGAACTGGATTTGCGCGGCCACTTTATCGCCTTCGGTCACCGCCACTTCACGCATGTTGTCGCCAAAACGCGCCACTTTCAGATGCTGGCTTTCATTCTTCGCCGCGGCAACGCGCATCCACTGAGCGATGCGGCGGTGCGATTCGCCATCCTGCCAGTGACCGGCGACCACGGAATGTTGCTGACGCATGCGCGCGCCGATGAAACCGAATTCACGGCCGCCGTGTGCGGTCTGGTTCAGGTTCATGAAGTCCATGTCCATGGAATCCCACGGAATTTCAGCATTGAACTGTGTATGGAACTGCAACAGCGGTTTATGCAGGATGCTCAGACCGGCAATCCACATTTTGGCCGGAGAGAAGGTGTGCAGCCAGGTAATCAGGCCGACGCAGGAATTCGCATAGTTAGCTTCGCGGCAAAGTGCGGTGATTTCGTCCGGCGTGGTGACCAGCGGTTTGAGCACCAGTTTGACCGGCAATCCGGCTTCTGCGTTCAGGCCATTGACTACCTTCTCGGCGTTCTCTTTTACCTGACGTAACGTTTCCGGCCCGTACAGATGCTGACTGCCAATAGCGAACCACACTTCGAGATGTTTAAACGCGTCCATTAATCACTCCTGAATTTCAGATGTTTGAAAAAACCGTTTTCGAAAAAAATAGTCAGTGTGCTGTCTTCGCTGCAAACAGCGGTTCAGTGGTTGCACACCATTGCTGATAACGTTCGTACAGACGCTGGTATTGTTCGACGCGCTGCGGATCCGGCAGCAACGTGCGTTCGATGCTGCACGCCATTTTTTCCTGGGCGGCAGGGACGTCTTTGAATTCCCCGGCGGCGACGGCAGCAAAGATGGCGGCACCCAGCGCGCAGCACTGATCGGAGGCGACAATCTGCAACGGACGGTTCATGGCGTCGGCGCAAACCTGCATGATGACCGGCGATTTACGGGCAATACCGCCGAGCGTGAGAACGTTTTCAACCGGAATGTCCTGTTGTTCGAAACACTCCATAATCGCGCGCGCACCAAAGGCGGTGGCCGCAATGAAACCGCCGAACAGTTCCGGTGCTTCGGTGCCGAGATTGATGTCAGTAATGACGCCTTTCAGACGCTGATTGGCAAACGGTGTCCGGCGTCCGTTAAACCAGTCGAGCACCAGCGGCAGGTGATCCAGCTTCGGATTGGCGGCCCACGCGGCGGTCAGATCGGGCAGCAGATTTTTTTGCAAGGCGGTGAGTTGTTCTTTCAGTTCCGGATGCGCCTTAGCGGCCTGAATCAGCGGCCAGCTCAGCAGGCGGCTGAACCACGCATACATATCGCCAAACGCGGATTGTCCGGCTTCCATGCCGATCATCTCCGGCACCACGCTGCCTTCCACCTGACCACAAATTCCGGCGATGGCGCGGTCGTTTACCCGTTCTTTATCGGCAATCAGGATGTCGCAGGTGGAGGTACCGATCACTTTGACCAGCGTGTAAGGCTGTGCGCCCGCGCCGACTGCGCCCATATGGCAGTCGAATGCGCCGCCGGAAAGCACGACGGAGGCGGGCAGGCCGAGGCGTTCTGCCCATTCAGACGTCAGCGTGCCGACAGCCTGTTCAGCGGTGACGGTGTTGGTAAACAGCGGATAAGGCAGGTGTTCAACCAGCAAAGGATCGAGCGCGGCGAAGAAATCTTTTGGCGGCAGGCCGCCCCACGACGGATGCCAGAGCATTTTGTGTCCGGCGCTGCAACGGCCACGTACGACTTTATCCGGCGCGGTGGTGCCGGAAAGCAGGGCGGGCACCCAGTCGCATAATTCCACCCAGGAGGCGGCGGCTTTGGTGACAGCAGGGTCGGCGCGGGAAACATGGAGAATTTTGGCCCAGAACCATTCGGAGGAGTAAACGCCACCGATATAGCGGGAATAGTCGGGGAAATCACCGCTGCGGCACAGACGGTTAATTTCTTCGGCTTCTTCTATCGCCGTGTGATCTTTCCATAACACGAACATGGCGTTCGGGTTTTCGGCGAACTCAGGATTCAGCGCCAAAATGTTGCCGTCTTTATCGACCGGTGCGGGTGTGGAACCGGTGGAATCCACGCCGATACCGACCACGCGCGCTGCGCGTTCGTTGCCAAGACGTTGTACGACGTTTTTAATCGCCTGTTCCATCGCTTCAATATAATCAAGGGGATGATGGCGGAACTGATTTATTGCCGCATCACAGTAACGGCCCTCATTCCAGCGCGGGTAGTAAACCACGTCGGTTTCCATTTCGGCACCGGTCTGACAATCAACGGCCAGTGCGCGGACGGAATCGCTGCCAAAATCAAGACCAAGAGCAATCGCACCTTGCGTCATTCTTTCTCACTCCTTCAGGTTTGCCGTAGTCATTACGGCGGCGAATCGAATTGCTCTAACAGTAGGAGGATGGCAAAAAGTGAGTGAGGAGGCGTTAGCTGGAAGTATGCACAAATCTGCTCCCCATGATGTTTCTGTGAGGTTGGTCAAATGTTAGTGTTTGGCTAAAATCGCTATATCTATGTACAAACCTGCTGTTTTCCCGCCGTGTGATAGCGCTCTACATTCCGCTGCAAAATTACCGCTAAAACTTACTGCGTCTTACAACAGAGCGTGACGCAAATCCGCTATATACCGGACTTCGCCGCGCTCTGATTTTGTTTCCTTACGCCAATGATAACGTTTTCATGATTGCGGACAGCCACCCGGATTAAGGCCGGAATCGTGAAAAACAACAATAAAAGTCGGAGAACATCATGCATAAATTCACTAAGGCGCTGGCGGCGGTCGGGTTAGCGGCTGTTATGTCACATTCAGCTATGGCAGCAGACAATCCGAAGCTGGGTTTTCTGGTTAAACAACCGGAAGAACCGTGGTTCCAGACTGAATGGCGGTTCGCTGATAAGGCCGGTAAAGACCTGAATTTCGAGGTCATTAAAATTGCCGTGCCGGATGGCGAAAAAACGCTGAATGCCATCGACAGCCTGGCGGCGAACGGCGCGAAAGGGTTTGTTATCTGTACGCCGGATCCACGTCTGGGGCCTGCCATCATGGCCAAAGCCCGCAGCTATGACATGAAAGTGATCCAGGTGGATGACCAGTTTGTGAATGCCAAAGGCAAACCGATGGAAGAAGTGCCATTGGTCATGATGGCGGCGACCAAAATCGGCGAACGTCAGGGGCAGGAACTGTATAAGGAAATGCAAAAACGCGGCTGGAAAGTGGCTGATACCGGCGTAATGGCGATTACCGCGGATGAGCTGGATACCGCACGCCGCCGCACCAGCGGTTCTATGGATGCGCTGAAAGCCGCCGGTTTCCCGGAAAAACAAATCTATAAAGTGCCGACAAAATCCAACGATATCCCGGGCGCACTGGACGCAGGTAACTCCCTGCTGGTGCAACATCCTGAAGTGAAAAACTGGCTGATTATCGGCATGAACGACAACACCGTTCTGGGTGGCGTGCGTGCAACAGAAGGTCAGGGCTTTAAAGCGGCGAACGTGATCGGCATCGGCATCAACGGGGTTGACGCGGTGAATGAGCTGTCAAAAAGCGCGCAAACCGGCTTCTACGGTTCCCTGTTACCGAGCCCGGATATCCACGGTTACAAAAGTATCCAGATGCTGAATGAGTGGGTGACCAAAGGTGTTGAACCGCCGAAATTCACCGAAGTGACCGACGTTGTGCTGATCACCCGCGACAACTTCAAAGAAGAGCTGAAGAAGAAAGGCTTAATGTAACTTTTGCCTGATCTGAATTGCGTTACTGCACCACGGACGACGGTTAAGAAGTGCGACTGTTTTCTGTGGTGCAGTAATCGGTTTGAAATCCTTCACATATTTTTCCAGGTAGCCACTATGACTCAGCAATCTTCAAACAAGACGCCTTTGCTGACACCGTCGCTGACGGAGTTTGATGCGGCCACGCCGTATCTGGAATTCCATGACATTGGCAAAACTTTTCCGGGCGTGAAAGCGCTGGACGGTATTTCTTTCAATTGTTATGCCGGGCAAATCCATGCGCTGATGGGCGAGAACGGCGCGGGGAAATCCACGCTGCTGAAAATCCTCAGCGGAAACTATCAGCCGTCGCAGGGCAACATTCACATCAAAGGCCAGCCGGTGGCATTTAACAACACCACCGATGCGCTCGATGCCGGTGTGGCGATCATTTATCAGGAACTGCATCTGGTGCCGGAAATGACGGTGGCAGAAAACATTTATCTCGGGCAGTTGCCGAGTAAACACGGGTTCGTGAACCGCAAATTGCTGCGCTATGAAACCAAAATCCAGCTGGAACATCTCGGGCTGGATATCGACCCGGACACGCCGCTGAAATATCTCTCCATCGGCCAGTGGCAGATGGTGGAAATTGCGAAAGCGCTGGCGCGTAACGCCAAAATCATTGCGTTCGACGAACCGACCAGCTCGCTGTCTGCCCGTGAAATTGAACAATTGTTCCGCGTTATCCGCGAGTTACGTGCCGAAGGGCGCGTCATTTTGTATGTTTCACACCGTATGGAAGAAATTTTTGCATTAAGTGACGCTGTCACTGTTTTCAAAGATGGCCGTTACGTGCGGACCTTCGACGACATGACGCAGGTCGATAACAGCAAGCTGGTGCAGGCTATGGTCGGCCGCAATCTGGATGATATCTACGGATACGCGCCGCGTCCGCACGGCGAAATCCGTCTGGAACTGGACGACGTCAAAGCACCAGGCGTGAGAACGCCGGTCAGCCTGACCGTGCGTCAGGGGGAAATTGTCGGTCTTTTCGGGCTGGTCGGCGCAGGGCGCAGCGAGCTGATGAAAGGCCTGTTCGGCGGCACGCGCATTACCGGCGGCACCGTCAGGCTGGACGGAGAAGCACTGAATATCCGCAAACCGGCTGACGCCATCCGCCTCGGCATTATGCTGTGCCCGGAAGACCGCAAGGCCGACGGCATCATTCCGGTGCATTCAGTGCGCGACAATATCAACATCAGCGCCCGCCGCAAAACGGTGAAAGCGGGGTGCCTGATCAACAACGCCTGGGAAGCCAAAAATGCGCGCAAGCATATCGAAGCGCTGAACATCAAAACCCCGAGCGACCAGCAGCTGATCATGAACCTTTCCGGCGGTAATCAGCAAAAAGCTATTCTTGGCCGCTGGCTGTCGGAAGAAATGAAGGTCATTTTGCTCGACGAACCGACGCGCGGTATTGACGTCGGCGCCAAGCATGAAATCTACAACGTGATTTACTCACTGGCGAAACAGGGCATTGCCGTGCTGTTTGCGTCCAGTGATTTACCGGAAGTGCTGGGTCTGGCGGACAGAATTGTGGTGATGCGCGAAGGCGCCATCTCCGGCGAACTGTTGCACGACGACGCTACTGAAGAAAAAGCGCTGGGGCTCGCCATGTTGCGAACGCCAGATCTTGATTCTGCCCCTGACGCTGCCTGACTGAGGAGCAAAAATATTATGTCGAGTATGACAACCAATTCAGCCAAACCGGATCAACCTTCTGCTGCGTCGCGCAGCGGGCAAGGCCTGATGCGAATCTGGGACAGCTACGGCATGCTGGTGGTCTTCGCCGTGCTGTTTCTCGCCTGTACGATTTTTGTGCCGAACTTCAGTTCCTTCATCAACATGAAAGGGCTGGGGCTGGCGATTTCAATGTCCGGCATGGTGGCCTGCGGAATGTTGTTCTGTCTGGCATCCGGCGACTTCGACCTGTCCGTCGCCTCGGTGATTGCCTGCGCCGGTGTTACCACGGCAGTGGTCATCAACATGACCGAAAGCCTGTGGATTGGCGTCGCCGCCGGTTTGCTGCTCGGAATGCTGACCGGTTTGCTCAACGGCTTTGTTATCGCCCGTCTGAAAATCAACGCGCTGATCACCACACTTGCCACCATGCAGATTGTGCGCGGTCTGGCGTACATCATTTCTGACGGTAAAGCGGTCGGTATCGAAGACGAACGTTTCTTCGCGCTCGGCTATGCCAACTGGTTCGGGCTGCCCGCGCCAATCTGGCTGACGGTCGGCTGTCTGATTATCTTTGGCCTGCTGCTCAACAAAACCACGTTTGGCCGCAACACGCTGGCGATTGGCGGTAATGAAGATGCGGCGCGACTGGCGGGTGTGCCGGTCGTTCGTACTAAAATTATCATCTTTGTGCTTTCCGGGCTGGTGTCGGCGGCGGCGGGGATCATTCTGGCTTCGCGAATGACCAGCGGCCAGCCGATGACGTCGCTGGGCTTTGAACTGATCGTTATCTCTGCCTGCGTGCTGGGCGGCGTATCGCTGAAAGGTGGCATCGGTAAAATTTCTTACGTGGTATCGGGGATCCTGATCCTGGGCACGGTAGAAAATGCCATGAACCTGCTGAACATTTCTCCGTTCTCGCAATATGTCGTACGTGGTCTGATCCTGCTGGCCGCAGTCATCTTCGACCGCTACAAACAGAAAGCTAAAAAGACGGTTTAACCCTGTTCTGTGATAACGCTTTCACAGCTTTACCCCACGGCATTTAACGCTCTCATCGGTTAAATGCCGTAAAAACGCGTGGTTGTTCACAAATTAGTAACCTTTACTGGCAGCGCTTTCACCGCCGATTAGAATAGATGAAAAGTCCATAGCCCAGTGAAGTTTCAGGAGGTTCGATGTATCACCGTATGATTCAGGATCAGCAGCAAAATCCGCTGTTACCGGGTTACAGTTTCAACGCCTATCTGGTCGCCGGTATGACACCGATCCTCGCTGACGGGCCACTGGATTTCGCCATCGATCGTCCGGGCGGGATGAAAGGTTACATTCTTAACCTGACGGTCAAAGGGCAGGGGAAAGTCTTTGACGGTGAAGATACGTTTTACTGCAATCCCGGTGATTTGTTGTTGTTCCCGCCGAAAGCGCGCCATTTATACAGCCGCTCGGCCAATGCCGATTCCTGGTATCACCGCTGGGTGTATTTCCGCCCGCGCGCCTACTGGGCTGACTGGCTGGAATGGCATACCAAGACCCGCGACGTAGGGCGTCTTTCTTTACCGAACAACACCTTATTGCTGGAGTTCGACCGCCTTTTTGCCAATATTGAGCAAACCCAAAAATCAGGTCGTCGTTTCTGCGAAGAATTAGGGATGAATCTGCTGGAACGCCTGTTGCTGCGAGCCATGGAAGAAGATCCGCAGAGTCCACAAAAGATTATGGACCCGCGCGTCATTGAAGCCTGCCAGTTTATTACCGGCAATCTGGCCGGAGAACTGCGCATTGACGAAGTTGCGCGCCACGTCTGCCTGTCACCTTCGCGGCTGGCGCATTTATTCCGCGAACAGGTCGGTATCAACATTCTGCGCTGGCGTGAAGATCAGCGGGTGATCCGCGCCAAACTGCTGTTACAAACTACCCAGGAATCCATTGCGACGATTGGCCGCGTGGTGGGATATGACGATCAGTTGTATTTCTCGCGTGTTTTCCGCAAGCGGGTAGGGGTGAGCCCGAGTGATTTCCGCCGACGCAGCGTGGAGATCAACTATCCGGCTAAACCGTACAGATCGCAGCCGTGGCCGGAGCAGGAAAACGCCGTGGCCTATCATTTTTGAGTTTTGCAGAGTAGGCCGCTGCAAAAGGGGCGGCCGTTTAAGGTCACCAGGACCTTGGGTTGCCACCCAAGCGGGCTTAAGGTCAAGACCGTGGGCGTCGGCCCACACCGACCAAAGACCCGGTAACGCGCGGGCCTCTGGACTCCGCGCTTTTTTCACTGCGCGCTATCGCGGGTGTGACGGACATGTTCTGACGCAATCGTGCGTGGCGCAAATCCAGGTGCTTCGCACTGCCTTCTCTCGGTCTTCGAGCCTATGGTCTCGAAGCCGCTCCGTTCAGCTGAATTTTGATCACGCCAATAAACTTATCTAAAAGATAAATCCATTCCATTTTTGAATTTAAGATCGTGCGGGCGATTCAGAAAGCTTGCTGAATGAGAGGTTGCAGACCTGAGGCTGCAATCCCGAAATGAAGGCACCGCGCAGCGGCAAGCTTTCCAGCCTGTCATTGCAGTCACTGAAACATAGCCAGCGAGCGTTAGCACGTGTTGAAAAAGCGAAGGGAGATCCAAGAGGGAAAAAGCATTTTTCCCTCTTGGTCGGTTTCAGCGCGAAAGGCCGAGTGATAACCGTTATTAAGAAACCGAAATTATCTCAGTCGGAAGTTAATTTATCCCGCGAGTTTACTCGGCAAAGAAGCTCTGTTTCAATGCCCGCTCCACACCCCGCAGCTCTGCTAATCCGCGTAAGCGGCCAATCGCCGAATATCCCGGATTGGTTTTTTTATGCAAATCATCCAGCATCTGATGGCCGTGATCCGGACGCATCGGGATAGCGCGCAGATTACCGGCTTTACGGCGGGTTTGCTCTTCGGTCAGAATCGCTTTGATAACTGCAACCATGTCCACGTCGCCGTCCAGATGATCGGCTTCGTGGAAGCTCCCAGGGACTTCTTCGCGCTGCGTGGCGCGCAGATGGATGAAGTGAACACGGTCGGCGTAGGTCGTCATCATCTTCACTAAATCATTGTCTTCGCGAACGCCGTATGAACCGGTGCAGAAACAGAAACCGTTGTGGATGCTGTCGACGGCTTCTTTCAGCCACTGCATATCTTCAATGGTGGAGATAATGCGCGGCAGGCCGAGGATAGGGCGCGGAGGATCATCCGGGTGAACCGCCAGACTGATCCCGCACTGCTCGGCTACCGGCACGATGCTGCGCAGGAAGTGCGCCATGTTTTCGCGCAGTTTGGCTTTATCGATGCCGTCGTAAGTGGCGAGACGCGCACGGAACTGATCCAGCGTATAGCCTTCTTCCGCGCCCGGTAAACCGGCAATAATGTTAGACACCAGCTGGTCTTTTTCCGCCTGTGTCATCGCAGCAAAGTAATCCGCAGCCTGTTTTTGCTCTTCCGCGCTGTAATCGGATTTAGCGCCTTCACGTTTCAGAAGATGCAATTCGAAAGCGGCGAACGCGATGTGGTCAAAACGCAGGGCGCGGGAACCGTCCGGCAGTAAATAACCCAGATCCGTGCGCGTCCAGTCCAGAACCGGCATGAAGTTGTAGCAGACCGTATCGATGCCGCATTCCGCCAGGTTTCGGATAGATTGCTGATAATTGGCGATGTGCTTCTCAACATCTCCGCTGCGGGTTTTGATTTCCTCATGCACCGGAATACTTTCTACCACTGACCACACCAGACCTTTCGCTTCCAGCTGTGCCTGACGTTTTTTGATTTCATCCACCGGCCAGACTTCACCGTTCGGGATATGGTGCAGGGCGGTCACCACGCCGGTCGCGCCAGCCTGACGCACATCATCGAGTGAAACCGGGTCATTCGGGCCGTACCAACGCCAAGTCTGTTCCATGTGTTTTCCTTAAAAGTGTTATCTGACATCTGAATGTAGTTGACGCATGGCCGGTGATAAGTTCAATCTTAATGCGCGGTCTGGTCAGGTGGTCTGCTGGTCAGGCCATCAGACCGACATATGATTCAGCATCGAACCGATCATTAATGTGATCGGGATAACAGATTTGGGATCCAGCACCTGCATGGAGAAAATAATGGATTTGCCGACCCTGAAAGTCGAAAGGCTCTATCGCCAGATTTCTAATGTACTGATTAATTGCATTAATACCGGCCAGTTCGCGCCGGGAACGATGATCCCTTCAGAGCGCGATCTGGCCAAACAGCTGGGCGTCAGCCGTTCTTCCATCCGCGAGGCGCTGATTGCGCTGGAGATCACCGGCTGGGTGGAAATCCGCACAGGCACCGGCGTTTACGTCAACGACCCGCTCCCGCAAGCGCCCCCCGCTACGCCGGTGATGTCGTCGGAAGAAGAGTTCAGCCTGCAATCGCTGGTCAGGGCGCGGCAGATTTACGAATCAATGACCGCCGAACTGGCCGCGCTGAACGGCACGGATGATCAGCGGGCCAAACTGAAAGAAATCGCCGATGAGCTAAATAGCCTGAATGCCAACAACGACGCGTTTCTGGAAGCCGACCGTCGGTTTCATCTGATGATTAGCGAAATGACCGGCAACGAAGTCCTGCACGACATGATGGGATACCTGTGGGACAAACGCCGTTCCCGCAGGTTTATGCGGCTTGAAAGCCATTACACCGAAGTCGATTTCGCCCGTGAAATGAATGCTGACCATCAGGGGATTTTGGACGCCATTCTGGCGAAAGATGGTGCAGGGGCGAAGGCAAGAATGAGCCGGCATTTACAGCATGTGTATGACCAGTTATTTGCGGAATGACAGTGTCAATGCCGGACACAGGCGGTTTTTAAATTCAACACCAACACCTTGGGCTCGCCGCCCAAACTGGCCCAGAGGACGCGTAAGCGCGCGCCCTCTGGACTCCCGCGCTTCTTCACTGCGCGCTGTCGCTCGCTGGCTATGTTTCAGCAGCCGCAGCGACAGGCTGGAAATCTTGCCGCTACGCGGTGCCTTCATTTCGGGATTGCAGCCTCAGGTCTGCAACCTCTCATTCAGCAAGCTTTCTGAATCGCCCGCACGATCTTAAATTCAAAAATGGAATGGATTTATCTTTTAGATAAGTTGATTGGCGTGCTCAAAATTCAGCTGAACGGAGCGGCTTCGAGACCATAGGCTCGAAGACCGAGAGAAGGCAGTGCGAAGCACCTGGATTTGCGCCACTCACTATTGCTGCGGAACATGTCCGTCGCACCTGCGACAGCGCGAAGTGATAAAGCGCGGAGTCCAGAGGCCCGCGCGTTACCGGGTCTCTGGTCGGTGTGGGCCGACGCCCACGGTCTTGACCTTAAAGCCAGTTTGGGAGCTGAGGGTGTGGGCGGCGAGCCCACAAACAAATCGTCAGCTCGGGTACGGCACCCAGCTTCCGCCATTTAACCGGATATAAATTTTTCCCTGATATTCCATCACCACCGAGTTTTCATTCTCTGAAACCAGCGGAGTCTGCGGCAGGTTGGAGGCGAAGGTTTTCCAGTCCATCGTCGGGCTGGTGAAGACTTTGCCATCAACAGCGCGGGAAACCATTTCGGAAATCGCCATGTAGCTGCTCGGGTCGTCGATTTTCATCGGTGTTGAAGCGTGCTGCGCCTGCATACCGAAGAATTTCACGCCGACCGGAATGTGCGTAATGCCCGGACTCGGGATGTCGCGCAGGCCGGAAATCTGCATCTTATCGCCGACCAGCGCCGCGCCGTGTTCCGGCACAACGACCAGCATCACTTTACGACCAGATTTCTCCAGCTGATCCATAAAGGTATTGAGCTGGCTAAGCAGGGTCTGTGCACGGTTATGGTAATCCGCGCCCTTATTGCTGCCCACGTAGCGGTTGCCATCGTGCAGGGGGATCAGGTTGAAGAAGGTGGCGGTACGCGCCGTGCCTGCTTTTTCCTGATTTTCCAGCCAGCGGGAGAACAACTGCCCGTCGTTGAAAATCGGTGAGCCGTCGAATGACGTGAGTTCATAACCCAGACCGGCCTGTGACATCAGCGGAGCTTTCATATCAGCATCGTCACGCAGATTGCCGATGTAATTACCAAACACGCCCGTGTGGTCCATCGCCAGCTGATTGGTGAAGCCCAGACGTGCCAGATCGTCAAAAAGATAACATTGCTGACCGGCAGGCTGGTAAAGATTGTGGTGCGATGTCTGGCCGCAGCTGGCGCGCAGCAGGCGAATCGACGCCGGGCCGCTGTAGGCAGTCGCTGAGTTGAAATTGCTGAACACGAAATCGAAACGTGACCACAGCGGAGAGCTGGAGAGATTCACGGCGTCCAGATCCGACCAGGCCAGCGAACAGATGTTGATGACCAGAAGGTCGAAAGGCTGGGCATCCGCAGGCAGCGCATCCGGGAACTTCGTCGCCTTGCGGCTTTCGTTCTGGTAGAACTGCTCGAGATAAGCACTCAGATTGGCATTGGTCGGCGGGCCGTTAACGGTGTTGTCACCGGCAGGCTGCGCCGAAGTGGCAGCGGTCACGGCGGGGGTGTTTTCTGCCACCGCGGCCGCCGGAGAATGCGCGAAAAACGGCGTAATCATCCCGCTCAGATTCACCCACAGCAGTGCGATAACCGTGAACGTGGTCAGGCGCACCCACTGAGAAATAAACAGATAACCTACCAGCAGCGCAAAGCCGACGGCAATCCACTGCCAGTTTATAAAGCGGTCTGCCAGTTCAAGCAGATAGCTCACGCTGAAACCGGCGACGTCCGCGCCCTGATTCATAATTGAGCGCCAGCCCGGCAGCCAGGTGTCGTGGTACAACAGCGCCAGACCAAACGGCAGGGCCATCCACTGACGCCAGCGATGCAGACGCAGCGAAGGCAACGGGAATAATAATACGGCGGCAAACACCAGATTGCTCAGCGCGTCGAAATTCAGATAACCCTGTGAAAGCAGAACGAATTTAAGTAAGAAATAGTAGTTCCAGGCGCCAAGTCCGCGCCAGGATTGCCAGATCCGCAAACGCGGTGAAGAAGAATTCGGTTCGTTCATAGTGGAGTCTTGGATTTCCCTGTAACCGGAGAAACATCAGTCAGCGCGTCGGAACGTTTGCGGTTCTTACTGATCATGCTGGCTGTCATCGGAGTTAAATAACGGGGTGAAAGAAAACGTGTCGCCAGACGGTTTTTCCAGCCGGGAAGGCGGCTGCGCAAAGCATATCCCAGCGGAATGAATATCACCGCGGCCAGAATAAAAATCTCAATGATGTCCTGGATATCCATTTCGCTTACTCCGGCTGCTGCTGAACAGGCGTGTCGTTTAACACGAGCGTCACCGGCACAGGGGCGTGGATCTGCGCGCGCTTCAGCGGTTCTGCTTTTTGTGGCACATACGTTTCAGGGCCGGTCACGGCTTTTGCCATCGGCGGTTTAGCCGCAAGACGGCGGACTTCGGTCTGAATATCCAGCTCCTGACTCCAGAATGTCTGGCTGGTGAAAACGTCTTTCACCGGCAGATTAAACAGAAAGGCCAGAACGTTCCCGACATCGCTAACCTGACAGTTCGACAGGAACAAATAAAGATGCCGTTCGGTCACGGTAAGAATATCGCCGTCGCGGCGCAGGGAACACAGCGACATCGCCTGCTGCGGGCTGATCCCGGCGGCAGGGCGCAGCGAAATCAGTAAACCGCGTGATTCGGTGGCCAGTGAAGCATGGTTCCAGATATCGTTCATGACGCTGCAAAAAACCGGCAGCGGCAGATAGCCTTTATGGTGCGTCGGCAGCCGGCTGTCGAGCAGGGTTTCAATATCATCCTGCACGTGGCGGGTAAACGTGAGGTTTTGCAGATCGTCGAGCAGCGTCAGGAAATTAGAAAGCCGCGCGGCGTGCGGAACTACCAGGTTTGCGCCACAGGCCTGCAATAAACGCTGGTCAACATAGCGCAGGGAAGAATTCATTTCACGCACCACAATTTTCAAACCCGTACCGCGCTGCATACGCAGACGGTGGATCTGGCGTGCCATCACTTCCACGGCGTCATTGCCGCTCAGGGCAAAAATAACCGTCGCCGAGCGGGCGTGCAGGGCTCTTTCTGCCAGCTCTTCATTGCTGTCAAACAGGAACCAACGCTCGGACAGCGCCGGTGCGCCTTCCAGCACCGACCGCTCCGCCAGCAACATCCACTGATCGTCACCGGCCTGTTCGGCCACTGAGGCGGGTACGTTTTTCTGAAGTTCCCAGCCGGTCTGGCGTGGTGTCAGCGGATAGAGCGTGTTGGCTTCCGCCCCTAATCCGTCGTGCCACCAGGAAATGCCCCACTGATTCGGGAGGGTATCGGTTTTTAAATCAGCAAGACCATATATATTGCGATGATATAAATGCAGCTGAGTTTTAACCGCATTAATACCCGCGCCGTAGCAGATAATAAGGATTGTTGCCTCTTTACTATTCGCGCTGGTACGCATTTCACTCACCCAATGGGCAAATTGTTTATCATTAAGCATCTGCCAGGAGGTAACAGGAAGTAATAAGATCATTAATAACGCAGGATGACGAGGCAAACGATTAATATCACCTGGCAATCCAAGAAACGCTTTCTTGCCGTCGGCTAACTGGTAATAAAACGTTTGCCTGGGGTGTTTCTTCAAATGAGAGAGAAGAATGTGGTCGTCGTCTAGTCTATTTTCTTCTTCAGTGCAAATTAAATTGTGCTGTGGGAAAAATACAGTGACAGGTGTTTCGCCCTGCTGAGCCTCAAGAGCCTGTCCGCACAGGTGATACGCGGCTTCCTGCTTGTCAGCGTTGACCCAGTAAAGCCCCCGGGCCTGCATTTGGGCTAATCCATTCCAGTATTGCTTCATGCCCAATGAAAAGGAGAGTGCCATATAGTTAATCTGCTTGTATTCGTTTTAGATAAAAAGTCTGCTTGGGACACACTGATAAATGTGAGTATAATAAATTCTATCATTGCTACATTAAATAATCATAATACTTCACAATTATGTTTGATACTAAAATGCCGCTATGTGAGCGGTAATTTTTCCGTGCCAGACCGCTAGCATTTTCATTGAAGCAGGGAGGAAGAACGGTGGGGCCCAATATTGTAGGCTCGGAAGAATCCGAGCCGTCAAAAGATGATGATTTTTTTGCGCTGAGTCACCTTTTTTCTTTAACTGAATTAAATTACGTGGATGTCGCCCGTAAAGAAAAAATTCCGCAACTAATGTCACGCTGGCCGTTACTGGCTGAGCTGGCGCAATACGATAAACACGGCGCGGAGAAAAACTAATATGTCTGTCATTGCGTTACAGGGATTTCGTGGCGGCACGGGGACGACGTCAGTCACCGCAGCGCTGGCCTGGGGGCTCGCGCAACTCAATGAAAGGGTTCTGGTGATCGACTTTTCACCGGAAAATTTGTTGCGTCTGCATTTCGGAATGCCTTTCACACAGACGTGCGGCTGGCGTTCAGCCTTTAATGCCGGCAAACCCTGGCAAAAATCCGCCATGCGTTATCATTCTCATCTGGACTTTTTACCTTACGGTAATGTCGGTCCTGAAAGTGCCCGCGCACAAAGCGAGGTGTCGCCTGTATTTGACTGGAATAAAGCCATCACGCAGCTCAAAAACAGCGGCGTTTATGACTGGATCCTGATTGATTCTCCCGCCGCCGATCCGCTGCCGGCACAGGCCATCGCCGACAGCACGCTCGTTTTACTCCACGCCGACTCGCAATCTCATATACGTCTCCATCAGCGCGCTTTACCGGCGAATGGCCGGTATCTGGTGAATCAGTTCGTGCCGTCCAGCCTGTTGCAGCAAGACATTTTGCTGTTGTGGCAGGAAACCTTGCCGACCATGATCCCGGTTATTTTACACCGCGACGAAGCGATGGCCGAATCCCTGGCGGCCAAACAGCCGGTCGGCGAGTGGAAAGGAAACAGTAAAATCAGCCGCGAAATTAATACGCTGGCGAACTGGTTCCTGCTGAATTTGCGCGGAGTCCGATAAAATGAACCGCCTGCTGAACCTGTTCCTCGTGCCACCGGTGGTGTCTGAATTACAAGACCGCTACCGGCGGTATCGCGCCAGTCGTGCTTCACGGCTGGCCTCGGGAACGATGGTCTTTTGTATCGCTGTATGCTGGCTGTTTCTGCGTTTTGAATCACCTTCCTGGCAAAATGTACAAGCCCGGCGCACCCGCTGGTATCCGCAATTTTCACCGTCAAAACCTCGTCTGGCCGATCCTTTGCGTTATCTGGTTCAGAGCCTGTGGTTGCTGGTAATTATTCCATCGGACGGCCTGCGCGAACGCATCGTTTACACCCGATGGCCGCAACGTTTACGCGAGAAAGTCATTCTGTGGCTGGAATCGCTGCCGAAACAGGTTAAACAGAACCCGCTGGAAATTCGCGTCACACGCCGCATTGGTAAAATGAACCGCCTCGGCAAACGCGTACTGATAACCCTGACCAGCCTGGTAGCGATTACGCTGGCGATGTTCTGTATTTCGCAGCCTTTCGGCTATATCGCGCAGTTTGTTTTCGTGGTGCTGTTGTGGAGCATTGCGATGATTATCCGGCGGATCCCGGGGCGATTCCCCGCGCTGATGCTGATAGTCCTCTCGCTGACCATTTCCTGCCGCTATTTATGGTGGCGTTACACCTCGACGTTAAACTGGGATGATCCGCTTAGCCTGATTTGCGGCTTGCTGCTGCTGGGTGCGGAAACCTATTCCTGGACGGTGCTGGTGCTCGGTTATATCCAGACCATCTGGCCGCTAAACCGTAAACCGGTGCCGATGCCTGCGGATGTATCGACGTGGCCGACGGTGGATCTGATGATCCCTACCTATAACGAAGACCTGAGCGTGGTGAAACCGACGCTGTATGCCGCGCTCGGGCTGGACTGGCCGCGCGACAAACTCACCATTTATCTGCTCGATGACGGCAACCGCAAGGAGTTCGCCGATTTTGCGCATGAAATCGGGGTTCAGTATATTGCCCGCGAAACGCACGAACACGCGAAAGCGGGGAACATCAACCACGCGCTGAAATATGCCAAAAGCCAGCTGGTGGCGATTTTTGACTGTGACCACGTGCCGACGCGATCTTTCCTGCAACTGACCGTCGGCTGGTTCTTTAAAGATAAAAATCTCAGCATGTTGCAGACGCCGCATCACTTCTTCTCGCCGGATCCTTTCGAACGCAACCTTGGCCGCATGCGCCGCACGCCAAATGAAGGCGAGCTGTTCTACGGGCTGGTGCAGGACGGTAACGACCTGTGGGATGCCAGTTTCTTCTGTGGTTCATGCGCGGTGTTACGCCGTGACGTGCTCGATGAAATCGGCGGCATCGCGGTGGAAACCGTCACTGAAGATGCGCATACCTCGCTGCGGATGCACCGCCACGGCTACAGCTCGGCATATATCCGCATTCCGCAAGCCGCCGGTCTGGCGACAGAAAGCCTGTCAGCGCACGTCAGCCAGCGTATCCGCTGGGCGCGCGGGATGGTGCAGATTTTCCGCCTAGATAACCCGCTGTTTGGCAAAGGGCTGAAACTGGCGCAGCGGCTGTGTTATGCCAACGCCATGATGCACTTTCTGGCCGGTATTCCGCGGCTGATCTTCCTGACTGCGCCGCTGGCGTTCCTGCTGCTGCACGCTTACGTGATTTACGCGCCTGCACTGGCCATCGCGCTGTACGTGCTGCCGCACATGATCCACGCCAGCCTGACCAACTCGCGGGTGCAGGGGAAATACCGCCACTCCTTCTGGAATGAAATCTACGAAACCGTGCTGGCGTGGTATATCGCCAGGCCGACGACCATCGCGCTGTTTAATCCGCACGCCGGGACTTTTAACGTCACGGCAAAAGGCGGCCTGAACAAACATGCGTATGTCGACTGGAAAATCAGCCGCCCGTATCAGGTGCTGATGCTGCTTAATCTGGCCGGTCTGTTCTTCGGGATTTACCGCGTGATGTATGGCCGCACCGACGAAATTCTTACCGTGCTGGTGAGTATGGCGTGGGTGATTTACAACATGATTATTCTGGGTGGGGCGATCGCGGTGGCATTCGAATCCAAACAGGTGCGTCAGGCTCACCGCGTGGAAGCCAAAATGCCGGCGTCATTAATGCGCCCGGACGGGCATATTTATGTCTGTACCGTGCAGGACTACTCCGATAATGGTGTCGGGCTGGAAACCGAGAGTGCTAGCCAGTTCCAGCCGGGTGACAACGTCACGTTACTGCTTCATCGTGGTCAGCAGGAGTATACATTCCCGATGCAAATCAGCCGTGTATTTGGCAAAAGCATCGGCATGCAGCTTCAGCCTTTAACCACCCAACAACATATCGATTTCATTCAATGTACCTTTGCCCGCGCTGACAGCTGGGTATTACGTGAAGACAATTTCCCGGAAGACAAACCTATGGAAAGCCTGCGCGAAGTGATGGGGCTGGGTATTCGCGGTTATCTGCGGATGCTGGACATTGCCCCGAAAAAATATCGCCCTCTGGCCTCCGGCACCCAGGCGTTTTGCTGCTGGTTGCTGTCCTTTGCCCCACGCAATCCGCCGCTGTCTGCTCAGCCTGATGAATCCAACCTGATGATGACTAAACAATGAAAAGACTTCCTTTGACGACTTTAATGGCATCCGCATTGATGACATTGGCTTTGGGTTCAGCGGCTCCGGCGTTCAGCGAACAGGCACCGCCGCGCGCGGGCAATGCTCCGGCACCTGACGTCGCACAAAATACGCCTGCGCCGCAGGTGCTATTGCCGGTGGTTGCGCCGGCGGTCAATCCGATGATTATTCCGGGTGCGCCGGTACGCAACGTGACGCTGCCGTTTGCGGATGTCGCTCCGACGCCGGGCGCGATTACCCTGCGCGGTATTCAGCCCAACGGGCAAATCGAATTTGGTGTGCGCAGTGACGAAGTCGTGACGCAGTCCACCCTGAATCTTGAATTCACGCCGTCGCCGTCATTAATTCCGGTGCAGTCGCACCTCAAGGTATATCTCAACGACCAGCTGATGGGCGTTGAAGTGATTGATAAAGACCAGCTCGGCAAGAAAAATCACTTACAGATGGTCATTGATCCGCGCTACATCACCGACTTCAACCGCATCCGGCTGGAGTTTATCGGCCATTATCAGAACGTCTGTGAAAATCCGGCCAACACCACGCTGTGGCTGGAAATCGGCAAGGGCAGTTCGCTCAGTCTGCAATACCAGAAACTGCCGCTCAGCAACGATCTGGCGCATTTCCCGGTGCCGTTCTTTGATGCGCGCGACAGCCGTCCGCTGGATTTACCGATGGTATTTGCCGCGTCTCCGGACGCCAGCCAGCAACAGGCGGCCGCCATTCTGGCGTCGTGGTTTGGTGCTAAAGCGCAGTGGCGCGGGCAGTCTTTCCCGACGCTGTACAACCAGCTGCCGGACAACCACGCCGTAGTGTTTGCCACCAACGACAAACGTCCTGATTTCCTGAAAGACATGCCGCCGGTGAAAGGGCCGGTCGTGCAGATGGTCAGCCGCGCGGACAATCCTTACGTCAAAATGCTGCTGATTCTGGGGCGCGATGACAACGATCTGCTGACTGCCGTAAAAGGCATTTCGCAGGGCAATATCCTGTTCCGTGGCGAAACCGTAAGCGTGGATAACGTTGATCATATCCAGCCTCGCCAGCCTTACGACGCGCCAAACTGGGTGCGGACAGATCGTCCGATGAACTTCGGCGAACTTAAACAGTACGCGGAACAGTTGCAGTCGGACGGCCTCCAGCCGAACCCGATCACCATGAACATCAATCTGCCGCCAGACCTGTTCCTGATTAACAGCACCGGTATCGATATGCGCCTGAAATATCGCTACACCTCGCCGCAGCTGAAAAATACCTCCCGTCTGAGCATCAGCCTGAATAACCAGTTTGTGCAGGATTTGACCCTGAAAGCCGGTCATGACGAAGAATCGCAGCTTCTGCATTTGTCCCTGTTACAGGGGCTGCTGGACGGCAGCAAAGATCTGAACATTCCGGCGCTTAAACTCGGCGCGGTAAACCAGATGCGCTTTGACTTCGATTACACCTCGCTGCTGGCGAGCGGAATGGAAGGGCGCTGCGAAACCTACACCACCGTGCCAAACCACGTCGTGATCGACGACAGTTCCACCATCGACTTCTCCGGTTACCGTCACTTTATGGCGATGCCGGATTTGCGCGCATTTGCCAACGCCGGTTTCCCGTTCAGCCGCATGGCCGATTTGTCACAGACGCTGGTACTGGTTCAGCCGCAGCCGCAGCCGGTTCAGCTCACCACATTACTGGATGCGATGGGTAATATCGGCGCACTGACCGGTTATCCGTCACTTGGCGTTAGCCTCACGGAAGACGCGGCAAAAGCGAAAACCACCGACGCAGATTTACTGGTTATCGGCAACCTGCCAGCGGGCATGCGCGACGACACCCTGCGTGATGACAAAAAAGCCAACCTGCTGCTGGATGCGGCACGCGATGCGGTCAATACACCAATCCGTCAGGCTGCGTTACCGGACAACACTGCACCGGCCAGCGATGCGCGCGTCGATACCAGTACGCAGATCAGTGCGCAGGGGCCGATTGCGGCCATCGTCGGTTTGCAGTCCCCTTACTTTGACCAGCGCAGCGTTGTGGCGCTGATGGCCAACGGTCAGAAAGGCTTTGAGATGCTGAACACCTCAATGCAGGATGCGAAACAACGGGCGCAGGTCTTTGGTTCTGTGTCCGTGGTGCGCGATTCCGGCGTGAGCAGCCTGAAAGTCGGCGATACCTACTATGTCGGCCATCTGCCGTGGTGGGAACGCGTGTGGAATGCGCTGGCAAACCATCCGGCCTTGCTGGCACTGATGGCGGTTATTGTGGTGATTCTTGCTGCAATCTTACTGTGGACCGGCCTGCGTTCTCTGGCGCGTCGTCGTCTGTCTGATGATGACCAGGAATAGGCTTGTGAACACGCGTCGTAGAATACCGTTTATTTTCAACCGGCTGGCCCTGACGCTCGGGCTTGCTCTGCTCGCCGCGCCGTCAATTTCGGCGCCGGTGGTTTCCCCCGAGCAGTGGTTGCTGGAACAGGTCCGCGTCGGGGAGGGCAGCCATCAGGACGATCTGGTGCGTCAGTCGCTGTTTCGTCTGGAATTAATGGATCCAAAAAATCCAAAAGTGTTGTCCGCACGTCTTCGCCTTTCCCTGCGGGAAGGCGACCAGGTTAAAGCGCAGCAACAGCTGGAAAGAATTAAAGAGGTGGCGCCGGGTTCTGACGAATACCGTCAGGCGCAGCTGAGCCTGAAGATCGCCTCGCCGGAGATGCAGCAAAAACTCCAGCAGACGCGTTTGCTGGCCACGGCAGGGCGTCTGGATGAAGCGAAAGCGCAGTACGATCAGCTCTTTGATGGCCAGCCGCCAACCTTAGATCTGGCCGTGGAATACTGGCAACTGGTTGCCCGCCTTCCTGGGCAAAAAGCGCGTGCACAGGCGCAGTTACTGGCGCTGAATAACCAGTATCCAGGCGATGTGCAGTTGCGTTTGCAGCTGGCGCAGATGGCCTTTGAACAAGGCGATAACGCCAAAGCCGTGGTTCTGGTGAAACAGATTGCCGCCACCAATGAAGGGCGTTCACCCGCCGCTGATTTGTGGCTGGCGAAAATCAAAGATCAGCCGGTAAGCAATGCCAGCGTTGACGCGCTGCAACAGTTTATTGCCACGTTTGATACCGGCCCGCAGGTGATTGCGGCACAGCAGGAACTTCAGCGTCAGCAGGGTTTGCTGGCCGATCCTCATTATCAGGCGCGCGTTCGCGGGCTGGCGCAGGTCAGCAACGGCGGTTCAACCGGCGCGATCGCTCCGCTTAAACAGGCGTTGCAGGCCAAACCGAATGATGCCGAAGTGCTGGGCGCAATGGGGCTGGCGTATTCCCGCGCCGGTAACCGCCAGCAGGCGCTGAATCTTTTCGAGCGGGCCAAAGCCGCCGAAACTGACGGTTATAATTCCGGTAAATGGACCAGTCTGATCCAGACCAACAGTTACTGGCTGAAAATCAGTCAGGGCGACAACGCGCTTAAAGCCAACCGGCTTGATCAGGCCGAAGCGGCGTACAAACAGGCGCAGCGCATCGACTCACGCGATCCGTGGGCGCTGATTGGCCTCGGTGATGTCGCCGTGGCGCGCAAAAATGACCCGCAGGCCGCGCAGGCTTATTTGCATGCGCTGCGGCTGGAACGTGATAACAGCAGCGCCCAGCGCGGGCTGGTGAATATTTATCAGCGTCAGTCACCGCAAAAAGCGCTCGATTACCTCAATTCGTTACCGGCTGCATCTCAGGCCAAACTGATTGATAAACAACGTGGATTACAAAGTGACATTGTCACCTCACAGGCCGAAAAGTACGTTGCTCACCGCCAGTGGAATCAGGCGGCGAACCGTTATGCCGAAGCCCTGAAACTCAATCCGGATGACGTCTGGACGACCTACCACTACGCCAATGCGCTGCGTGAAGCCGGAGAACCGGCACAGGCAGACGCCGCTTTCGCACATCTTGCGGCAAAACGCCCGGCGGATGCGGAACAGGTTTACGCATATTCACTTTATCTTTCCGGTTCTGACCGCGACGACGCGGCGCTTCGCCATCTGCATACGCTGCCGGAAACGACGTGGAACGACAACATGCGCGAAATGGCGCAGCGCATTCAGCTCGATAAAACCCTCACCGGCATTGATACCGCGTTAGCGGCGGGTAACAAATCGCAGGCGAAACAACGGCTGCAAGCCGCCGATCTGAAAGGCATGAGCCTGAATCAGCAGCGGCGTGTCGCGATGGCGTGGCTGGACGTGGGCGAAACCTCACGCGCCGCCGCACTGTTACAACCGCTGAAAACCGCAGCACGAACTCAACCTGCCGGGCAGGACAAAGCGCTGATTTACCGCAATGCGGCAAACGTAGAACAACAGCTCGGTCAGCCGCAACTGGCGCGTCAGGATTACGAACAGGCGATGATTGCCAGCGGGATCACCGACAAACAGCCGCAGGACAACGACAGTTACACCCGTCTGACCCGTAACAACGCCAGCGATGACTGGTTGAAACGTGGTATCCGCTCGGACGCGCATGACCTCTACCGCCAGCAGGATGTGAACTTCACGGTGGACACCGATTCCTGGACCTCCAGCGGGACGCCGGGGAAATCCGACCTCACCGCTAATACCACCATGTTCCAGGCGGATATGCCGGTTTATCAGGGGCGTGGATTCCTGCGTGCCGACTGGGTGCGTATGGACGCGGGAACGTTCGACAACGAAAACGGCAACTACGAAGCCAGTTTCGGGAGCTGTAGTGATCAGAATTGCCGGAGCTACCGCAGCCAGACGGCCAACGGCGTCAGCCTTGGTGCGGGCTGGGAAAACGACAAATGGAAAGGGGATCTGGGCACTACGCCCCTGGGCTTCCCGGTCGTTGACTGGGTCGGCGGGCTGGCCTACAGCGGAGACTGGGGTGATATCGGCTGGACGACCACCGTTTCACGCCGTCCGGTTTCAAGCTCACTGCTTTCCTTTGCCGGTGCAAAAGATCCGGGAACCGGAACCACCTGGGGCGGCGTACGCGCGACCGGTGCCAGCCTGGGCCTGAGCTACGATCAGGGGCTGGCAAACGGCGTCTGGGCAGACGTCAGCGCACATCAGCTGACGGGTGAAAACGTCGAAGACAACACCCGCGAACGCCTGATGGGGGGCTATTACTACAAAGTTATCAACGAAGATAACCGCCGCGCGACCGTCGGCCTCAGCTCCATGCTGTGGCATTACCAGAAAGATCTCAGCGGCTACACGCTGGGGCAAGGTGGTTACTACAGTCCGCAGCAGTATTTCTCTTTATCGGTACCGGTGAATTACCGCCAGCGCACCGAAAACTGGTCATGGCAGCTGGGCGGTTCGGTTTCGTGGTCACGTTCATCCACCAGCGATGAAAAGCGGTATCCGATCCAGAATCTCGTACCTGATTCTCTGCCGGACAAAGGCGCTGTCGAAACCGGCAGCAGCGGTTCCGGGTTTGGTTACACGGTTCAGGCGCTGGTCGAACGCCGTGTCAGTTCCCACTGGACGGTGGGTGCCGGGATCGACATCCAGCAGGCTAAAGATTACACGCCAAGTCACTATCTGCTCTACGCGAGATATTCATTAAGCGGATGGCAGGGGGATTTGGATATGCCGCCAGAGCCGTTGGTGCCGTACGCGGACTTTAAGTAATGCCGGAGCGGGCATTGGGCGCTAATCGCCCGAGCTGGCCTGAGGTCAAGTTCATAACCTTGGCTTGCCACCCAAACGGGCCTCAAGGAGCGCGTGTTGATAAAGTGTGGGGAAATCCAAAAGGGGAAAAGCACTTTCCCCTTTTGGTCGGTTTCGGCACCCGGCGCTGAGTGATAACTGCCATTGAGAAACCGAAACTTACACCTGATACAATCCAATCAAACCAAGCGTCAGCGATAAAAAGCGTGATTAAACAGCGCCCTGTTTATACCTCTCCGATCCCCACGACACCATCCCCGCCAGCAATGGCTTCAACAAAGCCTGGAGCTCAGAGGCTTTGTCCTCTGAATAGCTGAACGGCTCAATTTCCTCCATGTAATTCACCTGTGCCAGTTCCAGCTGAACGGCATGCACATCGTTTTCCGGCTGGCCGTAAGCCCGCGTAATGTACCCGCCTTTAAAGCGGCCGTTCAGAACATGGGTGAAACGCGTCTGCTGCTGGCAGGTTTTTTCGAGGATTTCACTCAGCGCGGGTGCACAGCTTTCACCGCTGTTGGTGCCGAGATTCAGATCTGGCAACTGGCCGTCGAAAAGACGCGGGATCACGGAGGCAATTGAATGGGCGTCAAACAGCAGCGCATAGCCGAATTCCTGTTTCATCCGCGCCAGTTCTGACTGAATTTTCTGGTGATACGGCTGCCAGATTTCATCAAGATATTGCTGACGCTGAGCGTCAGTCGGCGTCATTCCCGGTTTAAAGGTGGCGCGCCCGTCAAACAATGTGTCCGGATACAAACCGGTGGTAGCCGTGGTGTAGAGCGGTTTATCGTCGGACGGGCGGTTCAGGTCAATCACGAAACGCGAATACTGGCCGACCAGAATGCTGGCACCCAGCGCGCGGGCAAAGTCATACAGCTTCGGGATATGCCAGTCGGTATCCGAAAGCGGAAGGGCGGCATCACTCAGCCCGCTGGCGACTTCCGGCGTCAGGTGTGTGCCTGCGTGGGGAATGCTGATCAGTATTGGTGCTGTGCCGGGAATGAAATGGTAAGGATCGGTGATGCGGTTAGCTGCTGAAAGGCTCATGAACAAAATTCTCCCCGGATTTCTCCGCGATAAACGATAGTGCAGGGCAACTGCCCGCCCAGCCAGTAAACCAGTTCTGCCGGTCGCGACAGCGGCCAGTGGATGAAATCAGCGACTTTGCCCGTTTCCAGCGTGCCGTGCGTTTCCTGTAATCCCAGTGCTCTCGCGCCGTGACAGGTGATCCCGGCAAGCGCCTCTTCCGGTGTGAGACGAAACAGCGTGCAACCCATATTGAGCATCAGACGCAGCGAAAGCGCCGGAGAGGTTCCCGGATTAGCGTCGCTTGCCAGCGCCATCGGCACGTTATGCTGGCGGAAATGCGCTACCGGCGGGCACTGCGTTTCGCGCAGCAAATAATAGGCACCCGGCAGTAACACGGCGACCGTTCCGCTGGCAGCCATGGCTTTGGCGTCGTCTTCCGTTGCGTATTCAAGATGATCGGCGGAGAGTGCGTGATGCCGGGCTGCCAGCGCGCTGCCGTGCAGCGAAGAAAGTTGCTCCGCATGCAGTTTGACCGGTAAACCCAGTGCCGCAGCAGCCTTAAATACCCGTTCAACCTGATCCGGCGAGAACGCCAGATGCTCACAGAACGCATCCACCGCATCGGCCAGGTTTTCGCTGGCGACCACCGGCAGTAACGTGTCGCAAATCAGGTCTATATAGTCATCGGCGCGGCCCTTAAATTCAGGCGGCAGGGCGTGCGCGGCAAGGCAGGTGGATTTCACCTCAACCGGCAATATCACGCCCAGCCTGCGGATCACGCGCAGCATTTTCAGCTCGCTTTCCACGCTCAGGCCATAGCCGGATTTAATCTCAACGCAGGTAACGCCTTCAGCCAGCAGCGGTTTGAGGCGAAATAACGCCTGCGCCAGCAGTTCATCTTCTGTGGCGTCACGCGTGGCGTTGACGGTCGAGATAATTCCGCCGCCTGCTGCCGCGATTTCTGCATAACTTACACCGTTCAAACGCTGTTCAAATTCAGCGCTGCGATCGCCCCCGAACACCAGATGCGTATGGCAGTCGACAAAACCCGGCGTGATGATGCCGCCGTCAAACTCGTGCTGTTTTGCATCAGAAAAGGCCGGGCAATCCGCGGCACTGCCTGTCCAGACAATCTTGCCGCCGGTGACGGCAATCGCGCCGTTTTCGATCAGGTTGTAATGCCCGTCTATCATGGTAACGAGCGTGGCACCGCGCCATACGCTGTCACAGTGAGTGGGCGGTTCGGAAGACAAACGGGGGGAAAGTGCTACCGGCATGACAGGCTCCAGGCTGAATTCATCTTGTATAGACAACTAAAGTCAACCTAACGCATAACCGCGGAACCGGCAAGGCGGCCAGCGATAGTTTTTTCTTATTACGAGACGTCTTCCAAAATTTAAACGAAAGCATAGCGGCCCGGAACGGCCGCGATTAGGGTATGGCAGCATGAAAGGGCATCAGCCGTGGCTGGTGAAACGTCCGAACAGCTGGTAGCGGGAGCCCGGATAAATCAGGCGCGCAGAAGTCACCACGCGGCTGCCGCTCCAGGTACGGCGATGAATTAAGAGGCACGGCTCATGCTCGCTGAGTTGCAAAAGTTCGCGCTGTTCATCGCTGGCACCGATGGCTTCAACGCGGTGTTCACCGGCAGTCAGCGGTGCGATTTCCATCAGATAGGTGTAAGGCGTTTGCTTATTGAGCACCTGCTGAAGGTAATCCGGCGCGGTTTCCGGGTTTACAAAACGGTCTTCAATCTGCACAGGCACATTGTTTTCATAGTGCACAATCTGCGAGTAAAACAGCATGGCGCCCGGTGCTATACCCAACTGAAGCGCCTGTTCTGCGTCGGCCAGACGGGCTTCGCACACCAGAATTTTGCTGTCGTGGCGGTGCCCGCGCTGGGCAATTTCATCGGCGATGTTATGCACTTCGAGCATTGGCGTGTAGGCCTTGGCTTCGGCAACGAACGTCCCGACGCCCTGCATGCGAATCAGAAAACCCTCGCTGGTCAGTTCGCGCAGCGCACGGTTGATGGTCATGCGGCTGACGCCCAGTTCATTGACCAGTTCACTTTCAGAAGGCACGCGCTGATGCGGTTTCCAGACACCGGCACGGATCTGCCCGATGATCGCCTGTTTCACGCGCTGATAAATCGGCGCGGGCGTGTCGCTCATGGCCGCAGCCAGTTCGGACAATGTCTGCTGAGACACTCCCTGTTGCGCTGCACTTTGCGAAGAAAGTGGTGTGGGCTCCGACATGTCTCTGACCTCTCAAAAAATACACAGGTATCTGGAAAGTTTCCCGGAATGTCCGCCAGTTTCCCTTAAGGAAAAGAAACGGAAAGGCGTGACGGAAAACTAAATTTATAAAAAAAGGATTGTTGCAAGTTTACAGCGCAATCAGGCATATGTATATGTATAGACAAGTCGCTTAAAAGTTTTGCAATTGTTTCTATAAAATTGCGTTTATGTTTCTCATTGCTGATCAGGAACGCTGTTATGCCTGCTTATTTTGCTTCACGCGCCTTACTTGCCCACGGCTGGTCGCACAATGTGCGTCTGGACGTTGATGCCGCCGGAACACTGAGCGCCGTGACGCCCGGTGGTGATCCGCAAGGCTGTATCCGCCTTTCCGGCCCGGTCGTGCCGGGTATGCCAAACCTGCACTCTCACGCTTTTCAGCGGGTAATGGCGGGGCTGGCGGAAGTTGCCGGTGATCCGCAGGACAGCTTCTGGACCTGGCGTGACCTGATGTATCGCATGGTACAGCGCCTGACGCCAGAACAGGTTGGCGTTATCGCCCGTCAGTTGTACATCGAAATGCTTAAAGGTGGCTATACACAAGTCGCCGAATTCCACTATCTCCACAACGATATCAGCGGAAATCCTTATGCCAGCCGCGGTGAAATGGCCGCGCATCTGAGCCATGCGGCCGCACAAACCGGTATCGGTCTGACCATGCTTCCAGTGCTTTATACCTACGCCGGCTTCGGCGCTCAGCCCGCGCAGACCGGGCAAAAACGGTTTATTCAGGATGCCGATGGTTACCTGCAACAACAGGACATAATCCGCAGCCAGATGAAAAACCAGCCACTGCAAAATCAGGGGTTGTGCTTCCATTCGCTGCGCGCCGTTTCGCTCGAACAAATGCAGCAGGTGCTGTCGGCGGGCGATAAACAGTCGCCGGTGCATATCCATATCGCCGAGCAGCAAAAAGAAGTGAACGATTGTCTGGGCTGGAGCGGACAGCGTCCGATCGCCTGGTTGTATGACAATCTCGACATCGATGCCCGCTGGTGCCTGATCCACGCCACTCACGCCGACCGCTTTGAACTGGCGAGCATGGCGAACAGCGGGGCAGTTGCCGGACTCTGCCCGACGACAGAAGCCAATCTTGGTGACGGAATTTTCCACGGGGTGGATTACCTCGCGCAATCTGGCCGCTGGGGAATTGGCTCCGACAGCCACGTTTCCCTCAACGTGGTGGAAGAACTTCGCTGGTTTGAATACGGGCAGCGCCTGCGTGACCAGCGCCGGAACCGGCTGACCACAACCTCGCAAAATTCCGTCGGCGATGTGCTGTATACCCGGGCCTTACTGGGGGGCGCACAGGCGTGCGGTGCGGCAATCGGGCAGTTATCCGCAGGCTATCGCGCCGACTGGCTGGTGCTTGACGGGCAGGATCCTTATCTTGCATCTGCCAGAGACAGCGAGTTGCTTAACCGCTGGCTGTTTGCCGGAAATATCGGGCAAATCCGTGATGTGTTCGTTGGCGGCGTCGCGCGCATTATCGGCGGGCAGCATGAACAGCAACAGGAAGCGGCGGAAGATTTCCTGCACCTGCTTAATCAGCTGGCAGAGGAGGTCGCATGACGAGCTGGCAGCATTTCTCCTTCGAGAACTTACCGGTCAGCCCGTGGCGAAACGGCGGCGGAGAAACCCGTGAAATCCTCAGCTGGCCACCGGGTGAAGCCGATTTCGACTGGCGCGCCAGTATTGCCACTATTGCGCAGGACGGCCCGTTTTCCGCATTTCCCGGCGTTGACCGCTCTATCACGTTGCTGAGCGGCGGGGGCGTTCACCTGCTTTGCGAACCGGAAATTAATCATCATCTCAGTGAAGCGGGTACGCCTTTCGCATTCAGCGGGGACATCGCACTGAATGCGAGCTTACCGGGCGGAACAACGACAGATTTCAATATCATGACCCGCCGCAACCGGTGTTCTGCGCAGGTGATTTCCACCGCTAAAAGTCCCTGTGTTTCTCTTAACGATGGTGGCGTGCTGTATGCCATCCGCGGAACATGGCAATGGCCGGATGGTCGCCAGTTTGGTGGCGGAGAAGGGTTCTTCAACGCCGCTCTTGCTGATGCGCACCACGGTGGGGAAAGCGTGGAAATCACGGCGCTTTCAGACAACGGCCTTCTGCTCTGGGCAAAAATTACGCGTTAACCGTGCGCTAAAAAAGAGCGTGCGACGCACCGAATTGATTCATCCGCTGCCGGGCCACCGGGCAGTGTGATACAGAAAACGACGTAAAATGGCCTCTGCCGGAACTGGCACAAAGCTTGCTTTAATATAGTCGACTGACTTGTATAGACAAGAATATACAGTAGCGTATTTTGCCTGAGGTTTTTCACCGCTTCAGGCGTTCCCCCGACAGGTACTTTGGCAGGAGTGGCAGATGAGCAACATGATTTCCAGGGCTGTACTGAAACGTTCGTTGTCTTTGTTAGGGCTGGCTGTAGCGATGGGCAGCGTGGCTGTCAGTGCGGCGCAGGCGGCAGATACACCGGTAGCTATTGGTATCTCAGGGTGGACAGGTTTTGCCCCCCTGACGCTGGCGGATAAAGCCGGGATCTTCAAAAAGAACGGCCTTGAAGTCACGCTGAAAATGGTGCCGCAGCAGTCCCGTCATCTGGCGATTGCTTCCGGTTCATTGCAGTGCGCGGCTACCACGGTGGAAACCTATTTAACCTGGAACGCCAGCGGCGTGCCGATTAAACAGATCGTGCAGCTTGATAAATCCTACGGTGCGGACGGTATTGCCGTGCGCAGCGGGATTAACAAAATTACCGACCTGAAAGGGAAAACCGTCAGCGTCGATGCGCCGGGTACCTCTTCTTACTTCCTGCTGGCGTGGATCCTCGATAAAAACGGCATGACGATGAAAGACGTCAAACTCGCGACGCTGGGGCCGGACGCAGCCGCACATGCGTTTATCGCCGGGCAAAACGATGCGGCGGTAACTTACGAGCCTTACCTTTCCACCATCCGCCAGAGCCCGGACAAAGGCAAAATCCTTGCCACGACGCTCGATTATCCGATGGTGATGGATACGCTGGGTTGTACGCCTGCATGGCTGGATAAAAACCCGAAAGCCGCACAGGCGCTGGTAAACAGCTACTTTGAAGCGCTGGATATGATCAAGAAAGACCCTGAAAAATCCAACGAAATCATGGGTGCTGCGGTAAAAGAAACCGGCAAACAGTTTGCGGAAGAATCCAGTTATCTGCGCTGGCAGGGTCGCGATGCCAATAAGAAATTCTTCAGCGGTGAAATTGTCACCTTCACCAACGAAGCGGCGCGCCTGCTGACCGAGATGAAAATCCTGCGTAAAACGCCGGACATCAACACCTTATATGACGCGAAGTACGTGAACTAGCCATGAAGGACAAAGACATGAACAGTTCTGTCACTCAGGCAGCCGTACATCCCGTTAACGCGCAGTCAGATTTACGCGAGCCGGCCCCGTTGCCGGCAAGCAAAAAAATCTGGCATAACCCGATGATGGTGCCTTTGCGCCCGGTCGCAGCAAGGCGACGCGGTTTCCTCGGGTTCTGTTTTTTTGTCCTGTTTTTCGCCCTGTGGTCGCTGGTGACGTTTACCGGATTCGTGTCACCGACGTTCCTGGCCAGCCCGGCCAGCATGTTGCAGGAAGGCGTTTTACTGTTTACCGATTTCGATTTCACTACCGATATCGGCATGACGGTGATGCGCGTGCTGGGCGGTTTTGTTCTGGCCTGCGCCATTGCCGTGCCGCTGGGCATTCTGATGGGGTCGTACAAACTGATTGAAGCGTTTTTTGAGCCGTTTGTGTCGTTTTGCCGATATCTGCCTGCGTCAGCGTTTGTTCCGCTGCTGATCCTGTGGGCGGGTATCGGTGAAATGCAGAAAATTCTGGTAATTTTCATCGGCTCCTTCTTCCAGATAACCCTGATGGTGGCCGTGACGGTCGGCGCTGCGCGACGTGATCTGGTCGAAGCCGCGTACACGCTGGGTGCGACGAATCAGAGCGTGGTTCGCCGGGTGATTATTCCGGGTGCCGCGCCTGAAATTGCCGAGCTGCTGCGGCTGGTGCTGGGCTGGGCGTGGACATACGTCATCGTGGCGGAGCTTATCGGTTCATCGAGCGGCATCGGCCATATGATTGTTAACAGTCAGGCGCTGCTCAATACCGGGCAAATGATCTTCGGCATTATCGTGATTGGTTGCATCGGTTTGCTTTCTGACCTGTTATTTAAAGCGGCAAACCGCCGCCTGTTTGTCTGGAGTTCACTGTGATGAGCCATCCGAAACTGAGTGTCCGGCAGGTGGAACGTATTTTCACCGGCCCGAAAGGCGAGAAAACGCAGGCGCTGTTGCCGGTGGATTATCAGGTTAACGAAAATGATTTCATCACCATTCTCGGGCCATCGGGCTGCGGCAAATCCACGCTTTTGCGCATTGTGGCAGGGCTGGATCAGCCGACGCGCGGGGAAGTCTGGCTTGATGGCGAACTGGTTGACGGGCCGGGCGCTGACCGGGGCATGGTGTTTCAAAGCTACACCCTGTTTCCGTGGCTGACGGTGGAGCAAAACATCCGTTTTGGTTTGCAGGAACGCGGTGTCAGCAAAGCGGCGCAAAAAGAGCGCAGCGACTATTTCATTAATAAGGTCGGGCTGCGCGGATTTGAGCAGCATTTTCCCCGTCAGTTGTCCGGCGGCATGCAGCAGCGCACCGCGATTGCCCGAGCGCTGGCGAATGATCCGAAAATTTTGCTGATGGACGAACCTTTTGGTGCGCTCGACAACCAGACCCGCGTAATGATGCAGGAACTGCTGCTGTCGATCTGGGAATCTTCGCGTAAAACCGTGCTGTTCGTGACGCACGATATCGACGAAGCGATTTTCATGGCGAACAAAGTGGCCATTTTCAGTGCGCGGCCGGGGCGGATTAAGACAGAAATAGCCGTTGATTTCCCGCATCCGCGTGATTACACCCTGAAAACGTCACCGGATTTTATGGCGCTGAAAGCGCGGGTGACGGAAGAAATCCGTACCGAAACAATGCAGACGATGGATCACTGATCTCTCCCTGCGGGTAAGCGTTTAACGTTGTTGTGTCAGGTATTGCATAAACACCCGGCGGGCTGAGGCCTTAGCCGGGTTTACTTCCCGTTTCACTTGTCTATACAGGAATAGATTATGGCTTCTTCATCCACCGCTTTAACCCTTTGCCGCCTGCAACCGGGCCATGTTGACCTGCCGATGCTGCGCAAAATTTATCAAGGCAACGTCCGTCTTGAACTGGCTGAAGAGGCGCGCGCTGGCGTACTGGCTTCGCAGGAAACGGTCACCCGCATCGTTGAGTCGGGCAAAGTGGTTTACGGGATCAACACCGGTTTTGGCAAACTGGCGCAAACGCGCATTCCTGCTGAACGGCTGGCTGAGCTGCAACGTAATCTGGTGCTGTCGCACAGCGTCGGTATCGGCAAGGATCTGGCGGATAACGTGGTGCGTCTGGTCATGGCAACCAAAGTCCTGAGCCTGTCGCGCGGCCATTCAGGGATCCGCATTGAAGTGATTGATGCGCTGATTACTTTATTTAATGCGGGCGTGTATCCGTGTATTCCGGAGAAAGGTTCGGTCGGCGCTTCCGGCGACCTGGCACCGCTGGCGCACCTTTCACTGATGCTGATTGGTGAAGGTCAGGTCACGGCGAAAGGTGAAAAAATGTCGGCCATCGCCGGGCTGGCAACCGCCGGTCTGGTGCCGTTTGAACTTGGCCCGAAAGAAGGGCTGGCGCTGCTTAACGGCACCCAGGTTTCAACGTCTCTGGCACTTTCCGGTTTGTTCGAAGCGGAGCGCGTATTTTCTGCCGGGCTGGTGGCAGGCGCGTTGTCGCTGGAAGCCATTAAAGGGTCGGTAAAACCGCTCGATTCACGCATTCACGAAGCGCGTGGTCAGCAGGGCCAGATTGGCGTTGCGGCGGCGCTTTCAACTATTCTGGCTGGCAGTGACATTGTCACGTCGCATGCCGATTGCGGGCGTGTACAGGATCCGTATTCTATCCGCTGCGTGCCTCAGGTGATGGGCGCTTGTCTGGATAACCTGCATCACGCGGCGCGTATTCTTCGCATCGAAGCCAACGCCGCCTCCGACAATCCGCTGGTCTTCTCTGAAAATGGTGATGTGATTTCCGGCGGTAACTTCCACGCGGAACCGGTGGCGTTTGCTGCGGACATCATCGCGCTGGCGGTGGCAGAAATCGGTGCGATTTCAGAACGCCGCATGGCGCTGCTGCTCGATACCGGTCTTTCCGGCCTGCCGCCGTTCCTGGTGAACGACGGCGGTGTGAACTCCGGTTTCATGATTGCCCAGGTGACGGCAGCCGCGCTGGCGTCAGAAAACAAATCGCTGGCACATCCGGGCAGTGTCGACAGCCTGCCAACGTCAGCGAATCAGGAAGACCACGTTTCAATGGCGACTTACGCCGCACGCCGTCTGGGGGACATGTGCTTTAACACCAGCGTCGTCGTGGGCATCGAAGCCATGGCGGCCGCACAGGGGATTGATTTCCATCGTCCGCTGCAAAGCTCTGTGACGCTGGAAAACGAAATGAAGGCCATCCGTGAAAACGTCGCGTTTCTTGAAAAGGATCGCCTGATGGCACCGGACGTCGAAATGATGCGTCTGTGGGCTTCCCGTGAACACTGGCCCGCGGCGATTGAAGCGCTGCTGCCAAGCTTTGTTTGATCGAAAGCTTCGCCTGAACACGAGCTTTGCCTGAAATTTTGAACCTGAAAACACCCTATTTGAGAGAAGGAACCGACGATGAACGCTCCACAAAAAACGGCTGTAGCCCGCGTTGTTCGTGCGCCGCACGGGACTGAACTGAGCTGCCAGAACTGGCTGATTGAAGCCGCGTACCGCATGATCCAAAACAACCTTGATCCGGATGTCGCTGAGCGCCCGGAAGATCTGGTGGTTTACGGCGGGATTGGTAAAGCGGCGCGTAACTGGCCCGCGTTTGAAAGCATTCTGGAAAGCCTGCGCCAGCTGCGTGAAGACGAAACGCTGCTCGTTCAATCCGGCAAACCGGTCGGCGTATTCCGTACCCATACCGATGCGCCGCGCGTGCTGATTGCCAACTCCAATATCGTGCCGCACTGGGCAAACTGGGAGCATTTCCATGAGCTGGATAAAGCCGGGCTGATGATGTACGGCCAGATGACCGCCGGTTCGTGGATTTACATTGGTGCGCAGGGCATTGTTCAGGGCACTTACGAAACGTTCGCCGAAGCGGGGCGTCAGCACTACAACAGCGACCTGCGCGGCAAGTGGATTTTAACCGCCGGTCTGGGCGGTATGGGCGGCGCACAACCGCTGGCGGGCGTTCTGGCCGGGGCGTGCGTCCTGGCGATTGAATGCCAGGAATCGCGTATCGATTTCCGTCTGCGCACCCGTTATGTCGATTACAAGGCGCACAGCATTGATGAAGCGCTGGCGATGATTGAAAAAGCCTGCGCGGAGAAAAAAGCCATTTCCGTCGGCCTGCTGGGCAACGCCGCGGAACTGATGCCGCAGCTGGTTGCGCGTGCGAAAGAAGGCGGTTTGCGCCCGGATATCGTCACCGATCAGACCTCGGCGCATGACCCGCTGAACGGTTATCTGCCGGAAGGCTGGAGCCTGCAAAAATGGCAGGAAGCGCGTAAATCGGATCCGCAATCTGTGGTGAAGGCCGCAAAAGCCTCGATGGCAAAACACGTTCAGGCGATGCTGGATTTCCACGCAATGGGCATTCCGACCGTGGATTATGGCAACAATATCCGTCAGGTGGCGAAAGACGAAGGCGTGACCAATGCCTTTGATTTTCCGGGCTTTGTCCCTGCGTATATCCGTCCGCTGTTCTGCGAGGGCAAAGGCCCGTTCCGCTGGGTAGCGCTTTCCGGTGACCCGGAAGATATCTATAAAACGGATGCCAAACTCAAGGAGCTGTTCCCGGATAACGCCAACCTGATCAACTGGCTGGACATGGCACGCGAGCGCATCGCCTTCCAGGGTTTACCGGCGCGTATCTGCTGGCTCGGTCTGGGCGAGCGTCATATTGCCGGGCTGGCGTTCAATGAGATGGTGCGCAACGGTGAGCTGAAAGCGCCGGTTGTCATTGGTCGTGACCATCTGGATACCGGTTCTGTGGCCTCGCCAAACCGTGAAACCGAAGCCATGAAAGACGGCTCCGACGCGGTTTCCGACTGGCCGCTGCTCAATGCGTTACTCAACACTGCGGGCGGCGCAACCTGGGTCAGCCTGCACCACGGCGGCGGCGTCGGCATGGGCTTCTCGCAACATGCGGGCATGGTCATTGTGGCGGACGGCACTAAAGAGGCCGATGCACGCCTATCGCGCGTTCTGTGGAATGACCCGGCAACCGGCGTGATGCGTCATGCTGATGCCGGTTATGAGCAGGCTAAAGCCTGTGCGGAACGCAATGACCTGAACCTGCCGATGTTATGAAACCCGTTAGGGTAAGTGATGAATACAGCGGCAATTAAACTGAACAAAATCAGCGGGCAGTGGCGCAGGTCGCTGCCCGTTTTGTTTCTAAAATAATCTGAAAATGCGTTAAAAAGTGGCGTAAAACCGCGCGGACTTCCGGCATACTCGGGAACAGAATCTTCACAGCACGAGGTAAAAGATGGCTTCAGATCCGACAGCTTTTGATGCAGCAAAAGAGTGCCTGAAAAATCTGGCAAGGCCCGCATCACGGGCGCTGGGCGTGTATAACGCCGGGCTTTCAGCCGATGCTGTACAGCAAAAATATGGCGCAGCCCGTATCGCCAAACTGGCGAGTAATGAAAACCCTCTGGGGGCCAGCCCGAAAGTGATTGCGGCGCTTGAAGCTGATGCCCGTTTCAGCGCGATTTATTCTGATGCATCTAGTGCGGCATTGCGTGCGGTGCTGGCGGAAGAAACGGGCGTCAGCGCGGAAAACATTGTGGCCGGCAACGGTTCTGAAGACATTTTACACATGCTGGCGCTGGCCTTTCTGAACCCTGGCGACCGCGTCGTCACGCTGATCCCGTCTTTTGGTTTGCATGAAATTTTCCCGCGCATGATGGGGGCTGAGGTCACGCTGGTGGGCGTCAGCGCGCAGCAGCAGTTCGATATTGAGGCCTGGGAACGGGCGCTTTCCACACCTGCAAAAATGGTGATTTTCAGCAATCCGTCGAACCCGGTGGGCTGCATGCTGGGTCGCGAAGGATTCGCCCGAATTATCGATGCTGCCCCGCAGGATTGCATTCTGGTGATTGACGAAGCTTATTTCGAATATTGCGAAAACGAGCCTGATTATCCAGACAGCCTGCGCGTTCTGGCTGAGCAGCCGCGTCCGTGGATTGTGTTGCGTACCTTCTCCAAAGCTTACGGGCTGGCCGGTTTGCGCATTGGCTATGGTTTAGCCAGCCATCCTGAACTGGTGAATCTGCTCGACCGTGTCCGGACGCCGTTTAACATTAACCGCTCGGCACAAACTGCCGCCGTTGCGGCTTTGCAGGATAAACAGCACGTGCGTGACAGCATTGCGCTGGTCACCGCGCAGCGTGAAAAAATGGCCGCAGAGCTGACGGCTCTGGGCTTTACCGTTGCGCCGTCGCACGCCAATTTCCTGTTCTTTGATTGCGGCCAGCCGAGCGCGGAACTGGCACAGCGATTGCTTACCTTTGGCGTAATTATTAAGCCGTGGCGCGAAACCGGCTATGAAAACTGGATCCGCGTGTCAGTCGGTAACGAGCAGGATAACCGGCAGTTTATGGAAAGCCTGAAACACATTCTGGCGGAGGAAGCCGCGTGAAGCGTGCTGCGTTAAACATTGAAGAATTGCGCCGTCAGGCCCGGCGCGCGTTGCCGCGTTTCGCTTTCAGCTATGTGGAAGGCGGGGCGGATGATGAACAAACGCTGAAAGATAACCGTGAGGTTTTTGCCCGCTGGCGCTTTATTCCGCCGGTACTGACGGATTCCAGCCAGCGCGATTTGTCTGTCACGCTCTGCGGGCAGACGCTCTCTGCGCCGCTGCTGATTGCACCGACCGGTTACAACGGCATGCTGCGTTTTGGCGCAGACGCCATGCTGGCCCGTACCGCCAGACGCGCCGGGATCGGGTATATCCAGAGCACGGTGTCCACAGCATCGATTGAAGAAATCGCGGCGGAAAACCTGCCGCAGCACTGGTTTCAGCTGTACGTATTAAAAGACCGCGCCGTGACAACCGGCCTGCTGGAGCGGGCGAAAGCTGCCGGATGCACCACGCTGGTGGTGTCTGTCGATGCCGTCCATTTCGGTAATCGCGAAAAAGATAAACGCAACTACCGGCGGCCAATGAAGCTTTCGTTGCCGAGCCTGGTGGATGTCGCGCTGCATCCCGGCTGGGTGTGGCGGACGCTGAAACCGGCGGGTATGCCCGGTTTTGGCAATTTAAAACCTTACGTGTCTGCGGATAAACAGCGTGGCGCGGGTGGGGCGAGCTATTTCTCTGAGCAGATGGATACCCGCCTGAACTGGGAAACGTTTGCCTGGATCCGCAGCCAGTGGCAGGGCGCGTTGCTGATTAAAGGCATTCTGGCACCGGCCGATGCGCAACGGGCGCTGGACGCCGGCGCAGACGGCATTGTGCTGTCCAATCACGGCGGCCGTCAGCTCGATGGTTCGGTCAGCGCGATGGAAGTCCTGTCGGAAATTCGCCAGTTGTGCGGCGCGGATGCCACTATTCTTATCGACAGCGGTTTTCGTCGTGGTACCGACGTGGTGAAAGCGCTGGCGCTGGGCGCGAATGCCGTATTGCTTGGCCGCCCGATGCTCTACGGCGTGGCGGCGGCGGGCGAAGCGGGCGCGCAACGTGCGCTGGAGATTATCTTGCAGGAAGTAGACCGCACGCTGGCGCAGCTTGGTTGTACGTCGGTGAATCAGCTGGGGCCGCATTTGCTGCGCCCTGAGCGTTAATTTGCACAAAGTAAAAACAGTAAACATCCTCAGAATTTTTAACCTGAATCAGTCAAACACAAGCATCACGGAGAAGCAGTTATGCAGGCACAGAACATTATCTTCCCGGCGCAAATTCTGCGCGGCCCCGGCGTTATTTCTCAGCTTGGCGATATTTGTGCGTTGCTCGGTAAACGCGCGCTGGTGATTGGCGGGCATCAGGCCCTGATGGCGGCAGGAGATAAAATTCGTCATCAGCTTGAAGGCTGTGCGGTGGAACTGGTGGGCAGCGAATGGTTTGGCGGTGAAAGCAGCGAAGGCAATATCACGCGTCTGGCGAAAGTAGTGAAAGACAAAAAGGCCGACATCGTGATTGGCGTAGGCGGCGGGAAATCTCTCGATACCTGCAAGGCCGTTGGGGTGGAAACCAACGTGCCGGTGGTGACCATTCCCACCATCGCCGCGACCTGCGCTGCCGTGACGCCGCTGACTATCCGTTATCACGATGACGGACATTTTCGCGATTTATTCCCGCTACCACAGGCCCCGGCGGCGGTCATTATCGACAGCGACATTCTGGCGGCCGCGCCGTTGCGCTGGCTCGCTGCGGGGCTGGGCGATACGCTGGCAAAATGGTACGAATTCCGCGCCATCAGCAGCCATCACGGTCAGTTAAGCGGCGTGGCGCGATCTTCAAGCGCCAACAGCCGGATTTGTTATGACCTGATTGAATCCTGTGGCCCGGCTGCCTGCGACGCGGTGCGCGCGGGTAAACCAAACGCCGAACTGGATCAGGTGCTGGACGCCATTTTCATGTTTGCCGGTCTGACCTCGCTGATGAGCAGCGGGGCCCACGCCGCCGCCTCCCACGCCATTTACGAAGGCTTCACTGTTTGCGATAAAACGCGTGAATTTGGCCACGGCTTGCTGGTCGGCTTCGGTAATCTCTGCCTGCTGGCGCTGGAAAACCGCAGCGACGAAGAGCTGATGGAAGCCATCAGACTCGCTCACGCCTGCGCCGTGCCGCTGCGTCTGAGTGAAATCGCCGAACTGAACGCCGAAGAACTCGACAGCATCGTGAAGGCATCGCTGCACGCACCGGATATGGAGAATATGCCGGGGCATGTGACGGCAGGGGGATTGTATGAGGCGATTTCGCGGGTAGAGGCAATGGCAGATTTGATTTGATCTTTTGGGCTTGCAGCCCAAGCCTGCGAGTTTTGGGGTAGCGACCTGAAGGGTTTTAAATTTAATTTCAAATTCAAAATCAAGACCTTGGGTGGCAACCCAAGGTCTTGACCTGAGCGATTACTGCAAGTGAAAAACCGCCAGATGTCCGGTCTGACATCCGATCCCTGCTAGATCCCCGCCAGATATCCCCCATCCACATATAACACCTGTCCGGTGATATAGCGTGCTGCGTCACTGCTTAAAAATACTGCCGCGCCGGTGAGGTCGTCGAGTTCTCCGAAACGCCCGAGCGGGATTTTCCCCTGCATTTGCTGGCACCAGTCGGCGTTTTCGTAAAACTCTGCCGTCAGATCGGTTTTGAAATATCCCGGACCGATGCCGTTAACGCGGATATTTTTTACGGCCCATTCCGTCGCCAGCGTGCGGGTCAGACCAGCCATGGCGGATTTCGATGCACCGTATGCTGCGGCACCCGGAACGCCGACCTGGCTGGTGAGCGAGCAGAGGTTGAGAATACTGCCGCCGCCATTTTCGGCCATCAGCCGTGCGGCGGCTTGTGCGCAGAAAAATGCGCCTTTGAGGTTGGTGGTGAGAATGGTGTCCCAGAGCGCTTCGTCAACGTCCAGTGACGGGCAAAGGTGTTCGGTTCCGGCGTTGTTGACCAGCACGTCAGGCGGAGCGGGCAGCCTGGCCAGCGCGGCGGCGAAGGTGGCGGGTTGCGTGACGTCGAGCACCAGCGGAAAGGCCTCCGCGCCAAGTTGACGGATTTCCCCGCAGACGGCGTTTATCGTGACGTTGTCACGCCCGCTGACGATCACGCTGGCACCGGCTTTTGCCATGCCTATCGCCAGCGCTTTACCGATGCCGCGTGAGCTGCCGGTGATCAGCACCCGTTTGCCTTGCAGCGAGAACTGGTCAGTCATTCGGTTTCTCCGCCGGGCTGATCCCGGCCAGCCATTGGCTGAATTCGTCGAGATCTTCCACCGGCTGGCTGCCCAGCATGACGGACATCGCCAGACCGAGGGCGGAGCTGGTGGGGGTATGCCCGCTGAAACCGCCTGCGCGGAGATCCAGAACCAGCGTCGGGCAGCAGAACATGGCGAGGCGGAAAATCCGCTGCCAGTGCGGCGGCAACCAGCCACGGCGGGCGAGTTGGGCGAGCAACGGCTGCCAGTATTCCTCGCCTTTGTCGCGCAGGAAGGCGGCGCGCAGCGGCGTCAGCTGCCAGTTGTGATCCACAAACAGCGTATCGCCACGGCGCATCACCGTGACTTTGTACAGTTCGCCGCAGCGTGCGGGTTCGTACAACCACAGCGGATGCGCAAAAATGTTGTGGAAGGTGGCTTTGATTTCCGCCAGCAGCGCCGGAATGTTGCGCCCGGCGAAAGCGGGGTCGAAGCTCACCAGTTGCGGAATTTCTTCCGACGTGTCGTACCAGACGTTAGCGTTGTGCGCGTCGCCGTGTGCTGTGATGACGCCGTGGTCGGCCAGTGCGGCGGGCGCGAGACGCGTTCCCGCTTCGGCGAATAATTGCCGCAGGCTGTGTTTATACGCGACGCCGTTGATGACCCAGCGCAGGTTACTCAGCGTTTGCCATTCCAGTTGCTCGTCTTCGAGCTGGAAGGTTTTGCCGACGTAAAAACGCGCGACGCGGCCACCGAAACCGGCGGGGATCTCCGGGTTGTCCGGGGAAACCAGCCGGTGATGGAACAGCTGATGGATGGGTTCTGCGGAAACGCCGTCCACCGAACCGGCTTTCAGCGTCGGTAGCGTATTTGTCAGGATATCGCGGTCAGCGCGGCGCTGGGCTTCTTCGATTTCAGCTTCCTGATCCCATGCCTGTTGCTGTTCGATATCCCGGCAGACATCTGCCATACGCCGGTCGTGGCGCAGGGTATACATCAGAATCTGCCGCCCCGGTTCGCCGCAGGCATACACCGGCACATCGACCCGAAAGCCGCTTTCACGCAGCAATTCAGCGTTGTAATACTCTTCGATGGTTTTATCTTCGCCTTCTTCATTGTGATATTTGAAGAACAGGGCGCGGCCATCGTCGAGTGTCACCGTACCGTTGAGGGAATTCAGGCTGTACTGGTCACGGTTGATGGTCAGCTGACCGGCCTTCACGCCAGTGACTTCGCCAATCAGCTGGCGCAGCGCATCCGCCGCTTTTTGCCACTCTCCCGCGTGGACTAACTGACGCGCCTGCGCGGCCAGCGGTTCACTGCCCGTCAAATTGCTCATCGTTATTGGCCTTTTTTGTTGAGGATCTCAGTGCGTAATGCCGATACCGCCAGCGCGTGGCCGGGGAAGCCCTCGTATAGTGCGAACGCGTGTGCTTTTTCAGCCAGCGGTGCGTAGCCTTCGCGGGTCACGTAGCCGACTGAAATGCGTTTCATGTAATCGAAAACTGAGAGCGGGCCGACGGTTTTCGCTGCACCGTTGGTCGGCAGGACAGCGTTCGGGCCGAGCACAAAATTCCCCAATGTGATAGGCGTGTAGTTGCCGAGCAAGATTTCTCCGGCATTGCGGATTTTGCCCATTACGGCCATCGGTTCTTCGGCAAGGATTTCCAGATGTTCCGGCGCGTACTGGTTAACAAATTCAACGGCAGTGTCGAAGTCAGGCGTCAGCACCACGCCGCCGTGTGTTCCGCATAGAACCGCCTGCGAGAAACCGGCGCGCTTTTCGCCGATTTGCGCCCAATAGCCGGGCAAGGCGGCAATGGCTTCTTCGGCCACGCGGCGGCTGTTTGTCACCAGATAAGCCGAGGAGTCCGGCCCGTGTTCGGACTCGATGATGAGATCTAAGGCTGCCAGCGCACCGTCCACGCTGTCATCGGCCAGAATTAAGCTTTCGCTGGGCCCGGCGGGAATCCCGGGATCGATAAGGTTTGATAACTGGCGTTTTGCCGCCACGACCCACGGGCTGCCCGGTCCGACGATTTTCAGGCATTTCGGCACGGTTTCAGTGCCGAATGCCACGGCCGCCACGCCCTGTGCGCCGCCGCATTTATACACTTCGGTGATGCCCACCAGCCTTGCGGCGACCAGCGTGGCGTCGTCCACTTTGCCGTCCGGCCCCGGTGGGGTGATGACAATGGCGCGTTTGACGCCAGCCACCACCGCTGGGATCGTGGTCATCAGAAAGACGCTGGGGAACGAGCCTTTGCCGCGCGGTACATAGCAGGCGACGGAGTCAATTGGCACATGGCGGTCACCGGCAAATGCGCCGGGGCGGATTTCTTTCATCCACATGTCTTCGGGTTTCTGCGCTTCGTGGAATGCGCGAATGTTTTCCACCGAGAAACGGATGGATTCGATGACCTGTGGATCAAGGCGTTCAAACGCCGTGGCGAACTCAGAATCTTCCGCCATGATGCTCATTTCCGGCGCGGTGACCGCGTCGAAATCGCGGGCAAAGCGTTGCAGGGCGGCGTCGCCATCGGTGCGCACGGCGTCGATAATCGGTGCAACACGCTCAATGAAAAAGGATAAATCCGCTTCGGTGCGCTGGAATAATGCCGGTGGCAGGTCAGTCGAATCGCTCAGGTCATGAAAAGTCACAGATTGAAAAGGTGCAGACATGGTAAATCTCCGGTGATCAGGCCAGCGCGGCGCGGGTGTGGCCGCTGCGGATAGTGTGGAGAACCTGACGTTGCAGGTCAGTGAATTCAGGGCTGGCGGTCAGTTCTTCGCGGCGCGGGCGCGGCAAGGGCACATCAAACGTTGCCTGAATGGTGCCCGGTCCCATCACCACGATGCGGTCGGAAAGATAAACCGCTTCCTCGATATCGTGGGTGACGAACATCACCGTCAGCCGGTGTTGCTCCCAGATACCGGTGAGCAGTTCCTGCATCTGGTGGCGCGTCATGGCGTCGAGCGCGCCGAAAGGTTCATCCATCAGCAATATTTTCGGACGATAGGACAACGCGCGCGCAATCGCCACGCGTTGTTTCATACCGCCGGAAAGCTCGGACGGCCAGGCATCGGCAAACGCCGTCAGCTGAACCAGTTCGAGATGCTGATCGGCTTTTTCGCGGCATTCTGCCCGGCTGAACCCGGCGGCTTTGAGCGCAAATTCGATGTTCTGCCGCGCCGTCAGCCACGGTAATAAAGTATAGGACTGAAACACCACGCCACGGTCGATGCCCGCGCCGCGTATGGTTTGCCCGTCAACCTGCACGTCGCCGCTTTCGTAATCCTCAAGGCCTGCCGCGATGGACAGCAGAGTGCTTTTGCCGCAACCCGACGTGCCGACGACCGAGACAAATTCGTTGTCCGCCAGCGTCAGGCTGATGTCGTGCAGAACTTCGCGCGTCTGTTTTCCGACCTGGAAACTTTTGTGCAAATGAGAAATGGTTAAAACCGACATTACGCACGCCTCTTGTTGTAGCGGAACAGTAGGCGCTCGGCGGCACGCATAATCTGGTCGCTGATTAACCCCAAAATCCCCAGCAGCAGGATGTAACCGATGATGGTGTCGGTCTGGAAGAAGCGCTGGGAAACGACGATTCGGTAACCCAGCCCGGAGGTGGAGGCCACCAGTTCGGCCAGCACCAGCCACGTCCACGCCCAGCCGAGACTGATGCGCAGTGCGTCCCAGATGCCCGGCAGCGCGCCCGGTAAAACGATGCGGAAGAGAATTTTGCGATCCGGCATGCCGAGCGTGCGGCCTAAACCGACGAAATCACCCGGTACGCGTTTCACGGCGTCGATGACCATTAACACCTGCTGGAAGAAGGTACCGATCCAGATAATCAGGAATTTCTGCACGTCGTCTGTACCGGTCCATAAAATGGTCAGCGGCACAAACGCCACCACCGGCATGTAACGAATGAAATCCACCAGCGGTTCGGTCAGGGCTTTGAAGAAACCGTAGCAGCCTGCCAGCACGCCAATCACAATCGACATCACCGAGGAAATGGCGAATGCAATACTGATGCGGTAGAGGCTGCTTTTAACGTCACTCCACAGCGTGCCGTCCTGCGCCAGTGAAACCATTTTCAGCCACACATCGGTGAGTTTTGGCAGAAAAATCGGCGGAATGGCGCCGCTGCGGGTCGCCAGCCCCCACGCCAGAAACAGGACAACGAACAGCGCCACGGCGATGCCGACGAACAATTTGCGCGAGGGCAGGCGGCCAATCACCATCAGGTTGAGCGGTTTACGGCGCGAACTCATGGCAGGCTGTTCACAAAGCTGGCATCAATCACCTGCGCGGCGGTCACCGGTTTTGGGATCAGCCCGGCGGCGGTGGCGGCTTTCAGCACATGCGCAAACGTCTGGTCGGAGAACGAATGGCTGAGCACCTGTTTGTTTTCGGCCAGCGAATAGTATTTCACGCCGTCAAACGCTGATTCCAGGTCCGCCGGTGTGGCCCCCACGGCTTTGGCGATCAGGGCGCGGTCGGCGGTGGTATTGGCCTGATAATGGGTCAGGGCGGCGTCCCAGCTTTTAATCAGCGCGGCAATCTGGCCCGGTTTTTCTTTCAATACGGAATCGCGAACCACCAGAACGTCGCCGATCAGGCCCGGATCGGAAGAGCCGCTGTAGAGCATTTTCAGCGACGGATCCTGTTTTCTGGCGGCAGAAATGTACGGCTCGTAAGTCACGGCGGCGGTGACGCGTTTGGCAATCAGCGCGCTGCCTGCGGAATCGGCAGGCATCGGCACCGGCGTGATATCACTCCATTTCAGCCCGGCCGAGTTGACGGCGCTGTGCAGCAGAATGTCGCTGGTGGTGCCTTCTTCGAACGCCACCTGTTTACCTTTCAGGTCTTTCAACGTGGCGATATCCTTGCCGACCAGCAGGGCGTCGGCGGTTTCGCTCTGATCGAGCAGCAGGACGACTTTCACCGGCAATCCGGCGGAAACCATCGCCATGGCGGTGTGTGTGGCGATGTTTGCGCCGTCAATCTGCCCGCTGGCTAACGCGGCGTTGATGTCTTTGTCTTCGGCGAAGTTAATGATGTCGACCTTTTCCAGCCCCTGCTGTTTAAAAATGCCCTGACTTTGTGCGACGTGCCACTGCCCGTAGCCCAGCCAGGGTTCGATACCCATTTTGAAGGTACCGGCTTCCGGCGCTGTCGTTGCCGCGCCAGCACTCAGGCTGAATGTCGTGAGCGCGCCAATGCAACAGGCCAGCGCAACTTTGTTTTTTAAGGCGTTTAAGGTCTGAGTCGGTGACATGGTGATCCTCGCATGGTGTTGAAAGAGAGAAAGACGGCTAATAGAAATCCTAATGTGCAACCCTGTATAGACAAGTGAGTAAAGCAATTACTACGCCACAGTTGAAATCACGGAAGGAAATCAGGCAGGGCATTGATGTTATACATTTTTGGATAATTAATGAGAAGGAGGTAAACGAATTTATAATTAAAAGTGATAACCTGCACCACAATATGACTTTCATTGCTCTGCGCCGGTGCATAAGACGACGGAGCCGGCAATATTCCCGCTTAATCGAATCAGCTGGCTTTCGCTTCAGGCCGGGGAATGAGTGCCTGTTTGAGAGCATTAAAGAATAAATTCAGCACGGAATTAAACGGGGCGCCTTTTTTAACCACCAGGCTGAAGGGAGTGGCGATTTCAATATTGTCCGGCATCAGCGCTTTGAGTTTATTTCCGTCCATGAACGCACTGGCATAATGTTCCGGTAAAAAACCGAGATAATTACCGGTCATCAGTAACATGGTGACCGCTTCGACCTGTACGGCGATGGCGTGCGGCGTCGTGACGTCAGAGAAGATATTTTTCTTACTGTGATTGGCGTAAAAGTGATTCACCATTTGCGAGGATTTGATTTGTGATTCTTTAATTTCCTGAGCCGGAACGGAGAAGAGCGGGTGTTTATCGCCGCAATAAAGATAGGTCATTTCGTGATACAGGAAAAAGTAATCAAATTCCGGTTTTTCCTGATACACCGGCATGATGCCGCAGGTAAAACGGCCATCAATCACGCCGCGTTCGATCTCGTCGAGCTGGGTGGCGTGCAGGCGTATGTTCACCTTTGGCGCCTGACGGTAAACCTCGCCTAAGCCACAGACGACGGGCGATTGCGGATCCGTAATGGTGTTGTCGATAATGCCGATGTTCAGCTCTCCGAACAGTTCGTGGCGCGCATGATTGAGTTTGTCGCGAAAGAGGTTGATGGAAGAAAATAAATCCAGACACGCCTGATACGCGACTTTTCCGTGTTCGGTTAAATAAAACCCCTCACGCCCGCGCGTACAAAGTTTCATCCCAAAGCGGATCTCCAGATCCGATATTTGTTTGCTGATTGCCGCCAGGCCAATATTCAGTTCATTACAGGCTGCGGTAAATCCACCGGCCTCTACCACGGTTTTAAAGACGCGCAAAAGTTTTAAATCTGCGACGCCAAGGCTGTGCTGGTTAATATCACTTTTTGCGGGTGATGTGTTTCCTGATTTGGAAAGTGGACTTTCCATAATAAATATTTACCCCCGCTCTAAAAATCTACAACATCAAATTCACTTAGCCTCACTCGTTATTACGCTGTAAGCCTGAGATTGTTCAGTGTCATTCGAAACACTGTTGGCTGAAATTTATTTAAACGCCGTCAGACAATACGCTGGATTCAGGTTTGCAACATCTATGCCATAAAAGGAAACGATCATGTCCCAGCAGCCAGAACTTCTTTGGGGAGCCCGCTTCAAACACGGGCCAGCCGCGGCGTTAAGCGCCTTATCGCGCAGCCCGGAATATTATTTTTCACTTGCTGAATATGATCTGGAAGGGTGCCGCGCACACGCTTATGAATTAAAGCGCGCCGGTTTACTTGATGAGAATGAAACCCGTCAGATGGTTGAGGCCATTGAGCAACTGGCCGCCGATTTTCGCGCCGGAACCGTGACGCCGGTTCAGGGCGATGAAGATGTGCATACGTTTATCGAACGCAGCCTGACCGAACGGCTGGGCGCGCTTGGCGGCAAACTGCGCGCCGGACGTTCCCGTAACGACCAGACCGCCAACGATTTGCGTCTGTACCTGCGCGATAACACCCGCAAAATCGTGGTGGCGCTGCTGGAATTACAAACCGCGCTGATCAAACAGGCGGAACAGCATATTCATACCCTCGCGCCTGGTTTTACGCATCTGCAACAGGCGCAGCCGATTGTGTTTGGTCATCAGCTGATGGCGCATGCGCAGTCGTTTTACCGCGACGTTGAACGCCTGCGTGACTGGGATAAACGCTGCGCACTTTCTCCGCTAGGGGCGGCGGCGATGGCCGGTTCTGCCATCGCGATGCACCCGGAATTATCCGCTAAAGATCTGGGCTACGACGGCGCGTGTGAAAACTCCATTGACGCCGTTGCCAGCCGTGACCACGTCGCTGAATTCCTGTTTGCCGGCAGCATGCTGAGCGTCAACCTATCGCGCATTTGCGAAGAAGTTTGTCTGTGGGCGTCGCGCCAGTTCCGCTGGGTCGAGCTTGACGACGGTTACGCCACCGGCAGTTCCATCATGCCGCAGAAGAAAAACCCCGACATTGCCGAGCTGACGCGGGGCAAAAGTGGCCGTCTGATTGGCAACGTGACGGCGATGCTGACCACCATGAAAGGGCTGCCGCTTTCGTATAACCGCGACCTGATTGAAGACAAACGCAACGCGATGGACACCGTTGATCAGCTGTTGCTGGTGCTGCCTGCAATGGCCGGAATGATCGACACCATGAAGGTGAACGTTGAACGGCTGCGCGAACAGGCACCTGAAGGTTTCACGCTGGCGACCGAAGTGGCGGACTGGCTTTCCCGCCGCGGCGTGCCGTTTAAGGAAGCGCACGAAATCACCGGCCAGCTGGTGCAGGTTTGCGAGCAACACAATCTGGCGCTGCATGAACTCAGCGATGCCCAGCTGCTGGCCGTGGATCCGCGTCTGAGCGCTGACGTGCGCGATTGCCTGACGTTAGAAGCCGCGGTGAATGCCCGCAGCGGCTGGGGGGGTACGTCTCCGGTGCGCGTGGCCGAGCAGATTGAGCGGCTGAAAGTGCGTCTGGCCGGGCAGTCGGCCTGGGCAACGGCCTACACCGGCCTGTCTTTATAACGTCTGCATAACTTCTACACCTCGCGGGGAGCGGCGAATGACTTTGTATCAGAAGACGTCTGAAAACGTGAAAACCGCTGATATCGATCTCAGCGAATACCACTATGTGCCGCAGCGTTATTACGGCCGGATTTTTGCCTCGGTCGCGATCCTGGTGCTGCTGGCCTTGCTGGTGAACGCCTTTGCGCACGGCAAAATCGAATGGCAGTACGTGGCGCAGTTTCTGACCGCCAAAGCGATTTTGTTCGGGCTGGGCAACACCATTGTGATGTCGGTGCTGGCGATGGCGCTGGGGATTGTATTCGGGGTGATTATCGCAGTGATGCGCATGTCGCAAAACCCGGTGCTGCGCAGCGTGGCGATGGGCTACACGTGGATTTTTCGCGGTACGCCGCTGATTTTACAGCTGCTGCTGTGGTTTAACCTGGCACTGATTTTCCCGACCATTTCCATTCCCGGCCTGTTTAGTATTCAGACCGTGGACATCATGACGCCATTCACCGCCGCACTGCTCGGGCTGAGTATTAATCAGGGCGCGTACACCTCGGAAGTGGTGCGCGCCGGGCTGATTTCGGTCGATCTCGGGCAGTACGAGGCGGCGAAGTCCATCGGCATGACGCGTCTGCATGCACTACGGCGGATCATTTTGCCGCAGGCCATGCGGGTGATTATTCCGCCTATTGGTAACGAATTTATCAGCATGGTGAAGACCACCAGTCTGGCGAGCATGATCCAATATTCCGAAGTGCTTTATAACGCGCAGACCATTTACTTCGCCAATGCGCGGGTGATGGAACTGCTGTTTGTCGCCGGTATCTGGTACCTGGTGGTGGTGACGGTGTTGTCGCTCGGGCAGAACCGTCTGGAACGCTATTTCGGTCGTGGCACCCGCCGCCGCACCAGCCACTGAGGAGCCAGACCATGAAAAGTATTATCAAAGCCGTCAACGTCAATAAGTACTTTGACCAGTTTCAGGCGCTGAAAAACATCAATCTTGAAGTTAAACACGGCGAAGTGATGTGCATCATCGGGCCATCAGGCTCGGGGAAAAGTACGTTTCTGCGCTGTATTAATCAGCTTGAGCGCATCGACAGCGGCGGCGTCTGGGTGGATGACGAACTGGTCGGTTACCGCATGGACGGCAAAAAACTTTACCCGCTCAATGACCGGCAGATTGCCCGCCAGCGGCTGAAAACCGGCATGGTTTTCCAGCGTTTCAATCTGTTCCCGGACAAAACGGCGCTGGAAAACATTATCGAAGGGCCGTGTCAGGTTCTGCTGCGGCCGGTGAAAGAGGCGACGCAGGAAGCCATGGCGCTGCTCGAACGCGTCGGGCTGGCGCATAAACGCGATGCGTATCCGCTTGAGCTTTCCGGTGGTCAGCAACAGCGCGTGGCGATTGCCCGTGCGCTGGCCATGAAACCCAAAGTGATGCTGTTTGATGAGCCGACGTCGGCGCTCGATCCGGAAATGGTCGGCGAAGTACTGGCGGTGATGCGCGGTCTGGCCGCTGAAGGGATGACGATGATTGTGGTCACGCATGAATTAGGTTTCGCGCGGGAAGTCGCTAACCGCGTGGTCTTCATGGATGAGGGAGGAATTATAGAAAGTGGTAATCCGGAAGACATTTTGCTTAATCCACAAAACCCGCGGACGCAGAACTTTATCTCTGCCGTCCTCATTTGACCCTTTTGCCGTTAACTTTTGACTATGGGAATGCCTTCATGAAAAAAACACTGTTGTCCCTTATTACTGCGGCGGTTCTGTTGCAGGGCGCGGTTCCTGTCGCCAGCGCCGCTGAGCTGAAACAAAAAGACGAAATCAAAGTGGCGATGATGCCGAACTATCCGCCGCTGGAATTCAAAGATCCGGCCACCGGCCAGCTAACCGGCATGGATTACGATCTGGGCATGGAACTCGGCAAGCGCCTGAACCGCAAAATCAGCTGGCAGGAAATCGGCTTCGAACAGATGGTGAACGCCGTCGCCACGCATCGCGTGGACATGATCCTTTCCGGCATGACTGACACCAAGCCTCGCCAGGATATCGCCACGTTTGTGGATTACTACAACAGCGGGCCGCAGTTCTACACCACCGTCGCGCACAAAGAAATCAACACCCTGTCAGATCTCTGCGGCAAGAAAGTCGGTACCAGCCGCCGCACCACTTTCCCGGCTGAAATCGCTGCATGGAGCGAAGCAAACTGCGTGCCGGCAGGCAAACCGGCCATCGTGGTGATTGGTGCGGAAGGCACGGCGGATGCGCGTACCCAGCTGCGTCAGGGGCGAATCGAAGGTGTGGTGCAGGGCAGCGAAACTCTGCCGTACATCATGAATCTGGAAAAAGACACCTATAAACCGCTGGGCAAAGCCTTTGCGTATCAGGTCACCGGCATGGGGATCAGCAAAGACGATCAGCCGCTGATTGACGCGGTGAAAGGCGCGCTGACCGGCATGATTGCCGACGGTACGTATCTGAAAATTCTCACCAAATGGGGCCTGCAGGACGGTGCAATTTCGGAAGTCACCATCAACAAAGGCAAATAACCTCAGGTAACGGACCGACTCATGACGATTTCAGCACAACACACGGCCAGTCTATGGCCGGAAGGCAAACGCGGCTGCATGGCGCTGGCGTTTGATCTCGACGGCCCGACCGGCGACGCGATGCTTAACGGCACAATCTGGCAGAAAGCGGATTACTTTACCTTCGGCGCTTACGGCCCTTACCGGGCGCTGGGGCGGATCCTCGATTTGCTCAGTGAACATCAGCTTCCGGCGACGTTTTTCATTCCCGCGTGGGTGGTGGAAAACTGGCCGAAACAGTGTCAGGCGATTGTCGAGCGCGGCCATGAAGTGGCGTATCACGGTTATCGTCATGAGTCTTTTTACGCCATCAGCGCCGAAAAACAGCGCCAGGTGATGGAGAAGTCCCGCGAGATTTTCTGGCAGGTTTTAGGGATACGCGCCGAAGGTTTCCGCACGCCGTCCGGTGACTGGCACAAGGAAACACCGGCGATGCTGCTCGACGCGGGCGTGACGTATTCCAGCAGTATGCGCGGCGACGACCGGCCCTATCTGATCACCGTTCCCGGCCATGAACGGCCGCTGGTGGAAATTCCCGGCCGCTGGGAAATGGACGATTACGCGTCTCTGGCCTACACCCGCGAGCCGAATTTCCCGTCGGGGCTGGATCGCACCGCCAGTTACGCGCTGACGCTCGACAACTGGTGCCGTGAATACGACGGCGCGATGAATGAAGGGCTGAGCCTGACGACGTTGTTCCATCCGAAAATCAGCGGAAAACCGGGACGCATCATGCTGCTTGATCAATTTTTCAGCCACCTGAAAACGCGTGACGACGTGTGGTTTGCGCGCTGCCGCGACGTGGCGCACTGGTGGATGCAGGAGCATGCCAATGACTAATCAAAACTGGCCGCAGGGCTATCGCTGCGCGGTGATTATTACGGTGGATTTCAACGATATTCACGGCATTCTCAGCCAGGTCCCCGCCGTGGCTGGCCGCGAAAAAACGCTGTCGGTCTGGCGATACGGCACGCTGCGCGGCATCGACCGTTTGCTGGCGCTGCTGGATGAAAAAAACCTGCGCAGCGCCTGGTGTGTGCCGGGCATTGTGGCGGACGAAAACCCGGAGAAAATCCGCGAAATCGACCGCGCCGGTCACGAGCTGGCGACCTGTGGCTATGAATTTGCGCATTTCGACGGCCTGACGCTGGCGCAGCAAACTGACAGCCTGCAACGGGGCAAAGCGGCGCTAAAAGCCCTGACCGGCAAGGTGCCGCGCGGTTTTCGTCTGCCCGCAGGAAACTGGGCACCGGGTTTTGCGGATGTGCTGACGGATGAAGGTTTCAGCTGGACCTCCGGCTGGCGCGGCGATGATTTGCCGTATTTCCAGCCCATGCAGGATGGCTTGCCGTCGCGGCTGGTGGAACTGCCGCTGCATTATGAGATGGAAGACGAGCCGTATTTCGCCTTTAACCTCAGCCCGGCGGTGCCCCCGGCGCAGTCACGCATTGCGTCCTACAGCCAGACGCTGGGCAACATGAAGATGGATTTCGACGGTTTCTACCGTTTTGGCCTGTGCTATGTGCTGCGGCTGCATCCGGAAGTGATCGGCACCGCCGGACGCATTGGCGTGCTGGCTGAACTGCTGGACTACATCACGTCAAAACCGGATGTCTGGGTCGCCAGCGCCAGCGAGGTGGCCGACTGGTGGTCACAGAATCAGCCGCAAAACGAGGCGTCCCATCCGGCGCAGATCTGGATGCAACATACCGCGCCGGGAGTCAGCCATGAGTAAGCTTTCGCAGCAGCAAATTCTGAGCGAATTTGTGGTGAATATCCATTTCGACGATTTGCCGCCACGGCTGGTGGAACGTACCAAACGGCATATTCTCGATACGATTGGCGCGGGGCTGGTGGGGGCGACCAGCGACGTGGCAAAAGACGTGGCCGCGATGATCCTCGGTGAAGGCGCACTGCCGCTTTCCCCGGTCTGGGGCTACCGCGAGCTGACGTCTGCGCGCAACGCTGCGCTGCTCAACGGCGTGGCGGCGCACGCGCTGGAACTCGATGACACCGGCGGCTGCGATCATTCCGGCGCGGTGGTTATTCCCGCCGTGCTGGCGGTGTTGCCGCTGTGCCCGCAACCGGTCAGCGGCAAAGCGTTTATCACGGCAGTCGTTATGGGTTACGACGTGGCGCGCCGCGTGCTGGAAGCCTGTGGCGGCTATTCCCCGCACAACCGGGCGGGCTGGCATTCCACGTCAACCTGCGGCGTATTTGGCGCAGCCGCGGCCGCGGGGAAAATTCTCGGCCTGAGTGCAGGGCAGATCAGCTCTGCACTGGGCATTTCCGGCAGTTTCAGCGGTGGCCTGTGGGCGTTTATCCATGACGGTTCGCAGAGCAAGAAGCTGCACGCAGGCCGCGCCGCAGAAGGCGGAGTTCTCGCCGCGCTCAGCGCCCGGCAGGGCATCATCGGGCCTGCGCAGTTATTCGAAGATCAGTGGGGCGGATTCCTCTCAACGCTGGCACCGCAAAGTGCAATGCCCGAAATGCTGACGGCCAGTCTGGGTGAAATCTGGAAGCTGGAGCGTTGTTCCATCAAGCCTTACGCCTCGTGCCGTGGTACGCATTCCGCGATCGACGCGACGGGCATTTTGCTTGAGGAAATGCATGCGACCGCCGGTGATATCGAAAAAATCGTCGTCCGTTTGTGCCCGTTCCTCAACGGAATGTGCGGAGATAATGAAATCGCCACGCTGGCGGCGGCACAGATGAGCCTGCGTTACGCCATCGCGGCGCGTGTTGTTTTCGGCCATGCCGGGCTGGACGCTTACGGTACGGCGCAACGGCAGGATCCGGATTTGCTGGCGATGATCGCCCGGATCGTGCTGACGGAAGATGCCACGATGAGTTCCGACAGCGAGCCGGATGTGACGGTTTTCATCCGAACCGGCGAATCAAAAACCTTGCGAGTAGATGTCGCGCTGGGCTCACCGGGGAATCCGGTGTCGGATGAGCAGCTTAAGGAGAAGTTTGTGTCGCTGGCGACCCGGGTGATTTCAGTGGCGGGTGCGGAGAGGATTTGGAACAGCGGGATGGAAATGGAGAATTTGCCTGATGTGCAGGGGGTGTTTGGGCGGTGAGCCCAGGGCCCTGTTGGCCCGAACCAAATTTTTACTTGTCCCGTTCTGTAAGCTGGTGTCAAATCAGGTGATTAGCGTCCTGACGGGCAAGACCGTTAAACAGAGGAAAATCCCATGTCCCAGACTCTCCGCGTTGGCCTGATCGGCTATGGCTTCGCCAGTAAAACTTTCCATTCACCTTTGATTGACGGCACGCCGGGCCTTGAGCTGGCTGTGGTGTCGAGCAGTGACGCCGCAAAAGTCCATGCCGACTGGCCAAATGTCACGGTTGTTGATTCCCCGGAGAAGCTTCTTGCCGAACCGTCCATCGATCTGGTGGTGATTCCTACGCCAAACATCACGCATTTCCCGCTGGCGAAGCTGGCGCTGGAAGCCGGTAAACACGTTGTTGTCGATAAACCGTTCACCGTGACACTCGAAGAAGCCCGCGAGCTGGACGCGCTGGCGCGTGAAAAAGGCAAAGTGCTTTCTGTGTTCCACAACCGTCGCTGGGATTCTGATTTCCAGACCGTGAAAGCGCTGATCGAAGAGGGATCGCTGGGCGAGATCGTGTATTTCGAATCGCATTACGATCGCTACAAACCACAGGTGCTACAGCGCTGGCGTGAAAGCGATGCGCAGGGCAGCGGCATCTGGTACGACTTAGGTTCACATCTGCTGGATCAGGCGCTGCAATTGTTTGGTACGCCGGATTCGTTACAGGCTGACCTGGCCGTGCTGCGTCCGGGCGGTAAAGCGGTGGATTATTTCAATGCCGTGCTGACGTATCCGCGCCGCCGCGTGGTGTTGCACAGCACCGTGTACGCCGTGGCGGAAACAGCCCGTTTTATCGTGCAGGGCGAAACCGGCAGCTATGTGAAATTTGGTCTGGATCCGCAGGAAGATCGTCTGAAAGCGGGCGAACGTCTGCCGCAGGAAGACTGGGGATACGACAAACGTGACGGCGTGATCACGCTGAGCCACGAGGGTGTGCTGGCAGAGAAATCGTTGCTGACCATTCCGGGGAACTATCCTGCGTATTACGCGGGTGTGCGCGATGCAATTAACGGTAACGGCGAAAATCCGGTTCCGGCATCGGATGCTATCCGCGTAATGGAAATGATTGAGCTGGGCATGCAATCTTCAGAACAACAGGCGACGCTGAAAGTAAAAAAATAAGCCGCCGTTAACCCGATTCTCTTTTACTCGTTCAACTGGCAAGGAAGGTTCATGTCCTGGTTAAAAATCGATAAATTTTTGCTGATTCTGATTTGTGTGGTCGTGGTCGCGTCGTTTTTCCCTTGTGAAGGGATCTATAAAACGATTTTCGAACATCTGACTACCGCTGCCATCGCGCTGCTGTTTTTTATGCACGGCGCGAAGCTCTCGCGTGAGGCGATTATGGCGGGGATCGGCCACTGGCGTTTGCATGTTGTGGTTTTCCTCAGCACGTTTGCGCTGTTCCCGCTGCTGGGGCTGGGCATGAAATGGCTGGTGCCGGTCGGTATTCTGACACCGACGCTGTATTACGGTTTTCTGTATTTGTGTGCGCTGCCGGCTACCGTGCAGTCGGCGATTGCCTATACGTCGGTGGCGGGCGGGAATATCCCGGCGGCGATTTGCAGCGCGTCGGCGTCCAGTATTCTCGGCGTGTTTTTGTCGCCGGTGCTGGTGGGTTTGCTGATGCACACGCAGGGCGGAACCAGCGATACGCTGCACGCCATCGGTTCGATTGTTTTACAACTGATGGTGCCGTTTATCATCGGGCATTTGTGTCGTCCTCTGATTGGCGGCTGGGTGCAGCGTCATAAGAAGATCGTGAATATTACAGACCGTTCGTCGATTCTTCTGGTGGTGTACGTGGCGTTCAGTGCGGCAGTCGTGGAAGGCATCTGGCACCAGATTGATGGCTGGTCACTGTTGGCGGTGCTGGGTTGTTCGATTGTGCTGCTGACCATTGTGCTGATCATCAATACGTTTGTGGCACGGCTATTTGGTTTCAATACCAAGGACGAAATCACCATTGTTTTCTGTGGCTCGAAGAAGAGTCTGGCGAACGGTATTCCGATGGCGAACGTGCTGTTTCCGGCGTCTGCGGTGGGGGCGATGGTGCTGCCTCTGATGATTTTCCATCAGATCCAGCTGATGGTGTGCGCGGTTCTGGCATCGCGTTACGCGAAACGTGTTGCACGTGAAGAAGCCGCTAAACTGGCCGTGAAAGAAGAAATCAAATCGGCATAACGGATTGATTGTAAAGAAAAGGGCGGGAATGAATCCCGCCTTTTTTTTTGCGCTCAGGGAACGGTTTTCAGAAAACGTTACGCAGACACTTTGTCGCGAATCGCCTGTTTTTCTGCGCCGGTCAGGAAGGCCATTGTCAGGCCATTTTCCTGCGCTTTGCGGATTTCATTCTGAGTCAGACCGGCGGCTGGCGCGGCAACGTTGTATTCGTTGGCAATTTCGATGCCCTGAACGGCCGGATCGTCGGTATTGATTGACGCCAGAACGCCGTGGCGCAGGAAGGTCGCCAGCGGATGTTGTTCAAACGAGGAGACGGTGCTGGTCTGAATATTCGACGTCAGGCAGGACTCAATCCCAATCTGGTGCTTCGCCAGGAAATCCATCAGCGCCGGGTCTTGCGCGGCTTTCACGCCGTGGCCGATACGCTCAGCGCCCAGTTCACGAATTGCCTGCCAGATGCTTTCCGGGCCTGCGGCTTCACCGGCGTGAACGGTAATGCGCCAGCCTGCGTCGCGCGCACGGTTAAAGTGGCTGAGGAACAGACTGCCCGGGAAACCGAGTTCATCACCGGCCAGATCCAGCGCGGTAATGCCATCGCGGTGCGCCAGTAAACCTTCCAGCTCTTGCAGACACGCATCTTCACCGAAAGTACGGCTCAGAATACCAATCAGACGCACATCGATGTCGTGATTTTTCTGGCCTTCACGGATGCCTTCGATCACGGCTTCCACCACGCCTGCGACCGGCAGTTTGTGGTTCATCGCCATGTAGTAAGGGGAGAAACGCAGTTCGGTATAGTGCAGACCGGCTTTGGCCGCATCTTCAACGTTTTCTTTCGCAATACGGCGGCAGGCGTCGAGATCGCCCAGCACTTTGACACCCCAGTCCAGTTTTTGCAAAAAGCTCACCAGATCGGGTTCTGTGTGCATCACCTGCACATGCGGGCGCAGGGCTTCAAGTTCATTGGCGGGCAGCGTCAGGTTAAACTGATGGCCTAAATCGAGAATCGTTTGAGCGCGGATGTTGCCATCAAGGTGGCGGTGAATGTCGGTCAGGGGAAGGCGTGTGTCGATCATGGGGTGCACTCGTTATTATTGAAATGTGCGGGGCATTATAACGTCAGATCGGGGGATAAGAAAACGTTGTTGCGCAACGGCAGGAGAAAGCTCCTTCCTCTGTACAAGGAAGGAGCGAAACGGAAAATTCTTGAACGTTACGGCAGCAGGGTATTAATCGCGAGAATTAAAGCCTGTACCCCCGCTTCTACCTTCGACCTTGGGCAGCCGACGTTCAGGCGCAGGAACCCGTTGCCTTCTTCACCGTAGGTATAACCCGGCATGATCGCGACTTTTTGATGTTCGATCAGCTCTTTTTGCAGCTGCTTGTCGTCGATGTTTAACGCACGCAAATCAATCCACGCCAGATACGTTGACTGCGGAGGTTGCCAGTTCAGCTGCGGGAACGCGGCGTTCAGCTGTTCCGCCACATAATGCAGATTTCCCTGCAAATAGGCGCGCAACGCGTCCAGCCACGGTTCGCCCGCGTGATACGCCGCGACGTGCGCATGTACCGCCAGTACCGCCGGAGAGGATAAACCGTCGCAGGCTTTCAGCTGATGCAGATAAGCATCACGCGGCGTTTTATGGCTGATAAAGCCGTACGCGCCGGTCAGCGCAGGGATATTGAAGCTTTTCGAGCCGGACGTCAGCAGCGCCCATTCACCGCGCGCCACCTCATTCCACGGCGTATGTGGGTTCCCGCCCCAAACCATATCCATGTGGATTTCATCGCTGATCACCCGCACGCTGTGGCGCTCGCAAAGTGCTGCAATCCGCGTCAGTTCTTCGCGCGTCCAGACCTTGCCGGTCGGATTGTGCGGGCTGCACAGCAACAACAGCGAACAGTCCGGCTGCGCCAGCAGGCTTTCCAGATTTTCGGCATCCAGCGACCAGTCGTTGCCGTTTTTAATCAGCGGGCAAGCCAGCAGGTTGCGCTGATTACCATCAACCACTTTAAAGAACGCGTCGTAGGCCGGGGTGAATGTCACCACACCATCACCCGGCTGGCTCCACTGGCGGATAAGTTGCGCCACCATGTAAATCACCGACGGGCCATACACCACCCAGTCGCGGTCAATCTGGCTGTTAAAACGCTGCTGATACCAGTGTTCAACGGCACCGAGAAAATCGTCATGATGCCAGCGGCTGTAGCCAAGCACGCCGTGTTGCAGGCGTTTTTGCAGCGCATTCAGAATGCACGGCGCGGTGGCGAAATCCATGTCTGAAATGGTAAATGGCAGTAAATCATCACGGCCAAAACGGTCGGCGACGTAATCCCACTGAGTACACCAGGTTCCGTGACGATCAACGACGGTAGAGAAATCAAAAGAAGCTGAGGACATTTTTTCACTCCCTGAAGAAAGCAGAAAAGGGCGACACGAAGTCGCCCTGTGGATTCAGTGTTTATACCATCGCCGGTTCGGGCGCGGGCTGATTGGCTGCTTCACGGATGAGGTAATCCAGCTCATCTTTCACCGACTGCACCTGAGGGCCGATCACCACCTGCAGGTTGTGTTCGTTGAGATGAACCACACCAATTGCACGGTTGGCTTTAAGCGTCGCATCGTCGACCAGCGACATATCCGCCACGGAAAGACGCAGGCGGGTGATGCAGTTATCGAGTGAAACGATGTTACCGGCACCGCCCAGCGCGCTTAAGATCACCGGCACGTTGTAACCGGATTTGCTGGAAGACGGCACGGCCGCGGCGGCTGGCGTACTTTCAGATTCACGGCCCGGCGTTTTGATATTAAAGCGCGTGATAGAGAAGCGGAAGATTACGTAGTAAGCCGCGAACCAGATTGCTGCGACCACCGGCACCAGATACCACTTGGTGGCTGTGCCGTGCAGGATACCGAAGACCACGAAATCGATGATGTTACCGTCGGTATTCCCGATGGTCACGCCCAGTACCGACATAATGGTGAAGCCAAGACCGGTCAGAATTGCGTGAATCACATACAGAACCGGCGCAACGAAAAGGAACAGGAATTCGATCGGTTCAGTGGTTCCGCCGACAACACAAGCGACAACACCGGAAATCAGCAGACCTTTAATTTTATGACGGTTTTCAGGTTTCGCACAGTGGTACATCGCCAGCGCAGCACCCGGTAACCCCCCGAGGAATGCAGGCATTTTGCCCTGCGACAGGAACTGTGTCGCGCTTTCAGAGAAACCGTGCGTGGTCGGGCAGGAAAGTTGCGCCTGGAAGATGGTCAGGGCTCCGCTGACTTCGCGGCCACAGACGTCCATTGTGCCACCGGCTTCGGTGAAGCGGATCAGCGCCACCAGAATGTGGTGCAGCCCGAACGGTAACAGCAGACGTTCGCCGGAACCGAAAATCATCGGTCCGAACACACCTGCACCCTGAATCAGACGGCCCAGACCGTTAATCCCGGCGGCGAAGAATGGCCAGATTAACGGGATCAGCAAACCGACTAAACCGAGCACGACGGTGGTGACGATCGGCACAAAACGCGTACCGCCGAAAAATGCCAGCGCATCCGGCAGGCGGATGGTGTTGTAACGCTCGTGCAACATGTACACGATGATACCCACAATCACCGCGCCCAGAATACCGGTGTCGATAGACTGGATACCAAGGATCATCTGGATGTTATTGGCTTTCAGAACCAGCGGATCAACCGTTGGCAGTGTGCCGTTGGCGGTCAGGTAGAAGTTGATTGCCAGGTTCAGCACGGCAAAACCGACAAAACCGGAGAAGGCGGCAACGCCTTTGTTCTCACGCGCCATACCCAGCGGGATAGCGATGGCGAACATGACCGGCAGGAAGCTGAATGCAAATGAGCCGACTTTGCTCATCCACACGAAAATCAGCTGAAGAACAGGATTGCCCAGTGCAGGCAGCAATGTAACGACATCGTGGCTGCTTAACGAGCTGCCGATGCCCAGCATGATGCCGCAAAATGACAACAACGCGACGGGCAACATGAAGGTTTTACCAAGGCTTTGGAAGAATTCCCAAAGTGTGACTTTTTGTTTTTTATTTGCAGGCATGACTGCTCCCTGAGTGGTTTGGTGTTGGCTGTGTGGTAATGGCGGCTAAGATAAAACGTTTTACCAAAACAATACGTGTCGGAACTCACAATATTGGAAGATGGCTGCACCATCAGGGTGAAATGGAGGTTTAACGTTTTACTCAATCTGACGAGTCGGGTATAACTGTTTGACCGCGCTACTGATTTAAACGCTTAAGTCCGACGAACGGGTCATAATCCCGCTTCATGGAGTCTGGAATGAACGACACAGCCTGATGAATCATAAAAAAATTACGATTATCGATGTTGCGCAGCACGCCGGTGTTTCTGTCACCACGGTGTCGCTGGTGCTCAGCGGCAAAGGGCGCATTTCCCTGAGTACCGCTGAGCGGGTAAACCGTGCGGTGGATGAACTGGGTTTTGTGCGTAACCGGCAGGCCAGCACGCTGCGCGGCGGTGAGTCCGGCGTGGTCGGGCTGATTGTGCGTGATATCTGTGAGCCGTTTTATGCGGAAATGACCGCCGGTCTCAGCGAGATGTTTGAAGCGCAGGGCAAAGTATTATTTCTGCTGCAAAGTGGCCCGTCAGGCAAAGGTCTGATGCGCTGTTTCGACACTTTGCTGACCCACGGCGTTGACGGTATTGTCATCGCCGGTGGCACCAGTTCTATTTCCGGCCTGAAAGAAAAGGCCGATGAACAGGGCGTTCCGCTGATTTGCGCTGCGCGTTCCGGTGGTATTGAAGGCGTCGATGTTGTCCGCCCGGACAATATGCTCGCCGCCAAAATGGCCACCGAATATCTTATCCGCCACGGCCACAAACAAATCGCTTACCTCGGCGGCCTCAGTAATTCGTTAACCCGCGCCGAACGCCTCGGCGGTTTCTGCGCCACGCTCGTGCAGTACGGCCTGCCGTTTCGCAGTGAGTGGATTATCGAGTGCGATTACCAGCAGAAATGCGCCGCCGACGCCGCCGAAACGCTGCTGACCCATTACCCGAAAATCAGCGCCATCGTCTGCCATAAATCGTCCGTCGCGCTCGGTGCTTATTTCGGCGTTTTGCGCACCGGCGCAGAAGTCGGCGGCGGGGCGGTCGACAGTTTCTTCCAGCAAAAAGTGGCCCTTATCGGCATGGAAGATGCACCGGAATCCGAACTGACCGAACCGCCGCTGACGTCAATCGCGAACTCCGCCCGGGAGATTGGTCATGCGACGGCGAGACGGTTATTGCTGAGGATCGGGGGGCAGAATCTCGAAGCACAGAATATTATTGTGCCACCGGGGCTGGTAGAGAGGGAGTCGGCCTGAAAGCCACTTTGAGAAAGGTGACACATTTCGTTTTTGGCCAGGCTGGCCTTAAACTCAAGACCTTGGGCGGCAACCCAAGGTGTTGACCTGGGTTGCACAAAATATAACCGAGCGTGATACCGGTTCGTATCACTGAGAATCCTGGCTTGTCCCCGTCTTAGGACTCGCTGCTGTCGCATCATCCGCGCCAGCGGTCTTCGTGTAGATAATCTTCTGCGTATCATTCCCGCAATGCCCCACAACCTGACCACCGGCCTGATCTGCCTGATCGTTCGGGACGATATCAAGCTTAAAACCGGATTCCGGCAAACCGTTGGCGACGATTTTCTGGGTGATATCCGCTTTCACGCTTTCACAAGTGGCAGCCTGAACCGCCAGCGGCGCTAACATCATGACCGCAAGGCCAGCTAAGAGTGTCTTTTTCATCATTCATTCCTTTTATGAGAAACAGTGTATTAATGAGTTTAGCAGATAGAGACGGCGGCATAGTTCGCCGCTGTCTGGCAGGAAAAGGGCGGAAAGACTTATTTACGGTATTACGGTGCCATCAGCTGACGGCCGGTGCGGCGGTCGAGGCAGCGCTGTGTGTTATCTTCCCAGTACGCGTTGATATTCTGGCTGGCGTTACATTTATCGCGCAGATCCACAGAATTATCGTACTTGGAATAATCCTTCTCAGCGCGCTGGTTTTTCAAAGCCCGCAGACGCTGGGTTTCGTTCCATTGCTCTTTGCTCTGACGCGCTTCTTCGTTGGACATGGCGTCATTGCCGCTGCCGCCAAAGACACAGGTTCCGCCCGCACAGTTGGTGGCTGCCAGCGCAGGTGCCTGCCAGCTTGCTGTCATAACAAGCAGCGCAACAGGCAGTAAACGGCGTAAAAACGTTGTATTCATTAGTTAATCCTTTTAATTTACACATCGCTCAGGCGAATACTTTCAATTATAACATCACCCTGAGTCACGTCACCCAAAGCCTGCTAACGGGTTGAATTCATGTTTAACTTACGACTTTAAACCTGGCGATTCACATGCTCAAAACGACTTTACTGTTCTTTGCGACCGCGCTGGCGGAAATCATCGGCTGTTTTCTGCCGTATCTCTGGCTGCGCAAAGGCGGCAGCTGGCTGCTGCTTTTCCCGGCGGCGCTGAGCCTGGCGGCGTTTGTCTGGTTGCTGACGCTGCATCCGGCAGCCAGTGGCAGGGTGTATGCGGCTTACGGCGGAGTCTATGTGATGACGGCGATGTTGTGGTTGCGGTTTGTCGATGGCGTAAAACTCAGCACCACCGACTGGCTCGGCGCCTGTGTGGCGCTGGCCGGGATGCTGATTATCATTTCTGGCTGGAAAGCGGCGTAACGGTTACTGCGACAATTGTTCCATCATCACGATCACTTTCTGAATCACAATCTGCGCGGCGCGGGAAAGCTGACGGCGTGGCGCAACGCATAGCGCGAGCGTCAGCGGTTTGGCGCTGCGCCCTTGCAAGGGCACAAACGCCAGCCGGTTTTCCTGCAAATCGGGCAATACGTCGAGCAGACTCAGCACACCCACGCCAGCCCCTTTGCGGATAAGTTCGCGCATCATCCGCACGTCATTACAGACAATTGACGGCGTATCCAGCAACTGATAACGGTTATACAGCAGCTTCGCGCGGGCATTCACCATCAGTGGTTCCGACGGAATAATCTGCCGGTAAGTCGCGATATCGCTGAACGACAGTGATTCCTGCTTTGAAAGTTCATGCCCGACCGGCATCGCGATGCCAATCGGCAATTCCGCAAACGCCTGTACTTCCAGACCGGTATGTTCAATGGGGTCGAGCAGCAGGCCAAAATCCACTTCAGCCGAACTGACCTGTTCACTGATATTCCGGCTGTCTTCAATGCGGATATCAAACGTGAGGTATGGATGCTCAGCGCCGACTTCGGCAATCAGCTGCGCCATAATTCCTTCACTGAGCGCCGCGATAATGGAAATGGTGACGTGCCCGCGCCGCAAACCCTGAATTTCATCAAAGCGTTCGCGGGTACGGGAAAATTCTTTACGCCAGCGACGGATATCATCGAACAAAATCTCACCGGCGGACGTCAGTTTCAGGCCGGTCGGCAGACGCTCAAACAGCGGCGTTTCCAGCGTCTGTTCAGCCTGTAAAATCTGCCGGTTAATGGCCGAAGCGGAGACGTGCAGCGCTTCCGCCGCTTTGCGCAAACTTCCTGTTCGGGCGACTTCGGTAAAATATTGCGAAAAACGGGAGAAGGGTGACATAGGTGTACTAATTTATGCAGTGAATAAGTGAGATATCTATTATGGACTGCATCACTCATTTTTCCTAGATTGTGCGATGGCCTTTGTAAACAATCACCTCAGATTGTTTTATGCGCAAATCTCTGCGCAAAAAAGGTCAATAAAGGGTAATGACAGGGTTCGTCAAAACACGTTTAGCACGTGAGCCGCTTTTCTTTGGACAGAAGGGGTGCGAATTGTGGCATTCGTACTGCTGGCGCGCGTGCGTGTTTTGAAAAACAACACTAATAACAAGCGTGCGCTTTTGATCACCCGGTTGAAGTGATCACGCGACCAAGAGATTCCTTCTCATGTTAGAAAAACTATTCAAGTTAAAAGCTCACCGTACTAACGTGCGGACTGAGATTGTGGCAGGACTGACTACATTTTTAGCAATGGCCTATATTCTGTTCGTTAACCCGTCCATTTTGGGCGCGACGGGGATGGATAAAGGCTCGGTTTTCGTGGCAACGTGTCTTGCTGCCGCAATCGGTTCCGCACTAATGGGCTTTATCGCCAACTACCCGATTGCACTGGCGCCGGGCATGGGTTTAAACGCCTTCTTCACCTACACCGTCGTGCTGCACATGGGTTACACCTGGCAGATCGCGTTGGGTGCTGTTTTCCTTTCCGCGTGTATCTTCTTCGCGTTATCAATTTTCAAAATTCGTGAATGGATTATCCGCAGTATTCCGCTGCCGCTGCGTTCGGCGATTGCGGCCGGTATCGGGTTATTCCTGGCGCTGATTGCGCTGGAAAACGCCGGTATTGTGATTGCAAACCCGGCCACGCTGGTAGGCCTGGGTGACCTGACCAAACCGGGTCCGCTGTTTGCGATGCTCGGTTTCATTCTGATTGTGGTTCTCGAAGCGCGTAAAGTGACCGGTGCTGTGCTGATTGGCGTGCTGGCTGTGACGGTTCTGGCGATTGCGCTGGGCTACTCACCGTTTGGCGGCGTGATGTCTATGCCACCTTCTATCGCACCAACCTTTATGCAGCTGGACATCAAAGGCGCATTCAACGTTTCGCTGATCAGCGTCGTGTTCGCATTCCTGTTCGTAGACGTGTTCGATAACTCAGGCACCCTGATCGGCGTAACCAAACGCGCAGGTCTGGCGGACGAAGATGGCAATATCCCGAAAATGGGGCGTGCGCTGGTCGCGGACAGTGCGGCTGCGCTGTTCGGTTCACTCTTAGGGACATCAACCACCACCAGTTATATCGAGTCTGCTGCGGGCGTGAGCGCCGGTGGCCGTACCGGTCTGACGGCGATCGTGGTCGCGATCCTGTTCCTGCTGAGCCTGTTCTTCGCACCGCTGGCAGGCAGCGTTCCGGCATTCGCCACCGCGCCTGCTCTGCTGTTCATCGCGGTTCTGATGACCTCAGGTCTGGCAGAAATCGACTGGAAAGATATCACCGTTGCCGCGCCGGTCACCGTGACCGCGCTGACCATGCCGTTCACTTATTCCATCGCTAACGGCATCGCGTTTGGTTTCATCACCTGGACGCTGGCAAAACTGCTTACCGGCCGCTGGCGTGAACTGAATTCTGCGCTGATCGTTCTGTCGATTCTGTTCGTGATCAAACTGGGCTGGCTGAGCGCGTAACCGCTCTGCGGGTCGGAAAAGGCGCGGGTTTGACTCCCGCGCCTTTTTTTATGCTCAAAATCGGGTGAAAACCCAATAAAAAAAGCAGCCGGAGCTGCTTTTCATCTACATCACAATGTCTGATCAGTCTTCGCGGTGAACCTGCAAACCGGCCAGAGACTGGCTGACAGGCATCATCTCGATGCTGTTGATGTTCACGTGCTCAGGCAATGTCGAAACCCAGAACACGGATTCAGCCACGTCGGTGGCCGTCAGCGGGTTAGTCTTGTCGTAGGTTTTGCTGGCTTTCTCGTCATCACCTTTAAAGCGGATGTTGGAGAATTCCGTTCCGCCGCACAGGCCCGGCTCGATATTGGTCACGCGAACGTGAGTGCCATGCAGGTCGGTGCGCAGGTTCAGGCTGAACTGACGGACGAAGGCTTTGGTCGCGCCATACACGTTGCCACCGGCATACGGCCAGTTGCCCGCCGTTGAACCGATGTTAATCACATGGCCGGTGTTGCGTTCAACCATGCCCGGCAGGACGGCGCGGGTCATGTACACCAGACCTTTGGTGTTGGTGTCGATCATTTTGTCCCAGTCTTCCAGCAACGCTTTGTCGGCTTTTTCCAGACCGAGCGCCAGACCGGCGTTATTGACCAGCACATCGATGTTGCTCCATTCGGCAGGCAGGCTGTCGATGGCATCTTTGATGGAAGCACGGTTGGTCACATCCAGCTCAACGGTATACAGCGCGTCACCCAGCTCCGCCTTCAGGTCGTCCAGACGCTCTTTACGGCGGCCAGAGGCAATCACTTTATGGCCTTCTTTGACAAAGCGGCGCGCGATTTCAGCACCAAATCCGGCGGTCGCGCCGGTCACAAAAATAATCATCCCGGTATTCCTTAGTATTTAAATAAATAGAATGAAATAAAAATCGAATCAAAAATGAACGCGTTTGCTCGCGCACGGCGTGCAGAAAAAGAAACTCTATAAGTATTAACACAAAAATAACCAGACCGGCAGCGGATGCCGGTCTGACTTGGTATCATTTTATTGCGGTCACTTTTTCAAATAGGGCGCAATCAGCGATAAATCTGCCGCAGAAAGCCGGTCCGGCGCGGTCTGAGCCTGATGCCAGTAAGGATACAGCAACGGCAACTGGCTGACCTGATTAAGTCTTTCAATTTCTTCGCTATTAAGGGTCAAATCTGCCGCGAGCAGGTTGTCCTGCAACTGGGTGTCGTTACGCGCACCGACAATCACTGACGTTACCTGCGGGCGCGCAATCAGCCATGCCAGCGCGATTTGCGCCGCGGAAACGCCGCGCTGCCCGGCGATATCCACCAGAACATCCACCACGTCATACAGCGCATTTTCGTCACGCACCGGCGGCTCACCCCAGTCAGCCAGATGACGTGTGCCTTCCGGTGCCGCCTGATTGCGGCGATATTTACCGGAAAGCAGGCCACCGGCCAGCGGACTCCACACCAGTACGCCCAGCCCCTGATCCTGTGCGACCGGCAGCAGCTCATATTCGGCTTCACGTGCCTGCAGGGTGTAATGGATTTGCTGACTGACCGGGCGGATATAGTGGTTTGCTGCTGCCACGCCCAGCGTTTTCATCACATGCCAGGCAGAAAAGTTGGAGACACCGACATAACGCACTTTGCCGCTGCTGACCAGATCGTCGAGCGCGCGCAGCGTTTCTTCCAGCGGCGTCTGACCATCCCATTCATGCAACTGATACAAATCCAGATAGTCCGTATTCAGGCGCTTCAGGCTGGCTTCGCAGGCGCGCAAAATATGGTGACGTGATGAACCGCGATTGTTCGGGCCATCGCCCATCGGGAAGCGGGCTTTGCTGGCAACCAGCACGTCATGACGCTGAGTGCCCAGTGCCTTCCCCAGAATCACTTCCGATTCACCGCCTGAATAAACGTCGGCGGTATCGAATAAGTTAATTCCGGCATCCAGACACAGACCGATCTGGCGCTGTGCGGCACTGACGTCGGTCTGGCCGGTTTTAGCGAATTTTCCCTGACCACCAAACGTCATGGTGCCCAGGCTGAGAACTGAAACTTTCAGGCCGGAATGGCCTAACAGACGGTATTCCATGGGTTTTCTCCATTTATCGGATACTTAATTTCAGTTTAGCAACGTCATTATTTTTGCGACGAAGCCGGTTGCGGTACAGATTCTTTTTTTCGGCGTATTTCATCGCCCGCGGTAGGGTCGAGCGTCAGACTGTCGAGGGTTCCCGCCAGAGAAAACACCCCGATAATAATAAAAGCGATATGGAACGTGCCGGTCTGCATCCCGGCGCTGGCCGGTAAAAAATGTTCCGCGACGCGCAGGGAAAGCGCGCCGATGGCAATGCCCAGGCCGGTAGAGAGCTGTTGCGCGGTGTTAAATAACGTATTCGCGCCACCCATTTGTTCTGCCGGAACCTGCGAAAAGGCCAGTGTATTGAGCGCCGTGAACTGCATCGAACGGGTCATGCCGCTGGCGAACAGCAGCAGCAACGTGATGGCAGTCGGCACGTCCGGCGTCAGCAACGCACAGGCAAATATCGTCGCAGAATTGAGCAGGCCGTTAACCAGCATAATCGACTTAAAGCGAAAGCGGTGCAAAATCGGCGAGGTAAAAGGCTTCATTGCCAGATTACCGGCGAACACGGCAAGCACCAGCAGCCCGGCATCAAACGCGTTCATGCCGTAACCCAGCTGGAACATCAGCGGCAGCAAAAACGGCAGGGCGCCGATAGCCACGCGGAACAATGAACCGCCGTAAATCGTGACGGCGTAACTTTTAATTTTCAGCGCCGTCAGCGGCAGCAACGGGTGCGTTGCCCGCCCGGAATGCCAGACCGCCAGCGCCCCGACGATCACCGCGCCGCCCACCATCGTCACCGGTTTCCAGTTAATGGTGCCCTGATTAAACATATCCAGCCCGAAGATTAACCCCAGACACGCTGCGCCGGTCAGCACAAAACCGGTGACATCAAACGGCACTCCTTTCTGCCCCTCAACCTGCGGGATCAGCTTACGACTGAACACCAGTGCGATAATCCCGAGCGGCAGATTGAGCAGAAATATCCAGTGCCAGGAGGCATAGGTCGTAATGAATCCGCCCAGCGGCGGTCCGAGGATCGGCGCCACCAGCCCGGGCCAGGTAATCGTCGCGATTGCGCGGATCAGATCTGATTTTTGCGTATTTTTCAATACCACCAGACGCCCGACCGGCACCATCAGCGCACCGGCAAACCCCTGCAACATGCGGGCGGCGGTAAACGTGCTGAGACTGACGCTGGCAGAACATAACAGTGATGCGAGGGTGAACAGGATCAGCGCCAGCGAAAAGACATTACGCGTGCCAAACCGGTTAGCGATCCAGCCGCTGGCAGGAATAAACACCGTGAGCGTCAGAATGTACGCCGACACGCCGATATTCATATCGACCGGATGCACGCCGAAATCTTTCGCCATCTGCGGCAGCGCGGTGACAATCACCGTGGCATCCAGATTTTCCATAAAGAACGCGCCAGCCACCAGTAACGGCAAAGCGGATCCCGGCGGCAACGAGAATTTTTTGTTTGAGAAGAAGCTCATAGAAGGTAAGCGCGCTAATGAAATAAGGAAAGTCTGAGCATAGCGCATCGGGGGAAGGCGTCAACGGCGGGATTGAGGATCTCCCCCGGTGAAAGGGGAGATTTTGCACATTAATTCAGAGTTCAGTTTCTTCCAGCCGTTCCCCGGTCTGTGCATCGAACAGATGAATGGCGTCGCTGTTAGCTTCGAGGTACAGCGGTTGTTCGGTACTGACGCGGGCGCGGCCAGCGAACTGGACGTGCAGCGGGAAACCGCTCCAGTCGATATGCAGCAGGCTGCTTTCGCCGGTGACTTCCAGCAGACGCAGCGTGGCTGCGGGTTGCGCGCTGTGCTGAACCGGTTTGAGATCATGCGGGCGCAGGCCGAGCGTGACCGGTTCGCCTTCGGAATGTCGCGCCTGTAATGACCATTTCTCCGGCAGGGCAAACCACAGCTGATTACAGGTCACGCCAGGTTTGCCGTCGATGCTCTGGAACACGCCGCTGAGTAAATTCATCGGCGGTGAACCGATAAAGCGCGCCACAAAGGTGTTCACCGGTTTGTCGTAAATCGACAGCGGATCGCCTTGCTGCACGATAAAACCGTCTTTCATCACCACAATGTTATCCGCCAGCGTCATGGCCTCAATCTGATCGTGCGTGACGTAAACCGTGGTGGTGCGGAACTGCTGGTGCAGGGATTTGATTTCCGCACGCAGCTCCATGCGCAGCTGCGCGTCAAGGTTAGACAGCGGTTCGTCGAACAGGAAAACTTTCGGATTTCGCACCAGTGCGCGGCCCATTGCGACGCGCTGGCGCTGGCCGCCGGACAAATCTTTCGGCAGGCGTTTCAGCAGATGATCAATCCCTAACACCTTCGCGGCTTGCTGTACTTTGGCCTGTTGTTCGGCTTTCGGCACCTTTTTCACCTGCATATGGAACGCCATGTTCTCGGCCACGGTCAGGTGCGGATACAGCGCGTAGCTCTGGAAGACCATGGCGATATCACGATCCGCCGGGTCAAAATTATTGATTTGCTGTTTATCGAGCAGGATGTCCCCGTCGGATAAGGATTCCAGCCCGGCCAGCAGGCGCAGCAGGGTGGATTTTCCGCAGCCGGACGGCCCGACCAGCACGGTAAAGCTGCCATCGGGGATGGTCAGATCCAGCGGTTTGAGCACCTGTACTTTGCCATAGTGTTTGGCGACTTTTACCAGTTCTACCAGAGCCATTCAGAGTTTCTCCACAAGGCCAAAAAGCGATTGCCAGTCAGGATAACGGCGCGGGGAACTGCTGATCGCACAACCGGCGACGCGGACACCCCATTGCAACGCCGTGGCAGGCGGCAGGCCATAAATCAGCGCGGATAAAAATCCGGCGTTAAAACTGTCTCCGGCGCCGATAGTATCGACCACCTCAACCGGTTCGGCGTGCTGATGCAACGCCTGATCCGCGCTCCACAGACGCGCACCGTCCGGGCCGCATTTCGCAACGCAAAAAGCATTCCCAGCCATCTGCGCCAGCAGTTTTTGCGCGGCAGCGTCCAGCGACTGAGCATCGGCCAGCCCGAGCGTTTCGACTTCATTGAGCAGCAGCGCATCGCAATACGGCAACCATTTGGACGCCTGTTCACGTAGCGCATCGCTCCAGTCTTCCGGCGGCCAGCCGCTGTCTACTGCCACCTGATAGCCACGCTGTTTCAGCGTTGCCAGCAGGAGCGGATAACCGGCGTAAAGCGCGGTACACAACCAGGTTCCGCACAGTAAAACCCAGTCGCCGGGTTGTGCGTTTTCGGGTAACTGAGCCAGAACGTCCTGCATGGAAAGGCGGACAATATGCCCCTGATTGCTGAAAAACGTCCGTTCGTGGTCGGGATGCGTGACGCCAAACGTCAGCGACGTTTCGCAGTCGCAGGTCGGCCAGTGGGGCGCGCTTTCCGGGAACAAACTCGCCAGCCAGCCGGTGAACTGGTCGTTGCCCTGATTGGCCACCAGCCGGTGCGGGACGTCCAATGCCGACAGCGCCAGCGCACAGTTTCCGGCAGAGCCGCCGGGGCGCAGAGAGCTGCTTTCGAGCATCGCTTCGGTGCCTTTTTCCGGCCACGCGTGGAGCGTGCTCATGATCAAATCCACGTTAATATTGCCCACCACATACAGCGTGGCGCGGGTGTCAGGTCTTGTAATCATTGATGAGATCCCCGGATGTTCATATTCAGCCTTTGCTGCCGCCGGCGGTTAACCCGCTGACCAGCGTTTTTTGCAGCCAGAGCGCAATAAAGAGCGGCGGAATGGCCGCAAGAATGCCGACGGCGGCAATCAGCCCGTCATCGGTGGCGCGCCCGGCGGTGAATCCGGCGATAGTCACCGGCAATGTCTGGGCGTTGATATTGTTGGTAAACAGCAGGGCGTAGAAAAATTCATCCCAGGCCAGCAGCCAGCCGAACATCGCCGAAGCGCCGAGCGCCGGTTTCGCCAGCGGCAACGTGATGCGCAGCAATACCTGCCAGTACCGCAATCCGTCGAGGCGTGAAGCCTGTTCGATATCCACCGGCAGTGCGTCGAACTGGTTTTTCAGCATCCAGGTCAGGAACGGCAAAATCATCGAGCAATACACCAGAATCAGCCCGATATGCGTGTTCAGCAGGGTCAGCTTTTCCAGAATGAAATACAGCGGCAGCACGAAGGCCACCGGCGGCACCATATAGATTGCCAGACTGCCAAAAAGCCAGCCGTCGCGGCCAGGATAACGGGAAAAGCTGTAGGCCGCCGGAATGGCCAGCAGCAGGGAAATCACCGTTGCGCCGCAGGCCACCAGCAAACTGTTGCCGAGCGCGTGCAGGAACAACGCGCCTGGTGTGCCTGCCTGCAACGTCAGCAGGCTGGCGTAGCGGCTGAAATCCCAGTGGCGTGGCACCCATTCCAGCGGAATGCGGGTCAGATCTTCCGCCGAACTGACGCTCATCAGGAACATCCACAACAGCGGCGCGAGTATGGATACGGCCAGAACCAGCGCGGCGAGATAACGTAAAACGAGCCGGATTTTCTGTTTCATTCTGCATTCCCCGAACGACGCTGGCGCAGCAGCATGACCATATAAACCAGAATTAACAGGGCGCAAATCAGCGTCATGAGGATGGCGTAAGCGGCACCGCTGCCCGCCCGCAGATAGCTGAAAGATTCCTGATAGACAAAGAAGCTGACGGTTTTGGTGCTGTCGAGCGGGCCGCCGCGGGTCATCACGTAGATGATGTCGAAGACTTTAAACGCGTCGATGGTGCGCAAAATCAGCGCCACTGCCAGCGGAGCCGCAATCGCCGGTAAGGTGATTTTACGAAAGCGCAGGAACGCCGACGCGCCGTCGAGCCGCGCGGCTTCAAACAAATCCTCAGGAATGGTTTGCAGCGCCGCCAGCACCAGCAGGGTGATCAGCGGATAGTTCTTCCAGATATCGGCAAACATCACGGCGTTAATGGCCGACGACGGGTCGCCGAGCCAGCTGCGGTAAGTGTCGATAAGGCCAAGCTGGGAAAGCAGGGCGTTGATGCTGCCGTAGTCCGGATTAAAGTTCAGCCGCCACATTGTGGCGTTAACAATCGTCGGCAGCGCCCAGGGCAAGATCACCAGCACGCGTAACGCACTGCGCCCCCGGAATTTCTGGTTCAGCAGCAGCGCCACCAGCACGCCGATGAAGCCTTCGAAAATCACCGAAACTACGGTGAAATAGAGCGTCCGCCACAGTGCGGCGCGAAAATCCGGATCGGTCAGAGCATAAATAAAATTGTCGCTGCCGACCCAGTTGGGCGCAGAACCGTCGCCAATCAGGCCAGCGTCGGTGAAACTGAGCCACAGCGTGCGGGCCAGTGGCCAGGCGGTCAGCAGAAACATCATTAACAACATGGGCGAAAGGAGCAACCAGGCCTGTCGACGTTCTCGTTGCGGTAAAGTCAGCATAATTTTCCGTGGTGTTGGTTTGCCCCGCATACCGCAGTATCCGGGGCGTTGTGTTGGCTTTAAAAAAACTTAACGTAAACGGTCAGCGGCTGTGGTTGCGGCTTCCATACCGTCTTTCGCCGGGGTTTTACCCTGCAATACCGCCTGAATGTTTTGCTGCAAAATGTTCGACAAGCGTGAGTAATCTGCCGTCACCGGGCGTGAAAGCATCACATTCAGCGAGACTTTTGCCGCCGCAATCAGGGCTTCCTGATCTTTCTGCACCGCCGGGTCGTCATAAGAGGATTTCCAGATTGGCAGGCTCAGTTTGGCGTATTTGTTCTGTACCGGCTGGGAGGTCATATAGCTGATGTATTCCCAAGCCTGATCCGGATGCGCACTGGCTTTGGCGATGCCCAAACCCATCGAACCGTTCACGCCGGACGCCTCACCTGCGGTTTCACCCGGTGCCGGGATCACACCGACGTCACCCGCGACTTTGCTCTGTTTCGGGTCGTTGGCCATGTTGTACATGTAGGTCCAGTTCAGCGCGAAGGCCGCGTCGCCGTTGGAAAACGACTTACGCACGTCCTCTTCCAGATATTCGCGGGAGTTCGGGTTGGTCAGCCCTTTATCCAGCGTCTCTTTCATGTAGTTGATGGCTTTCATCGCGCCGGTATTGGTGAAGTTCAGCTTGCCGTCTTTGTAGAAATCGCCTTTGAACGCCGAAACCAGCGTGGTGTAGTCACAGAGCAAGGCTTCGGATTGTGACCAGCTCCAGACCAGCGGGAATTTAACGATGCCATTTTCTTTCAGGATCTCAGACTGTTTCTCCACGTCAGCCCAGGTCGCAGGCGGGGTGGTGATCCCGGCTTTTGCCAGCATCGCTTTGTTGTAATACAGATATTTGGTGTCGAGGATCCACGGCATGCCCCAGCGTTTATCTTTGTAGGTCACGGTAGAAATCGCGCCGTCAAAAATCTTGCTGCTTTCGTCTGCGGGAATACGCGCCGTGACATCCTGCAACAGGCCGTATTTGTTGAATTCGGCTGGCCAGATCGCATCAAACAGCACCACGTCATAACCTTTGTCACCGGCACCGCGGGCGGCCACGATTTTGTCGTGCAGCGCTTCGTACGGGACAAATTCCAGATTCACTTTGATGTCAGGGTGTTGTTTAGTGAAGTCTGCGGTCATGGCGCGGATATCGGCTTCGCTGTACGCCGCCTGAGTCATAAACAAGGCACTGAGCGTGGTTTCAGCCAGTGCATTCACCGAATATCCCAGGGTGAGGGCAGAGAGGGCGCACAGGGTGGCCGCAGGGGTAAGTCGTAGGCTCATCGTCATTCTCCGAAACAGGGTTAAGTTTATTAAATCAATTTGATTGCTTTAATGGGCTAAAAAAAAGTGGGATGACCGTTGATGGCGGCAACCCCTGCATCCCTGCCGGATTGATACTTGCTACCTGAGGCTTAAAACGAATTCTATAAACGGTGCAAACTGAATAGTGACTGACGATTATTATTAACATACCAATAACATTGAAAGCTGTGATGGCATCGTCATATTCATATTCTGATATTTATAAAATCAATTTGATTGCTGTAATCACTCTCCGCATACTGCCCACAGGTTTCCCCTTTGGGTACAAGGCCGTGATAACAACTTCTGGTACCAATCTTGAACATGCCCGCGCACACAATCGCCGGGTCGTCATCGAAGCCATTCGCCTCAACGGTGAGCTGACCCGCGCGGAAATTGCCCGGCTGACGTCGCTCACGCCGCAGACGGTTTCCAATATTGCGACCGAACTCGAACAGGCGGGCATACTCTCTTCCCATCTGCCGCGTCGTGCGGGCGGACGTGGTCAACCGGCAACGCCACTGACACTCAATCCTGACAGCGCCTATTCCATCGGCATCCATCTTGATCATCAGTCGCTGCTGATTGTGCTGGTGGATCTCACGGGCTCGGTGCGTTTTCGCCACCAGATCCACATACAGAAACCTCAGCCTGAGCCCACGCTGGCCCTGATTGATCAGATACTGCAAGAAATGCGCCAACAGGTGAAAATCGACTGGCGCAAAATGCTGGGCGTCGGCGTGGTGATGCCGGGGCCGTTTGGCGTTGAGGGCATTTCTTCGCAGGGGCCGACCACGCTGCACGGCTGGGATAATGTGGATATTGAAGCGCGGTTGAATGCGTCTACCGGCTGGCCGGTCACGCTTGAAAACGATGCGACGGTGGCGGCCATCGGCGAGCGTTTTCACGGCATTGCCAAGCAGCTTTCCTCGTTTGTGTATCTCTATATCGGCACCGGCCTCGGCGCGGGGATCTTCACCGACGGGCGGATTTACACCGGTCATGCACATAATGCGGGCGAGGTCGGCCACATTGTGGTGCAACCGGGCGGTCGCGAATGCTATTGCGGCAACAAAGGATGCCTCGAACGCTACGTTTCTTTGCAAGCCGCGTACGAAGCCTGCGGGCTGGATCCGATGTCCGCCATGCCGGAGGATTTGCTGAATGTCGATGAGGCCTTGTTTGATAAATGGCTGGATACTGCAGTCGAACCGGCGCTTCAGGCCATCAATATTATGGAATGCGTGTTTGATGCGCAGAGCGTGATTATCGGCGGCACGATGCCGAAACCGCTGGTGGAGAAGCTGATCAGGCGCCTGACGCCGCTCTACAGCTCAGTGCGCAGCCGGTATGCGCAAAGTGCGCGGATCCGCATCGGGATGTCCGGCAGCGATACCCCGGCGCTGGGCGCGGCGGCGTTGCCGATCTTTGATGAATTCAATCCGCAATATGAGGTGTTGCTGAAGTAGTTTTGGCTGACGCACAGAAAAAGAACCAGACGGTCTGACCGGTTGGTCAGATTTGGCATAAGCTTTGCAAACGTTCTGTTATTAATCATCAATAAGAATGTTGCACAGAAGGACTATGCCATGAGTCAGGTTATCACCCGCGCGGTACGCGGAAACTTCTTTGATATCCGCCAGCCGGTCTCCGGGCCGGAAGAACTTGAAGCCAGCGTACGTTATATCGAAGACGGCCTGATGCTGCTGAGCGGCGGGCATATCGTCTGGCTCGGGGAATGGCTGGAGGGCGAAGCAAAGCTCGCTGGCGTTCGAAAAACCGCCGGGCTGGAAATTGATGATTACCGCGACAAACTGATCGTTCCCGGTTTTGTCGATACCCATATTCACTACCCGCAAACCGAAATGATCGGCGCGTACGGCGAGCAACTGCTCGAATGGCTGACGCGCTATACCTTTCCGACAGAACAACAATATCACTGCGCGGATTACGCAAAGCGCATGTCGAAATTCTTCATCAACCAGCTTTTACTCAACGGCACCACCACGGCGCTGGTGTTTGGTACCGTGCATCCGCAGTCCGTTGATGCGCTGTTTAAAGAAGCGTCTGATATCAACATGCGGCTGGTGGCAGGCAAAGTGATGATGGACAAAAATGCCCCCGACGCACTGCTGGAAACCCCGGAGCAAAGTGAAGCCGATACGCGCGCACTGATTGCGCGCTGGCATAACCGTCAGCGCCTGAGCTACGCGCTGACGCCGCGTTTTGCGCCGACATCCTCGCCTGAACTGCTGCAAAAAGTCCGTCTGCTGAAGCAGGAATTCCCGGACGTGTATATGCACACCCATCTCAGCGAAAACGTGGCGGAACTCTCCTGGGTAAAAGAAATGCACCCGGAACATCAGCATTATCTCGACGTTTATCATCAGCACGGTCTGACCGGCGAGCGCTGCGTATTCGCGCATTGCCTGCATCTTGATGACAGCGAATGGGACTGTCTGAGCGAAACGGATTCGACGATTGCGTTTTGCCCGACGTCCAACCTGTTTCTCGGCAGCGGTTTGTTCAACCTGCAAAAAACCTGGCAGAAGCAGATCCGCGTGGGGATGGGCACCGACGTTGGCGCAGGCACCACTTTCAACATGCTGCAAACGTTGCTCGAAGCTTACAAAGTCGGCCAGCTGCAACGTTACCGGTTATCGGCTTACGAAGCTTTTTACCACGCCACGCTGGGCGGCGCGCGGGCGCTGCATCTCGATGATAAAATCGGCAATTTTGACGCCGGAAAAGAAGCCGATTTCGTGGTGCTCGAGCCGGGCGTCAGCGCGCTGCAAAAACTGCGTGCGACCAACAGCAATACGCTTGCCGAAAAGCTGTTTGTGCTGATGACGCTGGGCGACGACCGCAATGTTTACTGCACGTATGTCGATGGCGAGCAGGTCTATGCGCGCGATGCTTTGCAGGGGGAACGTTCAGCATGATGAACAATGAAACCGGCGGCAAAGTCCGCGTCGCACGTGAACGAACACTGGAGAATATCCACGCCGCCGCCATTGCAGAATTTAGCGAAAAGGGCTTTCAGGGCGCGACGACTCAGGCCATTGCTCAGCGCGCGGGGATCAAAAAAGCCCAGCTGCATTATTACATCGCCGGAAAAGAGGAGCTATACGAAGAACTCTTGCAGAAAGTGCTGAAAGTCTGGGGCGACATCATTCAGTTCGACCCGACGCTCAGTGAACCTGAAGCCGTGCTGAGCCGCTACATCCGCAACAAGCTGAGTTTTTCGTTCGACCAGCCGGAACTGTCGCGCATTTTCACCAGCGAAGTGCTGAGCGGTGGCCATTATTTGCAGAAGTACTGGCCGCAGGCGACACAGAACATCGTCGGAAAAGAAAACCTGATCCATCAGTGGATTGTTGAGGGCAAAATCCGCCCGCTGGATGCGCGTCTGTTCATCATGCACATCTGGGCGCTGACGCAGTATTACGCCGATTTCGCCGTGCAGGTGAAACATATGTACGGCAATTTCGGGGGCGATACACAGGCGCGCGAGCACATTATCGGCGAAGTGACGACACTGATTCTGAATGGCTGTAAAGCCTTTGCTCCTCCCCCTTCGCAGGGTAGAGAGCAAACCAGTGATTTTTGAAGGATATGATCATGATCCAGTTTCTGATGAACGGCAGGATCCAGACGGAAAATCTGCCGGACGATACCACGGTTCTCCAGTATCTGCGCCGCGATGCCGGGCGCTGCGGTACCAAAGAAGGCTGCGCCTCCGGTGACTGCGGCGCCTGCACCGTCGTGCTGGCCGAAAAAGAGGGCGACAGGCTGAAATACACCACGGTCAACGCCTGCCTGACGTTTATGCCTGCGATACATGGCAAACAGCTGATCACCGTGGAAGATCTCAAACATCGTGGCGAACTGCATCACGTGCAGCAGGCAATGGCGGATAACCACGCCTCGCAGTGCGGTTTCTGCACGCCGGGGTTTGTGATGTCGCTGTTTGCGCTGGAAAAACAGCAGCAGGCTTTCAGCGTGGAGCATACTCAGCACGCGCTTTCCGGCAATCTCTGCCGCTGCACCGGTTATCGTCCGATCATGGATGCGGCGAAAGCCATTTGTGATGCGCCGCAGCCCGATCAGTTTGATGCTGATGCACAGCAGACGCTTGAAAAGCTAAGGGCAATTTCTGCCACTGACCAGCCGGTGAGCATGGATGAACTGGCCGCACGTTATCTTGCTGAACCGGTTTCCCGCCTGGTGGCCGGTGGCACCGATCTGGCGCTGGAAGTGACCCAGCGCTATCAGCGTCTGCCGAAACTGATTTCACTGAGTCATATTCCTGAACTCAAAATGATTACGCTGACCGGTCAGGCTATTCACATTGGCGCTGCGGCACCGCTGAGCGACTGTATGCCGGTCTTACACGATGAATTCCCCGAATTCGGCGAATTGCTTGAACGCTTTGCTTCGCAGCAAATCCGTAATCAGGGCACATTTGGCGGCAATATCGCCAACGGCTCACCGATTGGCGACGGCGGCCCGGTTCTGCTGGCGCTGGGGGCGTCATTACTGTTGCGTTGCGGCGCGGAACAACGCGAATTACCGCTGGACGAATTCTTCCTCGGCTATCGCAAAACGGCGTTACAGCCGGGCGAATTTATTGAGCAAATCCGCATTCCGCGCGTGACGTCTGAGGCTCGGCAGTTGCGGGTATACAAAGTGTCGAAACGGCTCGAGGACGACATTTCAGCGGTGTGCGCCGCGCTACAGATTGAAGTCCGCGACGGCGTGGTGGTGCATGCACGCATCGCGTTCGGCGGCATGGCGGAAGTGGCGAAACGCGCTACCCATTGTGAAGCGCAACTGCTCGGGCAACCGTGGCAAACCGCCACCCTTGAGCGCGCATGTCAGGCGCTGGAGAAGGATTTCACACCGATCACTGATTTCCGCGCCAGCCGCGAATACCGCATGCAGGTCGCCAAAAACCTGCTGCGCCGCTGCCATATCGAACTGACTTCTCCTGAAACGCTGATGCGGGTAACTCATTATGTCTGAATCCAAACCGTCACTTTCCCGGCAGGAGATGGAACAGTTGTTCCGTGCCGGACTTCAAAGCGGCGTGGGCAAAAGCCAGAAACACGAAAGCGCGGATAAACACGTCAGCGGAGAAGCGGTGTACACCGATGACCGGCTGGAGTTTCCGCGTCAGCTGCATCTGGTGCCGCTGCTCAGCCCGCACGCGCACGCCGACATTCTGCATATCGATACCGGACCTTGTTACAGCGTGCCGGGCGTGGTGCGGGTGATGACGGCGGAAGATGTGCCGGGTAATCCTGATATTGCGCCGCTGACCCACGGCGACCCGCTGATGGCGCAGGGCGTGGTGGAATACGTCGGGCAGATTGTGCTGGTGGTCGCCGCGACTTCTCCGGAAGCCGCCCGCACCGCCGTTGCGCTGGCGAAAGTGGATTATCAGCCCCGTGACGCCGTGCTGACCATCAAACAGGCTCTGGCACTTGAGCATTACGTGGAAGAACCGCATCAGCATAAACGCGGCGATGCCGGAATGGCGCTGGCCAGTGCACCGCACCGCCTGCAGGGCGAGCTGGAGATTGGCGGGCAGGAGCATTTTTATCTGGAAACGCAGATTGCGTCGGTGATGCCGGGCGAAGACGGCGCGATGCTGGTTTACAGCTCCACGCAGCATCCGACCGAAGTCCAGAAACTGGTGGCCTCGGTGCTGAATTTACCGATGCACAAAGTGGTGGTCGATATGCGTCGCATGGGCGGCGGTTTTGGAGGTAAGGAAACGCAGGCGGCAGGCACGGCCTGTCTGGCCGCGCTGGCGGCTCATCTTACCGGACGCCCGGCGAAAATGCGTCTGGCGCGGCAGGACGACATGCTGATCACCGGCAAACGACATCCGTTTCACGTCAGCTACGACGTCGGGTTTACGGATGACGGCATCATTCACGGTATCGACCTGAAGCTGGCGGCCAACTGCGGGTATTCGCTGGATCTCTCCGGTTCTATTGTTGACCGGGCGATGTTCCATTCCGATAACGCCTATTACCTCGGCGACGCCCTAATTACCGGTTACCGCTGTAAAACCAATATGGCGTCTAATACTGCGTACCGCGGTTTTGGCGGGCCACAGGGAATTCTGGCCATCGAGCATATTGTCGATCACATCGCCCGCGAACTGGGGAGGGATCCGCTGACCGTGCGTAAAAATAATTACTACGGCCAGGAAAGCCGCAACATCACGCATTATCATCAGCCGGTCGGCCAGAATCTGCTTGAGGAGATGACCCGCCAGCTGGAAGAAAGCGCGGAATATGCCGCAAGACGTGACGCTGTCACTCTGTTTAATCAAAGCAATCCGTATCTTAAAAAGGGACTGGCGCTGACGCCGGTGAAATTCGGCATCTCCTTTACCGCCAGTTTTCTCAATCAGGCGGGGGCTCTGGTGCTGGTTTACACCGACGGCAGCATTCAGCTCAACCACGGCGGCACGGAAATGGGACAGGGGCTCAATACCAAAGTGGCGCAGGTGGTCGCCGAAGTTTTTCAGGTGGATATCAGCCGCATTCAGATTACGGCTACGGACACCGGAAAAGTGCCGAATACCTCGCCAACGGCCGCCTCTTCCGGCGCGGACCTTAACGGTAAAGCGGCGCAGAATGCAGCCGAAATCATTAAAGCGCGCATGGTGGAAATGCTGATGCGTGTTCACGACGCGGCAGAAAGCGACGTGGAGTTTAGCAACGGTCAGGTGCGGGTCAAAAACCAGTATTTCAGCTTTGAGCAGGTCGCCACCCAGTGCTGGCTTAATCAGGTGCCGCTTTCCAGTACCGGCTATTACAAAACGCCGAAGATTTTCTATGACCGCAGCAAGGCAGCCGGGCATCCTTTCTATTATTTCTCGTATGGTGCGGCCTGCGCCGAGGTGCTGGTTGATACGTTGACCGGCGAATACAAACTGCTGCGCGCCGATATTTTGCATGACGTTGGCGATTCGCTGAATCCGGCGATAGACATCGGCCAGGTGGAAGGCGGATTTGTTCAGGGCATGGGCTGGCTGACGACCGAAGAACTGGTATGGAACGACAAAGGGCGGCTGATGACCAGTGGCCCGGCGGCGTACAAAATCCCGGCCATTGGTGATATCCCGCAGGATTTGCGCGTTCATCTGGTGGAAAACCGAAAGAACCCGGAAGACACGGTTTTCCATTCCAAAGCCGTGGGTGAACCACCGTTTATGCACGGAATATCTGTCTGGTGCGCGATTAAAGACGCGGTTTCCAGTCTCGCGGATTACCGCGTTCATCCGCATATCGATGCACCTGCCACGCCGGAAAGGGTGCTGAACGGCATTAATCAGCTGAGATTTTACGGTGACGTTGTCACAAAGGACGTCTGTGAAACACCCCTCAGCGAAATAACCGAAAAAGCGAACGGTTAACGGAGGTTTTTATGCGTACCGATGACTGGATAACCCGTTTACTTGACCTCCGGCAGCGCGGCGAGCCTTGCGTGGTGGCGACGCTGGTCGATCAGCAAGGTTCAACGCCGCGTGATGCGGGCAGTAAAATGCTGATCACCGCCGGTGACCAGTTTTATACCCTGGGCGGCGGAAATCTGGAGTTTCAGGTCACTGCCATTGCCCGTGAAATGCTGCAACAGGGCGAGAAAACCAGCCGGTTAGAGCGTTTCTCGTTAGGCGCACGGCTCGGTCAATGCTGCGGGGGTATGGCGTCCGTTTTGCTGGAACCCCTCGGGCAACCTCAGCCGCATGTGGTGGTGTATGGCGCCGGACACGTCGGCCGCGCGCTGGTGAACATACTCAGTACGTTACCGTGCCGGATAACCTGGGTGGATGCGCGTGCCAGTGAATTTCCTGTTCACGTTGACCCGCAGATTACCTGTGTGGTGGATGACGAGCCGGAAGGCACCGTGGCGCAAATGCCCGCGGGCAGTTACTTCATGGTTTTGACCCACGATCATCAGCTGGATTTTGCCCTCAGCGAAAAGATTCTGAAACGCGGTGATTTCCGCTACTTCGGACTGATTGGTTCTGAGACGAAGCGTAAACGCTTTGATTATCGTTTATCAGGCAAGGGGATTTCCGGCGAGCAACTGATGAGAATGCGTTGCCCGGTCGGCCTGCCGGATGTGCGGGGTAAACTCCCCGCTGAAATCGCAGTGGCGATAGCGGGGGAATTTATCGCGGCGTACGGGGCGCAAAATCAGGCGGTTAACTGACAGACTTTTGTCCGGACCCGCTGAAGGCTAGCCGCGCAGTTTTTTGAATTCAAAAGTGCCGCCAAGCGCGACCGCGTAACGACTGACGGTATTAAGCGTCGGGGATGCGGCACCGTTTTCAAACCGGCTGATATTTTGTTTTTTCATGCCGGTGCGCCGCGCGATATCCTCCTGCGTCAGGGATTCCGCCAGCCGCGCTGCCTTGAGTTCGGCGACCATTTTTTTGTGTACCTGAATGGCCTCATACGCTGCGGCGAATTCAGGATCCTGCATCATCTCCTCCATAACTGCGCTGAGGGGAATGAGTTTGTTTTCATCGTAATCTTTCATATTCATCCTTTTTAATATTTTTCATACGTTGTAATGCCAGTTCTAAATCCTGAAGCGGCGTTTTAGCCGTTTTCTTATGCAGGATATGCACGACATAAATGCGGCGACCCTGCATAAAAAAATAAAACGCTCTGCCCAGGCCCTCCAGACTGGTTACCCGGACTTCCCGTATTCCATTTCCGACATACCGGACCTGCGGATCCTGTAACGCGGCACCGTAGATCTCCAGCTCCTTCAAAGCATCAGCAATGCTGGCACTCAGCGTGGGAGGCAACTTGCGAAGCTCCTTCATGGCAGCGGGTAATACCGTCACGTCGTACACAATGGCGTTCCTTGCGGTGGAGTATGATTACGTTTTGTGCAAAGTGGAAGTAATCATTTATGATTATTTTTAAACGGGAACGGGGTTCACATACTTTCCCGCACCCGACGCGTTGTGCCATCGCACCCGCGCATCCTGTCGGGTATTTGCAGGGAATTCAGAAGGGCGATCTTTTCCTCCGCGATGTCTCGCAAGAAATAAATCACTGAAACATAAGACAAACCAAACCTTCTCAACCCGTTCATAAAACAGTCACAAATCCGCAGTAATTTGTTTTCTCATTGAACAGGCCATCGCCGCTTTGAGGAAAACACCGACGCATGTCTGCCATCCAGATTTCCCACCTGAGTAAATCCTTCGCCACACAACCGGTGCTTAACGATGTCTCCCTGCATATCCGGCCGGGGGAGTTTGTGGCCGTGCTGGGCCCCTCGGGTTGCGGAAAAACTACACTCCTGCGTACCGTGGCGGGGTTTGAGCCGGTCAACAGCGGCACGATCACCGTTGGCGACCGTCTGTTTTCATCGCCAGATGTGCATGTGCAGCCGGAGAAACGTGAGCTGGGAATTGTGTTTCAGAATTACGCGTTGTGGCCGCATATGTCGGTGGAAGAAAACGTGGCGTACAGCCTGAAAGTCGTGGGAATGGATCGCAATGAACGGCGCGTACGCACACAAGAGGCGCTGACGCTGGTCGGGTTACGCGAATTTGCGACACGGCGGCCATCGGATTTATCGGGAGGTCAGCGGCAGCGTGTTGCGCTGGCACGTTGTCTGGTTACACGCCCGGGCGTAGTGCTGCTCGATGAACCGCTGGCAAACCTGGATGTACACCTGCGGGCGGCGATGGAAGAAGAGTTCAGCCGTTTTCATCAGCACACCGGCGCGACGCTGCTGTATATCACTCATGACCAGCAGGAGGCGATGTCGCTGGCGGACCGCGTGGTGGTGATGAACGAAGGGCGCGTGATGCAGTTTGCCACGCCACAGATTTTGTACCGGGAACCGGCCAATGAAATGGTCGCCACGTTTATCGATGAGGGGCGCGTCATTCCGGTGACGGATGTTCAGCCGGACGGCAACGGACATGCGCGGGTAGCGATTTTTGGCACCTGCGTCAGATTGCGTACGGCGGTTTCACAGCCTTCCGTGGCAAAAGCGCAAGCATGTGTTCACGCGGCGGATTTACGTTTTGCCGAACCGGGCGAAGCGGGGATTGCCGCACGGGTTTCCCGGCAGATTTATCGCGGCGGCTACTGCCAGACAGACATCACGCCATATGCCGCGCCGGAACTCCGATTATCCATTCATTCTAAAAAAGAGGTTCAGCCGGGTGACAACGTCACTTTTATCATCACAGACGGCTGGGTACTTCCTCAATGATCCCTTCTCAATTCACTCATTCTTAAAACTATTGATTCTCAAAAGGACAGGGCTATGCACATTTCTAATACCATCAGATTGAGTTTTTGCACGCTGTCACTGGCTACCGTGCTGTTCACTTCTGCCAATGCGGCAGAAACGGCGTCGGGCAAACTGGTGATTTATACCTCTCAGGCACCGGAAATCGCACAACAGACAGTCGATGCCTTTAAAGCGGCATATCCCGACGTTCAGGTGGAATGGACGCGTAACGGCACCACGCAGCTGATGAATGTGTTGCAGACGGAAATGATGGCCGGAGATGTGAAAGCCGATGTGCTGCTGGTGGCAGATTCCATCAATCTGGGTGCGCTGAAAAAAGACGGCAAGCTGATGGCGTATCCTGATGCGCCGGTCAGTAATATCAGCCCGGATTTTTACGATAAAGATAAAACCTGGTTCGGCACAAAAATCATCGCCACGGTCATTGCTTACAACACGAAAAATGCCAAACCGGTCGGCAGCTGGATGGCGCTGACCGACGCACAGAATAAAGGCCAGGTGGCGGTGCCAAGCCCGTTGTATTCCGGGGCTGCGCTTTATCACCTGCACACGGCCATTAACACGCCGGATATTGGCTGGGCGTTTTATCAGAAACTGGCGGCAAACGGGATTACGCCGGAAGGTGGAAATGGCCCGGCGCTGAAAGCCGTTGCCAGCGGCATGGCGAAATACGGTGTGATCACGGATGCCGATATTATTCGTGCGAAGAAACAAGGCTCACCGATTGATCTGGTGTATCCGAAAGAAGGCGCGTCATTTGTGACAGAGCCGGTAGCCATCCTCGCCGGGGCGCATAACGTGCCGGCAGCCAAAGCGTTTGTGAATTTCATGCTCTCGCCGCAGGGACAGCAACTGGTGGCAAAACAGGGTAACCGTCCGATTGATGCAACCGTTCCTGCACCGGAAGGGTTTGCGCCGGTGGGTTCCATCAAACTGCTGACGCTCGATTCTGACAAAGCCGTGGCTGACGATAAGCAGGTACGTGCGAAATTCACAGAAATCTTCGGCGGCTGATGGCTGAAGGGAAAGGCAGATGAGCGTGATGAGTGAAATTCAGCGCCGCACAGTGGCTGCGCACAGGCGTTACTGGCCGGGCAGCGAAAAGGCGGTTCTCTGGGGGCTGACGCTGCTGATTGGCATTTTGTCTGTAGCACCGCTGGCGCGACTGGTGTGGGCGGCGGTGGCACCGCAGGGTATCCCGGATTTCTCGCGGTTGAGCCATCTGCTGGGAACACGACGGGTGCTGACCGCCACGCTGAATACGCTGACGATTGCCGTTGTCTCCACGTTGCTGGCGATGTTGCTCGGCACCGTGGCGGCGCTGCTTATCGCGTTAACCAATTTACGCGGCAAGCAGGCATGGATGTTCACGTTCATCCTGCCGCTGATGATCCCGCCGCAGGTGACGGCGCTGGCGTGGGTTCAGGCGCTTTCGCCGTCCAGCCCGGTCTTGCAGTTCTTCGGACTGAGCCTGCCGCCGGGTTCCCCTTCGCCGTTATATTCGATGAGCGGCATCCTTCTTTTACTGGGTTTGCACAATGCGCCGCTGGTTTTTCTGATGGTGCGCGCGGGGCTGCGTCGTTTGCCCGCCGATCTGGTTGAAGCTGCGCGGGCAGGCGGGGCGCAACCGTGGCGGGTTCTGTTTACGATCATTTTGCCACTGGTACGTCCGGCGATTTTTGCCGGTGCGGCGCTGTCGTTTGTTACGGCGGCGGGTAATTTCGGTATTCAGGCGATGCTGGGCATTCCGGGGCGCGTTCCCACATTGATCACGCTGGTTTATCAGCAACTCAATACCCTTGGTGCATCGGCGCTGGCGGATATGGCGGTGCTGTCTTTGCTGATTGCCACGATTACGCTGGGCGGTCTGATGATCAGCCGGTGGCTGGGCGGGCGTCAGGATGTGCGCGTGACCGGTACGCCACGATCTTTACATCAGTCACTCGGGCGCTGGCGTTTACTGGTAGAGATTATCGTCTGGCTCTGGATGATCCTGACCCTGTTATTGCCGCTTTCCGCGCTTCTGACAACATCACTGACGCAGGGATTCGGGCAGGCGCTGACGTTTAGCAGCCTGACGCTGACTAATTATGCCAATGCGCTGTTCGGGTATCCGGCTATCCGCCAGGCCTTTTTCACCAGTCTGGGGCTGACGCTGCTTACGGCGGTGATCCTGACCGTCGCCTCGCTGTTTCTGGCTTATTTTCTCAGCTGGCAGCGCACGCGGCTGGTGCGCGTTTTACAGTTATCCACGGAGCTGGCTTATGCGTTACCGGGGATTGTCACGGGCATTGCCGCCATTCTGTTTTTCCTTAAACCCCTGCCGCTGATCCACGTCAGCCTGTATGGCACGGTGTGGATTATTCTCGCGGCCTATCTTTCCAACTTTATGGCGCTGGTTCTGCGGCCCACGATGGCGGGCTTTGCGCAGATTGAACGTTCTCTGGATGAGGCCGCACAAATCTTTGGTGCCGGTTTCCTGCGGCGGATGCGCGATATCCTGTTGCCGCTGGCGGCACCTTCAGCAATGGCAGGGACGATTCTGGTGGTCCTGACGGCGCTTAATGAAATTCAGGTGTCGGTTCTGCTGGTGACGTCCGGCACTCAGACGCTTGGCCCGATGATTGTGTTTCTCGACGAGGGCGGCTCTTCGACGCTCGCGGCGGCTACAGGTTGCCTGATGATTGGTGTGGTGCTGATGCTGATGTTACTGGCGTCGGTGTTTGCCCGATGTTTGCCGGAAGGTGTGCTGCCGTGGAGGGTATGAATTAAGGAAGTCGGTAAAGTGCTAAACAGGCAAAAGTTTGCGGCTTTCGAATGTGTTACCGTTTCGGAACTCACTGATATCAGGAAGATGATAATGACTGATCCCCGGCAAACGCGTAAACACGCTGAACAAGAAGAAGACAGCCGACCGCTACTCATTAAACTCGTTCCGGTTACCGGACAAAGCCACCGCTGGTTATACCTCGGAAATGGCCCGGCGGCACAGGATGCTTATCTGTTACACCAGCACAACATTACTTCGGCGCTCAATATGGCCGTTAATCTCCAGCTCGGTGATCTGGCGCTGCCGGATGGCACCTGGCTGCGGCGAACTCAAATCGGGCTGATTGACGGGGCGGGCAATACGGTAAATCACCTGCTTGCAGGCGTGCTGGCGCTGGATGGTTTACTCGGACAGGCCAGCCCCGGTAAACGCAGTTATCCGCCACACCGTGCGGCAAATGTGCTGGTTCACTGTCGTGGCGGGCGCAGCCGTTCGGTGGCGGTGCTGGCGCTTTATTTGTATTTCACCCAGCAGGATAAATTCCCGACGCCCGAAACCGCGCTCACCTTTTTACGAACCCTGCGTGGCCTCGATAATGCACATCCCTGCGAACCGTTGCTGGCGCTTATTCATCAGGTTGCGGAATTGCCGGTAAAATTTATGTTCGGGCAAATTGCACAACCAGAGACAGGAGCCATGCCGTAATTCCCCTCGTTTCATCACATCCAGCAACAGATTTATTTCAAAGACCCGCACTCCCTGTCATCGCGGGGAGCCTGCGCTGATTCGTCAGCCTGAATCCGGATTCGTATTGATCATGTAAGAATTTAGGCAATGCGTGCGGGAATGATAATTATGATGAATAATACGTGCCGTTTTGTTGCGGACTTGTGCATTATTCACGGCCAGACTTCATTTGCTAATGACGAAAGTTTACGGCCGGTGATAGTTTGCACGAAAACTGCCATAAAGAGGCTATTTAGCATTCCATGAGTAATCAAATTACAACCGCCAAGCAGCTGGAAGTCCAGCGCATTGTCGACGTTTTATCGAAGGCTATCGCACAGCAACGTCTGCGTCCCGGCACCCGCCTGGTAGAGTCGCAGCTGGTTGAGGCTCTCAGCGCTAACCGTAATCATGTGCAGGTTGCGCTACAGCGCCTGTCTATGCAGCGCATCGTCACCATTGAACCTAACCGCGGGGCGATGGTGTCACAGCCGACGGCGAAAGAGGCCCGTGAAGTGTTCATTGCCCGCCGTGCGATTGAACGCGCGATAGTGGAAGGGATTAACCCGGACTGTATCCGTCAGCATCGCCAGCGTATTCAGACGCATCTGGACGGCGAGCGGGAAGCGGCGAAATCCGAAGATCGTCGCGTGATTGTGCGTGAGCTGAGCGAGTTTCATCTGATCCTCGGGGAAATCTCGGGCAATAGCGTGCTGAGTGAAATCCTCGCGAACCTGATGGTGCGCAGTTCCCTGATTGTGGCGTTGTATCAGCGCGCCGACGTGTCTTCGTGCCAGTGCGATGAGCATCAGGCGATTATTGAGGCGCTGGAAAGGGGGGATAATGCACTGGCCGTGCAGCTGATGCAGGAACATCTGAACGAACTGGAAAGGGTTCTGGATCTGGATGATGAAGCGTCGGGAGAAATTAATCTTCGTCAGGTGCTGTCGGATCTGTAGCCGCAAGTCACGTGCGCCCGCCGCGGATCCGCGGGCAGGCGCTTTGAGAGCTATGAAGATTTCAATGAGCGCAACTGCGCGCGGTCATTGTAGAAGCGCTGATACGCCAGATAACCGGCAATAATTGTCGATAAACTGGCGGTCGCCAGCAGCATAAATGTCACCATAATCTGATATTTAATCGCTTTCACCGGGTCGATCCCCGCAAAAATCAGGCCAGACATCATGCCCGGCAGACTCACGATCCCCACGGTTTTTGCGGCATCAATTGTCGGGATCATCGCCGCACGAATGCTGTCACGGATAATCTTTCCGGAGGCCATTTTTGTCGGCGCGCCAAGGCTCAGCATTTCGAGGATTTTCTGCTGGTTGTCGATAAAGCGCTGATTCAGGTTGCTGTAGCACAAACCGACTGCCACCATCGCATTCCCTGCAATCATCCCTGAAATGGGGATCACCTGCATTGGCAGGAATTCAATTGATCCGCTGAGGATCAGAATCGTTAACGTCAGCGCCGTGCCGACTGTTATGGCGATAAACGAAATGACAAAACCGTTATCAATATTCTTGCTGCGTTTCTTCGCATTCAGCGCCGCATTGACGCAGATAAAAAGCACCATGAGCACGGTTAACAAGCTGTTATTGATATCAAAAATATATTTCAGGACATAGCCGACCACCACCAGCTGAACAATGGCGCGCGCCACGCTCCAGATGATGTCTTTTTCCAGCCCGAGTTTTTCTTTCTTGCTGACCAGCAGGGCGACGACTACCAGAATCAACGCCAGAGCCAGTGACTGATCGGTAATATTATGCTGATTCATGAGCCGGACTTCCTTGCGTGTGGCGGGTCAGGGTAATGACGTGTTTGGCGTGACGAATTTCGTTCAGGTCATGGCTGACCCACAACACGGCCAGCTGTTTTTCGGCGACCAGGCTGGCAATAATGTCATTAATATTGACTTTATTTTCCTCGTCCAGCGCACTGGTGATTTCATCGAGCAGCAGCACATCGGGCATAAACTGCAAATTACGCAGCAGGGCGACGCGCTGTTTCTCACCGCCGGACAACTCCTGAACCCGTTTCGTCAGCATATCCTCTGCCAGGTTTACTTTGGTCAGCCAGGCGCGCAGCTGTGTTTCATCGACCTTTTTATTGCGGATCTGGTAAGGCAGCGCGAGGTTGTCGTAGACTGTTTCGCCAAACAGCGACGGCGTCTGGAAGCAGTAGGAAACACGCTGACGATAGGTTTCAGGTTTAATCCGGCTGATGTCTTCGCCTTTAAAATACAGGTTGCCGCCGGTCGGGTTTTGTAATGATGCGATGATTTTCAGCAGCGTGCTTTTTCCGCTGCCGGAAGGGCCGGTCAGCAGGGTAAATTCACCGGGATTCAGGGTTAATGAAACGGGCTTAAGGAGCGGAATATTATTGAGGGTGAACGAAACATCGTTCAGCCGGAGGAGGTCAGCGGGGTCAGACACGTCAGAAGATCCTTGCGAGAACTAATTGATAGTGTGAATGATATCACTCTTTGTGGTGATATTGGCTGGCGTGGAAGGTCTAAAACGATTTCAAAATATTCGGCAGGTGGTTGTGCTAATGCCACAAAAAACGGCTCCCGCCCGGTGAGGACAAGAGCCGCCAAGAAAACCGTTAAGGCAATCTGTGATGACTACTGTGCAGGAGCAGCAGGCGCTTCCTGTTCAGACGTTGGAGCTGGCGCTGCTGGCCCGCCCAGAATACCGAACAGACCGGCGAATTCCTGCAACGTCATTTTCTGTCCATTCAGGTCAACCTGATTGTCAGCGTAATGGAAGCTGCTGGTGATGGTGTCATCTTTCACGGTAGTCAGTTTGAACATCTGACCCATCGCGGCCAGACCCTGAACCTGTTGCTGAGCCAGTTTTGCGGCATCGTCAGCGTTATAGCCTTCGAGCTGCGCGACCTGAGTGGTCACCTGAGTCGCCATTGGCAGAGGAATCGTCAGTTTGGCATCCACTTTATTCACCAGCTGCGACAGCATTTGATCCTGCGTTTGTGCCGGTGTGGCAGCCGGGTCTTTCAGATCCAGTTGCAGGGTAAAGCTGCTCTCGCCTTTGCTGTTTTTCCAGCTCAGCGGAGCGATGTTGATGCTCGGATTACCCTTGAGCAGTAATGGCAGGTTCGCCAGCAGTAAATCAGCTGCCTGTTGCTGATAAGCCGCAGGATCCAGTTCACCCTGTTTCATCAGCAAATCACGCGACTGCTGATTGTAGTTATCTGCAAACTGTTTCAGCGCCGCACCATCCAGCTTATCCAGTCTGAGGGACAGTTTTGCTGAACCGAAATCCTGACCCTGCACTTTCAGAGCGTCGATAGTGTAATCCTGCTGACCGGTGATGTTATTGCCGTTTTCAGCGAATTTGCTCACCAGCTTGAAGTTATCCAGAGAACCTGCGTCTTTACCGTCAACGTTCACCAGAATTTGCTTCACGGTCAGATTCTGATCGCCCACGCCTACCTGGAATTTACCCTGATGGGTATCGCTGTCCATGCTGAAACCGGCCAGCGTGACTTTCTCAAGCTGGCCCCACTGATTTTTAGAGGTGAGCGCCACGCTGTCTGTGCTGGCTTTCAGTTTCATCGCAGTCAGGTCTTTATCAACATCAACATCGATTGTACCGCCGGAGAATTGCAGCTGACTTTCGTCTTTCTGGTAAGTCACCGGAATGATATCAATCGCTGAAGCGCTGGCGCCGCTGTAAGACAAACGCGTGTCCGCGGTGATCAGCGATTTACCTTTGGTGACGTCAAACAGACCTTTCAGCGTCGGGGTGTTTTGCAGTTCTGAATGCACGGATGCCATGCTTGGGATCAGATTGAATTTCTTCAGCTGAGCGGCAGGGAACGGGCCATGATCGATGGTTTCGATAAAGGCAATTTCATCACCGGTTTTCAGCACGCTGGTACCAGCCGCGGCAGCCGCGGCATCGGGTTGCAAAACAAGACGCAAGTTGCTGCTGAACAGCCCGCGATGGTAATCCTGATAGCTGACTTTCAGACCTGCTTTTGGATAAGCGCTTTGCAACTGGCTGTTAGCCGCAGCAACCTGCTCATCCAGATGTTGTTCGATAAGTTTACCCGTATACCACGAGACGCCTGTCCAGGCCGCGCCAAGGACTACAATGACGCTTACAGCGACTATCGACTTCTTCATATCTCTGTTTATCCTTATGAAATATCCCGAAAATAAAAAACGCCTTACGGCGTTCTTAGTCTTCTGAGTGTAGCTGAATCAACAGAAAAATCATCAAATTGGGGCACGTAGCCCCAATTTGTTTCATCTTCGTTTCATCTCACCTTACTTGCTCAGGGTATTGAAGACCCGCGCAATGCGACCGTTACCGCTCACGGTCACCGGTGATTCGCTGGCGGCCAGGTAACAGGATTCGCCCGGCAGCAGCGTCAGCGTTTCACCCTGTCTGGACAGCACACTCTGGCCTTCGATACAGAAGACGATTGCTGCGCTGTCCTGTTCCAGCGTTTGTGGTTCCGCGGCAATCTCATGAACCGAGAAGGCAAAATCTTCGACAGGAATAGGGAAGTTGAGTTCCGCGCCTTTTTGTACCGGCGTGGTGAGCAATTCACCGGCAGGCTTGGCGTTAAATTTCAGGTTGGCCAGCAACTCAGGGATATCGATGTATTTCGGGGTCAGACCGGCGCGCAGCACGTTGTCTGAGTTCGCCATGACTTCCAGAGACACGCCTTTAAGATAGGCGTGCGGCGTTTCGGCGTACAGGAACATGCCTTCGCCCGGTTGCAAAGTGATCACGTTGAGCAGCAGCGGGGAGAACAGACCGGAATCGTCCGGATAGAATTCAGAAATACTGCGCACGGTATCCCACGGTTCGCCATGTTGTTCACGGAGCACAGATTTCAGCACGTCCAGCGCACGGGATTTGTCTTCACCTTCCAGACTCAGCAGGCCGGCAAAAAGGGCACGCAGATGGTCGACATCGGGATAATTCAGGAAGCTGGCAATCAGCTGATGCGCACCGGCTACGGGTTGCAGCAGGGAAACGATGTCACGCAGTTCACGGAAACCGTTCATCGCCTGGAAAGGCGTCAGGGCGTAAACCAGCTCAGGTTTATGGTTCGGATCTTTATAGTTACGTTCTGCGGCGTCCAGAGGAATGCCCGCAGCATTTTCTTTCGCAAAACCAATCTCGGCGGCACCTTTGCTCGGGTGAACCTGAATGGAAAGCGGCTGGTCGGCACACAGGACTTTAAACAGGAAAGGCAATTCGCCGAAACGTTTGGCGACTTTTTTACCCAGCTGGCCATCAAGGTCAGCGCTGATTTGATCACGCAGGGAAAGGGTCAGGCCTTCGGCATTCACAACCTGAGAACTGCTTTTCGGGTGAGCACCCATCCACAGTTCTGCCATCGGACGGCCTTGCGGGTCGGTGATCCCATAGAGTTTAGTCAGTGCGTCTTTACTGCCCCAGGCGTAATTTTGTACACCGTTATGCATCTTTTGCATTGCTTCATCCTGAATAGAAAAGTTCTGGGCATAGTAAACAATGACAAAGCGGGCTTTACAACTAAGATGCCTCAAAAAGTGCGGTTAGGGCGAAAACTCGGAATCAGGATCGATTCGAATTATACGTCTGCCTTATATGACACTATACTCGACCCATAGCTTCGTGAATGAGTGGGACCGCATCCGGCACTCAAAAACCTGCAAAAAACCACAATTATCAATCGAATTCATCATTCGGGCAAAAAAGCTAAGGAGACTGTAATGGCAGCGACTCGCATTGAAAAAGACTCAATGGGGCCTATCGATGTTCCGGCAGATAAGCTTTGGGGCGCACAGACACAACGTTCGCTTGAACACTTTCGTATTTCCTCGGAAAAAATGCCGGTGGCTCTGATCCACGCGCTGGCACAAACGAAACGTGCAGCGGCCAGTGTGAATATCGATCTGGGTTTGTTACCCGCCGAACGGGGTAACGCTATCATTGCGGCGGCAGACGAAGTGCTGGCCGACAAACACACCACAGAATTCCCGCTTTCAATCTGGCAGACCGGTTCCGGCACCCAGACCAACATGAACATGAACGAAGTGCTGGCCAACCGGGCGAGTGAAATCCTCGGCGGCGAGCGCGGCGAAGGGCGCAAAGTTCATCCGAACGATGACGTGAATAAAAGCCAAAGCTCGAACGATGTCTTCCCGACCGCAATGCATGTGGCGGCGGTGACTGAGCTGCGCGAAAAGCTGATCCCTGAGCTGAACGTGTTGCACAAAACTCTTCAGGCTAAGGCCGAAGCATTTCGCGATATCGTCAAAATTGGCCGTACACACCTTCAGGATGCTACGCCGCTCACGCTGGGCCAGGAGATTTCCGGCTGGGTGGCGATGCTGGAACATAACCTTAAGCATATCGAAAACAGCATTCCGCATATCGCCGAACTGGCACTGGGCGGCACTGCGGTCGGTACCGGCCTGAATACGCATCCGGAATATGCCGTTCGCGTGGCGAAAGCGCTGGCCGAACTGACCGGTCAACCGTTTGTGACGTCACCGAATAAATTTGAGGCGCTGGCCACCTGCGATGCGCTGGTTCACGGCCATGGTGCGCTGAAAGGTCTGGCCGCGTCGCTGATGAAAATTGCCAACGATGTGCGCTGGTTGTCATCCGGCCCGCGTTGCGGCATCGGCGAGATTTCCATCCCTGAAAACGAACCGGGCAGTTCGATCATGCCGGGTAAAGTGAATCCGACGCAGTGCGAAGCAATGACCATGCTGTGCGCGCAGGTGTTGGGTAATGATGTGGCGGTGAATATCGGCGGCGCTTCCGGTAACTTCGAGCTAAACGTGTTCCGCCCGCTGGTGATCCACAATTTCCTGCAATCCGTTCGTCTTCTGGCTGACGGGCTGCGTGGCTTTAACGAGCATTGCGCAGTGGGCATCGAGCCAAACCGTGACCGTATTTCGCAGTTGCTGAACGAGTCGCTGATGCTGGTGACCGCGTTGAATACGCATATCGGTTACGACAAAGCGGCAGAAATTGCCAAAAAAGCGCACCATGAAGGCCTGACGCTGAAAGGCTCAGCCCTGAAACTCGGCTATCTGACGGAAGAGCAGTTTGATGAGTGGGTGCGTCCGGAAGACATGGTGGGCAGCATGAAGCGCTGATCGTTTCCGGTTAAATGTTAGAAAGCAAATTGAGGTCCGGATTTCCGGACCTTTTTTGTGCGCGCCGCGTTCAGTAACAGCGCTTTATAACGGATAGTCGGTATATAAATGAAGACGTTTGATCAACAGGCTGAGCGGCTGTGATTTCGGCTTATATTTGTGTGTTACCGACGACGCATCGTAATCCTGCAATTCACCGAGTTTTGGCACCTGCATGACCGGCGTGCGCAGACACAGCGCAATCAGCGGCAGCGGGCAGGGATGTTGCACCTGCTTCTGGCTGTTGCGGTACCACACGCGCGCAATCGGCTGAACTTTCACCGGACGTTTAAATTTCAACGCCGCATGCTCTGGCAGGCGCTTAACGTCGTTCATCTCACGGTTAATATTTTCCATCCACTGCTCGCGTGTGTACGGCGAAACAGCGCGGCCTGCATTCAGGCTCTTTTCCAGCTGAGCCAGCACTTCATCGCGCGTGACGTTTTTGATGATATGTTTGTTCGCCCAGCCAAACCGCACGGAATCCGGATCATTCAGAAAATTGACCGAGCGGTAAGCGTTCAGCGTAATCAGCCCGCGTAGATGAGTATGAACAAATTCAAAGCGCTGTTCGCGGGCGAGACCTGATTCAACGGTGACAATATTCTCCAGCTCGGCTTTTAATTTATTCACTTCTTCAATCAGCAACAGGGCGGACTGATGCTCGGCTTCGTCCACCGCATAACACAACACGCCGGGCAGACGGACGGCGGATTTACTGCTCACATTCTCGTTATTATGATGGATAAAGAGACGCTGAAAATGCTGTAACGCCAGCTGCTGCGCGGCTTCACCGGTAAAAGGGGTCACCTGAATTTTGTCCGCAGGATTATGTTCTTCGCCCTTGGCAATCTCCGGCAAGGCAAATACTCTGGCCTGCAATAACTCCAGCTGATTCAGGAAATTCCCCAGGTCGTGCAAAGCCAGTTCCAGTTCGTTAAAACAACTGTTCATCCGGGCAATTAAATCATAATCTGCCATAAATCCTCCAGTTAGTTACAACATACAGTTTATGACATAATTCAAAACCGTGCACACCTGACCTTCGGTTTTTTAAACAATAACCGGATTGAATGCTGTTTGGCAGGTGAAAAGGGGCGGTTTAAACCTGCCCGGCTTTATCGTAAGCTTATTCATCACATCGCCAGAAGGCCTGCCATGAACTCTGAATTTCCTGATGATTTACCGCGTTGCCCCTGGGGTGATAACGACCCGATGATGCGCGATTACCACGATCGCGAATGGGGAAAACCGGTTCGCGACAGCCGGGCCTTATGGGAAAAGCTGATGCTGGATGGTTTCCAGGCGGGCTTATCATGGCGGATCGTACTGAAAAAACGCGATGCTTTGCGGCAGGCATTTTACCATTTTGACCCGCAAAAAGTGGCTGAATTTACTGAAGAAGATATCGAAAGATTGGTGAACGACGCCACCATTATTCGTTCGCGCATCAAGATCACCGCAGTGATTAAAAATGCCCGTGCATATCTGGCCATGCAGGCATCAGGTGAAGAATTTGGTGAGTGGATTTGGGCGCAAATTGACGGTAAAGCCATTCAGCACACTGGCCCGGTTCCCACGAAAGATGCGCTGTCAGAACGGATTTCGAAGGATCTGAAGAAGAGGGGATTTACCTTCGTCGGCCCGACGATAGTCTATGCCTGGATGGAAGCGACGGGCCTGATCAATACGCATCATCCCGACTGTTTTCGTCGCGCTCAGGTGGCGGAAGATGCCTGAAACCTACTGAATTATAAGTAAAAAATATCATGAGCTGTGATACTTTTGATATTGTGACGGTGTCACTGAAAGTTGTCTGACAAACGCCCGCCGCAGGATATCGACGCTGGAAAATCCGCATTCCGCTGCGATTTGTTTTACCGCCAGCTCGCCAGCTTCCAGCAGCTGACGCGCGTAAAATACACGCTGCTGTTCAAGCCATTCGGCCGGTGACTGATTCAGTTCCTGATTAAATAAACGGGTAATGTGTCGGGCGCTGATCCCCATATGTGTGGCGAGACTTTGCACATTATGCGGCTGATCCAGAGAATTCAGCACCCAGCGCTGAACGTCCTGCAAAGCAGAACGTCCGCTTAACGAGGCCTGCCCATGGCGGCTAAATTGTAACTGGCCGCCGGGACGTTTGAAAAACATCACCAGCTGCGCGGCAACGACGAGAGCCGTTTCGCGCCCGAGATCTTCCTCCACCATATTCAATGCCAAATCCAGCCCGGACGTTACGCCAGCCGCGGTGCGAAGTTCGGCATCGGCAATAAAAATAGCGTCAGCTTCTACGCTCACCTGCGGATATTCCTGATGAAGCCGTTCCGCGACAGTCCAGTGTGTGGTAACGCGACGCCCGTTGATTAATCCAGCCGCCGCAAGCAGCATCGCGCCGCTACAAACCGAACCGAAACGCTGCGCGTGATGGCTCCACCGGCAAATATTTTCATGCAGCTTTTCGTCTGAAAGGTAGTTGTCGAGTACCGGCGCACCGGCAATCAGGAAGGTATCCAGTGCGTCAGGTAGCGGGGCGTCGAGGGTCAGATCGGCCAGAAGCCGGGCGCCGGAAGACGAAACAATGACCGGATCGGCCACGGCCATCACGCTGAGTTTATATACCTCACGCCCGCGTTGTTGATTTGCCTCGGCAAAAACGTCCAGCGGGCCGGAAACATCCAGCAACTGAACGCCGGGCACGGCCAGGATAATGATGTGTTTGGGCATGAGAGAATTTCCTGTCGCAGAATGCGTTTATGTCCTTAATCGTCATATTGAGACGATTGATGACATTTATAGTGAAGCTTATTCTGGACTCATTCAACCCAACCGGAGAAATATTATGAGTCTGAACATTCAGGGCATCCGCATTCCCGACAGCAAAATGGCGCGCGAAGCCACCGAACTGGTGCGCGATACAGAAACCGATTTACTGTTCCATCATTCCAGCCGCGTGTATTACTGGGCGGCGCTTGCCGGTCAGCAACGTCAGCTTAAAGTCGATCACGAATTGTTGTATATCGGCTGTATGTTCCACGACATGGGGCTGACCCACGAAAATTGTAGCTGCGATAAACGCTTTGAAGTGGACGGCGCAAACGCGGCCCGCAAATTTATGCAGCAACACGGTGTCAGTACGCAGGATATTGATAAAGTCTGGACCGCAATTGCCTTGCACACCACGCCGGGGATCCCTGAATTTATGGATCCGGTCATAGCGCTGGTGACAGCGGGTGTGGAAATGGACGTTCTCGGGATTAATTATCAGGGATACGAAGACGATGTTCGAAATGCGGTTGTGGATGCGCATCCGCGGACACCGGCATTTAAAGAAGACATCATTCAGGCATTTTATGATGGCATCAAAAACAGACCGCAAACCACATTTGGCAACGTGAAAGCGGATGTCATTGCCGACAAAGAACCCGATTTCATCAGAGGCAATTTCTGTTCGGTGATCCGCGGATCCCGCTGGCAGGGTTAAGGAGAAAAGGGCGCACCGGGCAAGATTCCGGTGCGTTTTCCTGTCAAACAAAACTGTCAGACCAGACGAAACGCGATCATAAACAGTGATTTCAGACCCGGGTAAATCTCGCTGATCACCTGTTTCAGCTCAGGTAATGTCATATTTTCCTGCACGGCATGGGCGTTATTCAGCTCGTCAAACTGTACCGGCGTAACGTCGATAATCTCGATATTGCAGAAGAAAACGTTGTCTTCATAACGACTTACGCGGACACGATCGCCCGCCACAAAATCCGCATCGCTGGCTTCACGGAGCGTGATCGTTTTGCGCCCGGCCAGAATATCGGCCTCGAAACGACCGTAAAAAGTGATGTCTTTCATCAGATGTTATCTCTCAGCGCTACGTTAAAGTCTTGTCCGCCACATCATACGAAGCATGCCGATAAAATCAATAAACACATTGATAAATATGATAAAAAATGATGAATTGGTAACAAATCCAAATCTTTCGCTGACAGGCGCTGAGGTCGCGTGAGACACTCAGAATTCACGTAGCGCGATCAAATGACGGTCAGAATGGAGAGAAAATGGACGATATTTCGGCGAAAAACATCATTTCACTGTATCAGCGACATGCTGATATCTGGGATAAATTGCGAAAAGATCAGGGATATGAAAAGGCGTGGCTGGACGATTTTCTGGCTCTGATCCCGTCAGAAGGCCGCATTCTGGACATCGGTTGCGGAGCAGGAAAACCCATCGCCGAATATTTTATAGAACGTCATTTCTCAGTGACCGGCGTCGATGCTTCAGAACCGATGATTTCGATTTGCCGCGAACGTTTCCCGGAACAACGCTGGCAAGTTGCCGACATGCGTTTGCTATCGCTGAATGAGAAGTTCGACGGGCTGATTGCCTGGGACAGTTTTTTCCATCTGACGCGCGATGATCAGCGCGCCATGTTTGCCATTTTTGAGAAACACGCAAAGCCTGATGCAGCATTGATGTTCACCAGCGGTCCCGGCAACGGCGAGGCGATTGGCACATTTGAAGGGGAAGATCTGTATCACGCAAGTCTGGCTCCGGAAGAATACCGGGCGCTGTTTGATGAACATGGTTTCAGGGAAGTGAAGATGGTTGCCGAAGACCCGACATGTGCCGGACATACCATCTGGCTGGCACAGTTTAAAGGCTGAGATAGTCAGTGAATTGGTGAAAGCTGCCGGAATGAAAGGATGCAGAACTGGCAGATTTTACGGAATGACGTGACGGACTAAAGCCGGACATCCTGGGTTTCTTAGATAATCAAAGTACGTATAATGTATATTATGTTAAATAATAATACCATTAACGCACCCGCCATCAATCCACCGTCTCTCCTGCCATTTTGTTCTTTTTTCATGACTCTTCATCTGCGCTTTGATCTTCAATATCACCATAATGCACGGCCAGCCAGATTGTGATTTCATTTGCGGCTGTCCACTCCACACGGTGTTTGCATAACGCCGGAATGTTAATGCAGTCACCGGCGTGCATTACCCGCGTCTGTGTTTCGTTTTCCATTCGCAGACCGGCTGAACCTTGCAGAACCGTGACCCACTCGCTTTGTGTCTGGCAATACCAGAAATCCGGCGGACTTGCCTGGCCGGTCGAAACAATTCTCTCGATACGTAAGCCCGGCATGTTTAACAGCGCGTCGAAGGTTTCGTGTTCCTGCGCACTGGCAGTAACCGGTAAACCGGCGAATAAATTGGACAGCATGCGAACTCTCCTTTCAGCGGGTTTCAGCCAATGTAAACTGACATCGCTACGTGAATTCTGAATTTATGGCAGTACCATAATGCTGCAGAATTCACGTAGCGCATTCTTTATTTATGCCGGTTTCTGCTATAACCCGGCATAAACCTTCTCGACCTTCGCCATATATCGTGGTGCCTGCGGCGCCGGATGATACTGACGAACATGCCAGTTAAACGCTTCCGGCGTCAGCTGATTGATCATCTGGATTGCCGTCTGGCGGTTTGCGGAAAATGTCCGCAATAAAGCACCGGCACCGTTGGCGTAAGCGACTTCTGTAGCATAGCGACGCGTCAGCGGATCGTTAATCCAGTTTAATTGCTGATGCTGTAATCCGCTCAGATATGCCGCGCCCAAATCAATGTTGGTTTCCGGGTCATGCAATTGTCTGTCGCTCGGGCAACCACGTTTACCTTTGTACCGGTATGCATCACAGCCGCTGGTCGAGGCTTTAAGTTGCATCAGCCCGATGGCATTCGACGGGCTGACGGCGTCCGGATTGTAACTGGACTCAACCTGAATGATTGCTTTAATCAGTTTCCGGTCGACTTTGTAATTATCCGCCGCATCTTCAATTTCATCGTCATAAGCGTGGGTATCGTATTTTTTATAATGCGTTTTGCCTGAGCAACCCGCCAGAATCATCAGCATAATCAGCAGGCTGATCCGTGACGTCTGTTTGAGTAATGAATTCATGAAATCTCACGGTTGAATGCGTCATTTTGGACGCTGACAAGATACCCTTAACGCCGCTGAGTATCATGGTTTAATTGAGTTTTTTCACATTTTATGTGTGCCAAAAATGCGCAATGCAAACCCCCTGCCGTTTTCATCTTCACGGACTTAGCCTGAATGCCTTATTGACTTATTTAATACAGATTGTATTTTTAATGCCATGAAAACTTTTCTGATTATCGTCCCTGACGGGGGCATGTTATTCGAGGCGGCCGGTATCGCCGACATCCTTATGCAGGCGAATCGTCTGATGCCTGCTGGCGGAACAAATTCGCCTTACCAGGTCACGGTCGCCACCACGCAACCTCACCGCGTGGTTCACGGCGTTTCCGGCCTGAATTTGCTGGCGGATCACCGGCTTTGCGACCTCGACCCTGAACTTCCCCGCGACACCATCCTGATCACCGGCAAAGGGCTGACCGAAGAAGAAGGCTCGAACGTCGTTGACTGGGTCAAACGCGCTGCACCCCATGCCCGGCGTGTTGTCTCCATTTGTGGCGGAGCCATGTTACTGGCTAAGACCGGGCTGCTGGATGGACGTCACGCCACGACTCACTGGCGATTACTGGACACGTTGCAGGCCGAATTCCCGCAGATCACCGTCGAACGTGGGCCCATCTATGTGCAGGATGGTCCTGTCTGGACTTCCGGCGGTGTCAGTTCAGGCTTTGACCTCACGCTCGCGCTGGTGGAAGACGATCAGGGTTTTAATCTGGCCAGAGACGTTGCACAGGATTTAGTGATGTTTCTGCGCAGGCCTGGTGGACAGGCGCAGTTTAGCCGCTATCTTTTGAATCAGGCCAGCGAAGGCCCTATCCGTGAGCTTCAGCTCTGGTTACCTGAAAATCTCACCGGTGATTTATCCGTCGAAGCTCTGGCTGAACGCGCCGCCATGAGCCCGCGTAATTTTACCCGGGTTTTCACCCGCGAAACCGGGATCACTCCGGCCAAATATGTTGAAGAAGTTCGCCTTAATGCAGCCAGGCAGCGGCTTGAACAAACCACACAAGGCGTCGAGCAAATCGCACTGGTCACCGGTTTCGGCAGTGGCCTGAATTTGCGGCGTGTTTTTGAAAGGAATTTACACCTGACCCCGACGGAATACCGGGAACGCTTCTGCTCACGCATGTTGGCGTAAATAGCTCTTTTATTGTCATTTACGCCAAATCTCCTTCGGTCTACATTACATGCAGGTCTGATAATAAAGGAGTTTCATCATGGTCAAAGTTGGTATCAACGGGTTCGGCAGGATTGGTCGAAATGTTTTACGCGCCGCACTGGGTCGTAATGACTTCCAGGTCGTCGCCATCAACGATCTCACCGACAGTAAAACCCTTGCGCATCTTCTGAAATATGATTCCCTCTCCGGCACGTTAAATGCCAAAGTCGAAGCCGGCGAAGGGCAACTGTTGCTCGATGGCAGAGCTATCCGCGTCTTCTCAGAAAGAGATCCGGCAGCGATTCCGTGGAGCAGCGTCGGTGTTGATATCGTTATCGAGGCGACCGGTTTCTTCACTGAAAAAGACAAAGCCGAATTGCATATCACCAAGGGCGGCGCCAAACGCGTCATTATTTCCGCACCGGCCAAAAATGACGACATCACTATCGTGATGGGTGTAAATGACGGCGATTATGATCCTGCCAAACACAAAGTGGTAAGTAACGGCAGCTGCACCACTAACGGTCTGGCACCGGCGGCGCAGGTTCTGCATTCAACCTTCGGGATTGAGCATGGCCTGATGAACACTACGCATGCGTATACCAATAGTCAGGCGTTGCACGATCAGCCTGAGAAAGATTTGCGCGGTGCGCGTGCGGCGGCGGTGTCGATTGTTCCGTATTCCAGTGGTGCAGCCAAAGCTATCGGTAAAGTCATTCCTGAACTGGAGGGCAAAATGACGGGTTATTCCCTGCGCGTACCGGTGCCTGTTGTGTCGATTGTTGACCTGACCGTCAACCTGAAACGTGAAGCCACGGTCGAAGAAATCAATGCGGCATTCCGTAAAGCTTCGGAGTCTGGCCCGCTGAAAGATATTCTGGGCTACAGTGAAGAACCGCTGGTTTCCAGTGATTATCGCGGTGACCCGCGTTCTTCGATTGTTGACGGGCTTTCAACGCTGGTTATCGGCGGCAAGCTGGTGAAAATTCTGGCCTGGTACGATAACGAATGGGGCTTCTCAAACCGTCTGGTTGATCTGGCGCTGCTGATGGAAAAAAGAGGTTTATAGCCTCCTTTTTCCTGACAGACAGTATAATGAGACACCGCCGTAAGGCGGTGTTTTTACAGTTGTTTCAGATAGACGCTTTGTGTTGAATAATAAACTGTATGTTGTAACTAAGCATCTCTGCTTTGAATGAAATGCGTTATTCCTGCGGCTCCATTAATGGTAAATGTTGCTGATCGTGCTAATCTTACGCCACTGAAAACCTGCTTACGCCCGACAGTGAGGAACCTTTGACCACTTTACGCCGCCCGGAAGCATCCATTCCCAGGCTCCGTTTCCTCCCGGAAACCATTCATATCGGCCGTCAGTTGCGCACTTACTGTGATGCCCGTTTCAAAACCATTGGGCTGACGCTCGCCCGCGGGCAGGTGCTGTTGCACCTCGAAGCCGCTCAGGGTCGCCTGCCTCAGGGAGAGTTGACCGCCCTGCTGGAAGTTGAGCATCCGACTGCTATCCGCCTGTTTGACAGCCTTGCCGAGCTGGGTTTGCTGGAACGCTGCCCCGGAGATTCCGACCGTCGTTCGAAAGACATTAAGCTGACCGACGCCGGAATTGAACTGGCGAATCAGGTTCGCAGCATGACCGATGACATTTTGATCCGCGTAATGGAAGGCATTCCGGATAAAGATATTGATGTCGCCCGCGACGTTCTCGCCAGCATCACCGCCAATATCGCCGCGCTTTAGTGGCGTTTTCCCCTTCCCGTTTTGCCCTTTCCTCTGCATTAATCACTTGCGTTACTGATTTGTTATTCGTTATTTGCGTTTGTAAATATCACCAATATGAATAATTGGACTAGACACATCTGAAACGCCTTATTACATTATGTAGCAAGCTACAAACTAGTTGGGTAACGACTTACAAGGCATAACGATGACGACGCGTTCTGATTCAGATGTCCGGCAGGACGCCGGTGAATTAACAACACGGGATGCATCACCAGAAAAAGAACTCTCCACACCACCGCCTGAAGGATTACCGAAACCGCAGCCAGCCTCGGTGCCTCCGTCACAGCATCACCCTTTTGCCGTCCGGGTCAGCACCTGGCTCTGGCACTATCCGCGTGGCCGGATTGCAGTTTATGCGCTGGCCTCGCTGATTATTGGCCTGACGCAGGGGCTGGGGATTAACCTGGTCAGCTCTAACCTGACGGGTATTCAGGGCTCGCTGGGCATTTCCAATGTCGAAAGTTACTGGCTGGTGGCAGCCTATACCGCGACCAGCGTCACCGGCACGATCCTGCTTTATAAAATCCGTACCCAGTTTGGCTTCCGGCGTTTCGGCGAATACGGGCTGCTGTTTTTTGCCGTGGCGTCTCTGGCACAAACCTTTACCCACGATTTTCAGACCGCGCTGGCCGTTCGCGCCGTCATGGGTTTTGCGATGGCCTCTCTCGGCCCGCTGGCGTTGTTTTATATGTTCGAGATTTTCCCGCCCGCTAAAAAACTGACCGCCGGGCTGTGTTTCGGGCTGGCGGGCAGCCAGATTGCCCTGCCGGTTTCACGCATTATTTCGCCGCATCTTCTCGATCTCGGTCACTGGCACCAGCTGACGATGCTGGAATCCGGTCTTTCCCTGATTTGTCTGGCAATTATCTGGATCCTGCCGCTGACGCATCCGCCCCGCGTGAAGGTATTCGAACGCATCGACTGGATCAGCTATCCGCTGATCGCCACCGCCGTCGCCTGTATGTCCGTGGTGCTGACGATGGGCCGTTATTACTGGTGGCAGGAGAAAGACTGGATAGGCGAAGTACTGGTAGTCGGGATTATTGCGCTGACCCTGTCTTTTATGGTCGAACTCAAACGTAAGAATCCGATAATCGATTTGCGCTGGCTGATGACGCCTGAAATGCTGCTGTTCACCGGTTCGATGCTGTTTATCCGTATGCTGCTTTCCGAGCAAACCACCGGCATGGTTGGCTTTCTGAATCTGGTCGGCCTGGTGAATGACCAGCTGGTAACGCTGTTTTGCGTGATTCTGGCCGCCACCGTTGCCGGGCTGGTGGTCGTCAGCATTATTCATAAAGCGAACCGTATCGTTTACATCCATCTGTTTTCCATTGCCCTGATTGCCGTGGCCTCGCTGATGGACGCCAATTCCACTGCGGACACCCGCGCGGAACAGTTTTACCTGACACAGGGCATGATTGCGTTTGCCGGTGCCATCTTTCTGCCGACGTCCTTATGGCTGGGTTTTATCCGCGCGTTGCAGTTCGGGCAAAGCCAGATCATCAGTTTCGTGCTGGTGTTTCTGTCGACGCAGAACGTCGGCGCACAGGTCGGCGGCGCTTTCCTGGGCACCCTTCAGATATTGCGCGAGAAGTATCATTCCGCCGTTCTGGTTGAACATATCAGTTTGCAGAATCCGCTGGTGGTCGAACGAATTTCCCAATACAGCCACCTGCTGAAACCGGTTCTGACGGATGGCACACAGCTGAGCGCCGAAGGTCTGGCGCAGCTGAGCACGAAGATCACCCAGCAGGCGGGACTGCTGGCCTACAACGATGTTTTTAGAGTGGTTTTTTATATGTCGCTGGGCTGTATCGTCGTGCTCGGCGGACACATTATTACCGGAAGGATCCAGACAAAAAAACGCGCAGCCTCCGAAGCGGTTGCCTGAATAAACAGATCCTGTTGACGAATTAAAACGAGGTATACGGACAAAGTGATGAAAAATATCTTTCGTTATCCATCCATTATTGTAGTGCTTTGCTTAGGCATTATTGGCGTGATGATTGTGTTGTACAGCTGGCAGCTGTTTCCATTTAACTCCAGGGTGGAATCGACCGATAACGCGTATATCCGGGGGAACGTTACCCTGCTCAGCCCGCAGGTGTCGGGTTACATCACCGGGGTGAAAGTGCAGGATTTTATGCCGGTGAAAAAAGGCGATGTGTTGTTTGAGATTGACGACAGCACTTACCGGCAGGAGCTGTTACAGGCCGAAGCCGCGGCGGCACAGGCGCAGGTGACGCTGCAAAACTTCGAACAGAACCGTGCGTCCGGTGCTGCCAGCCTGCAACTTGTAGAAGCGGAATTGCAAAGCGCGCAGGCAACACAAAGCAAGGCGTCAATCGATACCCGTCGCAACGGGCCATTGCTGCAAAAAGGATTGGTGTCAAAAACCACCGGAGATGAACTTCAGGCGGCGTTACTGACGGCGGAGGCCAACGTGGCAAAAGCGCGCGCATCCGTAAATATCGCACGCCAGAGTCTCGCGCTGGTGGAAGCCAATAAAGCGTCGCTGGCCGCGGCATTAAAAGCCGCGCAGGCGAAAGTTGAAGTGGCACAAATCAATTTACAGCACACGCAGATTGTCGCGCCATCCGACGGGCAGCTCGGCGAAATCAGCGCCCGCATGGGGCAATACGTCAGTGCCGGAACGCAACTCACGTCGGTCACACCAAAACAAGTCTGGGTGACGGCCAATTTTAAAGAGCGCCAGCTGGCGGGAATGGCTGTCGGTGCGCCCGCGTCTTTCACGGTGGATGCGCTGAACGATCATCCGTTTACAGGCCACGTGGTGCGGATTTCTCCGGCCGCCGGTTCGGAATTCAGCGTCCTGAAAGCCGATAATGCGACCGGGAATTTCACCAAGATTTCTCAGCGTATCGCCGTACGCATTGAGCTGGAACCGGATCAGGCGCAGAGTGACCAGCTGCGACCGGGAATGTCCACGGTCGTCAGTGTTGATACCTCAAAGGCACCTAAAATCTGAATCAGCCGACAATATCTGAGTAGTAGCGCTGCGCAACGTCCGGATGAGAGCGCAGCCGCCCTTTCAGATAGTTGAATCCCACGTCGCGGAACAGCGGATTGAGCGGATCGCTGGCATCGCCGCGAGCTTCTTTTGCCAGTTCAGGCGGCAATGGAAAGAGCGGCACTATGGCGTCCAGCTGCGCGCCGAGGAAAAAGGCCAGCGACAGCCGTTCGCCTTCAGCAGGCGGAGACACCACGCGGTGAACCGTCGCACGCAAGTAACCGTTGGTGGCCAGCTCCAGCAGTTCGCCGATATTCACCACCAGCGTATCCGCCACCGGCAGCGCATCGACCCATTCATTTTCCTCAACTTCAACCTGCAAACCACGCTGTTCATCCTGCAATAAAAAGCTCAGGAAACCCGAATCTTTATGCGCACCGACGCCCTGATTTCCCGCGCTGGCCACCCGCCCCGGATAACGGATCAGCTTGATGTGCTCATTGGGTTTTTCGCCATACAAAGGATCAAAGGCGTCTTCCGGCAGTTTCAGCGCCAGCGCAAAAGCCCGCAATAAACGCAGCGACATCGCCGTCATTTCCCTCTGCCAGCGCAGCAGCAGCGGGCGCAACTCAGGCAACGCTTCCGGCCACTGATTCGGCCCCTGCAATCTCGCCCACGCAGGCGTTTCTGCGCTTACGGATAGTTTTGGCCGTTCGGCACCGAGGTCAAACTGTTCGCGCCAGTCCGGCTGACCGCGGGTAATCTCTGACGCAGCGCGGTTATAGCCGCGAAAATGCGGAGAATTGATCATGGCGACGGCCAGCTTATCTTCTTCCGGCAAGGCAAAGAATTCCCGCGCCACGCGCTGCACGTCGTGAAGCAACGTGGCATCTACACCATGATTTCTCAGATAGAAGAACCCGATTTCGCGGGCGGCGTAACGCAGCTGCGACAAAAACGATTCACGCTCTTCTGGCGTACCAGAAAACTGACTGAAATCGACTAAAGGGATAGTTGTTGACGTCTGGCTCATTGCTGACTCCGCCGTGATTATGGGTGATAATCGTCAACGCTATCACAGCGCCGGAGCGGCCGACCAATAGCCAGATAATCTGGTTTATGCTTCGGGGTTATGAAAAAACTACGCGGGATATTAACCGGTTATAACGCGCCCGTCCGTGGGCTGCGCCGGTCAGCGGGAACCGAGATAACGGTAAACCACCGCCAGATCCTGGTCGCCATAACCGCCATCCACGGCGGCCTGCCAGGTTTCACTGATGCGTTTCATTACAGGCAACTCGAGCTTACTGCCCGCTTCAATCGCCAGATTGATATCTTTCAGCGCCCAGGTCAGCTGCATCTGCGGGGTGTAATCGCCGCTTTTGAACATCGCCATTTTGCCTTTGATATAAGGCGCCGCCAGCGGACCGCCGTCGAGCACGTCCCACAGGTCATCCGGCGTAAAGCCCAGTTCTTCGGCCAGTTGGGTACTTTCGGCGATGCCTTCCATCATGGCAATCAGCCACGCGTTAACCACCAGTTTCATTTTAGACGCGCGACCGGCTTCACCCAGCCATTTAGTGGCTTTCGAAATAGCGGCAAACACCGGTTCAACAGCTGCGCCCGCCTCACGATCACCGCTGGCCAGCACCACAATTTGCGCCTGTTCGGCGGGCGCTTTGGTACCCGAAACCGGCGCATCAAAGAACAGCACGTCCGGACGCTGTTCTTTAATGAGCGCAATCAGCGATTCAGTGGCAGAGACGCCCAGCGTTCCCATTTGCGCGATAATCCCGCCCTGCTTCAGCCCGGCCAGAAGCCCGTTATCACCCTGATAAACTTCGAGAGACGTTTTGCCGTCCGATAACATGGTAATCACCACATCGGCACCTTCTGCGGTTTCACGCGGTGTCAGGCCGCGTTGCGCGCCCGCCTTCACCAGATCGTCACCACGCGATGCTGTCCGGTTCCACACGCGGGTGGTGAAACCTTTTTTAATCAGATTGGTGGCAAATGCATGTCCCATCGCCCCCAAACCGAGCACCGCGACTACAGGTTGCTGACTCATGTCTTACTCCTTGTGCAAACGTTAAATGTATTCAAAAGGCTATCATCGCAGACCCTGCGGCGGAACCGGCTTCTGTAACCAGATGCAACAGAAGGGCTTATAATACTTAACCTCTTCCGGCGAAGTGGCGTAACATACGCGCTTTCGTGCCCGGGCTGACCCCTAATGCCCCGGCAACTCTGATTTGACTGAGAATTTTCAGGAGTCGCAGCACTATGAGTAAAGTCGTTTTAATCGGGATCATTTCCGTCATTTTTGCCCTGATGGTGCTGATGTTGGGCTCGGTCTATGTGTATCCGTGGTGGATGCAGCGCACGACTGAAGGCGCATGCAGCACCATCACCAAAGATAACGCCATCGACACTGTGACCCGCGATTACATGCAAAACCGCATTCCCAACTGGGGCAACGATAAAGACAATATGGGCACCTCCGTGCCGGTGTTGAATTTCATCAGCGATGACGTCAAAGAAGACAAAGGCACTTACCACATTCCTTTCAGCGCCAAAGGGCCGAACGGCACGCTGGGTTATGTGGCGCACTTCAACTGCTCAAACCATTACGTGAAATATTCCACCGTCGAGTAATACCGGTTTGCCTCCCCTGCGGGGGCGGATTTCTAATTACAGCATTGGCCCGATAAACAAAAACCGGCACGCGATTGTGCCGGTTTTTTATTGCCTGTCCGAAAGGATGATGCGGAAGAATTATTTCGCCGGTGGCAACTGACTCCAGTAGGTGCCGCTGAACGGAACCGGCAGAAACTGCGTATACAGTTCTTTCATGGTTTCCTGCGGATCGACATCTTTAAACAGCTGCGGATACAAAGTTTTGGCAAACACTTCGACGGCGACCATGTGATACGGGCTGAGATAGAAATTATGCCAGACGCTGTACGCCCGCCCTTCGCGCATGGCTTTCAGCGTCGATAGCACCGGCTGCTTATCCATAATCTGCCGGAAACTTTGCTCCGCTTCCTGCTGCGTGACCTGTGGCCCCAGCATCAGGTTGGACACTCTTTTTCCTTCCGGTCCCGCCATGCCCGTGGTGATATACACATCCGGGTTGGCCATAATCACTTTCTCTGCGTTCAGATCTCCGTATACGCTACCAAAAGCACCTTTGGCGATGTTATCCCCGCCGGCAAACGCCAGCAGATCGGCAAGATTGCCGTGAGAAACCGTGGTGCAGCATCCTTCACGGCGACCCAGATGCAATTGCAGCATCACCGTCTGCCTTTTGCCCTGATACGCCGCAATGCGTTCACGAACGCGATCCATATGCTGCTGATAAAAAGCGATAAAGCGCGCCGCTTTCTGCGGATGATTCAGCACGTCGCCCAGCAACTTTACGCTGGGGATCGTGTTATGCAGTTGATCCACGCGCAGATCGACGTAGATCACCGGGATCCCCGCATTAGTCAGCGTGATTTCCATCTGATCGCGGTCGGTTTGTTTCTTCGCATACACCGGCAAAATCACCAGATCGGGTTTCAGCGCAATCACCTTCTCCGCATTCAGCTGCGTATAGTTGTTTTGCCCGAGCAGCGGGATGGTGGCGATTTCCGGAAAAGCTTTTACGTACATCGCCCAGCTTTGCGCATCGAGCTGCGCCATGTCGCCCGGCCAGCCAATCACGTGCTGCGCGGGGTTTCCGTCCTGCACCAGCGCCAGCGTATACAACATACGGCTTTCGCCCACCACGATCCGCTGCGGATTATCCGGTACGGTGACCGTCCGGTTAGAAATATCGGTCACGGTTCTGGCCTGCGCCAGGCCGGATAACAACAGGCAGGAAACCAGCAGAGACTGTGTGAACTTACGCATAACACCTCAAAAACCGTCACAAAGGCTGAGATGATAATGATTATCGTTATTTGTCGCAATGTGATGATTGCCCACTACTACAGGGTTTGGTAACGCGCACGCGCCAGTTTGCAGCGACGCCTGCCCGTAATTCGACTACACTGGTAGCCACTTTCCTCACAGGACGCAGTAATGATGAAAAGACTGACACAACAAGATATGACGGAAAGCGAACAACGCGAGCTGAAAACGTTGCTCGACAAAGCCCGCAAAGCTCAGGGCCGTGAGTTGACTAATTCGGAAAACAACCGGATTAAAGATGACTACATCGACAAGCTGATGGAAGAGAAAGAGAAAGTGGCCGCGCGTGCGCGTGCTGAAAAACGCCGCAATAAAGCGGTTCCAAGCACCTCAGCGACCTATGACTGGACTGCCCGCACCCATCCGCGCGGCCGTCGTTAAGAACAAACTGACCCTCTTCGTGTATTACGCAGAGGGTCAGCTCAGAACATCGCGTTAACCGCTTTTACTTCAACAACTGAAAACCGTGACTCCCGTCTTTTTCCAGCTGCGCCACCAGACCGTATTCCCAGTCCAGATAATCCTGCATCGCCTGCGCGCTCACCGCCGTGCCTTCATACGGACGCTGATAGCGATCTTGCGCGTTCTCCAGATATACCGACTCGCCGCGCTCCAGTGATTCTCCGGCGTTAATCCAGCCGACCGTGCCCTTTTCCAGCAAATACGTCTCTTTACCGGTCAGCGCCGCGACTTCCGTGACAGCGTAACGCGCCAGCAAACCGCTTGTGCAGGTCACAACCCAGCGCGTTTTCTCCGGCTGTGCGGCAATGACCTGCGGAATATTGCCCCGCGTCGTCCAGACTGCGCCGGGAATTCGGCGATTACGGAAGTTCGCGCTGGTGGTGAGGTCAACCACGCCCGTACTGCCTTCTGCCAGCCAGTGTCGCAGCTGTTCCGGCGTGACGGATTCCACAGCAGGCGCAGGTGCAACCTGTGCTTTCCAGTCGCCCTGTTCTGCGAAATCTTCTTCTTTGAATTCCGCGACGTACACTTCCCAGTTCATCTGCGCCAGCCAGGAAGCCGCCATCCGGGCGCGCACGCCGTCGCTGTCGGCCAGAACGACGCGCGCGCCGCGCACTGTTGCATAATGATCGGTTTCCTGAACCAGCTGACCGCCCGGAACATGCCGCGCGCCAGTGAGATGACCGGCACGGTACTCTTCCGCTGTGCGGACATCAAACAAATACAACGTCCGCTGCGGATCCTGCTGCCATTCATGAATTTGTGACAATGTCACCGAGCGCACGCCCGCACGAATTGCCAGCGCCTGCGCGCCTTTCAGGGCAATGCGGCGGGAATCTTCGCTCAGCGCCGGATAATGGGCGTGTTCCTGATGCGCCAGCGTTTGTCCCGCCAGCGTCCAGCCAATGGTGCCGTTACGCAATGCCGCAACCGGCTGCGTGAATCCGGCATTGATCAGCGATTGCGTACCGATAATGCTGCGGGTACGACCGGCGCAGTTGATGATGATTTGCGTTTTTTTATCAGGCACCACATCGCGTAAACGCAGCGCCAGTTCTCCGCCCGGCACGCTCACGCCACCGGGAATACTCATCGCCTGAAACTCATCGAACCGGCGCACATCCAGCACAGCCACATTCGCGCCCTTTTCCTGTAATGCCTGAACTTCATTAGCCGTCAGAGACGGAGTTTTATAATGATGTTCAACCCATTCACCAAACGCCTTACTCGGCACATTCACATCAGTAAAAATCTCACCGCCCGCTTCTTTCCAGCCTGCCAGATCCCCCGCCAGTACCGCGATATCCCGGTAACCCAGCGATTTCAGAAACGCCGCCGCGCGCGTGGTTTTACGTTCCCCGCGGCGTTCGTCATAAAACTCGCCGTTATCGTAGAGCGTGATGGCGGTCTGCCGGTTAGGAATGCGGTCCGGCACTTCCAGTTCCAGTTTGGACAGCGCCAGATTGGCGGCAAACAGCGGATGCCCGGTGGCAAACGCCCCTTCTTCACGCAGATCAACCAGAGCCACTTCCTGCCCGTCACGCAGGGCCTGATGCAGTTGTGAAAAATGACGCAGAGGTAACGGATGAGATTCAGACATGAGTGTTCTCTTTTGACAGATCCCAGATATTGGGAATGTACGAATTGGAATAACCGGAGATGAAGGCTTTCTCGGTGCCGTCCGGCAGATAAACCGCCCGCGACACCGCACCGATATTGCCGCCGTAGACGTGAATACTGACTGAAACCCGGTCGTCATACAGGTTGCTGACCTGATGAATATCGAGCAAATCCGGCGCGATTTTTTCCACATTGCCTGGCTGTAACGTCACGGCAGCGCCTTCAGGATGCAAACTGCCGTCGCTGTGGCGGACATAGTTCTGGCTGGTTTCCCCGCCGCGCAGCATGCCAATCAGCCCCCAGACGCGGTGATCGTGAACCGGCGTTTTCTGCCCCGGTCCCCAGACAAAACTGACAACGGAAAAACGTGAAAGCGGATCGGCATACAACAGGTATTGCTGATAATGCTCAGCGTGCGGCTGCGCGGTGTCCTCCGGCAGCCAGCCGTCAGTGCTGACGAGCTTTTCCAGCAACGCACTGCCCTGCGCCAGTATTTCGGTCTGCCCGTGAGGCTCCTGCACCAGCCGGGTAAAATCCGCCAGAAACTGCCGCAGCGGTGCCACCTGTAAAGCCACCATACCTTCACCTCTTTCATCTATAAGCGATCCTGATTTCTCTCAGGCTAACACCGGTCAAACTCAAGCAAAATGCATTTTATGGATAATCTAATATGCAATTCACACATAAAAATGTGCGGTGGGATCCAGCGTCACCGGTGGAATTGTTTTATCCTGTGGAGACGCACAACGTTTACTTTCTGATACTGAGTCCCGATGAAAATTGAAGATTTGACCGCTTTTGTGGCGGTTATCCGGTTGCAGTCAACGCGACTTGCAGCTGATGAGCTGGGGCTGACGCAGCCGGCAATTACCCGCCGGGTGCAGAATTTCGAAGAGTCGCTGGGTATTCCGCTGCTTAACCGCCAGACCAAACCCCTGAAACCGACGCTGATGGGCAACCGCGTTTATCAGCAGTGCCGTCATATTCTGCGTGAAGTGGATGCGCTCAGCGATCTGGTCGCCGCCGACAGCCCGCCTTCCGGTCTTTTACGCCTCGCCGTGCCACAAAGCCTGAGCGAAGGCAGTCTGCTTCCCGCGCTGAAGAGCCTCTCCGCGCAGTTCCCGGATATTCAGCCGCGCCTGTCCAGCGGCTGGGGCGAGGAGTTGCTGTTACGCATTCAGCGTCAGGAACTGGAAGCTGCCGTGGTGCTGTTTCCGGCCAGCAAGCAATTCCCCGAGGGCGTGGAAAACCAGCCACTCGGCGCGGTTGACCTGGTGGTTGTCGGCCCGAAAACCACCGGCACCCTGCCGCAGCGGCTGGAAGATTGTTATCAGCGCGGCTGGATCCTCAATCCCGAAGGCTGCGGTTTTCGCGCCGCCCTGCAACGCGCACTGACTGAGCAGGGTTTGCCGCTGCTCATCAATCTCGAAGCCTTTGGTACCACGCTCCAGTTATCGCTGATCTCCGAAGGCCGCGGGCTCGGCCTGATGCCTAAACCGCTAGTCGAACGCCATCCGCTGCGCGATGAGCTTGAAATTTACGCCCTGAAAGATTTCGCCCCGCGAAGCCAGCTATGGCTGGTGTATCCGAATGTTCCGGCGAGTCAGGTTCCGGCGATTGATGCGTTTGCGGCGGCAGTGGCAGAGGGGCTGGATCTTGGGATTGCCGCCCAAACGGGCCTTAATTCCAAATTCTAAACCTTGGGTTGCCAGTTTGGGTGGCGAGCCCAATGTTTTGCCAGTTTGGGCGGCGAACCCAAGGTCTTGACTCATGCCCACAGCTAAAGGCCCAGCCCCATACAATGCACATTTTTTATATTAGCTTATCCATATAATTAATTTTTAACATAGTAGCATCCCGTTTATGGTGATAACTCCTGCCAGCGCAGCCACCATCCCGCTGGCCTCTGACCCGAGGAGTGACAGCCCGTGAGCGTGCAATTTATTGGTATGATCGGCCATCGCCTGGCATCTGAAATCATCCCGCCGACCGGCCCGATTTTTGATAAGCAATACATCGCGGATTTCGCCCGTGCCCATGAAAACGCCGGTTTTGACCGCATTCTGGTGGCATACGCTTCTGACCAACCCGACGCATTTCTGGTGACCGCCCATGCCGGTGCCAGCACTTCGCGCATTCATTTCCTGCTGGCGCATCGTCCCGGTTTTGTCGCACCGACGCTGGCTGCCCGTAAACTGGCGACGCTCGATCATCTGCTCGATGGCCGTCTGGCGGTACACATCATCAGCGGCGGCAGCGATGCTGAGCAAAAACGTGACGGCGATTTCGAGCCGAAAGATTCCCGCTACCGCCGCACCGACGAATACATCGATGTGCTGAAACAGAGCTGGTATTCGGAAAAAGGCTACAACCACCAGGGCGAGTTTTATCAGGCGGAAAACGCCTTCTCCGCCATCAAACCTTTCCAAAATCGCTTACCGGTCTTTTTCGGTGGTTCGTCTGACGACGCCATCCGCGTAGCCGGTAAACAGGCCGATGTTTTTGCGCTGTGGGGCGAACCGCTGGACAGCGCAAGGGAAACTGTTGAGGCGGTGAAAGCCTCTGCGGCCAGACATCAGCGTGAGATTGATTTCAGCATTTCTTTCCGCCCGATTCTGGGCAATACCGAAGAAGAAGCCTGGGCAAAGGCGGATGAAATTCTGACGAAAGCCACCGCGCAACAGGCGGAAAAAGGGACGGCGCTGGCACCCAAACCGCAAAGCGTGGGTGCGCAGCGTTTACTGAAAGCCGTGGCACAAGGCGACCGTCTGGATTCCTGCCTGTGGACCGGTATCGCCGGGCTGATTGGCGGCGGTTCTAACTCGACCGCACTGGTCGGTACACCGGAACAGGTTTCCGATGCGCTGCTGAAATATTACGATCTGGGGATCACCACGTTCCTGATCCGCGGTTTTGATCCGCTTAATGATGCCGTTGAATACGGCAAAAGCCTGATCCCGCTGACAAAGCAGAAAATCGCTGCCCGGCAGGCACACAATAAAACCGACGCAACCACGCTGGTATAAGGAACCCTGATGCGAGTGAATGTGAAAAGTCTCCTGCTGCTGGCAACGCTTATCAGTGGCACGTTTGCTGCCAGCGCCGAACAAATCACCCTGCGCGTTGCCGATCAGAAAGGGAATATGCGGGCACAGCTGGAAGCGGCGAATAAACTGGACAATCTGCCCTACAAAATTGAATGGTCAGAATTTCCCGCCGCCGCCCCGCTGGCGGAAGCCCTGAATGCCCAGGCCGTGGATGTCGGCATTATTGGCGATGCGCCGCTGCTGTTTGCCGAAGCGGCGGGCGCGCAGGTGAAAGCGATCGCCGTCGACAAATCTGACGCTTACGGCACCGCGTTGCTGGTGAAAGCCGACAGCCCGATTAAATCGGCGGCGGATTTGAAAGGCAAAAGCATCGCCACCAACCGCGGCTCTATCGGGCATTTCGTGGCGCTGAAAGCGCTGGCCTCCGCCGGGCTGAGCACCAAAGATGTCACGTTCCGTTTTCTCCCGCCGAGCGATGCCAAGCTGGCACTGACGCAGGGTTCCGTAGATGTGTGGGCGACGTGGGAACCCTACACCGCATTTGCTGAAACGCAGGATCATCTGCGTGTGCTGGTGAACGGGCGCGGTTTGTGGTCGGGGAACAGTTTCCTTGCAGCGACTGACACGGCGCTTAAAGATCAGGGTAAACGTCAGGCGATTGCGGATTACCTGCAACGGCTGAGCGACGCGCAGATCTGGGCGTATAAAAATCTGGATGCCTACAGCGAAAAGCTGGCGAAGATTATTGGCTTCCCGCTGGACGCGGCGAAGCTGTCGTTTGAACGCCGTAAATCCTACTGGCAACCCATCGACTCTGACACGGAAACGCAGCAACAGCAGACTGCCGATTTCTATCATGCACAGGGTCTGTTGCCGGTCGCGCTGAATGTCACCGGCACCTTTGACCATTCTTTCCTGCTGAAATAGCGTCACGCGGTTTCTACCGTACCTTCATAAACACCGGCTTCGTGCCGGTGTTTGCATTTTTGCCTTCTCTCTTTGTGCGCTATAACACACTGATAAGCCGTGTTTTCCCTCTGTTTCGCAAACTGTGAACTGCCGCCCTGTACGGAAAATTCAGACGTGGTTAATAGAAGACGTCGCCCGTCATCAGGCTCAGCTAACAGGATGCAGCATGGAAAATTACGCGAACAAAAGTGGTGATTCACAGGTTGTCAGCTTCCAGATTGATGCCAACTCGATCAAAGTCCGCTTCAAAAACAATCACGTTTATCTCTACGATATCCGCCATCCCGGGCCGGAACATCTCGAAAAAATGAAAGAGCTCGCCCGCGCCGGTTGGGGGCTGAACACCTACATCGAAAGCGAAGTGAAAACGGATTTCTCGTCGAAAGTTTTCTGACATCAGGACTGCGTTTCCGGGCGGTTGTGAGCCAGCCGCCCGCGTTTTGTGTACCGTTTCAGCGCAAATTACACCTTGTTAACAATCAGCTGTGACAACCTCCGCTGAACCCGCTAGTCTTCGTTATTATCCAGTGTTTTAACGGAAACCTCGCCATGACCCGAAAAATTGTTAAGCAATACAAAGCCTATCGTGATGATATTCGCGATCTGCAAACCCGCCGTCCGGTTCCGGGGCCGGAACTCGAGCAGCTCGACCCTTTCCTGTTTCTCAATCATCACGGACCGCAGGTTTATGCACCGGATAATCTTGGTTTACCGTTCGGCCCGCATCCGCATCGCGGATTTGAAACGGTCACGTTTATCCTGCGCGGCGAACTGGCGCACAGCGATACCGGTGGCCATGAAAGTATTATCGGCACCGGCGGCGTGCAGTGGATGACAGCCGGTTCGGGTCTGATTCACTCGGAACTGTCACCGGAAGCGTTCAAACGCCACGGCGGTGAACTGGAAATCCTGCAACTTTGGGTGAATTTGCCGTCACGGCTGAAAATGACGCCGCCGGGTTATGTCGGTTTACAGGCACAAGACATCCCGCAAATTCCGCTGAGCAGAGGACACGGCGAAATCAGCCTGATTTCCGGCAGCGTTGCAGGCGTAACCGGCCCGATAAAATCACTGACCGATGTCACCCTGATGACCGTTCAGATGAGCGCGGGTAGCGAAGTAACATTGCATGCGCCAGCGGCACGACAGGTCTTCCTGTATACGGTGAAAGGACGGCTGAAAATTGATGATATTCTGGCGCAGGCCTGGCATCTGATTGAACTGGATAACAGCGATGACCGCGTGACGATCACCGCAACCGATGACGCCACATTCCTGTTCGGGCACGCCGATAAAATCAATGAACCGGTGGTTTCTCACGGCCCGTTTGTAATGAATACGGTGCAGGAAATTAATCAGGCCATTCTGGATTATCAGGCCGGAAAGTTTGATGTGAAGCTATGAGGAATTTTATTAGCAAGGGGTAAACCCACCCCCATCCCAACCTTCCCCTCGTGAGAGGGGAAGGAGCAGAACTTAGATTTTCAGTTTCACGTAGTCAATGGCACGGCTGATGATCCCGCCCTGCGCCACGTCTTCCAGCGCCACCAGCGGCACGGTTTTGATGACTTTACCGTTATCCACGATATTAATGCTGCCCAGTTCCTGGCCTTTTTTCAGCGGCGCGTCAATCTGCGGATTGGTCAGCACGTACTGCGCTTTCAGTTTATCGGCGTCAGACTGCGGAACGCTGATGAACACATCGCTCAGGGAACCGACTTTCACCTGAGGATTCGCACCGAACCAGACGTGCTCGCTGGAAACGGTCTGATTCGCCTTGAAAATCTGCTTGCTGGTGTATTCACGGAAGCCCCAGGTCAGCAGTTTACGCGCCTGTTCTTCACGCCCTTTTGCACTTTTCCCGCCCATAACGACGGCAATCAGACGACGGTCGCCCTGCGTGGCGGACGCGATAATGTTGAAACCGGCGCTTTCGGTGTGACCGGTTTTCAGGCCATCGACTTGCAGGTTTTTATCCCACAACAGGCCGTTGCGGTTCTGCTGGGTGATGTTGTCGTACGTCAGCGATTTCTCAGCATACATACGGTATTCCTCAGGCTCGCCGCCGATAATCGCACGGGAAAGTTTTGCCAGATCGTAGGAGGTGGTGAACTGCCCCGGCGCATCCAGACCGTGTACGGTTTCGAAATGCGTGTTGGTCAGGCCCATGCTGACCACGTACTGGTTCATCATGCCGACGAAGGAATCCTGGCTTCCGGCCACGTAATCCGCCATCGCCACGCACGCGTCGTTGCCGGAAGTAATGATGATGCCGCGGATAAGATCACGCACGGAAACGCGGTCGCCCGGTTTAAGGAACATCAGCGAAGAACCTTCGAGGCTTTTGTTACCGGCCACCCAGGCTTCCTGAGGAACGGTCACCACGTCGTCCATGGTGATTTTTTTGTGGTCCAGCGCGCGGTCGATAACATAACCAGTCATCAGTTTGGTCAGGCTTGCCGGGTTGCGGCGGTCGTCCGGGTTCCCGGCGGCCAGCACATCACCGCTGGCGTAATCCATCAGCACGAAGGACGCGGCATCGATACTCGGTGGCACAACCGGGAAATCCAGTGGAGCGACAGCTTTAACGCTGCCTGCGGAGAACATCAACACACAAGAGAGGACACTAATTACACTACGTTTCACTGAATCATCCTTAAACGCGCCTTACCGGCAGGCGCAAAATGCAAACCTGCCAGCAGATAAAAAAATACGGAATATTATTTGCCGCATAGGGTGCCCTAAATCGTCGCTCAGAAAAACCCTTAGTCTTTTGCTAACCATTTCATAGTGAAACGGTTCTGTTACATCTTGATCTTAATTTGACCAAAATCCTCACACGGTGCCGTCATCACCCTTTCTTATCGCAACCCGCTGTTTTAACTCCGTGTGATAATCACAACGCGCGTCGCATTCTGCCGGTCAAAATCCGTTATTCGTGCAGATTTTTGGGCAATAGACAGATCTAATCACACCATCATGGCATTCGATTAGACGCCGCTTCATCTCCCTCCTAAACTTGTGACATAAAATTAACAATCGGATTAACAATTCACCGTTCTGATTGTTTACAGACCAGACAAAAACCACCTGCGAAGCATAACTATGAAATTTAAAACTGAGATCAAACCCTACCACGGCGCGGCCGGTGGCTGGGGTGCACTGGAATCCACTACCCGTTTCGTCTTCGACAGTAAAAAAGTCCTTTCCAATCTGCGCAACCTGATGCGTGTTAACAAAGGTCGCGGATTTGACTGCCCGGGCTGTGCCTGGGGTGATGATAACCACAGTACGTTCAGTTTCTGTGAAAACGGAGCAAAAGCCGTCAGCTGGGAAGCCACCCGCAAAGCGGTTGAGCCGGAATTTTTTGCCCAGCACAGCGTGACCAAACTGCGCGCGCAGAGCGATTACTTCCTCGAATATCAGGGCCGCCTGACCCACCCGATGCGCTATAACCGCACCACCGACCATTACGAACCGATCAGCTGGGACGCCGCATTTTCGCTGATCGCCAGCCATCTTAAAGGCCTTGAAAGCCCGGATCAGGCAGATTTCTATACCTCCGGCCGCGCCAGTAACGAAGCTTCTTACCTTTATCAGGTCTTTGGCCGTATGTTCGGCACCAACAATTTCCCTGACTGCTCGAATATGTGTCACGAAGCCAGCGGCGTGGGTCTGAAACAAAGTATCGGCGTCGGTAAAGGCACCATCCGTCTGGATGATTTCGAAAAAGCGGATGCGATTTTTGTTTTCGGCCAGAACCCCGGCACTAACCACCCGCGTATGCTGCACAGCCTGCGTCATGCGTCTGACCGCGGCGCAAAAGTCGTCAGCTTCAATACCCTGCGTGAACGGGGTCTGGAACGTTTTGCCGATCCGCAAAAACCGCTGGAAGTGGTCACACCGAAAGCCGGTCGCATCAGTTCTGCTTATTACCAGCCGAATCTTGGCGGAGACATGGCTGCCGTGCGCGGTATCGTGAAAGCGTTATTGCAGACGCATCGCGAGCGCATTGCGTCCGGCCAGCCTTCCCTGTTTGATGAAGAATTTATTGCGGCAAACTGCGCCGGTGTGGACGAGTATCTGGCTATCGTCGATGACACCAGCTGGGACAAAATCACTGAACAGTCCGGCCTGAGTGAGCAAGACCTGCGCGAAGCCGCGGCGATTTATATGAATGCTGAACGCGTGATTTGTACCTGGGCGATGGGGGTGACGCAGCATAAACATTCCGTTCCGACCGTGCGTGAAATCACTAACCTGCAACTGCTGTTCGGTCAGCTGGGTAAACCGGGTGCCGGTTTGTGTCCGGTGCGTGGTCACAGTAATGTGCAGGGCAACCGCACAATGGGGATCGATGAGAAAGCGCCGAAAGCCCTGCTCGATGCCATGGAAAGCCATTTCAAATTCACTCCACCGCGCGTTCCCGGCCACAATACCGTTGAAGCGCTGGAAGCTATGCTGCGTCATGAAGCCAAAGTGCTGATTTGCCTCGGCGGTAATCTGGCCGCAGCGGCGCCGGATACGCCGCGTACCGAACAGGCACTGAGCAATCTGGATTTGTCCGTGCAAATCAGCACCAAGCTGAACCGCACGCACCTGACGCCGGGCGCTGAAGCGCTGATCCTGCCAACGCTGGGGCGTACTGAGCTGGATATGCAGGCGACCGGTTCGCAGTTCATCACCGTGGAAGATTCTTTCAGCATGGTGCATGCGTCCGAAGGCGTGGGGATTCCGTTGTCGAAAGAGCAGCGTTCAGAAACCGCAATTGTCTGTGGTATCGCCAACGCCGTGCTGGGCGACAAATACCTGGACTGGATGGCGCTGGCCGACGATTACAACCTGATCCGCGACCATATCGAAGCGACAATCCCAGGATTCAAGGATTTCAACGCGCGCTGTGATATCAAAGGCGGTTTCTATCTGGGGAATGCGGCTGCCGAGCTGAACTTCAATACCCTGAGCGGCAAAGCCAATTTCAGCGCTGCGCCGTTGCCGGACGTGCTGATCCCAATGGGTGACCAGAATGCACCCTTTACGTTGCAAACTTTGCGCTCTCACGATCAGTACAACACCACGATTTACGGCCTTGATGACCGTTATCGTGGCGTGTACGGCCAGCGCGAAGTGCTGTTCATTCACCCGCAGGATCTGGCCGATCTGGGCCTTAAAGACGGCGAACTGGTGGAAATCGAAACGCTGTGGAACGACGGTATTGAGCGCAAGGTGACCGGGTTTAAACTGGTCAGCTACGACATTCCGCGCGGCAATCTGGCCGCCTATTATCCGGAAACCAATCCGCTGGTCCCGATGTCCAGTTTTGGTGACCAGACGCACACGCCAACTTCTAAAGCCGTTCCGGTGACAATCCGTCGCTGCGAACAAAAAGTCGACCTGCAACGTATTGCATAACCCGTTCTGCGGGATGCGCCGTAAATCTCCCCTTTTGCTTCAGGGTTATGAGGCAAAAGGGGCAGATGCCGCTTGCCCGCAGGGGCTGAATCGCGTAAAACTGTCTGCCGCTAATCGAGCCACATTAACCCTAATTCTCTGGACGATATGTTTCAAGATAACCCGCTGCTCGCGCAGCTAAAACAGCAACTTCACTCTCAGACTCCACGTGTCGAAGGCATCGTGAAAGGGACTGAGAAAGGCTTTGGCTTTCTTGAAGTAGACGGTCAAAAAAGCTATTTCATTCCGCCTCCGTACATGAAAAAAGTCATGCACGGTGACCGCGTAATCGCCTCGCTGCAAACCGAAAAAGAGCGTGAAGTCGTCCAGCCGGAAACACTGGTTGAACCTTTCCTCAGCCGTTTTGTAGGCCGCGTGACGAAAAAAGACGACCGTCTTTCTATCATCCCCGACCATCCTTTATTACGTGATGCGATCCAGTGTCGCGTTGCGCGCAACATCAATCACGAAGTCAGTGACGGCGACTGGTGTGTGGCAGAAATGCGCCGCCACCCGCTGAAAGAAGGCGATCACAGCTTCCAGGCTGAAATCACTGAAAGGATCACCACCGGCACTGATGATCTCGCGCCGTGGTGGGTCACGCTGGCCCGTCATAATCTCGAACGCGAAGCGCCAAAATCTGATATCGCACAACTGCGCGATGAAGGCCTGACCCGCGAAGATCTGACCGCCCTGCCATTTGTGACCATCGACAGCGGCAGTACACAGGACATGGATGACGCGCTGTATGTGAAAGACAACGGCGACGGCACCCTGCTGATGACCATTGCGATTGCAGACCCGACGGCTTACGTCAGTGAGGGCAGCGAACTCGACAATATTGCTAAAAAACGCGCATTCACTAACTACCTGCCGGGCTTTAACATCCCGATGCTGCCGCGTGAATTGTCTGATGATATCTGCTCCCTGTGGCCAGATGTGAGCCGCCCTGTTCTTGCGTGTTCTGTTACGCTGGGCACCGATGGCGCACTGGGCAGTGATATTCGTTTCTTCGCCGCCACCATCGAATCAAAAGCCAAACTGGCCTATGACGATGTGTCCGACTGGCTGGAAGCCAATGAGAAAAGCGCATGGCAACCGGCCAGCGATGTGATTGCTGATCAAATCCGTCTGCTGAAACGCGTCTGTGACGTGCGCAGTGCATGGCGCACCGAACACGCGCTGGTGTTTAAAGATCGTCCTGATTACCGCTTCGTACTGGGTGAAAAAGGCAACGTACTTGAAATCGTCGCTGAGCACCGCCGTATCGCTAACCGCATCGTTGAAGAATCCATGATTGCCGCCAACGTCTGTGCCGCTATCGCCCTGCGCGACAGCCTCGGTTTTGGCGTTTACAACGTGCACACCGGTTTTGATCCGCTGCTGGTTGAAAATGCGGTTACCGTGCTTGCCGCCAATGACCTTGAAGCCAATGCTGAAGAACTGCTGACGCTGCCCGGTTTCTGCGCCCTGCGCCGTAAACTCGATGCGCTGCCAACGCAGTTCCTCGACAGCCGCATCCGTCGTTTCCAGACTTTCGCAGAAATCAGCACCACGCCGGGGCCGCATTACGGTCTGGGACTGGAAGCTTACGCGACCTGGACATCACCAATCCGTAAATACGGCGACATGGTGAACCACCGTCTTCTGAAAGCGATGATCCTGCAACAGTCTGCTGAGAAACCTCAGGACGACATGGCCGTTCAGCTGGCCGAACGCCGCCGGGCGAACCGCATGGCCGAACGCGACGTCGGTGACTGGCTGTATGCGCGCTATCTGGAAGATAAAGTCGGTACTGATGTGAAATTCAGCGCTGAAATCATTGATGTGACCCGCGGTGGTCTGCGGGTGCGCCTGCAAGACATCGGCGCGGTGGCGTTCATCCCTGCTCCGTTCCTGCACAGCGTACGCGACGAGCTGGTATGCAGTGCAGACACCGGCACCGTGCTGATTAAAGGCGAAGTCGCCTATCGTCAGAGTGACATCATTGACGTAAACATTGCGGAAGTTCGCATGGAAAATCGCAATGTGATTGCTAAGCCTGCCGTCTAGGTTTCGCTTTTAGCGGACGGAAAAAACCGGTCTCAGTACCGGTTTTTTTATTCCCTCAGAATATTTTTCACTTGCAGTGATGACAAAATCTTGGGTTGCCACTCAAACTGGCCAAAGTTCAACACCGTGGGCATCGGCCCACACCGACTTGGGGGGCGGCCTATCGCCGCCACCCCCCAAGCCCCCCCGGGCTCTTTCACTGCGCGCTATCGCAGGCTCGACGGACTTGTCCTGGTGCATTAGTGGATGGCGCAAATCCAGGTGCTTCGCACTTCCTTCTCTCGGTCTTCGAGCCACAGGTCTCGAAGCCGCTCCGTTCAGCTGAATTTTGGTCACGCCAGTCAACCTTTTTAAAAGATGAAAAACAGTCTGCCGTTGATTTTGAGATCGTGCGGGCGATTCAGAAAGCTTGCTGAATGAGAGGTTGCAGACCTGAGGCTGCAATCCCGAAATGAAGGCACCGCGCAGCGGCAAGATTTCCAGCCTGTCTCTGCGGTACCTGAAACATAGCCAGCGAGCGATAGCGCGCAGTTAAAGAGCACGGGTGTCCAGAGGGCGCGCGCGTTAACGCGCCCTTTGGGCCAGTTTGGGCGGCGAGCCCAAGGTCTTGAAGTTGAGAGTTGAGAGTTGAGAGTTGAATTATCAGGCGCCCGTATGACGCCTCATACCATCAAATCTGATAGTCAATCACCGGCTCATCCCCTACCGCAAACACCTTCTCCTTGATCTCATTCACCGATAAGCCCGGATTACACAATTCGATAAACCGCCAGACGTAGTTTCTCTGCAATTGCGCCTTTTTAAGCCCCAGCCAGACGGTGTTGCCTTCGAACAGATGCTCGGCGTTAATCAGCTGAAGGCCGGTATCGCGCGCAGCTTCAAAGGCTTTATCCGCCAGGATCCCCACGCCTAATCCCAGTTCGACGTAGGTTTTAATCACGTCAGAATCCTGCGCGCTGAGTACGATATCCGCGCTCAGCGCCGCGCGGCTGAAGGCTTCATCCAGGCGGGAACGCCCGGTGATGCCCTGCCGGTAGGTGATCAGCGGTTGTTCGCTGAGATGCTGCAACGTGACCGGATGCTGCAACGTCAGCGGATGGCCCTGCGGAACCACAATCGCATGATGCCAGCGGTAATACGGGAACGCCGCCACCGCAGGGTCGTTCATCAGTTTTTCGCTGGCGATGGCCACGTCCGCCTGCCCGCTCAGCAACATCGCCAGCACTTCCTGCGGCGAGCCCTGATGAAGTTCCAGCCGTACGCCCGGATAAATCGCGCGGAAGGCTTTGATCACTTTGGGCAGACTGTAACGCGCCTGCGTGTGCGTGGTGGCGATGGTCAGTACGCCGGCGTCTTCTTTCGAAAACACATCAGCCAGACGGCGGATATTCTGCGCTTCGTTGAGAATGCGCTCGGCCACGGCCAGCAGCTCTTTGCCCGGTTCTGTCAGCCCCAGCAGACGCTTGCCCCGACGGATGAAAATCTCAACGCCCAGTTCATCTTCCAGCTCGCGAATATGACGACTGACACCTGACTGAGAAGTGAACAACATGTTCGAGACTTCGGTCAGGTTGTAATTGCATCGCGCGGATTCACGTATAATTTTGAGTTGTTGAAAATTCACCGCTGTCTGCCTCTGTTCTGCCTGAAAGCCCTATTGTTACGATCTGTAGCTATGCCAGACAAATAAGAAAAAGCGGTTACTTATGCTTTTTACGACTATAGCCTGTTCACCGGATTTTCAGCGCCCATAAAAAAACGCCGGCAGGCGGCGTTTTCTCTCATTATCGGGTCAATAAACCGGGGGATTATTCAGGCACCGGCGTCACGACCGGCTGACCTGAAAAAAAGGCATCCAGATTTGACTGCACCAGCGTCATCATATTTTCGACAGATTCCGGCGACCGTCCGGCCACATGCGGCGTCAGCACCAGATTATCCAGCGTCAGCATTTCTGCCGGTACTTTCGGTTCTCCGTCAACCACATCCAGCGCGGCACCGGCGATTTCACGGCGTTGCAGACTGGCAATCAGCGCGTCACTGTCCACCACACTGCCCCGCGAAATGTTAATCAGATAACCGTTTTCCCCCAGTGCTTGCAGCACCTGCGCATTCACCAGTCGCGTGGTATGGGCACCGCCGGGCGTGGCGACAACCAGATAATCCGCCCAGGCGGCCAGTTCTGTGACGCCTGGGAAATACTGATACGGGCTGTTTTCCTGCGCACGGCGGTTGTGATATCCCACGTCCATATCAAAGCCACCGGCGGCGCGGCGGGCAATCAGCGCACCGATGTTGCCCAGACCAATAATCCCCAGCCGTTTACCGGCCATTCCGTCTACGTTCCAGCGCGTTTTTTTCCATTCTCCGGCGCGCACCGCAGCATCGAACTGCGGGATCCGCCGCGTGATTGCCAGCATCAGCGCCAGCGTATGATCCGCAACCGAAGAACTGTTGGTGCCCGGCCCGTGTGTGACCAGAATGCCGCGCTGTTTTGCCGCCGCCACGTCGATATGTTCAAAGCCGACGCCCTGCGCACAGATGATTTCCAGCGCGGGCAATGCCGCGATTTCCGCCGCGCTCACACCAATGGTGCCGATGGTTAAAATGGCGCGGAGGGTTCGTGCGATGTCCGGATCAATATTGGCGCGCTGTTCCGGCGTGGTGGCGAAATGCAGGGAATATCCGGCAGCTTCAAACCGTTCAGGGTAACCCGCATCAAGTTCGATGTGGCTCAGCAAAGCGATGGTCATAAAGGAAATCCTCGGGGATGAATTCTTATAATCACTAGCAGGCTAGCTTTTCATTTTCACTATTGACGAAGCCTCTCGGCTTGTACAGCTTTTCGCGGTTTTCAGGTCAATTTTGCCAGTCCGGTCTACACTCCTTGGTATTGCCTGTGCATGCGCAGACAGGCCTCTTTCGGTAATTTATTGTCAGATTTCCCTGAAACGGAGTGACGTCGAGTATGACAAAGGCCCGATCTGGTAAGACAAGTAAACCCACAGCTACGGCGGACGAAGTCCGCACCGTCCCTTCTCATGCACAGGTTGATATCGCCGTTGACGCTTTGGGTGTCCGCATTATTCATCCTTACAGCGACGGCGAAATTGTCCGCAGCTTCGATTCCGGACACACCACCCGCGTGCGCGAAGGATTGCCCGTCCCGCTCGGCGCAACCTGGGACGGTCTGGGCGTAAACTTTGCGCTGTTTTCTGCCAACGCCACAAAAGTTGAGCTGTGCCTGTTTAATGAAGCCGGTGAGCAGTATGACGTGATTGAACTGCCCGAATATACCGACGAGGTCTGGCATGGCTATCTGCCGGACGCCCGCCCCGGTCTGCTTTATGCTTACCGCGTTCACGGCCCTTATGCGCCGCATGACGGCCACCGGTTTAATCCGGCCAAATTACTGCTCGACCCTTATGCCAAGCAAATTGTCGGCGAACTGAAATGGGACGACGCGCTGTTTGCCTATGACATGCAAAGCGCGAAGAAAGACCTGCATATTGATAACCGCGACAGCGCGGAATTTCTGCCTAAATGCCGGGTCATCGATCCGGCATTTTCCTGGGCGCGTTCGCGCAAACGCCATATTCCGTGGGAAAAAACGCTGATTTATGAAACTCACGTACGCGGTTACACCATGCGTCATCCGGCAGTGCCGGAGCATCTGCGCGGCACATTCTCCGGAATGAGTACGCCGCACATCGTGGAATATCTCCGTTCGCTCGGCGTGACGTCGGTTGAGCTGATGCCAATTCATGCGTTCACCGATGACCGGCATTTGCAGGATAAAGGGCTGCATAATTTCTGGGGTTACAACACGCTGAGTTTCTTCGCGCCGCACCCGCAATATATGGCGACGCACACCGTTAATGAATTCAAGCAGATGATTGCCACCCTGCACGCGGCAAATATTGAGGTCATTCTCGACGTGGTTTACAACCACACGGCGGAAGGCAATGAACTTGGCCCGACGCTCTCGTTCAAAGGCATTGATAACGCCAGCTATTACCGCCTGATGCCGGACAATAAGCGTTATTACATCAATGACACGGGGACCGGCAATACGCTCAATCTCAGCCATCCGCGTGTGCTGCAAATGGTGACGGATTCACTGCGTTACTGGGCGACCGAAATGCAGGTCGACGGTTTCCGCTTTGACCTCGCGACCATTCTCGGGCGCGAAAGCTATGGTTTCGACGAAGGCTGTGGTTTCCTCGATACCTGCCGTCAGGATCCGGTGCTCAGCCAGTGCAAACTGATTGCAGAACCCTGGGACTGCGGCCCCGGCGGCTATCAGGTCGGTGGCTTCCCGCCGGGCTGGATGGAGTGGAATGACCGGTTCCGCGACACGGTGCGTAAATTCTGGCGCGGCGACGAAGGCCAGCTCGCGCAGTTTGCCACCCGCCTTTCCGGCTCGGCAGATTTGTTTAATCACCGGGGACGCAAACCTTATGCGTCGGTGAACTTTATTACCGCGCACGACGGCTTCACGCTTAACGACTGGGTGTCTTACGCGAACAAGCACAACGAAGCCAACGGCGAGAACGGCAAAGACGGCAGCGATAACAACATTTCAGCAAACTACGGCGTGGAAGGCCCGGCGGAGGATCCGGCGATTAATGAACTGCGGCTGCGGCAGATGCGCAATATGCTGGCGACGCTGCTGTTTTCGCAAGGCACGCCAATGCTGCTGGCCGGTGATGAATTCGCGCGATCGCAAAACGGCAACAACAATGCCTATTGTCAGGACACCGATATCGCGTGGGTAAACTGGAATATTGAGGAAAAAGGCCAGTCATTACTGCTCTTCACTTACCGGCTGATTGCCCTGCGCAAGCGTTTTCCGATCCTGCACCGTGGCCGCTTTCTGACCGGCGCGGTGCATGAAAAACTCGGTGTGAAAGACGTCAGCTGGTTCCAGCCGCAAGGGCCGGAAATGACCGATGCCGCGTGGAAAGATCCGCACGCAAAATGCATCGCAATGCTGCTTGATGGCCGCGCACAGCCGACCGGTTTGCTGCGTCAGGGTTCATTAAGCACGGTGTTGCTGCTGTTTAACGCCTCGCATAAAGATGTCGTATTCACGCTCCCGTCCGTGGCGCACGGCGAAGGCTGGCGTCATATTCTTGATACTTTCCAGCCCGATGATGTGAACGAGCATAACTTTGAGTTTGGCCGCGAATACATCTGTACGTCACGAACCGTCGTATTGTTTGAACTGGTAAGCACCGCCAAGCACTAAACCCGGCGCGCTGCTTCAGGCATTCAAAATCTGAAGCAGCGTTTCGCGCCCTTGCGCCAGCCCTTTCTCGCGTCCGATTGCCTGACGGCTCACGCCTTCCGCACGAATAATGTGGCAATCTGCCACGCCCATCAGTTCCAGAATAGAGGCCAGATACGGCTCCTGGAAATCATGCAACTTGCCTTCCTCCGTACTGTAAACGCCGCCACGGGTTGAGGCGATAAACGCTGTTTTACCGGGGATCAGCCCGATGACACCTTGTGGCGTATAGCGGAACGTTTTCCCTTTCTGACAGACCTGGTCGATCCACGCCTTCAGGTTGCTGGGGACCGCGTGGTTATACATCGGCGCGCCAATCACCAGCACGTCGCAGGCCGTCAGCTCTTCGATGGATTGATAAATCCCGTCCAGCTCCGCCTGAAGTTGCGGTGTAATCACTTCGTCCTGCGCGTTGTGCAGCAGGCTCATGGCGGCGGCAGAAAGATGAGGCGGCGGCGTGACGCCCAGATCGCGGTAGGTAACTTCTGCGCCGGGATTACGTGCGCAAAGTTCGGCGACGATCATTGCAGACAGCTCGCGGGAGACAGAACCCGTGATAAACGGGCTGGAATCGAGGTGTAAAATTTTCATCGGGTTAACCTGTTTCAATAAGTTTGTTTGCATAAACACAGGGTAATCGTTGTTGTAATAATGAAAAATACCTAATATCGCAACACATCGTCCCATTATTGCAACGACGGAAGCCTTCACCGATGACGGAAGATCTCAATGACATGGCGCTGTTTGCCGCCGTAGTGAAACATCAGGGTTTTACCGCCGCAGGCCGCGCGCTGGGTGTGTCAAAATCCCTGCTCAGCCGCCGGATTGACGCGCTGGAAACCCGCCTCGGCGTACGTTTGCTGCAACGCACGTCTCGCCATTTCTCAGTCACCAGCGTGGGTGAATGCTACGCGGTTGAATGCCAGAAATTAGTGCAACAGGCGCAGGCAGCGCGGCAGGTCATCGACGATTTGCAGCAAAATCCGCGCGGACTGCTGCGTGTGTGCACACCGGTGATGATGGCGGAAATGGTGGTCGCGCCGCTGATGGCGGAGTTCCTGACCCGTTTTCCCGATATACAACTGGAGCTTCTGGCCATTAACCGGTCGGTGGATTTGCTGGAGGAGAATTTCGACGTCACCGTGCATTCGCACAGCGAGCCGCTCGATGATTCCGGTTTGTACCGTAAAGCGCTCGGCCTGCTTCGTTACGTGCTGGTTGCCAGCCCGGCGTTTATCGCGGCGCTGCCGTCCGTGCCCTCAGCGGATCAACTGAGTTATCTGCCAACGTTGGTGCGCAAAACGCCGTGGGCGGCGGGCCATTGGGAGCTGTCGCATCCGCAAGACGGCGCCCGCAAAGTAGAATTAACACCGAAGATGATCAGCAATAATCTGCTGGTGCTGCGTCAGGCCGCAGTGGACGGATTGGGCGTTGCGTTGCTGCCGGAAATGGCGTGCAAAGAGGAGTTAGCGTCGGGAAGGCTGCACTATTTTCTGCCGGACTGGCAGACACCGCCGTCTGAGATTTCGGCGCTGTATGCCAGCCACAAAGGTCAGTCTCCGGCGTTACGCGTGTTTCTCGATTTCCTGGCGGAGAAACTGCACGGAACCCTGTGAAACGGTTACTCCGGATCTTTCAGGTAGGCTTTGAACTGCGGCGACATGTAGGTTTTGAACGTGTCGCCCTCTTTGGTGATGAGATACACCGCCAGATGTTCTTTCTCCGCCAGCGCCAGCGCTTTATGGGTGCCCAGCACCATCAGGCCGGTGTCCCAACCATCCGCTTCCAGCGCAGTCGGCGCAATTACGGTCGCAGAAACCAGCTTATGGGTGATCGGCGAACCGGTCGCCGGGTCAATAATGTGCGACAACCGTTTGCCGTTCAGCTCATAGTAATTACGGTAGCTGCCGGAGGTGCTGATCCCCATGCCCTGTAAATCGACAATCGCCTGCACCGCCGTCTCTTTGTCCGTCGGTTTCTGAATCGCCACCTGCCAAGGATTCCCCTTCGGATTGTGTCCGCGTGAAACCACCGCACCGCCCACCGACACCAGATAATTGCTGATACCGTTACCTTCAATCAGGCGCGCCAGATGATCGGTGGCGTAACCTTCGCCAACGGTCGAGAGATCGACATACATCCCCTGCAAATCTTTTTGCAGATATTGCCCGTCGCTCTGCTGGATCACTTTCAGATGTTGTAAACCCGTGCGCTGACGGGCATCCGCAATCTGTTCCGGCGTCGGCATTTTCACCGGCTGTTTATCCGGGCCGAATCCCCACAGATTCACCAGCGGTCCGATAGTAATGTCCATTGCGCCGCCGGTCAGCTGACCAATGCGCATTGACGTCACCACGGCATCCGCCATCCCCGCGCTTACCGGTTGTGGTACGTTGCCCTGATACTGATTAAAACGCGATAAAACCGAGTCTTCTTTGTAGGTCGACAGTTCGTGATCATCTTCTTTGAGCTGCGCTTCGATTTGTTCACGCAGCGGGGCTTCCCGGTTTTTATCCACTCCCGCCAGGCTGACACGGTAAAACGTGCCCATGGTTTTTCCTTCAATCACCAGCGCATCTTTAGCATCAGATGCGCCACCATCGCAGGCAGACAGCAGACTCACCGCACACAGCAACAGTGTGCTACCTACATAAACCGGTTTTGAAAACATGAAAATGGCTCAGTTGAGTGCCCGTCGCCGGGCAGAAAAAGTATCAGGACATTAAAGGGTCGCGCTTAAACCACGACGCAACAAAGTTTCTGTCAAAGGTTTCGGGTCAGCGGCTGCGTTTGGCGTGGCGCTCCCAGTTTTCCTGTTTGGCCTGCGCTGTTTTCTTCAGCGCAACGTAACAGGCGCCCGCACCGCCGTCTTTCTGGATTGCCACACTGAAAGCCTGCACGTCATCAAGCTGTTTAAGCCATTTTGCGACGTAGCTGCGCACGATATTGGCGTGGCTTTGGTCATTCCGGCCACGGCCATGAATGATTAACAGGGTGCGTAGATTCTCCGCCTGCGCCTGACAGAAGAAAGCAAAAAGCTCCTGACGGCACTGTTCGACCGGTTTACGCAGCAAGTTCAGGCTGGCCTCCAGCGGATATTTCCCCTGCCGGAGTTTGTCGAGCACGCCCTGCTGTACGCCGTCGTGTTTGTATTCCAGGGGTTCGTCGCACGGCAGGATATTCAGAAAACCGGTGGTCAGCGGATTGTCACGCTTTTCGGCGGCATCTCCGGTTTCCGGTTTGTTCCCTGTGGCTGAGTTCCTGAGGTAGACCACCCGTTTATCCGACGCCAGAGGCTGCACTCCCGCCATTTCCTGACTGAATAAATCATCATCATCGCTCATTGCTTACCTCTTTTTCAGCGGTGGGACCGGAGTAAATTATCCCTGCAAAAGCCCTGCGGGTAAAGCCGGGTCCCGGCTGATGAACACCGGTAAAGAATTCTGAAATGGCCGGATAACCGGTAAAAGTCATTTTTGAATCTATACTTAGCTGCTGGGGCAGAAAACCATTCCGACCAATGCGCTTCTGTAACCCCGTCAAATTGAGGAGAAAAGATGCCGTACCTTGATGATCCCTTGATTATTTTCACAGACCTGGATGGATCACTGCTCGACCATCACGATTACAGCTGGAAACCCGCGCAGCCGTGGCTGGACAAACTGGCTGCCGCGAATGTCCCGTTAATTCTGACCACCAGTAAAACCTCCGCCGAAGTCGCGGCATTACAGACCGCCCTGCACTTAACGCATCAGCCTTTTATTGCAGAAAACGGGGCGATTATCCACCTGCCGCCCGGCTGGCAAACGCAGGAACAGCAACCGGTTCACGTCATGGGTGCCCGTTACAGCGATATCCGTCAGGCGCTGGTCGATTTGCGCCAGCGCTATGATTTTGAGTTTCGCGGCTTTGGTGACGTCACGCCAAAACAGGTCGCAGTCTGGACGGGCTTATCTGAAGCACAGGCTGAACTGGCGATGCAGCGCGAAGCGTCCGAACCGCTGGTGTGGTTTGGTAACGATCTGGATTTTGCACATCTGAAAAAGTGCCTGTCCCGTGAAGGTCTGGCGCTCACGCGCGGCGGCCGCTTCTGGCATGTCATGGGCACCGACGCCGGAAAAGGTCAGGCGGTGCAATGGCTGTCGCAACTGTACCGGCAACAGCGCGGCGTGCCGGTCGCCAGTATCGGGCTGGGCGATGGCCCGAACGATTTATCGATGCTGGAGACCGTGGATTACGCCGTAGTGATTAAAGGCTATCACGAGCATCAGATGCCGGTGAATGACGGGAACGGCTCACAGGTATTTCGTACCACGGAGTTTGGCCCGCACGGCTGGAGCCAGGGGCTGAATCATTTTATTACCCTTCCTTAAAGGAAGGCGTTAAAGGGAAAATTGTTTATTCAATGCCGGGTTTTGCATTGTTTATTGCTCTTTGTTTTACCGATAAGACTTCCAATAATTTTATCTATTCTAAAATTGGAGAATACCGTATGAGCGATTTTTATCAGGATGGTGTAATCACTAATTTTCATAACCTGACTAACCGTAAAGTTGAAGAACTGGAATACGATTTGCAGGTGTTTTCAGGCCGCCGTTCAATGGGATTAATATTACCTTCATTGTTTTCAGAACTTGAAGGCCCGGCGCTGACCCATATTGTTGATGAGTTGACAAAAGTCCCCTATCTGGAAGAAATCGTAATAGGATTAGATCGTGCAGATCGCGATCAGTTTTTATTTGCCCGCGAGTTTTTCTCCCGTCTGCCGCAGCGTCATCGTATTTTGTGGAATGACGGCCCGCGTCTGAAGGCGCTGGATGAAGAGCTGAAAAAAGAAAATCTGTCACCAAATGAACCGGGCAAAGGCCGCAACGTGTGGTTCTGCGCCGGGTATACCCTGGCATCGCGCCGCACATCGGTGGTCGGGCTGCACGATTGTGACATTGTCACCTATAGCCGCGACATGCTGGCGCGGCTGATGTATCCGGTGGCAAATCCGAATTTCCATTACGATTTCTGCAAAGGCTATTACGCCCGTGTGGCGGACGGGAAATTTAACGGCCGCGTCGGGCGTCTGCTCGTGTTCCCGCTGCTTAAATCGCTGCAAATTGTTTATGGTCATTCGGATTTTCTGGAATATCTGCGTACCTTCCGCTATCCGCTTTCCGGTGAATTCGCCATGCGTACGCACGTTCTGAATGATTTGCGCATTCCCAGTGACTGGGGTCTGGAAATCGGCGTATTGTCCGAACTGCACCGCAATACCGCGACGCGCCGTATCTGTCAGGTGGATATCGCTGATAATTACGACCACAAGCATCAGCCAATGTCAGAAGATGACGCCACCAACGGTTTGCAGCGCATGAGTATTGATATCACCAAAGCGCTGTACCGTAAGATGGCGATTCTCGGCGTGAATATCACCAGCGAGTCATTCCGTATTCTCAAAGCCACGTATTACCGCAATGCGCTGGATATGATTGACAGTTTTGAGAATGACGCGCGGATGAATGGCTTGTCGTTTGACCGCCACAGTGAAGAATCCGCAGTGGAACTTTTCTCCGGCGCGATCATGGAAGCCGGTCAGGCGTTTGTGGATACGCCGAGTGAAAAACCGTTTATCCCGAGCTGGAGCCGTGTGCAGTCGGCGTTTCCGGACATGCTGGATCGCATTCATGAAGCGGTGGAAAAAGATAACGAAGGCGACGTGTAACGCTCTGAGGATCCTGAAAACAGAAAAGAAAAACGCTGCGATAGCAGCGTTTTTTTATGGGACTGACCAGCAAATTACGGATTAGAAACTAGGCAGATTCTTTTTTGCCAGGGAAAAGTAAGCTGGCCACAATACCCAGCGCCAGCACGCCCAGAACCACGTAAAGACTGGTTAACGCCTCGATTTCTATCCCGTGATGCCACAGATGATTACTAGAATTCAGCGCCAGTTTTGCTGCAACAAAAAACAGCAGGAAGATCACAGATTTTTCCAGATGCACCAGATATTTACGCAGCGCTTCAAGCACGAAATACATCGTACGTAAGCCCAGCACCGCGAACATCATGGCGGAATAAACAATCAGCGGTTCGCGGCTGACGGCAATGACCGCAGGCACGCTGTCAAAAGCAAACATCAGGTCGGAGATTTCCACAACGGCAATACACAGCAACAGCGGCGTCGCGTAGCGTACGCCCTTCTTCACGGTAAAGCTGAAGCCCTGATTTTCCGGTTTCGCCAGTTCAGCTTCGACCTGCTCGCTGCTGACCAGAAAATGCGGCCCCACCAGTTTCGGGAACACCGGGAAAAAGCGGCGCACCAGACGGTTAGCGATGTGATCCGAGTAATCATCATTCTCTTCATCATCGTTGCCAGCACGCATCATCAGAATCGCCGTCCACAAAATGACAACGGCAAACACCATTTCAACCCACGGCCCCAGCGCCAGGAGGCTGGTGCCGATCACCACGAAAATCCCGCGGAAAACGATGGCGCCGATAACGCCCCAGTAAAGAATGCGATGACGATAACCATCAGGCACTTTAAACCAGGCAAAAATCGCCATAATCACGAACAGGTTGTCCACGGATAACACCTGCTCCAGCGCGTAACCGGTCAGGAACAGGCTGGCGACTTCTTTGCCATGATGGATATACAAAAAACCGGCAAAGCTGAGAGAAACGGCAATCCAGAAGAGTGTCCAGATTGAAGCGCTTTTCAGGCCAATCGGTTTGTGGCTGCGATGCGCGAAGATATCAATCAGCAGCGCGGCGACGGCCACGACAACAAAAACGACGGTCGTTTCGAATGGGAATCCCAGAGAATCAGACTGCATTACACCTTTCCTAAAATTAAACGAAAGCTAAACGAATCTGCGCATTGTATGCGGTTGCGAAGCGAATGGGTATCAAAGTCGTTGGCAGGTGGCATTTTGTGCCATATTCTCGCGCGTTGAATTAAGGGGAGAAATTGATTCCCCACGCCCGCGAATAATTCACCGTCAGAGAATATCCTTAGGTTGCTATAAATTGATTCAGACGGCTAATTCATTAAAATAGAATTATAATTTTCACAGATAATTTGATGCCTTTTTAAATCTCATTGATTCTCAATTCGACTTAATTCCCAGTTCAGATCAAACTATTCCGAAAAAAAACCTGTTTAAAATCGGGGTTTTTTAACATTTCGCTCTTTTCGCTCCATTCAGCTACTTATCACTCGCTGCAAAAGATGTTAAAATTGACCCATATCAATATTGCCAGAGTGACTATCATGATCCCAGAAAAACGTATTATTCGACGTATCCAATCTGGTGGCTGTGCAATCCATTGTCAGGACTGTAGCATCAGCCAGCTTTGTATTCCTTTCACCCTGAACGAGCATGAACTCGATCAGCTGGATAACATCATCGAAAGGAAAAAGCCGATCCAAAAAGGTCAGGCATTGTTTAAGGCCGGTGATGAATTGAAATCCCTTTACGCCATTCGTTCCGGGACCATTAAAAGCTATACCATCACTGAGCAAGGTGACGAACAGATTACCGGTTTCCATCTGGCAGGCGATTTAGTCGGTTTTGATGCCATTGGTGGTTTGCAGCACCCAAGTTTCGCACAAGCTTTGGAAACGTCCATGGTTTGTGAAATCCCGTTTGAGACGCTCGATGATCTCTCCGGGAAAATGCCAAATCTGCGTCAGCAAATGATGCGCCTGATGAGCGGTGAGATCAAAGGCGACCAGGACATGATCCTCCTGTTGTCGAAGAAAAATGCTGAAGAAAGACTGGCGGCGTTTATCTACAACCTCTCCCGCCGTTTCGCACAACGTGGCTTCTCTCAGCGCGAATTCCGCCTGACCATGACCCGTGGCGACATCGGTAACTATCTCGGCCTGACCGTCGAAACCATCAGCCGTCTGCTGGGCCGTTTCCAGAAATCAGAAATGCTGAGTGTTAAAGGCAAATACATTACGATTGAGAATCACGAAATGCTTTCTCAGTTAGCCGGACAGTCTGCCCCCGTTTCTGCCTGACCGTTTTGATTTTCTTCTAATAGATTGGCGTCGGATCATACAAGGAATAATTTGTTGATCCGACTCAATTTCTCCTCTGTCCGATTGCTTAATCTTGGTTTACTCTGTACTTAATACACTGACCGCCGTTCTCTTACAGGTGTTAAGGAGTCCCCATGGCTAAGTATCAGAATTTACTGGTTGCTATAGACCCCAATCAGGATGACCAACCCGCTCTGCGTCGTGCCGTTTATCTGGTGCAACGTAACGGTGGCCGCATTAAAGCCTTCCTGTCCATTTATGACTTTTCATACGAAATGACGACCATGCTTTCGCCTGATGAACGAACCAGCATGCGCCAGAGCGTGATCAGTGAAAGAGAAGAATGGATCAAAGAGCAATGCCACTATTATGTCGATGCTGGCATTCCGATTGATGTCAAAGTCGTCTGGCACAACAAACCTTTTGAAGCGATTATTCAGGAAGTGATTTCCGGAAATCATGATTTGCTTCTGAAAATGGCTCATCAGCATGACCGTCTGGAATCCGTTATTTTCACCCCAACGGACTGGAATTTGCTGCGCAAATGCCCTTGCCCGGTCTGGATGGTGAAAGACCAGCCGTGGCCGGAAGGCGGTAAAGCGGTGGTTGCCGTTAACCTTTCCAGCGAAGAGCCTTATCACGACCCGCTCAACATCAAGCTGGTGAAAGAGACTATCGAACTCGCCAGCCATGTGAATCAGACCGAAGTCCATCTGGTCGGCGCATATCCGGTCACACCCATTAACATCGCTATCGAACTTCCAGATTTTGATCCAAGCGTTTACAACGACGCGATACGCGGTCAGCATCTGATTGCGATGAAAGCTTTACGCCAGAAATTCCAGCTCGATGAAAAATTCACGCACGTGGAAAAAGGTCTGCCGGAAGAAGTCATTCCTGACCTTGCGGAGCATCTGCAAGCGGGTGTTGTTGTGTTGGGGTCTATCGGGCGTACCGGTTTATCTGCGGCGTTTCTGGGCAATACGACAGAACAGGTGATCGACCATCTGAAATGTGATTTGCTTGCCATCAAACCCGATGATTTCGAGTGCCCTATTACGTCGGACGATGACGAAGAAGATGAAGACGAATAACGTCTGAACAAGAGATAAAACAAAGGCCAGTCAACAGACTGGCCTTTTTCATTACTGAATTACCGATGGAGAATTACAGCGCGCGCAGGATTTTCTCTACGCTTTCTTTCGCATCACCAAACAGCATTTGCGTATTTTCTTTAAAGAACAGCGGATTCTGTACGCCGGCATAACCGGTGTTCATCGAACGTTTGAAAACGATAACGTTCTGCGCTTTCCATACTTCAAGCACCGGCATGCCGGCGATCGGGCTGCGCGGATCTTCCTGCGCGGCCGGGTTCACAGTGTCATTCGCACCGATCACCAGCACCACGTCGGTGTCGCTAAAGTCGTCGTTGATCTCGTCCATTTCCAGCACGATGTCATACGGGACTTTTGCTTCCGCCAGCAGCACGTTCATGTGGCCCGGCAAACGCCCGGCAACCGGGTGAATACCAAAACGTACTTTGATACCTTTCGCACGCAGTTTCGCCGTGATGTCGTGAACAGGATATTGCGCCTGTGCCACCGCCATGCCGTAGCCCGGGGTGATGATCACTGAGCTGGCGTTTTTCAGCATGTCGGCCACTTCCTCGGCTGACGCTTCATGGTATTCACCCATTTCTTCCGCATCACCGGTAGAAGAACCGTCAGTACCGAAACCCCCGGCAATCACGCTGATGAACGAACGGTTCATCGCTTTACACATGATGTAGGACAGAATCGCACCGGAGGAACCCACCAGCGCACCGGTGACGATCAGCAGGTCATTGCTCAACATGAAACCTGCAGCCGCCGCGGCCCAACCGGAATAAGAGTTCAGCATGGAAACCACCACCGGCATATCCGCACCGCCAATGGAGGAAACCAGATGCCAGCCGAACGCCAGCGCAATCACGGTCATGATCAACAGCGCAAGCACCTGCAGGCCGACGCTATCGGTACGGACAAACGTCACCATCAGCAGGAAAGAAACAACCAGCGCCGCCAGATTCAGCTTGTGACGATGTGGCAGTGCGAGCGGTTTGGAAGAAAAAATCCCGCGCAGTTTGCCAAACGCCACAATCGAACCGGTGAAGGTCACCGCACCGATGAAGATGCCGAGGAATACTTCGGTCAGATGGATGTTTTCCATCACGCCTTCCATCGGTACAGCGCCGTGGTCCAGATAGCTGTTAAAGCCCACCAGAACCGCCGCCAGCCCCACGAAGCTGTGCAGGATAGCCACCAGTTCAGGCATTTCGGTCATTTCGACTTTACGCGCCAGATAAACACCGATTGCACCGCCGATCACCATCGCGACGATGATCCAGCCCACGTTACCGGAGTCAGGCCCCAGAATGGTCGCGATTAATGCAATGGCCATCCCGGTGACGCCGAAAATGTTACCCTGCTTAGACGTTTCATGTTTTGACAGCCCTGCAAGGCTGCAAATAAACAGAATAGCGGCAACAATATATGCTGCTGTAACTAAACCCCCAGACATATGTTACCCCTTAGTTCTTGCGAAACATCTTCAGCATGCGCTGAGTGACGGTGAATCCGCCGAAAATATTGATACTGGCAATCAGAACGGCAATAAAGGACAGGAAACTGACCCAACCGCCATGACCGATTTGCAGCACGGCACCCACCACGATGATCCCTGAAATGGCGTTAGTGACCGACATTAACGGGGTATGCAATGCATGACTGACATTCCAGACCACGTAATAACCGACCACGCAGGACAGCGCGAAAACGGTAAAGTGGGACAGGAATTCTTTCGGAGCAACATTGGCCAGCCAGCCAAACAGCACGATGGCGACGGCCATGATGATGAATTTGGTCCACGGGTTAGCCGGTTTAGCTTCTGCTTTTACTACAGGTTCAGCGGCTTTCGCAGCTTGTGGCTGGGCAGAAACCTGAATCGGTGGCGCAGGCCAGGTGACTTCGCCGGTTTTCACCACGGTCACGCCGCGCACAACGGTATCTTCGAAATCAATTTCGATTTCGCCGTTTTTCTCTTTGCACAGCAGTTTCAGCAGGTTAACCAGGTTGGTGCCGTACAGTTGCGAAGACTGCGTTGGCAGACGGCTTGGCAGATCGGTGTAACCGATGATCTTCACACCGTTTTCGGTCGTGGTGATTTTGTCGGCAACGGTCAGTTCACAGTTACCGCCGGTTTGTGCTGCCAGATCGACAATCACGCTGCCCGGTTTCATGGACGCGACCATTTCTTTGGTGATGAGCTTCGGCGCCGGACGTCCCGGGATCAGCGCGGTAGTCACGATGATATCCACTTCTTCCGCCTGAGCCGCAAACAGCGCCATTTCCGCTTTGATGAACGCTTCGGACATCACTTTCGCGTAGCCGTCACCGCTGCCCGCTTCTTCTTCGAAGTCCAGTTCCAGGAACTCCGCGCCCATACTTTGTACCTGCTCCTTAACTTCAGGGCGGGTATCAAACGCACGAACGATGGCACCGAGGCTGCCTGCTGCACCGATGGCAGCAAGACCAGCCACACCGGCACCGATAATCATGACTTTTGCTGGCGGGACTTTACCGGCGGCGGTGATTTGCCCGGTGAAGAATCGGCCAAATTCATGCGCAGCTTCAACAATCGCACGGTAACCGGCGATGTTAGCCATCGAACTCAGGGCATCCAGAGATTGCGCGCGGGAAATACGTGGCACAGAATCCATTGCCATCGCCGTCACCTGACGGTCGGCTAATTTTTGGATAAGTTCAGGATTTTGCGCAGGCCAGATAAAGCTGACCAGCGTGGTTCCTGCCTGTAATTTGTCAATTTCATCGTTTTCAGGCGCATTGACCTTCAAAACGATATCTGATTGCCATACATCATCGCCAGTGACGACCGAGGCCCCCGCTTCTTCATACGCGGAATCTTCAAAGCTGGCTAACTTACCGGCACCCTGTTCGATAGCCACCGTGAAGCCGAGTTTGAGCAACTGTTCCACCGTCTTCGGCGTGGCTGCAACCCTGGCTTCATTGGTCAACCGCTCTTTTGGTACACCAATACGCATAGTATTCCCTTCACCCTTTTCATTGATGATTTGTGTCATCGACATAACAATTCAATTACCAGCCTGTCGGTTATATTAACGACCGAAAATCTGTTTTTGCAGGCTGGGTATAACCTACTGAATATCTAATCAATAATCTACGTATCGCAGCGATAGTCAGGCAATTAATAATAAAAAAACTGATAGGGCTCGCAAACCTGCTGCAAACCGTGAGAAACAGGCCTTTATTTCACCTGAGAATCCTATTTATACCGGATCAATCACTCAGGTAAGTCTCACTCTACCCCGCCCGGCGCGGGCATAAAAGTTAGAAAATAGTGAATAATTAACATTTATTTCACTACTTGGTTTATTCATCAAACTTATATAAGTTAGGGGCAGTAAAAAAAGAGGTGTGATATCTCGATACCGCTCGCATTATTGCCATAAATTGCTGAGACACTCAGCATTGTTACATGCAATAATCGGCCGCTAACCTGTTACACATCAAGAATTCAGCACGTTTCAACATTACAGCGCAAGGTGAAAGGATTTTTTATGAAGCTGACAAAAACGATCATCGCATCGGCCCTGTTTTCTATTTCTGCGCTGTCCGCAGCACATGCCGCGCAGGAAATTAGCCCGCAGAAAGCAGCCGCCATCAAGCCTTTTGATCGCATTGTTATTACCGGGCGATTTAACACGCTGGGCGACGCGTCTGACGCCGTTTCCCGCCGTGCCGATACGCTGGGTGCAGATTATTTTTATATTCAAGATACCAATACCACTAACAATAGCGGTAACTGGCGCGTAGTTGCAGATATCTATAAAAAAGATGCGCCTGAAGTCAGCAATGACCCGCACTACCGCGTGATTAACGGCGTTGTAGAGCTTCCGAAAGACGTCGCTTACGGCCTTGAGCCTTTTGATACCGTGACTGTCAGCGGTTTCTTCCGCAGCCAGCCAGACGTGAATGATGCTATTACTCAGGCCGCGAAACAGAAAGGGGCTTACTCCTTCTTCATCGTGCGCCAGATTGATGCCAACAGCGGCGGCAACCAGTACATCACTGCGTTCATTTATAAGAAAGATGCCCCTAAACGCGTTGTTCAGTCTCCGGATGCCATTCCTGCTGATTCCGAAGCCGGTAAAGCGGCGCTGGCGGCAGGCGGTGCAGAAGCGAAGAAAGTTGAAATTCCGGGTGTGGCCTCTTCCGGCAGCCCAAGCCGTTCCGTAGGCCGTTTCTTCGAAACGCAGTCTTCTACCGGTCAGCGTTACACTGTCACGGCAACTAACGGGGCTAAGATTCAGGAAGTGAACGACGTCACCGCAGCTCAGATGGTTCCGTTTGATTCCACGACTTTCACCGGTCACTTCAACAGCACCACCGACGTTTCTCAGGAAGTGGCGAACCGTGCTGCGGCGAAAGGCGCCAAGTTCTACCACATTACCCGTCAGTGGCAGAACAAAAGCGGCGGCAACCTGACCGTGAGCGCAGACTTCTTCAAATAAGTCTGACTATCGCTAAAAAACAAAAGGCAGCCTTTCAAAGCTGCCTTTTTACTTTCTGCAATTCACGTCGCTTCGTGGTTCTCTGCGTACGTTATTTTCCCCAGGTTCTTTCCAGAACGTTAACCCAGTTTTTATAGCAAATCTTCTCCAGCAGCGCCTGCCCGTAACCCGCTTCACGCAGCGCATTCACCAGCACCGGCAAACCGTGCACATCCGACAAGAACGGTGCCATTGACGCACCGTCAAAATCCGAACCAAAGCCCACGTTGTCTTCGCCCAGATGTTCCACCAGATAATCCACGTGGCGCACCATAATGTCGGTGCCGGTATCGTCGCTTCTTTTACCGTCTTCACGCAGGAACGGCACGGCAAAGTTCAGGCCGACGAAACCGTTGCTCTCTTTGATGGCGGCCAGCTGTTTGTCGGTCAGATTGCGTGACTGCGGGCAAATGCTGAACGCATTGGAATGGCTGGCGACCAGCGGCGCATCACTCAGCCCGGCAATTTCCCAGAAGCCTTTTTCATTGAGGTGCGACAGATCAATCATGATGCGTTTCTGATTACAGGCCTTCACCAAACGGACGCCCGCTTCCGTCAGCCCCGGACCGGTATCCGGCGAGGTTTGATATTTGAACGGGACGCCGTGACCGAAGAGGTTCGGACGGCTCCAGACTGGCCCCAGCGAACGCAACCCCATGCTGTAAAGCACATCCAGATTATATAAATCCTCATCTATCGCTTCGGCTCCTTCAATATGCATAACCACAGCTAATGCATGGTTATCTATTGACTGACGAATTTCCTGCGCCGAGCGGCAAATTTTCACCTTTCCTTGCGACTGTTCTTCAATTCTGAGCAAAAACGCCATCATGCCAAATGTGACATCGCGTGCAAAATCGAAAGAAGGTGTCGGAGAAAAATCAGGATGTTTTTGAGTACCTTCCGCAAGGAATCGCGTGTCGACTGAGCGATCAGGCACGCTATTTGCTAGATCAATATCTGGAGTGGGTACCCACGCGGCGAACAGCCCGCCGGCAAAGCCCGCTTCACGACAGCGCGGCAGGTCTAATTGTCCGCTGGCGGGTCCCTGAAGGAATGCGCGTTCAGGATTTTGACGATGTTCTTTCCAAAGCTGTAGCAAAACATCGTTATGTCCATCAAATACTGGCATTAATTCTTCAGTTCCGTGCGCTACGTTATTCATAAAAAAGGTCTACCTTTGATTAAGCATGACTAAGACAACGGAGATTTGCTCAGACGAAGTGCATCATCTGCGAACGATTGCACCAACTAAGAACAAACACAGTACGCTTCAGATTAGTTTTTTCGATACGAAACGTCGACAGGTGCAAAGCAACGTTTTTTCATTTAAGCCAGTTGCCTGAGTTTAAGTCAAGGGTCTGACAACGTAATTTTTAATTTTACTTTTATATATCAACACGATGGGAGTAGTTATGGTTACCAGGCGTCAATTTGTTACCGGTTTTTCTGCAATACCTGTGCTGTCATACCTTAAATTTGATTCCGTGTTTGCGGCCACGCCCGCTTCGATTCTGGTGATGGCGATCCAACTCGACATCATTACCAGCCTTGACCCGCATGAAAGCTTCGAGTCCGTGGGCAGCGAAATTACCGGCAATATGTATCAGCAACTGGTGAAACCCAAGCTGACCTCCCCTGATGAAATCGAAGGCGATCTGGCTCTGTCATGGACCGCTTCCGACGATAAAAAAACCTTTACCTTCAAACTGGATCCGAAAGCCAAATGGGCCGACGGCAAACCGGTTACCGCTGAAGATGCCGCGTTCTCCCTGCAACGCGTAGTCAAACTCGACAAGAGCCCGGCGTATATCATCAACCAGTTTGGCTATACCAAAGACAACGTCGACAGTATGATCACCGCCACTGACGCCGAAACTCTGGTGATCAAAACCGCTGAACCGGCTTCCGAATCTTTCCTCTTATATTGCCTGACCGCCAACGTCGGCAGCATCGTGCAGAAATCCGCCTGTCTGGCGAATCAGGCCGGTGAGGATTTGGGTAACGCCTGGCTGAAGAAAAACAGCGCCGGTTCCGGGGCCTTCAAACTGCGTGACTGGAAAGTCAGTGAATCCGTCATTCTCGAAAGCAACAAGAACAACCCGCACGCGGGCAAAATCCAGCGCATCATCATGCGCCACATTATCGACCCGTCCGCCCAGCTGCTGATGTTGCAAAAAGGCGATATCGATATCGCACGTAACCTGACCACCGAACAGCTGCGTCCGCTGTTGAAAGACAAAAACTTCACGCTGGTTCAGAAAGGAATTGCCGGAACATTCATGCTTTCCGCCAATACCGCGCACCCGAACCTGGCGAAACCGCAGGTCTGGCAGGCGATCAAATGGGCGATCGATTACGAAAACATTCAGCAGCATATCGTGCCGCTGACGCACAAAATCCATCAGAGCTTCCTGCCTGAAGGTTTCCCGGCGGCGGTGAACACCATCATGTACAAACGCGACGTGGCGAAATCCAAAGCGCTGCTGGCCGAAGCCGGTTTCCCGAACGGGTTTGAAATCACGCTCGATCATTATTCCGCGTCCCCTTCTTCTGACATCGTGCAGGCATTGCAATCTAACCTCGCAGAAGTCGGGATTAAAGTGACGCTGCTCGCGGCAGAAAGCCGTCAGGTACTGACCAAAATGCGTGCGCGTCAGCAACAACTGGCGATGACCCAATGGGGTGCGGACTACTTTGACCCGAACTCTAACGCCGAAGCCTTTTGCAGCAACCCGGATAACACCGATGCCGCGAAAAGCCGCACGCTGGCGTGGCGTTGCAGCTGGCAGGATAAATCAATCTCTGACCTCAGCACTCAGGCGCTGAAAGAATCAGATCCCGCTACCCGCATCAAACTCTACGAAGAGTTGCAGACCAAACATATGGAAAACAGCCCGTTTGCCATCATGCTGCAACCGACCATGACCGCCGCCTGCCGTAACGTGATTTCCGGTGTGGTATTAACTGTAATGAGCACCAGCCCATACGAGAAGGTTGTTAAAGCGTGAGCAAGAGACTCAATGGATTTCTGAGTACCTGCATCAGCGTTTGTCTTACTTTGTTTGGTCTGTCGGTGGTGACTTTCTTTATCGGTCGCGTCATGCCGACGGACCCGGTTCTGGCTGCGGTGGGCGACAATGCACCGCAGGCAGTCGTTGAACGGGTTCGTCATGAAATGGGGCTGGATCAGCCCCTCTGGATGCAGTTCTTTCATTACATCAGTCAGGTCTTTCACGGTGATTTAGGCCGGTCTGCCCTGACGTCCAATCTGGTCACCACGGATATCGCGCGTTTCTTCCCGGCCACGCTGGAACTGGCCACGGCGGCGATTATTATTGCGGCCATCGTCGGCATTCCGCTGGGCGTCTGGGCGGCAACGCGTCAGGGAAGCTGGATTGACCAGACCATCCGCGTGGTGTGTCTGGCCGGTCACTCCCTGCCGGTGTTTGTGCTCGCGCTGCTCAGCCTGCTGATTTTCTACTCCGCGTTAGGCATCGCGCCCGGCCCGGGCCGTCAGGACATCATCTATCAGGACATGATCCCGCAGGTCACCGGTTTACTGACGGTCGATTCGCTGATCGCCGGGGATATGGGGGCATTTTGGGATGCGCTGGCGCACATGGCTCAGCCGGTTCTGATCCTCGCCTATTTCAGCATGGCCTACATCACGCGTATGACCCGCACTTTCATGCTCAACGCGCTCGGCGGCGAATACGTCATCACCGCGCGCGCCAAAGGGCTGTCAGCACAGCGTGTCATCTGGAAACACGCGTTTCCGACCGTAGGCGTTCAGCTGATTACGGTTCTGGCCCTGACTTACGCCGGTTTACTCGAGGGCGCCGTGGTCACGGAAAACGTCTTCTCGTGGCCGGGCCTCGGGCAATATCTCACCGTGTCATTAATGAACGCCGACATGAACCCGGTCATCGGCTCCACCTTGCTGATTGGCGCCATTTACGTGCTGCTTAACCTGCTGGCCGACCTTCTCTACCGACTATTGGATCCCCGCGTAACATGAGCATTTTACCTGTCACATCGCAACCCCGCGCAGGCAGCCGCGCCTGGCTGCTGGCGGATACGCCTCACACCCGCACGCAAGCGGTCTGGGGGCGCAGATACCGTATCTGGCTTGGCCTGCGCAAAAATCCACTGGCGATCACCGGCCTGTTTACCGTGCTGGTGGTTCTGCTGATTTCAATCTGTGCGCCGTGGCTGACCAGCTATGATCCGGGAACGCAGGATCTGGCGCACCGTCTGGCGAAACCGTCGTCCCTGCACTGGCTCGGCACCGATGAACTGGGCCGCGACACGCTGAGCCGCATTTTGTACGGCGGACGCATCACGCTCGGTATGGTGATTATTGTCGTGGCGATTGTCGCGCCGGTTGGCCTGCTGATAGGCTGCGTCGCGGGTTACGCCGGAGGCTTGCTGGATCGCATTCTGATGCGCATCACTGACATCTTTCTGGCCTTCCCGCGTCTGATTCTGGCGCTGGCTTTCGTGGCGGCGCTTAAGCCCGGCATCGAAAGCGCCATTCTTGCCATCGCCCTCACCGCCTGGCCGCCGTATGCCCGTCTGGCGCGCGCCGAAACCATGCAGGTGCGCGGCACGGATTACATTGCCGCCTGCCGTCTGACCGGCGCAACGCCCGCCCGCATTGTACTTCGTCACATCATGCCGCTGTGCGTGCCAAGTCTGGTCGTGCGCATTACGCTGGACATGAGTTCGATCATTATCACCGCCGCCAGCCTCGGATTTTTGGGCATGGGCGCACAACCGCCGTCGCCGGAATGGGGCGCGATGATTGCGACCGCACGCCGTTTCCTGTTCAGCGAATGGTGGGTGCCACTGATCCCGGCGATTGCCATTTTCGTGACTTCTCTGGCGTTTAACTTCCTCGGCGACGGGCTGCGCGACGTCCTCGATCCTAAGGAGAAATGATGCTGGTTGATATCAAAGATCTGCATATTACCTTCCAGACCAACAGCGGAAGTTTTGATGCTGTTCGCGGCGTTTCGCTCTCTCTGGGCAAGGAAAAGTTCGGTATCGTGGGCGAAAGCGGTTCGGGGAAATCCCTGACCGCGCGCTGTCTGATGAACCTGTTGCCGTCCAGCGCGAAATGCCGCGCGGAAACACTCTCTTTCGACGGCATTGATCTGCGTAATGCCAGTGAAAAACAGATGCGCCAGATACGCGGAAAGCGCGTCGGCTTTATCCTTCAGGATCCGAAATACTCGCTCAATCCGGTGATGCCGGTTGGCAAACAGGTGGCCGAAGCGTGGCAGACTCACAAGGGTGGCTCGAACAAACAGGCGATGAATGCTGCCATTGAACTGCTCGATCAGGTGAAAATCCGTGAGCCGCATAAAGTGGCACAACGTTACGCGCATGAAATCTCCGGCGGTATGGGCCAGCGCGTCATGATTGCCATGATGCTGGCACCGGATCCTGAACTGATGATTGCCGACGAACCCACCAGCGCGCTCGATGCCACCGTTCAGGCAGAAATTCTGCGTTTGCTGGATGACCTGGTGTCCAGCCGCGGAATGGGCCTGATTCTGATCAGCCACGATTTGCCGCTGGTCTCCAAATTCTGCGACCGCGTGGCGGTGATGTACGCGGGGCGCATCGTCGAAACGTTACAGGCCGGTGATTTGCTGAAAGCCCAACATCCTTACACGCGCGGGTTGCTGGAATGCCTGCCGTCGCTGAAACATCCGCGTGACAGACTGCCGGTGCTGGTGCGTGATGAAGCCTGGAAAACCTCATGACAGTAGAATCCCCTTCTTTAGATAACAGCAAAATCATCCTCAGTAACCTGCGCATTGCGTTCGGCGATACGGAAGTGGTCAAAGGCGTCAGCTTCAGCGTGGCACCCGGCGAATGCTTTGGCATTGTCGGCGAAAGCGGCTCGGGTAAATCCACGATTTTACGCGCGCTGGCCGGGCTGAACCGGTCGTGGTCGGGTGAAATGGTGATTGGCGGCGAAGACCAGATGCCGGTGCGGCAGAAACGATTTTTCCGCCGTGTGCAGATGGTTTTTCAGGATCCGTACGGCTCCCTGCATCCGCGTCAGACCATCGACCGCATTCTGAGTGAACCGCTGATCGTTCACGGTTTCCTGAATATCGAAAAGCGCATTACCGACGCTCTGGCTGAAGTCGGGCTGCCGCAGGCGGTGCGTTTTCGCTTTCCGCACCAGCTTTCCGGCGGACAGCGCCAGCGTGTGGCGATTGCGCGGGCGATGATTTCAGAACCGGAAATCCTGTTGCTTGATGAACCTACGTCGGCGCTGGACGTTTCGGTTCAGGCCGAAATTCTGAACCTGCTGAGCGATCTGCGTGAGCGCCGGAAACTGACCTATATTCTGGTCAGCCACAATCTGGCCGTCGTAGCGCATCTTTGCACCAGCATCGGCGTCATGATTGGTGGTGAAATGGTCGAGCTTCTGAGTGCAGACGATTTGCGGACAGGCAACGTCACCCATCCGCACACAGCAGAGTTAAGATCGTTAAGTCTCAGTTTAGAGGAGCCCGAATAGCCCCGGCGGCGGATTCGGTTTTCACGGGCAGTCCGGGCTGCCCGTCTTATTCACTGATAGACAATTAAGGAGATGTTAATGACATCCACCGCACAGTCTGCTTTACAGTGGCAGGCGGCTGAAACGACAGCAAAACGCATCACTGAAAAATGGAATAAACCCGGTGAACCGGGTGGCGCAATCACCCTTTTTGACAGCAAAACGCTGCGCGCTTACGCCACCGGCGGCCTGTCGAATCTGACGACCACCGAACCTTTCAGCGTTGATTCCGTTGTGCGTTATGCCTCCGTCACCAAACATATTTTTGCCGCTCTCGCACTGCTTCGCAGTGATGCAGGACTTTCCCTCAGCGATACCCTCGGCCAGTATTTACCCCAGCTAAAAGCCCCGATGGCACAAGTGACGATAGGTCAGGCGCTGGACATGACCGGCGGTTTGCCGGACGTGCGCGAAACCTTATCGCTGCTGGGCGTATCGGTCTATAACGTCAGCGAAGCCGGGGCGATCATGGATTTTCTGGCGCAGGACGGCGCGCTGAATTTCCCGGCGGGTACCGAGATTTCTTACAGTAATACCGGCTACCGGCTGGTGGAGGAGATCCTGAAACAAAAAGGCATTCTGTTCGAAGACCTGCTGCAAAAGCATATCGCGCAACCGCTGGACATTGCTTTCCACGCGCCGGAAACCTGGTTTGATATCGTCCACGGGCTGGTGCCAGGCTACTGGCAGGATGCGACCGGCTGGAAAACCGCCGTCGCAGGTCTGCATCTTTCTGCGTCCGGCAGCCTGACCGGCAGCGCGCGATCATTGAGCGTCTGGCTGCAAAGCTTACTCAGCAATACCGGCCCCGGCGCAGGCGTGCTGAAAACCCTCACGCAACAACGTTATCTGCACGGCGATATTCCGTCGGCTTACGGTCTGGGCACCACGTCTTCACAAATCGGGGAACATACGGTTTACGGCCACGGCGGCTCGCATGCCGGCTACAAAACCTATTTCCTGTTGCATCCTGAGCTGGACGCCGGCGTGGCGCTGGTTTCCAACCGTGAAGACACCACCGCGTACACTCACGCACTGGAAGTCATGTCCGCCCTGCTCGCCTCCCCGTTACCGCCGCGCAGCAACGCGCTGCCGGACGGTCTTTACGCCAGCACCGCCGAGCCGTACTGGCTGAAAGTCAGCAACGGTACCGCCAGCTATCTCGGTTCCGCCGACAACTTATATCAGGGCGCAGATGCAGAAGAAGCCATTACGCTTTCCGCACACATGCCGATGCGTTTGCGCTGGGACGGCAAAGCAATTCAGGGAGAAATCGGCCATGCATCGCGGTATTTCACGCCAGTCGTACCCAATGATTGCCTGAAAATGGTTCAGGGGCGCTGGTACCATCCCGAATCCAAAGCCGCGTTTGATATCGAAGGCGATCAGCTCAGGATTGGCGTCGGCACTTTACGCGCCTGCGGGCAACTGACGTCGCTCGGCGCAGGGCGTCTGCTGGTCGAACTCCCCGACGGGCCGTGGAAGAAAAACTTCTGCCTCTACTTCCAGGGTTACAGCGTCCGGCTGGTATCAAACCGCAGCCGTGTACTGAATTTCCGTCGTGACGAATGCCGTATCAGCTGGCCGACGACGAAATAAACCGGCCACATCCGCCGCCCCGCGTTAACCGGTTATTCCGGGTCAATGCGGGGTGGCGACAAGTTCGGTGAATGATTTCCCCCCGAAGTTGACCTCACTTAAAACCTGCAAAAATACCTGTTCCTGACGGGAAAACCCGTGCTGACGCCCAATTGAAAATTCGCTCAAAATCTGGACGCAAAATTAACCTTTATTTATCTGTGGTTAATTAACAAGGCTGAAACGTTGTTTGCGGGATCCGTTTGTTACGCACCGCCCCCGGCGCACCGGATGCCAGCGGACGGCGTCGCCCCGAACCGATCCCCGGTTCTGAATTTTGCTTGAGGCCGATGCCATTATCATGGCGTTCGGATTCCAGCCGCACGCCATGCCGTGGCTGAACGAACTGGCCGTTGAGCGTGATTCGGCCGGGCGTCTGGTCACGTCGCACGCGGGAGCTTTCCCGTACCAGACCAGCCATCCGCAGATTTTTGCCGGAGGCGATGCGGTGCGCGGCGCGGATCTGGTGGTGACCGCAATGGACGACGGGCGTCAGGCGGCAAGCAGTATTATCGCCTGGCTGGAAAACCGCGATCGCGCCATTGCGGGGCTCTCACCGGAAGGCAGCCTGTTTCCCATGACGCACTGAAATCTCGCGCATATGCCATCACAAAAAACCTCTTTAACGGGAGTTTTTTTGTTAATTGGATCACACTTTGTTAATACAAACGGATCACTTGGTACATAACAGCACAAAATGCTCAACCCTTATTCTGCAAGGCTTGCAAGCCCGATTTGATGAAAATACCCCCACAAACCCCCTGTAAGAATTAGTTGCCAGCCGCAACCGTCACTTCTGCTATTTTGTTAATTGAATTAACATCCACGAAACAAAAAGCAATAACACTTTCTTCGTTGTGGCATTAAGAAGCATCGATAAATGCTCAGCCCGACAACGTTATTGGCTTTTAACTTATTTATTTTCAGCGTTTTTATTTCAAAACACTTTCAAGGCAATGTTGTTGCTACTGTTACAAGGGATGAGTCTATGTCTGTAAAAAAACACACCGCTAAAACACTACTTTGTGTCTGCTCACTGCTGTTCTCTGCCACATCCGCCTTCGCAGCCGGGCATCCTCAGCTCGATAATGCCCAGGCAGCCAAAGTGATCGACAGCGTTAAATCCACGCTGGCCGAACAGCATAGCACCGGCTGCGTGGCCGTTGTTGACGCATCTGGTTCATTACTGGCATTCCAGCGCCTCGACGGTTCTCCGGCCGGTTGTGTCGATGCGTCAATCGGTAAAGCCCGCACCTCTGCGCTGTATCACGCGCCGTCGCTGAAATTCATGCAGCGTCTGGCCGGTGGCGAAACCACGGTGCTGGCGATCCCGCACGCGGTTGCGCTGGGCGGCGGGTTCCCGCTGACCCTGAACGGCGAAGTGGTTGGCGCCGTGGGCGTCAGCACACCGAAGCAGGATATTGATAACCAGTCTTCTGAAAAAGCGGCCGGCGTCCTGAAATAACAGGCACTTTTCTACAATCCTTCTTGTTGACGGTCACGCCCGTGGCCGTTTCAGAACGTATACGGAATTTCAGCATGATCAATCTCTCTCGTCGCCGGATGGTTCTCGGCACCGCGGGCGTGCTGGCTGCGGGGTTTGGCAGCCAGCTGCTTGGCGGTGGCGTATTTGCCACACTGGCGCATGCCGCACCACCACTGGCTTCAGCCATCACCATGCCCGCCGGGTTTATGACGCTGTCAAAACAGCTGACCGGCATGGCGTCGCTCGAACCGCATCTCGGCCAGGCACTCTACAGCTGGCTGCATGATAAGCAACTTGATGCCCAGCTCGACGCCCTTTCCGCGCTGCTCACCGCACATGACGGCGTGGTCGGCGATGACCTGCATCAGCTGCTGGCACAACAACCCGCGGAACTGGCGCAGCTCTATCAGCAACTGGTCAGCGGCTGGTACCTCGGCGTGGTCGGCCAGCCCGGCAGCCAGAAATGCATCGGATTCGAAAACATCGTCAGCTATCAGCTGCTGAAAAATAACCTGCTGCCGCCAAGCTACGCGCCGGGTGAGCCGAATTTCTGGGTTAACAAACCTGCCACAACGCAAAAAAATTCCCCGGAGGTCACTCATGGCTGATGCGCTGAATGCTGACGTCGTCGTCATTGGTGCCGGTATCGCCGGTTCTCTTGCCGCGCTGAAAATGGTGAAAGCCGGTGTTTCCGTGCTGATGCTGGATTCCGGCCCGGTGATCAAACGTGACGAAGCAGTCGAACTGTTTCGTCAGTCGCCGCTGAAAGGCGATTTTACCGAACCCTATCCGCCAAAACCCTGGGCTCCACAACCCAAATTCCAGCCAAAAGATAACAACTATCTGATCCAGAAAGGTCCGGATCTGTATGCCGCGCAGTACCTGCGCGGCGTCGGTGGCACCACCTGGCACTGGGCGGGACAGGCATTTCGTTTGCTGCCAAACGACATGAAAATCAAAACGCTGTACGGCATCGGACGCGACTGGCCCATCAGTTATGAAGAGCTGGAACCGTACTACACCGAAGCCGAAATACAGATGGGCGTTTCCGGTGACGATGCGCTGGATTCCCCGCGTTCGCAGCCGTATCCGCTGCCGGGCATTCCGCTGCCTTACGGCTTTGACCGCATCAGCAAACGTATTGCCAAACTGGGCTATGTGTTGGGCATCGGCCCGCAGGCGCGCAACAGTATTCCTTACGATGGCCGCCCTGCCTGCTGCGGCAACAATAACTGCATGCCGGTCTGCCCGATTGATGCGCAATACCACGGCGGCATTTCCGCCCGTAAAGCCATCGAAGCCGGTGTCCGCGTGATTGCCAATGCCGTGGTGTACAAGATTGAAGCCAGCGACAGCGGTGAGATTGTTGCCGTGCATTATCTCGACGCCGACAAAGTCACGCACAAAGTCACCGGTAAGCGTTTCGTCCTGACCGCCAACGGCATCGAAAGCCCGAAACTGCTGCTGATGTCCACCAGTGATAAATACCCTGACGGCATCGCCAACAGTTCCGGCATGGTCGGCCGTAACCTGATGGATCACCCCGGCACCTCGGTAGAGTTCTATGCCGATGAACCGGTGTATTTCGGCCGCGGCCCGATGCGTCCGGGCAGTATCAATAACCTGCGCGACGGTGAATTCCGCAGCGACCGATCCGCGTTACGTATCGACGTCGCCAATACGTCTCCGGTGCGTTATCTCACGGAACGGCTGGTGCGTCAGGGCTATTACGGCAAAGCGCTGAACGACAAACTGGCGTTCCAGTCCGAGCGTTTTATCCAGTTGAAATGCCTGCTGGAAATGCTGCCGGAGCCGGAAAACCGCGTGGTGCTGAGTAAAACTGAGAAAGACGAATGGGGCATTCCGCGTCTGGAAGTCCACTACAAATTCCCGGAATACGTACATCGCGGCTATGACCAGTCAATGCTCGATTTCCAGAAGATCGTCAAAGAGATGGGCGGCACCGAAGTGGTGTACAGCAAGCGTGGCGTTTACGACAACAACCAGCACATCACCGGCACCATGATTATGGGCAGCGATCCGAAGGATTCCGTGGTGGATGGCGACTGTCGTACGCATGACCACCCGAACCTGTTCATTGCCGGTACCGGCATTATGCCGTCGGCCTCCACGGTGAACTCCACGCTGTCCGGTACAGCACTGGCATTACGCATGGCGGACACGGTGCTGAAAAGCCTGGCCTGATTGATTTTCTGAGGACTGAGCAATGAAAATGAAATTCATGCTGGCGATGCTGCCGTTAGTGGCAGCGACCAGCGCCTGGGCGGATGACGCCTCCGGTAATGCAGAACTTATCAAACGCGGCGAATATCTGGCGACTGCCGGTGACTGCACCGCGTGTCATACGGCACCGGGTGCGGATAAAACTGCGAAATTTGGCGGCGGTTACCCGCTGGCCTCGCCGTTTGGGGTGATTTACGGCACCAATATTTCCTCCGATAAAGAATTTGGTATCGGCAGCTGGACGGATGATGAGTTCGTGCGTGCGGTGCGGGAAGGTGTCGGCAAAGACGGACAACAGCTGTATCCGGCGATGCCGTATGACTCTTTCACTAAGATGAGACGCGACGACGTGCTGGCGGTGAAAGCTTATCTGATGTCGCTGCCCGCGGTGCATTCCGCCGGGCCGCAAACCGATTTGTCTTTCCCGTTCAACCAGCGCTGGGGCATGCGCGTGTGGAAGTTATTTAACTTCGATAAAGGCGAGCTGAAAAACGATCCATCCAAATCTGCGGACTGGAACCGTGGCGCTTATCTGGTGGAAGCGCTTGAACACTGCGGCACCTGCCACACGCCGCGCACGCTGACCATGGGCATGGACACCGACAAAGCGTTTTCCGGCGGTGATTTAGGTTCCTGGGTGGCATTTAACATCACGCCGGACAAAAACGCCGGGATCGGCACCTGGTCGCAACAGGAACTGGTGACGTACCTGAAAACCGGTTTTGTGGCCGGGAAAGCGTCAGCGTCCGGTGCGATGGGTGAAGCTATCGAGCACAGCCTGCAACATCTGTCTGACAGCGACCTGAACGCGATCGCGACCTATATCCGTTCCGTACCGGCTGTTGGTGACGACAAGCAGACCAAACCGCGCGATGCCTGGGGCCAACAGAATCAGGATGTGTATCCTCTGCGCGCCGAAGGCCAGACGGTGAATGAATCCGCCGCCGCGCTGTTTAACGCCAGCTGCGCAGCCTGTCACGGTAAAGGCGGCGCGGGCAGCGGAGAAGGATTCCACGCCTATCCGTCGCTGTTCAGCCACACCAGCACCGGTTCATATGACAGCCGGAATCAGGTTTCGGTGATCTTAAACGGCGTCCAGCGCCATATGGATAAAGGCGAAATCATGATGCCTTCGTTCGCTAACCAGCTGAATGATGAGCAGATTGCGACGCTGAGCAACTATGTCAGTACGCAGTTTGGGGATCCGGCAGGCGCAACGGTGACGGCGAAAGACGTGGCGAAAATGCGTAAAGACGCGGATCTGACCTATCCGCCAAAAATTGAAGAAGGCACGCAGAAGTAGCGGTAAACAGGGAGCCGTAAAGGCTCCTTTTTACATTCTTTGCGGATGGCGTTTAGCGCCGAGCGCGGCCAGCGTCAGAATTGAACTGGCTACAACGCAGTTTTTCCCTTTCCGTTTCGCTTCGTATAACGAAAAATCGGCCAGTTTCAGCGATTTACGGATAATCATGCCGGGTAAATATAGCGATACCCCCAGTGACACTGTCACTCTCAGCGTGCGGCCATCTTCGAGGATAATCACGCAATCCTCCACTTCCTTGCGGATACGTTCTGCAATCGCCAGTAATGTGGCGGGATCATACGCTGACGTCATCACCAGAAACTCCTCGCCGCCGTAACGCCCGGCAAAATCCTCGTTGCGCGTCAGGTGACGTAATAATCGTCCTACCTCAATTAATACACGATCGCCCACCAGATGGCCTAGCGTGTCATTTACACGTTTGAAGTTATCAATATCCAGCAGAATTAACCCGCAGGCTTCGCGCTGAATTTGCCGCTGAGCCAGCCAGTAATCCAGACTGGCGCGGTTATTGATTTGCGTCAGCTCATCGGTTGCGGCCTTCACGCGGATGGTGAAGACTTTATTCATGTAGATTTCTTTATAATTCAGCGCGTGATAACAGAGGATCATGCAGCAGGCGGCAATCGCCTGATAAAAAATCAGCTCGGTCCACGGCACTTCAATACCGTGAATTCCGGAAACCAGCGCCAGACGGAAAATACCGACCAGCACGATCGTAATATACAGTTCGCGATGTTTACGTCTTCGCCAGACGCGAAATAAAAACAGCGTGCCGAGAATAATGCCCATAAACAGATTATTCAGCGTGAACATCCCGCTGAAGAGAAACGCCACTAAATAGCTGGTTAACCCGCTGAGCCAGCCGCCGAAAAAAGTCACTAAAATCATCGGCAACATTTCAAAACTGAACGACAGATTTTCGGTCAGCACCAGCTGGTTACCGCGCAGGTATAATGCCGTGATCCCCGCGACCAATCCAAACGCCAGCCGTTTCCAGTGGGCGCCTTTAAACGTAAAAGGTTCACTGCGGCTCAGTACAAAAAAACTGATTGAAAGCGTGGCGTAGGTGACGCAAATATCCCCATACAAACTTCCCAGTGACATGATGTCCGGCATAGATAACGGCGCCCTCTCACGCTTTCCCTGACCGATTTACGGGTATTAACTTAAATATAGATGATGAATGCCTCCGTCGTGTGCGTCAGTGAAATAACTGGCGACACGTCACATTGCCAGCAATCATAATAATGCGAAGTCCGTATCCGGCTGCATTGCCCTGCTTTGATTTAGGTCCATGCAAAATCAGTGTAACCGGCGTAGGCTACAAATTTCCGGTGAAGGAAGACCGGGTTCTTTTCAATATTTTCTCCAGGTGGTTTACGCCCTATGAATACCTCAGGAAGACGCCATGTCAGCCTTTTCAGCGCCCTGACAGACGCCTGTTTTCGTGAAAAATATACCCTTCAGCGTTTACTCAAAGATGCCATTGCAGGCGTCACCGTGGGAATCATCGCCATCCCGCTGGCGATGGCACTGGCGATTGGCAGCGGGGTTCCGCCGCAGTACGGGCTGTACACGTCGGCGATTGCGGGCATCGTTATTGCCATTTTCGGTGGCTCGCGTTTCAGCGTTTCCGGCCCCACAGCGGCGTTTGTCGTCATTCTCTATCCGGTTTCACAGCAGTTCGGTTTATCAGGATTATTGCTGGCGACGCTGATGTCCGGGTTTATTCTGCTGCTGATGGGCCTCGCGCGTTTTGGCCGGTTAATCGAATATATTCCGCTGCCGGTGACGCTCGGTTTTACGTCCGGCATTGCGATCACCATCGGGACGATGCAGTTCAAAGATTTCTTTGGCCTGACGATGACGAGCGTGCCGGAACATTACCTCAGTAAAGTTGCCGCGCTGGTGATGGCGCTGCCAACGCTGGATATCGGCGATGCGGCAATTGGTATCGTCACGCTTGGCGTGCTGATTTTGTGGCCGAAGCTCGGGCTGCGCGTGCCCGGCCATCTGCCTGCATTACTCGCCGGTTGCGCCGTGATGGCAATTTTCATGCAGGCCGGGCATCCGGTTGCCACCATCGGTTCGCGTTTTCACTTCCTTTTGCCGGATGGCACGCAGGGCAACGGCATTCCGCCGATCCTGCCGCAGTTCGCGCTGCCGTGGACACAGCCTGACGGCAGCGGCCTGAGCTGGTCGCTGGTTCAGGCATTGCTCCCCGCCGCATTTTCCATGGCGATGCTCGGCGCGATTGAATCCCTGCTGTGCGCGGTGGTGCTCGACGGAATGACCGGCAAAAAACACCATTCGGATAATGAGCTGATCGGTCAGGGTATTGGCAACATGGTCAGCCCGTTCTTTGGCGGTATTACTGCCACGGCGGCCATTGCGCGGTCGGCGGCGAACGTGCGTGCCGGTGCGACATCGCCGGTTTCCGCCATTATTCACTCTCTGCTGGTCATTCTTGCCCTGCTCATTCTTGCTCCGCTGCTTTCGTGGCTTCCGCTGGCGGCGATGGCAGCACTGCTGCTGATGGTGGCGTGGAATATGAGTGAAGCGCATAAAGTGGTGGATTTACTGCGCCGCGCGCCGAAAGACGACATTCTGGTGATGCTGACCTGCATGAGCCTGACGGTATTGTTCGATATGGTGATTGCGATTACGGCCGGGATTGTGATGGCTTCACTGCTGTTTATGCGCCGTATTGCCCGGCTGACGCGCCTGACTGAAGTTGCCGTCGAAACACCGGATAACACACTGGTTCTGCGCGTCAACGGGCCGTTATTCTTTGCCGCCGCCGAGCGCATTTTCAGTGAACTCCAGGCGCGAGCCGGGGGCAAAAAAGTGATCGTCCTGCTGTGGGATCGCGTCGCCGTTCTTGATGCCGGCGGCGTTAACGCCTTACGCAATTTCATCGACACACTGCCGGAAGATACGGAACTGCGCATTGCAGAAATCCCTTTTCAGCCTCTGAAAACGCTGGCGCGCGCCAGAATGCAGCCGGTCGAAGGCCGCCTGAGCTTCCACGGGAGTCTGGCGGAGGCGCTGTAAATCTTTAAAACTTCTGTTGTAGAAACAACAAAGGCGACCCGAGGGTCGCCTTTTTACTGACATTCAAACCACAAATTACTTGCTGGTATCGAGCGCCGGGAAGCTTTTCACCAGATCGTCGATGGCTTTCATCTGAACCAGGAATGGCTCCAGTTTGTCGAGCGGCAACGCTGACGGGCCGTCGCATTTCGCGTGAGCCGGATCTTCATGTGCTTCGATGAACAGGCCTGCGATACCGACCGCCATACCTGCGCGCGCCAGTTCTGCAACCTGCGCACGACGGCCGCCGGAAGCCGCGCCAAACGGGTCACGGGTTTGCAGTGCGTGAGTCACGTCGAAGATCACCGGGTGACCGCCCGTTGCGTTGATCATCACGTTCATGCCCAGCATGTCGACAACCAGGTTGTCGTAACCGAAGTTACTGCCGCGATCGCACAGGATAACCTGATCGTTGCCGCCTTCTTTGAATTTATCCACGATGTTACCCATCTGCCCCGGGCTCACGAACTGTGGTTTTTTCACGTTGATCACGGCACCCGTTTTCGCCATCGCTTCAACCAGATCGGTCTGACGAGCCAGGAAGGCAGGCAGCTGAATAACATCAACCACGTCTGCAACCGGCTGTGCCTGCCAGGATTCGTGAACGTCGGTGATGATTTTCACGCCGAAGGTTTTCTTCAGTTCCTGGAAGATTTTCATACCTTCATCCAGACCCGGACCGCGGTAGGAATGAATAGATGAGCGGTTGGCTTTATCAAAAGACGCTTTGAAAACGTAAGGAATGCCGAGTTTCTGTGTCACGGTGACGTAATGTTCACACACACGCATCGCCATATCGCGTGATTCGAGTACGTTCATCCCACCGAACAACACAAACGGCAGATCGTTGGCGACTTTAATGTCCTGAATGCTAACCACTTTATGTTTCATGCTTTGGCCTTTTTAATGGTAAATCCTTCACCGTGAAATGCGTCAACGCGTTGTCTCATCAGCATTTATCCGGTGATAACGTAAGGTAATTTAAAATCAGTGCAACGTGACTTGCTTGTGCTCAATCGAGTGGATTTGCACTTTAATCACTTCTGAAATCGGGTCTTCTGGGCACTGCTCAACAAAATAGCTGAGATCGGAAATCGCCACGTGGTCACACTCCAGTTGAGCATAAATCAGACCACGGTCGCGGATTTCATACGGGTCATCCGGATCAAACTGTAAAACCGTTTCACTCGCCCGCAGCGCCAGTTCGAACTGTTTTTCTTCCATCAGCGCCGCTTTCAGCGTGTCGAGCATTTTACGCACGATCATTGTGTTATCGGCTTCTTCCAGATCATCATCTTCGATAATCGCCGTCACGCCCAGATTCCCTTTCAGCCACACGTTAAGCATGTGCTCATTGAGCGTGTCGCCGTTGATCGGATTGAGCAACCACATTTCTTCATCCATCCAGTCAGCGCGGAGGATCAGTTGTGTCGGAAAGATGACCGGCATCAGCGGTAAATCCAGCTCATGCGCGATGTGCAGGAAAATCACGCCCAGCGAAACCGGCGTGCCCTGACGCGAAGCCAGCACCTTGTCGATCCAGATAGCGTCCGAAAGGCGGTAAACACCGCCCGCGCCACCAAATCCCCAGGTGCGGTAAAACAGTTCAATCAACACTTCAAGCTGCTGATCCTGATCAAGGTCCTCAGGAACCTCGCGGCGTGCTTCATCAACCAGCGTTTGCAGCTGTTGGCGCACATCGTCCGCATTGAAATCAAAACGCACAGATTCCGTTACTTTGATCACCCCGGTACTGAGCCGGGTAGTGTTAAATTCAAAATCAGCAAGGGTACTCATAGTTATCCCATTAGAAGCGGTATTTTCGTCAGCGCCAGTTTGAGAACCAGATACAGGCAAGCGAGCGCCAGAATAAAGGCCAGCCAGCGGGTTTTCTGGCTAACAGGTCGCTTGCTCAGGGCCACAAAGCCCAGCGCGATATAGATAATAACGCCAAAAATCTTTTCGGTCAGCCAGGTTCCCTGTGGGCTGAACGGATAAAAGTGCGTGATGAAGATAAGCGAAATGCCGCTTAAAAGCAGCAAGGTGTCCACAATGTGCGGAACTATCTTCACCCAGCGTTTCTGCATCATAGCAGAACCCGACCATTTCCAAAAAAATCGTAAAACAAACAGCGCAATACTCAGGGTGATCGTGGCCAGATGGAGATGCTTTATCCAGACATACGCCATTGCCTGTTTCCTTCTTTTATCGTTTTAAATTCAATGATTTTGACTACGAAGTCCGCTGTCCGAGGCTGACGCGATCGTTGCCGCCATAATCTTTCACCGTCGAAACTTGCTGATAACCGGCATCGCACAGCAGTTTTTGTACGTCTTCCGCCTGCTGCCAGCCATGTTCGAGCAACAGCCAGCCACCTTTTTGAAGATACGCGGGTGCCGTCTGAATAATATGAGCCAGATCAGCCAGACCGGCATTTTCTGCCACAAGCGCGCTTGACGGTTCAAAACGGACATCACCCTGCGCAAGATGAGGATCCGTGGCGTCTATGTACGGCGGATTACTGGCGATCAGGGCGAACGTTTCACCGGCGACCGGCGAAAACCAGCTGCCCTGTAAAAAACGCGCATTGGTGATATTCAGCTTTTGCGCGTTGTGTTTCGCCAGCGTTACCGCGTCGGGCTGCAAATCGATACCGGTCAGTTGACAGTCAGGCCGCTCACTGGCCAGCGCTAACGCAATCGCGCCCGTTCCTGTCCCCAAATCCAGTACCTTCACCGGCTCAGACGGCAGACGGGCAAGCGCCTGTTCGACCAGACATTCGGTATCCGGACGCGGAATTAACGTGGCGGGAGAAACGGACAGCGGCAACGACCAGAACTCACGTTCACCGGTCAGATAGGCAACGGGTTCACCCTGCTCGCGTCGCGCCAGCAGGGTTTCCAGTTGTAAAAGCTGAGTGGCCGTCAGCGGTGTTTCGCCAAAAGCCATAATGTAGGTTCTTGCCCGGCCAGTCACAAAGCCGAGCAGGATTTCAGCGTCACGCTTTGGGCTTTCACCCGCAGCCAGACGGCGCGTAGCCTCACGCAGCCAGCGCTGAAAATCCATTAGTCCTGCTCAGAAAGTGCTGCGAGCTGATCGGCCTGATACTCCTGCACAATCGGCTGGATCAGCGAGTCGAGTTTGCCTTCCATTACTTCATCCAGACGGTAAATTGTCAGGTTGATGCGATGATCGGTCACGCGGCCCTGAGGGAAATTGTAGGTACGGTTACGGTCAGAACGGTCACCGCTGCCCAGCAGGTTTCGGCGCGTAGAGGCTTCTTCCGCCTGACGTTTCGCCACCTCTGCCGCACGGATACGCGCACCGAGCACGGACATCGCCTTGGCTTTGTTTTTGTGCTGAGAACGTTCGTCCTGACATTCCACCACAATCCCGGTCGGAATATGGGTAATACGGATGGCAGAATCGGTGGTGTTAACGTGCTGACCACCCGCGCCGGAGGAACGGAACGTATCAATGCGCAGATCACCGGCGTTGATTTCCGGCAATTCGGCTTCCGGAATTTCCGGCATCACGGCAACGGTACAGGCTGACGTATGAATACGTCCCTGAGATTCGGTTTCCGGAACGCGCTGAACGCGATGGCCGCCGGATTCAAATTTGAACTGGCCGTACGCGCCCTCACCGCTCACTTTGGCGATGACTTCTTTATATCCACCGTGCTCGCCTTCGTTGGCGCTCACGATTTCCACACGCCAGCGACGCGATTCTGCGTAACGGCTGTACATGCGGAATAAATCACCGGCAAAAATCGCCGCTTCATCACCACCGGTTCCTGCACGAATTTCAAGGAAACACCCGCGTTCATCATCAGGGTCTTTCGGCAGTAACAGAAGCTGTAATTTTTGTTCGAGATCTTCGAGGGTAGCTTTGCAGTCTTTGATTTCGTCCTGCGCCATTTCGCGCATCTCGGGATCGTCGAGCATCATTTCGGCAGTTTCTAAATCTTCCTGCGCCTGACGCCAGGCCAGAAAACATTCGGAAACAGACGTTAACTGAGCGTATTCGCGGGAAAGACTGCGGAATTTATCCTGATCGGCAATGACGCTGGCATCGCCGAGCATCGCCTGCACTTCTTCGTGGCGCTCTTGTAACGCTTCCAGTTTGGCAACAATAGAAGGCTTCATGCGTGGTGTTTAACCCTGTGAGAAAAGGAGAATTACTGCTGATCCAGCCCGAGGCTGTCGCGTAAAATTTGCAAACGCTCCACATCACCGTCGCTGGCTGCCTGTTGCAGAGAACGGGTTGGCGCGTGAATAAGGCGATTGGTCAATTTGTGGGCTAATTCCTGGATCACCGCTTCGACGTCAGCGCCCTGCGCGATGGCGGCTAAGGCTTTTGCTTGTGCGTCGGCGCGAATAATATCAGCACGTGAGCGATAATCACGAATAATTTCAACGGCTCCCTGCGAACGCAGCCAGGCCATGAAGTTTGAGCTTTCCTGCTCAACGATGGTTTCCGCCTGAATCGCAGCGGCTTTACGCTGGGCAAGATTGTTTTGAATAATGCTGTGCAGGTCATCAACGCTGTATAAATACGCGTTGGCAAGCTTACCGACTTCCGGTTCGATATCACGCGGAACGGCGATATCGACCATCAGCATCGGCTGATTACGGCGCGCTTTGAGCGCTCGTTCCACCATCCCTTTGCCGATAATCGGCAGCGGGCTGGCGGTAGAACTGATAATAATGTCGGCTTCGGCCAGACGGGAATCAATATCCTGCAAACTGATTACTTCCGCGTTAACTTCCGTTGCCAGCGCCTGCGCACGTTCGCGGGTACGGTTCGCAATCATCATATGACGGACATTGTGCTGATGCAGATGACGCGCCACCAGTTCGATAGTTTCACCCGCACCGACCAGCAACACATTCACATCAGAAAGGGATTCGAAAATCTGGCGCGCCAGCGTACAGGCGGCGAAAGCGACGGAAACAGCACTTGCGCCGATATCCGTTTCAGTGCGGACACGCTTGGCAACGGAGAAGGATTTCTGGAACAGACGTTCCAGTTCGCCGGAAACGGCACGGCCATTTTGCGATTCGGCGAAGGCTTTTTTGACCTGCCCGAGGATCTGCGGTTCGCCCAATACCAGCGAATCCAGCCCGCTCGCCACGCGCATCAGATGGCTGACGGCGTCATTATCATGGTGCCAGTACAAGCTTTTACGGACTTCATCTTCACTGAGATGATGATAATCGCATAACCATTTAACCAGCTGTTCTTGCAGGTTTTCCTGTTGTTCGACGCTCAGATAGAGCTCCGTACGGTTACAGGTAGACAACACGACTCCGCCCTGCACCAGCGGTTGCTGGAGCAGACTGGAGAGCGCCTGATTAAGAGTCTCGGGTGAAAATGTTACCCGTTCACGCAGAGACACCGGGGCGGTTTTGTGGTTGATACCTAATGCAAGCAGGGTCATATGGGAAGCGATTATCGACTTATACTTTATAATAGTATGGGTTTACGTCTGCTGCGCATTCTACAAGATGCGCGGGATCAATAAAAGCCGTACAGCATCTAACGTTAAATCCATTTACAAATCAGTATTGTCCCAAAACTCTCCGATCGTCGATCATCTGTACCGGGTGCCGATCACCCGATGCGCTGGCTGTGCTAAACTAGCGCACGCCGTATTTGACTGGCCCCTTTTCTGTTTATAAAAGCCACCGCCGCCAAAGCACAAAGGATTTAACCTGTTATGCCAATGCGTAAAACACATTTTGTTCGCCTCCTCCCTCTGGCAAGTCTAGTGCTTGCTGCGTGTTCGATTAATGCGCCGAAAGGTCCGGCGACCAGCCCGACGTCTCCGCAATGGCGTGAACATGAAGCTCAGGTCAAACAACTCGAGCATTATCAGACCCGCGGCTCTTTCGCTTACATTTCCGATAAACAGAAAGTCTACGCCCGCTTCTTCTGGCAACAATACTCCCCGGAAAGCTACCGTCTGCTGCTGACCAATCCGCTTGGCAGCACCGAAATGGAGCTGAAAGTGCAAAGTGGTATCGCGCAACTGACCAATAACGAAGGAAAGCATTACACCAGCGACAATCCTGACGACATGATCCGTAAGCTGACCGGCATGTCGATTCCGCTGTCCAACCTGCGTTTGTGGATGCTTGGCCTGCCGGGTGATGGCACTGATTTCACCCTCGACAGCCAGTATCGTCTCTCCCAGGTTAAGTTCAGCCAGAATGGTCAGAGCGGCACCGTGGTGTATCAGGCCTATGACGACGACGCCAAACCGTCCCTGCCGCAACGTCTGGAAATGACCCAGGGCGAACAGCGCATCAAGCTGAAAATGGATAACTGGACATTAAACTGAGATGACGCAGCAATTGTGGCCGTCTCCGGCTAAACTCAATTTGTTCCTTTATATCACCGGGCAGCGCCCCAACGGCTACCATGATTTGCAGACGCTGTTTCAGTTTCTCGATTACGGCGACAGCCTGAGTTTTAATGTGCGCACCGACGGCGTTATCGCCCTGACCACCCCGGTTGAAGGCGTTTCAGACGACGAAAATCTGGTGGTGCGCGCCGCTCGTCTTTTGCAGAAACACACGGGAAACCCGCTTGGCGCAGATATTTCCCTGCAAAAGCAGATCCCGATGGGCGGCGGCCTGGGTGGCGGCTCCTCTAACGCCGCAACCGTTCTGATTGCCCTGAACACCTTGTGGAATTGCGGGCTGACAGATACGGAACTGGCCGAACTCGGCATCACGCTGGGCGCGGACGTGCCGGTATTTGTGATGGGTTTTGCCGCGTTTGCCGAAGGCATTGGTGAAATCTTGCAGCCGGTCACACCGGACGAAAAATGGTTCCTGGTAGTTCATCCCGGTGTTCACATTCCGACCCCGGTAATTTTCGGCGATCCGGAACTGACCAGAAATACACCAAAACGCCCTGTAAATGTGCTTTTGAACACGCCTTACGCAAATGATTGCGAACCGATTGCGAGAAAACGTTTTTACGAGGTTGAACAGCTACTTTCTTGGCTGTTAGAATACGCGCCGTCGCGACTGACCGGAACAGGTGCTTGTGTGTTTGCCGAATTCGACACCGAATCCGAAGCCCGTCAGGTTTTAAATGAAATCCCGGCATGGAGTCGGGGTTTTGTTGCACGCGGTGTCAACGTTTCACCGTTACACCGTTTTCGCGAAGCCGGGTTGAGAACTGCGGGCAAAGCGTAGAGAGTCACAGCGGCTATGTGTCTGTTCTTTGCCAGCGAATTATTCACCGGTTTTTGTTTAAGCAGTAAGATTTAGAAGTATCGTGAGCATAATGCTTTGGTACCGCTCACCGCCCGGTGGTGCCAAAAGCCAATGTCTTCCCTGGACGCAAGCCTGAGGTTCTTCTCGTGCCTGATATGAAGCTTTTTGCTGGTAACGCCACCCCGGAACTAGCACAACGTATTGCCAACCGTTTATACACCAGCCTTGGTGACGCCGCCGTCAGTCGTTTCAGCGACGGTGAAGTAAGTGTGCAAATTAACGAAAATGTACGTGGCGGAGATATTTTCATTATCCAGTCCACCTGCGCGCCTACTAACGATAACCTGATGGAACTGGTCGTCATGGTTGATGCCTTACGCCGCGCCTCCGCTGGTCGTATCACAGCCGTTATTCCTTATTTCGGCTATGCACGTCAGGATCGCCGGGTGCGTTCTGCCCGTGTGCCAATCACCGCGAAAGTTGTGGCTGACTTCCTGTCCAGCGTCGGTGTTGACCGCGTTCTGACCGTTGACCTGCACGCAGAGCAGATTCAGGGCTTCTTTGATGTACCAGTAGACAACGTTTTCGGCAGCCCTATCCTGCTCGAAGATATGCTGCAACAAAATCTGGAAAACCCAATCGTTGTTTCCCCGGATATCGGCGGCGTTGTTCGTGCCCGTGCCGTGGCGAAACTGCTTAACGATACCGACATGGCTATCATCGATAAACGCCGTCCACGTGCCAACGTTTCTCAGGTGATGCACATCATCGGTGACGTCGCGGGCCGTGACTGTGTGCTGGTTGATGACATGATCGACACCGGTGGCACCTTGTGTAAAGCCGCTGAAGCACTGAAAGAACGCGGTGCTAAGCGCGTATTCGCTTACGCAACTCACCCAATTTTCTCCGGCAACGCAGTGGAAAACATCAAAAACTCCGTCATCGACGAAGTGATTGTATGCGACACCATTCCGCTGTCCGCAGAAATCCGCGCACTGAAAAAAGTACGCACCCTGACCCTGTCAGGCATGCTGGCTGAGGCTATCCGCCGCATCAGCAATGAAGAATCCATTTCTGCAATGTTCGAGCATTAATCACAACGCCCCTTTTCAGGGGCGTTTTGTTTTCTGTAAAAACTGACTGATTCAGAAATGCAAAAAACCGTTGAAGCGTGAGCGACAACGGTTTTTTCTTTTCAGGCCGTTTAATCAGGAATGGCGATGTGTCTTACTGTTTGAACACCGTGAGTCGTAGTGACGCACCCACCAGTAGCGATCTGCAACGCGTTCGCGCCCGCCGACTCTGGCACCGGCCAGCCACAAAATAGCCCCGATGAAAATACTGCCGACAGCACCGTGAGCCATAAACTGCGGTAATCCCAGTTCAGGCAATTGATTTAAAATGGAATAACCAACGCCACCGACCATTGTGAGCAAACCGAGTCCCATCAGGGCATTGCCCAGTCTCATTGCGGTTTTACGTTTCATCTGTCACCTCCGGTTGTCGATAGTCTTAGCATCATTGCTGTCTTGTCATTTCCTGCCTTAACTATAGACGTCCCATCCGGTTCACTTTGCGGTCACGATCACAGACAGAGAACATTAGATGACAATTCTTTACGTTTTCCAGTCAGATACATTCGGAGAGTTAATAATTAACTTTGGAAACTATTCAGAAACGACCCCATTTAACCGAATAACGTGGCCGGATATTTGGCACAGCGAAAACGGACAGGTAAACTACCCCGCTAAACCTCACCCGATTAAGAAGCGAAAACCGTGAGCAGCATTAAATTGATCGTCGGGCTGGCCAATCCCGGAGCCGAATATGCCCAAACCCGCCACAACGCGGGCGCCTGGTATGTTGATCTTCTGGCCCGCCAGCACAACCAGCAGTTAAAAGAAGAAAGTAAGTTTTTTGGCTATACCGCGCGTTTATCCCTGGCAGGTCAGGACGTTCGTTTGCTGGTGCCGACCACCTTCATGAACCTGAGCGGTAAAGCCGTTCTGGCGATGGCGCAGTTCTACCGCATTGAGCCGGACGAAATTCTGGTCGCGCACGATGAACTGGATATCCCGCCGGGCATGGCGAAAATTAAGCTTGGCGGCGGCAACGGCGGCCACAATGGCCTGAAAGATATTCAAAGCAAATTCGGCGGTAATCCGAATTTCTACCGTCTGCGCATTGGCATCGGCCATCCGGGCGATAAAAGCAAAGTGGTGGGATTTGTCCTGGGCAAGCCGCCAGCCAGTGAACAGAAGCTGATTGATGATGCGATTGATGAATCACTGCGCTGCACTGAATTGCTGATGAAAGACGGTTTGGAAAAAACCATGCGTCGTCTGCACACGTTTAAAGCCGAACTTTAATCCGCACAGGCTGACCGCTATTCCTGCTGACGGGCGCTACTTTTGCGCCCGTTTTAATTTTCACTGACTGACTTACAGGGGCTCGTCAAACCGCAGTAAGCGTCCGGCATTGCCCAGCACCAGCAAGGTACTCAGGTTATGCAATAAAGCGGCAATCAGTACACCGGCCACGCCGAGTAACCCCATAGCCGCCGCTGCCATCACTACCAGCGTCCAGCCCAGCCCGATGAAAACATTGATTTTGAGCGTCTTACGGCAGGCACGGCTCAGCCGAACGCAAGTCCCGAGACGCCGCAGATCGCTGCCGATCAGCACCACGTCGGCGGAAGCCAGCGCAATATCGCTGCCACCCGCCCCCATTGCAATGCCCACCACGCCCGCTTTTAACGCCAGAGAATCATTGATTCCGTCCCCGACCACCATTGGCCGGAACCCTTGTGCGATTTCGGCTGAAACCTGATGCAGTTTATCTTCCGGTAACGCCTGCGCAACGACATCACCGATGCCCAGTTCTCCGGCAATACGGTTGGCTACGCTGGCGCGATCGCCGGTCAGCAAAAGTTGTCTTTGCAGCCCAAGCTGACGCAGTTCAGCCAGCGCCATTTGCGCCTCCGGCCTGAGCGAATCGGCCAGCAGCAGCCAGCCGAGAAAACGCCCGTTAAGTGCCAGCCCGACCAGCGGCCCGTCGTGTTCAGGTTCGTCATTCACCGGGATATTGTTCTGGCTGAAAAATGCCGGGCGCCCTAACAGCGCGTCGCCCTGTGCGGTACGCGCACGGACGCCCATGCCCTGCTGTTCTGACACGTCGTCCAGCGGTAAATATTGTTCACGCGGCAGTAATTTTGCCAGCGCACGGCTGACCGGATGGCTGCTCGCCGCACCCAGGCTGGCCGCCAGCCGGAACACCGCATCCGAAGACGCCTCTGCGGCCAGCACCGTGCGCTGCAAATGCAGTTCACCGTGCGTCAGCGTGCCGGTTTTATCGACCACGATGGCGTTCAGGTCCGCCAGTTCTTCCAGAAATGCGGAGCTGCGGATCAGGATCCCGTGACGCGCCGCCACCGCGATCCCGGCAATGGCCGTGGCGGGCGCGGAAAGCACCAGCGCGCACGGACAGGCCGCCACCAGTACCGCCAGCATGGCATGGGCATCACGCGTGATAAACCAGGTCGCGGCGGCAATCAGCAAAATAAGCACCAGATATTGCCCGGCATAGCGTTCGAGCAAACGGGTGATCGGCGGTTTGGCGTGTTCGGCTTTTTGCATCAGCGCAATCACTTTACCCAGCGTAGCGTCCGCGCCGGTGCGCGTGACTTCAACGTTGAGTAATCCGTCGAGATTAATGGCCCCGCCGAAAACGTCATCGCCTGCGCGGGCTTCCTGTGGCACGGATTCGCCGGTGATCGGCGCAGTATCCAGACTGGCGCTGCCGGATAACACACGGCCATCGGCAGGCAACCGGTCACCAGCGCGGACTTCAACCCGGTCGCCGGTTCGCAGCTGGTGGTTATCGATTTCTTCAATTTCACCGTCAGGCAAAATCCGCCGGGCGCGGCTGCGCGTCAGATGGCTCAGCGCATCAATGGCTTCCTGCGAGCCGATCACGCTACGCTCTTCCAGAATATGACCAAAAATCATAATGCCCGGCAACAATGCGGCGGTCATCAGGTCGCCAGTTGCCCACGCCCCCAGCATCGCGATGGCAATCAGCTGATCGGTCACGCCGTGCAGACTGGGGCTGCGTAAGCTGTAAATTGCCGAACGCAGCACCGGCACCGCGACCAGCAGTGACGCCACGCCAAACAGAATTTGCCCGACGTCGCTTTGCTGCGGATACAGCCACTGCCAGAGCCAGCCGCACAGCAACAGACCAAATGCGGCCATCGCCAGCAAAAGCTGCACCGCCATATTTCGCTGTTCATGGCGCGTTAACAGCACGCTTTTTGCGGGCGACGTGTACGGTTCTTCAGAGGAAAAAGAAGTCACGGAAGCAATACCTCAGGGTTGAGATGTCGGACGGTCTGGCCCCGGCAGGATCAGATGCGCGTCGTCGTGGGGATCAACAGCAGTGACGCTGCCGGCATGCGCGAGGATCGCAGGCATCCGTTCACGCCACAAACGCCACAGCAATTCCGGCGAATGGTCGCCGGCCAGCTGTACTATGGTCGCGGTATCTGTGGACGCCCGGGCAATCTGCTCGCTGGCTCTGGCATGGGAAACCTGTAAAGCGCGGTCTGCCGACTGAACGGCGTCCTGATGAACACGCGCCGCCTCATTACTGGCGCTGGCGATGTTTTGATCCGCCTGCTGGCTGGCCGTCAGCACCGCATTGAACGCATCCACTGCTGCCGGTGGCAGGGACGACTGCACGTCAACGCGGCGGACTTCGATACCGGTACTGCTCCCGCCCGCGCTCAGCGCCGCCAGTTGCTGATTTATGCCCTGACGCAAATCGCCGCGCAGCCGTTCGCGGCGTTCGGCGATATTGCTGCCGTTGCCAGCTATTTCCGGCCGGGCGACCAGAATGGTGTCGAGATCCCGTGAGGCACAAATCGCCACCGCCGCATGCCCGGTTAAACGGTCAAGCGCCGGTAACACGTGTTCGCCTTGCAGCACAAATGCCACCGGATCGGTTATCACGTAGTACACCTGTACATCCAGCTGAACCACGCCGGAATCTCCGGTCAGTAAATATCCCGCACCGGCGACGGCATCACTTTTCTCGCCACCGGTATTGTTCCATGCGGGCACAATGTCGGTTCTCAGCAAGGCGGTGACATGATGTTCGATCACCCGATCGGCCGCGGGTAAGATTTCAACCTGTTCCAGCGGTTCCGGCCATGCCAGCAACAGCCCGGCTCCCGCCGTGCGCGAAACGGCACCAAACCGCATCACCACCGCGCGCTTGTCCGGCTCTATCTGCCGGACGTTGGAAAACAGCCAGCTCGCCGCAGCAATCAGCGTCATGGCGAACAGCGCCAGATACGCCAGACGCCCCGCCTGAAACCACGCATTTCCCTGAAAACGGGATAACGGATTCATGGGCGCGTTCCGTTAGCCGGGGCAGCGGGTAATGCCGGCGGGCCTTCGACCAGCTGGCGGAACGGTGCCGCATCGGTGCCCAGCACCAGTTGCGTGCCCGGCGTGATGACGCTGCTCAGCGTGTCGAGCGAGCGCAGCAGATCGTAGAGTTCAGGATTACCGGCGCGGGCCCTGGCGTAGATTGCCGCACTCTGCACCTGTGCCTGCGCTTCGATATTGGCCGCATTGACTGAGGCATCCGCCTTAATAACGCGGGCGTCACGTTCAGCGGAAGACCGGATTTCAGCCGCCTGACGCTTGCCTTCGGCAGAGCGCTCGGTAGCAATGGTTTCCCGCTCAGCCCGCATGCGGTCAACGGTGGCATCTAAGGTCACTGACGGCAGCGTCAGCCGCTCAACGCCAACCTGCACCAGTTCGATGCCGTAGCTGTCGAGCAGCTGGCGGGCGATCTGGTCATGCAGATGTTGCTCAAAACCGGAAAGCCGGATTTTGCTGGCGTCGGTGTTCACCAGGTCAGCCAGCGCAAAACCGCTGGTGGTCGTTTCCAGCGCCGAGCCGATAAACGTCCGTATCTGCGCAGCCGCCATATCCGGCTGATTTTGTACCGCGCGGATAAAACGCTGCACGTGCTGAGGATCGTTTTTCACCTGCCAGACGGTATAAGCCTGAACGATGATCCGCAGCCCGTCGCGCGTGCCAACATCCTGCAAACCGCTGGAAGTGGTACGGATACGCAAATCCACCGGGATCGCCGTTTCCAGCGGAACCGGCAGATGCCACGCCAGCCCCGGTTGCAACAGTACGCGCACCGGATTGCCAAAGCGCGTGATCACCATGGCTTCGCCGGAACGCACCTGCACCAGACAGGCCGTGGCGGCAATCAACGCCACCAGGACGGTGGCAATCGTGACCCGTCGCCAGAGTTTGGGCGCCGCGGGGCCGGAATAATGATGGTGATGACCGGCACCGTGATGATGCCCGTGGTGCGCGTCGTGATCGTGTCCGTGGCCTTCAGGTTGTTGGGAATCACTCACCGGGTAGTCTCCGCTTTGACAGAATGCGCCGCTTTATCCGCTCCGGGCGTAAATGGCAGGGTAAAATTTCTCAGATCCAGCACCGGCGGCGTCCCGCCCCCCATGCGATGATCGACAATCAACACCTTCGGATGTTGCTGCATGGCCAGCGTCAGACGGCTGAAATAGCGTTCGGTCAGGAACGCCTGTCCTCCGGTCTGATACGCCTGATTTTCGGCGTTAAAGGAGAGCGCCATGACCTGCGCCTGATCCAGATTTTCATGGCTTTGTGCGGTGGCCGCATCCTGCGCCAGCCCGGCAAATTGCTGCGCGGCATTCAGTTGCTGTGCGGCCTGACCTTTCTCACCGGCAATCGCACTTTGCGCCAGAATTTGTGCCGCCTGCACGCCGTGATAAGCGTCCGCCGCCCCCGCAGGCGGATGGATCGACTCGATTACCGTCGCCAGCAGTTCCACCCCGCTGTTGAGATGATCAAGCTGCGCCTGCACTTTTTGCCCGATATCTCCGGCCAGACGGGTCTGATCGCTACCCAGCAGGCTGTCGAGCGTGCGCGAGGAGAAATCATGCACCAGCACCTGATTGGCAATACTGCGGATCAGCACCGTCATATTTTCGGTGTGATACAGGCTCGCCATCGCCGCGTCATCATTCATGGCGATGCGGTACACGAAGCGGACGTCCATATTCATGATTTGAAAACTTTGCCTGTCATTCGCTGCGCTGGCGATGATTTGTGATTTGTCGCTGCTGTGGCCGGAATCCCATAACCGGTTCGCGCTTTCCGGCGCGGGACCTTCAGCTGTGTCTGCCACCGCGGCGGGTGTGGCGGTTAGCGGTTCTTCTGAACCTGTGGTGAGTTCATGCACTTCGCCATTATCCACCATCAGCGTGCGGCCAAAAGGCCACGGCAGCCCGGCATGTAAACCGGGCTGTCTGACGGCCACCGGTTTGCCGAAGGATTCATAGATCCCGCGCTGGGTCAGCGGCACCTCGCTGATTCCCGTCAGCAGCCAGCCGGTCAGCAGGAGGATTGCGCCGAGCGGCAACAGCGCGCGACGCATAAAGCGGAACGCCCAAATCTGGCGGAGATCGATACCAAAGTGCTGATGCAGTTCGTTTTGCACAAATTGCAGCGGACGCGGCGGCCAGCAGAGTTGCGCCGCCAGCAGGCTGCCCGCAATAAACTCCGGCTCTTTGTCTTCTCTCGGCGGTGAAAATACCGCGATCAGCGCCCGCAGGAAAAGCTCCAGCGCCACCAGCGCCGGTAACAATCCGGTGAGCACCAGCAGGTGTGCGGGCCATACCGCGGTTCCTCGCGCAAACATCAGGGCCAGCGCCGTCAGCAAAAAGACGCCAATTAACATGCGCATCAGCGGTGCCAGTTTTGCCGCTTCCGGCCATTCCTGCGGATTTTTTAACGTCCAGTGACGCTCAAGCACCAGCACGGCGAAGGCGCAAAGAATAAAGAAAGAACCGGCGAAATAGCCCGTATTCCCGGTTTCATTGACCGGTAACGGCAACTGCCACAGCAGCGCGATGAGCAGCAAAGCGGCTAATGCGGGAAGTGCCTGAAAGAAAACGTGCGCATCGACATAGCGTAATATCGGGCGCATCCACGCGCGGGAGGCCAGACGCTGAGAAAATCCGGGGGGAATTTGCGGCCCGGCCAGGCCGTTACGGGAGGCAAACTGTTGCTCGCGCCAGCGGGTAATGCGCCGGGCGCATTGCAGCGAGGCAGCGCAAACCCACATCGCCGCCATGATATTCCCGACCACCCACGGCCAGACCGACTCCGGCGTGACCAGATACAACATCAGCAATATCAGATACAACACGCTGCTGATCACCATCACGGCGTGGATCAGCCCGCTCAGCCAGCGCGTGTGGGAAGCGGCGGACTGAAAGCGCAGCTGCCTGCTGGCATCGTCCGTTCCTGATGCTTTATTTAGAATCATGTCCGCTCCGGCAGAGGAGAAAAAATAATCCGCCATGCTGGCTGTGCGCCAGTTTGTGTCGAATTAACCGAGCGTAACCGTATAACATTACAGAATTTTCGGCGATATGAATTTAGCCGCTTTTTTGCCACTAAATGTAAGCGATTATCTTACGGCACGCCGGTTGCCAGGCGCAGCCGCTGTCGGCGGTTTGGTGTCTGAAGGGATTACGTAAGGGAGACGGATTCAAAACGCCGGAACATCGCCAGCGCCAGGCCACGCGCGGGATTGAACCGTTCGGTAACAAAGGTGATTTGCGTGCGACTGAACGGAAACGTCAGCGTAAATTGCTGCGCTGCGGCCAGCGTATTTTCAACAAATAAAGGATGAACGTTATAGGGGCAATCAATCAGCAACGTTTTCGGATTCATTAAATGAATAATCTGGCTCAGCGCTTTACCCAGAAGTTGCCCTGCCTGCGACATCACCTCATTCACAATTTCAGCCGACTGCTGGCGGTTATCCCAGTTCAGCCCCGGCTGACGCTGTTCCAGTTGCCGGTTGATGGCCGAAAGGCCGATCAGGGATTCCAGACAGCCCCGCTGACCACATGAACATAACGGCCCGTCAGGCAGTACCGCTAAATGGCCGACCTCGCCCGCCGTCCAGCTTCCGCCGGAATATACGCCATGTCCGGTTAACAGCGCGCCGCCAATCCCTTCGCCAATTCGCAGATAAAAACGGGCATCATTGTCATTGGCGCTTTCGCCTTCGCGGGCAATCAGCGCCGCCGCTTTGACGTTATTCCAGACGCTGACCGGCACGTTATCTGCACAGGTCAGTAAAGGTTGCAGGTTGACTTCGCCCCAGCCCAGATGCGAGGACACATGCAAAATGCCCTGCTGATGGTCGATGATGCCGGGAAAACCGACACCAATGCCGACCAGACCGGGCCACGCCTGCTGTAGCTGCTGACAATGGCGCATGATTTCCGCCAACACGGACTGCGGTTGGGAGGTGTCGAGGGAAAAGGTTTTTTCATCAATGGTCTGCGAGAAATAATCACAGACCATCCAGTGAAGACTCTGGCGCTCGATCATGATGCCTGCGGCTTTAATTGACGACGGGTTCAGCGCAATGTGAATTTTCGGACGTCCGATACTGCTGGTCTGCGCCACGCCCTGTTCTTCCACGTAGCCCAGCGCCAGCAGGTCATCAACAATCAGGGAAATGGTGTTTTTACTTAACGCCAGCGCCCGGGAAATATCCAGACGGGAGCTGATTTTCTGCTGGCGGAGATAAGCCAGTACACGCTTTTCATTGTACTGGCGCAGCAGCGCGGGTCCTTTGCCTGAGTCTTTCATGTCATGACTTTCCATCGCGTTACACCGTAGCGTCGCATTATTACATGACTGAGGATCCGCCCGTCAACCTATTCACCCGCCAGACTTCCGCCCCGTTTTTGTACGTCGCCAGCAGCCGGAGTGCGTGACTTTCATCCTCGCGCAGAAGAATGGCATCCAGCGGTGCACCGGGAATAAGCCCCTGAGCGACCGGAAGATTCAGCCGGGAAGCTGGCCGGACTGACGCCATCTGAACCGCTTCCGGCAGCGGAACGATGCCATTTTTTAGCAGCGTGTTGACGCCGTATAACAGCCCCTGAACCGAACCGGCCAGCAGCGCCGGATTGTTCGCCATCGACAGCCGTCCTTCAGGGCTCAGCACCACATCCCCGCCGATATGCGAATGATAATGTCCCGGCGGCATTCCGGCGTGGCTGGTGACATCACTGACCAGCAGCGCCCTGCCATTTTTAGCCCGTATAAAGGTTTTCAGCACGGAGAGCGGCAGGTGTTCGCCGTCGGCAATCATCGCGCACCACAGATCATCCTGCGCCAGCTGCTCCCAGATGTAGTTCGGATGCCGCGGCAACGTCAGATGCGCACCGTTCCCCAGATGCGTCGACATCTGCGCGCCCGCTTTCACCGCCGAGGCAATTTGTTCTGCGCTGGCGGCGGTATGGCCGATGGATACCACCACATTATCCGCGACACACTGGCGAATAAAATCGTCCGCATTTGGCCATTCCGGCGACAGAGTGATCAGGCGGATCCGTCCGTCCGCCGCCGTCTGCCAGCGCTGAAATAAAGCATAATCAGGGGCCTGAATATGCGCTTGGTTATGTGCGCCGCGCGGGCCGTCCTGCGCGGATAAAAAAGGGCCTTCCAGATGAATACCGGCAACCGATGCCCCGACGGACGGAAACTCGCGGCAAGCCGCCGCCAGCGTGCTGACCATTTCCGTAATTTCATCTGCGCCGTTGGTGATCACCGTCGGCATAAACGTCGTTACGCCCTGCTGCCACAGCGCCTGCACCACCTGCTTAACGGAACCGACGCTGAAAGGAAAACTGTTAAAGTCAGCGCCACCGTAACCATTGACCTGTAAATCCACCAGACCCGGTGCGATCAGCGGCAGATTGTCACCACCCGTTACCGGGCGAATCTGGCTGATATTGCCGTTATGCGCCACAATCTCAACCGGCTGTTGTGTACGATAATCCCTGCCGCGTAACGTGATTTCACTCATCCGCTAACTCCCCGAAACCCGCGATATCGGTATACAACGTGCAGGCCGGATGCGTGCGAAGCACCGTCGCCGGACAGGCCGCCGACGGCGGTGCGGTCAGCGTCTGCTTAATCGCCTGATGCTTATTCTTGCCGGGCACCATGCAAAATAATCGTGCCGCCGCCATCAGCGTCGGGATTGTCAGCGTCAGTGCATGCACCGGCACATCGTTCAGCGACGGAAAACAGCCATCGTTCACCTGTTGCTGACGGCATACCCCATCCAGCTCAACGATTTTCATCGGCAGCGGATCGTCAAAATTCGCCACCGGCGGATCGTTAAAAGCTAAATGCCCGTTCTCCCCGATTCCCAGGCAGACCATATCCACCGGAGCCTGTTGCAGCAGGCGGGCATATTCCGCGCAGTTTTGCACCGGTTCACCCGCCGCAGGAATTTTGTAAACCGCGCCCGGCCTGACGATATCGAACAAATGCTCCGTCAGATAATGGCTGAATAGCGCCGGAGAATTTTCCGGCAACCCGACATATTCGTCCATGTGAAACGCGTCCACCCGCGGCCAGTCAATATCTGCGGCCTGCGCCAGATGCGCCAGGAACTCATTCTGTGACGGCGCGGCGGCGAAAATAATCCGCACGCGCGCCTGTTGCTGAAGACGTTGCCGCAAATGTTCCGCTGCATCGCGGGCAGCGGCTTGCCCCATGTCTTCGCGACGGGTGAAGACTTCAACATTCAGGCGTCCCGCCTGCGTAACGTACAGTGGTGATGTCATAGTAAAACCTGCTTTGTTATTTATTTAACGTGATTCTGGTTACCGGGATTCGGTCTGATAAGCGGAAGCGACTTCCGGCGCAGGCAACTCCTCTGCCTGATCCTGATTAAGCGCATTCAGTAATACATCAACCTCCGCGCTGACCGGGCGGCGGCGAAGTAAACCGCCAAGGACAAAGACCGCCAGTGATAACAGCACCGGTATGGCGACGACCTGAGCCGTACTCATGTCCGGAACGACGAATTTCACCAGGAAGAAGGCCGAAACACCGGCTGCCCATGACGTAATCGCCGCCGCCGATCCGCATTTACGGAACCACGGCAACAGCCCCAGCAGCATCGGGATAGAAATCGGCCCGACCAGCCCGCCGAACCAGACAATCAGCAGCGACAACACCCCGCCAAAACGGCTGGCATTTACGGCAATCAGCAACGTGGTGAGGATAAACAACACCACCGTGACGCGCGCCACCAGCAGCGAAGATTGTCCCTGACCAAAGCGTTTCGGCAGCAATACCGGCAAAATATCGCGGGTGACGACGGCCGTGATCGCGTTGGAATCCGAGGACGTCATCGACAACGTGTGCGTAAACATCGCCACCAGCACCAGCCCGATCAGGCCGTTGGGCAGCAACTGCATCGCCATGATGGAATAAGACTGAGAGGGGTCGGCGATATCCGGGAATAACAACGGCGCGGCCCACATCGGATAGAACAAAATCAGCGGCCAGACCAGATACAGCGCGGAAGACAGCAACGCGGCTTTGCGGGCGTCCTTTCCACGCGGAGAGGCGATAAAACGCTGCGCTAAATTCCAGGTACCACCGTTGTAGCTCAGGGTATAAATAATGAAATACGCCAGGATAAAGCCCATCGAATACGGCCCGGCCACAATGTCCGTATGACCTGCGGGAAGCCGGTCCCAGATGGTCAGCAGGTTGCTGAATCCGCCCAGATGAAAGGCCACGGCCACCACCATTACAATCGCGGCAATAAACTGGACGATAAACTGCCCGAAGTCGTTACAGGCGTCGGCCCATAAGCCGCCGAGCACGGTATAAAACAGGCACAACACCCCGGAAATCGCGATCCCGACCAGCGGATCCAGCCCGGTAAACACATTAATGATAATGGCGATCGCCGCCCATTTAGCGCCCACGTCGAAGGTTTTCAGAAACACCCCGCTCCACGCCAGAATCTGCTGCGTCGGCACGTTATATCGTGTGGCGAGATATTCCATTGGCGATTCGATATTCATATGAATGCGCAGTCGCGCCCAGCGTGGCGCAAAAATGACTGACCCGATGAAAACCGCAATTGAAATCGGGAACGCCCACCAGAAATAAATAGTCAGCCCGTACTTATAGGCCACAGCGGCGTAGGCGACAAAAACCGCCGCGCTGTATCCTGACATATGGTGTGAAATCCCTGAAAGCCACCAGGGCATTTTGCCCCCGGCTGCAAAAAAATCCCTGGTGTTACCCACGCGCCGCATGGCCCACAGCGTGGTCATCACAATCATCAGCGCGTACAGCGCCATGACAAAATAGTCTATCCCGTTCATCGTTAACTCCGGTGGCAATCTTGCGTTGTCGAAGTCCGGCGGGAAAACTTGCCGGGTTTTTTAATTAATCCTAACTAAGGACTAAATAAACCCTAGCATGATGAAATGCGAACAAAACGTGAACAAGATCACGGTTCTTTTCGATATTTATGAGTGAGTTATAGGACTTTCTTATGGATGAGACGGAGATCGGTAAAACGCGGTGAGCCGGACAAAGTGCCAGAGCCAAAATAAAAAAGGTGCCGTTTTGAGCGGCACCTGTTGAATGTCAGAGGTTATCTTCCGCGACATAATACTGCGGGTCATCCAGTTCATGGCTGCAAAACGGCCCCGCTTTTTTCAGCAGGCTTACGCAGTCGTTGCTCAGATGGCGCAGGCGTATTGTCTTTCCGGCCTCCAGATACCGCGTGGTCAGCTTATCAATCGCCTCGACGCCGCTCGAATCCATCACCCGCGTACCGGCAAAATCCAGCACCACGTTTTGCGTATCATTCTGCGGTTCAAACAGTTCTGAAAACGACGCCGCCGAGCCAAAGAACAACGGCCCTTCCAGCTTATACACCGTCAGCGCGCCCTTGGTTTTCTTCTCGCGGATGCGGATGCGAGCCTGTTGCCAGGCAAAAACCAGCGCCGAGATAATCACACCGCTGATGACCGCAACCGCCAGATCGGTGAAAATCGTAATGACGGTGACAATCAGCATCACCAGCGCATCGGCTTTCGGCATCCGTCGCAGACGGCGTAAAGAACTCCATTCGAACGTGTTGTAGCAAACCACCAGCATAATCCCGGCCAGCGCCGCGACCGGCAGCAGCCCGATGTAACCGGACAGACTCACCACAAACAGAATCAGCAAAATCGCGCCGACCGTGCCGGAAATTCGCCCGCGCCCGCCCGACGTGAAGTTTATGATCGACTGTCCGATCATCGCACAACCGGCGAAACAGCCGAACAGACCGCAAATCGTATTGCCCGCACCCTGCGCGATGCTTTCGCGATTACCGTTGCCTTTCTGGCCGCCCATTTCATCGAGCACCGTCATGGTCAGCAGCGATTCAATCAGCCCGACCAGCGCAATCACTACCGCATAAGGCAGCACCACTTTCAGCATTTCCAGGCTGAACGGCACGACCGGCAGGCTGAAGTGCGGCAATGCACCGGAGATATCCGCCAGATCCCCGACCCGCAGCGTGTGCAGGTTAAATCCAATTGCCACGGCGGAAACCACAATCAGCGCCGCCAGCGAAGACGGAATGATTTTGGTCAGTTTCGGGAACAGCACGACGACCAGGATCGCCAGCAGCACCAGCATATACATCAGCGGCCCCTGCCCGGCAATCATGTGGAGCTGCGCCAGCATAATGACAATCGCCAGCCCGTTCACAAACCCGTGTACCGCAGGCAGCGGCACCAGCCGGATAAACTTACCGAGCCGGAATACGCCAATCAGAATCTGAATCACACCGGCAAATATCGTCGCCCACAGCACGTATCCCATACCGTGCTGCGCTGCCAGACTCATCAGCACCACCACGATGGAGCCCGCTGCGCCCGACACCATACCCGGTTTGCCGCCAAACAGCGCGGTCACCAGCCCGATGATAAAAGCTGTGTGCAAGCCGACAATTGGCGAAAGCCCCGCCACCAGCGAAAACCCGACGGCCTCGGGGATCATCGACACCGCAACAACAAATCCTGCCAGCGTTTCGTTCTTCACTTCCGACAACTTAAGACCACGCGGGCTAAACATAAGACATCCGGTTTACTTCCTGTCAGTTAAAAAATTGTGACAAGTATCTAAAAATGGCCGGAACGAGGCAAGGTTTAATCAATCCGGTCAATGATGTAGCGACTGTTCATCGCGATCACAACCGGATCGAGAAAAATGCCGTTCTCGTGTATAATGCGGGGAATTATGGTCATTACATCGCGCAATTACGTTTAATTGCTTGATAATTAAGATATTAAGGTGAGAAAAACATGGGATTCAAATGCGGTATCGTCGGCCTGCCGAACGTCGGTAAATCCACTCTGTTCAATGCGCTGACCAAAGCGGGTATCGAAGCAGCAAATTTCCCGTTCTGCACCATCGAACCTAACACCGGCGTCGTGCCAATGCCCGATCCGCGTCTTGACCAGCTGGCCGAGATCGTAAAACCACAGCGTATCCTGCCGACTACCATGGAATTCGTGGACATCGCCGGTCTGGTAAAAGGCGCATCCAAAGGTGAAGGTCTGGGCAACCAGTTCCTGACCAACATTCGTGAAACCGAAGCGATTGGCCACGTTGTGCGTTGTTTCGAAAACGACAACATCATTCACGTTAACAACAAAGTGGATCCGGCTGACGACATCGATGTCATCAACACCGAACTGGCGTTGTCTGACCTGGATACCTGCGAACGCGCCATTCACCGTGTACAGAAACGTGCCAAAGGCGGCGACAAAGATGCCAAAGCTGAACTGGCTGCGCTGGAAAAATGTCTGCCACAGCTCGAAAACGCGGGCATGCTGCGCGCGCTGGATCTGACCGAAGAAGACAAAGCGGCCATCCGTTATCTGAGCTTCCTGACGCTTAAACCGACCATGTACATCGCCAACGTTAACGAAGACGGTTTTGAAAATAACCCGTACCTCGACGTTGTGCGTAAAATCGCGGATGCTGAAGGTTCTGTTGTCGTTGCCGTTTGCGCCGCGGTTGAATCTGATATCGCCGAGCTGGACGACGCTGACCGTGAAGAATTCATGGCCGAGTTAGGCATAGAAGAGCCGGGCCTGAACCGCGTGATCCGCGCCGGTTACGAGCTGCTGAACCTGCAAACCTACTTCACCGCTGGCGTGAAAGAAGTGCGTGCATGGACGATCCCTGTCGGTGCTACCGCGCCACAGGCCGCAGGTAAAATCCACACCGACTTCGAGAAAGGCTTCATCCGCGCACAAACCATCGCGTTCGAAGACTTCATCACCTACAAAGGTGAGCAAGGCGCGAAAGAAGCCGGCAAAATGCGTTCTGAAGGCAAAGAGTACATTGTCAAAGATGGCGACGTGATGAACTTCCTGTTCAACGTCTGATCTCTTCCCTGCTGCAATTAAAAATCCACGCCCTTGCGTGGATTTTTTTATTCTCATTCGCGCAATAAATCTCAGCGAAGTTTTTCTGCAATGGCGCTGAACATGAGCGATGCCTCAAGAGGCTGAGCGCTGAAATCAGGCTCTGCTTTTGGCCATGTCGACCACTGAACAATCACCAGATCCTCAGCCGGGTTGACCATAATAATCTGGCCATAAATCCCTAACGCCCACAGCGATCCTTTCAGTGAATCCGAAGGTGCCGGGATGACATTTGTAGCATTGACAGGCACTTCATTATTCCACCATTCAAACCCATAAAGGCCGTCCGGATGGGCCGCCGACACGGAATTTTCTGCTTTTGTCCAGTTACCTGCCTGCTCAATCCAGTTTTCAGGCAGGATTTTCTTGCCATCCGGCAGACGTCCGCCGCCCATCACAAACTCGCCAAAGCGTCCCCAGTCTTCCAGTGTGGCATTAAACCCGTGTGCGCCGACATCGTGTTTTCCCGGTTCATAGGAGTGCCAGACACCATCGTTCGCCATGCCGTAAGGTTGCCAGATGGACTGTTGCAGGTAGGCGGCCAGCGGCATTCCGGTGGCCTTTTCCAGCACATCGCCCAGTAACCACGCGCCGCCGGAGGAGTAAGACCATGACTGCCCGGCCGGATGCGCACGCTTCAGGCCAACAATAATTTTACGCACACAGTCATAGGTTCCCGGTCTGGCCTCACATTGCGTGAGATTGGCAAAATCGGAATGCGGGTTTGTGTAGTCCTCATTCCACGCCACGCCGGAGGTATGCTGAATAAGTTGTTTTAGTGTGACGCCATCCCAGGCCGTGCCTTTCAGGTCAGGCTCATAACGCGTGACGAGGTCATCCAGAGAACTGATTTTCCCTTCTTTAATCGCAATCCCCACCAGCGTTGAAACCACGGATTTCCCCACAGAACGCGATGTCCACAGTGTCTGGTCAGTATTGCCTTCGCCCAGATATTTATAAGCTACCTTGCCGTTTTTCAGCACCAGCATTCCGGTGGCATTCTGGCGTTTGAGGTAATCCTGCAACGTATACGTTTTCCCCCTGACGCTGTACGTGGCTTCTTTCAGCGGCTTATCCGCCCGCAGAAACGGCGTGGACTGACCGTGCTTAAACACATCGCCCGCATAATTGCGGTAGTCATTACGAAATCCGATGACGCGCGCGGTCTGATCCCAGTTCAGCATATCTTTCGGGTCAGGCAGCGTTTTGTCCTGCGGCGTCGGGCAACTGCTGAGCATCACACCGTCACAATTTTGCGCGGATTCCGCCAGCGCGGAGGGCACAAATGACCAGGTGGAACCCAAAGCCACGGCCAGCACCAGAGGTTTCATTACCGCCGGAAGAAAGGTTTGTCTGTTTTTCATTGAATGACTCCTGTATCAGAAAACCGGAGTATAGAAAGGAAAAACCCCTTGAAGAAATCACGTTATGGGGGAAAATCCCCCTATAAATTGATGAACTGGAAGAGTTTATGTCTGCCTTACGTTATTCCTTCTCGCAAATTGAGGCCTTTGCCTGCGTGGCGGGATCAGGAAGTTTATCCAAAGCCGCCCTTTTGCTGGGAAAGGATCGCACCACGGTGCGCGATCTGCTGGATTACCTCGAGGACGCGCTGGGCTATACGCTTTTTGTGCGCCAGGGCCGCACATTAATCCTGACCGAACAAGGCCAGCAATTGCACCGGCAAGCACATTTGCTGCTGCGTCAGGCGCAGGCTTTTGAGTCTTATGCCCAATCCTTACCGGATGCGGAACGCCAGGAGCTGGTTATGGTGTACGACCCTTTCGTTTCGCCGGCATTTATCGAAGCGGTGATCGTTGAAATGGCTAAAAAAGGCTTGTGTTTCAGTGCCTGGAGCGCTTCCCGTGAAGAAGCTGAAGCCGCATTAAAAAGTGGTAAAGCGCAGGTTGCCGTATGTCAGGCCAATTACCGTGCACTCGGAACAGACATGGAGTGGCGGGCGCTGGGCAACATCGGGCTTGATTTCTACGCGTCCGCACAGTTGTTTCAACGCCAGCAACGCCCGCTGACGTTGCTGAATCTGTCGCTTATTCCGCAGGTCGTCATGCACAAAGCACACGACGAGCAAATCACCCGCAGTCTGCAAATATCCGGGCAAACGTTGTACGTCAATGAACGTTCTACCCTGCGCTACCTGCTGGAAAACGCACAGGGCTGGGGATTCTTACCGACACATTTTCAGGCTTCACGCTGGAAAACCGTGCAGGCGATGGAATGTGAAGTGGGTAATCAGGGGCTGGACATTACGATGGTCGCGATCTGGCAACCCGGCGCGGCGAAACAACGCGTCACCGGGGCATTAATTGACGCGCTTCCTTCGTTATGGCGCAAAGCGATGGGCGCGCGCGCTTCTTAAACCTCCTGAGCCTCATCTGCATGCACAAGATCGTAGTCCGCCTGTGCTCTTTCCAGAGCCGGGCCGTATGCCAGCGCCCAGTCATACAGCGCGATAAATGGCTGCTGCAATGTTTGCGCCAGCGGCGTAAGGCTGTATTCCACACCGACCGGCGAGGTGGGCAGCACTTCACGATTAACCAGGCCATTTCGCTCGAGCCGCTTTAAAGCGTCCGCCAGCGCTTTATGCGTGATGCCATCCAGCCGGCGGCGTATTTCGTTGAAACGCGAAGGTCTGGTACAGAGCACTGTGAGAATTAAAATCGACCATTTATTGGTGATATGTTCAAGCACCGGACGCGTTTTTCCTACATCTCTCAAGCTGTTACCATCGATTTCTGCCAAGACGATATACTCCTCTATACCTGATATAAACAAAGTGCGTAATTGTTATTTAGTATAAATTTTATATCATCTGTTTTCCAACCAAACAGGAGAATAAAGATGGGCAATTTAGACAACAAAGTGGCCGTGGTACTGGGCGGTGCGAAAGGTATTGGTCTGGCGATTAGCCAGCGGTTTGCCAGCGAAGGTGCGACAACCTGGTTTACCTCGCGGCGTGAAGAAGAGCTTGTGGCCGCTGACGGCAAAATTTCAGGAACCAGGATCCCGCTGCGCGCAGATGTGAGCCAGTTAAGCGAGTTAACCCGCATTATGCAGACGATTCAGGCTGAATCTGGCCGGATTGATGTGCTGGTCATCAACGCTGGAATGTCCGAATACGCCACGATTGATGACATCAGCGCAGCGCATTTTGAACAAATTTTTAGCCTCAATGTGCGCTCGCCGGTTTTTGCTTTACAGGCAGCACTTCCGCTGATGAAACCCGGTGCCAGCGTTGTGCTCGTGGGGTCAATTGCCGATGTGATTGGCACACAAGGATATGGCGTTTACAGCGCCAGTAAAGCGGCGTTACGTTCTTTTGCACGAACCTGGACACGCGAACTTTCTGCACGCGGCATCCGTATTAACGTGGTTGCGCCGGGCCCTGTCGATACTGAAATGATGGCCGCTGCCTCGGAGGAATTACGCCGTGGGTTAACTGACGCCATCCCGCTGGGCCGGTTAGGTAAACCTGATGAAGTTGCCAGTGCCGCATTGTTCCTCGCGAGTGACGAAAGCAGCTATATCGCCGGTGCCGAGATTTGCGTGGATGGCGGTCTGACCCAGGTTTAACAAGGAAACATTCTTTTTACGTTGCCTGATCAAACCGCATTGTCACTGGGGTGTTGCGGTTGTAAAATAAAATGATAGTCGCAACACGAAATTTAACAGGAATGAATTCCATGAAAAATGACCTCACCGAGTTTGAACGCTTTGTTATTGAAGACAAAGGGACAGAACGCCCGCACACGGGAGTCTACAATGAGCATTTTTCGCCAGGCCGCTATGTCTGCAAACGCTGTGGAACGCCGCTGTATACCTCAGAGCACAAATTTGAATCCCACTGCGGCTGGCCGTCTTTTGATGATGAAATTCCGGGAGCCGTTGAACGTGTTCCTGATGCTGACGGACGCAGAACCGAAATCGTCTGTGCCACGTGTCAGGCGCATCTGGGCCACGTGTTTGAAGGCGAGTATTTAACCGAGAAAAACCTGAGACACTGCGTGAACTCCGTGTCCCTGAATTTTGAAAGCGTCGGGGAAGAGTAACGCCCTCACAACCGCGCAATATTCCGGTACAGATAGATGCGGTTCCCGGCCTGCATTTTGTTAATCAGGCGGGAACGGCTGGCGTAGATGGTTTTAATATTCACGCCCAGACGTTCGCCGATCTGCCGGGTATCTAATCCTTCCTGAAGACAGGACAACACTTCGCCTTCACGTTCGGAAAGTTTGGCTTTTACGCGGTAATTGAAATGCGCATGGTTCAGCGACAGGCATGAAAGCACTTCGCTGATCCCGCTGCGCCTGTCGATGAAAATCACGTTCTCCAGATGGCATAACGCGTAATAATCAAAGTCGTTGTCGATAAAAGCGAAAACTTTCTTACCCTGAGATAAGCACTGTTCCACCTGCGAACGACGGGTCGACTCCACGTCGACAATGACATAACCGGCACCAAACGTATTGGATGAAAACATCGCTTTTAATCCGGCATTGAAAAAATTATCTTCGGAAAGAATAATGCATGGCGAGTCCATAGTAATTCCTTTTTTTTCTTGCTGTCCGTTTACGATCCCGATCGTCAGTCATTAACCTGTTTTTATATTTACAGATTAAGTTAATTTTTTCATAATATTTCAAGTAAACAAATCAGCATAAGATGATTATTACGTGGGGGATTTCTTACAGGCGTAGCCACAATCTGAAATAGCGTTAAAGCCACTCATTGTTTATTTGTTATTTAGGAAAAATAGCTTACAACTGTCGCCCGAATATTAAAACGGGTAACACATGCGTCTTAGCAACCGACTCTCTATTACTTTTATTATGTTTGTCAGCATTAATCTTGCGGGCGGATGGATTGTGATAGAAAAGATGAAATTCAGCCAGAAAAAAGAAGCTGAAAAAAACGTTCTTATCATTCGCGACGAAATTGATCGCGTTCTCACCCATGCCAGGATCGCCAGTGACGCCGCAGCGCACCTTCTGGCCGGTCAATGCGATGCAGCCACGCAAACCGGTATTCGCAAAATCGTCGCGACCACTCCCGATATCCGCACGGTCAGCCTGCTCAGGGGCAACGAGATTTATTGCTCCTCTGTTTTCGGGGCTCAGTACTTCAGACTGGCTGCCCAAAGCACGCCGCCCGCAGGCTTCTCCCTGATGGACGGCAATGCGCTCACGCCCTACCGGTCGCTTCTGATTTACCACGCCGTACATGCAGGCAAGAGCGTGATGGTGGGCATCGACGGTTATTATCTGCAATACAAACTGAAGATTAACGACAGGCGCACGGATTACCAGATGACGCTGAATGGCCTGACGCTTAACGCGGCGGGTCAGGTTCTGACGCACCGGGACCCTACCGCCTCATTGCGCTATTTCTCCCCGGAGTATCAGTATCAGATCAGCGCAAATCCGGTCGCGCCGGTTAGCCCGAATTTATTGTTGAAAGACATCTGGCACGAAGAAAAGTCAGGGGTTTTCCTGACGTTTTTACTCTCCGCCCTGCTCTCGACATTCACGTCTAAAACACTTTCCCAGCGTAATACATTATTGTTTATGCTTGAGAAAGCGCTGGATAAAAATGAACTCATTCCTTTTATTCAGCCGATAATCGAAGCGGAAAGCGGTAATACCGTCGGCGGCGAAGTATTGATGCGCTGGAAACATCCGCAGCGGGGTCATATTCCCCCTGATCAGTTTATTCCGCTGGCAGAACAAAATGGTCTGATTACCCGGATAACGCAGTCGGGATTACGTCATGTAGCGGACGCACTCAACTCCGCTGGCATTATTCCCGCCCGCGATATGACGTTATTTTTTAATGTCTCCGCCGCTGATTTTATCAATCACGATTTACTGGAAGAATGTCGGGAATTCAGGCGAAAAACGCCGCTTTCTGGTTGGCAGATCGGACTGGAAATTACGGAAAGGGAACCTGTTGAAGATACGCACGTTGCTCAGGCGTTGTGTAAACGGCTCGACGCGCTGGGTGTGCAGATTTCGATAGATGATTTTGGTACGGGGAATTCCAATTACCGCTATCTGATGCAGTTTCGCCCGCACTATATCAAGATTGATAAAGTCTTTACGTCGGGTATTGAAACCGACGCCAGTAAAGAAGCCATTGTGCGCAACATTATTGCTATCGCGCAGGATATGCGCTGCATGACCATTGCAGAAGGCGTGGAAACCGCGTCGCAAAAGGAGAAACTGGCCGAAATGGGCGCGACGCATTTTCAGGGATTCTTCTTCTCGAAGCCGGTTGAGATAGCCACTTTTTTCCAAAACACACGGAATCCCCTCCCGTAAAAAAGGCATCCCCCAAAGGGAATGCCTTCTCTTCCTGCAACGTCGACGGGCGACACAACACCCAGAGCCGCGGATCGAACCATGACGTTTCCGTGGTGATGGTACGCAGATTGGTTTTCGTGCCGTCCATCAGAACCGGGGAGCTTTTGTCATAACCACCGGCATCAGTGGCCGCCGGGACTTCAGTCATTAATGGCGCACAGAACGGGAATACGCCTCAATGGCCGCATTCAGCGATTGAATTTGCTGCTCCAGCTGCAATACACCTTTTTCCAGCGCAGGCGGATGCAGCCCGGCGGCCAGCTGATTTTCCAGCGTTTCAGCCAGTTCATACAAAACTGTCGCGCCCAGAAGTTGCATCGTTCCGTTGATGCGGTGCAGATGATGTTGCAGCAATTCCCACTCTTCACGCGCCAGCGCCTGAACAGCCGCCGCCACGTCTTTGTCGTTCTCAATCCGCGACAGCTCCAGCATCTGACACATCAGTTTTTTATCGCCGAGGCTTTGCGCTTCCAGCGTGGGCATGTCGATAAACGCATCCAGCGGCGGCCCGTCCTCCGGCATATTCACGCCGCTGAGCGCGGCCTTGAGCTGTTGCAGGTCGATAGGTTTGAACAGGCACAAATTCATACCGGCCGCCAGACAGCGCTCTTTTTCTTCCGTCTGCGCATTGGCGGTCAGCCCCCAGATCACCATGTTCTGATTCAGCTCACGCACCCGCCTGGTCAGCGTGATGCCGTCCATATTGGGCATGTTCAGATCGGTAATCAGCAGATCGTAATCCAGATTTTTGATGAGATTCAGTGCATGCAGGCCGTCTTCGGCCTCATCGACGTGATACCCGAGAATATCCAGCTGACGGCGCAGCAACAGACGGTTGGTCGGGTTATCTTCGGCAATCACAATCCGCAGCGCGGCTGGCCGCGTCGCTTCCTGTTCGGCAATCAGCGGCACCGCAGGCGCGTTGTCCGAGGTCTGCGTGACCAGCGTTACTATCATGGTGGTTCCCATGCCCGGCTGGCTGGTAATGCTGATCTGCCCCGCCATGCGCTCCACCATTTCGCGGCAAATCACCAGCCCGAGGCCGGATCCAATCTGCCGTTTACCCGCATCCGTCTGGCTGAACGGCTTAAACAGTAGTTGCTGTTCGTCATGACTGATCCCCGCGCCGGTGTCGCGCACGCTGAGCGTGAGATAAACCCGCTCTTCACCCATCGCCTGCGTGTGGGCAATCACGTCCACGCCGCCTTCGGTGGTAAATTTGAGGGCGTTACTCAGCAGATTTGACAAAACCTGCTTCACCGCCTGCGGATCGAGCCAGAGCGTTTTGCCGTCTTCAAGGCGGCAATCGACCGTCAGCCGCAAGTTTTTCTGCCGCGCCAGCCCTTCAAAATTGGCGACCGTGGCGTTAATCACCGGTTCCAGATCGACCCATTCCGGCGTCAGCGTGAAATTGCCTGACTCAATTTTTTCCATATCCAGCACGTCGCCAATCAGCGCAATCAGGGTTTGTGCCGTGCTGTAGGCCAGCTGAATGGCTTCCTGGGTTTCTTCCGCGCTTTGTTTGCGCGTGGTCAGCAGCTCCAGGAAGCCCATGATCGAGCTGACCGGCGTGCGTATTTCATGGCTCATACTGGTCAGGAACTGGCTTTTAGCCTGATTCGCATCGATGGCTTTGTCTTTCTCAACCTGCAACGCTTTCATCAACTGCCGGGACTCCGTGATGTCCTGCCAGCCACAAATCAAAATCGCAGGCCGGTTTTCCGGCATGAGACACAGCGTCAGCCAGTGCAGGATCTGGCGATTCCCGCCGCCATTATTGAGCGTCAGCGAATGCGTGATCACATGGCCGGGTTTCAGGCCGCGCTGAATGTCCGGCTGAACCGCGTGAAAAACGTCTGCCAATGGGCTGCGGCGGTCAAACAGGGAATAATTCATCGAACCGCGCAGATCAGGAATAAAGAACTCGCTGAATGCGCTGTTGTAACTTTCAAGTTCGCCTTCGAGCGTGATGACATACACCGGCACGGGAATGGAATTGGATAACGTCTGGCTGAACGTCAGCTGATAATTCAGCGCCGCCTGCGCGGCCTTGCCCCGACCGATGGCACGCAGCAAATACACCCCCCACAGCAGGCTGGTAATCACCAGGAGAACCGCCAGCCCGATCACCAGATAAAATGGCCGGTTATACAGATTCCAGGTGCCGATTTTCACGTCCGGTGCTTTGGTCCATTTTCCGGCCAGATTCAGGATCTCTTTCGGCGGAATATCGTCCAGTGCCTTATTCAGAATACTTTGCAGTTCAGAGGATTCCCGCGGGATCGCAAAGGCGATTTGCGCCGAAGGTTCATCCGGAATCCGCGTGTATTTCATTGTGCCCGGATAATAGTGATCAATGATAAACCGCGACGCGAGCTGCGTAGACACCACCGCATCCACATCCCCGAGCATCAGTTTACTGAGCGCGGTACTGGTGTTCTCAGCAATCACCCATTCCACGCCCGGATATTTCTTTTTGAGTTTATCGGTCAGCGGATGGTAGGCCGGGATCGCCACTTTTGAACCCGGCAAAAGCAAATCGTCTTGCTCCGACGACGCCCGCGTCACCAGCACAAAAGGCGTGGCGATAAACGGATGCGTGAACAACATTTCTTCTTCGCGTTCGGCGCTGAATGTTGCCGTCGGTAACACATCCCAGCCGCCTTTGCGCATGATATCCACCATATCCGTATTCGAATTGGCGATCACCGGCTGGAAAACCAGCCCGGTTTGCAGCTGGATCAGATTCAGAATATCACCGAGCAGCCCGCGAATTTCCTGATGCTCGTCCACCATGCTCAGCGGCGCATAATACGGGTTAATCAGCACGCGCAGCACCGGATGTTTAGCAATCCAGCGTTCTTCCCGCGGCGTCAGCTTCATCGCTTTATTTAAAAAAGAAATATTGCCGGTATCGACCCACGACTGGGCAATCTGTTTATGGGTTTGTTCAGTCAGGGAGCTGATAAAGGTATCGAGAATGCCGAGCAGTTGTTTCTGACCGGCCGGTACAATGAAATGATTTCCGGTCTGCGGTTCACGCCAGAACTTCACCATTTCCAGCGACTGATAAAAATCGCGAACCAGAATAAAACTGGACGTCAGATTGTTACCAAAAAAATAGTCGTTTTCGTTATTGGCCACCGACGCCAGCGCCAGATAATTATCCGCATACGACGTAATGTGCGCCTTCGGGAAAATCATCTTAATAAACTGTTCGGACGGATAATCCTGCTTAATCGCAATCGAAACGTCGTCCTTGTCGTTGGAAAGTGGCTTCATGACATCCGCCTGGCGCGTCACCAGCGTCGGATAAGCCCGAATCAGCGGCAGCGAGACGGCAAACGCCGGGTCCGGATCTGCTTCACCGGCGGGCGAGGTCAGAATTATATCCGCCTCACCGGCCTTGAGCGCGGTTAATGCTGCACTGAGACTGTCGTAATGCTTAATCACCACTTTGATTTGTAGTGAGTTTTCCATCAGCAGCAGATAATCCGCGTTCATTCCCCGGTAACGTCCGGTGGTTGAATTCATGCTCAGCGGCGGCGTTTCCTGCCCGTATACCGCAATCGTCAGGGAACGTTTCGCTGCCAGCCACAACAGATCGTAATGCCCCAAAGGCAGCGCAGGCGTAAACACCTGATTATCGCTGGCGAGCTGAAGCGTCGCGGGTTCAGGGCTGGCGGATTGAGCCGGAGCACTCGCGACAAAAAGAAGAAACAGCGCCACAATGGCCCGTGTCATCATACGGTTACCCGATTGCATTACGTTGCGCAAAGGAAAAAAGGTCCATCAGTGATTTACAGTTGAGCTTTTCCATTAAGCGGCTTTTATAGGTACTCACGGTTTTATTACTGATACACATTTCTGATGCGATTTTCATATTGTCATCACCGTTCAGAATATAGCGCATCACTTTAATTTCCTGGCTCGACAGCGACTGCAACATTTCCTGTTCAGACGAAAGACTGCCCATAAACGTCTGCAATGATAACGGGAAATAACTGTAACCATTTTGCGCCGCATGGACCGCCGCAATAATATTGGTCATGCCCTCTTTCTTGCTGATAAAAGCATTCGCACCCGCGTCAGCACTGCGCTTGCCATAAAACAAATCGTTCTTGGCGGAGACCACAATAATAATCCGGCTGAACGCCTGCTTGCGGAGTTTCTCCACCACTTCTATGCCGCTCATCACCGGAATATCCACATCGACAATAACCAGGTCCGGGCTGTGTTCGCCGACAAGATCCAACGCCTGCGCGCCATCGCCGGCTTCCGCAACGACGGTGATCCCTTCATTTTCCAGCAGGTTTTTAATAGCCATACGAGCCAGCGGATGATCGTCAACGATGACAGCATTTAACTTATTGGTTTTACTCATCTTAGCTCCTTATTAAAAACATTTTCGGATCCCCGGCTCACTCACTGTCATGCACAGAACAACGCGCATCCCAATGACAGATGGCGTAATTATAACGTGCTGCAGGAAGATGAACGTGTTTCGGCGATAATTATAATGCACCGTAATGAGGGGTAATCCGAAGGATTAATTCTACTGTTTGCGCATTTTTATTTCCACGGGTATTAAGACTAATAGTATCACATAAGAGAAAAGCGTGTTCCCCGGCCATCACTCCGTTAAGGAAAGGTTTAAAAAATCGTAAAGGTGATATTTTATTGCTTGTTTTTAAAGGGAAATAATTTCTTGCGCTGCCATATGGACTTCACGTGTAGGATATTCCCTGCAAAAGTTTCCGATGTGTCCCCTGTATTTAATTCGCACCGGTGATTAATCTGACTGAATATTCTTAACACCTCCTGTTTAGAAAGAACAGATGAACTTTCTCATGGAAGAACTTCACGGCATGGTCGCTAATATCGGAAAGGAACGTCCGAACCAAAAAATTAAAAAACGAATGCTTTGTGTCATCGTTATTATCGTTCCGTATTTTATTTGCTGTCTCGGGCGGGACTTTTCATTACGCAAAATGCCCAGCACCAGCGACGCTTACATTACCGGAAACCCGGTCACCCTATCCTCAGAGATAAACGGACGGGTGGCGGTCGTTATACAAACCAACAGCGACCGCGTGCGTAAGGGTGATATTCTCCTGCACATGGATAATTCCGGCGAAATACTCCGCTATAAAAAGGCCGAAGAAACGCTGCTGGAAACGGAAAAAGAAACACGGGAACGTTACATCGCCGACGGCCAGAATAATGCTCACATCCTGAATGCCCAGATGACCTACCAACAGGCGCTGATTGACTACCACCGCCGGTTACAGTCAAAAGGCCCTGCGGCGATTTCTAAAGACGATCTCCAGCAGGCCCTCAGAAACGTCAACAACAGCAAAGCCTCGCTGGATGCGGCGATCCTGCAATACCGTCGGAATTTACGGGTGCTGCGTGAGACGGATATGGCCCGGCAAAAACTGATTTTGCAGGCCAGAGAGGCCTTACAGAAAGCCGGTGAGGCGCTGGATCGCACGGCGATCCGCAGCCCGGTCACCGGATATGTCGCGCAAAGAAACGTGCATACCGGCTTAACAGTCATCCCGGGACAAACGCTGCTGACTATCGTGCCTGCCGATCAGATGTGGATAAACGCTAATTTCACCGTCGCACAGCTTTCCGGCGTTCTCGTCGGCCAGAAAGCGGCGATTGTGACGGAAATGTACGGCAACAACGTGGTTTTCGATGGACAGGTCGAAGGATGGGATGACGACGCCGACACCGCGATTCCCCCCCTGAACAGCGCCGGAAAGTGGATCGCCGACGTACAAAAAATCCCGGTGCGCATTTCCATCAACCCGATGCAAATGAGTCAGTATCCGCTGCGGATCGGCATCTCTTCAAAAGTGAAACTGCTCGACGCGCACTCAAGGAATGCGTTGTTTGCGATGGTGAGAAAAGGAATCAATGTGCTGCGGGCGTTCAGGCGGTATGGGGATTGAGGGTGATGTGGAGGAAATGCGTCGGGATAACATCAACTTATGCCGCAAAGGTGCATCGCAAACCCCACCTTGCTTTGATACAGACAAAGGATCATGTCTGGTCATAAAAAGAAGGAAAAAGAGTCTGTTATGAATAATAATAGTTCCCGAAAAAGGTTATGGAAAACGGCAGCACTCATGCTGGATATTCCGTGATGGCTCGACAGTAGCCAGCCTTTTATGAATACAAAAGGACTTTTAGCGATGCATACTTTATTACATTTCACTTTCACAGACTTAATTGCCTTTTTTATCCCTGCCTTTATTGGATTAATAATATTCACCAAAAGACGCAAAAGACACCAGGACACAGCAAACTATCTCCTGGCCTGCTTTTTTATCGCTATCGGGTCATTCTGCGAAGTATTCGATACCATTTACACTACATATTCCTACAGACACAACGAGCTATATAACAACGATAGATTCACAACTGTTTTTAATTATGATTTCTCGAATATTATTTTCTTTGCAATTGTCATGACTGTTGCAATTGTTCTATTTTTTCAGGAATTACGTCTGCGTAAAAGTGTTCGATAAGACCAAAAATGACGGCTGTGATGTAGCTGAAGTGGCCTGTTTAGGTAAATTATGCGATTCCCCAATGATAAATATGCTGAGATATTGCCAATATTACCTTCCGGCTTTAGGCAGTTTATCGCAGCAAATCCCAATAAAAAAACCCACGCTCACACGTGGGTTTTCTCTTTCTCACAACTCAGTCATTAACGTTCCCGCATCGCTTCGTTCATTTTGTTCAGCGGTTTCAGCAGGTAATCGAGGATGCTTTTATTGCCGGTTTTGATATCCACCGTGGCGATCATGCCGGGGAAGATATAGAACTTCTCTTTGTGTTTATTTTCCAGATAGTTGGCGTGCGTTTTGATGTTGACGCGGTAATAGTACACGTCGCGGCGGACTTCATCCTGGATGGTGTCCGGGGAAATCGTTGTTACCTCGCCGTCAAAACTGCCGTAAATGGAGTAATCGTACGCAGTGATTTTCACCTTGGCTTTCTGGCCGGGGTGGATAAATGCCACGTCGCGCGGGGAGATTTGCGCCTCCACCAGCATCTGGTCGTCAATCGGCACCAGCGTCATCAGTTTGCCGTTGGGCGGGATCACGCCGCCAACGGTATTCACGTCGATATTTTTGACGATGCCTTTCACCGGCGAGAAGAATTCCAGGCGGTTCAGTGAATCTTTTCGCCCCAGAATCACCGAGCGCTGCGCCTCGATCTCCGCATTGGCCTTGGCGAGTTCCTCACCGGCACGCACGTTGTATTGCGTTTCCAGGTCGGTCGCTTTGCTTTCCATCTCGTTAATCTGACGTTGCAGACGCAGCACTTCCACGTCGCTGGCCGCGCCCTGTTTGACCAGTGGCGTGGTCATTGAAAGCTCGCGGCGGATAAGCGATACGCCCTGCTTCAGGCCGGAAAGTTGTTTCTCCAGGCTGTTACGGCTGGAGTTGTACAGCTCGGTTTCTGATTTCACCAGCTCCGGTTCGTCATCCAGCTCTGCCGGGAACGTCAGCGGTGTATTGTTGATCTGCGCCGTCAGTCGCGCCGCCGTCGCCAGCGCGGCATGCAAACGCGCCACGCTTTCCTGTACGCCGGATTCGGTTTTGGTGCGATCCAGCTGCGCCAGGCGCTGCCCGCGTTCCACCACTTCGCCTTCCTGCACGTCGATGGTGTGCACGATGCCGCCTTCCAGCGACTGAACAATCTGTTCGTGCGACGACGGGATCACTTTACCGGTGCCGGTCGTGACTTCATCGAGCGTGTAAAAATTCGCCCACAGAAAGAAACACAAAAGCATCAGCGATACCGACCAGACCAGAATGGTCGAGCGCGGCAGGGATTTTTCAGCCCGCTGGCGGGTTGTGGGTTTACGCTGTTTCATTATGATGCCTCCTTGCTTGCCGCCGGTTTTGCAGTGGCAGCAGCGGTCTGTCCTTTCGGCCTGAAGTGTTTGTTCAGGATGTCCTCTTTGTTACCGTCGAGCGAAATGCGCCCGTTATCCATGACGATAATGCGATCCACCAGTTGCAGCAGCGCCAGACGGTGCGTGGCGATAATCAGCGTTTTGTCTTTGCCCCAGGTGGATAACTGGGAAATCAGATTCCATTCGGAAATCTCGTCCAGCCACGCGGTTGGCTCATCGAGCAGCAAAACCTGCGGCTGCGTGATGATGTTACGTGCCAGCAACAGCGCCTGACGTTGCCCGCCGGAAAGCCCGACGCCGCCTTCGTGAATGAGGAAGTTCAGGCCATCCTCTTTTTGCTGAACAAATGCCAGCGCGCCGCTGATGACCAGCGCTTCATGGATTTCTTCGTCCGTCGCCTGCGGGCGGCCCATGGTGATGTTTTCATGCACAGATCCGAAGAACAAACGGGCGTGCTGGTTGTGCAGCGCCACGTCGCGGCGTAAATCTGCCGGGTCAATCTGTTTGATGTTAACGTTATCGAGCACCACCTGCCCTTGCTGAACCTGTTGCATCCCGGCCAGCACTTGCAGGAGCGTCGATTTGCCTGCACCGTTTTTGCCCAGAATGGCAATCTTTTCGCCCGGTTTGATGTTCAGGCGTGAAATCGCCAGATTCACTGCTTTGGCTTCTTCGTCGTAATAAAACACCGCGTCACTGAGTGCGTATTCACCGGCGATCTGCGCCTTGTGAACCATCTTCTGGCCGTTTTCCTGATCAATCGGACGTTGCATCAGTTCGTCCAGCCCTTTACGCGCAACCTTCGCCTGCTGCCAGCGCGACAGCACGCCGGAAATTTGCGCCAGCGGCGCAATGGTCCGGGACGCCAGAATGGTCGTACCGACCAGCGCACCGGTAGTCATGTCGCCCTGCATCACCAGATAGCAACCCACCAGCAGCACGACGGCGTACACAATCGACTGCACTTCCTGCGTCCAGGTCATCAGCAGGCTGGTCAGAAAACGCTGGCGCATGCTGATTTCGGCGGACACTTCGTTGCAGTGATTCCACTGGTTCTGGAAACGCTGCTCGGCGCGCATCAGTTTGATGTCCTCGAGCGATTCCACCGCTTCCACCAGCGAGGCATTACGCACCGCCGATTCGCGCATCCCTTCGTTTGCCAGTTTCGCCAGCGGTTTCTGGATGAGGATGCCGGGGATCAGCAGCAAAGGCAGCGCCAGCAGCACCACAAACACCAGCGGGCCGCCAATCATCCACAAAATAACCGTGAACAGCAGGAAGAATGGCAGATCCGACAGCGCGCTGAGCGTGGTCGAAGTGATCAGCTCACGCACGGATTCCAGTTCGCGGATTTGCGAAATAAAGGAACCGGTGGATTTCGAGCGCGCGCTGTTTTTAATGCGCAGCGCACGACCAAAGACGCGGTCGGAAATGCGCAAATCGGCGCGTTTCCCTACCACGTCAGAAATATGGACGCGCACCATGCGCATCACGAATTCAAAGGTAATCGCCAGCATCACGCCGCCGAACAGTACCCATAAGGTCGGGACGGACTGCGACGGCACCACGCGGTCGTAAACCTGCATGGAAAACAACATGCCTGCCAGCGCCAGCACGTTGGCAATCATTGAGGCCAGCATGATGTCGCTGTAACGACGCCAGTCTTTGAGCGCCAGATCCCAGAACCAGTTTTTCTTGTACGGCCTGATGTAGTTATCAACGCGCGCATCGGGAATGCTGTGCAGCGGACGCAGAAGCGTGATGCTTTTCGCGCGTTCCGCCAGCTGTTCTGATGTCAGGGTGGTTTCAAGCCCCTGATCTTCGGTGAATTGCACCGCACACTGGCCGCTGGCATCCAGATGTGTCACCACGCCCAGCCGCCCGTTATCGAGCGTCAGGATGAACGGCACGCTCATCGGATCGAGATCGTTCGGGTGGAAATCACGCGTTACGCGACCCAGCCCCAGTTTTTTCGCCATCTCATCAAGAATCACGTCTGCCGGTGCGCCCATCTCCCAGGCAACGGTGGCTTTCACGTGTTCTTCTGAGTAATCCAGCCGGTAGTGTTTCGCGATATCAAGCATGGCGCTGAGCCACGCGGTGTAGCCTTTCTCTAACATGGTGTCTTTTTTCATCATCATTCTTCCCTAAATCGTCTTTCTTCACGCTCATTCCGGAGCATAAACAGGCCATCCGGATTCGCGGAGCAGAGGGTTTCCCCTGCTCCGCTTTCCGCTACTGATTAGCCAACAATCAGCTGATGGTTCGCCAGCAACGTCGCCAGATCGGTATGGACGTTGGTCAGCGTCGCGATGGTGGTCATCGACTGTGCTGAACCGCTGCCATCCATATCAATCCTGATGACGGTGTTGTTGCCTTCGGTCGTCACCGACAGGTAATCGGTGATATTGCCCGCCGAGGCGTTCAGCGTCGCCACGCCGTTGACGTAGCTTGCTGAACCGGTGCCGGTGTAACCGCCCGACTGCAACAGCTCGCTCAGATCCAGACGGTCTGAGTTCGCCGTGCCTTCCCATGTCCCGACCGTAAAGCCGTTGATGGTGTCAGAACCGTTACCGCCGGTGGCATCGGCACTGTTAATCAGCTTGTACAGCAGCGTGTCGTGCCCGCCGTTGCCCAGGTTGAAAGTGTCGTTGCCGCCACGGCCTTCGAACACGTTATCGCCCGCGCTGCCGGTGATCGTATCGTCGTAGTTCGACCCGGCAATCCCTTCGATATTCTTGAAGGTAGACGTGTTGAACCCGGTGTTCTGGGCGTTACTGCTGCTCAGATCCACGGTGATCCCGCTGGTGGCATTGCGGAAATCGACGATGTCTTCGCCGCCGGTGGCACTCCATGTCGCATGGTCTGACGAGGTGTTCCAGCCGCCGGAGCCGTCGTACACATAGGTGCCGTTTTCCGCGATAAACGTATCGTTGTAGCCGGTACCGGTGATCGTGCCGCTGGTACCGCCGGTCGCTGCATCCGCCGTTAACGAGTAGCTGGTGGTGCCGTCGCCCGCGGTCAGGTCATTCCAGGTTTCATTGGACGACACACCGTTGATGTTACGCACCAGCACCGCCGAATAGGTTTCATTCGGATCCAGCCCGTAGAAATTCACCAGCGCCGACGCATCGTTAATCCCGATACCCGACTGGGCGTTGATGATCTGCGACGCCACCAGCTGGCCGGCTGAGTTGTACAGCTGCACGGTGTTGCCGTAGAACACGTTCATCCCTTCACCGTCGAGAATGCGCAGGTGGATGGCCGTGCCGTCGGCAATGGTGTTGTTGTTAGCGATGTACACCACTTTGCCGTTGGCCTGCGAGACCAGCAGATCCTGCGTCCCGTTCCAGTCGTAGTCGAGGGTCGCAATCCCGGTCACGTTCACCAGTGCGGACGCCAGCTGGCTGCTGCTCCAGCCTTTTCCGGTACCGTCGTTCATGTACAACGTCGCGGTCTGGCTGGTGGAATAGGTGCTGAACTTAATGATGTCCATGTCACCGTCACCGTCCCAGTCCACGGCGGCTGAAAGATAACCGCCAGATGCTGCGTTGTTGGTTGCCGTTTCTACTGCGGTTGGCGTGGCAGTTAAGCCGCCCGTCCCGTTGTTGTAGTAGATCATGCCGCCGTAGTTGTATCCGCCGCTGGTGTTCAGACCTGTTGAAATGTACAAGTCCATCAGACCGTCGCCGTTGAAATCTGCCCAGGTCATCGACACTGCGGTGGTCGAGTTGGCGGCATTCGGGATAAACACGTTAGCGATGCTCTGCGTTTCCGTCAGCGAGCCGGTGCCGTTGTTGCTCACTACCGTCAGGGCATACGCGCCATTACGGTTGGTGTGCTGAACGATATCGACCGTACCGTCGTTGTTGATATCCACCCCGGAGATTTCACGGTACGTCACACCCGCCAGACCCGCCGCGCCGTTGGTACCATCAGCGGTCAGAACGCCATTGTTGTTCACCAGATAACTGCGTGAGTCACCCCCGGCATCGCCGTACGCCAGATCCACCCAACCGTCGCCGGTTTTGTCATAGGCAATCACGCCGCCGTACCAGATGGTGGTGCCGATCGCCTGCTGGCCGTAGGTGTACGTGCCGTCTGCGTTCGCGGTCCATTTACCCTGAATGCTGCCGCCGTAGTTGGTTTCCGTCGCATAAATATCGGACGTGCCGTTACGGTCGGTATCCGCCAGCGTGTAACTCACCACGATGTTGCCGCGGGTGTTGGTTAACGTGGTGCCGGAATAGCTGTTCAGGCCGGAACTGGTGTAATCCGAGATCCCGGTGACAATGTTCCACAAACCGCTGCTGTTCAGGCTGAACGCCATGGCGTTGGTGGACGTCGAACCCGCGGTTGTCGCCCAGCTGGTGTCCACGGCGGTTTCGGCATAAACAATGATGGCGCTGGTTTCGATACCTGCATCGTTCCCGTTGCCCGCACTGCTGCGCACCTGTGCCGTGACGTTATAACTTGCCAGCCCCAGCGCACCCGGAACCTGCAGATACCAGGTGTTGTTCAGCGGATCGACCACCACGGCGCCGCCGGTTTCGGACGTGTAGGTCACGCCATTCACCACCACCTGAACATACATTCCTTCGCCCAGCGCTTCGGACAACGTACCGCTGATGATCGGCGTCGTATCCTGCGTGGACTCTGGCGTGACGGTGGCAATCGTGGTCGGAATCGAGGTATCCACCGTCAGGGTGAAATCGCCCGATGGCGTGGTATTCCCCGCCAGATCCTGCGCTTTCGCGACGTACACGTAAGTGCCGTCCGCCAGCGCGGAATCGGAGAAGGTCCAGGCCAGTCCGACCACCGTCGCGACGCCCACAAACACGCCGTTACGGTAGATCTTCAGCACTTCGCCGTCGGCCAGCGCCTTGCTCAGCGTACCGCTGAGCGTCGGTGCGGTTTCATCCGTATAAGTGCCGGAACCGAACGATCCTTTACGGTCACCTTCGTCATCGGAATACTGAACGATGCTCGCTACCGCTTCCGGGTTCACCGTGTCAATCACCACCGTCTGGCTGCTGACCGTGCCGGTGTTACCGGCCTGATCGATAACCCGAACCTGCACGTTGTAGTTGCCGTCGGCCAGTACGGTGCCGGTTGCGTCATAGCTCCATGACTGCCCGTTCACCACCACGTCAGTCCAGGTCAGACCGCCATTGAGGCTGATTTGAGCCCTTTCGTCGGTCGCCAGCGCGGCGTTCAGTGTGCCCGACATGGTCAGCGTGTTATCACTGGTGATGAAGTCGTTCGCGTAATCACCGGTATCGTTGCTGATCGCACCAATGGTGATGATTTGCGTCGGAGCCGTGGTGTCAATGGTCACCACCTGCTGCGCGGTCTGACCGACGTTTCCGGCCTGATCCACCACGCGAACCTGATACAGCGTCTGGCCGTCGGTCAGCGTGCGGCCGTCGGTGTACGTCCAGGTGCTGCCGGAAAGCGAGACGGTCGTCCAGGTCGCGCCGTTATCGACGCTGATCTGCACCACTTCGCCTGCGCCCAGCGCCGCGCCGATAGATCCGGTGACGGTCAGCGAGGTATCGCTGGTCACAAAATCGCTGGCAGAAATGCCGGTATCGGTGCTGACGCTGTCGATGGTCACGGTTTTGCTGCTGTCCGGCGCAACGGTATCGACGGTGACCACTTTCGAGGTCACATTGCCGACGTTCCCGGCGGTATCCACCACGCGGACGTTATAGGTGTAATCCCCGTCGGTCAGCGTGCGGCCATCGGCAAATGTCCAACCGGTGCCGATCGTGGTCGCATTCAACCACGTCACACCGCCGTCAACGCTGACCTGCACCACTTCATCGGCGGCCAGCGTTTTGCCCAGCGTACCGGTGACGGTCAGCGAGGTGTCGCTGGTGACAAAGTCACTGCTGCTCAGGCCGGTATCGGTGCTGATCGCATCAATAGTGATGGTTTTGCTGCTGTCCGGTGCCGTGGTATCCACGGTAACCACCTGACTTGCCGTCGCTCCGACGTTGCCAGCCAGATCGATCACACGCAACTGGTAGTTGTAATCACCGTCGGTCAGCGTGCGGCCGTCGATGTACGTCCAGGTCAGGCCGCTGATGCTCACGTCAGCCCAGGTGTTGCCACCGTCGAGACTGATTTGCGCGTATTCATCCGCACCCAGCGCAGCGCCAAGCGTGCCGCGCAGGTTGAGCGTGGTGTCGCTGGTAATAAAGTCGGTGCTGCTCAGCCCGGTATCCTGCGAAATCGCATCGATACTGATGGACTGGCTGGCGTCCGGTGCCACGGTGTCAATCACGACCGTCTGCGACGCGGAAGACCCGACATTACCGGCGGCGTCAATCACCCGCACGGTGTAGCTGTAGCTGCCGTCTGTCAGCGCGCTTCCCTGCGCATAGTTCCAGGTGGTTCCGGTCACGGTCAATGTGACCCAGGTCAACCCGCCATCCAGGCTGATTTGCGCAGACTCGTCGTTGCCCAGTGCCGCAGAAAGCGAGCCTTTGAGCGTAATCGTGGTATCGCTGGTCACGAAATCACTGTTGCTGCGGCCGGTGTCATCGCTGACCGAATCAATGGTAATGGTCATTGACGGTGCCGAGGTATCGACTGCAATTTCGTGCGTCGCCGTACCGGTATTGCCGATGCTGTTAGTCACTGACGCTGTGATGGTGTAATTCTCGCCATCCGCCAGCGCGTTCACGGCATTGGCGCTCAGGTTCAGCGTCCAGCTCTGGTCATTCTGAACCTGCGCGGTATAGCTCTGACCGTTCAGGGTCACCGTCACCGTTGAACCGGCCGGAGCCGTCGAGGTTCCGGTAACGGCCAGCGACGTGCCGTGATCTGCGGCGTTAACCACATCGTCCTGCGCGAAGGTATTGATAGTGACTTCAGGCACCGCTCCGCTGAGGCTGACTGACGAATCAGTCGCCGCCGGATTGCCCGCCACATCTTTCACGGAGGCGGTGACGGTGTAACTGCCGTCTGCCGCACCGTTAAAGTCAGCCGCAGGAACGTTCACGCTCCAGGTACCGGTGGAAGTGACGATGGCGTGGTATTCGCGGTTGTTGAAGGTCACGGTAACAATCTGTCCCGCTTCCGCCGACGTGGTGCCGCTGATGGTCTGACCCGCCAGTTGCTCGGTGGTGTTGATGATGTCATCACCGGCGATGGTGTTGATGGTCAGCGTTGGCGCAACCGTATCGACAATCACAGACGTGCTGGCGGATGCCGGATTGCCCGCCACGTCGGTGGTGCTGGCAGTAACGGTCAGCGTGCCGTCGGTCAGTGCAGCCACGTCGTCTGCCGGAACATTCACCGACCAGGTGCCGTTGGCATTCACGGTCGTGGTGTAGGTTTCATTGTTGAGTGTCACGCTGACCGTCCGACCCGCCTGCGCGGTAGACGTGCCACTGAGTGTCAGCGGCTGACCCAGTTCGGCGGCATTCAGCATGCCATCGGCGGTGACCGGGTTAATCAGCAGCGCAGGCGCGGTGGCATCGACCGCCACATTGTGCGTGGCGCTGGCCGTATTGCCCGCCGTATCACTGGCACTTGCGGTCACGGTATAATTACCGTCTGCCATCGCCGCCACATCACCCGCCGGAACGTTCAGCGTCCATGCGCCGTTCGCACCGACATCTGCGGTATAACTTTTTCCGTTCAGCACCACGGTCACTTCGGTGCCTGTCGTCAGCATGTCACTGCCGCCGGAAATTGTCAGGCTGGTGCCTTTTTCTGCCGCATTGATGATGTCGTCCTGCGCAATCGTATCGATGCTCAGGCTGACCGCACTGGCATTCACGGTGATCAGGTGATCGCTGCTGCCGGTGTTTCCCGCACTGTCGGTGATGCTGACAGTAATCGTGTTCTCGCCGGAAGCCAGCCCCTTAATCACACTTGCCGGAACGCCGGCACTCCAGTTGCCGCTGGCATCCACCACCGTGGTGTAGGTGATCCCGCCAATGACCAGCGTGACAACGTTACCCGGCTGGGTGCCGGTGCTTCCGCCGGTAATGACCTGTGCCTGCGAGTGTTCAGCCGCGTTCAGCACATCGTCGCCCGCCACGGTATTCACGCTGACGACCGGCGCGGTGATATCCACCAGAATGGAACCGCTGACAGACGAGCTGTTGCCCGCGACGTCTTTCACCGTAGCCGTGACGGAGTACGTGCCGTCGGTCAGCGCCGAGGCGTCTGCCGCCGGAACAGACGTGCTCCAGGTGCCGTCCGCCGCAACGGTCGCGGTGTAGCTCTGGCCGTTAAGCGTAATCGTTACAACCTGATCGGCTTCTGCCGTCGAGGTGCCGCTCAGCACCACGTCCGTGCCCGCTTCCGCGCTGTTGAGCACGTTGTCACCGGCGATGGTGTTGATGGTGATGGCCGGTGCAGACGCGTCCACTTCGGCGGTGTTCGCCGCGCTCGCGCTGTTGCCCGCCACGTTAGTGACACTGGCGGTTGCTGTAACGTCGCCGTCTTTCAGGCCAGTCATATCGCCCGCCGGAACTGTGACGCTCCAGCTGCCGTCAGCCTGCACCTGAGCCGTATAGTTATGGCCCGCAAAGTTAACGGTCACGGTCTGACCTGCTTCCACGTTCTGCGTGGTGCCGGTCAGGGTGAGATCCGCCGCTTTTTCCGCTGCATTAATAATGTCGTCGGCTGCGATGGTATCGACCGAAATCGCCACGCTGCTCAGATCCACGGTCACGTTATTAGAAATGGTGACGCTGTTACCCGATGCATCCGATCCGGCCACGGTGATATTCAGCGCGCCCGCTGGCCAGTTCGCTACATCCGCTGCCGGAATGGCCGCAGACCATGCGCCGTTCGCGCCAACCGTAGCGTGATAATCGATGCCGTTAACGGTCACCGTCACGCTGCTGCCCGCCGCGATGTCGGTGCTGGTGCCGCTGATGATCTGGTTCTGCTGAATTTCGATGCTGTTGACGATATCGTCGCCCGCCACCGTATCGATGCGCAGACCCGGCAGACCGGCGTCGATGCTGATCTCACGATCGCTGCTGTTGGTGTTGCCGTGCTGATTGGTCACGCTGGCGCTGATTGTCAGGTCGCCGTCGCCGAAGCCTTTCAGATCAGCCGAAGGCACGCTGACACTCCAGCTCAGGTCACTTTGCACTTCAGCGGTATAGGTTTTTCCGCCCAGCGTAAGGGTAACGGTATCGCCCGCCGCCGCGTTGGTGACGGTGCCGCTCAGCAGCTGATCCGCATTGATTTCCGTCGCGTTAACGATGTTATCAGTGGCGAATGCGCTGATGCTCACGGTTGGTAGTGAACTGTCGACCAGCACAACGTGCGTGGTGTTACCGGTGTTGCCCGCCGCGTCGGTGCTGCTGGCGGTCAGGGTGTAATCCGCTTCGCCCAGTTTTGCCACGTCTGCCGCCGGAACGTTCAGCGTCCATGCGCCGTTCGTAACGGTTGCGGTGTAGTTCTGTCCGTTAAAGTTCAGGGTAACCATTGTGCCGTCTGCGCCGTCGCTGGTGCCGCTGACGGTCAGCGCTTCGCCTTTTTCGGTAGCGTTGATCACGTCATCCGCGGCGACGGGGTTAATCGTCAGAACCGGAGAAACGGTATCGACGGTAACCGCATGCGTTGCAGAGCCGTCATTGCCCGCGGCATCTTTCACGGTAGCCGTGACAGTGTAACTTCCGTCAGTCATTGCGCTGACCGCAGACGCCGGAACGCCGGTGCTCCAGTTGCCGCTGGCATCCACGACTGCGGTGTAAGAAACACCGTTGATTTCAACCGTCACCAGCCCGCCCGCAGGCACACCGGTGCTGCTGCCGGAGATCATCAGGTTCTGCTGAAGTTCCTGCGCGTTGATCACGTCATCGCCGGAAATGGTGTTGATGGCCAGCGTTGGCGGCGTGATATCCACCAGCAAATCATGCTCAACCGTGACGCGGTTGCCCGCCAGGTCGCTGACGGACGCGGTGATGGTGAACGTGCCGTCAGTGAGAATGCCCGCGTCAGCCGCCGGGATCGTCACGCTCCAGGTGCCGTCCGCCGCCACAACCGAGGTATACCCGGCCACGGTCACAATCTGGCCCGGTTCCGCCGTGGTGGTGCCGCTGATAATGACGTCGGCGCTCGCTTCCGCCAGATTCAGCACGTTGTCACCGGCAATGGTGTTCATCGTGATCGTCGGCGCGAGGGTATCGACTGTCACATCCTGCGCAGCGCTGGCGCTGTTACCCGCCGTGTTGGTCACGCTGACGCTCACGGACGTGTCGCCGTCTTTCAGATTTTTCATGTCCGCAGCCGGAACTGTCAGGCTCCAGGAGCCGTCAGTCTGAACCTGCGCGGTGTAGCTATGACCGGCGAAAATCACCGTCACATTCTGCCCGGCTTCCACGTTTTGCGTGGTGCCGCTCAGGGTCAGATCCGCCGCTTTCTCTGCCGCATTCAGCATGTTGTCAGTGGAAACCGTATCGATAGCAATGCTGACGCTGCTCAGATCAACGGTGATGTCATTGCTGATGGTGACGCTGTTGCCCGCTGCACTGGTTCCGCTGACAGACACTGTCAGTTCACCGGCAGGCCATTTAGCCACGTCAGCCGCAGGGACTGCCGCTGACCAGTTACCGCCTGCACCAACCGTTGCCTGATAGTCAACGCCATTGACGGTGACGGTGACACTGCTGCCCGCCGCCAGACCGTTGCTGGTACCGCTGATGATCTGGTTTTGCTGGATTTCGATGCTGTTGACGATATCGTCGCCCGCAATCGTGCCGATACGCAGGCCCGGAAGCGCTGCATCGATAGCGATATTGCGATCGCCGGAACCTTCATTACCGCTGACGTTAGTGACGCTGGCGGAAATGTTCAGGCTGCCGTCACCCATCGCGGCGAGATCGGCCGCGGGAACGGTAATGCTCCAGGTGAAATCGCTCTGCACTTGCGCCGTATAGGTTTTCCCGCCGACGGTCACGGTGACAGTCCGGCCTGCTTCTGCATGCGTGACGGAACCGCTGATCACCTGATCCTGCGTCACTTCGGTCGCATTAATCACGTCATCGCCCGCTACCGTATTGATGGTGACGGAAGGATTATCAGAAGCCGTTTGCAGCCCTTTCGAAACAGAACCGGTATTGCCATTCACGTCGGTGCCGCTGACGCTGACCTGATAAAGCGCCTGCCCCAGATTCGCCAGCGCACTGGCCGGAATATCGGCACTCCATACGCCGCCGTTCACGGTTCCCGTATAGTTCAGGCCGTTCAGCGTCACAATCACCTGCGCGCCGTCCGCAAGCCCGGTCACCGTACCGGTAACGGTCAGTGTGGTCAGGGCTTCGGTGGCATTCAGCACATTATCGCCGCCCGCCATGTCATTGATAACAAAGACAGGCGCAGTGGTATTGACCACAACATTCTGGCTTGCAGAACCGGTATTTCCGGCCAGATCGGTAACAGAGGCGGCAACGGTGTAGCTGCCGTCCGCCAGCCCGCTGACCACGTCAGCCGGAACGCCGATGCTCCACTTGCCGCTGGCATCGCTGATAGCGGAATAATCCAAACCATTAATGGTCACGATCACGACAGTGCCGATGTCCACGCCGGTCACGGTGCCGCTGATGACCTGCGCCTGTCCGTGCTCGGTGCTGTTAATGACGTTGTCGCCCGCCACCACGTTGACAGTGACGACAGGCGCAGTCTGATCAACCTGCGCGGTGCCAGTCGCCGTCGCCGGGTTACCTGCAATATCGGTAACGCTGGCAGTCATGGTGTAAGCACCGTCGTTCAGACCGGAGAATACGGTATTCGCGACGCTGGTGGTCCAGGTGCCGTCCGCCGCAACGATCGCGGTGAAGGTTTCAGTGCCCATCACGATGGTCACCGTCTGACCCGCCTGCGCCGTTGATGTGCCGCTCAGCACAACATCCGTACCGGCATTAACCGCGCTCAGCACATCGCCCGCGCTGATGCTGTTGATCGTCACGACCGGCGCAGACGCATCGACTTCCGCCGTATTCGCCGCGCTCGCGCTGTTGCCCGCCACGTTGGTGACGCTGGCCGTCGCCGTCACATCGCCGTCTTTCAGGCCAGTCATGTCGCCCGCCGGAACTTTGACGCTCCAGCTGCCGTCTGCCTGCACCTGTGCGGTATAGTTGTGGCCCGCGAAATTCACGGTCACGGTCTGGCCTGCTTCCACGTTTTGCGTGGTGCCGGTCAGGGTGAGATCCGCCGCTTTTTCCGCTGCATTAATGATGTCGTCGGCTGCAATGGTATCGACCGAAATCGCCACGCTGCTCAGATCCACGGTCACGTTGCTGGAAATGGTGACGGTATTACCGGACGTATCAGAGCCGGTCACGCTGATATTGAGTGCGCCCGCTGGCCAGTTTGCCACATCCGCCGCCGGAACCGCCGCAGACCATGCGCCGTTCGCGCCGACGGTCGCCTGATAATCCACGCCGTTGATGGTCACGGTCACGCTGCTGCCCGCCGCGATGTCGGTGCTGGTGCCGCTGATGATCTGGTTCTGCTGGATCTCAATACTGTTGACGATATCGTCGCCCGCCACCGTATCGATGCGCAGCCCCGGCAGACCGGCGTCGATGTTGATTTCACGGTCATTCGAGCCGGTGTTGCCGTGCTGATTGGTCACGGATGCATTGACGGTCAGGTCGCCGTCGCCGAAACCTTTCAGGTCAGCGGAAGGCACGCTGACGCTCCAGCTCAGGTCACTTTGTACTTCAGCCGTATAGGTTTTACCGCCCAGCGTAACAGTGACGGTATCGCCCGCCACCGCGTTGGTGACGGTGCCGCTGATGGTCTGATCGGCGTTGATTTCAGTCGCGTTAACGATGTTGTCGGTCGCCACCGGGCTGATGCTCACGGTCGGTAATGAGCTGTCTACCAGAATGTCGTGCGTGGCGCTGCCGGTGTTGCCCGCCGCGTCGGTGCTGCTGGCGGTCAGGGTGTAATCCGCTTCGCCGAGTTTTGCCACGTCTGCCGCCGGAACGTTCAGCGTCCATGCGCCGTTCGTGACGGTTGCGGTGTAGTTCTGTCCGTTAAAGTTCAGGGTAACCGTTGTGCCGTCTGCGCCGTCGCTGGTGCCACTGACGGTCAGCGCTTCGCCTTTTTCGGTGGCGTTAATGACGTCGTCTGCCGCCACGGTGTTAATCGTCAGAACCGGAGAAACGGTATCGACGGTAACCGCATGCGTTGCAGAGCCGTCATTGCCCGCAGCATCTTTCACGGTCGCCGTGACAGTGTAACTTCCGTCGGTAATCGCGCTGACCGCAGACGCCGGAATGCCGGTGCTCCAGTTGCCCTGAGCATCCACGGCCGCCGTGTAGGTTTTGCCGTCGATTTCAATGGTCACCAGGCCACCCGCCGGAACGCCGGTGCTGCTGCCGGAGATCATCAGGTTCTGCTGAAGTTCCTGCGCGTTGATCACGTCATCGCCGGAAATCGTGTTAATGGTCAGCGTTGGCGCAGTCACATCCACCAGCAAAGAACCATTCGCGCTGGCGCCGTTACCGGCTATGTCAGTAACCGTTGCGCTCACAGAATAGGTGCCGTCCGCCATTGCTGCCGCATCCGCTGCGGGAACGGAGGTGCTCCAGGTACCGTCCGCCGCAACGGTCGCGGTGTAGGTCTGGCCGTTCAGCGTGAGGGTCACGGTCCGACCGGCTTCTGCCGTAGACGTCCCGCTCAGCACAACGTCCGCGCCCGCTTCCGCGCTGTTCAGCACGTTGTCACCGGCGATCACGTTGAGGGTCAGCGCTGGCGCAGACGCATCGACTTCCGCCGTATTCGCCGCACTCGCGCTGTTGCCCGCCACGTTAGTCACGGTGGCCGTTGCCGTCACATCGCCGTCTTTCAGGCCAGTCATGTCGCCCGCCGGAACGGTGACGCTCCAGCTGCCGTCTGCCTGCACCTGCGCGGTATAGTTGTGGCCCGCGAAATTCACGGTCACGGTCTGGCCTGCTTCCACGTTCTGCGTGGTGCCGGTCAGGATGAGATCCGCCGCTTTTTCCGCTGCATTAATGATGTCGTCGGCTGCAATGGTATCGACCGAGATCGCCACGCTGCTTAAGTCGACGGTCACGTTATTGGAGATCGTCACGCTGTTGCCGGACGTATCAGAGCCGGTCACGGTGATATTCAGCGCGCCCGCAGGCCAGTTCGCCACATCCGCTGCCGGAACCGCTGCCGACCATGCGCCGTTCGCGCCCACGGTCGCCTGATAATCCACGCCGTTGATGGTCACGGTCACGCTGCTGCCCGCCGCGATGTCGGTGCTGGTGCCGCTGACGATCTGGTTCTGCTGGATCTCGATGCTGTTGACGATATCGTCGCCCGCCACCGTATCGATACGCAGACCCGGCAGACCGGCGTCGATGTTGATCTCACGGTCGTTGGAGGCGGTGTTGCCGTGCTGATTGGTCACGGATGCATTGATGGTCAGGTCGCCGTCGCCGAAGCCTTTCAGGTCTGCGGATGGCACGCTGACGCTCCAGCTCAGGTCACTTTGTACTTCAGCCGTATAGGTTTTACCGCCCAGCGTAACAGTGACGGTATCGCCCGCCGCCGCGTTGGTGACGGTGCCGCTGATGGTCTGATCGGCGTTGATTTCAGTCGCGTTAACGATGTTGTCGGTCGCCATCGGGCTGATGCTCACGGTCGGTAATGAGCTGTCGACCAGCACAACGTGCGTGGTGTTACCGGTGTTGCCCGCCGCGTCGGTGCTGCTGGCGGTCAGGGTGTAATCCGCTTCGCCGAGTTTTGCCACGTCTGCCGCCGGAACGTCCAGCGTCCATACGCCGTTCGTGACGGTTGCGGTGTAGTTCTGGCCGTTGAAGTTCAGGGTAACCGTTGTGCCGTCCGCGCCGTCGCTGGTGCCGCTGACGGTCAGCGCTTCGCCTTTTTCCACGGCATTAATGACGTCGTCTGCCGCCACGGTGTTAATCGTCAGCACCGGAGAAACGGTGTCTACGGTAACCGCGTGAGACGCCGCGCCGTCGTTGCCCGCCGCATCTTTCACGGTGGCGGTGACGGTGTAGCTGCCGTCGGTAATCGCACTGACCGCCGAAGCCGGAATGCCGGTGCTCCAGTTGCCGCTGGCATCCACGACTGCGGTGTAAGAAACGCCGTTGATTTCAACCGTCACCAACCCGCCCGCAGGCACACCGGTGCTGCTGCCGGAGATCATCAGGTTCTGCTGAAGCTCCTGCGCGTTAATTATGTCGTCGCCGGAAATCGTGTTAATGGTCAGCGTTGGCGCGGTCACATCCACCAGCAAAGAACCATTCGCGCTGGCGCCGTTGCCTGCTATGTCAGTAACCGTTGCGCTAACAGAATAAGTGCCGTCCGCCATTGCTGCTGCATCCGCTGCCGGAACGGAGGTGCTCCAGGTGCCGTCCGCCGCAACGGTCGCGGTGTAGGTCTGGCCGTTCAGCGTGAGGGTCACGGTCCGACCGGCTTCTGCGGTTGACGTCCCGCTCAGCACAACGTCCGCGCCCGCTTCCGCGCTGTTCAGCACGTTGTCACCGGCGATCACGTTGAGGGTCAGCGCTGGCGCAGACGCATCGACTTCCGCCGTATTCGCCGCGCTCGCGCTGTTGCCCGCCACGTTGGTGACGCTGGCCGTCGCCGTCACATCGCCGTCTTTCAGGCCAGTCATATCGCCCGCCGGAACTTTGACGCTCCAGTTGCCGTCAGCCTGCACCTGAGCCGTATAGTTATGGCCCGCAAAGTTAACGGTCACGGTCTGACCTGCTTCCACGTTTTGCGTGGTGCCGCTCAGGGTCAGGTCTGCCGCTTTTTCGGCGGCGTTAATGATGTCGTCTGCCGCAATGGTATCGACCGAAATCGCCACGCTGCTTAAGTCGACGGTCACGTTATTGGAGATCGTCACGCTGTTGCCGGACGTATCAGAGCCGGTCACGCTGATATTCAGCGCGCCCGCAGGCCAGTTCGCCACATCCGCTGCCGGAATGGCCGCAGACCATGCGCCGTTCGCGCCCACGGTCGCCTGATAATCAATGCCGTTAACCGTGACGGTCACGCTGCTGCCTGCCGCGATATCGGAGCTGGTGCCGCTGATGATCTGGTTCTGCTGAATTTCGATGCTGTTGACGATATCGTCGCCCGCCACCGTGTCGATACGCAGGCCCGGCAGACCGGCGTCGATCACGATTTCGCGATCCACGGTGCCGGTATTGCCATTCTGGTTGGTTACGGTAGCAGTGATATTCAGGTCGCCGTCGCCGAAACCTTTCAGGTCTGCGGAAGGCACGCTGACGCTCCAGCTCAGGTCACTTTGTACTTCAGCCGTATAGGTTTTTCCGCCCAGCGTAACAGTGACGGTATCGCCCGCCGCCGCGTTGGTGACGGTGCCGCTGATGGTCTGATCGGCGCTGATTTCAGTCGCGTTAACGATGTTGTCGGTCGCCACCGGGCTGATGCTCACGGTCGGTAATGAGCTGTCCACCAGAATGTCGTGCGTCGCGCTGCCGGTGTTGCCCGCCGCGTCGGTGCTGCTGGCGGTCAGGGTGTAATCCGCTTCGCCGAGTTTTGCCACGTCTGCCGCCGGAACGTCCAGCGTCCATGCGCCGTTCGTGACGGTTGCGGTGTAGTTCTGGCCGTTGAAGTTCAGGGTAACCGTTGTGCCGTCCGCGCCGTCGCTGGTGCCGCTGACGGTCAGCGCTTCGCCTTTTTCCACGGCGTTAATGACGTCGTCTGCCGCCACGGTGTTAATCGTCAGCACCGGAGAAACGGTGTCCACGGTAACCGCGTGAGACGCCGCGCCGTCGTTGCCCGCCGCGTCTTTCACGGTGGCGGTGACGGTGTAGCTGCCGTCGGTAATCGCACTGACCGCAGACGCCGGAATGCCGGTGCTCCAGTTGCCGCTGGCGTCCACGACTGCGGTGTAAGAAACGCCGTTGATTTCAACCGTCACCAGCCCGCCCGCAGGCACACCGGTGCTGCTGCCGGAGATCATCAGGTTCTGCTGAAGCTCCTGCGCGTTAATAATGTCGTCGCCGGAAATCGTGTTAATGGTCAGCGTTGGCGCGGTCACATCCACCAGCAAAGAACCATTCGCGCTGGCGCCGTTACCGGCTATGTCAGTAACCGTTGCGCTAACAGAATAGGTGCCGTCCGCCATTGCTGCCGCATCCGCTGCCGGAACGGAGGTGCTCCAGGTGCCGTCCGCCGCAACGGTCGCGGTGTAGGTCTGGCCGTTCAGCGTGAGGGTCACGGTCCGACCGGCTTCTGCCGTAGACGTCCCGCTCAGCACAACGTCCGCGCCCGCTTCCTCGCTGTTGAGTACGTTGTCACCGGCGATGGTGTTCATTGTGATCGTCGGCGCGAGAGTATCGACCGTTGCATCCTGCGCGGCACTGGCACTGTTGCCCGCGACATTGGTCACGCTGACGCTGACGGTGGTGTCGCCCTCTTTCAGGGTGCGGAGATCGGCGGCAGGAACGGTCACGCTCCAGCTACCATCGGCCTGTACGGTGGCGGAATAACTGCCACCGGCAAAGTTTACGGTGACATTCTGCCCTGCTTCCACGTTCTGCGTGGTGCCGGTCAGGGTCAGGTCTGCGGCTTTTTCGGCGGCATTAATGATGTTATCTGCCGCAATGGTATCGACGGAAATCGCCACGCTGCTCAGATCCACGGTCACGTTATTGGAGATCGTCACGCTGTTGCCGGACGTATCAGAGCCGGTCACACTGATATTGAGTGCGCCCGCTGGCCAGTTCGCCACATCCGCTGCCGGAACGGCCGCAGACCATGCGCCGTTTGCGCCGACCGTAGCCTGATAATCCACGCCGTTAACCGTGACGGTCACGCTGCTGCCCGCCGCGATGTCGGTGCTGGTGCCGCTGACGATCTGGTTCTGCTGAATTTCGATGCTGTTGACGATATCGTCGCCCGCCACCGTATCGATGCGCAGGCCCGGCAGACCGGCGTCGATCACGATTTCGCGATCCACGGTGCCGGTATTGCCATTCTGGTTGGTTACGGTAGCAGTGATATTCAGGTCGCCGTCGCCGAAGCCTTTCAGGTCAGCCGAAGGCACGCTGACGCTCCAGCTCAGGTCATCCTGAACCGTAGTGGTGTAAGAATTTCCGCCCACGGTGACAGTAACAACATCACCGGCTGCGGCATTCGAGACTTTACCGCTGACAATCTGTGCGGCTTCAATTTCGGTGGCATTAATGATGTCATCGCCCGCGGTCACCGCGATAGTGACAACCGGAAGCGCGGAATCCACGAGGACGTTGTGGGTCGTGTTGCCGGTGTTACCTTCGGCGTCCGTGCTGGTGGCGGTAAGCGTGTAGTTTGCTTCGCCGAGTTTCGAGACATCGGAAGCAGGCACGGTAACGGACCAGTTTCCGCCGTTAATGGTGCCGGAATAAGTCACGCCGTTGAGCGTCAGGCTGACCGGCGTGCCGTCGGCGCTGTTGCTGGTACCGGTGATGACCAGTGCTTCGCTTTTTCCGATAGCGTTGATCACATCGTCAAGCGCAACGGTGTTGATCGCCAGTTCCGGGACTTCTGAAGATACCAGCACCGCGGTGTTCTGCGAGCCGGTGTTACCCGCTTTATCGGTAATGCTGACGCTGATCGGGTAACTGCCATCGGCGACGGAGCTGAAAACAGACGACGGTAAACCGACGCTCCAGGAGCCATCGGCCGCGACGGTGGTAGTATAAGTCTGACCATTGACGACCAGCGTGACCGTGTCGCCCGCTTCTGCGCCAGTGCTGGTGCCGCTGACGATTTGCGCCTGAGTCTGTTCAGCGCTGTTGAGGATATTATCCCCGGCAATGGTGTTGATGGTGATCACCGGAACCGTGGTATCAACCCGCAAATCTTGCGTCGCAGTCGTGCTGTTACCGGCCGCATCGCTGACCGACGCGCTGACGGAAACATTACCGTCCTGAAGCGCGCCCGCCTGTGCCGCTGGCAGGTTAACTGACCAGCTGCCGTCTGCGCCGACAATGGCGGTGTACGTCTGGCCATTCAGGGAGATCGTCACGACCTGACCCGCTTCCGCCGTTGAAGTACCGCTCAGCACAACGTCTGCGCCCGCTTCGGCCGCATTAAGAATGTTATCGCCCGCCAGTGTGCCGATGGTCAGCGAAGGAGGCTGAGTATCAACATTCAGGGTGGAGTTTGAAGTGATAGTGTTGCCTGCGGGATCCACGCCGCTGACCTGCACGGAATGCACGCCATCCGCCAGCGCGCTTATATTGGCGTGTGGAACACTGACTGACCATGAGCCGTCTGCGCCCACGGTGGTTTGCCAGCTCGTGCCATTCAGGATCACGGTAACCGTGGTGCCCGCAGCCAGGTTGTCACTTTTGCCTGAAATCGTCACATTTGCCGCCGCTTCTGCGGCATTCAGCACGTTGTCACCGGCGATGGTGTCAATGGTCAGGGCTGACGTGGTCGTCACGACATTCAGCGTGATGGTGCCCGCCGTGGTGGTGGAACCGTTGCTTTCCTGCACCACAATGTAAGTGTGCGTACCGGCAGACTGCGCCGCCAGCCGGGCGGTCCACTGACCGTTTGCGCCGACCACCGCGGTAGCAATGATGTTGCCGCTGCTGTCCACAATCGAGATATCCGCGCCCGGATAACCGGTACCGGTAAAGGTCGGGCGCGTGTCGTCGGTGATGTCCCGATCGGCAAGAATACCCTGCTTGTCGCCCTGCGTATCAGTGACGAGGAACGTTGGCTGCGCCACTTCAACATCTTTGGTGTTATCAATGACTTTGGTTTTTTCATCCGTGCCGCCGCCGTGCCCCAGCAATGCGCCAGCGGCACCTGCGCCGAGCACGCCCGCGAGCAAATACGGCCATTCGACCGTGACTTCAGTGCTGCTCAGCAACAGCGGTTCAATACCCGCCAGCGGCGTTTCAACCGCGTGAAGAGCGAAGGCAGGCGTATCATGAGCCACAGCGGCATCCGGGAAACTGACTTCCGTCAGCCCCTGGTTTTCATCCTGAAAGACCAGTTTATTCTCGTCGTCCTGTCCGATATTCTCGAAATATCCTACGCAACGAATAACGGAGCCGTCCTTCATGTGAATAATCAGGTCATTCCCGTTACGTTCATAGCTGGCAACATCTTTTGCCGAGCCATGAATAACGACAATGCCGGATTCATTCATTGCGACAGCTGCATTCCCTTGTGCAGTAAACTCATTTTTCAATGATGTTTTACGAGAGATAATATCCATGACTCTGCTCATGATATTTTCCTTTATCCTTATTATGCCTGATAGGTGTTATTCCAATGCTTATGCGAGCCACTGGCTTTTAAATAACAAACGTTTATTGACAAACATTTAATAACAAATCATTTCAAGTCTGGTAAAGATTGCTTCGCGCCCTGATTAATACCCAACTGCGGTAATAAATCATTGACGGCGGTGGCATAATTTACCAGCGAATAACCGCTGTCATATTTCGCACTGATTTGTGAAAACTTCGCCTGGAATACATCCTGTTCGACGCTCAGCAAATCATTTAACGTGCGCTGGTTAAGCTTATATTCGCTTTTGTACACATCACGCGAGCGTACAGAATCCTGCAATTGTTCGGCGCTGGCCTGCGCCTGCCCTTCGGCCCCTGCCCAATTGGCATAAGCCACTGACGCTTTTTGCAGAATATCGAGCTTGGCCTGGTCTACTACCGTTCCGGCGATATTTTTCCGCCCTTCGGCCTGGCTTACACGCGCAGATACCGCGCCTCCCTGATAAAGCGGCGCGCTGACGTGTAACTGAATCTGATTATTCCAGTACGGATTATTCTGGGTTTCATAACGCGTACGGTTTGCCTGCAAACTCAGCGTCGGCAGATAATCAGATTTCGCTTTACTCACTTCATAAGAAGCGGATTCTTTTTGTGCCTGTGCATAAAGCACCGTCGGAATTTTGGAATAATCAATATTGTTTGGCATCACCGGCGCACTGAATTTATTGGCGGCAAAAGGCTTATAGGACTTCGCGTCCACGCCGGTGAGCGCGGTCAATTGTGCTTTCGCAGCGGATAAACTCGCCTGATATTGTTTCAGCGTCGAGCGCATGCCTGAAATACGCGACTGCGCCTGCAGGACGTCAGAACGGGTGGTTAACCCGGCGCCAGCACGTAAAGAGGACATTCTTCTGACGTCTTCAAGCGCGCGGATATTCTCTTCTACCACCTGCGTCAGTTCCTGATATTTCAACACGTCCAGATACGCCGTGGCCGTTTGCTCTGCGACGTCGGACATGGTTGCCAGCAATTTGTAGCGGTAGCTTTCCTCAGAGGATTTCTGCTGATTCACGCTGGCATTGGTTTTGCCAAAGTCATAAATCAACTGTGACAACGTCATGCCATAGGCGGCCGCGTTGTTCAGGCTGTTAGAGAAATCCTGCTGTGTTGAGCTACCGGAATTGGCGTTCAGCCCTACCTGCGGGTACCACGCGCTTTGCGCTTCGCGGATCTGCGCCTGGCCGATCCCCATCTGGTACGCCTGCTGTGTGACCGACGGGCTGCGGGAAAATGCCTGTAGGATGGCCGTTTTCAGATCCACAGACTCCATCCCTCTCAGGGAAGGTGCTGAGGCCCATTCCGTCCCACCTTTTGTAACATCCGCATGGGTTACAAATGGCAGAGCCAGGCATACAGTTAAAACGCTTAAGTTTCCTGCGACTTTTCTGACTGAATTCTTCATCTGACACTCCTGTCATTTTCCTTGCCGGAAACATCCTGGTGCAGCCTTCGCACAGTTTCCGGAACCCACATCCCATCTGATTTACAGGGGTATTATTGCAATGTTCCTGACACAGAAAAAGCCGTCCTAAAGTACCCAATCCGTTTGAAATACATTGATGAGGGGCGAATATTCCTATTAGAGACATTCATGACATGTATGGATTAATCTTAAAAATCATGATGTTATTTTTCTAACATAAGGGAAAAATCTGATAACCCAAAATGGTCTGAGGGATGGCAATTTGATTACAACAGCGACATTAACATTACAAAAATCGGTCACTTCTTAGGAAAATTTGCGGAATCCTTACAAATAAATGCGGGTGAATTTGCATTATTTTGCGTTTTTGGGACGAAAAACACGCTGTCTGGGTGAGATTATTCTGAGTGTAAATCCCCGAATTTTCCTCTTAATCATTTCAGCTATAGGTGAAAAAAAAGCGCAAAAATAATCATGAAAATAGTTAAGCGAATTTCATGCTCTGGCGGAATTATCGTTCACAGATCGTCTTAATAATAAAGCCAGGAAAAACCCATCGTCGGGTTCCTGTTTGGAGACAAAGACAGCAGCATGAAACAGCGTTATATTGGTATGACAAAACCGATGTCATATCACCCCGTCTGGCTTTCGTTTTCATTTTTAAATGAAAGCCCCCTGCGCAAATGAGTATCAGTCAAAGGTGAGCTGCCAAAAATATTCATTCATGCATTTTAAATGCGTCAAAACTCTCTATAGATTTATCGATTAATGTATAGCCATGTCAGCTTTATGGAGTAGTCTAGGATTATTTAAGTATTAAATATAGAAACGAAAAATAGTCCTAAACGGGTAACATAAATCCTTGCCGTAAATGTTAATTAACATTAAATTTCAATAGGTTATAAGAAATATCTGAGAATATTTAATTACATTACAAGAAATTAATAACTTTGAGTTACGTTGACGATAGGAACCATAATATATATTATGATCACAGGCATATTGGATGGTAATAACAGAGGAAAACTATCGGACATATGCGATTTCTTTACGGAGAACGGGTTCATTTAAAGGAATGAATTAATGATGCGCATTGCACTTATTGACTCATGCACATTCACGTATAACGGGCTAAAGCATTTATTCACTTTAACCCATATACCTAAAGGCATAACTTTCAATCAAATCAGTGCTGAGGAAGCGCTTGACAAAAGCAATGAGAACTACGACATCTATATAATTGAACCAGGTGAAGTGAGTTTTGAGTTTAATATCGATAAGTTTATTTATCATCTGAAGTCTATGAGTCTGGTCAGCAGCAAGTTTGTTATTCTGAGCGATAATATGATTGTAAACAGTCGCCTGGCCGATTTTCATTTATGCAAAGCGCATGCCTTCTCGAAGAGTTATTTCTTCTTTGACAGCCTGCTGACCGGGAAGTACGACGCGATACGCCCTTTTGTAGAGGATTATCTTCTCTCGAAAAACGAAGCGATTTTGCTCCGGTGCTTAGCAAAAGATCCGACTATGAAAAACATCGAGAAAATCACGTCGATTCCCATGTCGAATCTTTACTACTATAAATACAGCGCCATGAAAAAGCTTAAGCTGAAGAATACTAAAGAACTCTTCAGCTACCTCAACCGGGTGCTTAATCACTCCCTCTGACCCACAGCCTGGCTTCACATAAGCCAGGTTATTGCATCAGGTACTTGTACAACTCAATCGAGTTTTTCAGCCCCAGTTTCTTCATCGCATTCCGCTTATGCGTACTAATCGTCTTACAGCTCCGTCCTAATTTCTGCGCAACATTGGCATTAGTCTTCATGGTTTTAATTGCCATCAGAACTTCCCATTCTGTGGCCGTCAAAAACTTTTGTGAAGACTGCGCGGATGTCGCTCTCTTTTGCTGAAAATAAGGGCTCAGTGCCCGCTGATAATTCAGGTCAGAGGCACCGGTAATAAGCATTTTTCTGAGTACGGAGATCTCCTCCTGCTCTGATATAAGCATATCAATGTTTTCATCAGAAAGTTGCGCCAGTTTATCATTCTGCTCAATCTTAGTGACGACAATGACCCGAGGAGGAATATAGAGGAAATTCATTCTCCGGATAAATTTCATGACTGCATTGAAATCATCCGAAGTATCCTGAACCTCGAGAATAATACTGTCGATCCCCGTCCCTATTCCTGAATTGTAAAATTCAACCAGTGAACTGAAAGCATGTGTTTTTAAATCAAGCTGATTCAGAACTGCCGAGATGGCCAGCCGCTCATAATAACCTGAGTGAATTATCACTGTTTGTTTCATTAATCATTCCGTTGGTAATACTTTCCGTTTATCTCCCTTTCAGGGGGAAATTCTTAGCCCCCTGATGCATCGCAATCTTAATTCGGGATATTTTTCCTGTCGATATTTTGAGAATTTCAAGCGTCACGTTAGGATTTTTACGGTCATATCATAAAAATCCATGAATCCATTACAACTCATCATTAATTGATTATCAATTACGAACCAAATGAAACAATTCACTGTAATAACCCCGACAAAGCAGTGTCTTATTCTTTATGGTCTTTGCGTGCTTTTAAAATTTTGTCTGATTGACATTATTTTTCCGCTTTCACTTACGATCAATAAACCCGCACATTTCATCCAAAATTGATCACAAACAACCGCAAAGCGTTTTTTGCCGCAAATATTCTAAGAATTTTCTAGTTTATGCGGCGAAATATCTGAGTTGTGGATCAGGGGGTGTTTTCAGCACGAAATGTTTGAAACGCGCGGTGAATTCCCGCGTGAAACCGTTCCGGTCAACAGTGATTACGTGGGCGAAGGCTATGGCCTGCCGACCGCGGGTACGCTGGAAGCCCTGCGTTTACTGGCACGGCTCGAAGGGATTTTGCTGGATCCGGTTTATTCGGGCAAAGGCATGGCCGGTCTTATCGATTTAATCCGTAAAGGCCACTATTGCGCCGACCACCATATCGTGTTCATCCACACCGGCGGCTCGGCGGGTTTGTTTGGCTACCGGCAGTTGCTGGAACAAACCGGTGCTTGCCTGCACCGAAGAGCCCCCCGCGCTGGACGCTGTTTCGTCAGTTCATTTATCCCAAAGCCTTGATCCAACAGCGTTACTGGCGGCAACTTGTGTGAATTTATGGCAGGGCTCAAATCCATAAAACACGAAGGACCGGATAATGCGAATATCAGCAAGTATTTGGGGAAATGACTTCACGGGCGATTAAGCCCACGGTTCCAAACTTATCCTTCAGGAATAAATGATGACGACCTTAAACGACAGACTGGCATGGCGCTACGCCACTAAAAAATTCGACCCAACCAAAAGCGTACCGGCTGACAAGCTTGAACGCATCATCGAGGCCGTCCGCCTTGCGCCTACCTCAAGCGGCCTGCAACCGTTTGAGCTGTTTGTCGTCACCAACCCGGAAGTTCGCGAAAAAATTCGCGCCGTTGCATGGAATCAGGCGCAGGTAACGGACAGCTCTCACCTGCTGGTATTCGCCGCCTGGGATGACATCACCGAAGAACGCGTAAATATGATGTTCGACCTGACCAATGATGTGCGCGGTTTCGTCAATGAAGGCTGGGAAAACTATCGCAAAATGCTGCTGGGAATTGTCGCGGAACGCGGAACCGAAGCCAACTATCAGGCCGCTGCCCGTCAGGCTTATATCGGTCTGGGCGCAGCGTTAATCGCCGCCGCTTTCGAAGAAGTGGACGCCACCCCGATGGAAGGTTTTGACCCGGCAGCCGTCGATGAAATCCTCGACCTGAAAGAGAAAAACCTGCGCAGCGTGATCATCCTGCCAATCGGCTATCGTGCGCATGAAGGCGACTGGCTGGTGAACCTCAAAAAGGTACGCAGAAGTCGTGAGAATTTTGTGACTGAAATTAAGTAAGTTTTAGTCAGAATTTTGGGGGGCGCCCCAAACCGCCTTTAACGGCAAAACCTGTTGTAAAAAGACGCGGAGATCCCAAAGAGGGCTCGTCATAGCCCTCTTTGGTCGGTTTCGGCACCCGCCGCTGAGCGTTCACCGCACATGAAAACCGGGATTTTCTCGATCCTGCTAAAAAGCCAGCCCGGCGTTGACCCACATCCCCCTTTCATTTACCTGATGACAACCCGGCACGTTCTGTGCAGGATCAGATTTTTATTTCCGGGGATCATCCATGAACGCAAAAACGGCATCGTTAGAAGGCCGTATCCGCCAGCATTGGGATCAGCTCTCTTTGCACGAACAGCGTCTGGCCGATGTCTTGCTGGCAGCGCCTGGGCAGTTAGCCATGAATACGGCAACAGAACTGGCGCAGAGCGCGGGGGTTTCCAAAGCCACTGCGACGCGGTTTTTCCGCCATATCGGCTATGAAAGTTATGATGCCGCCCGCCGTCAGGCGCGTGAAATGCAAAACAGCGGCTCCCCGTTGTATCTTCAGGCTGTGCCCAGTGCTTCTCCCCTTGATACATTGATACAAAATCATCTGGAAAAAGAAGTCTCCAGTCTGGTGAATACGTTCCGTTCGCTGGAAACAGAGCAACTGGAAGCCTGCGTGAAGACGATTGCCCGTGCGCGGCGCGTTGTGGTGATGGGCTGGCGCCACAGTCAGACCATCGCCATGCTGATTTACCGCGATCTCGTCCATATTCATCCCGATGTCCAGCTGCTGCCGCGCGCCGGGGATTCTCTGGCGGAACATCTGGCCATGCTGGGTCCGCAGGATATCGTGATTTGCGTGGGCCTGCGCCGGCGTATGCCCGCACTGGAAACGGCCATGAACGCCCTGCACGAAATGCATGTGCCGATGCTGTATATCTCCGATGTGCTGGCAGGTAAACCGGCGAAACATGCCAACTGGGTATTGCGCTGCCACACCGATGTGAACCTGATTTTTGACAGCACCGTCGCCCTTTCCGGCGTCTGTAATCTGCTTTGCTCACTGGTCGCCCGCAGTATGGGGAAAACCGGTAGCTACCATCTGGCCTCTATCGAAACCCTGCACCAGAGTCTCGACGAGCTGGAATAATGCGCTGTTACGGCGCACGCGTTGTGTAGTTTCTCACCAAATCAGTGCAACGGCGTTTACGGACGTCGCTTTTTTTTCAATTGATATGAAACCAGAGAAATTAATTATACAACCAAAGAAACACTTGTTTCTCATTGATTCACTGAGAAAAAGAGGTTTCCTGCTGAGATTACCGTTTCATCGATCAGAAAACTGGCACGGAATCTGCTCTGGTAGGAATGACATTTCACCAACACCAGGGAAACACCATAATGAAAAAAACAGCACTGCTGATCGCCACTTTGCTCACGCTCGGCGCAGCAACAGCCGCTAATGCTGATACTTTGTCAGACATTAAAAGCAGCGGAAAAATCACCGTTGGCATCGACCCGACATTCCCGCCTTATGAATTCACCAACGATAAAGGCGAAATCACCGGTTACAGCGTGGCGATCATGGAATCGTTCGCCAAAGACCTCGGCGTGAAACTGGAGTTTCAGAAGACGGCATTTAGCGGCATTTTGCCCGGCCTGATTTCAGGGTCATTCAATGCCGAAGGTTCTTCCCTGAATGTGACCGCCGAGCGCGCCAAAAAAGTGCTGTTCACCACGCCTTACAGCAAAACCGTCAACGGTGTGCTGGTGCGTGAAAGCGAAGCGAAAAAATTCAGCAGCAAAAAGCTGACGCCTGACGATCTCTCCGGGCTGAGCGGCGCGGTAAAAAGCGCCAGCGTGCCGGAGCAGTTGCTGAAAGGCTTTAACGAAACGCTGACCAAAGAAGGCAAAAAACCCATCACGATTATCAGCGTTGATACGCTCGATCAGACCGTCAGCACGCTGATGACCAGACGTGCCGATTTCGTTTATGACGATATCTCGGTACTCGCGCCAATTGTTAAAAAATACCCGAATAAAGTCGTACAGGTCGGCGAGGCCGGGCCGTCGCAGTGGATGGCATGGGCCACGCGTAAAGACGATGTCAGCCTGAACAAGGCCATCAGCGATCACATTCTGGCGATGCAAAAAGATGGTGAGCTTTCGGCACTGCAAAAACAGTATCTCGGTACCACGTTTACCGTGCCCGCCAGCGATTTCATCCCTCAGGAGTAAGTTATGTGCCAATCAACACTGACGGTGCCTGCCGGTCACGGCAAAACCTTTGAGGTGAAAAAAGGCCAGTTTATTACCGTCATAGACACCGGAGGGCAACAGGCCGCCGACTTTGTGGCGGTCAATGCGGACGATCTCAGCGAGAAGCTTTCGCCGGTGCATACGCGCCAGCATTTGCGCTCGCTGTTCTTCAAACCCGGCGACGCGTTGTGGTCGAGTGAAAACCGCCCGATGCTGCGCATTGTGGCTGACACCATTGGCATTCACGATGCCAATGTTCCGGCCTGCGACCGCACGCGGTTTAGCGTCGATTTCGGCGTGGAAGGCCACCGCAACTGCGTCGATAACCTGCTCGAAGGTATGAAGGCGCACGGTGTAACGTATTTCAGCCTGCCGGAGCCGTTCAATCTGTTCCAGAACGGGCCGGTGACCGCCGATGGCCGGATGGAAGTCACCGATCCGACCAGTAAAGCGGGCGACTGCATTGTGTTTGAAGCGTTGTGCGACCTGATTTGCGCCGTGTCTTCCTGCCCGCAGGACATCATTCCCGGCAACGGTTTGCAGGTCACGCCGATTGATATTCAGGTCAGCAATCATTACCACGGGGAGAGTCAGCATGCTGTTAATGCGTGAGGCCTGGGCCGAAAGCGACGTGCGTCCGCTCGCCGCGCCTGTCGAAATTAAAGCCGGAGAAGCCGGTTCCATCCGCGTGCTGCGCGGTCAGTTGCTGCGCATCACTGCGCTGGGCGAAGGCGCCGTGGCGTCGCTGTTTGGTTTCAGCCTGACCGATCCTGCTGTGTGGCTTTCCGTGCATCATACCCGCGTATTCAGCAACAGCTATCTGCTCGGTTCAGGGATGCGGCTGGTGAACAACCGTCGCCGTCCGGTGATGGTGCTGGGGAAAGACAGCGTGAAGCGCCACGATCTGCTGCTGCCGGGATCGACCCGCGCATGGCTGACACAACAGGGTTATGAAGGTAAAGGCTGCATTGAAACCGTACAGGCCGAACTTGCGCGGCTGAACATGGACGTGCCGAAACTGCCGGATCCGATCAATCTGTTTATGCACGTCCGCCTGACGCGCGAAGGCGAAATTCTGCCGGAAACCAACCGCACGCAGCCGGGCGACAGCATCACCTGCCGCGTGGTGGCGGATACGCTGTTTATCGCGTCGGCCTGCTGTACCGGCATCGAAGGCAATGACAAACCGGCGCCGCTGCGGCTTTCGGTAGCGGAAAATCTGTCCGCATTCGGCGGGGAGTAACGCATGTTGGGGCTGAGTGAACAGGTCATCGCCGCACTTCCCGAGTTAGGGCATGGCCTGCTGATGACGGTGATCCTGACCGTTCTCGCGGCACTGCTCAGTATCGTTCTGGGGCAGATTGTCTGTTTTCTCCAGCTTCGCCGTGCATGGCCGTGGCGCGCGTTCGGACGGCTGTATGTCAGCCTGATGCGCGGCACGCCCGCCATCGTGCAGCTTTTTGTGGTGTTTTTTACCCTGCCGCGGCTGGGGCTTGGCGGGCATCCGATGCTCGCCGCCGTGCTGGCGATCGGGATGAACAGCGGCGCTTACGTCGCGGAGATCCTGCGTGTGAACCAGAGTCTGGTCACTAAAGGCCAGCGCGAAGCCGCCCGCACGCTGGGGCTGAGCCGGTGGCTAACGTGGTGGTTTGTGATTAACCCGCAAATCCTGCGCGCCAGCCTGCCGATGCTGGTCAACGAGTTCACCATTTTGCTCAAAACCACCCCGCTGGCGTCGGTAGTCGCGCTCACTGAACTGACCTACGCCGGGCAAATTGTGATTGCGCGAACCTATGACGCGACACAAGTTTTACTGCTGGTATCCGCGGGATATCTGCTGATTGCGCTGCCGCTGATCAGCGCAGTGCGCCATCTGGAAGCGAAACGGAGGGTTGCGTAATGGACTGGCAGGCGATTCTCAGCTCACTGCCGTCGCTGGGCAACGGCATGGCGGCCACCCTCAAACTTTGCGCCATCGCGGCATTTTGTTCATTGTTTTGGGGCACGCTGATGGCGACCGCCTTAATGCGCGCCCCGCCGTTCTGGCAGCGGATCCTGCGTATTTACACCAGCCTGACGCTGGCGTTACCGCTGCTGATTGTCATCTATCTGCTCTATTTCGTGTTGCCGGAATATGACATCACATTCACTTCGCCGCAGGTCGGCGTACTGGCGCTGACATTGTATTACGCGCCGTATATCGCTCAGGTGATCCGCTCCGCGGTTGAGGCGTTGCCGCGCGGCCAGTGGGAAGCCTGCCGCGTTCTGGGGCTAAGCCGCACCGAGCAGTTGCGCGATGTGGTTTTGCCTCAGACGCTGCCGCAGATGTTGTCGCCGCTGGTCGGGCTGATGATCGGTCTGATTAAAGATTCGGCGCTGCTTTCGATTGTTTCGGTACAGGAATTTATGTACGCCGCCAAACAGGCGATTTCTGATACTTACGCGCCGCTGGAGATTTATCTCACGGTGGCGCTGTGTTACTGGGTGCTGAACAGCCTGATTGACTGGCTGGCGCGCCATATTGAATTTCGCATGACGCGCTATCGTCGCGGCATGCAACATTAACCAGGAGAAAAAAACATGTCAGCTGATCTTGAGCATCGCGACATCCAGCTTATTCCGGCGCGCCACGGCAAAGCGGTGCATCTGAAAAAGGGTGAAGCGGTGCAGGTGGTGAATTTACACGGGACGCAGGTGGTCGATTGCTGGGCGTATAACGCGGCGGATGTCGGCGAATATATGTGTATGGAAGCCACGCGGGTGTGGAATCAGCGGCTGAATCCGCAGGTCGGCGACAGCTTTATCACCAGCCAGCGCCACCCTATTCTCACGCTGGTGGCCGACACGTCACCGGGCGTCCACGACACGTTTATGGCCGCCTGCGACGCGCGCCGTTATGAACTGCTCGGCTGCACCGAACCGCACCGCAACTGCCACGACAATCTGTTCGAAGGCATGGCGGAGCTGGGCGTAAATTTGCCGCACGGCAATCTGGCGTCGTTTAACATCTTCATGAATATTCAGGTTCAGCCCGATGGCCGCACGCTGAAAACCCTGCCGGTCGTCACGCGTCCGGGCGATTACATCATTCTTCGCGCCGAAATGGATTGCTATGTCGCCTTCTCCGCCTGCCCGCAGGATATCGTCAGCATTCAGGGGCAAGGCGATAACACGCCGCGTGACGCCGAACTGCGAATTCTGACAGCGGGATTCCCGCAGGTGAAATTGCAGGGAGCGTGGGTACCGGAGGGGGTCTGAGGCAACAAACGTTAAGGGCAACAATCTGAGTTGCCGCCCAAACTGGCCCAAAGGGCGCGTTAACGCACGCGCCCTCCTTTGGCCACCCTCGTTTTTAACTGCGCGCTACCGCTCGCTGACCATGTTTCAGCAATTTCTGCTATTGCCGCAAAATCCTGCCGCTGCGCGGTCCATTCACCCGGGTTTCAAACCGCGCGAAATAGTCGCGGTTTTCCACCCTCCTTTCAGCGTGATTTTTGAAAGCGGCGAGCGGCTATGTAATTCGGAGGGAGTGTTTGAGATTTTTGCCAGTTATTTTTTTGGAATGCAATTTTATTAATGTATATTTACTCCCCCTGCACAGGGGGAGAGGACGATTTATTTGCAAGCCCATTAAATAAAGATTCAGGGGGCTGAATCCTCGAAAATAAAATTGTATTCAGACACTGCACAGCCCCTTATATATACTCACATAATTAAGAAGAACAAATAATTTTTCAAATCTATACATCATCCATGACGTATAGATTCTTTGCATTATACCCACGCAGGCCACGGGAGTATATTAGCGGGCATTGAACATCGTTTATCCCTATGGGTGAATGAATAGCAAAGTCAGGGGTTATGTATGTCGTCTGCTGAGTATTATGATATTAATGAAGGAGAAGTAAGACACCTGACAAGGGGTGAAATCGATATATGCAAAACAATTTATGGTGAATATATTGATTACTATAAAGTATGGGTTCACGATGAAAGCTACTTTCTCTTTGGACTACAATCTCCACGATATGCAATGTCACCAAACGGGGAAATTTACTTCAGGTATGAACATTACTCTGCTGACTACTCCATTACGGGTTCTGCGTTTGATACACTGATTGCAGCGCAACACACCTTCATACATGAAATGTGTCACGTTTGGCAATATCAGCATGGCATGTCTGTTCGGTTAAACGGATTGCTAAGCTGGGCAGCTAATTATCACTATGACTTATTTGGTCAGATTTTTAGTAATTACTCAATGGAGCAACAAGCTTCAATTGTGGCTGACTACTATATTTTAATTACTTACGGCCTGCATCAATGGAGCGAACTTGCAGCCAATAACTATAGATTCAGGTACGATAATCTCAAATTTGAAGAGATAGTCCAGTCATACGAAAGCGTTCTTTCGCATTTCCCGGCGGGGGATTAGCAATGAGGATAACTTTTTTATCATGTCTTGCGCTACTAACCGGATGTTTAGGCGACAAGGTTGAACCTGACTATATACATCATCCAAAAGTTAAAGTCCAAGGCAATGAAATATGTATTTTCGCGCCAGATATAGGGGCGGGATTTATTTATAACGTTATAAAAATACAAAACAATAAAATGATAAAATCTTCGAGCTTCGATATTCGCCATCAAAAATTAGACGCAAGGAAATGTATCCCGCAAGATATTTTGAATTTTGAACCGGAAGAATCCTACTCAATTCAATTTTCCATAGAAAAAATTAAAAATAGAGAATCTATAATTTATACAGCATCAATTAGAACTCATGCCAATAATGGTAGAGATTTTTTCAGTGGAACCTCACTACTCAAATAAAAGGTGCTATGAATGCCAATTCCTGCATATTTATTTTTAACTGATGAAAATGGCGTCGCCATCAAAGGTGGTGTTAAGGTTTTAGGACGGGAAGGAAGCATTGAACTTCTGAGTTTTAATCATGGGGTATCCGTTTTGTTTGACGGGAACAGAGGCAGATTAACGGGAGGCCGTAAACATCATGCAATGATGTTGGAGAAGGAGTTTGATTGCTCATCACCTTATTTATTTCGGGCAGTTTGTAATAACATAAAACTAAAATCTGCTATCATTAAGTGGTACCAAATAAATGACGCGGGGCAAGAGCAAGAATTTTACAATATGACAATGGAAGATGTCGTAGTGACAAATATAAACCCCAAACTGCCACATGTGAAACATTCAGATCAGGACAAATTCACCCCGTGTGAAACTTTTGGTATTGCTTATGAGAAAATTACCTGGAAATTTATAGAGGGCAACATTCAGTTTACCGATGGATGGAGTTGGGGACATTTCGGTTAACCTCTTGAATATAAGTAATCTATTTAGATTAATGACGGTTGGGCTGATAATCAAAGCCCGGCCATCCATCCGGGCGTTGATATCTGTATTACTGCACGTCCCTCCTCGTCCCTTCCAGCCCAACCTTCAGTTCTTCTTTCGACATCAGCACACAATACGTCGGCGTGCCGCGTTCGAAGCGCCAGCCTTCGGAGAGCGAACCGGCGTCGACGGCGTCGAAACCAAAAGCATCGTATAAACCGGCCACCAGCTTTTTCGTTTCCGCGTTGTCACCGGCGAGCGGGAGTGCGCGGCGTTGCGGGTCGCTGGCCGGTAAGCCTTCGTTTTCAAGATCGGTCATCCGAATCGAGTTGAACGCTTTGGTGATGGTCGCACCCGGCAGGAAACCGGCGAGATATTCGCTGGTGGTGGTCGTGTGATTATCCAGCACGGGCACCTGACCGTCGCGATCCTGGTAGTAATTTACGGCATCGATAACCTGCTTCCCGGTGAGTCCGGAGGCCGGTAATTGCCCGATGGCAGTCAGCGGCACGGCGATCACCACGATGTCACCGAAAATTGCGGCTTCCGTAGCAGTTCCGATTTCACAACCAATCATAGGTTTCAGGCTGAACAGTGTCTGCGGCCCGCGTGAATTACTCAGCATCACCTGATGCCCCGCTTTAAGTGCCAGTTTGGCGACTGCGCGGCCGACAAATCCTGCGCCAATAATGCCTATTTTCATGATTTCACCTTTCATTTCGTTGCAGAAAGATAAAGAATAATTCGATACTCAGTGTTGATAAATCGCCATCATCGACATAAACAAACAACAAAAAGGAGTGAATCATGGACCGGTTAACCAGCATGAATGTGTTCGTCAGGACGTCCGAACTGGGCTCCTTTGCCGCCGCCGCCGAAGCATTGCGGATCTCTCCGCAGATGGTGGCGAAACATATTGCCCGGCTCGAAACGCGGCTGGGCACCGTACTGATCAACCGGACCACGCGCCGTCAGCATCTCACCGATATTGGCCGAAGCTATTATGAACGCTGCAAACGGGTGCTGGCCGAGGCGGAAGCCGCCGATGCGATTGCGCTGGACATGAAAGCCACGCCTTCCGGCGTTATCCGCGTGAATGCGCCGGTTACGTTCGGCTCTTCGGCGCTCGCGCCTTTTATTACGCAATATCTGGATAAATTCCCGGAAACGCAGGTTGAGCTGACGCTGACCGACCGGATGGTCGATCCGGTCGAGGAAGGTTATGAGGTGATTTTGCGCATTGGCGAGCTCACCGACGGCCCGATGATTGCCAGCCCGCTGCGGCCTTACCGGCTGATTGCCTGCGCTTCGCCGGGCTATCTGGCGCAGAACGGTGTGCCGGATACGCCTGCCAGCCTGGCGCAGCATTCGTGTCTGGTTTACGGGATCTGGCCGCCGCAGGATCCGTGTCGCTGGATTTTCAGCAAGGACGGGAAAACACATGAAGTCCACCCTGCCGGACGTTTACGCGCCAATGACTGGCGGGCCTTGCTGCATGCGGCGGTGAAAGGTTACGGCGTGACGCTGGGGCCGGAAGATGTGCTCAATGAGGAAATTACGCAAGGACGGCTGGTGCAGATTTTGCCGGATTACACCGGCCCTTCCCGGCCGATGCATGTTCTGACACCGGCCGGGCTGCGGCAAACTGTGAAAATTCGCTGCTTTACTAATGCGATCAAAGAGGCGTTTGGCTGAATCGCACTGTCATCATTTTACGCGTCGGCAGCGACAAAAACCGGAGGCTTAAACGCCGTCACATCCGGCAGTGGCGCATCCCAGCGTTCAATTTCAATCCAGCAACTTTGCGCGGTACACCCCTGACCGAGGCGCGAACTCCCGCGATCTTCCGTCAGTACGTTCGGATTGCCGTGCTTATCGATGGAATCCGGCTGCGTTGGATCCTGCGGGTCATACCAGGCTCCCGTGGACATTTGCACCACGCCGGGGCGTAAATCTTCCGTGATATGCACCCCCGCTAAAATCGCCCCGCGATCGTTAAAGACGCGCACGATGCTGCCTTCTGTGATACCGCGCGCAGCGGCGTCCTGCGGGTGTAACCACAACGGTTCGCGATCCTGCACTTTGGTACCACGGCTGACGGCTCCGTGATCGTACTGGCTGTGCAGACGCGTACGTGGCTGGCTGGAAAGCAGATGCAGCGGCCAGCGGGCGCTGAATGCCTGCTGTTCCTGCGCATCCTTTTCAAACCAGAACGGAAAACCGGGACATTCTTCGTAATCAAAGTCGGCGACGGTCTGCGAAAACAGTTCGATTTTGCCCGAAGGCGTGGCGAGTGGCGCGCCTTGCGGATCATCACGGAACGCTTTCAGGAAGATCTGCGGCGTGTCCGGCCGTGCATATTCCATTTTTCCCTGCTGCCAGAAATCTTCAAAGTCAGGCAGTTCGATGCCGTCAGCTTCGGCGCGCGGACGTGAAATTTCATAGATATGGCGCAGCCATTGCGCCGGGTCGCGCCCTTCGCTGAATTCCTCGCCAAAGCCCATTTTTGCGGCCAGTTCGGCGAAAATCTCGTAGTCACTTTTTGCCTCTGCAAACGGCGGAATATGCTGACGCATGGCAATCATAAAGCCGTCATTGCTGGCGCTGCCGATGTCTTCACGTTCAAGCGATGTCGTCACCGGCAACACGATATCAGCGAATTTCGCCTGTGCGGTCCAGTACTGTTCGTGAACCACGACGGTGTCCGGTTTACGCCAGGCGTTGATCAGCCGGTTGATATCCTGATGATGGTGAAATGCGTTACCGCCCGCCCAGTACACCACGCGGATATCCGGGTACCGGCAATTTTTGCCGTCAAACTGATATTCCGCCCCCGGATTGAGCAGCATGTCCGAAAGCCGTGCGACCGGAATATGCTCGCTTACCAGATTTTTGCCCATTGGCAAACGCGGGCCGGAGAAAGTGCGGCGGTCAGAACCGGCGAGATTGGTCGAGGCATAGGCAAAACCCAGCCCGCCGCCCGGCGTACCGATTTGCCCGAGCAGTGACGCCAGCGCCACCGTCGCCCAGAAGGTCTGTTCGCCCTGCCTTGCCCGCTGCAATGACCACGCGATGTTGATCATCGTGCGCTTTTCCGACATCTCCCGCGCCAGCGCCCGGATGCTGTCCGCGCTCATACCGGTCAGGGATTCTGCCCATTCCGGCGTTTTGGCTTTGCCGTCTTTCGCGCCGGTCAGGTAGTCGCGATAGGTGTCAAATCCGACCGTATGGCTGGCAACAAAACCGGCGTTATAGCGGGATTCGTCGATCAGAACGTAGCTTAGCGCCAGCAGCAGCGCGGTATCGCTGCCCGGGTTGAGGGAAAGCCACTGCGCCGATTTCACCGAAGACAGGTCGTTTTTCACCGGGCTGACGTTGATAAAGCGCGTACCCGTTTGCTCCAGGGTCTGGAGCCAGTATTTCAGGGAGTGATCGTTCGCACCGCCGCCGTTAACCTGCGCATTGCGCCACGGCAGGCCGCCAAAGGCGACAAAAAGCTCACAATTTCCGGCCAGAACCGACCAGTGAGTATGTTGTTTTTGCAGGACATCCAGGTCGCCGATAATGTGCGGTAGCAAACGCTCGGCGGCGGCCAGGCTGTAAGTGTTGGTGCTGCCGGTGTAGCCGCCGAACTGGTTGAAAAACCGGTGCATCTGGCTTTGTGCGTGATGGAAACGCCCGGCGCTCGACCAGCCGTAGGAACCGGCATAAAACGCGGAATTGCCGTGTTTAGTTTTCACCCGCTGAAGCTCGCCTGCGATAAGCGATAACGCGGTCTCCCAACTGACTTCCACAAACGGCTCTTTCCCGCGCCCTTCACGTGAGGCCGCGCCGTGTTGTAAATAGCCGAGGCGCACCGCAGGGCGTCGGATACGGCTGTCACCGTCAACGCCACCGACCAGTGACTGGCCAATTTCAGACGGGTTGCGATCCCATTCCACCGGTTTAACAGATTTCAAAACACCGTCGTCCGTGGTGACGCGGTACGTCCCCCAGTGCATAACGGCCAGATCGTGATTGTTTTTCATTATTAGCAGGCTTTTATTATTGGCAAAAATGGGCAGGCAAAACTCACATTAACATGCCGGTAACGTGTTCGCTACGCGATCGATGTTAATGCTATTTTTATCATAACGTTATGGGGGAGTTGGATAAGTCTGGGGTGGGATTTTGGGTTTACCACCCAAACTGGCTTCAAGGAGCGCCTATCGCCGCGCCCCATGAAAATCCTGGCCTCTTTCACTGCGCGCGATAGCGCGTGTTGAAAAAGACGTGGAGATGCCAAAGAGGCCCCGTCCCGGGCCTCTTTGGTCGGTTTCGGCGTCAGCCGCTGAGCGATCACTGCAATTGAAAAACCGAAACTTTCCCGATCCCACTGTCGGTTAACCAACGCAGTATTTATGCCTTCGAAAATGCCGTCGCCTTCCTCCCCGCCAGCGTCCCAAAGATGATGATGTCGGCCACGGCGTTGCCGCCAATCCGGTTTGCGCCGTGGATACCGCCCACGACTTCACCGGCAGCCCAGGCGCCAGGGATGATTTGTTTCTGGGCATCCAGAACCGCGGTGTCAGGATTGATGGTGACGCCGCCCATGGTGTGGTGAACGCCCGGTGCGATGCGGATTGCAAAGAACGGCCCCTGATTGAGCGGGTGACGCAGCGCAGTTGTACGGCCAAAGTCTTCGTCTTTTTTCGCGACCACGAACAGGTTATAGCGCTCCAGCGTGTCGGCCAGCACCTGCGGATCCATGTTCAGTTTGACGGCCAGTTCCTGCGGAGTCGGTGCGCTGAGCACAAACCCTTTGGCGATGTATTCGTCCGCCGCTTTGTTATTCGCCCGCACCTGCTCATCGAAGATAATCCACGCACTTTTCTCCGGCAGCCCGATAATTTCGGCGGAGACTTTGTCGCGGGTTTCCATTTCGTTGTAGAAACGGTGACCGGCCTGACTGACCAGAATCGCCCCGCCGCCGCGAATGGCTTCTGAAATCAGGTAAGACGTGGTTTGTTCGACCGTCGGGTGGATCTGGATTTCGCCCATGTCCACGGTATCTGCGCCCAGTTTTTGCAACATCGCGATGCCGCTGCCGGTCGCGCCCGCGTGGTTGGTCGTGACGAAACCGTCAAGATCCGGACGGTAGCTCACCACCATGTTGCGGTTGGCGCTGAAACCGCCGGTGGCAACAATGACGCTTTTCGCATTCAGGATACGGGTGTCATTGTATTCATCGACCACCTGCACGCCGGAGACTGCGCCGTTTTCGAACAGGATTTCCGAAACAGACGTTTCCAGCAGAACTTCGATTTCGCGTTTGTTGATGTTTTTCACCAGACCGCTGATGAGGAATCCGCCCACCGCAGAACGGTCTGCCGGACGGTGCGTGCGGTCGATGCTCATCCCGCCGGTGATGGTGATGTCGTTAAGTTCGATCTCTTTCGCCGCCAGCCATTCGATGGCTTCCGGCGCCAGTTCAACAAACTCACGCAGCAGTACCGGGTTGTTTTTAAACTTCCCGCCTTTCAGCGTTTCGTCATAGAACAGGTCTTTGCTGTCTTCTATGCCTTTGAGTTTCTGGAAGCGTGTTTCTGCCGCATTCATCCCGACGGAGGCTTTGATGGTGTTGCCGCCAATGGTCGGCATTTTTTCGATAATCACTACATGTGCGCCGTCGTCGTGCGCCTGAATCGCCGCCGCCAGCCCGGCGCCGCCGCTGCCGATGACCACAACGTCAAAGTTTTGCGGTGCCTGCGGGTTACCGCCTTCATCTATGACGTGTTCTTTGTTCGAGGTTGTCATGGCGCGTGAAACGGCTTTTTTCAGCGCCTCACTCTGCGTGGTTGCGCCGGTAATCGCATCAACGTGCGGGCTGTTGGCCACCAGCATACGCGTACGCAGGCTTTCGAACGTGGTGGTGAAATCAACGTCCAGCGAGTCGTCTTTAACCAGCTGAATATCGGTAATACGGTCAGTATCGAGCACCACGTTGATTTTCAGTTTCAGCGCTTCGGCTTCTACTTTCTCCTGATAAACGCCGGCCTTATATTTACGGCCGGTGACGCTGGTGTCGCGGATCATGGCGTCGACCAGTGAGAAGCGCCACAGCGGTTCCGGAATATTCAGCTCTTCACGTTTGTGGCTGTCGATATACAGCTCGAGGTGATCATTATTAATGATGCGGTCAGCCCAGTCCGGGTACGCGATGCAGGCTTTGCCCACCGCCACCAGATCAAAGCCGTGTTCCAGCGCGCTTTCGGCATCGGATTTATTCACCACACCGCCCACACCAATCACTGGCACTTTGGCCAGCGTCTCAGAACGCATGGCGCGGAATTTAGTGATAAGCGGCGTCGGGTCCTGGGTATCGACAATAGAAGGACGCAGCAGCTGGCCGACGGAGAAATGCACGTAATCCAGCCCGCGCGCGGCGAGTTTTTCCAGCAAGTACATCGTGTCGTCGAAACGAATGCCGGGCACTTCCAGCTCTTCCGGCGAGAAACGGTAGCCGATAATAAAGGAGGCGTCGGCGAAGCGTTTCGCCATTTTATGGGTGATTTCCAGCACTTCCATCGGGAACAGCGCGCGTTTGTCGCGGTCGCCGCCCCACTTATCGGTGCGCTGGTTGGAGTTCGGGGAATAGAACTGCTGAATCAGATACGTGTTCGCACCGTGGATTTCCACGCCGTCGAATCCGGCTTTAATCGCACGGTTCACCGCATCACCAAATTTGGTGATCATGGTTTCCACTTCTTCGCCGGTCAGTTCTTTCGGTGTGGTGGCACCTTCACGCGGCGCGGCGATAGCACTTGGCGCAACCGGCGTACGGCCCCCGATCAGTTCAGGTTCAACCATACGGCCGCCGTGATAAATCTGAAGGATCGCTTTCGACCCTTTGGATATGATAGCATCCGCAATTTTTTTCAGGCCGGGAATTTTGTTGTCGCTGTCGATGGCAATCGCGCCCGGAAACGCCGGGCCTAAACGATCAATGAAGCAACACTCAACGATGACGGTCCCGATGCTGCCGGCGCGGTCGCGGTAATACTCCACCAGTTCGCTGGTGACTGTACCGTCGTAAAAGCCCGTACAGGTGGTCATTGGCGCCATCAGCAGGCGGTTTTTCAGCACCGCGCCGTTGGGCAGCGTCAGTGGCTTAAGGACCGGGGTGAGCTTATTCATGTTGATCAACTCCGCAATTTAAAAGTCTTGAATTTTCCGTGGCCGCATTACTTACCGTTAAATTAAGCAATCCGATGCAGGTGATGAATTTAAAAAATCGGTCTGATTTTTTGTTTACTTTTCTGTTTATGCGAATAAAGAAAAGGGCGATGTGGGTCGTTATAACGTTCGAGGGAACTGGAGTTGTTTATTTACCCGACATTAAATCAAATACCATCTCCAATTGTTATCGAGCGATTGACAAAAATCAACTTTTGATTAACATAAAAAATCTCACCTGATAAATCAGCAGGTTGAACCCGAAAACTGGCGTTTGTGAAATTTTACTCTACATTCTCATTAGCAGGACTTTTTGCCAAAAAATAACCACACAACTTGCGGTGGTATTTTATTTAAATAATAATGACTTCGCGGGGTCATGCAGGTTACAGATAATATTTAGTTTTTAATCATCTCTTACTCAAAACATCATCTTTTTGTAATACGTGACAAGCTTCCGATAAAGAAAAATTCATGGATTTAAGATGTCGAAGTGAAATAGCAAAATGACTTTTTCGAATACGAAATCACGCATGGACAACCAGGGCGTAACGCTTCCTTTCAATCACGGGCAGACCAAACTATGAAACCCACAACGACTTTGAATGACCCCAACAAGGCTGCTCCGGCCTCTGCGGGGCAAAAAAAACGTCTGATCATGCTATTCCTGCCAGTTCTGGTGGCAGTGCTGTTGCTGCTGACGCCGGTTCCCGCCGGATTACAACCTTATGCCTGGCATTTCTTCGCCGTCTTCGTCGGGGTGATTGTCGGTCTGATTTTCGAGCCTTTGCCCGGTGCGGTGATCGGCCTGACCGGCGTGGTGGTCATCGCGCTGTTTGGCCAGTGGCTGTTATTCAGTCCGGCAGAACTGGCAGATCCGAAGTTTAAAATGCCGACCGAAGCCTTTAAATGGGCGGTCAGCGGCTTTGGTAACTCCACAGTCTGGCTGATTTTCGGTGCCTTCATGTTTGCCGCCGGTTATGACAAAACGCAGTTTGGCCGCCGTCTGGCACTCATTCTGGTGAAATATCTGGGTCGTCGCAGCCTGACGCTCGGTTACGCCATCACCTTCGCCGACCTGCTGCTCGCGCCCTTCACGCCTTCTAACACCGCGCGCAGCGGCGGGACCATTTACCCGATCATCGCCAACCTGCCGCCGCTGTATGGTTCCAAACCGAACGACCCGAGCGCACGTAAAATCGGTTCCTATCTGATGTGGGTTGCGATCACTGCGGCCTGTATTACCAGTTCGATGTTCCTCTCCGCACTGGCCCCGAACCTGCTGGCGCTGGCGCTGGTGAAAAGTATCATCGGTTTCAACATTTCGTGGGGGATGTGGTTCCTCGCCTTCCTGCCGCTGGGCGTGATTCTGATCCTCACCATGCCGCTGCTGGCGTACTGGTTCTATCCGCCGGAAGTCAAAATTAACGATGAAGTCCCGAAATGGGCGAAGGCTGAGCTGGAGAAACTGGGCAAGCTGTCGCGTAACGAAATCCTGCTGCTGATCTTCGTGTGTTCCGCCCTGCTGATGTGGATTTTTGCCGCCGCCTGGATTGAACCGGCGCTGGCCGCGTTACTGGTGGTGGTTCTGATGCTGTGGACCGGCGTACTGAACTGGAACGACATTACCAGCAACAAACCGGCCTGGAATACTTTTGCTTGGTTTGCCACGCTGGTGGCGCTGGCCGATGGGCTTGCGCGCGTCGGTTTCATCGCCTGGCTGGGTAAAGAAGGCGGTCAGTTGCTCAACGGTTTCGACCCGCAGGTCGCCGCTGTGATGCTGCTGATTGCGTTCTTCCTGCTGCACTACCTGTTCGCCAGTACCACGGCGCACACCACCGCGCTGTTACCGGCGATGCTGACTATCGCCGCTGCCATTCCGGGCATCAACATGCCGGTTTACTGCCTGATGATGGTGACGTCGCTGGGTGTGATGGGGATTATCACGCCGTACGGCACCGGCCCGAGCCCGATTTACTACGGCAGCGGTTATCTGCCGACCAAAGATTACTGGCGTCTGGGGACTATTTTCGGCGCCATCTTCCTCGGCGGCATGATGCTGATTGCCTATCCGTGGATGGTTCTGATGTTCTGATCAACGCCACGGCGTTATAAGCAAAAGAGGTGCACTTTTGTGCACCTTTTTTTATGGGCGGGATGAGTCCTGAATAGCGTTGGGGTTTTCCTGTGAAAAATAGTGTTCCACCAGAATAGCCGCACCGTCATCTATCGCTTTGTGGATCAGCTTCACGCAGCGTTTGCTGTCGCCGGTTTCCAGCGCCAGCAGCAGTTGCTCATAATTGTGCTTGCCCTGCGTCACCGGCGAAGACTGCGGATAGAGGTAATTAAAGCACGGGCCGATCTGCACCCAGAGTTGCTCGATCAGCGCCATCAGCGTCGGCATTCCGGCCAGCTCATACAGCGTAAAGCGGAACTCGCGGTTAGCCTCGAGCGCCTCTTCCACCTTGTTTTCTCTTTTGGCGGCCAGGAATTTTGCGTTCAGGTTTTTCAGCAGCGCGATGTGATCTGCGGTGACCCGCTCACAGGCCTGCGACACCGCAAGCCCTTCCAGATTTTTGCGGATCAGCGTGATTTCCTGATAGCGCAACTGGGGAATTTTTGGCACCAGAAACGCCTGCGCGGGCGTGGCATCCAGCGCACCGGCGGAGACCAGGCGCAATAATGCTTCGCGTACCGGCGTGACGCTGGTTCCCAGTTTTTCTGCAATCTCTTTCGTGACCAGTCGCGCGCCCGGCTTGAGTACACCGACAATCAGCGCTCCTTTCAGCTTCGCTTCAACCTGCATCGTCAGGCTGACACGCTGCGCTTTTTCCATCTCAAACATGTGACTTTCCTTTAGCAAAATTATCGATTTACTTTTTCAGTTTAAACTCTGGCTTGCCAAAAATACATTATATAGGATATATCATGTATTAAGGAATTGAACATTGATTGAACGTTTTTCTAACGCACCGACTTCATTTAATTCCGTCAACCTTTCTGGCGGCTTCACTTTGGGAATGACCGTAATGAGAATACCTGCCTTCAAACTGGCGTCACTGGCTTTGCTCATTGGCCTCGCAACACCCGCCGCGTTTGCTTCTGAACTGGTGATCGCGCAAACGACCTCTGCCACGGCAATGGATCCGGGTTTCCTGAAAGAATCCGCCACGCTGGTGGACAACCTCTTTGATACGCTGGTGCTGCGCGATGCCAATATGCAGTTGCAGCCGGGGCTGGCAACCCGCTGGAAATCACTCGACGACACCACCTGGGAATTCACGTTGCGTCAGGGCGTGAAATTCAGCGACGGCGAGCCGGTCAATGCGCAGGCCGTCAAATTCTCTATCGACCGTATTCTTGATCCCGCAAACCATGCGCCGACCATCTCTTATATCCGCACAATCAGGTCAGTGGAAGTCACCGGTGATTATCAGGTGAAAATTCACACCAGCGGCCCGGATCCGCTGTTGCCCACGCGTATGAGTCGCTACCCGACATACATTGTGCCACCGGCGTATGTCACCAAAGTGGGCGCGGCTGAATTTGCGCGTAAACCGGTCGGGTCCGGTGCGTATATCTTGCAGACGTTTATCCCCGACGAAAAAGTCGTGATGCAGGCCAATCCTGATTACTGGCGTGGTAAGCCCGCAATCGATACCGTCACCTAGCGGCCGATTCCTGAAGCTACCGCACGTATCACCGCCCTGCTGACCGGTGAAGTTCAGCTGGTAGATGGCGTTCCGGCCGATCTGGTTCCGGCGCTGAAAAACAAACCGGGCGTGCATCTTGAGCAGGTCAAAAACGGCGGCCTGACGATTTACCTCGGGCTGAAGAACGACCAGAAACCGCTGAACGACGTGCGCGTACGTCAGGCGCTTTCTCTGGCGCTGAACCGCACGGCGTATACCCGCGATTTACTGCACGGTTTCGGGACGCCAACCGGCACGATGGCCGGGCCGAAAGATTTTGGCTATGACGCGATCCCGGCACCGGCACAGGACGTGGCGAAGGCGAAATCCCTGCTGGCCGAAGCCGGTTATCCGCAGGGCTTCACCCTGAAGTTCCAGGCACCGCGCCGTTATATCGCCAGCGCCGATGTGGCACAGGCAGTCGTGCAAGATCTGGCGGCGATCGGCGTGAAAGCCGAACTGGAAGTCCCTGAATGGTCGGTTTATACCCAGCAGGTGGCGGCACAGAAACAGGCTCCGCTGTACATGCTGGCGTGGGGTTCCACGCAGACGCTGGACGCCGATGCCGCGCTGTATCCGATTCTGCATTCCGGCGAACCCTATTCGACGGTGAATTCTCCGGAACTGGATGCCCTGCTTAACAGCAGCCGCACCACGGTAGATCCGGCAAAACGCGAGAAGATTTTGCAGCAAATCCAGCAGGTTGTAGCCGTGCAGCAACCGCTGATCCCGCTTTACAAGGAGGATTCCCTGTACGCCAGCGCGGATAACGTGACCTTCAAAGGCCGCGCCGATTCCCGCATTCCGCTGTTCGACCTGAGGCTTAAATGATTTCACTGCGTTCGGTTTTGCAGAGAAAACCCCGTCGTCGCTTTTATGGCGACGGTATTCTCGGCGGCCTTTTGCTGTTGCTGGTCATCATCCCGGCGCTTCTTGCGCCGTGGTTACCCTTGCCGGATCCGTTGAAGAACGATCTGGCCGCGGCATTTTCTGCGCCCGGCAGCCAGCATTTGCTCGGCACCGATCAGCTGGGGCGCGATTTATTGTCACGTATTCTGGCGGGTACCCGCCTTTCGCTGATGGTGGTATTGCTGGCGGCGGTGATTGCGGCGGTGATCGGTTCGGTGCTTGGCATGATTGCCGGATACGTGGGCGGCTGGGTAGACGCGCTGATCATGCGCCTGATGGACATTCAGCTGGCGGTGCCGTTTATCCTGCTGATCTTACTGGTGATGGCACTGTTCGGCGCGTCGCTCACCAACATCATCCTGATCATGGGTGTCACCAGCTGGGCGATTTACGCCCGCGTGGCGCGCGCCAAAACGCTGGAAATTCGCGAGCTGGAATATATCGAATCCGTCAAAGCCATGGGTTTTTCGACGCCGCGCATTTTGCTGCGCCACGTTTTACCCAATCTCATGACGCCGCTGATTGTGCTGCTGACGCTGGATATCCCGCGGCTCATCGTGCTTGAAGCCTCGATTGGTTTTCTCGGCATGGGCATTCAGCCACCAACGCCGACGCTGGGGAACCTGATCGGCGAAGGCCGTTCTTACATGTTGCTCGCACAGTGGCTGGTGCTGTATCCGGGGCTGGTGATTGCCGCGCTGGTGATCGGCTGCAACCTGCTCGGCGACAGCCTGCTGCGCAAAACCCACACGAGGCTCGACTGAAATGCTGCGTTATATCCTGCAACGCCTCGGGCAATCCGTGCTGGTGATGTTCGGCGTTTCCCTGCTGATTTTCTACAGCCTGCATCTCACCGGCGATCCGGCGGCGGTCATGATGCCGCCCGGTTCGAGCCAGCAGGAAATCGAAAATTTCCGCCATAGTATGGGCTTTGACCGCTCGCTGATCTGGCAATACTGGCATTACCTGACCGGCGTTTTACACGGCGACCTTGGCGAATCCCTGCGCTACAGCCAGCCGGTCACGGAGTTAATTGGTCAGCGCGTTCCCGCCACGCTGCTGCTCGCCGTCAGCGCTTTGCTCTGGAGCACGGTTGCCGGTTTGCTGCTCGGTATCGTCAGCGCGCTGTATCAGAACACTGCGTGGGATTTGCTGTCGCGCCTGCTGGCGTTCAGCGGTCAGGCAATTCCGGTTTTCTGGCTTGGCCTGCTGCTGATTATCGTATTCAGCCTGAACCTGCGCTGGCTACCGTCCGGCGGCTATGGCAGTGCCAGTCAGCTCATCATGCCCGCGCTGAGCCTCGGCGCGTATTACATGAGCGCAATTGCCCGCCTGATCCGCGCCAGCCTGATTGACGTGATGCAGCAGGATTATATCCGTACCGCGCGCGCCAAAGGGCTGAGTGCCTGGCGAATTGTAGTGCGCCACGGATTGCGCAATGCGCTGATCCCGGTCATTACCGTTCAGGGCATGTATTTCGCCTCGCTGCTCGGCGGCGCGCTGGTGACGGAAATCATTTTTGCCTGGCCGGGCATTGGCCGCCTCGCCGTACAGGCCATTCAGAACCGTGATTTCCCGCTGGTACAGGCCATTGTGCTGCTGGCCGCGCTGGTGTTTGTCGGCATCAACCTGATTATCGACCTGCTCTATGTGGTACTGAACCCGAGGATCCGCCTGTGAGTATTTCCATTACGCCCGCGATTTACCCGACGCTGGATTTGCTGTCTGCCATCACGCCGTTTGCCAGCGTTGCAGGCCAGATTGATCAGCAACGCGCGCTGGCGCAATGGCTGGAAGACTGGATCCGTACTGAACTGGGCGGCGTGCCGGTGCTGGCGATAAGTGAACAAACCGCGCAAAACGCCCCGCCGCTGGTGCATATGTGCATTGACCGGCAGGCGGAAAAAACGCTGGTACTTTACAACATGTATGACGTGATGCCCGCAGATGACGCGGGCTGGGAATTTCCGCCGTTCAGCGGCGGCGTATCTGAATGGCCGGGCGTTGGCGAAGTGTTTATTGCGCGCGGTGCCGAGAACAATAAAGGCCCGCTGGCGGGCATGCTGATGGCACTGAAATCACTGTGCGACAGCGGAAAACTCAGCGCCAATATTGAAATTATTCTGGAAGGCGAAGAAGAAACGGGCAGCGGCCAGCTGCGCCGCTATCTGGCGCAGGATCCTTGCCCGGTTTCAACCGCCAGCGCGGTCTTTTTCCCGTCGCTGTGCGAATACGGTGGCGGCGAGCCGCGCGTTTATCTCGGATTCAGCGGGCTGAGCGGCGGACGGTTAAAAGTCAGCGGCGGCAAATGGGGCGGCCCCTCCGCGGCGATTCACGCCAGTAACGCTAACTGGATCGCCAACCCCGTCTGGCGGCTGGTTGCCGCGCTGAACGCCATCGCGCCCGCGCATAACAGCGGCGTGATTGCCCGGCAGGTGATTGATGAAGAAGCCAACCGGCTGCTTTGCGCACTTGCCGCGCAGTTCAGCATCACCGATGAATTACGGTTCCGCCGCAGTGAAACCTTATCCGTCAGCGGCGATACGCTGGCCTGCCTGCAACAGCTGATCAACGGCGCGGTGATGAATATTTCGGAAATCCGCAGCGATCCGCTGGAGTCACGCGGTGTCATTCCCCGCAGCGCCAGCGCCGAAATTGCGTTGCGCGTTCCGCCGGGCATTGACGGTGAGAACCTGCTGGCCGTGATCCGCCAGACGCTCGCCCGCCCGGAATTCGACGGTGTGGAACTGGAACTCGACGACAGTTATCCCGGCCACCGTTTTGCTCATCACAGCCCCGGCGTGGATGCCCTGCTCACCAGCTACGAATTACAGGACGCGAAGCCGCAGATCTGGCCATGGGCACCCGGCTGCGCACCGGCTTACACCTTCGCGCGCGTGGCACCGGCCTTTCTGATTGGGGGGCTTGGCCACGGCGGCAACGCGCACGGCGTGAACGAGTTCGTCACCCTGCACGGGCTGGAACGTTTTCAGCAGTCGGTCACTGAATGGATCACTCTGTTCAGCGTGGAACCCCCTTTTTCTACACCGGCGGTTTAGCCGCCGGTGTTTTGCGTCAACTCCCGGGAAAGTTTTAAAAATAAACCAGCAGGATATTTACCATGAAACAGTCCGATGATTTTGAAAGAGTTTCACTGGGGTTCTTCCCCACGCCACTTGAACGCCTGACCACATTAGGTGACTCACTTGGCGTCACGCTGGACATCAAACGCGATGATTACACCGGTTTCGGCGGCGGTGGCAATAAGGTCCGTAAGCTGGAATATCTGATGGCCGATGCCTGCCGCAAGAACGTGGATGTGGTGATCACCACCGGCGGACATCAGTCAAATCACGCGCGTATGGTCGCCGCCGCCGCGCGTAAGTTCGGCATGAAACCGGTGCTGGTGCTGCGTGGCAATCAGCCCGGGACGTATCAGGGCAACCTGCTGCTCGACAAACTCTTTGGCGCAGAGCTGGAGTTTCTCGATCCGGACGGCTATTTCACTCAGATTGAAGGGGCGATGAACGCCCATGCTGACGCCGCACAGGCGCGGGGTGAAAAAGCTCTGATTATCCCGCTGGGCGGTGCCACACCACTTGGCGCACTGGGTTATGTCCGCGCCATCGAAGAAATGAACGCTCAGCTGAAAGAGCGCGGCGAACCTGCGCCGGACGTCATCGTCGCCCCAACCGGCTCCGGCGGGACGCTGGCCGGATTGTACGTCGGTGCGCGCCGTTACTGGCCGCACACCAAAATTGTCGGTATCAGCGTCAGCGCCAAAGCCGACTGGTTTCAGACCCGCATTTCAGCCATGGCGCAGGATTGCGCTGACCTGCTCGAGTGGCCGCAAAGCTGGACGCCGGAAGATATCTGGATTGAAGACGGTTTTGTCGGCACCGCCTACGGTGTGCCTTCTGACGGCGGTATCGATGCCATTTACCGTGTTGCACAGGCCGAAGGTGTGTTGCTGGATCCGGTTTACACCGGCAAAGCGATGCACGGCTTAATCAGCCTGACGGAGCAAGGCAAAATCAGCGCCGGTTCGCGGGTGATTTTCGTGCACTGCGGCGGCTCACCGGCGCTTTATCCGTTTGCACAAACGTTGCTGGAGCACTGAATATGACATCCGGTTTTCGCACACTGAACCGCGCGGACGTGGTGGCGCTGGGCGGCACCGATCCGCAGGCTGCGCTGGAAGATATCTGTGACGTTGTCACGCTGATGCGCCAGAATACGGCGCAGATGCCCGCGGAAACCCACGTCAGTTTAGGCACGCCGCGCGGCAAAGCCTATGCCTTGCCCGCCAGCGTTGGCGGGCGGTTTAACGCCGCCGGGGTAAAATGGACCGCACATCGCCCGGATGCTCAGGACCCGTTCCCGCAGGCGATGGCGCTGACGCTGATTAACCGCGCCGATAACGGCCAGCCGCTCGGGCTGGTGGAGAGCGGCGCGCTGACCGCCACGCGTACCGCAGCGGTGTCGGCCCTTGCGCTGCGCCATGCCGCGCCGCGTCCTGTTCAGCGCGTGTTACTGCTCGGTGCAGGCGTTCAGGCGATGGCGCATCTCGACATGCTTCGCCAGCTTTTCCCCAAGCTTCACCAGGTCAGCTGGTGGGATCGCAGTGCGTCTGCGTTGCCGGTGGATAACACGCAATTCCCCTGGCCGCTGATTCGGGTTCCCGATCTTCACAATGCGCTGGCGCAGGACGCTGACGCCGTGATCACCTGCACCAGCGCCGCCGAACCGCTGCTCGGGCCGGAAGCGATCCGCGCCGGTCGTCTGGTGATTCAGGTTGGCTATCACGAAGTATCCTTCGCAGCGATTAACCGCTCGACGCGCGTGCTGGTTGATTTATGGGGAGATTTCTGTGAAACCAGCGCCAAAAGTCTGTTTCAGATGTACCGCGCCGGAAAATTCCTGCCCGAACACGTGGACGCCGATTTAGGCAATCTGCTGCTCGACGGCTGGCGACCGGCGGCTGATGACAGCGTGTATTTCTCCCCGTTCGGCCTCAACGTTTTTGACATCGCCCTCGCATCGCGCGTACTAAAACTCGCCGCCGAACGCGGAACGGGCACGCTTTTATCGCTTTTCCCGGAGTAAGAATTTGGCTGTTTATCCTTTACCCGCACAAAATGTTCTCAATCACCGGCGGCTGATCGGTGCCGCAGAGCTGTTGTCGCGCCAACAGCTTGGGCAGGAATTTGCCCTGATTGACGTCCGTGAATTCTCACAGTGGCAGGCCGAAACGTTGCCCGGCGCACTTCATCTCAACGTGTACGATTATTTTATTCCCGACAGCACCGTTGCAGGCATCCGGGGCATGGCGGATGCCTTTCACCGGGCATGGCAACAACTGACGATAAGTGACAACGTCACGCCAGTATTCTTCGAACAACAGGTGGGTATGCGTTCCCCGCGCGGCGCATGGTTTGCGCAGTTCGGCGGCATCGACAATGCGCTGATACTGGACGGCGGACTGGACGCCTGGGTACAGGCAGGCGGCAAATTACAGCCCGGCACCGGACGCAGCGCGGTGGTCAGCCCGGACAGCCCGGACGCTTTAAACTCCCCGGTTTATCATAAGGACCTGACTGCCACGCGCGATGAAGTGCTGAACGCGCAGGCCAGTGGCGCACAAATTCTGGATGCGCGTCGCCCGACGGAATTCAGCGGTGAATTTGCGCATGAATGCTGCCATCGCGCAGGCCGGATCCCCGGCGCGAAACTGCTTTTCTGGGAAGATGTGGTGCAAAACGGCGCATTTCTCAGCGCAGAGGAAATCCGTCAGCGGGCAGAAGCCGCGGGCTTATCGCCTGACCGGCGGGTGATCATTTATTGTCATCGCGGCGCGCGGGCGGCTACGGTGTACACCGCGCTTCAGCTGGCCGGTTATCGCCAGCTGGCGGTGTACGTGGGGTCATGGCATGAATGGGCGGAACACCAGGAACTGCCGATGCTGACGGGCTGTTAACCCGCCCGACGCAGTTGCAGCGCCCGCGTGATATCGGGCGCGGCGGCCAGTAAGGTTTGCGTATAAGGATGTTGCGGCGCACGCAGAACCCGCGCCGTATCGCCGCTTTCCACGATTTTCCCGTGATACAGCACCACCACGCGATCGCACACCTGTTTCACCGCCGCCAGATCGTGACTGATAAACAGCACAGTCAGCCCGAGCTGCTGGCGTAAGCGATCCAGCAGCGCCAGAATCTGCCCGCGTACCGAAAGATCCAGCGCCGAAACCGCTTCATCCGCCACCAGTAATTCAGGCTCCAGCGCCAGCGCACGGGCGATTGCCACACGCTGACGCTGACCGCCTGAAAATGCGCCGGGCAGGCGGCTGGCGTGATGCGCTTCCAGCCCGACGAGTTTCAGTAATTCTTCTACCCGCGCCTGTATCAGTGCCGCAGGCCGCAGTTTATACACGCGCAGCGGTTCGGCAATCTGCTCGCCGATAGTAATTTTTGGATTCAGGCTGGCGTAAGGGTCCTGAAAGATAATCTGCGCACGGCGGCGCATTTTCTGCCGCGTCCCGTGGCTGGCCAGTGTCAGCGATACGCCGTCAAATTCGATATCGCCGCTGTCGGTGTCCGTCAGGCCAATGATGGCGCGCCCGAGCGTAGTTTTGCCGGAACCGGATTCACCGATCAGCCCGAGAATTTCACCCCGGCGGATATCCAGCGTGGTCGGGAAAAGCACCGTCTGACGTTTAGCCGGAACAAAGGGCAAACGCTGCGCCTGCGGATAACTTTTGGTCAGCCCGCGCAGCCGCACCAGCGGCGAATCCGCGCTGATTTCACCGGTCTTTTCACGCGGCTCCGGCTGCGACGCGCCAATCAGTTTGCGGGTATACGGCTCCTGCGGATCCGTCAGCAACTGCGCCACCGGCCCCTGCTCGACCAGATTTCCCTGATGCATTACGTAAGCGCGGTCGGCGTAACGCGCCACCACGCTCAGGTCATGCGTAATCAGCAAAATGCCCATGTCCATTTCCTGTTGCAGTTCCTGCAACAGCGTCAAAATTTGTGCCTGAATGGTGACGTCCAGCGCCGTCGTCGGCTCATCCGCAATCAGCAACGCCGGTTTACAGCTGATGGCGCTGGCGATCATCACCCGCTGGCGCATCCCACCGGAAAGCTGGTGAATATACTGCTTTGCCCGTTGTTCCGGGTTCACAATCCCGACGCGATCGAGCAATGCTACCGCTTCGCGATGTGCCTGTTTCCAGCTCAGCTGCTGATGGCGAACCAGAACCTCGGCAATCTGCTCCCCGACTTTCAGCACCGGATTCATGCTGGTCATCGGTTCCTGAAAAATCATCGCCAGCCGTTTCCCGCGCACCGGCGCGTCAAAGGGGGTGTTCGGGCTGGCAATCTTCTGATCATCGAGCCAGATTTCACCGCCGTTCATACTCACGCCGGGCGGCAACAGCCCCATCAGTGCCAGCGAACTCAGGGTTTTCCCCGAACCGGACTCACCGACCAGCGCCACAATTTCACGGCGGTTTACCTGCAATGAAACCGGCTTTACCAGCGGCAAACCGGCGGCGGTATGAAGGGCAAGAGAGCGGACATCAAGAAGCGGTCTGGCAGTTGTCATGTGCAAATCCGGCGAAGAAATGAACTTAGAGAATATATCGTATATCTTAAGGTGACAACCCGAATGCAGGGCCTGGGTTAGACAGATTTGTACGGGGTTATGCCCGTTTGGTTGGTGGACACAAAAAGACCGGCCCTATTCCGCCGGTTCATTTTCGCTCCCGTTTTAATGCTCAGACCTGCGCCATCCCGCCGTCGACGAAGAGTTCGACACCGTTGATAAAGCTGGCGGCATCAGAGGCCAGGAATGCAACGGTTTTACCGATTTCTTTCGGTTCACCCAGACGGCCTAACGGGACTTGTGCGGCCAGCGCATCGAACAGGCCCTGACGGTGTTCTTCAGGAACCAGGTCGCCTAAGCCCGGCGTGCGGACCGGACCCGGGCTGACGACGTTGACGCGGATGCCGCGGTCTTTCAGATCCAGTGCCCATGAGCGGGCAAAGTTACGCACGGCGGCCTTACTGGCGCTGTACACACTGAAACTCGCCGTGCCCAGCACCGACGTAGTGGAACCGGTCAGGATGACCGATGCGCCATCGGTCAGCAGCGGTAAAGCTTTCTGAACCGTGAATAATACGCCGCGAACGTTGGTGCCGAAAATCCGGTCGAAGTGTTCTTCGGTGATGCCGCCCAGCGGTTGCATATCGCCGCCACCGGCGTTGGCGAACAGAATGTCCAGACGTCCTGCGGTTTTGGCGATTTGTGCATAAACCGCATCAAGGTCGGCCAGAACGGAAGCGTCGGCGCGGATACCCGTTGCCGCAGCGCCGATTTCAGCGACGGCGGCGTCCAGTTCTGCCTGACGGCGGCCGGTGATAAAGACCTGCGCGCCCTGTTCTGCCAGCTCTTTCGCTGTACCCAAACCAATGCCGCTTGTCCCGCCGGTGACCAGTGCAATTTTACCGTTCAGTGGAGTTGTCATTTTTCATTCCTCAAAGTCAGATCAGGTTAAGTAAAGTGGCCTGAGGTAGGTGACCATTGTCGGCCGCCTCAGGCATGGCTGTAATTTAGCGCCCGACGGTTTATTGAGAAATAGCGAAAAATGAAAATGACTATTTCTGTGTGTGTATAATCAAAACATCGGATAACCGGCGGGAAAAGCGTGTGGATCAGTTAACGGCAATACGGGCGTTTGCCCGGGTGGTTGAGGCGGGCAATTTCACCCGCGCGGCGGATTCTCTGGATATGCCCAATGCGACGCTGAGCAAAATGGTGCAGGAACTCGAGGCGCATCTTGGTGTGCGGTTGTTACAGCGCACCACACGGCGCGTGACGGTGACGCCGGAAGGCAGCGAATATTATGAGAAAACGGCGCGCATTCTGCGCGATCTCGACGATGTCGATACGGCCTTTAACGCCGTGCGCAGCAAGCCACGCGGGCTGTTGCGCATTGACGTCGGCGGTTCAACGGCGCGCGATGTGCTGATCCCGGGACTGGCTGATTTTATGACGCGTTATCCCGAAATCCGTCTGGATCTGGGCGTTTCTGACCGTCCGGTTGATCTCATCAGTGATAATGTGGACTGCGTGATACGCGGCGGGCCGCTGGACAACTCTTCGCTGATTGCCCGCAATATCGGCCATGCGACGCTTATCACCTGTGCGACACCGGCTTATCTGAAAGCCTTCGGCACACCGGCTTATCCCGATGAATTGAAAAACGGCCACCGGCTGGTGAGTTATCTTTCACCGCAGAATGGCCGGGCTTTTCCGTTTCGTTTTGAACGCGATGGCGGGAAAACGGAAATTAAGGTCGATCACCGTATCGGCGTGAATGAAAGCAACGCCCATCTGGCGGCCGGACTTGCCGGTCTGGGGATTATCCAGACGTTCAGCTATTCCATTTGCGAGGCGCTGCACCGCGGAACGCTGGTGGAAATCCTGACAGAGTGGCGGCCTGCGCCCTATCCGTTCCATGTGGTCTATCCGCAAAACCGCCACGTTCCGCATCGCCTGCGCGTGTTTATCGACTGGCTGGTGGAAACCTTTCCGCCCAAAGTCAGCGGTCAGCTGCCAGCAATACAGAGCTGAAAATCGGACAGCAGGCCGCCACGTTGCTGGCAGATAAAATTGAAGGATTGCCGGTGGCGCAAAGCGTGGTGGATATCGGTTTTACGCTGACTGAAAGAGGTTCAGCGTAAAACCGTTGAGGCAAATTTTCAGGATTCGAACATTTCCGCGCCGATATACGACCCTTCTTTCGGCGCAGGCGGCACAAAGAAGATCCCCGAACCGATGTGGGAAATGTATTCGTTCAGCGCATCGGAAGAACCCAGACGGGTTTGCAGCGCTTCAAACTGCGCGGGATCTTTCTGATAACTGATAAACAACAGGCCGGCGTCCAGCTGCGCCATGTTATTCAGACCGTCCGTGTAGTTGTAAGAGCGGCGTAAGATTTTGATGCCCTGATTATTTTCATGCGACGCCAGACTGATGTGCGCGGTCGCCGGAATGATCAGGTTTCCGTCTGCATCCTTCTTCTTAAAATCAGGCGTATCAAATTCCTTTGTGCCGGTTAACGGCGCACCGGAAACTTTGTGGCGTCCGAACACATTGTTCTGATCACTGACGCGATCGGTGTCCCAGCTTTCAATGTGAATTTTGATTTTACGCACGACCTGATAACTGCCGTTCTGCTGCCACGCGGGGCCACCGTCTTTGATCCAGACATATTTGTCGAAATCAGCTTTCTCGGTGATGTTGCGCGTGCCGTCCTTGAAGCCGAACAGATTGCGCGGCGTGGACTGCCCTTTTCCCGCAGACGCACGACCAAAGCCCATGACCGTCCAGCGGGTTTGGGCTGCGCCGGTGCTTTTGGCAATACGCGCCAGATCGCGGATGGCGTGATACGCCACCTGCGGATCGTCCGCACAGGCCTGCAATGACAAATCACCGCCGGTCAGTTCCGGCTGCATATCGTCACTCGGCAACTGCATCAGGTTACGCATCAGCACCGGTTTGTGCTGCGTCAGCCCGAAAGTATCCGTGAAGACGCGCGGCCCCAGACCGACGGTCACCGTCAGTGACGCCGGGCCGAGATCCATTGCCTCACCGGTATCCATCCCGACGCCGCTGTCACGGGCAGGTTCAACCTGACCGATGGTGCCACCTTTCATCAGCTGCGCAATTGCCGACGACCAGCGCGCCAGCAGAACCTGCAAGTCCTGACGCGTGGACGTTGTCAGATCAAACGTCATATACATGATATGACGCTGCGGCGGCGTGCTGATCCCCACCTGTCCTTCGTGACCGTAAAAAGAATACTGACGGGAAAGGTCAATTTTATCTTCCGGGTCGCGGGCGGCCGTGGCCTGCCCGTGCGCATAGCTGACCGTTGGAATAGCCAGAGCACTGGCGCCAGCCACTGCTCCTTTCAGCAATTCACGACGAGAAAACTTACCGGCCTCCCTGGCCGGATGGAGTTTGTCGCTCATTCATCAGGCTCCTTTATTCGCCGCCACTTTCTCAGCGATTTTGGACAGAGGTTCCTGCAACGCCTGAATGGTGCGGCTCAGTTTGGCGGCATCAGACGCTTTCAGTTCAGCCGTGTAGTATTTGTATCCGCCCGGGACTTTAGGATCACGATAGGCTTCCAGCATGTCGTGAACGGCAGCGAACTGCGCGGCAACCTGTTTAGTCAGCTCCGGATCAATTTTTTCCAGACCCGGTTGCAGGTAAGCAAATGCCTGCTGCGCGCCTTCGACGTTACCGGCGAAATCCACCAGATCGAAGTGGCTGAATGCCTCTTCTTCCCCGTTGATTTTGGTGTTTTGCACTTCTTCCAGCAGGTCGGCTGCGCCGTTAGCCAGATCTTCCGGTTTGTAGGTCAGCGCTTTGGTCAGCGCGTCCAGACGCACCACGTTCTGCTGCAATTCGGTGGACGTTTGTTTGGTTTCGGCGGTGATTTTGCCCTGACCGAACAGGTCACGTTCGATGGCGTGGAAGCCGTGCCAGCCCGCTTTCGGATCCAGATTGGAGGCACGCATGTCGATCAGGTAATCCAGATTCCCGGCGTTATCGGTCGCCTTGAAGCCCGGCAGAATAAAACCGTTCACGTCAGATTCGATACGTTCGTAGAACGGACGCGCTTTGGCGTAATCAGCTTTGGCCGTCGCCAGATCGCCGGCATCGATATCCGCTTTCAGGCGGTTAACGGCCACGACCATCGCGTCCACCACGCCATTCACATAGGTCGCGTAATCTTTGGTGCCCTGCGCCAGAATGGTGGCGGTGCTGCCCTGCGGCTGCGCGGCGCTTTTGCCGGTCACGGTGAAGTCGATCAGTTCACGTTTCGCGCCCGGGCAATAGATTTGGTATTTGCCCCCATCGAGCGTCAGGGTGAATTTCACCGCTGGCAGCCCCGGCGCGAGGTTCTCTTTTTCGCCCAGAATACGGTTGTTGCTCAGCAGTTCTAATTCGGTGATCGCCGTCGCGGTTTTGTTCACCACGTTAAACGTCACCGGGCCGGCTTTCGCAGAATCGTGATCCACTACGCAGGTGCCGTCTGCAGCGCTGGTCATGGTGATATTCACTTCAGAAACGCCGTTTTTCACCGGAGCCGCTGATGCCGCATTGGCAGGCGCTTCCACGGAAAACATCAGCAATGCCGTCAGACCCGCGGCCGTCATCAGAGATTCTTTTTTCTTAAACGTCTTAATGCGCATAAGTTTCCTATCCTTTATTTATTTTTTGGCAAGCCAGTGTGTAATGGGGAACCGAATGACAGGCCGTCTTTACCCGAAACAGAAAGCCGTTCATTGCGGAGTTTCAAGAGAACCCGTAATGCAGAGATGACAAAAATAAGGGCCAGCGCCAACAGAAGAACAGGCAACATGACAGCCCAAAAACGGTAAGTATCCTGATAAGTTTGCATCTGTTGCAGCGCGTCAGAAACGCTCTGCTGATACGCGCCGCTCACCTGCCAGTTGCAGCCGGACGCCGCCGCCGTAGGATGGCGCGCCGTGACGGTGCGCGGAGATTGCAGGCCGCTGCCCGAAAGCGTGATCACTTCGTCGGCCTGCGCGCTGGCCCCCAGCAAAACGCCCTGCGCCACGGAAACCTGAACGTTACAGTGAAGCGTCCACGCCGCCTGATACGGCCCCGGATGCTGCGCCGGATCCAGCCCGATGGGGATACGGTTGCCGTACAACGCCACCACCGCATCGAGATCCAGAATCGCCGGTGCGCCCGGCGGCGAATATGTACTTTTAACCGTCCATTCATCCGCTGGCATTCCGGCCTGGCTGCCCGCCGTTGCCGCATCCGCAGGCAGGTTAATCAGGGTGGTACCGCCGCTGGCCGTTTTCACACTCAGCTGATAACCGTTTCCGGCCACCGGCAGAAGTTGTAACTGCCCCGCAGCGTTTTGCGCGTCATTGGTGACCAGCGGTGCGGTATCCGGCACCTGAAGCGTAAAAGTGGGATAAAACAGCAACAGAGAAATGGCCGCCAGCGCCAGTACTGCGGCGGACGCCAGCAAAGTGCGGGCAGCAACTTTTGGAGAAGGACGACGGTTTGCGGGCCAGTAAATCATCACCGTGACAATCGCGATGTAGAGCACCCAGCCAAAAGTTTCAATCAGGTTCGGATCGGCAGGAATGCCCAGAACGCCGGTGATCAGCGCCGAACGAACCGTGCCAGGCGGCACCAGCCAGGAGAGATCGGCAACGCGCTGCTGCCCGATGTTGAGCCAGCCCGCTTCGTGCGCGGTCATCAGTGAGGTAATAATCAGGCCACCGGCGACAAAAATCAGGAACAGGCCGGTGAAGCGGAAGAAGCGGGAAAGGTTGATGCGGATGCCGCCGTAATAAATCCCGCAGCCGATAAATACCGCCACCAGCAGGCCGATAACCGCCCCGGCGGCAGCCCAGGCCGCCGACTGCGCCACCGAGAAAGTAGCCAGCAGGAAGACGCTGGTTTCAAAACCCTCTTTAAGCACGGCCAGAAATGCCATGCTCGCCAGCGCCCAGGCGCCCGACTGGCTGATCGCCTGCGCGGCCTCGCTTTCCAGCTCTTTCTTCATGTTGTGGGCATGTGTGTTCATCCACAAAATCATGCCGGTGACGAAGAAGACGGCGACGCCGCCAATCACCGATTCCATCCCTTCCTGCCCCGCCTGCGGCAGCGCGCGTTCGGTCAATTCCAGCGCCACACCGACCGCGACAGAAAGCACCACGGCAAGCACCACGCCGACCCACATCGCGGTCAGACTTTTGCCATTCTTACGGAGAAACGCCGCAATGATCCCGACGATAAGCGCGGCTTCTAAACCTTCACGAAGTCCGATAATAAAAGTGGCTAACAAAGGGCTGACTCCGCGGCAACAAGAAGCATTATCAATTATTAATGATAATTGATATCAGTTGACCGAACAGGAAGGAAGAAATGGAGTATGAGGATTTGCAACAGAGTAATGTGAAATTAAGAATATGGTGTAAAGAGTGCTTTATTTGTAACCAAATAATAAACAGAGAAGAAAAACGTCAAAGTGAAGGTAGCGGTGCAGAAAATTATCGTTCACATTCACGCCAACGTCATGCCTGACTACGGCGTCTGAGGCTGATGATTTGTTGTACAGATTCCCGCAACGTAATGGTGCGGAAGATATCCCGCATCATCGACACATCCGCCATTAAACCGCGCAGCCATCCCATTTTAGCGGCTTTGTACGGGCTGATAACGCCCTTCCAGCTGACCACCTGTACGCGAAATCCGGCGGCGATCCACAACCGGTTGATCCAGACTTCCAGCCCGAAATGCGGCAAAGCGCGGATTTCGTCCAGCCGCGTTGCCAGCAGTTCGCGCGCAAACACCCGCTCGCCAGAAATATAATCCAGCCCGATACACCGCCAGATCCACGGGCTGTTGCGCCTCAGACTGATAGTCACATCCGCCTGATTTTGTATTACCGGCTGAACCAGCCGGGTGATATCACACTCGTTCAGCCCCATGAGATCGGCGTCCAGCATCAACAGATGGCTGCCCCTTGCGGCCGCAATGCCTTCCGCCACCGCGTGGCTTTTACCCTGATTTTTTGCCAGCCTGACCACGCGAACGCCCTTTTCCCGCGCCACATCTGCGGTGTTATCCGCTGAACCGTCATCCACCACGATAATCTCAAACAGCAAGGGATGGTTGCGCACGACATCCAGCACTTTGCCGATACGCGTCGCTTCATTACACGCCGGGATAATGCAACTGACGGTGATCATTCTTTGCTCCTCATCCACATGATGCCCGCGGCAACCAGCACGATAAGCAGCCCGAGCGAGACGTACAGGATCCAGTTGTTCACCTGCGCGATGATGTCGCCGAACATCCAGCCGATCGCCAGCAGAAACAGGCTCTTGGGAATGGCGGCGATGATGTTGTAGAACAGAAACGGGATAAGCGACATCCGCGCCATGCCCGCGCCGGTCAGCACCAGCGCTCCGGCGGAATGGGTCAGCTTGGCTAACACCAGCAACCGCCCGCCTTTGCTGTCAAAACTGCGCACCATCTTTTCCAGTCTGGGCTGCGTCAGCCCCAGACGCGCCAGCCAGCCGGGCGGTTGTCCGTCCGGCCCGATCACCCAGCGCCCCAGCGAGTAAAAAAGAATATCCCCGAGAATTTCTCCCGCCATCACCACGGCGAAGATGACGGATAAACTGAAATAGTTGAGGCGGACAAAATAACCGGCAAGCACCGTCACCACCGGCCCTTCGATAATGGCCAGCGGCGTCAGAAACAGCAATCCGTGCGCTTTAATCAGTGATTCAAGGGTTTCAAGAGCAAACATACGGTCCTTATTTTCCCGGCGACTGACTCACAGGCACGGGTTGTTTTTTACCTGATAGTTTTATTTTACCGGTTAACTTTGTTCCACCGGCGAGGCGTTTTTCGCCTGAAGGATTGCCGCGCCAGGTAAAACCGCGCCCTGCCCAGCACCCTAACCACAGCGCGGGCATCATGATATCCCGCAGACACATCGCCAGAATATCCCTCAGCTGATGCGGCCAGCCGAGCGCTTTTGCCAGCGCCCATTCACCGCCAAACCACAACACAAACAGCGCTGGCGGTGCGAACAGCGGCAAATCACCGGCGGCGGTCAGCCAGGTGACGGCGGCCAGCGCGGGCAGAAAACCCATAATAATTTCGGGCACGAACAGCCAGAAAAATCCGGCACGACGGATACGCGCCCAGCGTAATTGCCTGCTCCAGACCGCGTCCAGCGTGCGATGCCCGACGGGCTGGGCAAAAGGCTGCGCCGGTAGACGCACTTTCAGCCCGGCGCGTCTCACCAGCTTGGTTGAGGCCACGTCTTCCGCCATTTCACTGCCCAAGGCCGCCATGCCGCCGCCATTATCGAGCACCTCGCGCCGCCAGCACAGCGTTTTCCCCTGTGCAAAACCGTTACCGAGAAAATCAGACAGATACTGCCAGCGCGCCTGATGCGTGTTGAGCATTGCAGCTTCCACCGCGCCCCAGATATTTTCCGGGCAAATGCCGGTCGCAGGCGAACTGACCATCCCGGTTTTCGCATCAAAAGTATTTACCAGCGAACGCAGATAATCCGGCGGTAAAAGCAGGTTGCTGTCCGCCATCGCCACAATACCGGCAGTGGTGTTTTCCCACGCTTTGTTGAGATTGTTCACCTTCGGATTGGCCGATATTTTGTCATCACCGGTCAGCAAACGCGCACGCTGATGCGGATATTCAGCGATCAGTTTTTCCACCAGCGGGATCACCGGATCAAACCGCGAGGCCACGCAGAACACAATTTCGTAACCGGGATAATCCTGATGAAAGCTGGAACGCAGCGTTTCCTCTTCAAAGGCGTTAAGCCCGCACAGCGGCCGTACCAGTGCGATAAATTCTGAAGTTTCCCGGGTTTCATCCCGCCGGACGCCCCGGCGCATTCGCCAGTAAGCGATTGCCAGAGAGGTGAATTGCAGCGTAATCAGAAAACCGCCAAAGGTGGCGGTTAATGCGGTGCTTAAAGCCATGATGATGCCCCTTCATTTTTTAAGCGCTGGCGTGATGTGACCGGTGATTTCCGGCGGTCAGCACCGTGAGAAAACAGGCAAAACGATTACGAGGTAATAATCATCCTAGAGACGTTTCATTAAGGTTTTCTTAAAGCGGGCTTTCGGGGTGCATGAATGTCGGCGTTTGCCGTAAAGAAATGTTTTTATTATCTGTTATTCGGAATTTTCTTAACGGCACCGATAAACTGAAATATTTCCGCAGTAATCTGTTCATCTTTATCGTGACCGGATCTGTCAACATGGAACGCTCAGGCTATTTGCAAAGACAATTTACGCCCAGTTCCCGTTCTTTAACTGCCCGGGAATTGTGTATTGATGTCCCCTTTGTCACCCCGGAAAGTGACAATCTGAAAGTGATGGAATTATTCACCCGGCACCATTCGCTGATCAGCCTGCCCGTTATCGAGGACAACCGTCCGTTCGGCCTGATCAACCGCCATATCTTTCTTTCACAGATGGCCCGCCCTTATTTTCGCGAACTGTATGACCGGAAAAGCTGTATCGCGTTTATGGATAAGCATCCGCTGGTGATTGATTCAGAAAATACGCTCGATGAACTGGCGCAGAAGATGGTGGAGTCCGGCGATCGCTCGGTAACGGACGGATTTATTCTGACCACCGGCGGCCATTACATCGGCATGGGGCTGGGGATCGACGTCATCAAAACGGTGTCGAACGTCCAGACGCAGCAGCATCAGCAAATCATGCAAAGCATTGAGTATGCGCGCGTGATCCAGGAATCGATGCTGAACAAGTCACATAAAACGCTGACGGCGCAGCTCAAAGACTGGAGCCTTGTGTGGCAGCCCCGGGATCTGGTGGGTGGCGATTTTTATGCGTTTCATGAAGTTGAGGGCGGCTGGCTGTTGTTTGTCGCTGACTGCACCGGCCACGGCGTGCCGGGCGCGTTCATGACCGTGATCCTGTCGTCGGCGCTGGATAAGTCCTTGCAGGAATGCCCGGCCAACCGCCCGGATTTACTGCTCGGCCATGTGAACCAGTTTATCAAACAGACGCTCGGGCAATCCGAAGAGTCGAATCAGACTTCCACATCCAACGACGGCTGCGATGCGATGGCGGCGTTTATCGACCCGCAGGATCCGCGGCTGATCTGGGCCGGTGCGCGCCTTTCCGGTTTCCTTTTACCGGCCGCAGGCGAAGAAGCGGTGGCGCTGAGTGCCGACCGGATGGGGGTGGGGTATACCGAAACGCCCGCTGATTACCGCTGGACGCTGCATGAAACCCCGCTCAATGCGCAGGATTTACTGTTTATTTATACCGATGGCCTGACCGATCAGGTTGGCGGTAAACGCAACATCATGTTCGGGAAGAAAAAGGTGAAAACGCTGCTCGAACAGCACCGTTTAGCGCCCGTGCCCGAGCTGTCGGCAGCGATGATGCAGGCCTATCTCGACTGGCAGGGCAATCAGCAACGTCGCGATGATATGACCTTTTTAGGTTTTCGTTATTGTGGCCTCAGGGGCCGGCAACCGTAGAGTTTATTTATGACCAGCGAACCCGTTTTTACCGGACCGTTCAGTGCGCCGCATTACGACGTTGTGGCATTGCAGTACACCGGATTTTTCTCGCAAAACAATATTACCGCAATGGGCGAAGTGATCCGTTTGTATCTCGAACAGCATGAAGCTTCCTCCAGCACCCGCCGCAAACTGTTTTCCACCTTTATTGAGATGGTGCAAAACATCCTGCGTTACTCCTCGGACAGCCGTGCGCTGGCACGTACTGACGACGAGATGCGTTTCGGATCTGTCACGCTGGGCATCGATAATGGCCGGTACGTGTGCGAAAGCACCAACCTGATCCGTCCGGAAGATATTGTGCGGCTGCGCGAATATCTGGAGACGATCAGAACCATGAGCGCCGACGAAATCAAACTCACCTATAAAGCGTCGCTGCGTGCGGAAAGCCCGGTGTGGAGTAAAGGCGCCAACATCGGCCTGCTCACCCTCGCCCGCGATGCCAGTGAACCGCTGGAATTTACTTTTCATCAGGTGGAAGCCTCTGAACTGTCCACTTTTCATCTGAAAGCCATAATCTAAAAAGAGCGCATCACTATGAACAATATCAGCATCCCTGCGACTTCCTGCACGCCGGAAGTTGAATTTGATTTTGATGGCCGAACTCTGTCGCTGGCCGGTGAATCTTATCCGGAAAATGCCGCGGCTTTTTATCGTCCGCTGATCACCGCCCTGGAAATCTTTGTGCCTGCGCAGTCTCAGGGCACCGGCTCGCCGCTGACGCTCCACGTCGCGCTGAGTTACTTCAACAGCTCCAGCACCAAAATGCTTTTCAGCCTGTTAAGTGCGGTGAACAACGCCGCTGCCGCCGGGATCGCCACAACTCTGCACTGGTATTACGACCCTGAGGATGATATTTCCGAAGAATTCGGCCAGGAACTGAGCCTTGATTTCCCCGCCATCGCCTTCCACCTCCACGCGGAAAGCTACCATGACGAGCTTAGATGAGTTATTCACGGCAGAAAGCGCCATCCTGCAAGACAACCGTGAACTGGCGGAAACGCAGGGGCTAGATGCAGAAGTTTACCGCGACGCACTGGTCAAACTGACCGCGCATTATCAGAAGATCATGAACGAATCTTACCGCCTGATCCGCCGCAGCGACCGCGCAGAGCGGGATCTGAACCAGCTCAACGAACGGCTGGAATATGAGGCCACGCATGATCCGCTGACCCGGGTTTATAACCGCAGCGCCATCATTGATCAGATTACGAAAGCGCTGAACGCGGGAGAAGCCGGGCTGATTTTGCTCGATATCGATCACTTTAAGGCGATTAACGATCAGTACGGACATCCGGCGGGCGATGCGGTGATATGCGGGTTGATCCGGCGCATTGAGCAATCCGTGCCGGAGCTGGGCAGTATCGGACGCGTCGGCGGCGAGGAGTTCACCATCCTGCTGCCACGCTACACCAAAGCCCAGTCGGTGATTGTCGCCGGTTATATTCACGCGCTGCTCAACGCGTCACCGCTGGATTTACTGCCAAATCAGCTGGTCACGGCGAGCCTGGGCGTAAGCTGGGGAAAGCAGAACAGCAGCTTTGATACGTTGTACAACGACGCCGACGCGGCCATGTATGAAGCGAAAAGACGCGGCAGGAACCGGGTGCATTGCGGTTAGTCCGGGCGCGGGATTGCAGATAAAAGCGTGAATGCAGAAAGCCTGCATTCACCTTTTTTTTTGGCCTTACACTTACTTAAATTCGAGGCGTTTGATTTCGCCGACCACCAGCAGATAGCAGAGCATGGACATCAGCGCAGAACAGCCAACGAAAATCAGCGCACTGTTGAATGAATGCAGGTTTTTCACCAGATAACCAATGAGCAGTGGCGTGACGATAGAAGCAACGTTACCGAAGATATTAAATATCGCACCACACATGCCGATCATTTCTTTCGGTGCGGTATCGGCAATCACCGGCCAGCCCAGCGCCCCGAAGCCTTTGCCGAAGAAGGCCAGCGCCATCAGCCCGACCACCACCACATTATTGTCGGTGTAGTTACACAGAATAATTCCGGACGCCAGGATCATGCCGCACACAATCGGAATTTTCCGCGCTGCGGTTAATGAAAAGCCGCGTTTGAGCAGATTGTCCGACACCACGCCGCCCAGAATACCGCCGCAGAAACCGCACAGGGCCGGAACAGAGGCAATCAGGCCGACTTTCAGAATCGACATGCCTTTTTCCTGCACCAGATAAATCGGGAACCAGGTCAGGAAGAACCAGGTAATGGTGTTGAGAAAATACTGGCCGAAGAAAATGCCTAACATCATTCTGCTGCTCAGAAGCTGGCGGACGTAATTCCATTTAGGGCCTTGTTTGCCCTGTTTGGATTTCGTCTGATCCATATTCACCACCGCTCCGCCCTGCTCGATATATTCCAGCTCGCTGGCTGAAACACCGGGATGGTCAAGCGGGTTACGGACAAACTTCACCCAAAACAGCGTCAGCACAAAGCCAATCACGCCCATCACCACAAACACGTTTTCCCAGCCCCAGGCGTAGGTCAGCCAGCCGAGAAAAGGCGAGAAAATGGCGAGCGAGAAATACTGCGCCGCATTGAAGATGGAAGACGCCGTGGCACGTTCCTGCGTCGGGAACCACGCCGCCACCATGCGGGCGTTGGCCGGAAACGCCGGGGCTTCTGCAAAACCTAACAGGAATTGCAGCAGGAACAGCGACCCCACGGCGTATGCCACCGGGAACCAGCCGACAAAGCCCTGCACCAGCGTGAAGAACGACCAGAAAAACAGGCTGTAAGTATAGACTTTGATGGTGCCAAACCGGTCAAGTAGCCAGCCGCCGGGCAGTTGCATCAGCAGATAAGAAATTCCAAATGCTGAGAATATCTTGCCCAGATCGACAACGTCTAATCCCAGATTTTTAGACACTTCCGTTCCCGCGATAGATAATGTCACGCGGTCAGCATAATTAACGGCGGTAATAATGAAAATAATCAGCAGAATAATGTAACGAACATGCGTCTTTTTATTTCCTGACGCCACAGATTCAACACTCATGTTATCCCTCTCTGTAACATTTTCCGGCGTCAGCACGCTTTGAAATAATCTCAGTCAACGTGTGAAATGCAGAAGCCGGAGGTTTTCTATCCCTGTTAAAATAAAAAATCCTTTTGGCAGTTTTTTGGTAAATAACGCCCTTAATTCACCCGTATTGTTGACGCAATGATTGTGATTTAAGGCTACCTTCAGAGGGTTGAATCAGTATAAGAAAGGAAAATAGAAATAACACTGTGCAGACGCCCAAGGATCCGCGCGGAATTTTCTTATTTTACATTGCACTCTCACATTACGATAACGTTGAAATAACACTCTTTTATCGATTACCGGCCACGCTTTAAAAAGAGTGATGTAAGTCACAGTTCATATTTCATATGCCAGAAAACTTCCGGCATTCACCGTGCAAAGCCGGTCAGTTGCACAATGGGAAATCAGAAACTTTACTTTATAATCGTCCTTATTAACCCGTATTCATTGACGATATGTGATTCCCCTTTCAGAGAATAACGTTAACCCTGTTTAGTGCTGCATAAATAAGAATTCACTGCTGTGTTCTTTAATATCAGCAAGGCAATCTTAACAAAAAGTGCGTTATAAATGAAAAAAGCAGGCCCGCAAAAATGATTCTCTGCGGGCCTGCTTTTCTATTTACCTTTTATTACTACGTCTATTCGTTACGGTTTTGCACCCGCCACGGCTTCTTTCGCCAGCTGGGTAATACGCGCGTAATCGCCGCTTTCCAGCGCGTCAGCCGGAACCAGCCATGAACCGCCGATGCACAGCACGCTTTTCAGCGCCAGATAATCCCGGTAGTTCGCCGGTGAAATGCCGCCGGTCGGGCAGAAACGCACCTGCGGGAACGGGCCGCCAATCGCCTGCAACGCTTTCACGCCGCCGCTGGCTTCTGCCGGGAAGAATTTGAATTCACGCAAACCGTGATCCAACCCCAGCATCAGTTCGGACACGGTGGAAATCCCCGGGATCAGCGGAAGGGTTCCGGCCGTTGCGGCCTTCAGCAGGTCATCCGTCAGACCCGGACTGATCGCAAACTGCGCGCCTGCGTCGGTGACGTCTTTCAGCTGCTGCGCATTCAGCACGGTGCCCGCGCCGATAATCGCGTCCGGCACTTCGCGGGCAATCGCACGGATCGCATCCATCGCGCAGGCGGTGCGCAGCGTGACTTCCAGAACGCGAACGCCCCCGGCGACCAGCGCTTTCGCCAGCGGCACGGCATGTTCGAGTTTATTGATGACAATCACCGGCACAACCGGGCCAGATGTCAGGATTTGTTCAGCGCTTGTTTTCCAGTTTTTCATGTTCTTTTTCTCTTATCTCACGTCTTCGACATTAAAATTTGATGCAGCACGCGCCCTGTTCCGCGCCGGAAAGCTGGCTGCGCAAGGCACCGAAAAGCTCACGGCCACAGCCGGTATGTTCGGCACTCAGATCCGGCTGGTACGCAGTGCGTTTCGCCAGCCCGGCGTCATCCACCAGTAACGCCAGCTCGCCGGTGCGGCCATTCACGCGGATGATGTCGCCGTCCTGCACTTTCGCCAGCATGCCGCCGGTATACGCTTCCGGCGTAACGTGGATGGCAGACGGCACTTTGCCGGATGCGCCGGACAAACGGCCATCGGTGACCAGCGCCACTTTAAATCCGCGATCCATTAAAACGCCGAGCGGCGGCATTAATTTGTGTAACTCCGGCATGCCGTTGGCCTGCGGCCCCTGAAAACGCACCACCACCACGCAATCGCGGTTAAGTTTTCCGGCTTCGAACGCAGGCACGATGTCGTGCTGGCTTTCAAAGACGACGGCGGGCGCTTCGATAATCTGGTTATCCGCAGGCACCGCCGAGGTTTTCATCACCGCGCGCCCCAGATTGCCGGACAACACTTTGGTGCCGCCGTGATGTTCGAACGGCGCGCAAATGCTGGCGATCACGTTTGTATCCAGCGAGCTTTGCGCCCCTTCGCGCCACGCCAGTTCGCCGTTATCCAGCCACGGTTCCTGCGTGTAACGCTCCAGCCCGAAACCGGCGACGGTGCTGACGTCCTGATGCAACAAGCCATGATTAAGCAGTTCGCGCACCACCAGCTGCACGCCACCGGCAGCCTGGAACTGATTGATATCCGCCGGGCCGTTCGGGTAAATGCGGCACAGCAACGGCACGGCGTCGGACAGTTCAGAGAAATCATCCCAGTTAATGATAATGCCCGCCGCGCGTGCCATCGCCACCAAGTGCATGGTCAGATTGGTGGAACCGCCGGTCGCCAGCAGCGAAACAATCCCGTTCACCACGGTTTTCTCATTCACCATCTGCCCGAGCGGCTGATAGTTACCGCTGGTTTCGGTCAGACGCGTCACCTGACGCGCCGCCGAATCGGTCAGCGCGTCGCGCAATGCGGTGTCCGGTGGCACAAATGACGAGCCCGGCAGATGCAGGCCCATCATTTCCATCACCATCTGGTTGGTATTGGCCGTGCCGTAAAACGTGCAGGTGCCGATACCGTGATACGACGCGGCTTCCGCTTCCAGCAGCGCCTGACGATCGACTTTGCCTTCGGTATACAGCTGGCGAACGCGCACTTTTTCTTTGTTCGGCAAACCGGTGCTCATCGGCCCGGCCGGAATAAAGACCGCCGGAAGATGCCCGAATGACAACGCCGCCATGACTAATCCCGGCACGATTTTGTCGCAAATCCCGAGGTACAGCGCGCCGTCGAACATGTTGTGCGACAGGCCAATGGCGGCGGACATCGCAATCACATCGCGACTCATCAGCGACAGCTCCATACCGTCCTGCCCCTGCGTGACACCGTCACACATTGCCGGCACGCCGCCCGCCACCTGCCCGACGGCACCGACTGATTTCAGCGCCTCTTTCAGGCGCTGCGGGTAATGCTCGTATGGCTGATGCGCGGAGAGCATATCGTTGTAGGCGGTGATAATCGCGATGTCGCTGCGAACCATATTTTTCAGGGCGTTTTTCTCATCCAGCTGGCAGGCCGCAAAACCGTGCGCCAGATTGCCGCAGGCCAGCTGCGCACGGTGAACCGTTTTCGAACGGGCAGATTCCATACGCGCCAGATAGGCTTCGCGGGTCGGGCCGGAGCGTTCAATGATCCGCTGCGTGACGCGCGAGACTGTTTCGTTAATCATTTCGTTCTCCTTTACTTAAAGCATCGTGAAAGCAATCATGCCGATGATCCCGCCGGTGGTGCCCAGCAGGGTTTCCATCACGGTCCAGGTTTTCAGCGTTTGCAGTTCACTGACACCGGTAAATTTACCGAACAGCCAGAAACCGGCGTCGTTCACGTGGCTCAGCACGATGGAACCGCCGGTGATACAGATGGCCAGCGCCGCAAGTTGCCCGCCGTTCAGCCCGAGCTGATGCGTCACCGGCAGAACCAGGCCGACGGTGGTCAGGCAGGCGACGGTCGCCGACCCCTGAATCACGCGCACCACGGCGGCCAGCGCAAAACAGGCCACGGCGATAGGCAAACCGGTGCCTATCATGGCGTCACCGATGGCCGGGCCGACGCCGGAATCCACCAGAATTTGTTTGAACACGCCGCCCGCACCGGTCATCAGCAGGATGATCCCGGCCGGTTGTACGGCAGCAGAACAGATGGCCAGAGTTTGTTCGTTGGTCATGCCGCGCGGTTTAGCCAGACCGTAAATAACAATCAGGCAGGCAATCAGAATGGCGGTGAAGGGATGGCCTATAAATTCCAGCCATTGCTGCAAATGAGAACCCTGAGTGACGAAACGCGCGCCGATGGTTTTCATCCCCACCAGCACCAGCGGGCATAAGATGAGTGCCAGACTGAAACCGAAAGATGGCAGATTGTCTTTGTTCAGCGTCGGCGCATTTTCTTCCACCGGCATTGGCCAGTTCACATAGCGGCTGATGAAATTGCCGTACAGCGGCCCGGCGATCAGCATGCCGGCAATGGCGGCGACCAGACCGATGGCAATCATCCAGCCAAAATCCGCGTTAAGTTGTGACGCGAGAAGCATCGGCACCGGCCCCGGAAGCAGGAAACAGGCGGCTGCGGCAACACCGGCAAACAACGGGATCGCCAGCCTGACAATGTTGCCGTCAGTTCGGCGCGCAACGGCAAACACAATGCCGATCAGCAGGACAATGGCGACGTCGAAAAACAGCGGCAACGCGCACACCAGCCCGGCAATCCCGAGGGCGTAATTGGCTTTGTTTTTGCCGAAACGATTCAGTAAATGGGCCGCAATTTGATCGAGCGCGCCGACTTCATGCAGGATCTTGCCAAACATCGCGCCCAGCGCCACTACGATCGCCAGAAAACCGAGCGTGCTGCCCATGCCTTTTTGCATGGTGTCGGCAATTGTATCAATGGGCATACCGGAGAAAATCCCGGCGGCGATGGAGACCAGCATCAGCGCCACAAAGGCGTGCATGCGGACTTTCATGACCAGGAACAGAAGCAGTAAAACCGACCCGACCGCTGTCCCGACTAAAGTAACTGTATTCACGCGCAGTGCTCCTGTTGCTGGAAACTTTGAATATGTTGCAGGGTTTCTGCGATGACATCGTCAAGCGGCTGGTTGATATTGATGGTGATGACATCGCTCTCTTCAATCCCTGGCTGCTCCAGCGCGGCGAACTGAGAAATCAGCATTTGTGACTTAAAGAAATGGCCTTTTCGCGCTGCCATGCGTTCCTCGATCACCGGAAAATCGCCTTGCAGATAGATAAATGACAGATTGCCGTTGCCTGCCCGCAAGCGGTCGCGGTAGCGTTTCTTAAGCGCGGAACAGACGATGATCGATACGTTATTGGTCCGCTGCATCGCGAACGCCGCGTCGTTGAGTGCGGCCAGCCACGGCGCGCGGTCGTCATCGTTTAACGCCTCGCCTGCGGCCATTTTGGAAATATTGCTGCGCGGGTGCAGAAAATCGCCGTCAAGAAAACCGGCGGATAACTGGTGTGAAACGGCGTTGGCGACGGCGGATTTTCCGCTGCCGGATACGCCCATGAAAATATAAATACGATTGTTATTCTGATTGTTGTTCTGGTTCTGGCTCACGGTTCAGCTCCTGGCACGGGATCTTAAATAAAAATGTTACCGGTAACATGTTATCGGTAACATTATCAGAGGGATTTTCGCGTCTGACAATCGGTGGCGGCGGGTGAAAACCATAAATGTGATCAGGTTCAAAGTTAATTATTAGCGATGAAACATTTTAGATGGGGTTATTAACAGGTGAATAACACAGTCTCGGGTTCAGCAAAGAATAGTGATTCCGCCTTGTAATAATCACGTTCCTTGTCTATTACTTAAATCACGTAATAAACCGCTGTTTTTGCAGCGGCTTATTACTTAACAGGGTAATTAAAAAACAGGCGTATCACGATGTTCTTCCGCCGGATTTCCGGTACTCATACTTCTGAGGCAAAAATGAAAATATCTCACGCGTTGCTGGCTGTGGCGTTAACCGGTGGTCTTTCCTTTAGCGCATTTTCTGCTCAGCTATTGAAGAAAGCAGATTTTGAAAAAGTCGCCTCGCAATATACCAAAGTCGGTTCGGTCACTACGTCGAATAAAACTTCGCAGTCAGGCGCAATTGAAGACTTGTCTAAAAAAGCCGATAAAAAAGGCGGTGACGTCTTTGTATTAACGTCCGGCAATACCAACAATAAAATCCACGGCACTGCTGACGTGTATAAGAAAAAATAAGTAATATGATCGTGAAAAAACCACGTCACGGCGTGGTTTTTTTTATACAGAAATGAAGAGAAATTTCAGGCAGCAAGCCCTTCCGGCCAGCGTTCCTTCGGGTACAGCGCCATACGGATATTGAACAGATGGAACAGCGGTTTAAATAGCGTCATGTCCGAACGGCACAGCGCTTCGAGATTTAACAAAACGCGGTTTAATTCCTCAAGCAGGGATTGCGGCGGCGCGATATAAATATTTTTCAGCCGCATTTTGATGTACTGATTAATTTCAAACATCAGCGCGTCCGTTTCCAGCGTATGACTTTTTAAAATAGCCTGATGGCGGGCATAAAAATCATAGCAATTCACGCCCAGCCAGATTTCCGTAATCAAATTTCCGCCCAGCGCGACATTCGGCACCGGATCAACTTTATTACGCGGCAAAATAATATTCACTTTATCGAGCATACTCGCGACGTACTGCTGACGCCCGCGCAGTGACGACGCGTTAATTTTGATCGCATTGGTAAACTGCAATAATTCTTTAATGCCTTTGCGCAACGCGCGTTTTGCCGTCCATGAAGGCCGTTTATTGCGGATAAGTGCCGTGGTCAGCAATGCAATCACAATCCCCACCAGCGTGGAAATCGCTGCGTTAACGATCACCAGCAGGTCAGGTTTGAAATCATGGCTCATGCCGATAAAACCGGGGATCTGCGTGGCAATAATCAGGCCGATAAAGTTGGTGGAAGGATTGGCAATCACCAGCCCGAGCGCCAGCAGACCCGGCGCGAGGCAGATAATCAGTGATTCAAACGTCACTGTCAGCGGAATAAACACGGCGGCATAAACAATGCTGATCAGAATCGCAATCAGCACGCCTTTGAGAAAGACGTGGATCGAGGCAATCGGGCTGTCGAGCGAGGCGAAGAACGAACAGATAACCGCCGCCATCATCGGCGCGGAAGCCCCGTCACGCCAGCCGGTGCCGATCCAGAACAGACAACCGACCATGGTGGCGGCAAAGGCGCTGAAGGCCGACAACAGGATCATCCCTTCATCTTTATGCTTTCTGATGAGCCTGAGTTTGCTGCGTTTTTTCTCTTTGCTGAACTGGCTGACGCGTTCGGTCACGCCAAAGTATGATTCCGCAATGTGAATGAAATTCTGCAAACGCTCCAGCAAACCGATAAACAACAGCCCTTCTTCCGGCGTCATTTCGCCCCGCTCGTAGCACGTTTTAATTTTTTCCTGCGACGCGCGGATATCGTCCTGAATCGCCTTCGCATTGCCGCTTTGCTCCGGGCTGTTCAGCCACAGCAAAAACTGGCTGAAGGTCGCGGAGACAAAATCCGGGAACGCAATGCCCTGCTCGCCCAGCAGGCTCAGACGTTTTTCAATCGCCGTCAGGGTCGGGATCAGATACGACAAATGCTGATACTGCGCGGTCACCAGGCGGATTAACCGGCGCGCGGAATCGCCCTCAAACACGCAATGCGTAATCAGCGTTTCCACGCTGATGGGGTAGTTCGCCATCTGCACGAGAATGTGTTCGCGCTCAGGCGACGTCTCTTTTGGCGTAACGGTCAGCAACTCTGAACAGAGTTTTTTGGCACTGTCGTACCAGTTACTGACGCTGCTCTCCAGAAGATTGCGCATACGCACCGGGAACACCAGCATGTGGATCAGCGAACTACAGACAATCGCCACCGTGATCTCTTCGACGCGCGAAATTACCGTGTAAGTGATGGAAAGCGGCGTATCGACGTCGGCAAATCCCATGATCGCCGCGCTGTATCCGGCCAGCATAAAAATGTACCCCTTCGGCGTGCGGTCGTGCAGCGAAAGATACAGGCAGAAAGCCACCCACAGCGACACGCTCAGGCTGAATAGCATCGGATCGGTGACCGTAAACGGATAGACCAGAAAGATGAAAATCCCGCCGAGCACCGTGCCCAGAAAACGGTACGTGGCTTTAGAAAGTGTCGAGGCAGAATAGAGCTGGGAAATGACGTAAACCGAAACCATTGACCAGGCAGGTTTATCGAGATTGAGTTCAAGCGCGATATATAAGGCTAAAAATGCCGCTATACAGGTTTTGACGGAGAACAAGAGCGCATTTTTTGTTAACCATTTCATTTTTAAATCAACAGCTCAGCGTATTTTAAAACAGTATTTTAGCCTGTCGGGAAGATTGCGCCCTTTTGAAGAGTGTAACAAAACATACGAAACTATTAGTCACCTTACAAAATTGCCTCACGCGCCCGCTTCCCTCTCCTGCCGGCAAAAAAATCCACGCCGTGGCGTGGACCGGTTGTCACGCTGTCAGTGATTCAGAAAGGACGGATGATCGCCAGAATCCCGATAATGATGACGCAGAGAGCGATAATTCCCGCGGCATTGCGCAGTAATGCGTAATTTTTTGCAGGCATCCCGGTGGCGCGTTTGCGTAAATCGCCGGAAAGCAGCCCGTGCAGCGCGGAAAGGAAGAACACCACGAGGATCTTAATCAGCAGCCACGCGTGCGGGATCTGGCCGTGGCTGACAATCATCACAATCCCGGCAATCCACAGCACAATCATCGCCGGGCTGGTGACGCAGCGATTCCATTTACGGACAGTATCGAGCAACGCCGCTTTGCCCGCGTTATCCTGTATTCCGACGGTTTTAGAAAACGTTATGGAAACCAGCGCCATCGCCAGCATTCCGCCGATCCACAATATCCCTGCGATAATGTGCAGGGTGTTCAGCCACTCATGAAGCATGTTTTATTCCTTCTAAAGTTAACGACAATGCGGTACGCCGGACAACTTCAACCTGCTGTCTCTTCACGGCTTTTACCGGATTATGTCCTTTTCCCCTGATAAAGGCACGGGTAATGTCTCCGCGTTTTCGGAACGTCAGGTTTTCTGTTTTCTTTCTTTTTGGAAATTGAGTAGGTAGACTGGGCTACCTACTCAATGATTCACTAAGATGAGCGACGTTATGTCACAACCTGAAACGCCAGCGGAAAGCGCCCGCGACCGCCTGCTCGGCGCGGCACGCGTCCTGTTTTATAACGATGGCATCGCCGCTACGGGCATTGACGCCATCGTGAAAAGAGCGGGCGTGGCGAAGAAAAGCCTCTACAACAATTTTGAATCAAAAGCGGAACTGGTTGCGACGTACATCACCATTCGCCACGACGAATGGCTGGCGCTGTATGCACGCCGCGAGGAGGAAGCATCCGGCCCGAAGGAAAAAGTGCTGGCGGTTTTCCGCGCGTATGACGATCACGCTGAATTTTCGTACGAGCGCGGATTTCGCGGCTGCGGGCTGCTCAATGCCGCCGCCGAACTCCCTGCCGGTGCGCCCGGAAGACTGGCGGTGCGCGGCCACAAGGAACAGGTGGAATCCATTGTGTCTGCCCATTTGCTGGAGCTGTTTGCCGGCGATGAAGCGAAAGCGCAATTACTGGCGCGGCATTTTTCATTCCTGCTCGAAGGGGCAATTTCCCGCGCCGGACTGGAAGGCAACGGTGCCTGTGTACGTCAGGCGATGGCGATGGCCGACGCCATGATGGAGGCGCCGTGACAAGCTCGCCTGCAGAACGGTTACTCGGCATTCTGGCCGTGGTTTTTGCCTCAGTGTTATGGGGCTCAACGGGCACGGCAGCGACGTTCGCCCCGCAGGTCAGCCCGGTGGCGATTGGCGCAGTGGCGATGGGCATCGGCGGCCTTTTGCAGGCGGCCATTGCCGCACGCGGCATTCTCAGACACCGCCGGGCGCTCACTTTGCACTGGCGGATCTTACTGACCGGCGGGCTGTCCGTCGGCATCTATCCGCTGGCTTTTTATGCCTCGATGCACCTTGCGGGCGTGACGGTGGGTACGGTGATTTCCATTGGTTCCGCCCCGCTGCTTTCTGCGCTGATTGAATATTGGCTCGAGGGCCAGCGTCTGACCCGCCGCTGGATGGCGGGCGCGGCCATCGGTGTGGCCGGAATGGTGCTGTTATGTCTGGCCGAAAGCAGCACGCACGCCCTTTCAGGTCAGCAGCCGCACGCGCTGGCAGGCATGGCGCTCGGTCTGGTCGCCGGGCTGACTTACGCCCTTTATGCGTGGGCGGCGCGTCAGCTGATGCAGCGCGGCGTTCCTTCGCGTGTGTCGATGGGCGCAACGTTTGGCCTCGGTGGCCTGTTGCTGATGCCGGTATTATTCGTGACCGGCGCGCCATTGCTGGCTTCGTGGAATAACGCCGCGGTCGGCGCTTACATGGCGCTGATCCCAATGTTTACCGGTTATGTGTGTTTCGGTTATGCGCTGGCACGCATTCCGGCCAGCCTGGCGACCACTATCACGCTGCTCGAGCCTGCGGTGGCGGCGGTTCTGGCAGTGCTGATTGTCGGCGAACGCCTGCCCGCAATGGGCTGGACTGGCATCGGGCTGGTGGTCGCCTGCCTCATTTTCATCACCGTTCCGCTGAGAAGCAGGCCGGTGCTGACATCGGCCTGAAAGAAGAATGGCCCTTTGCAGGGCCATTTTTTGGGCAAAAATCACACGCAATCAGACTGCCGCCGGGGCTTCCAGCGAGGCCATATCAATCACAAAACGGTAGCGAACATCCGCTTTTTCCATACGTTCGAATGCCGCGTTGATTTCATCCATACGGATCATCTCGCAGTCCGGCAGAATGTTTTTCTCAGCGCAGAAGTCGAGCATTTCCTGCGTTTCGCGGATCCCACCGATTGGCGAACCCGCCACGCGGCGACGGCCCAGCAGCAGCGGCACGGTGTTGAACTCTTCCATCGGGCCGACCTGCCCGACCAGCACCAGCGTCGCGTCCACATCCAGCAGCGGCATATATGGCGTGATGTCGTGTCTGACCGGCACAGTATCGATAATCAAATCGAAGTGATCGTGCGCCTGCGCCATGGCATCACTGTCTGCGCTGACCAGCAAACGGCTCGCGCCCAGAGCCAGTGCGTCAGCTTCTTTGGCATTGGAACGGCTCAGTACGGTGACATCCGCGCCCAGCCCGACGGCCAGTTTAACGGCCATGTGGCCCAGCCCGCCCAACCCGATAACGCCCACACGGCTGCCCGGCCCGACATTCCAGGTTTTCAGCGGCGACCAGGTGGTGATACCGGCGCACAACAGCGGCGCGGCTTTGGAGAGATCTAACCCTTCCGGCATCCGCAGGCAAAATTCCTCACGCACCACTAAGTGCTTGGAATATCCGCCCTGCGTCGGCTCTTTGGTAAAACGGTCATAACCCGCGTACGTGCCGGTGTTCCCTTCGCGGCACAACTGTTCTTCGCCCTTTTTACACTGGTCACATTCCTGACAACTGTCCACCATACAACCGACGGCAACGTGGTCACCCACTTTGTAGCGGGAAACCTGATTACCTACCTGCGTTACGCGACCGACGATTTCATGGCCGGGGACAATCGGATAATAGCTCCAGCCCCAGTCATTCCGGGCGGTATGCAAATCAGAATGGCAGACGCCGCAATACAAAATCTCCATTGCAACATCATTTTCACGCAGGCCGCGACGTTCAAATGCGTAGGGTGCCAGCGGTTTTTTCGGATCGTACGCTGCAAATCCAACAGTTTTCATCGGTAAACTCCTGAGTTGATAGTGACCCCTTCACTATAGAATTTACCCTCAAAGCCACAAGCCACAGTCCTCCTGAATCCTTGCCTGATTCTGTTCAGTTTTCGCCGCTTAGCGACGTTGTGCGATAAAGAATCACAGTTCACACGCAGATGTGAAAATTTCTTTGCGGCACTTTCCGAAAATTATCCTTAAAATTAAATAACATATATAAAATACTCCGCCATATCCCCAATCATTTTTCTGTGATTTCGCAACTTTTAATGTGAAATTGAAATGCCTACACTGTTAAACATTGAGAGGCATCAGGTTAATCAATTTATCGGGTGGTCAGCATGCTGAGTGCAAATGAGCGGCGCGATTTTATTTACCGGCACATCCATGAAAACCAGATTGCCTATTACGACGAACTGGCGTCGCTGATGAATGTGTCGCACATGACCATTCGCCGCGATGCGACGTTGCTGGAACGTGAAGGGAAAGTGCTGCGCGTCAACGGCGGTGTGCGACTCAGCGAGTTTTTGCATCAGGAACTGCCATGGCAGGAAAAGTCATACCTGAACCATAAGATCAAGAAAGAACTCGGCCAGTGCGCGATGCGCAGAATTGCCGAAGGCACCATTATTTATCTGGATGCGGGCACCACCACCTTTGAGATTGCCTGCTGCATTCCGGCAAATTTCCGGTTAACGGTGGTGACCAATGATTTTTCCATCACCCAGTTACTGATGAATAATCCGGCAATTGATTTATTTCATGTCGGCGGGCGGGTCGATAAACGCAACTATTCCTGCGTCGGGCTAAGTGCGGCTAATTTTATTAAAGCGCTGAACATCGATCTGGCTTTTCTCAGCGCCAGTTCATGGGATTTAAAACACGGTATTTCGACACCTTATGAAGGCAAAGCCGAAGTGAAGCAGACTGTTATTTCTGTTGCTAACCGGAGCATATTAATTTCCGACAGCAGCAAATATGGTAAATACGGCTTTTATTCCGTCTGCCCGCTGAACACGGTGGATGAGATTATTACCGATTCAGTGTCGAAAGAATGCAAACAAACATTGTCAAACCTGACCTCACCCAAAGTGACATTTGTCGATATTTTATAATGTGAGAAAATAATGAAATCGGAAAATAAAATACGCGAAGATATTTGCTTTGCGGGGGAATCCCTTTTTCAAAGAGGCTATACCGTCGGTTCTTCCGGTAATATCAGCGCCCGCCTGGACGACGGCTGGCTGATTACGCCGACCGACGCCTGTCTGGGCAATCTGGATCCGGCAAAAATAGCCAAAGTGAATCTTCAGGGCGAATGGATCAATGGCGAAAAACCGTCGAAAACCCTGAAACTGCATCAGGGTATTTATCAGAATAACCCGGACGCGCAGTGTGTAACGCATACGCATTCCACCTATCTGGTATTGCTGACGCTGTGCGGCGTCTGGTCTCCGGAGGCCATATTGCCGCCCATCACACCGTATCAGGTGATGAAAGTGGGGAAAATCCCGCTGATTGATTATCACCGCCCCGGCGCGCAGGAGGTGGCTGAACGCGTTGCGACGCTGGCAAATCATGTGAAAGGGGTGATGCTGGAACGGCTCGGGCCGGTAGTCTGGGGACATTCCGTGGCACACGCCAGCTATATTCTCGAAGAACTGGAAGAAACCGCCAAATTATGGCTAAAGTCAGAAAGAAAAGTCATTGCGCTGCCGGATGAGGCAATTAACGAGTTGTGCGCCCTGTTCGGCTGCCACTGGTAATAATAATAATTTATCTCTTACCCTTACTCTATTACAGGTAAATAAAATGACCGCATATGAAATCATGCCGCGGGTGGCCTATTTAATCGCCGTCTCCATGCTGGGGTGGTATACAACACGGAAGTTTAAAGTTAACTCGCAGGATATTGCCAAATTACTGATTTATATTTTCTCACCGATAGTCTGTTTTGTACTTATCCTGAACTCACCGGCGAACATTAATTACGCCATGTATTCGGTAGTGTTTTATGTTGTCTCCTGTATCGCCGCTTTTCTGGCGTATCTGGTCGGGCGTTTATTATGGAAAGACAACCGCGCGAATTTATTCGGCGCAGCAGGCGGACAAGGTAACGTCGGTTATTTTGTCTTACCACTGGCCATTGGCTTGCTCGGCGGTACACCGGACGGCGCCGCAGCTATCAGCATCGTGGTTTTCGCCAAAGTCGCCTCGAGTATTTATGAATTTACGGCCGCGTATTACATCACCGCGCGTGGCCGGTACTCCATTAAAAACAGCCTGATCATGGTATTGAAAATGCCGACACTGCACGCGGCCATTCTTGCCCTGATTTTGAAATACTTCCACTTTGAACTGCCGGACGTGATTAAAAGCAGCGTCGACGGATTTGTCGGCGGTTACTCCACGCTGGGCATGATGATTATCGGTATGTCACTGGCACGCTTCGATAAATTAATTCCCGACTGGAAATTCGCCATCGCCTCGATTCTGTGGAAACAAGGGTTGTACGCGCTGGTCATCATCGCGATATTCCGCTTGTTTAATCTGAATCACTATGAATATGTGGTGATGGTCATGCTGGCCTGTAATCCGCTCGCTGCCAACATCGCCGCCGTCGCGTCAGCGCTGGACGTTCACCCTGAGAAAGCCGCCTTCGCCATCATGCTGAGCACAATCCTGGCAGTGGTCACCGTGCCACTCACCATCTGGCTGGCCATGTAGTTGTAATTTTCAAGATTACGATTATTAACGCTGTACCTGAAGTTCATCACTTTTATCTGAAACCAGGAGTCACGCATGTCTTCTTCAAAAAACCTTACGCTGCACAGCGCGTTAGTTGTCCGCTCGCCGTTTGACGCCACGCTGCTCGACATATACCGCCAGTCACACGGCGACATTGATATCACCTGGACGCCAACCACGGTGTTAATGAAAAACATTGCCAGCGGGCTAACCGGCGACGTAGTCATTGTGACCGATCAGGCGATGGATGAGCTGATCGAACTTGGCGTAGTGGACGCCGCCAGCCGTAAACCGCTGATCGTCTCGCGCATCGGTTTCGCGGTAAAACAGGGCGACACCCGACCAGACGTTTCCACCCCAGAAGCGCTGAAAAAAACCTTGCTGGAAACACGTTCGGTTTGTTATTCCATCGGCGGCGCAAGCGGCATTCATTTTAAAACCGTGCTCACCCGTCTGGGCATTGAGGCAGAAGTGGACGCCAAAGCCAGCCCGATCCCGGAAGGATTTACGGCAGAAAAACTGATTACCGGCGAAGCCAGTCTGGCGGTTCAGCAAATCAGCGAACTGCTGGTGGTGTCAGGCATTGAAATCGCTGGTCGTCTGCCGGAGGAACTGCAAAAAGTGACGTCGTTTTCCATTGCGCTGTTCAGCGCCTCCCCGCTAAAAAACGAAGGTGCCGCGCTGATTGACATTGTCACTGCGCAAGCCTCAAAAGAGGCCTACGCCCGTTTCGGCCTTGATTGCCGGTTTTAACCCCTGAGCCACAGGAGAAGAACATGCCTAAAACGATTGTCCTGCTGCACGCCACGCCGGTGGCAATGCAGCCCGTCAGCGTCGCAATGGCGGAATTATGGCCCGACGCCATCCCGGTAAATCTGCTCGATGACGGGTTGTCCATTGAGCGGGCCAAAAATGTTGAGCTGACACAGGCACTCACCGAACGTTTTATCCGCTTCGGGCAATACGCCAGTGATACCGGCGCAGACGGTATTCTGGCGACCTGCTCCGCGTTTGGCGAAGCTCTGGAAAAACTTGCTGACCAGCTCACCATTCCTGTGCTGAAACCCAATGAAGCCATGTTTTTAGCCGCACTCGATGCAGGAAGCCGCGTGGGTATGATCGCCACTTTCCGCCCTGCCATCGCCGGAATGGAAAAAGAGTTCAGCGACATGGCCGTGCGTCTGGGTAAAACGGTCTCACTGAAGACGGTATGCGCCGAAGGTGCGATTGAAGCGCTGCGTGCCGGTGACGATGAAACTCACCACCGGCTGGTGGCGGAATATGCGCAGCAGCTGACTGGCTGCGACGCCATCATGCTGGCACATTTCTCCACCTCGCGTGCGCTGAAAGCCGTGCAGGCCGTCACCTGCGTGCCGGTTCTGGCGGCTCCGCAGGCGGCGGTCAGTGAGATGAAAAAGCGCGTTTTGCATAATGAAGGAAAGACATCATGTTGATGGGTGTGATTGCCGATGACTTCACCGGCGCCAGCGATATAGGCGTGACGCTGGCGAAAGGCCTGGCGGGCGAAGGCGGCATGAAAACGGCGCTGTACATGGGCACGCCGGGAAATGCGGCGTTGCCGGACATTGAGGCCGGTGTGATTGCGCTGAAAAGCCGTTCGCTGCCCGCCACCGAAGCCGTCGCACAATCGCTGGCAGCCTGTGAATGGCTGTTGGCGCAAGGTTGTTGTCAGATTGTCTTCAAATATTGCTCGACGTTTGATTCCACGCCCGCCGGGAATATTGGCCCGGTGGCGGAAGCGCTGGCGAACCGGCTTGGCGCACGCGGCGTGGTGGTGTGTCCGGCGTTTCCCGATATGGGGCGGACGTTGTATCAGGGGCATTTGTTTGTCGGCTCCAGCCCGCTCAATGAATCTGGCATGGAACATCACCCGCTCACGCCGATGACCGACCCGGATATCCGCCGCGTGCTGGCCGCGCAGTCTGAAAATCCGCCGGGATTTATTTCGTGGCAACAGGTTCAGTCGGGCAGCGCGTCAGTGCGCGATGCGCTTTTGGCGCAGGCGGAAGAAGGCCGCTGCCTGGTGGTGACCGACAGCATCACGAACGCCGATCTGGTCACCCTCGGCGCGGCCTGCAATGAAGCACGGCTGATTACCGGCGGTTCGGCTATCGCGCAGGGGTTGCCGCATAATTTCATTGCCCGGGGCGACGCGCAGGGCAATGTGCCACAGCGCGTCGGCGTGCAAGGAAAAGGCGCAATTCTGGTGGGAAGTTGTTCGCGGATGACGTTGCGCCAGATTGCCCGGCACGCCGCCGGTCATGCCGTTTTGCAGATTGACGCGGAAGACTTGCTTCTGGGAAAAGCATCCCGTGAAACACTGCTGGATTTCATTGAACAAAACCAGCACCGCGCACCGCTGATTACGACCTCGGGCGACGTATCCAGCGTGTCAGTTTTACAGGAACGTTATGGCCGCGAAAAAGTGGCGAACGCCATCGAAGATTTCTTTGCCACACTGGCGGTTGCTCTGGCAGACGCGGGCGTAAAACGACTTGTCGTCGGCGGCGGCGAAACCTCCGGCGCGGTGGTGAAAGGCTTGCAACTCGGTTCGGTGGTGATTGGCGCAGAAATCAGCACCGGCGTTCCGGCACTGCTGGCCATGCGCAATGCACAACCCATGGCGCTGGCGTTGAAATCAGGCAACTTTGGCAGCGAAGACTTCTTCAACCGCGCGTTTCAGACACTGGCTCCGTAAGGGGCCGTTTCCTCAATACCTTTCCACCCTCACCATTTAGATCAGAAAATCAGGGCAAAGCACTACCCTTTTTTAATGTCCGGATGCTGGCTCAGCCACTGACTACGGTACTGCGAAGGCGAACGCGCAGTACTTTTACGGAACACGCGGCAAAAATAATTGCTGTCGACAAATCCGCAACTGCTCGCCACTTCTTTGATCTTCAGTTCATAGCCTTTCAGCAGCAGTTTTGCCCGTTCCAGCCGGACATGGTTAAGGTATTCGCTGAAGCCGGTATCGCCGGATTTTCGGAAAAGATGTGAGAGGTAGTTCGGCGTGATATGGAACCGCTTTGCCACGTTTTCGCGGGTCAGCGGCAGCGAGGCGTTTTCCTCGATATATTTTTTCATCACTTCAAACAGCGCGCCACTGCGGGTCAGAATTTGTGTGCGGTTCGCCAGTTGTTCCTGACAATGGCTCAGCAAACCGGCGACCACGCAGCGGGCGGTTTGCTGGTCATCCGGGTTTGAAACGATTTCATTCATGGCCTGCAATAAAAACGAGCCGACCCGCGGCCCCAGCCGGGCGACGCTTTGTTTGTCCGTTTCGGAAAACCGGTTGCCGTCCCAGGATTGCAGGCTGAAACCGAGCTTTTCTTTGCTGAACAATATGCTCAGCAGCACGGCGGGCGCGCTCCACTGGGTGAGATTCCATTTTCCACCAGGGATATACAGCGCGTCACCCTCTTTGAGCAAGCCCTTTTCAGCCGGAAGACTGCGGTCATGAACGTGGCCTCTGACCACAAATTCGATGCGCGGGAAGCTGACCAGCAACGCCAGTTCGGGCATGGGTTGTGTGTTATCCGGAAAGCGCACCGCCTGCGCTTCACTGCCACAAAACGATCGGAAAAGAGTGTCTATCACAACGGGCAGCATGGCGTTCTCTCAGTTTTTCAATTGCATTGAATCTTGCCATCAAGGTCAAGACCTTGGGTTGCCACCCAAACTGGCCCCAGGTCTTGACCGGTGTTAGCCGACGCCAACGGTTTTGACCGGTGTGGCATTTACAACACATCCAGCAGCCATTTTTGCGCCGGTGTCAGGCGGCTGGCGGTTTCCGGTTTAAGCCATTTGCGCTGATCCTGCTGCTGCGCATCTTCACGGTCAATGTACAAACTGTGCAGCACGCGTCGGCGTGTGCCGACGGTATTGTTGGTGCCGCCGTGCCAGGCGTGCGCATCATAAATCATCACGCTTCCGGCCGGAGCTTCGAAAACCACTTCATCAGGATGTGGTAATCCGACGTCCGCCAGAACATCTTCCGGCAGTTCAGGCCGGTGATGCGTCCCCGGAATAATCCGCGGTGCGCCGTTTGCCGCACTGAGATCATCAATCGCCCAGATGGAGTTCACCAGATGCACTTTGGGGAAGTCCGGACGAGGTTTTTTCCAGTCCGCATGCAGCGGCTGATGTCCGCCACGGTGCAGCGCTTCGCGGCCATTGAGGCTCGACACCTTAAACGCGCCGCGGAAAATGTGGCGGCAAACGGACAGGATCAGCGGATGCGACCACACTTTTTCCCAGACCGTGCCTTTGTTAATCATGTTCGCAATACGCGTCGCGGTGGCTTCCTGATGATGCTCAACGGCCAGATTGTCACCCTCTTTTTCCACCAGCGCATCGAAGGTCACGCGCATATCTTCCAGCCAGTCTTTGTCGATCACGTTATGAATAATAACGTAACCCTTAGTTTCCAGCTCAGCGGTCTGTTCTGCGGTAAGCGACTGCGTTGCGCCGAGGGCGTCCAGGTATTGCTCAGATGAATTTATCATTTCCCACCTCTTCAGTTAACGTTTATGCAACACAAAAGTACGGCATTTTTTATAGGAATAAACGATGCAAATCCTACAAAGAGCTGGATATTTGTGTGATTCAAAGAGGAATGTGAGGCGGGTGGCAAAGCTTACGACACCCGCTGCGCTTTCAGCCTTTCCTGTAAGAAATCGAGAAACACGCGGGTGACTTCGCTGCGCTGGCGATGCTGCGGATAGAGCGCATGCAGGCTGAGCGAGCCGGGCTGGAAGGCGTCAAGGATGGGTACCAGCGAGCCATTTTCGAGCGCCGGACCGACGATAAATTCAGGCAGCAATACAATGCCCAGCCCGGAAATGGCGGCGTCGCGCAGCACTTCGCCTTTGTTGCTCAGCACCGGCCCGCGCACGTCGAAAATCCGCAGTTTGCCGTGGCGCTCCAGCTCCCAACCATTTTGCCCTTCGCGGCCATAACGCAGGCAATCGTGCCGGAGTAAATCGTCCGGCGTTTCCGGCGTGCCGCGCCGCTCAAGATAACCGGGGCTGCAACAGATAACGCGTTTAAGCTGCCCCAGACGGCGCGCCACCAGCGAAGAATCCGCCAGATTGCCAATACGGATGGCAATATCAAAGCCTTCGCCCACCAGATCGACATACCTGTCCACCAGTTCCACCTGAAACTGAATCTCCGGATTTTGCTGCAAAAACTCCGCAATCAGCGGTGAGAGATGGCTGATGCCAAATGACATCGGAATACTGATGCGGTATGAGCCCTGCAGCGCCTGGCGTTTAGGTGAAACCGCCCTTTCGGCTTCTTCGATATCATCGAGAATACGCTGCGCATGTTGTGCAAAAAGCTGGCCGGATTCGGTCACCGACAGTTTGCGCGTATTGCGGTTGAGCAACCTGACGCTCAGCGAAGCTTCCAGCGCGGCCATCCGGCGGCTGACGTATTGTTTAGAAAGCAGCAGTTGTTCGGCCGCTGCGGTGAAATTCCCGGCTTTCACTACCGCCACAAAAATACGGAGATCTTCAATCTGCATGTCAGTTTCGCCCTGAGGAATACAACCTGTTATTGTCAACCAAAATGCGACAGTGATAGTCATTCCACCTCATTGTTGAGCAAATTAGTTTACGTGTATTCTCTGTTCATCGGAAGCGCAAACGCACTTTCCCCCTGACAACACTGAGGAGTACACCATGATCGAACAACGTCTCTCTGAACAACGCGGCTTAGGTGACCACGGCTGGTTGCATTCCCGTCACACATTTTCTTTCGCCAATTACTGGGATCCAAAACAGGTCGGTTTCTCTGACCTGCTGGTGATTAACGATGACCAGGTCGCACCGGGTCGCGGCTTCGGGGCGCACCCGCACAGCAACATGGAAATCATCTCCTATGTGCTCGAAGGCGCGCTGGAACATAAAGATTCCATGGGCACCGGTTCCGTGATTGTCCCCGGCGATGTTCAGCTGATGAGCGCAGGCAGTGGCGTGACGCACAGTGAGTTTAACCACTCCGGTGAAGAAAACGTGCATTTCCTGCAAATCTGGATTGTGCCGTCAGAAAATGGCACCCAACCGGGATACCAGCAGGTGTCCGTCGCGGAAGCGGAAAAACGCGGGAAATTCCGCCTGATTGTTTCACCATCGGGTACCGGCGGTTCGCTGACCGTGCGTCAGGATATGAAAATCTACGCCGGTTTCTTCGACGGTGCAGAACAGGCGACGTTTGCCCTCGATGCGGATCGCTATGCTTATATCCACGTTGCCCGCGGCAGCATCAAGGTGAACGGTGTCGAATTCAGAACCGGCGATGGCGCGCGTATCCGCAATGAAGATAGCGTCACCTTTACCGACGGCGACCAGGCGGAAGTGTTGCTGTTTGATTTGCGTCCGGTAGAAGTGAATCATCCGTCACGCTGATACGGCGTAATGCCTGAGTAAAGTACGCAAAAGCCCAAGCCTGTGATCATCCTGAAAAGGAAGGTCGCAGGCTTTTTTTTGGGCATCGGGCAGTGTTCTGACGATGTATTCACCCGCGCTATAATTGCGATGCAATACGTAATATATTAAGATGAATATAACGATATGTATGACACATATGGAATATTTCTCAGGAGAGAACATGAAGAAGTCACTGTTTGTTCTGGCAGCCGCCATCACTATCAGCGCATGTAGCAGCCAGACCGGCGTGAAGCAAACTGATTTGCAGCATCATCGTTTTGAGTTGCTGAGTGTGGATGGTCAGACGGTTCCGGCCGCACAGGGCCGTATTCCGGAAATTGAGTTCGGCTCAAACCTGCATGTTTCCGGCCAGATGTGTAACCGCTTTATGGGTCAGGGCAATCTGGAAAATAACGTGCTGACGGTGAAAGGTCTGGCCTCAACCATGATGCTGTGTCCGGACGAGAACCTGAACAAATGGGATCACGTGATCAGCGACGTGCTGAACAACGGCGCGGCCGTTTCCCTGAATGAGAACAAGATGGTCCTGAAACAGGGTAAACATACGCTGGTTTACCGCCTGAAAGACCGGATGTAATCATGAAAAAGCCAGACACACGTCTGGCTATTTTAACCCGCAGTACAACGCCCTTGCATCAACGCGGCTTCAGAGCACTGACGACCATTCGCCATCGAGCACATCCCGACGCGGCTGCCATCGAGCTGTGGCGCTAATCTGAGTTGCCCGCCCGCCATTGAACAGGCTGCATAGGCCGGGCTGTCCATATTGACGGTACGCTGACCGACATTCACGCTGTTGCCTTTTTGGGGAACGTCAGCCGAATCGTCGTGGCTGCTGCATGCGGCTAACACCAGCACACCGGCGGCCAGTAACACGCGAAACGCAGTGATCATCTGTCCTGCTCCTGAATGATTTTGGGTAATGCGGGGAATTTTTTCGAATCGCCATCATATCCGAGGTTTTTCACCTGCGTCGAGCCTGTTGGCGAAATAACATCAACTTTTTCCTAAAATAATTCCAAAATTAAACACTCCGACACATTTTATTTCGTCTGGTTATTTCTTTGACTCATAAAATAGAGAGTGATTAACCGCTTTTCCTCCTGAATTAGAACGGGAAATATAACGATAAAGGAGCAATACATGCTGACAGATTTCTTACTGCGGATCGCCCTGGCCGGTGCTTTGGGCGGATTGATCGGCATCGAACGTCAATTACGCGCCAAAGAAGCCGGATTACGTACTCATATTCTGGTGGGGATTGGCAGCGCCATGTTTATGATTGTGTCGAAATACGGCTTCGCCGATATTCTGATGCAAACGCACGTTAGTTTTGACCCCAGCCGCGTGGCAGCGCAGGTGGTCAGCGGGATGGGCTTTCTCGGGGCCGGGACCATCATTATCCAGAAGCAAATTGTTAAGGGATTAACCACCGCCGCCGGATTATGGGTCACTGCCGCCATCGGTCTGGTGATTGGTAGCGGTCTGTATGAGATCGGGATATATGGCGCTTTTATGACCTTAATTGTGCTGGAAGTTTTTCGCCAGATCAGCAATCACTGGGTCGGTCATCACCATTTAATCGAAATACGTTTATTGCCGGAAAGTGTGCCTGCGGTTTTAGTCGCATTACAGAAGATGCGTATTCGCCCCGGCCATATCAAAATCAATCAGCGCGATGAAGATGAAAGCAAATGTGAACTGATTCTGGACGTTATCCTGCGGCCTAAACAAAGCGTCGACAAACTTTATGAAGCACTGATGTCGGTGAAAGGAATAAAACGCATCGATATTAATTAAACGCCGTTCACCGCGCGAATTTCCCTATTTCGCCGCTGACTCTCCGGTTATTCCTTTCAGCGGCTACGACTATTCCTGAAACCGCCCCGTTGCTCATAACCCTCTAAAAAGCAAGGTTAAAAACCCCTGCACACAATCAGGATAAATTGATTAATCCCCCCTCTGCTAAGCTTTTATAATTATTGCCGGTGAAAATTACTGTTTTCCGGCCTTTTTGTGAGCAAAGCAAAGGGTATTCCATGATCACCACTGACGGTAATAACGCAGTCGCTTCCGTGGCTTATCGCACCAACGAAGTCATTGCCATCTACCCGATCACTCCCAGTTCTACCATGGCCGAAATTGCCGGTGCCTGGTCTGGCGAAGGGAAGAAAAATTTGTGGGGCGATGTCCCGACGGTAATGGAAATGCAGTCTGAGGCCGGTGCGATTTCCACCGTCCACGGCGCATTACAAACCGGCGCGCTGTCGACCTCTTTCACCTCGTCGCAGGGTCTGTTGCTGATGATCCCGGTGTTGTACAAACTGGCCGGTCAGCTGACGCCGTTTGTCCTGCACGTTGCGGCGCGTACCGTTGCGACGCACGCGTTGTCTATTTTCGGCGATCATTCCGACGTTATGGCCGTGCGCCAGACCGGTTGCGCCCTGCTCTCTGCCGCCAGCGTACAGGAAGCGCAGGATTTCGCGCTGATTGCCCAGGTCGCCAGCCTGAACAGCCGCGTGCCATTTATCCATTTCTTCGACGGTTTCCGGACCTCACATGAAATCAATAAAATCGCGCCGCTGAGCGACGACACGCTCCAGCAGATGCTGCCGCAGGCGCAGATTGACGCACACCGCGCCCGCGCCTTGTCACCGGATCATCCGGTGATCCGCGGCACGTCCGCCAACCCTGACACTTATTTCCAGTCACGCGAAGCCACCAATCCGTATTACAACGCCACCTGCCAGCACGTGATCGACGCCATGAATGCGTTCGCCGCCCTCACCGGCCGCGAATATAAGCCGTTCGAATACGTCGGCGATCCGCAGGCAGAACGCGTGATCGTGCTGATGGGTTCCGGGATCGGCACCGCCGAAGAAGTCATCGAAACCCTGAATGCGCGCGGTGAGAAGGTTGGCGTGCTGAAAGTGCGTTTATACCGTCCGTTCAGCGCTGAACATTTGCTGGCCGTACTGCCGCAATCCGTGAAAAGCATTGCCGTGCTGGACCGCACCAAAGAGCCGGGCGCGCTGGCCGAACCGCTGTATCTCGATATCATGACCGCGCTGGCTGAGGCCTATAACAGCGGCGAGCGCGATTCGCTGCCGAAAGTGATCGGCGGCCGTTACGGATTATCGTCAAAAGAATTCGGGCCGGACTGCGTACTGTCGGTGTTCCGCGAGCTGGCGCTCAGCAAACCGCGTCCGCGCTTCACCGTCGGCATTTATGACGACGTCACCGGGCTTTCCCTGCCGGTGGTTGAAGAAGAGTTGTCTGAGCGCGCCTCACTCGAAGCCCTGTTCTACGGGCTGGGCAGCGACGGTTCTGTATCGGCGACCAAAAACAACATCAAGATCATCGGTAACAGCACGCCGATGTATGCGCAGGGTTATTTCGTCTACGACTCCAAAAAGGCCGGTGGCCTGACGGTTTCGCATCTGCGCGTCAGTGAAAAGCCGATCAAATCCGCGTATCTGGTCAGTCAGGCGCATTTCGTTGCCTGCCACCAGTGGCAGTTTATCGATCTGTATCAGATGGCAGAACGTCTGCGTCATGGCGGGATTTTCCTGCTTAACACACCGTTCAGCGCCGATGAAGTCTGGGTGCGGTTACCGCTGGAAGTGCAGGCGACGCTGATTCAGCGCGAAGCCCGTTTCTACGTGATTAACGCGGCGAAAATTGCCCGCGAGTGCAAACTCGGCGCGCGCATTAACACCGTCATGCAGATGGCGTTCTTCCACCTGACGCAAATCCTGCCGGGTGACGAAGCGCTGAAAGAATTGCAGGGCGCGATTGCCCGCAGTTACAGCAGCAAAGGCGAAGACGTGGTCACGCGCAACTGGATGGCGCTGGCCGCCACGCTGGAAGAACTGGTTGCCGTGCCGTTGCAGGCCATTCCGGAAAATCCGCGCAAACGTCCGCCCATTGTTTCCGACGATGCACCGGATTTCGTCAAAACCGTCACCGCCACCATGCTGGCCGGGCTTGGCGACGCCCTGCCGGTTTCTGCCTTCCCGCCGGATGGCACCTGGCCGACCGGTACCACGCAGTGGGAAAAACGTAACATTGCTGAAGAAGTGCCGATCTGGAAGCCGGATCTGTGTACGCAGTGTAACCACTGCGTCGCCGCCTGCCCGCACTCGGCCATTCGCGCCAAAGTGGTTCAGCCGGACGCCATGGAAAACGCCCCTGCCGCGCTGCAATCGCTGGACGTTAAATCCCGTGACATGCGCGGCCAGAAATACGTATTGCAGGTCGCGCCCGAAGACTGCACCGGGTGTAATTTGTGCGTGGAAGTCTGCCCGGCGAAAGACCGTCAGGATCCGTCCATTAAAGCCATTAACATGGCTGACCGCATTGAGCACCTGGAAGAAGAACGCGCCAACTATGACTTCTTCCTCAGGCTGCCGGAAATCGATAAAACCACGCTGGAACGCATTGATATCCGCACCTCGCAGCTGATTACGCCGCTGTTTGAGTATTCCGGTGCCTGTTCCGGTTGTGGCGAAACGCCTTACATCAAACTGCTGACGCAGCTGTACGGCGACCGTTTGCTGATTGCCAACGCCACCGGCTGTTCGTCCATTTACGGCGGTAATTTACCGTCAACACCTTACACCACCAACGCCGATGGCCGCGGTCCGGCGTGGGCGAACTCACTGTTTGAAGACAACGCCGAGTTCGGGCTGGGCTTCCGTCTGACGGTCGATCAGCATCGCCGCCGCGTGCTGCGTCTGGTGGAATCGCTGGAACCGCATATTCCGGCCGATGTGCTGGGCGGCCTTCGCGATGAAACGTCCACGCCGGAAGTTAAACGCGGCCACGTCACCGCGCTGCGTAAAATTCTGGCCGACATTGATACACCAGACGCGCGTCAGCTGGCGACCGACGCGGATTATCTGGTGGATAAATCCATCTGGCTGATCGGCGGCGACGGCTGGGCGTATGACATCGGTTTCGGCGGGCTGGATCATGTCCTGAGCCTGACGGAAAACGTCAACGTGCTGGTACTCGATACCCAGTGTTATTCCAACACCGGCGGACAGCAGTCGAAAGCCACGCCGCTGGGTGCGGTCACGAAATTCGCCGAACAGGGCAAGCGCAAATCCCGTAAAGATCTGGGTGTGAGCATGATGATGTATGGTCATGTGTATGTGGCGCAAATCTCCCTCGGCGCGCAGCTCAACCAGACGGTGAAGGCGATTCAGGAAGCCGAAGCTTATCCGGGGCCGTCGCTTGTCATCGCGTACAGCCCGTGCGAAGAGCACGGCTACGATCTGGCGCTCAGCCATGATCAGATGAAACAGCTGACCACCACCGGTTTCTGGCCGCTGTACCGGTTTGATCCGCGTCGCGTGGAAGAAGGCAAACCGGCGCTGGCACTCGATTCAAGGCCGCCTTCCAGCGGGCTGACCGATACGCTCAATAATGAGCAGCGGTTCAGAAGGCTTAATGCGCAACAACCGGAAGTGGCGGCGCAGTTGTATGCCGCGGCGGAGAAGGAATTGCAGCAGAAATATGACTTTTTGGCGATGCTCGCGGGGAAGAAGAGCGAGTCTGAGTCGTAAGTTTTGGGTCTTTAAAATCAAGGTCGTGGGCGCCAGCCCACACCGACTTGGGAGTGCGGCGACAGGTGCTCCTTGAGGCCGGTTTGGGTGGCAACCCAAGGTCTTGATTTATGAGATGCGATCACTGCAATTGAAAACCTAAATTACTCCCGCTGAAGCCGATGCTTATGCCCCTTCATTAACCCCAGCGAAGCCGAATACGCGGCTCCCTCATCCCCTGCCATAATCGCTTCGTAAATCTTTTTATGCTCGTTCAGGCACATGCCGCCTTCCTTCGACGAGTATTCGAAAAACCACTTAAAAATCGTCGTCAGCACATTACCGAACGGGACATAAAAACAGTTGCCGGAGGAGATGAAAATCATCCGGTGAAACTGGGTATCGATATTTACCCACGCCTGCGCATTGAAATTCTCGGAAACGTGGCACATCTGGCGGTAAATCCGTGACAGCTCAATGCGTTGCTCTTTGCTGGCGTTCACCGCTGCCAGCGCCGTGGCATGTGGTTCGATCGCTTTGCGGAATTCAAGAAACTGATGATAAATCTCTTCCGTGGCTTCCATGCCCTGCATCCATTCCAGCAGTTGCGGATCGAGCATGTTCCACTGCGGACGCTCTTTAACACGGGTGCCGATTTTCGGGCGAGATTCCAGCAAACCTTTTGACGTCAGCAGTTTCAGGGCTTCACGCAGCGCGGTGCGGCTGACCCCAAACTGTTCGCCGAGGTCGATTTCGCTGGGCAAAATGGCGCCGGGTGCCAGTTCGCCGGAGAGGATTTTGCGGGCAATATCGCGGGCAATGTGGGTGTTGAGGCCACGGGTCATGCCTGCGGCGGTTTCAAACTGCATCGTCATTCGCTTCCCTTTTTCTGTGCAGATTGCCGACATCATAGTTCAGGCGACGCCGCGCTGCATGCGGGCGTCGCGCTAAACTCACAAACTGTGCGCTATGGCGCCATCTGCCCGCCGTTGACGTCTAATATCTGGCCGGTGATGTAACCGCTGCACGCATGGGAAGCAAAAAACAGAAAGCTGGGTGCCAGTTCTTCGCTGGTGCCAAAGCGCCCCATGGCAATAGAACCGGCGATTTTCTCACGCACCTCCGCACTTTTATCTGCGTGGAAAACCGTGTCGATAGTGCCCGGTGCAATGACGTTGAAGCGGATATTGTCTTTGGTGAATTCCTTCACCCAGTTGCGGTGGACGTTGTGCAGCCAGGCTTTGGACGCCGCGTACAAGCTCGCGCCGGGCCCGCCGCCTTCGCGTCCGGCAATCGAACCGGTACTGATCACTGACGTGGTTTTACCGCTTTGTTTTGCCGCGTGGCGCAAATGCGGAATGGCGAATTTCGTCACCATCAGCGCCGAGCGGGCGTTAAGATCCATAACGTGGTCATAAAATTCGTCGTCGATATTTTCTAACCCCTGACGACCGCCCAGCCCGCCTGCGTTATTGACCAGCACGTCGATGCCGCCAAAACGTTCGACAAAATTGGCGACCAGCGCTTCGCATTCCGCAGACTTCGTCACGTCGGCACCAAAGTACGCCACTTCGCCGCCATTTTTGGCAATAGCGGCAGCCAGTTTACCGAGGCTCTCATCGTGGCGATGACCGTTAATTCCGACTTTCGCCCCTGCTGCCGCAAAGGCCTGCGCCGCTGCCAGACCGATGCCTTTCGTTGAACCGGTAATCAGAACTCGCTTGTCTTTCAGATCGTTAAACATGATGACTCCTTTATGACTCGGGAATGTTCAGAGATGAGACGGCTCGCCACGCCGTGCTGAAGGCGTTTTCCGCATCCGGTGTCGGACCGTTACTGATGAGGACATTTAATGTCCGGTTGCCGGTGCACAGAATATTCAGTTCGGTTTGACGGTCGTCGTGGCTGACCACGCGGACCTGTAAGACTTTCCCTCTTGCGTCGAGCGAGGTTTCAGTCGCTTCGTCAAAATAACCGTGGGTTTCAAATACGCTGGCAAAAATGGCATCAGAACCGTGCGTGCGCAGCAGCAACGCCGGTTCGCTGCGCAGGTTGAAATGCGGATCGTTTGCGCCGGTGCGGGCGACGATCAGTTCGCCGCCGTCGGGGAATGCGCTGATGAGCGTCCGGTAAGTTCCGCCGTCCAGCCAGCTGAACAGCGCAGAATCACCGGCGGGCACTGCGCCGCGTGCGCAATCCCAGAGATGCTGATAGCCGTGGTTTTCGCCCAGCGGTTTCAGTTCACCAGCGGCTTTCAGCGTTGTATCGCTGCGCACAAACTGGCCGAGATGATGCAGGCAATAATCGTAACGATGCGGCTGGTCGCTGGTAAGACGGAAAACATCGACGATTAGCGGGGAGGAAAACTCCGGTAAATCAAGCAGCAGAACGGTGCGTTGCTGTTCAACACCAGGGGTGTAATCGTGCAAACGTGCACTCATGCCCTGCCCGGCCTGAGCCTGCGTGACAAAGAAATGCCGCTGGCCGGAACGCTTTTCAGCTTGCAGACTTTGCCCGCCGTTCTGGCTCTGACCGTCAACGACGACCGTATTGTGCGCGACGGTTTGCTTGCAGTAAGTGTTGTTCTCGGGAATATAACGCCCGCCGAATTTCGGCTCGACGTTAACCCAGCGGCCAAATCCGTAGTCGCGCAAGAACTCGCGCCCGTGATTAAACAGGCTCAGATGCAACCCGTCGAAATGCCCGTGGTTCAGCGCCGAATGCAGGCGCGGAATGCTGCCATGCTGGCCGTACCACATCAGCGCCATGGTCTGGTTTTCTTCACCACTGCGCAAAATCCCGATCCCCCCGTGTTGCCCTTCCGGCCCGTCGCGAAGTTCAACGCTTTCACGGTTTAGGGGCAGCGGAGGTGAATCAGATAACGCAGCGGAAAGCGCCAGCGCGGCGGCATTCAGCCAGACGGTTTGCTGTTTTTGTGCGACGGCGAGCCAGCGCGGATCCTGATGATAACGGTGATAACAGACGTTGGCAGCAATCACCGCGCCGTCGTCGCTGATGTTGATCGTTTTCGATGAATCATTGAGCGCAGGCCAGGTGCCGTCGGGGAATGCGGTGAGGATTAATGCTTCGCAGGTTTTGCGGATAATCTCGTCGCGGAACTGAAAGATCTGCAATTCCGGCTGCCGGCGATCAATCACTTCCGCCAGCAGTAACAACGGACGCAGTGCAAAACGATGGTAATACGGCCCTTCAATATAGTAACCGTCCGGCGAAAACAGCTGGCTGAGCTGCGCAAAAAAACCGCCACTTTCGCTGTCGCCTTTCAGCCCGTACAGCGCCTTTTCAACCAGCGAATCATCTTGCAGCGCGTACCCGCTGATGGCGGCCGCCGCGACCGACCAGATCCCGTGGTTATGCACGATATCGAAATCTTTCGCATGGCGGCTGAGTGCGTCATCCGCCATCACGCGAAACAGGTGGTCTTCGATGTGCGAACGCTCAGGCTGCCTGAGCGACGGTATCAGGCAGTGATAGCCTTCGACGGCGTACAGCCAGAACATATTTTCATTGAGCGTCTGATGGAAAATCCGGCCCGGCGCGTTGCTGTCTTTACTGGTCGCGCTGCCCAGGGTCGGGTAAATATCGGCGTAACCGTTCAGCAGTGAAAGCGCGAAATCCCGGTAACGCCGCTCGCCGGTGATCAAAAAAAGTCGTCCGGCCAGATTGATGTAGACGTAATTTTGTTTGTGCTGATGATGTTCCGCGCCGCCCGCTTCGCCGTGACCGGGTACCGGCGCCGGTTGCGCCATGAACGTTTCCAGTGCGGCGATGTTTTCGCGAAGCACCGCGCCAGGCAGCGTTTCGGCGTCTCTCTGCGCCCGTAATTGTTGGGCATCGTCGGGGCTTATCAGCAGCGGTTTCCAGAGTCTCATTTTTTGCCTCCGGCGACCTGCGGTGCGACATAACCGGCCGAAAACGCCGGCAGCGATAACAGCCAGGTTTCGCGTTCCGCCTCCATCACCGCGCCGCGCGTGACGTCTTCATGATACCCGCCCGCGGCGGGTTTACCGGCAGACGGCAGTTCAAACCTGGCGCGGCGGATTTGCTGTTCGTAACGTTGCCCGCCAGTGCCGTTATCCGCCCACGATAGTAATGGCACAGGCCGCACGCGGATCTGGTCGATGGTTTTATATGGCCACGGCACGGACGAGTCCGTGTAACGCGCCATAAAATCCAGCGAGGTCAGCAGCCCGCCGCCTTGTGGTGTTTTGTAGTGCCAGAGGTCGATGCCGTTTTTCTGCGCCAGCACCGCCATCATGCTGATCGCCTGCAAATTGAAATAGCTGTAATGGAACGAACGGGTGCGCGCCAGTTCAGCGGGCTGCGTGCCGTCGGGCTTGAGCTGAATATCCAGCTTACTTTCCATCAGTTTTGCCATATCGCGGATCACCGCTTTATCGCCGAGATACCACGCAATGCCGGACACCTGAGTGACATACCAGTTACCGTGATTGTTCTGCGTGAGGCCCTCTTTTTTAGCGATTTTGCTGCCCTGAAGCCAGGTCAGATAATCCTGCATCCAGACGCGGATTTGCTGATCGTCATTGTCCGTCCACGCCCGATTCCCGTGCAGCAAAACCAGCGAATCCACAATGCGCGTGGAGAAGTAACGACCGTCCAGCACACCGGCGTTTCGTCCGGCTGAAATACCCGGCACGCCCTGCGCATAATTCAGGTTCGGATCCATGCGCGTTTCCGGCGTAATAAACCACGCCCGCAGCAGGCTGGCAGCTTTATCGGCATACTTCTGTTCGCCGGAGAAATACCAGGCCAGCGTCAGGTTCTGCACCCGCGCGGTGAAATCCGCCAGCCGCACGCCGTCACTCTGCTCGTTTTTACTCGCCGGATTGACGCGCCCGTCTTTACGGATCCACGGCAACCCGTCCGCTTTGCTGCTGTCCGGCCACCAGTAAGCGCTCAGGCTGAGGTAATCGTGCTTCGAGCCGGAGGGCGGCGTCATGCCTTTGTCTGTCACGCTCAGGTCGGGCTTTTTCAGCGCGGAATCCGCCGCCGCCAGCAGGTGCCGGTAAGCATCCTGCGTTTGCGGTGCAGCGGTATTTTCATGCAGTTGCTGGCGAACCACGTTCAGCTGCGCCGTGTTCAGAAATGCCGGTTCTGCCGCCAGCGCACCTGCGCTGCAAAACGCCATCATCGCCACGACGGCGAGCTGTTTAACATCAGCGGTACGGCACTGAATAAACGTCATGCTTTCTCCGGAATTAAAAAGGGTTAGCGCGCTTTAGTAATACAAATAAAGCAATGAATGATTCGAAGCGCCAGTCAGAATGGGCTTAAAAGCACACAAATAGCCCAACAAGTGACCAGCCTCACAAATCGATAACAAACTAAGCATTTCTTATTTGTCGGACTTTTAATTTAAATCTCCTCTTCTACGCTTGCTCAATACATAACCAAAAACCTCCCCTGCAAACGAGAGAGTAACGACAATGGATATCAATGTTCTGGTCATGATCGGTTACTTCGTTTTAATGATTGCCATCAGTTATGCGTTCAAAAAGATGGCTTCCGGCTCGTCGAGCCACTATTTCCGCGGCGGCGGGCGCATGCTCTGGTGGATGGTGGGCGCCACCGCGTTCATGATTCAGTTCAGCGCCTGGACTTTCACCGGTGCCGCCGGACAGGCTTACCGCTACGGTTTCAACGTGGTGAGCGTGTTCGCCGGTAACGTGTTCGGCTATCTGGTGGCATGGTGGTGGTTCGCCGCCCGTTTCCGCCAGCTTCGGGTCGATACTGCCACAGAGGCCATCAACCATCGATTCGGCAAAGGTAACGAACAGTTTTTCACCTGGATGATTATTCCGCCGAGCATTCTCAGCGCGGGCGTATGGCTGAACAGTCTGGCGGTGTTTGCCAGCGCGGTGTTCCGGCACGACATTACGCTGACGCTGTGGGTCACCGGTCTGGTGGTACTGGTGATTTCTTTACTGAGCGGCGCATGGGGGGTGGTGGCGAGTGATTTTGTGCAGACGCTGGTGGTGGCGATTATTTCGATTGCCTGTGCGGTGGTCGCGCTGTTCAAGGTCGGTGGCCCGGTCAAACTGGTGACAGAATTCCCGTCCGGCTTTTTCACCGGCCCGGACGTCGGCCCGCATTACATTTCCCTGCTGGTCGCCTGTTTCCTGTTTTTCTTTATCAAGAACGTGCAGAGCATTAATAACCTGCAAGATTCTTACCGTTTTCTGAATGCCAAAGACAGTTTTAACGCCAAAAAAGCGGCGCTGTTTGCGCTGATTCTGATGCTGACTGGCACAGTGATTTGGTTTATCCCGCCGTGGGCGGTGGCTATTCTTTATCCTGACGCCGCAACCGCACACCCGGAGCTGGGGAAAAATGCTACCGATGCGGTGTATCTGATTTTCGCCGAACGCGCGATGCCGGTGGGCACCGTTGGCCTGCTGATGGCGGGATTATTTGCCGCGACGATGTCGTCGATGGACTGCGCGCTGAACCGTAATTCAGGGATTTTTGTACGCAGTTTCTGGACGCCCATTGTTAACCGCAACACAGAACGCAGCGACAAGTATCAGCTGCGCGTCGGTCAGGCCACGTGCGTGGTCAACGGCGTACTCGTGATCCTGGTGGCGCAGTATATGCACACAATGCAGACCGTCAGCCTGTTCGACCTGATGATGAAGGTCGGCACGCTGATGCAGGCACCGATTATCGTGCCACTGTTTCTTGGCGTGTTCATCCGCAAAACGCCGGACTGGGCGGCGTGGGCCACGGTGTTGTTCGGATTATGTGTGTCTTACATCATCGCTAACGTGTTTACCGCGCCAGATGTCGCCCGTTTACTGGGTATTACGTTGACCACGCGCGAGATGCTGGATGTAGCGATTATGTGGAATATCTTCTCGCATCTGGTCTTCACCGGCGGGTTTTTCTGCCTGACCACCCTGTTCTACCGCGAGAATGCGAAAGCCCGTGAAACTCAGCGTCAGCAGTTTTTCACCGATATGGAAACGCCGGTGTATGCCGATAACGAACAGGATGAATTCGACCGGCTGCAACGCGATAAAATTGGCCGGATATCCCTGTATATGGGGGCCGGTTTGCTGCTGATGGTGCTGGTGCCTAACCCGTTATGGGGCCGCGTTCTTTTCCTGATTTGCGCGCTGTCGATACTTGTCTTCGGCTGGGTTTTACATCGCAGTGCGGAGAAAGGCATGAAAGCCGCAAAAGAAGGCAAGGCCGCGAAACGCAACATCGCGACTTCACAGCGGTAATCGTGCGGATAGAAATCGAATTTCAAGAAAATGCAGCGCATTGTGAGGCAAACGCACTGCATTTTTTAGAAACTACAAACACTTTCCTTCGACGGGCACCACTGGTAAAATTCTGAAATATGAATTTACTTAACTGATCTTCATTAGGGTTTTAAATTAATGATGATCAATACCATGCCAGGGAAAAAATGCAGTGAAGAAAATAATAAATTCCGACGTGTTCATTTATTTTGCAGTTACTATTTTAAGCATAATTTGTGCCTATTTTCTCACAAACCGTTATTTCCCTATCGAGCCAGATGCGGCAAACAGCCCACTAGTTTGGAGAGAAATGCTGGAAAATGGCTTTTCAGTAATTAAGTACTGGAAACCGACCCCTGACAATTGGTATTTTACTGTCTATCCAATCAATTTTTTCTTCTTCTTTGTACTTTCTGATGATGGCAAGATCCCTTTAATAATATCAACATCTCTTTTCGTTTCACTTTCCGCCATTATCATAACGTGGATACTGAACTCGACAAATAAAAGCAAGGCATCGTTCCTTGCAATGAGTGCTTTGATTTTTTTACCGGCTTACGTCTACACGTTTGGGTTTATAGCGCACCCTTTTTCTCATAACTCTACCAATTTTTTTGGCATATTCACCTTCGCTCTCTGTTTCTATAATATTAAGAAAAACTCTACCAGAATAACAATATTATATAGCTTGATAGCGCTTCTATCTGCAGTATCCGACCCCTGGTTTTTGGCAACCTATTTCTTACCTATTTTGCTGGTGCAAATCTATTTCTCCTGGAAGGAAAAATCGAACTGGAAAAATACAGTAATATTCGGCATAACATTTATTCTCGCTATGACTCATGTCATCCCCAGAATATTGGGACTGCCTGTTCAGCACTTTAAGCTTGTCCCCTTTGATTTATGGGCAGAAAATGCTGCATGGATGGTGAAAATCATCGGCCGCAGTATGAATATTTTCTTTATTGATGCCCAAATTGCTTATGTAAGCTCTTTTATCGTTTGGTCGTTGATAGTTATATACTCGATATATGATTGTTTGCAGCGTGGAAAAGAATCTACATTCATTGCTATATTCAGTGCACTTACCATTGCTGGCATTATTTCGTCATTTATTATCAGTTACACCACCCCCGCGGATATTAGCGCCAGATTCTTTATAAACGCAATTTGTTTCAGTTTTGTCATTGGAGCATTATGCTTCAGTTATAAAAGGAACATTTTAATCGTTCTGGCATTCACCCTATTTGTTTTCTCTTCGCTATACTCTTACACTGTAATAAAATCACCTTTATATGATCAGGAAAAACAAACCCTGTCTTATATTGATTTTTTAAAAGAGCACAAACTCTTCTTTGGATATTCAGATTACTGGCTTTCCTCTAATACCGTTAACTGGCTATCGAATAATGAGATACATATTTCACCTGTTCTATTCGATAAGAAAACGTATCGTATTCAGTTCGACGAAGTTCGTTCTCAAACATTCAGCACATGGTTAACACCCACTTATTTTGAAAAAGCGCCTCAGAGACAATTCATTTCTATCCCGGCGATACAGAATTCGCAGCCAGATTCTGAAATGAACCGCCGATTAGACGCGATCAAACAGCAGGTTGGAATTCCTGATGAAGTTCTGACCTATGAAGATAAAACGTTGTTCATCTATAATTCGAAGATAACTATTCCGTAATAGGTAATAGGGATGCAGGACATTCTGGATGGAATGTCCTGTTTCTCGTTTAAATCAGCCCGCGCTGTTTTAACGTGATGCGTGTGGCTTCGTTGAGATCGAACTTCAGCAGATCTTCTTTACGTACCCAGGCGTAACTTTCAAATTCGTCGTTCAGCGTGATCACAGTGTTCTTCGCCTGACAGGTGAAAATCAGGTAAATCATGTAGATTTCTTCCTGAGTTCCATCGGGATACGTCTTCAGGCGGATATCATCGCGGAACGTCCACGGCGTGATATGCGTCAGTTCCAGCGCTTCGCCCAACTCTTCCCGCACTTCGCGCAATAACGCCTGCTCAACGGTTTCGCCCGCTTCCATTCCGCCGCCGGAAAGCGCCCACTGGCCCGGGAAAACGCCGCGCCCGGAGGCCATTTTACACAGCAGATACGTTCCCTCATGTTCAATTAACGGACAAACGATGGTTCTTTGACGCATGATGACTTTCCTTGTTTTAGACTTTGTTTGAAACTATTGTGCGCGCTAAAAAATACCATAATCTGGCGTCGCTGTGGCGGGAGTCGGGAAGAGTTGAGAAGTGCTGCGCAAAAATAAAAACCCGCCTTCATCAGCGGGTTTTTAAGAAATAATCAGGAAACTGAATCAGAAACACGGTGCTTATTTAGGCAACTCCGTTACCTGTTTCACTTCGGATTTGTTGATTTGCTGTTTCACACCATTGGCATCAGTATACTCAAGCAATCCGGTAGGCGCTTCTTTTGGCTTACCGTCGCTGACGATGGTTCTCGCGTCATTGGTCTGAATAGCATAACTCGTCCGGGTACAGCCCGATAAGGCTGCGACACTGATTAATGCGGCTAATGGCAAAAGCAAAGTCCTGTTCATATTTCTCTCCTGTCTACCGGTTATTGAGCAACTCAGTTATCCAGTTCGCTCATGTTTTTAACCTGATCGCGGTTGATCTGCTCAGTCTTTCCTGTCTCAGCATTTTTGTACGATACCAGGCCGGTATCGCTGTCAACCTGAGGTTTACCGTCCGTGACGATGGTTTTTCCGTCCGTGGTTTTAATCGCCTGATTCGACGCACACCCGGCTACGAATAAAATGGAAACAGCAGCCAGCGACGCGGCAATAAGGTTTTTCCTCTTCATACACTTCCTCCTTAAAGGGGTTCTGTCTTAACAATTAGTCAGTTAAGTATAGGCACTTTTGCCGGAGGCATTGAAAAATAGGACAAACGGAAATTTTCTCAGCCTGGTGGACCTCTGCCGGTGGCAAACTGTCCCGATTCAGCCGTTAAGCGTTTAAGAATATTCTGTATTCCTGTCATTTATTTCTAAAAATACCTGTACAACTTTCTACATCTTGTATAACTTTATAGTCACACAAGTAATCATTAACTACGCACACATTAACAAGAGGATATGTCATGCGTCAGAATAAGCACGATGGATTGTCACCAGAAACCTCCCCTTCGCTCTACACACAGGGTTTTTCTAAAGAGGAAACAATGGGGCGCGTTGTGGTTGAAATTCTGGAAGCAGGCAGGAACCTAAATCGCAAAGCGTTGTGTTCGAAACTTTTGAATCGTGTAGAATCCGCTGGCAGCGAAGAAGAGGAAAAGCATTATATGAAGCTTATCCGTCTGGTTCTTGAACGTGATTCATGATCTATTAAATTCACAGAGTAAAAATGGGCTTCATATAAATTCGGTTTGACATATTATGCGGGCTTGATTAATTCATAGCCAACCAATGCTTTATTTCCGTTAGCGTAATACCCTGCGGTATGAAGTCATAACTCTGAACCTGAAGCTACTCTGCCCAGACCTTTGGCCAGCATATATTCAGAGGCTGATAATATGTATAGAAGTAATGAAGAAAAATTAACGGACAAACTCATTGGTGAGGCTGTAATCTCCTTACTTAAATCGAAAAGTCTACTATCAATCGACAGACTCATTAAGCAGTTACAGTTTATGGCTGCGAGTGCTGAAAACTCAAATCGAAAAAGTGCCCTGGAGCAGATCATCAATGAGATGCGCCACGACCAGGCTGATAAGCGTGCGCGTGTCAGTTATGAGGTCCGGGACGTCGACAATGTACGACACTTTTTCAATGCTGAAGGGCCGTCCAATGACCAGAAAAAACATTGATGCATCAAACCAATGTGTACTAAGTCACAACGACTCGGTTGTATCAAATCCATCTCAGCCGATGTCAGACACTGTCAATAGCTCTGGCATTTATAAACATTTCGCTAAAGCTGGTGAACTTTACTCCAGTGAAGCTGAAGTTCTGGGTGCCGCAATTCGTCTTATTCTTGCGAATAAAGGTACGGTGACCAATAAGGCCATCATGCTCCACCTGATTAATCAGCTTGAAACCACGTCAGACGTTGTGCAGCTGGATATTTTGCGCGGCGCACTTGAAATGGTGGTGGGCATGACGCCCGATGATTCCGTATTCTGATCTTTGAAGAAAGATCCACTTTTTTATTATTTTCCTCCCGCCCGGTCATTACAGCCGGGTGCGGGATCTTAAATTATCTATTCTTAATACAAACGCGGAGGGTATTAAAATGCATGACGTGTCTTATACTCATGTGACATTGGCTGATTATATTCTGACAGAAGATCCTGAACTTCTTGTTGAAAACGAAACAGTCACCCGTATTTATAAAAACTTAAAGAAACAAAAAGAAGTGGTTACTCACAAAGATATTATTCTTTGTCTGATTCAGAAGATTGAGCAGGAAAGTGATACCGATAAGCAGGATATTTATCTGGAAGCGCTTGAATACGTCGTTTACCGCACACCTGATGATGATATTGTATAAATCCACAGCAAATCATTTTAAATGAGCCCGGCTAATATTATCTGCCGGGCTCATGCGTCTAAAGCTTACATACCGCCTGCAAGTTCTCAGAGAGCCTGATTACCAGACTGATATTCGTAGCTGACTTCCGGCCAGGTCACTACCGGCGTGCCCTTCAGTCTTGGCTCAGCAAATAACTCGCCCTGGAAATTACACACCCCTGCCGCATCCAGCCACATCCACTCTTCGGTTTTTTCAACGCCTGTCGCGATAACAGAGATTTCTAACGCTGAGCAGAACCTGATGATAGCCTGCACGACGGCCTGTTTCGGTCCGCTGGTATGGATGTCACAAATCATATTACGATCAATCATAATTTTGTCCGGCTGGCATTGCGTCAGCAGCAATAATCCCGCAGAACCCGCACCAAAATCATCAATCGCCAGACGCATTCCCGAGGCTTTAAGTTGTTTCATCGCCGTTGAAAACTTGTCCTCACGGGTTATAACGCCGTTTTCTGTGATTGCCACCACAATTTGTTCAGGAACCAGGCCGCCGGCGATGATGTCATTAACCAGAGACTCCACAGCATCCGGCACCATGACAAGTGTCATAGGCAAAAGCTTAATTGAAATCGTTTTGTCGCCGATCCCCATTTTTTGCGCCATGGCAAAAGCCAGCTTTTTGGATTTGAGATCCGCCTCATAGATCGTTGTTCCGGACAGCCGGGCGTAATACTCCATCGCTGAGCCACCTTCCGGCCCGCGGATTGTCGCTTCATAAGAAATAATCTCGCGGCTCAGCGGGTCAACAATCGGCTGGAATGCAAAACAGTAGTCCTGCATCTCGGGAAAGATAAATTCTACTTCTGCTTTCAGAGGTTCATCGGCGATGAAAGACCAGGAATCAGCCGGGAGAATTTCGAGATAATTTTCCTTCTCCCGGGCCTGCACAAAGGTGCACAGAAATTGAAGAGCCCGGTCTTCATAAGTGAGACGATATTTCGATGTTCCTTTATCGAGCACCGCCTGAAGCACCTCATCTTCGTGATGATGCCTGAGGTCAAAAAGCTCCATCCCTACATTGCCGAAGCGACGTGACTGTGCATAGTCGCGCATGAGAACCACCACGTTATGGTGACGCTGATCCTGGCAAATCATACTGTAGAGTGCGTCCACTGCCTCTTCCGGCCCTTCCAGCAACTGAAAGAAGTGCATCCCGTCGAAAAGCAGAATGCCTGTAATGCTCAAAAGTTCGTTGTTAACATTGGCTTGTGACACCATGTCGATCAGTGAAGCAGAGTGAACATGTTCACTGATATGGCTGCGATAAACGAGAGTTAAAAGCATCGGGTGTTTCCAAAAGGAGCTTGTTTAGACTCTCAGGGTAGCAGAAATTTCGGTTATAGAAACATCCCAATCTATCATTTTTCCTTATGAAATCAGACCTAGAAACGGCGGCAATGCCCTAAAGTGCCGGCAATTTAGATGAAGGGATTGGGCAAGAAAAAACCATTCATGCAGCACAAATCTGTGGGGGAGCAATTAAACGGGTCAGCCAGCAGGCTTTTAACTTGCTGTCACCGGTAGCGCCAAACCTTCCCTTTCTTAATCTGCTATAAAACGCGCTGACATTCGGCGGCGTAATCCGTATCATACGCGCCACAACGCCGTCCGGCCGGAAGACAAGAGCTGCGCGCAGACCGAAACGCACAATGCTAAACTCGCGCTATGACGACCACGCCCTTCTGGTGCCCCTTTTTGAGTCAGAGTTACTATTAATGTCAGAAATTCAATCAGTTGATAAAAAAGCTCAGTACAACCTGAACAAATTACAAAAGCGCCTGCGCCGTGAAGTCGGTAAAGCGATCGGTGACTTCGGTATGATCGAAGAAGGCGACCGTATTATGGTTTGCCTGTCCGGTGGTAAAGACAGCTACACCATGCTGGAAATTCTGGGCAATCTGCAAAAAAGCGCACCGGTGAATTTTTCCCTGGTGGCGGTGAATCTTGACCAGAAACAACCGGGCTTCCCGGCGCATATCCTGCCGGAATATCTGGAAAAGCTGGGCGTGGAATACAAAATTGTCACCGAAGACACCTATGCCATCGTGAAAGACAAAATCCCGGAAGGCAAAACCACCTGCTCTCTGTGTTCGCGTCTGCGTCGCGGGATTTTGTACCGCACCGCGACTGAACTGGGTTGTACCAAAATCGCCCTCGGCCATCATCGCGACGACATGCTGCAAACGCTGTTCCTCAACATGTTTTACGGCGGCAAGCTGAAAGGCATGCCACCAAAACTGATGAGCGACGACGGTAAACACATCGTGATCCGCCCCCTGGCGTATTGCCGTGAGAAAGATATTGAGCGTTTTGCCGTTGCGCGCGAATACCCGATCATCCCTTGCAACCTGTGCGGTTCGCAGCCAAACCTGCAACGTCAGGTCATCGGCGACATGCTGAATGACTGGGATAGAAAATACCCAGGCCGTATCGAAACCATGTTCAGCGCGATGCAAAACGTGGTGCCTTCACATCTGAACGACATGAATCTTTTTGATTTCAAAGGGATTAAACATGGCGGTGAAGTGGTTGATGGCGGCGATCTGGCGTTTGACCGTGAAGAGATCCCGATGCAGCCTGCGGGCTGGCAGCCTGAAGACGACGAAACGGCTGTGCCGGTTGAACGTCTGAACGTGCTGGAAATTAAGTAAGATTTCGTCCGGAAGTCACCGTTTGAAAAGCCCGCGCTGATGCGGGCTTTTTGCTTTTCAGACCAGCGTGAACGTTTCGGTCCAGTTGTAGTTGGTCATCACCAGCCTGACCGGGAGGCTGAGTGCTCCGAAGTTTCGATGCTGATTTTCATGAAACCAGACGCGCAGCGGTTCCGGCAGGTATTGTGCGCTGTAACGCAGCAGCGTGCTGTGCCAGAAAATCGGCGGGATCTCTGTATGAGGAAACCGCTCGCGGATTTTTTCCGCCCACGGCGTTTTCATCAAATCATCCACCAGCGATTGTCTGACACGCTGGCTCTCTTCATCAGGAAATCCTGCAAGCAGCAGCTGATCCGGCAACGCAATCAGCCGCAAATCGCGGATGTGCATGATAAGGCCGTCGCAATGCTTTCTGAAAATAGCGATTAATTCACCGGTTCCCGGCGCGTCTTCGGGTTTGTCATACAGCGCCTGCGTGACGGGAAAAAAAGTAAAATGCATGCCGTCAGGCGGCGCGACGTCGGCCAGCGGGTCGCCCTGCGTCACCGCTTTCAGTTCCGATAACAGCCCTGCCATAGCCGGTCCGGCGCGGTTACCGCTGGTGATCGCCAGACGGGTGGGATGGTAGAAAGGTTCAGAGCGGACAACGCCGGATTCCGGGTGAGAATTCCAGATTTCCAGCGTTCTGCGGGTCGCGTCGTCATACGCTTTTTGAATCATTTCGGCGGTGTGCAAGACAGACTCCTGGGTATTCGAAAATGAGATCGTTCCGGCAAAAGTGCCTGTGAATGCACCTTGCGGGGCATAAACCTCAAAAAGATTGAGCGAAATCAACATTAGAACTGTTGATTGGGTGCAGTATCTATTTCGCAGGTGAATGCAACGTCAAGCGATGGGCGTTGTGCTCCATATTGTCTTATTTCCAAATTTTTAGAATTAATGCATAGCACAATTTAATTCGAACGACGCCGGTCTTATGACCGGCTTTTTTTTGCCTTTTTTCAGGCAATTAGTACATTACAGCCAGCGACTTTTCTTCAGCCACCACGCCACAACAACCCCCAACAACATCAGAAATCCGCAGAAAACCCCGAAACCTAAGGGCGATGTATTGCCGGGGATCCCGCCGAGGTTCACACCAAACAGCCCCGTGAGGAAGGTGGTTGGCAGGAAGATCATCGCCAGCATCGACATGGTGTACGTGCGGCGGTTGAGGGAATCGGCCATCAGTGAACTGATTTCATCGGAGAGCACCGCGGTACGCGCGATGCTGCCATCCAGATCGTCGAGCCCTCGCCCGAGACGATCGGAGATTTCCTGCATCAGGCGGCGGTCGTCGTCGTTCATCCACGGCAAACGTTCGCTCGCCAGACGCGAGAAGACGTCACGCTGCGGCGCCATATAACGGCGCAGGACAATCAGTTGTTTGCGCAGCAACGCCATCTGACCGCGCTCCGGCACCTGTTGTTCCATCAGGTCGTCTTCGATATCAATGATTTTGTCGTGCAGGTCTTCGATGAAATCGCTGGTGTGATCGGTCAGCGCATCGCAGGTTTCCACCAGCCATCTGCCGGTATTTTTCGGGCCGCTGCCGGCTTGCATATCGCTGATCATCTCTTCCATCGAGAACACCTTGCGATGACGGGTCGAGACGATCATTTTATCGGTCAGATAAACGCGGATCGTGACCAGCTGGTCCGGTCGTGCATCCGCATTCAGATTGACGCTGCGCAAGGTGATTAAGGTCCCTTCGCCGACGCGCACCACTTTTGGCCGCACGCTGTCACCGGCCAGCGCTTCACGCACGGTATCGGGCAGCACCGGTGTATTGCTGATCCACCGTTCGCTTTCAGGCCGGGTGTAATCCAGATGCAGCCAGCACGGCTTTTCATCGCTCGCCACGCACTGCGGGCTGATTTCGTTCACACCGCCCTCGCCGTTCATCTGGAATGAATAAACGGCGTCGGCAACCTGTAGTTCATTTCCCTTTATCACTTCCACGATACTCCTCGCTTTTTCTGCGTTATCTGTTTTAAGTTTAGCGTTAAGTGCTTGAAGTTCCAAAACACAACTCAGGTGAAAACCCTTCACCTCAATATCCCGAAGCGATCATGCCATGAGTGGGCGTGAAAAATGTAAACAGCGCCCGCTTTACTGTTTCACAATTTTCCAGAGTATTTCAAACTGCCCGGTGCCTGCATTTCGGCCAGATCCGGCATAACGCCGCGCATCACTTCCAGGAATTTACGCAGCCGCGCCGGATAATAGCTGGAATACGGATACACCAGATAGACAGGCAACGGCAGTGCGTTCCAGCCGGGCAAGACACGCTGTAAATGCCCTTGCGCAAGATCGTCCTGCACCACCCACGCTGACACAATGCCCGCGCCCAGACCGGAAAGCACGGCCTTGCGCACGGCGTATAAGCTGTCAGTCGCCATGCGCGGCGCAATCATGCAGCTTTCCATTCTGCCGTCGGTATCGTGGCGCAGCATGACTTCATTACGGTAAAAGGTGCTGAGGGCAACCCAGGGTAAATTCGGCAGTTCGCAGACCTGCGTCACCGGATGTTGTTGCAGCAATTCGGGCGTGGCGATAACGATACGCGGCACTTCGGCCAGCAAAACCGCCACCATCGACGGATCCGCAACGTTCCCGACCTGAATTGCACAGTCGATATCTTCAGAGAGGAAATCCGGCGTGCGGTCGTTGAGCATCCAGTCCACCGTAAGGTTCGGATACCGCTGTAAATAGCGGGTCAGCGGCCCGATCAGCTGATCCTGCCCGAACGCATGCGGCGCACGCACGCGCAGAGTGCCCACCGGTTCATCTCCCGCGCCGTGTAACTGATCTTCCAGCGACGCCCAGCGTTCGAGTAATAATTTGGCCTGCGCGTAACACCGTTCGCCGTCGTCGGTCAGTTTCATGGCATGCGTGGTGCGAAGAATCAGCCGGGCGCCGAGCATTTTTTCCAGCGACTGCAAACGGCGGCTGACCGTTGGCTGGCTGGTGCCCAGCTGGGCGGCGGCGGCGGATAAACTGCCGCTTTCGACGATACGAATGAACGTCTGCATTAAGTCGATGCGGTCAATACCGCTGGTGAGTGGTGTATTCATACGCCTCACGTATAACAGTTTTACCTTTGTAAAGGCTACCACTTATAACCGTTCGGGTGAAGAATGCGTGCCATGACCTCCACACAACACACGTATTCATCAGGAAAACATCATGTCAGACATCACCCAAACTTCTGCAACCGCCGCTGAACCAGCGCTTTCCGGCAAAATCATTTTTACGCTGGCCGCCGGTGCCGGGCTGAGCGTGGCATCGATTTACTACAGCCAGCCAATGCTCGGTATTATGGGCGGAAACTTGCAGGCCAGCACCACGTCGGTCGGGCTTATCCCGACACTGACGCAGGCCGGCTACGCGCTGGGCATTCTGTTTTTGATCCCCCTTGGTGACCGTCACGACCGCCGGACCATTATCCTGCTCAAGAGTATTTTGCTGGCCGCTGCGTTACTGCTGTGCGGTTTTGTGCCGGGCATTCACGGCTTACTGGCCGCCAGCCTGATCACCGGTATCGGCGCCACTATGGCGCAGGATATCGTGCCCGCTTCCGCGCATCTGGCTCCGGCGGCGCAGCGTGGTAAAACGGTCGGGACGGTGATGACCGGTTTGCTGGTCGGGATCCTGCTTTCCCGCGTGGTCAGCGGCTTTGTTGCGGAATATTTTGGCTGGCGGGTGATGTATCAGCTGGCAGCGGTCAGCGTCGCGCTGATTGGTTTTGCGCTGTGGCGGGTGCTGCCACGGTTCGCACCGGACACGCGTATCAGCTATGCCCGACTGCTGCATTCCATGTTCGGATTGTGGAAGCACTATAAAACGCTGCGCCACGCGGCGCTGGCTCAGGGTTTGCTGTCGGTCGCATTCAGCGCCTTCTGGTCAACCCTGGCGATTATGCTCAATGATACGTTTCATCTGGGCAGCGCGGTGGCCGGTGCTTTCGGGCTGGCCGGTGCAGCCGGTGCGCTGGCGGCTCCGCTGGCAGGCGCATTAGCCGATAAAAAAGGCCCGGCGCGGGTCACACAAATGGGTTCTGCGCTGGTGATGGTGTCATTCGCCGCGATGTTCCTGCTGCCGCTGTTGTCGCCGCATGCGCAACTTGCGCTGATTGTGGCGAGTGCCATCGGTTTTGACTTAGGTATTCAGGCCACGCTGGTTGCCCATCAGACACTGGTTTATGGCCTCGAACCTGCGGCTCGCGGCAGGCTGAACGCCCTGCTGTTTACCGTGGTGTTTATCGGGATGTCCGCCGGTGCCGCGCTGGGCAGTAAAGCACTGGAAGCCGGTGGCTGGACGGGTGTGGTTCTGCTGGCCACCGTTGCTGCGGCCGCCGCCCTGCTGGTCCGTTTGTTCAGCCGTAAAAGCTGACCGTCAGATAAAAACAAAAAGCGCCGTGACTGGCGCTTTTTGCATTTTGGGAGGGCACCGGATATCAGTGTTTGATGATGTACATTTCCTGGCTGTAAGCGACGTCTTCCGGGTTGGTGATCGGATATCCTTTCACCCACGGTTTGATCAGGCGGCCATTGGTATACTGGTAGATCGGCGCAATCGGTGCCTCGCTGGCGATAATTTGCTCGGCTTTGTTGTAATCGTCGTTACGGCGCGCGTCGCTGGTTTCACGGCTGGCTTCAGCGATGACTTTGTCGTAATCGGCGCTGCTGAATTTGCTGATATTGCCGGAGTGCGTGGACGTCAGCAGGGACAGGAAGGTTGACGCTTCATTATAATCGCCGACCCATGACGCGCGGATCACATCGAAATTGCCGGTGTTGCGGCTGTCGATATAGGTTTTCCATTCCTGATTAACCAGTTTTACATCAGCACCCAGATTCTTTTTCCACATCGAGGCCACCGCGATCGCAATCTTCTGATGGCTTTCGGAGGTGTTGTACAGCAAGGTCAGATGCAGCGGTTTGTTCGGACCATAACCCGCCGCCGCCAGCAGCCCTTTCGCCTGCGCATTCAGTTCTTCCTGCGAGTAATCCTGCATTTCACTTTTCGTTGCTTTGAAACCGTTGGTAACGTCAGGCGTGAAGCGCCACGCCGGTTTTTCGCCTGTGCCCAGCACTTTCTCGGCAATCACGGTGCGGTCGATACTCAGCGACAGCGCCAGACGCACACGCGAATCGTCGGTCGGCGCACGACGGGTGTTAAACGCGTAATAATAGGTGCCGAGCTGATACGGCGTGTAGACCTGTCCCGGAATATCGTGCATCAGTTTTTTGTACTGATCTTTCGGGAAGGATTCGGTGATATCGATATCATTGGCCAGATAACGTTTTGTGGCGTTGGATTCTTTATTGATTGGCACGAAAGTGACTTTCGTCAGCACGGTATGCGCGTGATCCCAGTAATTCGGATTCGGCTCCAGCATCAGTTTTTCGTTCACGACGCGCTCTTTCAGCACATACGCACCGTTGCCCACCAGATTGCCAGGCTTGGTCCAGTCATCGCCAAATTTTTCCACCGTGGCTTTATGCACGGGGAACAGGCTGAAATTCGCCAGCAGGCTGACAAAAAACGGCACCGGACGGTCGAGCGTGACGCGCAGTTGCGTCGGGCTGATGGCGGTAACACCGAGCTTATCAACCGGCATTTTCCCGGCAATGATCGCATCAGCGTTAGCAATACCGGCCAGCGCCGCAAACCATGAACCGGTTGATAAGCTTTTCGGATCAACCAGACGCTGCCAGCTGTATACGAAATCCTGCGCCGTCACCGGATCGCCGTTCGACCATTTGGCGTCTTTACGCAATGTGAACAGGAAAATCTGATTGTTCTGGTTCTGCCAGCTTTCGGCGACGCCCGGAATATTTTTCCCGTTAGCGTCCTGATTCACCAGACCTTCGAACAGATCACGCGCCACCTGCGCTTCAGGCAAGCCGACGACTTTCGCCGGGTCGAGCGAAGCGGGTTCATCTTTGATATGACGGACGATTTCCTGTCTGGCGGCAAGTTGCGTACCGGCGGGAACCTGAGCGGCCATGGCCTGACTGGAAATGAGTGCCACCAGCGCGGCACAGGCGGAATACGGTAAGAGAGGAAACGATTTTCCCTGCGGCATAAATTCTCCTGAACACATAAGGGGCGAGCCCTGAAATATTCAGGAGTTTTATCATTTGTTACCGCAATCCCCTACAGGAAATCGTTACAGATTTGCCTTCGCGCACAAAACAACGGCCACAAGCGAGAAATTATTCGGAACCGGCGATGTCAATTCCGCCGCAGTGAAACTTCATCGCGGGTTCAACGTCCTGCGCCAGCCAGGTCGGGCCATCAAGATCGATGAACTTCGCGCCCGCCGCCAGCGGAAGTGCCGCGCGCACCGCGCGCGAGGTGCATAACATGCAGCCAAGCATGATTTCAAACCCCTGCTCACGCGCCGCCTGTGCCAGCCGCAGTGCGCCCGTCAGGCCGCCGGTTTTATCGAGTTTGATATTCACCATCTCATAACGCCCTTTCAGCGCCGGAAGCCCTTCAATCGTATGGCAACTTTCGTCGGCGCAAATTGGCAGGGGATGGATGAAATTCTCCAGCGCAGAATCTTCACCCGCAGGTAACGGTTGTTCGAGCATCAAAATTCCGAGATCGGCCAGCAACTGGCAGCGTGCCGCCAGCCCGTCGCTTTGCCACGCTTCATTGGCATCCACAACCAGGGACGCCTTGGGCACGGCGGCGCGGATAGCCACCAGACGTTCGGCTATCAGCCGGTCATCGAGTTTAATTTTCAGCAGCGTTGCACCCTTTTGTTGCAGCGCGAGCGCGGCTTCCGCCATCTCTTCCGGCGTGCCGATACTGACGGTTTGCGCCATGCTGATTGACGCCAGCGGTTCAGTGCCGGTGAGTTGCCAGAGAGTCTGGCCGGTGAGTTGCGTTTCAAGATTCCACAACGCGCAATCGAGCGCATTTCGTGCGGCACCGGCAGGAAGCAAATGTTGCAACTGTTCGCGCGTAGCGCCCTGTTCAATCGCCGTGACGGCGCTGGCAATTTGCGCCATCACCGAGGTTTCGCTTTCGTCATAGCGGGGATACGGCGTGCATTCTCCCACGCCGCGAATGCCCTTTTCTTCGATTTCGACTGTGACTACGCGCGCTTCAGTGCGGCTGCCGCGGGAGATCACAAATGTCGTATGCAACGGCCAGGCTTCCGGATAAAAGCGGACACTTCTCATAGCGGCTCCTCGGTATATACTCAAACGGGTATATATAAGATATACAAGTATTTAGCATTTAATCTATATCCAACCTACAATTGTTCCCCTAAACTGAAAGCCGTTTGACTCCAATGTCCATAGGAAATAATCATGACCCAGACAGTACACTTTCAGAGCAATCCGGTCACCGTTGCCGGCAAAATCCCACAAAAAGGCGACGTCGCCAAGCCGTTCAGCCTGGTCGCTAAAGATCTCTCTGATGTCAGCCTGAGCAGCTTCGCGGGCAAACGCAAAGTCCTGAACATTTTCCCAAGCATTGATACCGGTGTTTGTGCGACGTCAGTGCGTAAATTCAACCAGCTGGCGGGCGAAATTGAGAACACTGTGGTTCTGTGTATCTCCGCTGACCTGCCGTTCGCACAGTCCCGTTTCTGCGGTGCTGAAGGCCTGAGCCACGTCACCACGCTGTCCACCCTACGTGGCGGTGATTTCAAATCTGAATACGGCGTCGCGATCACCGACAGCGCACTGGCTGGCCTGACTGCGCGTGCCGTTATCGTTCTGGATGGTCAGGACAACGTGCTGTACAGCGAGCTGGTGAACGAAATTACCACCGAACCGGACTATGAGTCTGCGCTGGCTGTCCTGAAATAAGGATCTGAGTTTTGTCATCTTCGGATGACAGGCGAAAAAAAAGCAACGGCTCAGTCCGTTGCTTTTTATTGCTTCTTATTTAATGAAAAATTTACTGACCAGCAGGCATTACTCTTCGCTTTCGCCGGTTTCACCGCGACGGGCGCTGAGGCCGTATTCGCGCAGTTTATTGGCAATCGCCGTGTGTGAAACGCCCAGACGTTTCGCCAGTTTTCGCGTGCTTGGATAAGTGCGATAAAGACGGGTCAGCACCGAGCGTTCGAAACGCTTGCTGATGTCGTCGAGCGAACCGTTTAGCGCTTCTTCTCCAATCGTCACTTCGGCATCAAAGTCTGGCAGAACGATGTCCTGCGGGCGCAGTTCGCCGCCTTCCAGCTGGGTGAGCGCACGATAAATGGCGTTTTTGAGCTGACGGACATTGCCCGGCCAGCCGTAATGCGTCAGATAATTTGCCAGCTGCGAGGACAGTTTTGGTCGCGGCATCCCCTGTTCATCAGAGAAACGCGCCACAAACAGTTCGGTCAGCGGCATGACATCCGCCGGACGATCGCGCAGCGGCGGCAGCGTCAGGCTCAGCACGTTCAGACGGTAATACAGGTCTTCACGGAATTCTCCACGCTGAACCAGTTCCACAAGATTCTTCTGCGTGGCGCACATCACGCGTACATCCACCTTCACTTCATGCTCTTCGCCGACGCGCCGGAACGTGCCATCATTGAGAAAACGCAGCAACTTGATCTGCATTCTCGGCGACATTTCACCGATTTCATCGAGCAATACCGAACCGCCGTTGGCCTGTTCGAAGAAGCCTTTTTTTCCTTCCAGGGCATTCGGATAGGCGCCAGCGGCATAACCGAACAGTTCACTTTCAACGACATCATCCGGCAGCGAAGCACAGTTGAGGCCAAGGAACGGCTTTTTACCGCGCGCGCTGCGCAGGTGGCAGGCGTGTGCCAGCAAATCTTTGCCGGTGCCGGTATCACCGACGATCAGCAACGGGGCATCCAGCATCGCCAGTTTGCGGGCCTGATCCAGCACGTGGCGCATTTTGCTGCTGACCGCGACAATATGGTCGAACTCGCTGTCGTCGTTGACCGTCAGATCCTGCAACTGCCGACCCATGCGGGCGGCTGATTTGAGCATGACCACGGCACCGGCGATCCCGCCTTTTTCGTTTTCATCCTCAATGTGGATCGGGGTGAGATCCATCAGGAAATCCTGACTGCGGATGACAATTCGCTCGGAATGCGGCTGAGCATTATCGCTTTCTAACCATCGCGTGACGTTGTAACCGGTGATCAGGTTCGCCGCCGTGACGTTGCGGATTTTATCTTCATCGAGTTCAAACAATGCCATCGCTGCCGGGTTGGCCTGCTCGATTTTACCTTTCATATCAATGGAGAATACCGGCTCCGGCATGGAAACCAGCAGCGCACGCAGGGCGCGGTGTTCACGCTCAGAAGGCATGAACGTGACAGTACGGACATCCGTCACGCCGTCGATACGGCGGATTTCTGCCATCAGGGCGCGAAAAGTATCAAAATCCAGTTGGGAAAAATTAAGGTAAATGCGGCCAATCGAGGCAATCTCGATACCGCGTAAATCAATACTGCGTAAAACCAGTAGATCGAGTAGTTCCCGGGTGAGCCCCAGGCGGTCTTCGCAAAAAACTTCCAGACGCATCAGTGTTGACCTTTTTCTGCCGGTGCGGAAATCGCTGGAGGGATAATACTCTTTCATGTACACGGGAAGAAGAGACTGTCACGAAAAGTTGACAAAATAATTCCCGGATGGAAATCCGCTTGCCACACTGATCGGGTAAGCGTTTTGCTTTTGCAGTGATTTTTGCTGTTATTTTCGGGTGCGCGGACTTCGCCATCACCCCCTTTTTCTGCTACTATCGCCCTTCTGATTTCATCGCCAAATGGTTCCCGACTATGAAGTTCGTCTCCTTTAATATCAACGGATTGCGCGCACGCCCGCACCAGCTTGCCGCCATTATTGAACAGCATCAGCCTGACGTGATCGGTCTGCAGGAAACTAAGGTTCATGACGACATGTTCCCGCTGGAAGATGTCAGCCAGTACGGCTATCACGTGTTCTATCATGGTCAGAAAGGCCATTATGGCGTGGCTATGCTGACTAAGCAGGAACCGGTAGCTGTACGTCGTGGTTTCCCGGGAGACGATGAAGACTCCCAGCGCCGTATCATTATGGCCGACATTGAAACGCCCCAGGGCATTCTGACGGTCATCAACGGGTATTTCCCGCAGGGTGAAAGCCGCGACCATCCGACCAAATTCCCGGCCAAAGAGAAGTTCTACCGCGATTTGCAGGATTACCTGAACACCAGTTTGTCAGTGAATAATCCGGTGGTTGTGATGGGCGACGTGAATATCAGCCCGACCGATCTGGATATCGGTATCGGCGAAGACAGCCGTAAACGCTGGCTGCGCACCGGTAAATGTTCTTTCCTGCCGGAAGAGCGCGAATGGATGGATCGCCTGAAAGGCTGGGGACTCGTTGATACGTTCCGCGCCGCTAACCCGGAAGCGACCGATAAATTCTCGTGGTTCGACTACCGTTCACGCGGCTTTGACGAAAACCGCGGCCTGCGCATCGATCTGATCCTGGCGAGCAATCCGCTGGCTGAACGCTGTTTAGCAACCGGTATCGATTACGAAATTCGCGGAATGGAAAAACCGTCTGACCATGCGCCAATCTGGGCAACATTCGACCTGAAGTAATACAGATGAAGACGATTGATGTGGTTGCCGCGCTGATTGAATGTGAGGGGAAATTACTCCTCGCCCGGCGCGATGCCAGCAGCGATCAGGCCGGTTTATGGGAATTCCCCGGCGGGAAGGTCGAAGCCGGGGAAAGTCAGCCCGCCGCGCTGATACGTGAGTTACGCGAAGAGATGAACATCACCGCGCAGGTTGCCGGTTTTGTCGCGACCAGCGAACTGCACCAGCCGGAACGCCTGATCCGGCTTCACGGCTGGCGCGTCAGCAGTTTTACAGGAACGATTTCGTTACAGTGTCACTCGGAAGTTTGCTGGGTTGCGCCGCAGGAGGTTCGTTCCTTTGAACTGGCACCGGCGGATATTCCGCTGATTGACGCCTATCTGCGGGCCTTGTAGCCACGGCGCCGCTTAACGCTTCTCCATAAAAAAGGCGCGGACAGGTGACTGTTTCCGCGCCTTTTTGCTGTTCAGAGCGGGGTTATTTTTTCAGCACTTCCCATTTCAGTTCATTGGTGCCGACCACGTTCGGGTCGCGCGAGCATTGCAGCACCACGCTGTCTGCCGTGACCACCGCGCCCTCACTGTAGCTCTGGTTGTTGTAGATGCAGCAGTTATGGCAGGTCGGCGCACTGTTATTATTGCCGTTGCCGCTGTTTTCCCAGATTTGCGGCGGCAGCGGTACCACGACGTCCGCGCCGTTGCCGTAACGCTCCGCCATAGCCGGAGCCGACAGCAATGACGAACTGACCAGTAACGCCATCAGCGCTTTATGCATCAGCTTCTTATTCATCAGTACGTTATTCATCACTGCTTGCTTCCTTCCCTTTGGGACTGGCTTTACGCCGTTTAGGTGCGCTTTTGCCTTTCGCCGCCGCAGCGGGCTTAGAAGGCAGGCTGCGGAATGCCGAAGACACCCGGTTCGTTTTGGCCTGAATGATGAGGTTCTGCAACGTGGCGACCAGCGGTTCCATGAAATCCTGGTAGCGGCAGCTTTTTTCACTGATACGCGTCAGCGTGGATTCCCAGTCAGCCGTCATATCTGGCCTTGCGGCAATGTCCGGCAGTGAATGAATCAGTGCGCGGCCAGTGTCGCTGGAATGAATATAACGCCCTTTTTTGTATAAAAACTCGCGGCGGAACAGGAGTTCGATAATCCCGGCGCGTGTCGCTTCTGTGCCCAATCCGTCCGTGGCGCGCAGAATTTTCTTCAGTTCTTTATCCTGAACAAAACGCGCAATACCGGTCATCGCGGAAAGCAATGTCGCATCGGTGAACGGGCGCGGCGGCTGCGTCTGGCGCTCCACCACTTCTCCGCGTTCGCACAGTAATTCATCGCCCTTCGCCACGACCGGCAACGGCGTACCTTCGTTTTCTTCGTCACGCTCTTTGCTGCCAAGCAGTGTTCGCCAGCCTGCTTCAGCCAGAAAACGCGCTTTGGCGATAAACTTGCCACCTGCAATATCCAGATCGATAACGCATTTGCGGTATACCGCGTCGGGGCAGAATTGCATCAGATACTGACGTGCTACCAGACCATAAATTTTGCGCTCGTCATCGCTCAGGTTGACGTTACTGCTGCGCGCCGTCGGGATAATCGCGTGGTGCGCATCGACCTTTTTGTCGTCCCAGCAACGGTTTCGCAAATCGGTATCAACCACCGGCTGCGGCATTAAATCCGGGCGGTGAACGCCGATGGCATTCAGTACGGCGTGACGTCCAGCAAAATGTTCTTCTGGCAGATATCGGCAATCCGAACGCGGATACGTAATCAGTTTGTGCGTTTCATAGAGTTTCTGACAAATATCCAGAATCTGCTGCGCGCTCAGGCCAAAAGCTTTTGACCCTTCAATCTGCAAGGTGGATAACGAGAACGGCAACGGCGCGATGTCATTTTCACGTTTGTCGTTATACCCGGTGACCATCGCCGGTTGCCCGGCAATGCGCGCCACCACGTGATCGGCCAGCGGGCGGTGCAGCAAACGCCCTTCTTCATCCTGATACGGCTCGCAGGAGTCGCTCGGTTGCCAGAGCGCGATGAAGCGTTCTTCGGCAGGCGTGACGATATGCGCTTTCACTTCAAAAAAATCTTTCGGTACGAAGTTTTCGATTTCTTCATCACGGCGCACCACCAGACCGAGCACCGGCGTTTGCACGCGGCCCACGGAAAGCACGCCGTTGTATCCTGCATTGCGCCCTAAAATAGTATAGGCGCGGGTCATGTTGATGCCGTAAAGCCAGTCAGCGCGGGCGCGGGCCAGGGCAGAAACGCACAGCGGAATAAAATCACGGTTGTCGCGCAGGCGTTCAATGGCACGTTCGACGGCCTGCGGATTGAGATCGTTAATCAGACAGCGCTGGGTCGCCTGGCGTTTTTCCGGCGTCAGTTCCAGATAATCCAGCACTTCATCCACCAGCAGTTGCCCTTCGCGATCCGGGTCACCCGCGTGGACAACCTGAGAGGCTTCAAGCAGCAGACGTTTGATGACATTAAGCTGTTTAGCGACGGAAGGACGCGGCTGAAGCTGCCATTTATTAGGAATGATCGGTAAGTCAGCCAGTGCCCAGCGGGCGAAGCGGCTGTCATAGGCATCCGGCTGGGCCTGTTCCAGTAAGTGACCGACACACCAGGTCACCACCTGGTCGTTACCGCAGGCAATGTATCCGTCGCCGCGGCGATGAGGCTTTGGCAGGACATCGGCAATAGCGCGGGCAAGGCTGGGTTTTTCGGCAATAAACAGACGCATCAGATCGCACCGTCCTGAAGTGTGACCGCGAGTGTGATCGCTACAAGAATTTCCATCATCCCATCCTTCATTCACAACGTCCTCATCATCCAGGGTGGCTATGTTAGCCGCTGGCGGCGCAATTAGTAAGATGGATAGAGACATCCGGGATGGCGGTCGCTCACAAAGGCAGCGAAAAACCGGTTTATCAGAATCAACCGAACATATTCTGCTGAAAAACCGGTCTGTCCGTCGTGAGGAAATGGCTTAGAAATGCGTCACGAAAGGTGTGCTGTCCACCGGAATGACCTGCAAACTTGCTTTGAGCTGCGGCGTGCCGAGATACAGGAAACCGACGATTTTATCGTTCTCGCCGCAATGGAAGGCTTTGCGGACATCAGGATGATCGGTCCACGCGCCGGTGCGCCAGATGCCGTTGAACCCCTGAGCCAGCGCTGCCATCTGCATCGCCTGCACGGCACAACCGGCGGACAACAATTGTTCCCACTGTGGCACTTTCGGGCTTTCCTTGCAGGCCGCAATCACGGTGATGATTTGCGGCGCGCGAAGCGGAGCCTGCGTGGCTTTCTCAATGGCTTTTTCGTCCGCGCCGTCTTTGATCGCCGCCGCGCGCAGCAGCTCACTGAAACGCGTCAGACCATCATTTTCTGCAATCACGAAGCGCCACGGCTGAAGCGCACCGTGGTCTGGCGCACGCAGCCCTGCGTTGATGATATTTTGCAGTGCTTGCCCTGCCGGTGCGGGAGCCGCCAGACGGGATGCAGAACGGCGGTTAAGTAACAAATCCAGTGCGTCCATTTTAATCTCCTGAGAATAATTGCTATTTACCTTACGTTAACATAGGCACAACGCATTTTTCCAACCTCCGGCAGGCTTTCGGATAATGCGTCACCGCCAAATTCTGAAATGATTTAAAGCTGACATTTCTCCGGCAGGTCATTAGGATAGCGAGACTTAACCGTCTTATTGGAGAGACCATGCGCACATTGTGGCGAATTATCGCCGGTTTTTTTAAGTGGACCTGGCGTCTTCTTAATTTCGTCAGAGAATTCATTCTCAACGTATTTCTTATTCTGATCATTCTGGCCGGCGTCGGCATCTGGTATGCCGTGCAGGATAAGCCGGTTGAAACCACCAAAGGCGCGCTGCTGGTTGATCTTAGCGGCTCGGTGGTGGACAAACCTTCCGTCAACAATAAAGTCCGCCAGTGGGGCCGCGAGCTTCTGGGGACATCCAGCAGCCGGTTACAGGAAAACTCCCTGTTTGATCTGGTCGATACCCTTCGTTCAGCAAAAGATGACAAAAACGTCACCGGTATCGTGTTGCAACTGACCGATTTCACCGGTACCGATCAGTCATCCATGCAATATATCGGTAAAGCATTGCGTGAATTCCGTGATGCCGGTAAACCGATTTACGCCATCGGTGACAGCTACAATCAGTCGCAATATTATCTGGCGAGCTACGCCAATAAAATCTATCTGTCGCCGCAGGGCGCGGTCGATTTGCACGGTTTTGCGACCAATAATCTGTACTACAAATCTCTGCTGGATAAGCTGAAGGTCACCACCAACATCTTTCGCGTCGGGACGTATAAATCTGCCGTTGAACCGCTGATCCGTGATGATATGTCGCCTGCGGCCCGCGAGGCGGATAGCCGCTGGATTGGTGGCTTGTGGAGTAACTACCTCAATACCGTTTCAGCTAACCGTCAGATTACGCCTGAGCAATTGTTCCCGGGTGCAGCGGGCATTCTTGCGGGAATGCAGGCCACCGGCGGCGACATGGCTCAGTACGCGCTGAAAGCCAAACTGGTGGATTCTCTGGCATCACGGACCGACGCAGACAATGACATGGTGAAAGCATTTGGCTGGAATAAAACCACCAAAGACTTCAACTACACCAGCATTTACGATTATTCACCGAAGCCAAAACCGGATAATAATGATCCGCAAATCGCGGTGATCTTCGCGACCGGTGCCATCAACGACGGTGAAGAGCAACCGGGTGCGGTGGGCGGCGATACCACCGCACAGCAAATTCGCGATGCCCGTCTGGATCCGAAAGTGAAAGCGATTGTCTTCCGCGTCAACAGTCCTGGCGGCAGCGTCAGCGCGTCTGAAGTGATCCGCTCTGAACTGGCCGCCGCGAAAGCTGCAGGTAAACCGGTGGTAGTTTCAATGGGTGGCATGGCGGCTTCCGGGGGTTACTGGATTTCAACGCCAGCGAACTACATTATTGCCAGCCCAAGCACGCTGACCGGCTCCATTGGTATCTTTGGTGTGATCAATACGTATCAGAACACACTTGATTACGCCGGTGTGCATACTGATGGCGTGGCGACTTCCCCGCTGGCCGATATCGCATCGACCAAAGCGTTGCCGCCGGAATTCTCGCAAATGATGCAGCTGAACATCGAGAATGGGTATAAAACCTTCCTCGGCCTGGTGGCGGATTCCCGTCATAAAACGCCGGAGCAGATTGATCAGATTGCACAGGGTCACGTCTGGATTGGTTCTGACGCCAAGGCCAACGGTCTGGTGGATGAACTGGGTGATTTCGATGACGCCGTGAAGAAAGCTGCGGATCTGGCCAAACTGCCGAAATGGCAGTTGAACTGGTATGTCAGCGAGCCAAGTCTGAGCGATATGTTGTTCTCCCAGGTCAGCGTGTCCGTTCACGCCATGCTGCCCGCCGCTATTCAGGCCTATCTGCCTGCGCCGGTGAGCAAAATGGCGATGGAGCTGAAATCACAAGCTGACCTGTTCAGCAACATGAACGATCCGCAAAACCGTTACGCACTTTGCCTGACGTGTGGTGACGTGAAGTAATTGCGTTAACCCCTGCGGCATGAAAATCTGCCCGGCGCTTCTCCCAGAGAACGCCGGGCTTTTTTATGGCACCGCCCTTTTCTGGTGGGACAGCGGCGGCGAAGCCTTTATACTTAGCGCAGTTGCTTTCACCTTTCTAAAAAAAGAACATCTTCGATGACTAAAAAATCTATTTACGTTGCCTACACCGGCGGCACCATCGGTATGCAGCGTTCTGAGCAGGGTTACATTCCTGTATCCGGCCATTTACAACGCCAGCTGGCGCTGATGCCAGAATTCCACCGCCCTGAAATGCCTGAGTTTACGATTCAGGAATACGCGCCACTGATGGATTCTTCCGATATGACGCCGGAAGACTGGCAGCACATCGCGGACGACATTCAGGCGCATTACGACGATTACGACGGTTTTGTGATTTTGCATGGCACGGACACCATGGCCTTTACGGCTTCTGCGCTGTCTTTCATGCTGGAAAATCTGAGCAAGCCGGTGATCGTTACGGGTTCGCAAATCCCGCTGGAAGCCCTGCGCTCTGACGGGCAGATTAACCTGCTGAACTCGCTGTATATTGCGGCAAATCATCCGGTTAACGAAGTCACCCTGTTTTTCAATAACCGTCTTTATCGCGGTAACCGCAGCACTAAAGCCCACGCCGACGGTTTTGATGCATTTGCGTCACCCAACCTTTCTCCGTTGCTGGAAGCGGGCATTCACATCCGCCGTCTGTCCACCCCTTCGCTGCCGGTCGTTCCTGCTTCGACGCTGAAAGTGCATCACATCACCCCGCAGCCTATCGGCGTGGTGACTATTTACCCCGGCATTTCCGCAGAAGTTGTGCAAAACTTTCTGATGCAGCCAGTGAAAGCGCTGATCCTGCGCTCTTACGGAGTCGGCAATGCCCCGCAAAAAGGTGATTTGCTGAAAGTGCTGAAGGACGCCTCTGAGCGCGGCATTGTGGTCGTGAATCTGACGCAATGTATCTCCGGACGCGTCAATATGGGGGGTTATGCAACGGGTAATGCGCTTGCGCATTCCGGCGTAATCAGCGGATTTGATATGACGGTGGAAGCCGCGCTGACCAAGCTGCATTACCTGCTCAGCCAGTCACATACGCCGGAAGAAATCCGCGAACTGATGCAGCAGAATCTGCGTGGCGAACTGACGGAATAGTTGACCGTATAAGAGGCGATATGAAATCTGCGTTGTTGCTGGTCGATTTGCAAAACGATTTTTGCCGCGGTGGCGCGCTGGCCGTTAATGACGGGGATGCGACCGTTGCCGTCGCCAATCAGATGATGTTGTGGTGTAAAAGCCGCGATATCCCCGTGGTGGCGTCGCAAGACTGGCACCCTGCCGGACACAAAAGTTTTGCCGCAAACTCGCATCAGGATGCCTGGACATCGGGTGAACTGAACGGGCTGCCGCAGGTCTGGTGGCCGGTTCACTGCGTTCAGCACGAACCCGGCGCGGAATTCCATCCGTCACTGAATACGCGTCTTTTAGATTTTGTCGTCCAAAAAGGCACGGACGCTGAAATCGACAGTTACAGCGCATTCTTCGATAATGGCCACCGCGCCGCTACCGTGCTGAACGACTGGCTGAAAGCCGCAAAGATTTCGCATCTTTATGTCATGGGTCTGGCGACGGATTATTGTGTGAAGTTCACGGTCCTGGACGCGCTGTCACAGGGATATCAGGTTACGCTGCTGACCGATGGCTGCCGCGGAGTGAACATCGAACCTCACGACAGTGCTGAAGCTGTTGAAGCAATGCGTGAGGCTGGCGCACAAATCGGGACGGCAGACGCACTGAACGGCTGATTACTCTGCTCTTCAGAGGCAAAAAAGGCGCGTATGCGCCTTTTTTATTCCCTGACATTTCGCGTAAAAAACTGCTTATCTCCATGTCTCCGCCGTAAGATGTTCAATTCCGGACAAATTCATTTTTTACAAAACTTCACGTAATAGATCTCGTTTTGGGTATGCGTAATACGTTATAAATAGCACACTATCATTAATCACCTGGCTGTATTCCATGATAATTTTACGACTGGCATGCCACGCTAATGACTCTGCAATGTGTCCGTTATTTTTTATCGATAAATAATGAATGGACTATGCGTGGCCGTACCAATAAGATGGCGCCGCTTTTTATTAAATGAATAACTCAAGCTTAGGATGAGCAGGCTAACCCTTAAGGATTATCAGATTGAAAGAATATCAATATCAAATTTTAAAAAGCTGTCTTCAGCGTGAAGTGATGGATTCAGAGAAAGACTTTTCCTGGTTCCGCACGTTGCATCGCGCCATTAAATGCCCGGGCAGGCGATTCTACTTCTGGTGGCGAATCGCTAATTATCTTTATAAAACCGGCGGCAAGGCTTCCAGAAAATATGCAATTTCGGTAAACAGAAGATTAAGAAATAAATATGGTACCGATATCAATCTGGGCGCTGATATTGGCCCCGGAATGAAGATTTCTCATTTCGTTGGTATTGTGGTTGCCGATTGTTGCGAAATAGGCTCGAACCTGAACATTAAGCAAAATGTGACAATTGGTATCAAATATGACAACCAGAGCGGCAAGATCTATATCGGGGACAATGTCATCATTGGTGCGAACAGTTGCATTATTGGTTGCGATATAAGCATCGGGAATAATGTCACCATCGGTGCGATGAGTTTCGTAGATAAAAATGTTCCTAATGATTGCGTTGTCTATAACCAGCGCACAGATAACCTGATCTACAAGCAGATTGCGTAACCCACTGACGATTATTTTTTAAAGGCGCGTTATGCGCCTTTTTTATGCCTCAGACAAACCCCCTCCCATTACTCCGGTTTGAGTCTAATCAGCGCATCCTGAGCGAACTGTTGTTTCAGCTCTTGCTTGCTTTTGGTAACGATCTGCCCGTCAGTGCCGATGCTCATATGCTGGGCATCCACGTTGTGACGTGACTGATACAGCATCACCGCTTGCAGGCTGTTCTCTTTTTGTTCTGGCGTCAGCGCCACACCGTCGGGCCATTTCCCCAGCTCTACGGCCAGCGCCAGACGTGCGTAGATTTCCGGCGTCATTACATCAATGAGTTGATTAATTTCCATCTGAGCACCTCTGTTCAACAGGATTATTCAAAAGGTTTTGAATAATAGCTGAATCGATTTTGTCGGTAAGATTACAGCGCAGCCTAACCGGCCGTTTTTTCGCCATTTTTGCTGTCGGTAAAACTCATCGAAGCAGAATTTACGCAGTAACGTTCACCTGTTGGTTGCGGGCCATCCGGGAAAACATGCCCTAAATGTGCCTCGCAGCTGGAACAGCGGATCTCAATGCGGTCCATATTATGCGTATTATCAGTGAGATATTTTATCGCATCGTGGTCAACAGGTTGATAAAAACTTGGCCATCCGCAGCCGGATTCATACTTAGTCTCGGAGTAAAACAGAGGCGCGTTACACACTACGCAATGATAAATGCCCTGGCGAATGTTGTGCAGCAGTTTTCCTGTATAAGGGCGCTCGGTTCCGTGTTCCTGGGTGACATAACGTTGAATTTCAGTGAGTTGTTCGGGTGCAGAAGCAGATTTGGATGAATTGCTCATGATTATCGTTCTCTGACGAATTTAAATTACAACTAAATTAACAGTTTATAATAACAAAAAATTAACAACAATTCAGCCTGTTTTGTCCTAAACTGTATGGCATCAGCGTTAGCCAGCTCCAACTTGTGATGGCGATCACACTCCTGATCTTCTTGTCCTTTATATTCTGTTTTTCGCCCCCATGTTGTTGTGAGCCGATTAAAAAAACGGAACGTGCAATAAGCGAGCAACAGTAGGTCGTCGCTTTGACTTACAGCAATAATTGACACGATTCCGCTTGACGCTCAGCAAGGTTTTTGTAATTTTACAACCAACCTTTTATTCACTAAAAAAATAGCTGGTGGAATATATGACTATCAAAGTAGGTATCAACGGTTTTGGCCGTATCGGTCGCATTGTTTTCCGTGCTGCTCAGGAACGTTCTGACATCGAGATCGTAGCAATCAACGATCTGTTAGACGCAGATTACATGGCATACATGCTGAAGTACGACTCAACTCATGGTCGTTTCAACGGTACTGTTGAAGTTAAAGACGGTCACCTGGTTGTTAACGGCAAAACCATCCGTGTTACCGCTGAGCGTGACCCAGCTAACCTGAAATGGAATGAAGTTAACGTTGATGTTGTTGCTGAAGCGACTGGTCTGTTCCTGGACGACGCAACTGCACGTAAACACATCACTGCAGGCGCTAAGAAAGTTGTTCTGACTGGTCCATCTAAAGATGACACCCCTATGTTCGTTATGGGCGTTAACCATAAAGAATACAAAGGTCAGGAAATCGTTTCTAACGCATCTTGCACCACTAACTGCCTGGCACCACTGGCTAAAGTTATCAACGACAACTTCGGTATCGTTGAAGCGCTGATGACCACTGTTCATGCAACTACCGCAACTCAGAAAACCGTTGATGGCCCGTCTCACAAAGACTGGCGCGGCGGCCGCGGCGCATCTCAGAACATCATCCCTTCTTCTACCGGTGCAGCTAAAGCAGTAGGTAAAGTTATCCCTGCTCTGAACGGTAAACTGACCGGTATGGCGTTCCGCGTTCCTACTCCTAACGTTTCTGTTGTTGACCTGACTGCACGTCTGGAAAAACCAGCAACCTACAAAGAAATCTGCGCAGTAATCAAAGCAGCTTCTGAAGCAGGCGACCTGAAAGGCGTTCTGGGTTACACCGAAGACGACGTTGTTTCTACCGATTTCAACGGCGAAAAACTGACTTCAGTATTCGATGCTAAAGCAGGTATCGCGCTGAATGACAACTTTGTGAAACTGGTTTCCTGGTACGACAACGAAACTGGCTACTCAAACAAAGTACTGGATCTGATTTCTCACGTTTCCAAATAATTGGCGATGTTGATGAACTGATTGAAGGGCGACGCAAGTCGCCCTTTTGCTTTCTGTCAGTCGCACATTTTTATCAGGCATATGAGTGCGATCAAACAGAATGATCACGTTCATCTGTAGTCTTGGTTCTTATCTTCGTAATTGTTAAAACCCTGACAGGACTTTAGATAATGACAGAACAACTCTTTTCTCTTCCGGTCGTAAACCAAATTTCAACCACCATCAGCCAGCGTCAGATCGACGAACTGCCGGTGATCGTTGTTTCTCATCCCAAAGTAAAAGCGGCTGTAGCCTTACAAGGCGCACATTTATTGTCCTGGCAGCCTGAAGGCGAAGCGCCTGTGCTGTGGATGAGCAGCGCAAGCGCTTTCAAAGAAGGCGTCGCAATTCGTGGCGGTATTCCAATTTGCTGGCCGTGGTTTGGCCCGGCGGGTAAACCGTCTCACGGCTTTGCGCGTAACTTCGCCTGGACACTGACCGATCACAAAGAAAGCGCTGAAGGCGTTGTTCTGACGCTGACGCTGAAAAGCACACCTGAAAGTCTGGAATTGTGGCCACACGAATTTGTGCTGACCGCGCGCTTCACACTCGGCGCAAGCTGCCACATTGAGCTGGAATCTGCCGGTGACTTCGAAGCCAACAGCGCCCTGCACACCTATTTCAACATCGGCAATATCGCGGATGTCACCGTTAAAGGGCTCGGTGCCAGCTTCATTGATAAAGTCGATGGCGCGAAACTTAAAGAAGAAGCTGGTGACCTGACCTTTACCGGACAGACTGACCGCATCTACACCCAGCCTCAGGCGACCAGTGAAATCGTGGATCCGGTGCTGAAACGCACGCTGGTTGTTGCGCATGAAAACAACGCAGACGTTGTGGCGTGGAACCCGGGTTCTGCGCTGTCCGTAAGCATGGCCGATATGCCAGACGACGGTTACAAAACCATGGTTTGTGTGGAAACGGCGCAGGTGTCAGACAAGCATGTTTCGACCGCCGCTGCACCGGCACGTCTTGCAGTGACATTCTCAATCCGCAAATAACCGGACAGAGTTTTCCCGTCGTAAAAACTAAGGGGCCATCCGGCCCCTTTTGTCTGCGTCAGATTTAGCGAATTCAGACCATATCCAGCGAGGTTTTCCCGCGTGGTGCCGGAAAGGCAGCATTGATCATCGCAATTTCTTCATCCGTCAGAAACAGCGCCAACGCTGCCGCATTCTCTTTGACATGCTGCGGCTGAACGGCTTTAGGAATCGCAATCACGTTGCGGGTGCGCGTTACCCAAGCCAGCGCGATTTGCGAACTGCTCACGCCGCGCACGGCGGCAATTTTCTGCATCACCGGATTGTCCAGCACGTCATGACGTAATTTTCCGGCCTGTGCCAGCGGGCAATACGCCATTACCGGGACAGCGTGTTCTTCGCACCACGGCAAAAGGTCAAATTCGATGCCCCGTGAAGCGGCGTGATATAAAACCTGATCGGTCATACATTCCTGGCCGCCGGGAATCTTCCACAATTCCTGCATATCATCGGTATCAAGATTGGATACGCCCCAGCGCCGGATTTTGCCTGACTGCTGCAACTTTTCCATCGCCGCAACGGTGTCATGTAACGGAATCGAACCACGCCAGTGCAACAGATACAGGTCTATACAATCTGTTTGCAATCTTTTGAGACTTTGTTCGCAGGCGGTTATCGCCTTCTCCCCTCCGGCATGATGTGGATAGACTTTTGAGACCAGATACACTTCATCACGCCGTCCGGCTATTGCCTCGCCGACCACTCTTTCCGCCTCGCCGTCCGCGTACATTTCTGCGGTGTCGATCAGGGTCATACCGGCATCCAGCCCTTGTTTCAGCGCATCCACTTCGGCGCGCCGCTCACTGCGTTGTTCTCCCATAAACCAGGTGCCTTGTCCGATTGCGGGAACGCTTGTGCCATCAGGAAATTGCACGGTTTTCGCTTTCATCTGTTTCCTCCTGTCGGGTCTGCAAAAATGAGTGATGAACTCGTGATGAACTATAAATGTGCAAATGGGGCGAAACGCCCCATGAATGTGCAGAGTATGCACCGGAAAAGTGCCCGCTTAATTAAAAGCTGTAGGTCACACCGGTCCAGACAATCGCGCTATAAGATTTATCCACCATCGGACTGTCTTTCACTTCGTCCGCTAAACGGATGTAACGGCCGGTGAAGAAGCCCTGCCAGTCGCGGGTAAAGTTATAACGAGCGGAAATCTCGGCGTAAGGACTGAAGCTGTCATCGGCAGAATAGCTGTTCAGGCCACTGCGACGCGATTCTCCTTTGGTGACGCCATAGTAGTAATCGTTCTGGTTGCTGCTGTTCCACATAACACCAAAACCAGGAACCAGTGCCCAGTTGTCCTGATGAATCGGATACAGATAAGCCGCATCGGCGACCAGGCCATTACTGTTATTGAGCACATCACCGTTAAACGTTGCACGCAGCGTGCCCCAGTCTTCAACATGTGAATACGCCAGACCGCCCATCAGCGTACCGCGGCGTTTGTTGAGACGTTTCATCTGGTGATCGTCAGAGTCATCGGGGTCAAAACCGAATGGAATATAAGTTGCAGTGACGCTGAATTTATTGCTGCTGTCTTTCCAAAGATAGTAGCCTGCAGTCAGTGATTTGAAATAGAAATCGTCACTGTCGTAAGACACGATCGGCACGGGTAAAATTTTATTGTCATAACCACGGTATGCGTTGACATCCGCCAGAGCCGAAGCGCCGAGTGACCAGGTTCCTGCGACAGCTGCATGACTGAAAAGCACTGCCGAGCCCACGATGGACAGTGTTTTGAGGTTCAAAATCTTCATTGTCTTAATTCCATTAAGTAAAAAATCGTCGGTAGTGTAAATGAAGCGTAAGTATCCCGCTTAGCATTTCTCGTTCTCTAAAAAACCTTAACCTGAAAAATCGAAGCGATCGCACAATTTATCTGCAAAATATGAAATAAAAATGACTAAAGAAACAACTTCCGGTCTGCAAGGCACGTCCTGCAAGGCTTTTCAGAGCATTCCGGACAACTGAGTCATTGAAATGACTTAAAAAACGGCAAAACCAGAGAGGAAATTTTTCTAATGCCAAACTACGCTTATAAATAGATGAAAGACTTAGCCTGAACAGTCGCCCGTCCCACCGATTTATGACAGTTTTCAAATCATCGCCACTGTCAGCGTCAAAGGGGTTCTGCAAGTTGGCATAAGGGTTGCTGTATTCAGGTGGGAGATCTTTCTTCCGGGGGCTTAGCTCTCATTAACCTGTGCTATACCCAAGTCTTTGAGGTTGCGCTAACGCTTCAAAACGAAAGGTAAAATAACGAAGGACGGGCATCGTATGAACATATTTGACCATTATCGCCAGCGCTATGAGGCTGCCAAGGACGAAGAGTTCACACTGCAGGAATTTCTTACCATTGCACGGCAAGATCGCAGTGCTTATGTCAATGCGGCGGAACGTCTGTTGATGGCAATCGGTGAACCAGTGATGGTAGATACCGCGCTTGAACCACGCCTGTCGCGTTTATTCTCGAACCGTGTTGTTGCACGCTACCCTGCATTTGAAGAATTTTACGGCATGGAAGAGGCCATCGAGCAGATCGTCTCCTATCTGAAACACGCCGCGCAAGGTTTGGAAGAAAAGAAACAAATCCTCTATTTACTGGGTCCGGTGGGTGGCGGTAAATCGTCACTGGCCGAACGGCTGAAATCCCTGATGCAACGTGTACCGATTTATGTGCTGAGCGCCAACGGCGAACGCAGCCCGGTAAACGATCATCCGCTGTGCCTGTTTAATCCGCAGGAAGATGCGCATATTCTCGAAAAAGAATACAACATTCCTCCGCGCTATCTGGGCACCATCATGTCGCCGTGGGCGGCAAAACGTCTGCACGAATTTGGCGGTGACATCACGAAATTCAGAGTCGTGAAAGTCTGGCCGTCGATTCTCGAACAAATTGCTATAGCCAAAACTGAGCCTGGCGATGAAAACAACCAAGACATCTCCGCGCTGGTCGGGAAAGTGGATATCCGTAAACTGGAGAACCACGCGCAGAACGATCCGGACGCTTACGGTTATTCCGGCGCACTTTGCCGTGCAAACCAGGGTGTGATGGAGTTCGTCGAGATGTTTAAGGCACCGATTAAAGTGCTGCATCCGCTGCTGACCGCCACACAGGAAGGTAATTATAACGGGACTGAGGGGATCTCTGCCCTGCCGTTCAACGGCATTATTCTGGCGCACTCCAACGAATCTGAGTGGGTGACGTTCCGCAACAACAAGAATAATGAAGCGTTCCTTGACCGTGTGTACATCGTCAAAGTGCCTTACTGCCTGCGCGTTTCCGAAGAGATGAAAATCTACGACAAACTGCTCAGCAACAGTGAACTGGCGCATGCTCCTTGCGCGCCGGGTACGTTAGAAACGCTGGCACGCTTCTCCATTCTTTCGCGTCTGAAAACGCCGGAGAACTCCAGCAGCTATTCCAAAATGCGCGTCTATGACGGCGAAAGCCTGAAAGACACCGATCCGAAAGCCAAGTCTTATCAGGAATACCGCGATTATGCGGGCGTGGACGAAGGGATGAACGGGCTGTCGACGCGTTTCGCGTTTAAAATTCTGTCCCGCGTATTCAACTTTGATCATGCGGAAGTCGCCGCCAACCCGGTCCATCTGTTCTATGTTCTGGAACAGCAAATCGAGCGCGAGCAATTCCCGCAGGACATCGCTGAAAAATATCTGGAACACCTGAAAGGCTATCTGATCCCGAAATACGCAGAATTCATCGGTAAAGAGATCCAGACCGCTTATCTGGAATCCTATTCAGAGTACGGACAAAACATTTTCGACCGTTATGTCACCTACGCTGACTTCTGGATCCAGGATCAGGAATACCGTGACCCGGATACCGGCCAGCTGTTTGACCGTGAATCCCTGAACGCAGAGCTGGAGAAAATTGAAAAACCAGCCGGGATCAGTAATCCAAAAGATTTCCGTAACGAAATTGTCAACTTCGTGCTGCGTGCCCGCGCCAATAACAGCGGCCGCAATCCAAACTGGACCAGTTACGAAAAACTGCGCACGGTGATCGAGAAAAAAATGTTCTCAAATACCGAGGAATTACTGCCAGTTATCTCGTTTAACGCCAAGACGTCGACCGATGAACAGAAGAAACATGATGATTTTGTCGACAGAATGATGGAGAAAGGATATACACGCAAACAGGTTCGCCTGCTGTGTGAATGGTATCTGCGCGTAAGAAAATCCTCGTAACAGGGGATCGTTGGCAACGTCGTTTGGGGGAAATATGACGTATTTTATTGACCGCCGGCTGAATGGCAAAAACAAGAGTGCGGTGAACCGCCAGCGCTTCTTGCGTCGCTATAAGTCGCAAATCAAACAGTCGATTGCCGAGGCCATCAACAAGCGTTCGGTTACCGACGTGGACAGCGGGGAGTCGGTTTCGATCCCCAATGCAGATATCAACGAACCCATGTTCCATCAGGGCCGCGGTGGCTTACGCCACCGTGTTCACCCCGGCAATGACCACTTTGTGCAGAATGACCGTATCGAACGACCGCAAGGGGGCGGTGGCGGCGGCAGTGGCCAGGGCGAAGCCAGTCAGGACGGTGAAGGCGAAGACGAGTTTTCTTTCCAGATCTCCAAAGACGAATATCTCGATCTGCTGTTTGAAGATTTGGCGCTTCCTAACCTGAGAAAAAATCAGCATAAGCAGCTGACTGAATTCAAAACCCACCGCTCCGGTTATACGTCTAACGGCGTACCGGCGAATATCAGTGTGGTGCGCTCTTTGCAAAACTCCCTGGCTCGCCGCACGGCGATGACCGCGGGTAAAAAACGGGAGCTGCGTGAGCTGGAATCGACGCTGACCGAGGTTGAACACAGTGAACCGGCACAATTACTGGAAGAAGAACGGCTGCGTAAGGAAATCGCCGAGTTGCGGGCGAAAATCGCCAAAACGCCGTTCATCGACACCTTTGATTTACGTTATCGCAACTACGAGCGTCGCCCTGAGCCTTCCAGCCAGGCCGTGATGTTCTGTCTGATGGATGTCTCCGGTTCTATGGATCAGGCAACCAAAGACATGGCCAAACGTTTCTATATTCTGCTCTATCTGTTCCTGAGCCGGACGTATAAAAACGTCGACGTGGTCTATATCCGTCACCATACACAAGCCAAAGAAGTGGATGAACAGGAGTTCTTCTACTCGCAGGAAACCGGCGGGACCATCGTTTCAAGCGCATTGAAACTGATGGATGAAGTCATTCAGGAACGCTACGACCCAGCGCAGTGGAATATTTATGCCGCGCAGGCCTCTGATGGCGACAACTGGGCTGACGATTCCCCTCTGTGCCACCAGCTTCTGGCACAGAAGATCCTGCCGATGGTGCGTTATTACAGCTATATCGAAATCACCCGCCGTGCCCACCAGACGCTGTGGCGTGAATATGAAGTGTTGCAGGAGAGATTTGATAATTTCGCCATGCAGCATATCCGCGAACAGGAAGATATTTATCCGGTATTCCGGGAACTCTTCCACAAACAAACTGAGAACAGTTGATGTTCGACGTTAATTAAAAAGCCGGCAAAATCCTCGCCGGCTTTTTTGTGGAATCATCCTCACAATAACCTGCTACGTATAAGGTTATTCGCCCACGATCACAGATTACGTTCCCGCCAGCCGTCACACTATCTTCCATAAATTTAAGACCCCAATCACCTGTGATGCTGACTTCTTTCACTTTTTTTAACAAAGGGTTGAGGAATACATTATGGAAAAAATTCGTATTGAAGATGAACCTGTAGAGATCGGGTTTGAAGACGGGCTTTATGTTTTGTATTCAGAGGGTTATCACGAGGGAAAGCTAGAGCATATCGACCGCGATGCGTTTATCGCTTTATTGGCAAAAGAATTTAAAACTACCGCAGCAAGGATTGAGACTCAGGTGAGTCATTATATTTAAGGTTAATTTGCAGATACAAAATAAGGCCCGGTCATTATTTTATGGATTGGGCCTGGTATATAAATTGCGTACATCCTTGTATCGCTGCATTTTTGAAACACATCCTGAAGCAACCCCTTCCGGCGCTTATCTCCGGCACTCACCCGAAAGCGGTGTTAGCTCTACGAGGGGCGATACAGAGACTACCAGCTAGGATTACTCTGATCAATAGTGATAATGGTTATCATTTGAGTTTTTTTCCTTCTGCTACTTTTTGTACTCACCGGCCGCCAATCGCGGCATAAAAAAAAGCCAGAGGATCTCTCCCCTGGCTTTTTCGACAATTTCGCGAATGAAATTACATGCCGTAAACCAGATTCACAGAAGTGACGGTGTCGGTTTTATCCGGCGCACTGGCTGGTGGTTTGGTGTTGTAAGTTACGTCATACGCAACTTTTAGCGAGAAGTGGCTATTGATAGCTACAGTCAGCGCAGTTTCTGAGTTCAGTGTGGTTTCATCGTTGGCTAATACGGAGAAGCCCTGCGTGAAACGTGCGGTATCGCTGATCTGATAACCGTAAGTCCCTGAACCGTATGCCAGAGCACGGGTCTGGTGGCCGCCCTGCTCGAATTCATCGTGACGAACACCAGGACCGGCTTCCAGATTCAGCGTATGAACCGGACCGCTCCAGATCTGACGACCGTAACCGATGGTTGCGACATCGCGCGCGCGATAGCCGTTATAACGGTCGCTCAGCCAGCTCGCCTGACCAAAGACGTAGTTCGCGTTATCCAGATTATAACGGGTACGACCGCCCGCCTGATACTTCTCGGATGAACGGACACCGGAAGAAGAGGTATTACGCGCAGAACCCCACAGGCTGTAAGCCGTGTTGGTATCAAACCAGGTCATGGTGGTATCAGCATTCAGCGTGGAGTTGCTGGTGTTACCGGTTTGTGCACTGTAACCCGCCTGCACATTGCCTACGAAGGGCTTCTTCGCCTGAGCAGGATCATCGAGCGCAGTGAAAATGGTAGTGTCTGCAAGGCTTGAAATACTGAACAGCGCTGCACCGCAAATTACGGCACAAGCTGGTAAACGACGTACAACCCGAAAAAACATTTTGTTTCCCCAATAAGACTTAAGGCAAATAACGAGAGTAGACCACACGATTTATGCCATTAATTAGGATCCGTTAATCAAGCCTGACAACTCCGTTTCGATGGCACATACATACAAATATTTTTACCGCAACAAATATAACGCACTCAGCACGGGATATCTTAATAAAGCGGCTTTTTTAGATAGTTCCGAATGACATATATTTCCGGCAATAGAAACATACAAAATCATTACGTTCTCTTTCATTGATTTTTATTTCAATGCAGCTCTGTAATCATTCCTGGTGCGCCAAACTGACTTCTTGCCCTGCCGCTCTCGTCAGAGAGCTTGCGAGCTGGCGACGTACAGATTTCCGCCGAACTCGTCGCTGAATCTTGTCCTTTTGAGCGATGCGGGGTAGTTTTATCCTGATAACATCTTATTTTTTGCCTCGGGTTCCTCGAAGGCAGCCTTCAGGAGGAGTGGTCATGGCTTTACAAAAAGAGATTATTCAGGCATTGCACGTTAAACCGCATATCGATGCCGCACAGGAAATCCGCGTCAGCGTCGATTTTCTCAAAAGTTATCTGCTGGCCCATCCGTTCATCAGGACACTGGTTCTGGGGATCAGCGGCGGGCAAGATTCTACTCTTACCGGCAAACTTTGCCAAACAGCAATTAGCGAATTACGCGCAGAAACGAAAGAAGATGATTACCAGTTCATCGCCGTGCGTTTGCCCTACGGCGTGCAGGCTGACGAGTCCGATTGTCAGGACGCCATCACTTTTATTCAGCCCGATCAGGTTCTGACTGTAAATATTAAAAATGCGGTGCTGGCAAGCGAAGCGACATTGCGTGAAATTGGCATTGAGCTGAGCGATTTTATTAAAGGTAATGAAAAAGCGCGTGAGCGAATGAAAGCCCAGTACAGCATTGCCGGAATGAAAAAAGGGGTTGTCGTCGGGACGGATCACGCAGCCGAAGCCGTTACCGGTTTCTTCACCAAATATGGCGACGGCGGCACGGATATCAACCCGATTTTCCGCCTGAACAAACGTCAGGGTAAAGCGCTGCTCAAAACGCTGGGCTGCCCGGAACATCTGTATACCAAAGCGCCGACGGCAGATTTGGAAGAAAACCGCCCTTCTCTGCCGGATGAAGTCGCGCTGGGCGTGACCTACGAGGTGATCGACGATTATCTTGAAGGCAAAAAAGTGGATGACAGCGTCGCGGCGATTATCGAAGGCTGGTATCTGCGCACCGAACATAAACGTCAGCCACCGATCACGGTGTTCGATGATTTCTGGAAGAAAAAATAATTTCTGACGGCAATCTCTGTAACGGGCACGTATTGCGTGTCCGTTTTTTCTACCGGCTTCTCCCTTTCGCCTTTGAAATCACAAGTTCCTTTCCATTCATTAACGAAATCATTACCCTTAGTCCCCTTCCGGACTGACTGACAGTGATGTTTCCAATGCAAAAATTCCTTTTTCTGCTGCTGAGCTTGGTGTTGCTCGGCCCTCTGGGTATCGATCTGTACCTGCCCGCCATCCCGGCGATTGCCCTTGGCTTGCAAAGCACCGAAGCGGTAATTCAGTCTTCGATTTCGCTATTCATTTTGGTGATGGGATTAGGGCAACTGGTCGCCGGTCCGCTGGTGGATAAATTTGGACGCCGCCCGATCGCGATTATCGGCATTGTCGTCTATCTGGCGGGCGCAATTATCGCGGCAATGTCGGTTGCGCCGTGGATGTTCCTGTTATCCCGTGTGGTTCAGGGGTTGGCCGTGTGCTGTACGTCGGTGGTGATTTTCAGCGGTGTGCGTGACCGCATGAGCGGCAACGACGCCGCCCGTGCCTACGGTTTCCTCAACGGGACGCTCAATATTATCCCTGCGCTTGCACCGCTCATTGGCGGCCTGATTGCGCAGTATTATGGCTGGCGGGCACCGTTTTGGGCGCTGGCGGGTTACACCGTGGCGGTCATGCTGCTGGTCATTTTCAAACTGCCGGAAACCCGCCCGGCGGACACCCAAACCAACTCCGGGCTGCCGTTTCGCCAGTACGCGCGGATTCTGTCGGATCCCCGTTTCGTCACTTTCGCCGCGGTTAACGCAGGGGCGATGGGCATGGCGCTGACCTATGTCTCGCTGGCGCCGACCGTGCTGATGAACGTGGCAGGCCTCACACCGTTAGAATTTTCCATTGTGTTCGGCGCAAACGGCTTCTGGATTATGGCGGTGAGCTTTATTGCCAACCGTATTATCCGCAAAGTGGGACGGCCGGTGTGCCTGAAAGCCGGCGGTATCCTGATGTTTGCTGGTTGTCTGGGGCTGATTGCCGGGATCACGCTGGTGCCACCGGCAGAACAAACCGCGACCTGGCTGTATATGCTGCCGGTTGCCAGCGCCTGCGCGGGTTTAGCGTTCCTGATGGGGCCCGCCACCAGCTATGCGCTGGAGCCGTTCTCAAGTGAAGCCGGTGTGGCGTCTGCGCTGGTCGGTTCGGTGCAGATGGCCGGTGGTGCGCTGCTGGGCTTTATTGCGATGGCGTTGCCGTTACAACCTAAGCTGAGCCTTGCGCTGGTGATGCTGGCGGGAGGATGTCTGGCGATGCTGGCGCGTCGTGCCAGTAAGAAATCGACGGGTCAGCTGACCCGTCTGGAAAGCTAAAAAACGTTATCCGACGGTTATAACCGGTACGCGTGGCGCGAGCGCGCTCAGCAGTTCGTAGCCCAGCGTACCGGCAGCCGTCGCCACATCATCCACCGGCAGATTACTGCCCCACAGTTCAACCGGCGCACCGATTTGTGCCTGCGGACACGGCGTTAAATCCACCGCCAGCATATCCATCGAAACTGTTCCTACCGTTTTTGTTCTTACGCCATCCACCCAGACCGGTGTGCCGGAAGGCGCATGCCGCGGATAGCCATCAGCATAACCGCAGGCCACCACGCCCACACGCTGCGGTTGTCCGGCACGATAACGCCCGCCATACCCGACGCGATCACCGGCATGAACTGCCTGCACGGCGATCAGTTCACTTTTCAGCGTCATCACCGGTTGCAGCCCGGTTTGGGCGATGTCCTGCCACTGCCCGCTCGGCGACGCGCCGTACAAAATAATCCCCGGACGGATCCAGTCATAATGCGTCGACGGATGCCAGAGCGTCGCCGCCGAATTGGCAAGACAACGCGGCCCGGAAATATTTTGCCCGGCCAGATTTACGGCCACCATCTGCGCATCCACGCCTTCGACGCTGTCCGCCGTGGCGAAGTGACTCATCAGCGTGATTTCCCCGACCTGCTTAAGTTCACGCAGCTGATGCCAGACATCGCTGACGCGCGCCGGTGCAAATCCCAGACGGTTCATACCGCTGTTCACTTTCAGATAAACCTTCACCGGCTGGCTGAGGTTTGCCTGCGCCAATGCCTGAATTTGCCAGTCGCTGTGTACTGACGTCGTCAGGCGATAGTGATCTATCGTGATTAAATCCGCGGGAGAAAAGAAACCCTCCAGCAGCAGGATCGGCCCCTGCCAGCCAGATTCACGCAGTAATATCGCTTCGTTGAAATCGAGTAATGCGAAACCCTCCGTAGCTGACAGGCTTTTCCAGATACGGGAAATCCCGTGGCCGTATCCGTTGGCTTTCACCACCGACCAGACTTTGCTGTTAGGAGCAAAGCCGCGGATAACATTGAGATTTTGGGATAACGCAGACAGAGATAAAGTGGCTGAAATCGGGCGAGGCATACCAGCTCCGGCAAAGTGCAAAGTAACGCCCGCACGGCGTCAGTCACCGTGCGGGGGGAGGAAAACCGGTTTAAGACACCGGATGCATTTTATGCGGGCCAGCCGGACGGGCGATAAAACCAGGGCTGTAACGCTCAACCGATAAATCATCAGAAGGAATTGCCGGTGTCACGCCGGACATAATGTCCGATAACAGCTGACCGGAACCGCAGGCCATTGTCCAGCCGAGCGTGCCGTGGCCGGTATTCAGATACAGATTTTTAATGCGCGTACGGCCCACAATCGGCGTGCCGTCAGGCGTCATCGGCCGCAAGCCTGTCCAGAAAGTCGCCGCCTCCACGTTGCCGCCGTTCGGATAGAGATCTTTAACCACCATTTCCAGCGTTTCACGACGCGCCTGCGCCAGCTTCAGGTTAAAACCAACAATTTCCGCCATCCCGCCGACACGGATACGATTATCAAAACGCGTAATCGCAATTTTATAAGTCTCATCCAGCACGGTAGAAACCGGTGCAGAGGACGGGTCAGTGATCGGAATTGTCAGTGAATAGCCTTTCAGCGGATACACCGGTATAGACACCAAATCCGCAAGCAGCGCGGTGGAATAAGAACCGAATGCCACCACATAAGCCTCCGCTTTCACCAGTTCGTCGCCACACTGCACACCGGTAATCTCGCCGTTTTCAACAAGCAGCTTATCGACCGTCCGGTTGAATTCGAATTTTACGCCGGCCTGGCGCGCCATATTTGCCAGCGTACGGGTGAACAGCTGACAGTCGCCGGTTTCATCATTAGGTAAACGCAGACCGCCGGTCAGCTTGTGCGCGACCTGCTCCAGAGCCGGTTCCGCCGTCGCCAGCTGGCTGGATTCCAGCAACTGATACGGCACACCGGCGTCTTCGAGCACTGCGATATCTTTCGCCGCGCTCTCAAACTGTTGCGCCGTACGGAACAGCTGCAACGTACCGCCCTGACGGCCTTCGTACTGAATACCCGTTTCTTCGCGCAACGCCTTCATGCAATCGCGGCTGTATTCTGCCAGACGGACCATGCGGCTTTTGTTGATCTGATAGTGGTTCATGTCGCAGTTACGCAGCATTTGCCACATCCATTTCAGCTGGAACGGGGTTCCGTCCAGACGAATTGCCAGCGGCGCATGCTTCTGGAACATCCATTTGATTGCTTTAACAGGAACACCCGGAGCCGCCCACGGTGCAGCATAGCCCGGTGAGATCTGCCCCGCATTCCCCGCACTGGTTTCTTCCGCAGGCCCGGACTGACGATCGATAACCGTCACATCATGTCCCGCTTTAGCCAGATACCATGCACTGGCGACACCGACCACACCACTGCCTAAAATCACCACACGCATATCGACTCCACTCCACGACAAAACAAAGCATAATATTCTGATGACAGGAAATTAACCTGACTGCGAAAAATCGCCAACACAGGCGTTCATAACCGTGAGTTGTTTCACATTTATTTATCGTTCATGGCGGGATTTTTTTCAACAGCTGCAAATAAATAACGATATCTTGCAACATTCCGGCTTTGCAGAGAGAAAGTTATGGTTTTTTGATAGCAATGACTGCATTGATGTCATCAGCCGCCTCCACTTTCGCGCCGGGTTTGGCCGTGGTCTTTTATTCTTGTATACAAGCAATATTTCAGCACAATTCACTAATATAAAGGCGGTGTGTGACATTACCTGATATTCCGCACATGAAACGGGCTTAATGCTTGCAGGGAGTTTATAAAGCGAGTTTTTCACGCACGGTCTGGGTGGGATAATTTTTTCCCATCATCGGAAAACATGAAGGCCACTTTTAACAGTGGCCTTTGGCTGTGCAGGACAACATCAGGAGAGATATTTTCAGGCTGTTGTGGCTTCGAGTCTCATCAGTGAAACAGGTTTAAACAGGCCTTTTTGCCCTACCAGTTCCACACAATTTTCCCGGCGAAGTTCTTCCGGAGAACCGTTTTGCACACGAAACGCGGCAATTTTACCCGTTACGCCTGTTTCAGCATCCATGACGCGGGTGCCCTGGCCGATCCGGTTTCTATATCTGTCATAAGTAAACGTATTTACCATTTTTTGACCTCCTCAGCATCAGTAACAAACAATAGCGGATAAATGCTACCCCTCTGAAAACCGGGTTTCAATATCTTAACCCTGCTAAGTATCAGGTTTATTCTGGCAAAACTGTCCGCCTGCATTGCCAGCTCAAAATGTGAGCAATATCGCAATCGTTCAAGTAGTGACCTACACTTCGAAAGTTTCATAAACTGTACCGTTCATTTCAGCGATAAGGAGTCACCAGTGAATAACTCAAATTTTCTGAAGCTCAAAGATGGCACTCAACTCTTTTACAAAGACTGGGGTAGCGGCCAGCCGGTGGTTTTCAGCCATGGCTGGCCGTTGTCCGGCGATGCATTTGAAGATCAGATGCTGTTTCTGGCGGATAAAGGCTTCCGTGTGATTGCGCATGATCGCCGCGGACACGGGCGTTCCTCGCAACCGTGGGACGGGCACAATATGGATCAGTACGGCGATGACCTGGCCGAACTCACTGGCCATTTAGATTTGAAAGACGCTGTGCATATCGGGCATTCGACCGGCGGTGGCGAAGTAGCGCGTTATATTGGCCGCCACGGTACGGCGCGCGTTGCCAAAGCCGTGCTGATTGGTGCGGTGCCGCCGATTATGGTCAAAACGGATTTCAACCCGGCCGGTCTGCCGCTTTCTGTATTCGACGGGATCCGTGATGGTGTTCAAAAAGACCGTTCGCAGTTTTTCCTGGATTTGCCAGATGCCTTTTTCGGCTTTAACCGCGCAGGAACGAAAGTTTCAGAAGGTTTGCGTCAGAGTTTCTGGCGTCAGGGCATGCAGGCGTCAATCAAAGCACTTTATGATTGCGTGAAAGCTTTTTCTGAAACCGACCAGCGTGAAGACCTGAAAAAAATGACTATCCCGACGCTGGTCATCTACGGTGACGATGACCAGATTGTGCCCCCGGCCTCTTCCAGCGAAGCCGCGCTCAAGCTTCTTCCACACGGAAAAGGCAAAGTCTATCCGGGCGCATCCCACGGTTTATGCAGCACACATAAAGATCAGATTAATGAAGATTTATTAGAGTTTATCCGCAGTTAATAGCGGGTTTACCCCGTCCTCACCTGTCTGAAACTGACCCAAAGCCCGGTTCTTTGCGGCTTTGGGTCTCCATCGCGCACCGATTGACAGCCTCTTTCCATCAGGATATAGATTTGATGAGGAATGGATTCATGGTGTTTATCCTGCAGCACACTCAGATTGAGCTACGATTATCAAAGGACGTGCGAAGTCTTAAGAAAAGGTTGTGAATCAAACACTCTGTAGCGTCCATAACTGAATGAGGGTGCGGCTTATGACGACAGTGACCCAAAAGAAAAAAACTGAGGACAAACGTCTTAGCGATGGACCGGACTGGACGTTTGAGTTATTACAAACCTATCTCGAAGAAATTGACCGTGTCGCCAAGTCATACCGGCTGGAGACGTATCCACATCAAATCGAGATCATCACTTCTGAACAAATGATGGATGCTTATTCGAGCATCGGCATGCCTATCAATTACACACACTGGTCGTTCGGCAAGAAATTCATTGAAACCGAGCAACTGTATAAACACGGACAGCAAGGGCTGGCGTACGAAATCGTCATCAACTCCAACCCGTGTATCGCCTATCTGATGGAAGAAAACACCATCACGATGCAGGCGCTGGTTATGGCGCACGCCTGTTACGGCCACAACTCTTTCTTCAAAAATAACTACCTGTTTAAAAGCTGGACCGACGCCAGTTCGATTGTCGATTACCTGCTGTTTGCCAAACGCTATATCAGCGAATGTGAAGAGCGCTACGGCGTCGATGAAGTCGAACGGTTGCTCGACTCCTGCCATGCGCTGATGAATTATGGCGTGGACCGCTATAAACGCCCGCAGAAGATTTCTTTGCAGGAAGAACTGGCGCGGCAGAAAAGTCGTGAAGAATATCTGCAAAGTCAGGTGAATTCGCTGTGGAAAACGCTGCCGCGCAAAGACAGCGTGGATGCCCCTGAACAGGCGCGCCGCTTCCCTTCTGAGCCACAGGAAAACCTGCTGTATTTCATGGAGAAAAACGCGCCACTGCTTGAATCCTGGCAACGGGAAATCTTGCGCATTGTGCGTAAAATCAGCCAGTATTTCTATCCGCAAAAACAGACTCAGGTGATGAACGAAGGCTGGGCGACGTTCTGGCACTACACCATTTTGAATCATCTGTATGACGAAGGAAAAGTCTCGGATCGTTTCATTCTGGAGTTTCTGCACAGCCACACCAATGTAGTGTATCAGCCGCCGTATAACAGCCCGTATTACAGCGGGATCAATCCGTATGCGCTCGGCTTCGCGATGTTCCAGGATATCAAACGTATCTGTCAGGAACCGACCGAAGAAGATCGTTACTGGTTCCCGGATATTGCCGGTTCAGACTGGCTGACGACGCTGCATTTCGCGATGCGGGACTTCAAAGATGAAAGCTTTATCAGCCAGTTTCTGTCGCCGAAAGTGATGCGTGATTTCCGGTTATTTACCGTGCTGGATGACGACCATAATAACTATCTGGAAATCGCAGCGATCCATAATGAGGAGGGTTATCGCGCCATCCGTCAGGAACTGTCGGCGCAGTACAACCTGAGTAACCACGAACCAAACATTCAGGTCTGGAATGTCGATCTGCGCGGTGACCGTTCGCTGACGCTGCGCTATATCCCACAAGACCGCGCGCCGCTGGACAAGAGCCGTCGTGAAGTGATGAAACACGTTCACCGGCTGTGGGGCTTCGATGTGTTTATCGAGCAACTCAACGAAGACGGCAGCGTGGAACTGCTGGAACGTTGCCCGCCGCGGCCAACGCCGCTCTGACCGGCGTACCGTTCAGAGCAGGCAAGTTCAGGCATTAAAAAAGGGCGCTAAGCGCCCTTTCTCATTTCAGCAGAACCCGTAAAAATCAGCGTTTCTGTTCAGTCAGATCACCCGGCATTGTACCCTGCATGCTGTGCCAGATCTCACCACTCTGACGGCCATAATTACGCACGCAATCCACAATCTGCTCGTAGCTTTTTTCGTGGCAGATGTCAGACAGCTTTTTATAGAAAGTGATCGCCAGTTTACGTGCTTCAGGATTGGAGAAGTAATAGCGTCCGACGCGGGTATACAATCCGCGTAACCCATTAATGATCAGACCGTAAATCGGATTGCCGGACGCAAAGGCCAGACCGCGGAAAATACCGTAATCCAGCGCGGTAAAAGCTTCGGCCTGATCTTCCACTTCGGCCGCTTTCGCCAGCACCTTTTGTGTTTCTTCGGGATTCGTTCGCATCGCTTTGCGGATGAAAATGGTCGCGATATTGGTACGCACGGACAGAAGATTGTCGATGAGCTGCGGAACGCTGTCGTGATCAAGTCGTGCCAGCGTTTCCAGAATATTCAGCCCCGAAGTTTCCCAGAAGTTGTTCACTTTCGTCGGTTTACCGTGCTGAATGGTCAGCCAGCCATCACGGGCAAGACGTTGTAAAACCTCACGTAATGTGGTTCGGGTTACGCCAATGAGTTCTGAAAGTTCCCGCTCCGCAGGCAAGATTGAACCCGGCGGAAACCGGCTGTTCCAGATACTTTCGATGATGTACTCTTCGGCAAAACCGGCAGGACTTTGTGCCTTAATAACCATGTGTTTGTCGTTCCGTGTGAGGCATTTATCAGGGATATAGTTGAGCTCATCATACCAGATGAAAATCAGCGGTTATAGCGCCCGGACGGAACTAATGTTGAAACTGTGCAGGGGTTGGCAGAATTTCCCTTTTTTTAAGGACTTAATATTACCCCGCTGCAGGAGAAAATTTTTCACCGGAGTATTACACTGTTCTATCTTTCTGATACCGCAGCAAAATAACCCTAAAGGACCGCTGGGAATTATGGATACAACTTTCCGCCACGCATTTATTAAAAACTTTCTCGGGCAATCCCCTGGCTGGTACAAAATAGCCATTCTGGCCTTTCTGATTATTAACCCGCTGGTGTTCTTTCTGGTCAGTCCTTTCTTAGCGGGCTGGTTACTGATGATCGAATTCATCTTCACGCTCGGCATGGCGCTCAAATGCTATCCGCTGCAACCGGGCGGCTTGCTGGCCATTGAAGCCGTGATGATAGGTATGACAAGTGCTGAAAGAGTTCGCGAAGAAGTGGCGGGCAATCTGGAAGTGATTTTGCTGCTGATTTTCATGGTCGCCGGTATCTACTTTATGAAGCAGCTGCTTCTGACAGTTTTCACCAAACTCCTGCTGAATCTGCGCAATAAAATCGCCCTCTCGCTTGCGTTTTGTTTCGCCGCCGCTTTCCTTTCTGCCTTCCTGGATGCGCTGACAGTCATTGCCGTGGTCATCAGCGTTTCCGTAGGTTTCTATTCGATTTATCACAACGTCGCGTCCGCTCAGGGCGGAAATGCCGAAACCAGCGGCGTTCTGGAACAGTTCCGCGCCTTTTTACGCAGCCTGATGATGCATGCCGGCGTCGGCACCGCGCTGGGCGGCGTCATGACGATGGTCGGCGAGCCACAGAACCTGATCATCGCGAAAGCCGCCGGATGGCAGTTCACTGATTTTCTGATCCGCATGTCACCGGTCAGCGTGCCGGTGTTCATTTGCGGTTTTATCGTCTGCGCCCTGGTCGAACGTTTCCGCCTGTTTGGTTATGGCGCACGGTTGCCACAACCGGTCTTCGAGGTGCTCAAAAAGTACGACCAGAAAAACACCGAAAACAGCACACGTCAGGAACGTATCAAACTGGCCGTGCAGGCGCTGATTGGCGTCTGGCTGATTATCGCGCTCGCGTTTCATCTGGCCGAAGTCGGGCTGATCGGGCTGTCCGTAATTATCTTCGCAACGGCATTTTGCGGCGTGACGGACGAACATGCGATCGGCAAAGCATTTCAGGATTCCCTGCCGTTTACCGCGCTACTGGTGGTATTTTTTGCGGTAGTCGCAGTGATTGTCGATCAGCACTTATTCAGCCCGATTGTGAATTTCGTTCTGCAATCTGCGCCAGCCAATCAGCTTTCGCTGTTCTATCTGTTCAACGGGTTGCTTTCTTCTGTTTCCGATAATGTCTTTGTCGGCACGGTCTATATCAATGAAGCGAAATCCGCGCTGGAAAACGGTGCCATTAATCTGCAACAGTTTGAGATGCTGGCGGTCGCCATTAATACCGGTACAAACCTGCCTTCCGTCGCGACACCAAATGGTCAGGCGGCATTTCTGTTCCTGCTGACGTCCGCCCTTGCGCCGCTGATCCGCCTTTCGTATGGCCGGATGGTATGGATGGCACTGCCTTACACAATAGTGATGACGCTCGCAGGTCTGCTTTGTGTGCAATTCCTTCTGCCGGAAATGACGCAGTGGTACACCGACATGGGATGGCTGACATTTTCCCCATTACATTGATCAGCACGAGGATCACGTCGGTAATTATGTGACTAAGCTCTGACTCAGAAAATAGCCGAATTTAAAGTCGAATTGTCCGATTTATATTAATTATTTATCGAATATTGATGGAGACAGGCTGGCAGCGGGGTCCAATTGGTTTACACTGCGTGTCAGTAGCTAACTGCAGGGAAAAAATTTCTATGTTGCAATATCTTAACCGTTGCTCGCAAGGCCGCGGTGCATGGCTTCTGATGGCTCTGACCGCTCTGGCGCTTGAGCTGGTTGCGTTGTATTTCCAACACGTGATGTTACTTAAACCGTGCGTCATGTGTATCTACGAACGTTGTGCGCTGATGGGCATACTGGCTGCGGGTCTGGTGGGCGCAATAGCCCCGGCGACCTGGTTGCGTTACGCCGGTATCCTTATCTGGCTTTACAGCGCGTATGAAGGGATCCGCCTGTCATGGGAACATACCATGATTCAGTTGCACCCATCTCCGTTCGCCACCTGCGATTTTGCAGCCCGCTTCCCGACCTGGTTGCCACTGGACAAATGGTTCCCGTGGATGTTCATCGCCAGCGGTGATTGTGCTGAAAAACAGTGGGAATTTCTGTCTCTGGGTATGCCTCAGTGGCTGGTTGTTATCTTCAGCGTCTTTATGATCATCGGGATCCTGGTGTTACTGGCCCAGTTCGTAAAACCAAAACGTCGTGATTTGTTCGGTCGTTAATTCCAGACATGTCGACGATAAAAGCGCCTCAGGGCGCTTTTTTTTATGGCGTTTTTCAGCAGAAATTAAAACAGCTGCCGCACGAAAAAAGAGCGATAGTTGTAAAAACGTCAATGAGTTCTATGCTACGAGAGCTTATGCGCTCAACAGAGGAAGAGATATGGTGGTTAAAGGGTTTTCAAAGGGTTTCTTCATTATGATCCTTTTTATTGTGACATTGGCCTTCCTGGATGTATTAAGGCCTTATTATTCTTCCGTTCTATGGGCGATCATTCTGGCGGTAATTTTTAATCCGATGAAAAACCGGCTGAAGCAATTTATCGGTGACCGCAACGGCCTGATCTCACTGCTGACCGTGCTGATTATTTGTCTGATTGTTTTCACACCGCTGGCGACTATTACTTCTTCACTGGCCATAGAATTCAATACGGTTTACACCAAACTTCAGGGTAATGAATCGCAGCTGCCTACGCTGGTGTCTGACACCATTCACCATTTACCAAGATGGGCGCGCCATTTCCTTGCCGATCACAATTTAGACAGCACGGCTGAGATTCAGAAAAAACTTTCAGACGTCGCATTACAGGGAAGTCAGTATCTGGCGGGCAGCGTTTTTGTGATTGGTAAGAGCACGTTCGGCTTTGTTGTCGGTTTTGGCATCATGCTGTATATCCTGTTCTTCCTGATTAAAGACGGCGCGTATCTGGTTAATCTGACGCTGGAAGCCCTGCCGCTTTCCCGCCATGTGAAACATCATCTGTTCATGAAGTTTGCCGCCGTTTCACGCGCAACGGTGAAAGGCACGGTGGTAGTTGCGATCGTTCAGGGTGCGCTCGGCGGGCTGGCATTCTACATTGCAGGTATCGATGGCAGCCTGCTGTGGGGCGCGCTGATGGCGTTTCTGTCGATTATTCCTGCGGTCGGTTCGGCGATCATTTGGGTACCGGCGACGATCTACTTCTTCGCCTCAGGAATGTTGTGGCAGGCGATTTTCCTCATCGTCTTCTTCGTGGTGGTTATCGGCCTGGTCGATAATATTCTGCGTCCGCTGCTGGTCGGCAAAGACACCAAAATGCCGGATTATCTCATTCTGATCACCACGCTGGGCGGGATGGAAGTTTATGGTATCAACGGCTTTGTTATCGGTCCGCTGATTGCTGCCCTGTTCATCGCCTGCTGGAATATTCTTTCCGGGCGTGAGCATCAGAATAATACCGATATGATTGACGAAGACTTTATAGAAGAAGGGAAAAACCACCCGGACGCGGATAAAAACGCATCGTAAACGACTACCGGTTTACCCCTATCAGTGAGCGGCCTGTGTGGTCGCTCATTTTTTTCAAATTTCATTATGAAGATTTTCGAACCTGGCGTAGAAATGTGGAGGCGATTCAACATTTGTCTCTGAAGGGGTAGCAATGAAAAATATTATCTTAAGCATGGTCGCAAAGATTTCCCGGATGGAGGTGGATGCAAAGCAGCTGACCGCACAGGTTGAGGCTCAGTCGCTTTTGCTGAGTGCTGTTTTCCTTACCGTGGGCAAAAATGGCGGTCCGCAGGAAGCCATCGAAAGCGTGAACAAAGCGATCAATTCCGTGCTGGATTCCGCAGATGATGTGCTTAAATCGGATGCCACACTTTTGTTTGAACAATTCCAGGCGCTGATTGAAATTACGCGACTGATCGATAAAGCCGATCCGGAACTGGATGCGGAAGCGCTGAATGCATTAAATGGCGTCAGACCCGATTCAGAAATATAAAAATGAATGTATGATAGGAATTACGCCCTGGCGGTCGCCGGGGCTTTTTTATGTCTAAAATCAGAGGTGATAGCAAATATGGGGTTAGAACGTTTAAACAAACTCCCCGTTTGGGCCGTTTGGGTAATCTGCGTGACAGCCTGTGTCGCGTTCTGGGTTATTGCAGGAATGGTAGTCTACGGAATTTTCAAGTAAATCATTGCATCCCGGTTACGCGGGAGAGGCAGGGAATCAGAAGGATTTTGAACTCCACGTAGCGGGCCATACCCCGTCTCTGCCCCACACTCTCATGCCTGAAATCCTTTCTTATTTCCTATCAGCGGGTTATCTCGCCCAGCTTGGCTTATTCATAATGTGATCCTGCCAGTCTTCCACATCGTCTTCGCGAACCGCGATATAACGAACGGAGATTTGTGCGGTGTGCATCGCTGATTTAGAGGCTTTATTCAGCAGCGGATGCCACGGCAGCAGCGGGCGCCCTTCGCCAATCAGACGATAAGCACACGTCGGCGGCAGCCAGTCAAAGGTGGTCAGATTTTCGCGGGTCAGCTTGATGCAGTCTTCTTCAAGCGTAAAACGACGCTCGTAGTTACGGCACTGACAGGATTTGATATTGAGCTGGTTACAGGCAACGTTGGTGAAGTAAATTTCTTCGGTATCTTCATCAATCAGCTTATGTAAGCAGCATTGTCCGCAGCCGTCGCACAATGCTTCCCATTCTTCGTCAGTCATTTCAGACAGCGTTTTTTGCTGCCAAAAAGCGGGTTCAGTCATAATGTGCATCCGGTATAAATAAAATGAGGGTGCTTATATAGACGCTTTAGCCTGCAGATGCAAGTAAAGCCGCCGGAAAGCTGCTCCGGCGGAGAGAGGGTTTGTTTCAGATCACGCGGGTTGAAACAGACTTACCATTAAGTGTAGCTACAATTTCGTCACCCGCTTTCAGCGGCCCGACGCCTTGCGGCGTGCCGGTCAGAATGATATCGCCCGCGCGCAGCGTGAAATAACGGCTCATGTAAGCAATCAGCGGCAACAGCGGCGTCAGCATGTTACGGGTATTGCCTTCCTGCCGTGTTTCACCGTTAACGAACAGCTGCAAATCAGCCTGCTGCGCATCACCAAATTCACTCACCGGAATAAATCCGCTGATAGGGCAGGAACCGTCGAAGCCTTTGGCTTTTTCCCACGGCTGCCCCGCCGCTTTGAATTTCGTCTGCAAATCACGCAGCGTTAAATCCAGCGCCAGCGCATAACCGGCGATAGCATTGGCAACGCGATCTTCCGTGGCTTGTTTGAGCGGCGTGCCGATTAGCACGGCCAGCTCAACTTCGTGATGTACCGCACCCAGATCTTTCGGAATCGCGAGCGGCTGACGGATATCACACAGCGCCGTTTCCGGTTTGATAAACACCACCGGTTCGGCGGAAATCTGACTGCCCATTTCTTTGATGTGATCGGCATAGTTATTGCCCACACACACGACTTTGTTCACCGGGAAATCCAGTAACGCGCCATGCCAGTCTCTGTGTTGATACATACAGCCACTCCTTTTGGAAAAATCAGCCGCTGAACGGATTACGCGGGGCTGGCGCTAACGGTACGGAAGGCGCAGAGGTGGCCGCCGGTGCGGTTTCACCTGAAATAACCGGCGCCTGCGAACCCATAATGCCATCCGCCATCATTCCGATACTCAGTGCGAAATAGGTTGAACGGTTCCAGTGCATAATCGTACGGAAGTTATCGTAAACCAGGAATGCGCGCCCTTGCGTATCGTCTGGTGTGATAATCCATGCGCGGGTTGCCGCAGATGCCAGCGGGCTACCGTCTACCTGCGTGATGCCCATTTGCTGCCAATAGGTAGCCGGATGCATCTGGTTGTTTTTCAGGCCCGCCAGACTGCCGTCAAAGCCTGCTGGCAATTTCACTTCCTGCCCCCAGCCCTGATCGCGTTTCCAGCCTTCTTTCGACAGATAATTCGCGGTAGATGCAAAGACATCATCGGTATTTTTCCAGATGTCGATTTTGCCGTCGCCATTGCCATCCGCACCGTAATTCAGATAGGACGTCGGCATAAACTGCGACTGCCCCATTGCGCCAGCCCAGGATCCTTTCATCATATCGCTGGTGGCATGACCGGAATCGACAATTTTCAAAGCAGCCATAAATTCTTTGGTGAAGAACGCTTCACGGCGGCCCTCGAAGGCCAGCGTTGCCAGCGCGGAGAACACATCTTCCTTGCCCTGGATTTTGCCGAAGCTACTTTCCATCGCCCACAGCGCCACGATGTATTGCGGCTGAACGCCGTAACGGTCGCTGGCCTGCTGGAGCGCGGGCAAATTATTCTGATATTGGGTCTGGCCCTGTTTGATTTTCCACTCTGGCAAGACACGGGTCAGATAATCATCAAGCGTGATTTTCTTTTCCAGCTGGTTGCGATCGGAGTTAATCACGCGGTCAACAAAATGGATGTTCGCGAAAGTGGCGTCGATTGTTTGCTGGCTGATGCCCTGCGCCAGAGCCTGCGCTTTCAGTTTTTCAACATATGCGGGAAACTCTGCGGGGTCTCTTCCCTGTTCGGCCAGCGATGTTTTACCGGGCGTCGCAGCCGGCGCGGCGGCTGAAGGTTGTGTCGTTGCCGCAGTCTGCGGCGTGGTTTGTCCTGAGGTTGCCTTCTGCGCTGCACAACCGCTGAGGATAATCAGCGGTGTTAACACGGCCAGTGCCGACAATTTCATCAAATTCTTCCTTATCACATCTGCAATTGAATCATCGCTGTAAGCTTTGAGTACTCCAGCGATGATTGCAAGTCATGACGTCCGAAAGTGCGTGAAATGCCGAAACAAACGTCAGGAATACGTTATTTACTGGCGTCAGTCAGATGAATATTCAATAAACTTTCGACCGGCGGTGGAACCTGCAGATAATAACCCTGCTCTTCGAGAGCCTGACGCACTTTTGAAATATCCGCAGACGCTAATTTTTCACGTCCGGTCAGATTGAGCATCATTGAGAACTGCGGCACGCCAAAACCTTTGAGTAATTCTTCAGGTACACGAGAGAAATCGTCTTTTTTTTCGACATACAGATAAGTCTGGTCGCGTTTAGTACTTCTATAGATCACACAAAGCATTTTTTTAACTCTATTTTATTGAAACGGTGGCTTGCCTAGATATAACTGTAACTATAACATGCTTAACGTACATCGGAATATCGCCCCCCGAGTGGTATTCCGGGGATTTAGAGTTGCTGAGACTGAGTCAGGATAGATGTCACAATCGCCAATAGAACTAAAAGGCAGCAGTTTTACCTTATCGGTTGTTCATTTACATAGTTCACAACCGGAGGTTATTTATCAGGCATTACAGGAAAAAGTGGAGCAAGCTCCGGCCTTTTTAAAAAATGCCCCTGTTGTTATCAACGTTGCCTCGCTGAGCGGCGAAGCAAACTGGAAAGACATTCAACAGGCTGTCGCTTCTGCAGGTTTTCGCGTTGTGGGCATCAGTGGTTGTAAAGACGAAGGGCAGAAACGCGCACTTTCCCGCACCGGTTTGCCGTTGCTGAGTGAAGGCCGTGCACAGCGCATCGCCGCAGAACCACCGGTTCCTGTCGTGCCCGACAATGCTCCGGCGAAAACCCGCATTGTCAGTTCTCCGGTCAGATCCGGCCAACAAATTTACGCCCGTAACAGCGACCTCATCGTGACCAGTAGTGTCAGCGCAGGTGCGGAACTGATTGCCGATGGCAATATCCACATCTACGGTATGATGCGAGGAAGAGCGCTGGCTGGTGCAGCAGGTGATGCAAATTGTCAGATTTTTTGCACCCATTTAGGCGCTGAACTAGTCTCTATCGCAGGGCAATACTGGCTGAGTGATCAAATCCCGACCGATTATCTCGGTCAGGCCGCGCGCCTCAGCCTGATAAATAATGTGTTAACCATACAACCTTTAAACTAAGCCCTTTCGACAAGGAATCCATTCATGGCACGCATCATAGTTGTTACATCGGGTAAAGGGGGCGTTGGCAAGACCACTTCAAGCGCGGCCATTGCTACCGGTTTAGCTCAAAAAGGTAAAAAGACCGTTGTTATCGATTTCGATATCGGTCTGCGTAATCTCGATCTGATTATGGGCTGTGAGCGCCGCGTGGTTTATGATTTCGTCAACGTGATCCAGGGTGATGCCACGCTGAACCAGGCGCTTATCAAAGATAAACGCACTGAAAACCTGTTCATTCTTCCGGCTTCGCAAACCCGTGATAAAGATGCACTGACCCGCGAAGGCGTAGAAAAGATCCTTAACGATCTTGCCGAAATGGAATTTGACTTCGTGGTTTGCGATTCCCCTGCGGGCATTGAAACCGGCGCATTAATGGCGTTGTATTTCGCCGACGAAGCGGTCATTACGACCAACCCGGAAGTCTCTTCCGTGCGTGACTCCGACCGCATTTTGGGCATTTTGTCCTCAAAATCCCGTCGTGCGGAACAAGGCTTAGAGCCTATTAAAGAACACCTGCTTCTCACCCGTTACAACCCGGGCCGTGTCAGCCGTGGCGACATGCTGAGCATGGAAGATGTGCTGGAAATCCTGCGTATTCCTCTGATCGGCGTTATTCCTGAAGATCAGTCCGTACTGCGTGCGTCCAACCAGGGCGAACCGGTCATTCTGGATCAGGAATCTGATGCAGGGAAAGCGTACGACGATACCGTTAGCCGTCTGCTTGGTGAAGAACGTGCGTTCCGTTTTATTGAGGAAGAGAAGAAGAGTTTCCTGAAACGCCTTTTTGGGGGATAAACCATGGCATTGTTAGATTTCTTTCTGTCCCGCAAAAAATCGACAGCCAATATAGCCAAGGAACGGCTACAGATCATCGTAGCCGAACGGCGTCGAGGGGATAGTGAACCGTCGTATTTACCTGAATTAAAACGTGATATTTTGGCGGTCATCTGTAAGTACATTAAGATTGACCCCGAAATGTTGCAGGTTCAGTTCGAGCAAAAAGGTGACGATATTTCCGTACTGGAACTCAACGTCACCTTGCCAGAGTCAGAATCGGAAGACGCGCCTAAATGACAGCAGTCTGCCTGCAGGTGTTTCTTTCAGCATAGCGCCCCCTGTTTACTCAGGGGGCTACTCAATTTTTTTCCCTGATTTCCGCCCACCTGCTTATTTCCCCTGGCAACACCACTGTATGTATCCCCACTAACGAGATTGTTCCGCGCTCTGCTCTATTTATTATCTGAAATTATGATTAAGACTCATCCCATTTAGCCTGGCGGTTAATATCCTTAATGTGATTTCATCCGCGAACATTACCCGAGCGCTATTATTTTAATATGCGGTTAACCAAAACAAAAAGGCGGAGAAAATCTCCGCCTTTTAATTTAAGTTTTCGTATTCAGTTATTTTGAACGCGGTAAGCCCATCAATATTGACTGAGAATTTCGTTCAGCCTTTCAGCAAGAAGTTTTCCTCTCCAGCCGCTGATTAATTCCGGCTGTGATTCCTTCTCTTTTAAATTCCAGTGACGACTTAATAACTGATTGATCTGGCGACGTGAGGCCAGTAACTCGACGCTTAACCCGCTTTCTTCACTCACGGTCTGGATCAGCGCTTTGATGTCTTTGAAGACTTTGCGATAACCCGGCTGATCAATCAGATTCGAAATAGGAGCCGGTAAATCGTCTTCCGGCAATGCCTCAGACTCTTCCACCAGCGCCAGCAACGTGCGGCCATGGTAACGGATTTCGGGGCCGCTCAGGCCAAGCGCTTCAAGCTCACCCAGCGATTTAGGCTGATAACGGGCTACCTGCCAGAGGTTTTCTTCACGCACCACAAAGTTGACGGCCAGGTCACGCTGACGTGCCTGATTGAGCCGCCAGGCGGCCAGCAACTTCAGACAACCCAGTTGACGCGGACGCAGCTGGAACGCATTGCCGATTTCCAGATAAGCCAGTTCAGGTTGAAGAACCTCTTTACGACGGCGGCACAACGCCAGACATTCATCACGCGCGGCATCCATCCAGCCAGCTTCTTCAGTTTCACGCATCAGCTTGTCGGCCAGCGGCAGAAGATACCAGACATCGGCAGCAGCGTAGACACACTGTTTTTCGCTCAGAGGCCGGGCAATCCAGTCGGTGCGCGATTCGCTTTTATCCAGCTCCACGCCGGTCGTTTCTGCCACCAGACGGGCAAACCCGCAAGACAGCGGACGTCCGCTGAAGGCGGCAAGAATTTGCGTATCAATTAGCGGAGAAGGCATCACGCCAAAAGCGTTCAGGAAAACTTCCAGGTCTTCGCTGCCGGCATGGAGAAATTTCACGACATCAGGATTGACCAGCAAATCGATAAAAGGCTGCCAGGCGGTAATCGGCAACGGGTCAATCAGCGTCAGCCGTTCACCGTCGAACAGCTGGATGAGCCCGAGTTGCGGGTAATAAGTGCGGGTACGGACGAATTCGGTATCCAGCGCAATTTTGCTGTGCGCTTTGGCCTGAAGACAAACCTGCTCCAGCGCGTCATTGGTCGTGATCAACTGATAATTCAAATCTTAATTCTCTTAATATTAATGCGTTATAACGTGACAACGCCGGACAAATCCGGCGTTGAGAGTGACCATCACAGCGCAGCGGGCAAACGTTACGCCGCATCCTGCTTAGGATCGTCCTTCGGTTTTGCCTGCTCATCGCGAAGTTCGCGTCTGAGGATCTTACCGACATTTGACTTCGGTAACTCATCGCGAAATTCAACAATCTTCGGTACTTTGTAACCGGTTAATAACCGGCGGCAATGTGCCAGAAGTTCTTCGCTGGTCAGTGACGGGTCTTTCTTCACCACGCAAATTTTGACGATTTCACCTGACGACTCGTTTGGCACACCAATGGCGGCAACTTCGAGCACCTTGTCATGTTGTGAAACCACCTCTTCAATTTCGTTAGGGTAAACGTTGAAACCGGAAACCAGAATCATGTCTTTTTTGCGATCCACAATCCGCAAAAAGCCCTGCTCGTCCACTGTAACGATATCGCCCGTCGATAACCAGCCATCTTTTAGCACCTCATCGGTCGCTGAAGGCCGTTGCCAGTAACCCAGCATCACCTGCGGCCCGCGCACCCAGAGCTCTCCGGGGCTACCCGGCGCAACATCCTGGCCGTTATCATCCACCAGACGCACTTCCGTAGAGGGCACCGGTAAACCGATGCTACCGCTGTAATGTTTCAGGTCGTACGGGTTGCCCGCGACCAGCGGCGAACACTCCGTCAGGCCATAACCTTCCAGCAAATGCTTGCCGGTCAGTTTTTCCCATTTATCGGCAACCGATTTTTGAACTGACATTCCGCCACCAACCGATAGGCGCAGCGTCGAGAAGTCCAGCTCACGGAAATCTTCGTTATTGAGTAACGCGTTGAACAACGTATTCACCCCGCTGATAGCGGTGAACGGATATTTCGACAGCTCTTTCACCATGCCCGGCACGTCGCGCGGGTTGGTGATCAGCAGGCTTTTTCCCCCGAGATCGAGGAACAGCAGACAGTTCACTGTCAGCGCAAAGATGTGATACAGCGGCAGCGCCGTTACCACCAGTTCGTGGCCAGGTTGCAGCAACGGTGCGTACGCTGCTTTTGCCTGTTCCAGATTGGCCTGCATGTTCCGGTGTGTCAGCATCGCGCCTTTCGCAACGCCGGTAGTTCCGCCGGTGTATTGCAAAAACGCCAGATCGTCATTGATGATATCGGGTTTGATATATTGCAAACGGCGCCCGTATTGCAGGGCACTGCGGAAGGAAATCGCATTCGGCAGGTGATATTTAGGCACCAGCCTTTTGACATATTTGACGACAAAATTAACCAGCGTGCCTTTTGCCGCAGAAAGCTGATCGCCCATACGGGTCAGGATCACATGCTTAACCTGTGTTTTGTAGACCACTTTTTCCAGCGTGTGGGCAAAGTTGGACACAATCACAATAGCGCTGGCACCGCTGTCATTGAGCTGATGTTCCAGCTCGCGCGGCGTATACAGCGGATTGACGTTCACCACGACCATGCCCGCACGCAATACGCCAAACAGCGCAATCGGATATTGCAGCAGATTGGGCATCATCAGGGCCACGCGGTCGCCTTTTTTTAGCCCTAACTGGTTTTGCAGATAGGCCGCAAAAGCACGACTACGTTCCTCAAGTTTACGGAACGTCATGACCTCGCCCATGTTGATAAACGCCGGACTGTCTGCATAACGCAGCGTGGCATTTTCAAACATCTCGACCAGCGAACTGTAGCGGTCAGGATCGATGTTCTCGGGAACATCTGCCGGATAACGTTTTAGCCAAACCTTTTCCAAGGTATCACTCCTGAAATCATGTACTGTTGCCATCTCAATTCGACGAGTTTTATCACGTCTTTAACAATATTTTAACTCAGCTTACCAGTTGTGTTTCAAACAATGTCGAGGTTGAGAGGCGGGTCACTTTTTCTGCGCCCTTCGTTAGCCAAACCGTCCGTGGCTTAAAAAGAAAAAGGCGGCAATTAAGCCGCCTTAACAACGATCTTGTCTGTCTTTACTTTTTCGGCGGCGGCGGTGGCACCGGATGTCCCGGTGCCGGCCTCATCGCAGCCGGAGGTGGAGCCCGGTGCGGAGGCGGCGCGCCGTGATTGTGCCGGTTATTCGGTGACGACACTCTGGACCCGTGCGGGCCCCATGTCATACCAGCCGGGCCCCCAACCGGGCCCAAACCCTCGCCCCCAGCTGTCGTACGGTCCCCCGTAACCCCAGCCCCACGGCCCCATCGGCTGAGGCGGCATCACCACCTGTTGTTCGATGCGCCAGCGTTTATAACTGTTTACGCTGATAGTCACGAAATCATAGGACGACTGCCCTACTGTGCCTTTTTCAACGCCGGTAATCGGACCAACCACGGTCACGAGCTGATTGCGGTAATCCACCGGATCGACGAAACCGTTGATGTAAGCCATGATGCGGCCACGCGACGCCGCGCCCAGAATAGGTCGTGCCCCGTCATCAAGCGGCATTGTAGCGATTTCGAGTCGCGTTTTATTTTGCAAATTGGTGACTGCCACTACCTTGCCACCAAAACGTGATTCCTGACCGACATACAGACTCGGCGCGCCCTGCACCGCCTGTAAATTCATTTGCGGCGTTGCCGTGGTCCCGCGGATTTCATCCGGAACGGTGACACATCCTGACAACACCAGAACGCTTAGCGCAACAGCGCTCAACGCCCATTTTTTACCTGTCTGAACCGAAAACTGCTGGACTGCTGACCACTTACGCATTGCGATGACTCCTGTGCATACTCTTTTTTTTGACCACTTTTAAGTACACAAGTTGCGGTAACTTACCGGCCCGGCAGCTTTTTCCACGTAACTTCGTTGCGCAGATAAGTGGGTTCAGCATCTTCAGGATTTACGCGAACGCCGTTTTCCCAGAGCTGGAGCGCCAGCGGCAGCATATCTTCCGCGTGCGGTAGTAACATTTTGCCATCAAATAATTCTGCAACCGGAGATTCACCCAGCAAATGTGGATAAGCTTCCCAGCCGGTGCCGACGGTCGCAAAACGGCCGGTCAGTGAGCCGGCCTGTTCGATGAGTTGTTCAGGTTTGATCACTTTCTCGGTGTTTTCACCACTCCAGTCACCCTGAGCGTTCCGGGAGAATTCGCCCCAGTACACTTCGCCCATGCGCGCATCGATGGCGGCCAGCACGTTTTCAGCGCCAGTCTGGCGGTAAGCGCCCTGCGCCATGGTCTGTAAAGTGGAAACCGGCAGCAAAGGCAATTCAGCGCCCAGCGACAATCCCTGCGCCATGCCGATACCGATACGTACGCCGGTAAAACTGCCCGGCCCGCGGCCAAAGGCCAGAGCATCGAGCTGATTCAGCGTCAGGCCCGCTTCGGCGAGGATCTGCTGCACCAGCGGCAAAATACGCTGCGTATGTTCGCGGGAGCAGAGTTCAAAATGAGCGAGCGTCTCGCCCTCATTGTATAGCGCAACCGAACAGGCTTCTGTCGCCGTATCAATTGCTAAAATTCGCGTGGACATGCCAAACCTCAGGCGGGGAAATGAATAAGTTAGGGCCTTTTTTCGGGGCGCTATCCTAACACAACGCGAAGGCTATTTCTGCTCTTCGGCACTCTGTAAAAAGCGGATCGCTTGTGTCAAATCACGTGTGCGCGGTGTTGGCGGCAAACTGTTGAGGAAAACTTCGCCATAAGGGCGCATTACCAGCCGGTTGTCGCAAATCACCATCACACCCCGGTCAGAAGTATCACGAATTAAACGTCCGACCCCCTGTTTCAGCGTGATGACCGCATCCGGTAATTGTACGTCATTGAACGGATCACCGCCGCGCAGGCGACAGTCTTCAATACGGGCTTTGAGCAGCGGATCGTCGGGCGAGGTGAACGGCAGTTTATCAATGATGACGCAGGACAGCGCATCGCCGCGCACATCCACGCCTTCCCAGAAACTGCTGGTCGCGACCAGTAAGGCGTTACCGGCTTCGACAAATTGCGCTAATAGCTGGCCTTTACTGGTTTCGCCCTGCAATAAAACGGGCAGCGTCAGGCTGGCCCTGAACTCCTCGGCCAGTTCACGCATCATTTTGTGTGACGTACACAGGAAGAAACAGCGGCCTTTATTGGCCTCGATCAGCGGACGCAGCATACGCGCCAGCTGTTTCGAACTGCCGTTCACGTTCGATTCAGGCAGAAAACGGGGTACACACAATAATGCCTGTTTGGCGTAATCAAACGGGCTGGGCAGCAGCAACGTTTCGGCATCATCCAGTCCGAGACGTTCGGTAAAATGGTGGAGCTGATCGTTCACTGAAAGTGTTGCCGAAGTGAAAATCCACGCGCCCGGCTTCTCTTTCATCATCTCGCTGAATTTATCGGTAACCGACAATGGCGTAAGCGCCAGCACGAAATGACGCGAGTTACATTCATACCAGTAACTGTAACCGGGGATGGAAACATCCTTCAGGCGTTTCAGCCGGTTACGGTAAAGCGTTGCGCGTTCAAAGGCCGCATCCAGAAGCGCAGATCTGCCGAGCGATAATTTCACCACGTCATAACAAAGCTCCAGCGCGTCATCGAGTAACAACAGCGCGCGCTGGATAGCGGGCTGATTGAGCACGTCGCGCAGATTACCGCGAAAACCCGGCTCACCGAGTGCCAGACGAAAATCCATTGTGCTCTGGCTCAGGCGGTCAGCGCTTTTCTGTAATTGCACCGAATCACGCACTTCCGTGCGGTAAGCGATGGTGATGTCTTTCGCCATATCCAGCAACTGACGGCTGGTTACCTGCTGGCCAAAATACTGGCTGGCGATATCGGGGATCTGATGGGCTTCGTCGAAAATCATCACGTCGGCCTGCGGGATAAGTTCACCGAAGCCGCTCTCTTTGACCACCATATCAGCCATAAAAAGGTGATGGTTAACAACGACGACGTCCGCGTCCATCGCCTTACGGCGGGCTTTGACGACGAAACATTCTTTGTACAGCGGGCAGTCGCTGCCCAGGCAGTTATCGTTGGTGCTGGTTACCAGCGGCCAGACAAAGCTGTCTTCCGGCACTACGGTACAGGTGCTGATATCGCCCTCTTCCGTGCTGCTCGACCAGTGACGCAGATGCGCAAGTTCGCTGAGTGCCTGACTGGCGAGATCGCCGCCGGAAAGTGATTGCTGCTCAAGGCGTTCCAGACACAGATAGTTAGAACGCCCTTTGAGCAACGCCAGACGGCCTTTGAAATTCAGCGCACTGGCCACTTTGGGCAAATCGCGGGAATACAGCTGATCCTGTAAGTTTTTCGAACCGGTTGAGATAATGACTTTTTTGCCGGAACGCAGTGCCGGAGCCAGATACGCATACGTTTTACCGGTACCAGTACCGGCTTCCACCACCAGGCCTTGCTTACCGCTGATGGCTTTACTGACGGCCTGCGCCATCAGACGCTGAGGTTCACGGGGTTTAAAACCTTCAATTTTCTGCGCCAGTGCGCCGTCTGTTGCGAAATCGTCTGTCACTCTGTCTCTCTACCTGTACGGATCAGCAGTGATTATGCCAACCGAACGCCCTCACCGCCACCGCCATCTGCCAATCCAACGCAGCAAACCTTTGTGTTACCCTTACCGCCATCAATAAAAAGTGACTAACAGGAGCACAAAAGTATGACTATCGAACGGATCCGACCTGAGCCGCGCATGTCTGATGTGGTCATCCACAACGACACCATTTATTACACTGCAGTGCCGGAAAATCTGGATGCCAATGCAAAAGATCAGACCGCTGAAACGCTGGCCATCATCGATGCCGTACTGACAGAAGCCGGTTCAGACAAGAGCAAAATTCTCGATGCCACGCTGTTTCTGGTTCACAAGGAAGATTTCCCGGCAATGAACGAAGCCTGGGATGCGTGGGTGTCTCCGGGTAACGCGCCGGTTCGCTGCACCGTGCAGGCAAACCTGATGAACCCGAAATACAAAATTGAGATCAAGATTATCGCTGCACGTTAATCGCTGAATTTCAGACATAAAAAAACCTCCCGCGGGAGGTTTTATGTTTTTACGCATCAATTCAGACGGCGGCGCCAGCACCCGCAACGGCTTCTTTTGCCAGTTCAGTAATACGCGCGTAATCGCCGCTTTCCAGCGCATCGGCTGGCACCAGCCAGGATCCACCGATACATAGCACGCTTTTCAGCGCGAGATAATCCCGGTAGTTCGCCGGTGAAATCCCGCCGGTCGGGCAGAAACGCACTTGCGGGAACGGACCGGCAATCGCCTGTAACGCTTTCACGCCGCCGTTGGCTTCCGCCGGGAAGAATTTGAATTCACGCAGACCGGCATCCAGACCCATCATCAGTTCCGATACGGTGCAAATGCCCGGAATCAGCGGGATAGAACCGGCGTTGGCTGCTTTCAGCAAAGCGTCTGTCAGGCCTGGGCTAATCGCAAACTGTGCACCCGCTTCGGTGACTTCGGCCAGTTGTTCAGGATTGAGAACGGTACCCGCACCAATAATGGCGTCCGGCACTTCTTTGGCAATCGCACGGATTGCGTCCATCGCACAGGCGGTACGCAGCGTCACTTCCAGCACTCGCACACCACCGGCAACCAGCGCTTTCGCCAACGGAACGGCGTGTTCCAGTTTGTTGATAACAATCACAGGAACAACCGGCCCTGAGGTCAGAATTTGTTCCGCGCTTGTTTTCCAGTTTTTCATCTTGTTCTCCGTTCATGCCCGCAGGCATCGTTGTGATTGATGGCGCGCCCCTGCCACAGGGTCTGGCAACTTTTCAGAAAGAAAAAACGTTGCCAGAAACCGACCACACCCGATTGGACGAGATACTACTATTCCTAACTGCTAAAAGAATTGATGTGTCATAAAAAAACGCTGCACAGGCAGCGTTTTTAAAGGATGACCGGTTACTCGAACTCGTTCCAGGAACGGCCGTCACGGGTAATCATGGCCACAGAAGCCACCGGTCCCCATGTACCGGACTGATACGGTTTTGGTGCTTCACTTTCCGCTGCCCACGCATTCATGATGGAGTCGACCCATTTCCAGGCTTCTTCCACTTCATCACGACGCACGAACAGCGCCTGGATCCCACGCATAGTTTCCAGCAGCAGACGCTCGTAAGCATCAGCGATGTGTTGCTCGTTGAAGGTTTCGGTGAAGCTCAGATCCAGTTTGGTTGTCTGCAAACGATGTTTGTGTTCCAGACCCGGAACCTTGTTCAGCACTTCGATTTCAATACCCTCGTCCGGTTGCAGACGGATGGTCAGTTTGTTCTGCGGCAACTGCTGGTAAGAATCACGGAACAGGTTCAGCGCCGGGCTCTTGAAGTACACCACAACTTCTGAACATTTGGTCGGCAGACGCTTACCGGTACGCAGGTAGAACGGCACGCCAGCCCACTGCCAGTTGTCGATATCCACACGGATAGACACAAAGGTTTCGGTGCTGCTGGTTTTTTTCGCGCCTTCTTCTTCCAGATAGCCCGGCACTTTTTTGCCTTGTACAAAACCGGCTGTGTACTGCCCACGCACTGTATTTTCGCGCACATTTGACTGGTCGATGCGGCGCAGGGAACGCAGCACTTTGACTTTTTCATCACGAATACGGTCGGTGCTCAGATCCGCCGGTGGCGACATGGCAATCATGGTCAGAATTTGCAGCAAGTGGTTCTGGATCATGTCGCGCATCTGACCCGCGTCATCGAAATAACCCCAGCGGCCTTCGATACCCACTTCTTCCGCAACGGTGATCTGCACATGATCGATAGTGCGGTTATCCCAGTTGCTGGCGAACAGGTTGTTGGCAAAACGCAGCGCCAGCAGGTTCAGTACCGTTTCTTTACCCAGGTAATGGTCAATACGGTAAACCTGAGATTCGGCGAAGTATTCCGCAACCTGATCATTGATGACCTGAGAAGACTCCAGAGAGTGACCCAGTGGTTTTTCCATCACAACGCGCGCAGGTTCTTTGTTCAGCCCGGCTTCACCCAGACCACGGCAAATCGCACCGAAGTGGCTTGGCGCAATCGCAAAGTAGTTGATGGTGGCGCGGTTTTGCTGGTCAAGCATTTTGCCCAGCACTTTGAAATGCTTCAGATCATTGACATCAAGGTTACAGAAATCAAGACGGGCACTGAGTTTATCCCACAGTTCCGGATCAATTTTTTCTTTCATGAAGGTGGTCAGTGCTTCTTTAACCACTTCGGTATAGGCCGCTTTGTCCCATTCCGCACGACCAACACCGATGATGCGGGTGTCAGGGTGAATGTGACCTGCTTTCTCTAACTGATACAGGGAAGGCAACAGCTTACGACGCGCAAGATCGCCTTTTGCACCGAAAATTACCAGATCACAAGCCTGGGCTGTCTGAGTTACCGCCATGTTCTTCTCCTCAATGCAGGAATACCTAATCTATTTCTGGTTGCCTTTGCGTGAGCTGCAACTCGAATTATCTCGGGTACATATTGTAATTTTATTTCAGCAACAATGTACTCTGATTGCCCGTAAGCCGTAAACCTTGATCTGACAGCGTGATAACTTGCTGATAAAACCCTGTTTTTATCATACGAATTCCAGACCTGCTTAAAACCGACCACATTCTGTAATTTTATGACAAAACTGAACAGAATTTACCATACTGAAAGTTAGATCTCGGTCAAACTCTGACAAAAAAAGCCGTAAATTCGCCTGACTGACGCTGCCAACGGCCTGAAGCGCGTAGTATATTTTCATCAAATCAGAACGATTTCCTCTTTTCAAAGAAATCGTTGAAACCTATGAGTGGCATGCTTATGAATACATTGGAAAAAATCCAGACCAGCCTTGACATTCTGAGCAAGTCAGAACGCAAAGTTGCAGAAGTTATCCTCGCATCGCCGCACATTGCTATTCATTCCAGTATTGCCACTCTCGCCCGTATGGCCGACGTCAGTGAACCTACTGTAAACCGTTTTTGCCGTCGTCTCGACACAAAAGGGTTTCCAGATTTTAAACTGCATCTGGCACAAAGTCTGGCAAACGGTACACCTTATGTGAACCGTAACGTGGATGAAAGCGACAGCGTCAGCGCTTACACCAGCAAAATCTTTGAATCTGCTATGGCAAGCCTCGATCAGGTGAAAAACACCCTGGACATCGCCGCCATCAACCGCGCCGTCGATTTACTCACACAGGCGAAGAAGATTTCCTTCTTTGGGCTGGGAGCTTCCGCCGCCGTCGCGCATGATGCCATGAACAAATTTTTCCGCTTCAATATTCCCGTGGTCTATTTCGATGACATCGTTATGCAGCGCATGAGTTGCATGAATTCCAGCGAAGGCGACGTCGTTGTGCTGATTTCTCACACCGGGCGTACCAAAAATCTGGTGGAACTCGCGCACCTTGCCCGCGAAAACGATGCCACGGTCATTGCTATCACCTCTTTTAATACGCCGCTGGCGCACGAAGCCACGCTCGCCCTGCTGCTCGATGTGCCCGAAGACACCGACGTTTATATGCCGATGGTCTCGCGAATTGCACAACTGACGCTGATCGACGTGCTCGCCACCGGTTTTACCTTGCGCCGTGGCGCAAAATTCAGAGATAACCTGAAGCGGGTCAAAGAAGCGTTGAAAGAATCGCGCTTTGATAAGGGGATTGTCGTCCCTAACCTGTCTGAATGACATCACCCTGTGCGGCAGGCTGCAAATCATTCATTAAACATATTAATTGAGCACCAACGATTTAATAGGGAGTCTGGCGGAAAATCTACGCGCAAAGTGCGCAGGACAAATGTCAGACATGAGGTCAGCGGGTCACACAGGTGAAACCCTTTTGTATTACAATTACACCTCGACCCAATGTGGACCCGCTGTTTTTTTGCACAATAATTGCTTCACCAGTTAACGGAGTAAGGCATGTCCAGAAGGCTCAGAAGAACCAAGATTGTTACCACCCTCGGTCCTGCAACTGACCGCGACAATAACCTCGAAAAAATTATTGCCGCCGGTGCAAACGTTGTACGTATGAATTTCTCCCACGGCACCCCTGAAGACCACATTCTGCGCGCCAACAAAGTGCGTGAAATCGCCGCCCGTCTTGGCCGCCATGTGGCTATTCTTGGCGATCTGCAAGGGCCAAAAATCCGCGTATCGACCTTTAAAGAAGGCAAAGTGTTCCTGAATGTCGGCGACAAATTCCTGCTCGACGCCAACATGAGCAAGGGTGAAGGCGATAAAGAGAAAGTGGGTATCGACTACAAAGGTCTGCCTGCCGACGTGGTGCCGGGCGACATTCTGCTGCTTGATGATGGCCGCGTGCAGCTGAAAGTGCTCGAAGTCCAAGGCATGAAAGTGTTCACCGAAGTCACCGTTGGCGGCCCGCTGTCCAACAACAAAGGCATCAACAAGCTGGGCGGCGGTCTTTCCGCTGAAGCCCTGACCGAAAAAGATAAAGCAGACATTATTACTGCGGCCAAAATGGACGTAGATTATCTGGCAGTTTCATTCCCACGCACGGGCGAAGATCTTAACTACGCACGCCGTCTGGCACGCGATGCCGGCTGTAATGCGCAAATCGTGTCTAAAGTTGAACGTGCTGAAGCCGTCGCGTCCGACGCGGCGATGGATGACATCATTCTCGCTTCCGATGTTGTGATGGTGGCCCGTGGCGACCTGGGTGTTGAAATCGGTGACCCGGAACTGGTGGGTATTCAGAAAAAACTGATCCGCCGTGCCCGTCAGCTTAACCGCGCTGTTATTACCGCGACGCAGATGATGGAATCGATGATCACCAATCCGATGCCAACCCGTGCGGAAGTCATGGACGTCGCGAACGCCGTGCTCGACGGAACCGACGCCGTGATGCTTTCTGCTGAAACGGCTGCCGGACAGTATCCGTCAGAAACCGTGGCTGCGATGGCGCGTGTTTGTCTCGGTGCGGAAAAAATCCCAAGCATCAACGTTTCCAAACACCGTCTGGACGTGGAATTCGATAACATCGAAGAAGCCATCGCCATGTCTGCAATGTACGCCGCCAACCACCTGAAAGGCGTCTCGGCGATTATCTCCATGACTGAATCTGGCCGCACCGCGCTGATGTTGTCACGTATCAGCTCCGGCCTGCCGATTTTTGCCATGTCCCGCCATGAGCACACACTTAACCTGACCGCCATTTATCGTGGCGTCACGCCGGTCTTCTTCGACAGCGTTAACGACGGCGTCGCAGCCGCTCAGGACGCGGTGAATTTGCTGCGTGATAAAGGTTATCTGCTTTCAGGCGACCTGGTGATTATCACTCAGGGCGACGTCATGAGCACCATCGGCACCACCAATACCAGCCGCCTGTTGCGTGTTGATTAATCTCTAAATGTAATAAAATATAACGTAATGGCCGATTGTTATGATCGGCCTTTTTATTTCCCTGCATTGACTCCTTTTATTCCCCTGCCGTACGAAGGCATTTACGTTCTTAATTTGATCATTATTTTGCCATCTGGTGGAAATACTCCCCTGCATCTCAACAATACCTTCGTGATAAAAACAAATTACACCTGCACTTATTATGGCTAAATATAACTTTTTGTATCCTAAATGCCACAGGTGAGAGCACGGAATTGAATAACAAATACAGACTTCTCTCATAGGATTAAGAGTATCCAAAGCCAAATTTACATTTTTATGTGACAGAGATCACATAAAAACATCAAAAACACAGGTATTTGCTAAATGTTCAATGTCGTTATTGAATGATAATGATTTGCATTTATAATGATTCCCAATCGTTAAAACCTTGTATAAATCCGCACAAAGGAAATCAGACAAGACAAATAACCTTTAATTTCTGATAAAGAAAAATAATTAACCATACACCTAACAGGCGTGGGCATAAGCCCTGCCTGCTAACGCTTACGTTCACTGAAATTTCCTTAATACATTCGGGAGGCCGCCCCGCGCCTGCTTCCGATGAAAAGGTCAGATTAAAAGGATCCAGAATGAGCCAGATAAATAATTGGGAATTAATGCAGGATAGCGCGAATAACCTTACACCTGCTCAGGAAAAATTAAGAAAAAATCAGGGTTATATCTTTAATCAAAATAGCACCCCGGACTGGCAGGCACAGATTGAGCAAGGTATTGAATTAATTAAGTCACATATTAATCACACCGAAAAGCCTTTTTCGGGTGTCTCCCCTGCCGAATTAGCCGAACAGTTTCGCCATATTGATTTAACCAAACCATTAGACGGAACGCGGCTGGCGCTGGAAGAACTGGATGATTTATATCTTCAGCACGCTGTTTATTTCCATCACCCGAAATACCTCGCACATCTCAACTGCCCGACCGTCGTTCCGTCGCAACTGGCCGAACTTTTTATCAGTGCGATCAACTCTTCTGTGGATACCTGGGATCAGAGCGCAGGTGGCACCCTTATTGAGCAAAAGGTCATCGACTGGACGCTGGCACGCATTGGCTTTGGCGCACAGTCGGACGGTATTTTTACCAGCGGCGGCACGCAATCAAACCTGATGGCAATGTTGCTGGCGCGCGACAGCCACTGCAAACGCACGCGTCCTCAGCACAGCATCAAATATCAGGGTTTGCCGCCGGAAGCTAACCGCTGGCGCATCTTCAGTTCACAGGTCAGCCATTTCAGCATTCAGAAATCCGCCGCCCTGCTCGGCCTCGGCTATGACGCCGTGGTGCCGGTCGCCTGTGACGACAAATTCCGTATGGATATCAGCGCGCTGAAACAGGAAATCGAACGCTGTCACGCAGAAGGTTTGATCCCGATTGCCATAGTGGCCACGGCGGGCACCACCGATTTCGGCAGTATCGATCCGCTCCATGAAATCGCGGAAATCTGCCGCAAAGAGAAAATCTGGATGCACGCCGACGCCGCTTACGGCTGTGGTTTACTGGTTTCCCCGCAGCATCGCCAGCGTATCGAAGGTATTCATCTGGCCGATTCCGTGACCGTTGATTATCACAAATCCTTCTTCCAGCCAGTGAGTTGCAGTGCGTTTCTGATCAACGACCACCGCCATCTGGAACACGTCACTCACCACGCGGAATACCTGAATCCGCTGAGTGCAAAACTGGAAGGCACGCCGAATCTGGTCAACAAAAGCATCCAGACCACCAAACGTTTCGACGCCCTGAAAATGTGGCTGACGCTGCGCATCATGGGCCAGCAGGCGCTGGGTGAATCCTTCGATGTGCTGCTGGAACGCGCCACCGAAACCCATCAGCTGATGGAACAAAACCCGAACATTGAAGTGTTGCACAAACCCGAACTGAGCACGCTGGTGTTCCGCTTTGTCCCGCGCATGTCGATGAGTCAGGAGCAAATTGACGCCATCAACGCCGACATCCGCAAAGCTATTTTCCGCGACGGCAGCGCCGTGATTGCCGGAACCAAAGTACATCAGCGCCAGTACCTTAAATTCACCCTGCTCAACCCGACCACCACCACGGAAGATGTCGCCGATGTGATCAGCCTTATCACGCATTACGGTAAAGAACTGACCGCCGCCGCGCTGAGCGCCGCGAAGAACCGCTAACAGGAGTTGCACCATGAGCCTTAATTCCCCTGAACTGAATGCAGATAAACAGACCTACGATTTTATTGCGATTGGCATCGGCCCGTTCAACCTCGGTCTGGCCTGTCTGACGGAGCCAGTAAAAGCGCTGAACGGACTGTTTTTAGATCAAAATGACGGCTTTGACTGGCATACCGGCATGATGCTGGAAAGCGCCCATTTGCAGACGCCGTTTATGGCCGACCTGGTGACGCTGGCCGATCCGACCAGCCCTTATAGTTTCCTCAACTACCTGAAGCAGCAGGGAAAACTGTACTCTTTTTACATCCGTGAAAATTTCTTCATGATGCGCAAAGAGTTCAACCAGTATTGCCAGTGGGCGTGCGAACAGCTGACCAGCCTGCAATTTTCCACGCGCGTGGAGCTGGTGACGTGGGACGCGCCAACGCAATGTTACCTGGTGCAGGCGCGTTCGACCCAAGGCGGCGATAAACAGATTTACCGCACCAAACGTCTGGTGCTGGGCACCGGTCCGTCGCCGTGGATGCCGGCGTGTGCCCGGGAAGCGGGCAGCAACGTTCATCATTCCAGCGCCTACCTGCCGAACAAAGAGCGGATGCAGCGCTCGAAATCCATCACCGTGGTCGGCAGCGGCCAGAGTGCGGCGGAAATTTATTACGACCTGCTTTCAGAAATCGACAAGTACGATTATCACCTGACCTGGGTGACCCGCGCGCCGCGTTTCTATCCGCTGGAGTACAGCAAACTGACGCTGGAAATGACCTCGCCGGAGTACATCGATTACTTCCATGCCCTGCCGATGAGCAAGCGCGACCAGCTGAACCGCGAGCAAAAAGGCTTGTACAAAGGCATCAACATCAGCCTGATCAATGACATCTACGATCTGATGTACACCAAACGCCTCGACGGCCCGCTGAATGTCAATCTCTACACGCACTCGGAACTGACCGCGCTGACGGGTAACCGCAAAGGCGAGCTGGAGATGACGCTGCTTCACCACGAACAGCAGCAGGAATATCGTCACCAGACGGAATCCGTGGTGCTCGCCACCGGTTACGGTTATCAGCCGCCGCAGTTTATCGAAGGTATTTACAACCGGATTCAGTGGGATGACGCCGGCCGTTACGCCGTCAACCGCAATTACAGCATCGACGCAAACAATCAGATTTTTGTCCAGAACGCCGAACTGCATACCCACGGTTTCGTCACGCCGGATCTGGGCATGGCGTGTTACCGCAACAGTTCCATTATTCGCGAAATGCTCGGCGAGGAAGTCTATCCGGTGGAAAAATCCATCGCCTTCCAGACTTTCTGCGCCCGCAGCCTTGCAGACAGATAACGGAGAAATAACCCATGTCTGAACTTATACCCGCCCCCCTGTTCACCTGCCATCGCGACGCCGGGCAGCTCACATTACGCCCGCTGCATCTGGCAAATGACGCCGCCATCCTGCATGCGTGGATGACGCAGCCTTACGCGCATTTCTGGGGAATGCAGAACAGCAGCGTGGCCGACGTTGATGTTTTCTACCGCGACCTGACTGCCGGAAAACCGCTGGCCGCGCTGATGGGCGAAATCGACGGGCAGCCGCGTTTTCTGATCGAATGCTATCCGGTGCAGGATGATCCATTACGCGAACACTACGACGTTCAGCCCGGCGATATGGGCATGCACATTTTGCTGTCTCCGGCGGATAAACCCGTTTCCGGTTTCAGCTGGCAGGTCTTTTCAGCCGTGATGGAATATCTGTTCAGCCAGCCTGACGTGAAGCGCGTGGTGGTTGAGCCGGACGTGCGTAACGAAAAGATCCACAAACTGAATAAGCGTGCAGGTTTCCGCTATCAGAAACAAATTCAACTGACTCATAAAACCGCGTGGCTGGCTTTCTGCCAGCGCGAAGATTTTTTGCAGGCCCGCCAGAAGGAAAAAAACACCATGACTTCATCTCAGCTGCAATCCGGCCAGCATCTGCAACCGGAAATCTGGGCGAAAGCTAATGCCCTGCTGTTACGCAAATGCCTGTCTGAGCTGACGCACGAACGCCTGCTCGCGCCGGTCGCGCTGCAAAATAGCGGCACCTGGACCGATTATCAGCTGGCCGTTCCGGCTTCTGAAATTGAATACCGCTTCCGTGCACGCCAGTTACCGCTGAACGACTGGATGATTGATCTCGACAGCATTCAGCGTCTGGATAACTTCACGCCGCAACCGCTGGATGCGCTGAAATTCATCATTGAATTTGCCGGTCAGATTGGTATTTCACAGGCGATGTTGCCGACCTACATGGAAGAAATCAGCAGCACGCTTTACAGCAGCGCGTACAAACTGGCGAACAATCACACGACCGCAAAACAACTTTCTGAAGCTGATTTCCAGACGGTGGAAACCAGCATGACCGAAGGCCATCCGAGCTTTATCGCCAACAATGGCCGTATCGGTTTTGATGCCGGTGACTACGTGCGTTATGCCCCGGAAGCGGCAAATCCGCTGCAACTGGTCTGGGTCGCGGTGCATCACGGCAAAGCTCATTTCGCCAGCGTGGAAGGTTTGCCTTACGAAAAACTGATCGCCGAAGAACTGGGCGATGCGCAGATTTGCGCGTTCACACAGCATCTGGTCGATAAAGGTGTGGATCCGAAAAACTACTACTTCATGCCGGTGCATCCGTGGCAATGGCAGAATAAATTACTGACGGTATTTGCGCCGGACATCGCCCGCCAGTTCCTGATTTACCTCGGTGAAGGCGAAGATAATTATCTCGCGCAGCAATCAATCCGCACCTTCTATAACGCCAGCCGCCCGAAAGCCCGCTATGTGAAAACCGCGCTGTCGATTCTGAATATGGGCTTCATGCGCGGCCTTTCGCCGTATTACATGGCGACCACGCCGGGCATCAACGAATGGCTGGCGGAGCTGGTCGAAAACGATTCCTACCTGCAATCCACCGGCTTCAGCATTCTTCAGGAAGTGGCTTCACTGGGTTATCACAACCACTATTTCGAAGAAGCGATTAAGGGCGACAGCGCGTATAAAAAAATGTTTGCCGCGCTGTGGCGTCAGAACCCGGTGGCTCAGTTGCAACCGAACCAGCGTCTGATGACCATGGCCGCGCTTTTACATACCGACAAACACGGCGACGCCCTGATTGTTGAGATGATCAAATCCTCAGGTCTGGCGACCGGCGACTGGCTAAAGCGTTACATGCACGCTTACCTCAGCCCGCTGTTGCACTGTTTTTATCAGTACGATCTGGTCTTTATGCCGCACGGCGAAAACCTGATCCTGCGTTTCGAAAACAACATTCCGGTTAACGCTTTTATGAAAGATATCGCGGAAGAAATTGCCGTGATGAACCCGGATGCGCATCTGCCGGAAAAAGCCAAACGACTGGCCGTTGACGTGCCGGAAGAGCTGAAAATCCTGTCGATCTTCACCGACGTGTTTGCGGGTGTGTTCCGTTTTATCGCCCGTATCCTGGAAGAAAACGGCAATTATCCGGCCGGTCAGTTCTGGCAGGTGGTGGCGGAAGTGGTCCGCGATTACCAGATTCAGTATCCGGAGCTGGCAGAGAAATTTGCCCGTTACGACATGTTTGGCGCCGAGTTCACGCATTCCTGCCTGAACCGTCTGCAACTGGCGAATAACCAGCAGATGATCAACCTGTCGGATCCGGCGCAAAACCTCAAGTTTGCCGGGACGCTGGAAAACCCGATTGCGGCCTATGCGAATAAATACTAAGTCCCGCACGTAAGCACGTTTTTTAGCGCGGCCTGAGAGGGTCGCGCTTTTCTGATTTTGAGCAATGGAGAAGTCTTGCTATGTCGTCCGTTTCTGAACCCGCCTCTCAGCTGAGCTGGCGTCAGTGGCTGTTTCCGCTGTCGCTGGTGATGTTCGAATTCGCCACCTATATTGCCCACGATATGATTCAGCCGGGTATGCTGCAGGTGATCAGCGACTTCAGCGCCAGCGCCGACTGGGTTTCCACCTCGCTGACCGCCTACTTATGTGGCGGAATTCTTCTGCAATGGCTGCTCGGGCCGCTCTCTGACCGGCTGGGGCGCAGGCCGGTTTTGCTGACGGGCGTGGCCTTTTTCACCGTCACCTGCTTTCTCACGGTATTCACGCAAAGCATCGAACAATTTATTCTGATGCGTTTTTTACAGGGCATGAGTCTGTGCTTTATCGGCGCGGTGGGTTACGCCGCCATTCAGGAAGCGTACAGCGAAGCCCTGAGCGTAAAGCTGATGGCGCTGATGGCCAATATCACGCTGATCGCGCCCCTGCTCGGGCCGCTGGCGGGTGCGGCGTTCATTCACTACGCGCCGTGGAAAGCGATGTTTGCGCTTTTTGCGCTGATCTCCGCACTGTCATTCTGGGGCCTGTGGCGCGGCATGCCGGAAACGGCGTCAGGTCGTGACGGGCGTTTCTCGATGCGCCGCTTACTGGCGGATTACCGCGAGGTGTTCACCAATACTGGCGTGGTCACCGGCTCGTTATCGATCGGGCTGATCACGTTGCCGCTGCTGGCCTGGGTGGCGCAGTCGCCGGTGTTGCTTATTCAGGACGCGGGTATGACGCCGTTACAATACGGCTGGCTTCAGGTTCCGGTATTCACAGGGCTTATCATCGGCAACGTTGCGCTGAGTAAACTCAGTGGCAAAGTGCATATCCGCACGCCGGTCTGGCTGGGAATTTTGCCGATTGTGCTCGGGCTTTGCATCAGCGCTTATGCGGCGCTGTTTATGGTGCATGCCTGGTATTGGATAACGGCGGGGCTGAGCCTGTATGCGCTGGGCTCGGGGCTGGTCAATGCCGGGCTTTACCGGCTGACGCTGTTCTCCAGCCCGACGGGCAAAGGCACGGTAGCGGCGGCCCTCGGGCTGATCACCATTTTGGTTTTTGCGACAGGGATTGAACTGGCGAAACAACTTTATTTCGCACAGGGCTACGGCATTTTCATGCTGGCTGGTTTGCTGTCCGGTACAGCGGGAACACTGCTGATTGCGCTATTTCTGAAACGCGCGGTAAAAGCAGGATAACAAATACAAAAGAGGCTGAGTATTTGCTCAGCCTCTTTTGTCTGTCCGATATTTGACGCTTACTTTTTCGGGAAAAGCTCTTTGCGGGAATACGGCTCCGGTTCACCCGGTTTGCGCGTTTTCAGCAATTTCAGGATCCAGGTGTATTGCTCAGGGTTAGGCCCGACCAGCAATTCCACCTCTTCATTCATCCGGCGCGCAATCTGGTTATCGTCAGCCGTCGCCAGGTCATCCATCGGTGGCCGCACAAAAATGTCCAGACGTTGCTCTTTGCCATTATACACCGGGAAAAGCGGAACAATCTGCGCGCGGCAGACTTTCATCAGACGCCCTACCGCAGGCAAAGTCGCCTTGTAGGTTCCAAAGAAATCAACGAATTCGCTATGTTCCGCGCCGTGATCCTGATCCGGCAGATAATATCCCCAGTAACCCTGACGCACGGAGCTGATGAACGGTTTGATCCCGTCATTTCGGGCATGCAAACGCCCGCCATAGCGGCGACGCACGCTGTTCCACAGATAATCCGTCAGCAGATTTTTCTGGTTATGGAACATGGCGGCCATAGGCTGACCACTGGCTGCCATCAGCATCGCCGGGATATCCACAGCCCAGCCGTGTGGCACCAAAAAAATCACATTTTTGCCTTCGCGCTGCATCTGGTCGACAATTTCTTTGCCGTGCCAGTGGATACGCTGGGTGATTTTTTTGGGGTCACGGAGTGCCAGCTCCGCCATCATCACCATTGACTGCGGCGCGGTAGCAAACATTTCGTCAATGATATGTTCGCGCTCCGCTTCCGGCGTTTCAGGCAGGCAATACAGCAGGTTGATTTGCGCGCGACGACGTGCGCCTTTGGCAAACTTTCCGGCCAGACGGCCCAGACTGCCTAAAATCGGATCGCGGACTTTCGCGGGCAGATAAGCCATACCGGCCATCGCTCCGACGCCCAGCCAGACGCCCCAGTAGCGCGGATGGTAAAAGGCTTTCTGAAATTGCGGAATAAATTCTACGGATGATCGTTTTTCTTTTTCTGGCTGCATGCTCAGGCTCTTATGACAAATTCTGGTTCAATGATAAGTGCCGTGAGTTATTTTGCAATAAATCACGGCAGCGAATCAGTAAAACCTGAGGTTCAGTCCAGCTTCAGCTGAGGGACGACTTCGCGGACGGTTGCCAGGTAAGTACTGCGATCTTTACCTGTCAGCCCTTCTGTACGAGGCAATTTGGCAGTCAGAGGATTGACGGCCAGCTGGTTAATCCACATTTCGAAATGCAGATGCGGGCCGGTTGAACGGCCGGTATTACCGGAAAGCGCAATGCGGTCGCCACGTTTCACTTTCTGGCCCGGTTTCACCAGCAGTTTGCGCAGGTGCATATAACGGGTCATGTACTGGCGACCATGACGGATAGCGACATAGTTACCGGCCGCACCCCCGTTTTTCGCAACCACCACTTCGCCGTCGCCCACCGCAAGCACCGGCGTGCCGACAGGCACCGCAAAATCGACACCACGGTGTGGCGCCACGCGGCCCGTGACCGGATTCAGACGACGCGGGTTAAAGTTAGAGGAAACACGATACTGTTTACCGGTCGGGAAACGCAGGAAACCTTTCGCCAGCCCGCTGCCGGTGCGGTCGTAGAATTTACCGTCTTCGGCACGCACGGCGTAATAATCTTTGCCGCCGGAGCGCATATGCACAGCCTGCAATTCGCTCTGCTCGTTTTTCCCTTCCAGCACTTCATGGGACATCAGTACCGCGAAATCATCGCCTTTCTGCAATTTACGGAAATCGAGCTGCCACTGGAGCGCTTTGATAACCGCGCTGACTTCACCGCTGGTGAGCCCGGCCGCTTTGGCGCTGGTCACGAAACTGCCGTTCAGCGTGCCTTTAATGACCGAGTCTTTCCACTCGCCTTTCAGGGTTTCCAGTGAAGATTTGAAGGTATTGCCGGAGCGGTCAAATGTGTACGTTTCGCGGCGGGATTTCTCCCACGTCAGGCGCTGTAAATCGCCCGCATCGTTTAACGTCCATGACAATTGCTGGCCGATTTTCAGGTTACGCAAATCACGGTTAGCGTCCGAAAGCGCAGCAATTTCAGACATATCAATACCGTACTGATTCAGAATGCTGCTGAGGGTATCGCCGGTAGAAACCACGTATTCATGAACGCCCGCTTCGTTCGCGGTTTTATCGTCCAGATCGTCCTGAGGAATATCATCGTCAGCCGGAGGCGACTGATCGATAGGTTCACTGGCTTCGGGAAGCAGCGAACGCAATTGCTGGTTATCTAACGTGATGTTTTTAACCAGCGGTTTGGTGTCGGAAAGGTCATTGTCCGGGTGATAGGCTAACGGTTTCCAGACGGCGACGGCCAGTGTGACGACGGTCAGCGACCCCAGCATAATGCGGTGGGGCCGTGGAAGGTTGCTATACGCCAGAGCGATAGATCGGGCTATCAGCTGCACTTAAATTCTGTCCTTTTAGCTTACTTCAGGCAGCTCAAATACTGGTTCGTCAGCTGTGACAGGAAGTTCACGTAGCTGTCCGCGCCCAGTACAATGCCGCTCCCCAGCGGATCCAATGTGCCCATACGCACTTTTGTTCCCTGGGCAACAGCCGTTATGACGGCCGGCCTGAATTGTGGCTCAGCAAAAACGCAGGTCGCTTTTTGCTCAACCAACTGTGTTCGAATGAGATGTAAACGCTGTGCGCCAGGTTGTATTTCGGGATTGATCGTGAAGTGACCAAGTGGCGAAAGGCCGAAGTGTTTTTCAAAGTAGCCATAGGCATCGTGAAAAACAAAATATCCCTTACCCTGAACAGGTTGCAGAATACTACCAAGGTTTTTGTCAGCTTTTGTCAAGCCCTCTTCAAAATGCGACAAATTTGCATCTAATTGTTGCTTTTTCTGCGGCACGAGCTGCACGAGTTTGTTATGGATGACAATGGCGGTCTCACGGGCGATTTCCGGCGACAGCCAGACGTGCATATTGTATTCGCCGTGATGATGGTCCCCGTCGTCATGATCGTGGTCATGTTCATCATCATCGCTGCCTTTGATCAGCATCGGTTTCACCGCCGGAAGCGCGGCGATTTCCACCTGACGGTTCGGCGGCAACTGCGCGACCGATTTGGTCATAAACGCTTCCATTTCCGGCCCCACCCACACCACCAGATCCGCGGTCCGCATACGCTGAATATCCGAAGGTCGCAGCGCAAAATCATGCGGCGACGCGCCATCCGGCAATAATACATCGGTCGGCATTACGCCGTCGGCAATGGCGGCGGCAATAAATCCCAGCGGACGAACGGAGGCCAGAACGGCGGCCTGAGCGCTGTAAACCGCACCGGAACTGAGGATTGCGGCTGCCAGTAACATCCGTTTAACGCTTTTTTTCTGTATCATGCGGGGTGAACTCATCTTCGTGTTGGGGGAAAACTGGTTATTTTTCGCGAAACGCAATATTATAACATCCGATTTGTTCTGCAAGACCCTATGACATGCCCACATTAGCTACGCTTCAAAATATCTCGGTAACTTTCGGTTCTCGCCGCGTGCTGTCCAACATATCGCTGAGCCTGCAACCCGGAAAAATACTGACCCTGCTTGGCCCGAATGGCGCAGGGAAATCAACGTTAGTGCGCGTTGTGCTTGGCCTGATTGCGCCAACAGAAGGCACGATGACCTGCGAGCCGGGTTTACGGATCGGCTACGTTCCGCAAAAAATTCATCTTGATCCGACGATGCCGCTGACCGTCAGTCGGTTTATGCGCCTGAAACCGGGCGTGAAGAAAAGCGACATTTTGCCTGCGCTGAAGCGCGTTCAGGCGGCGCACCTTCTCGATCAGCCGATGCAAAAACTGTCCGGCGGTGAAAACCAGCGCGTTTTACTGGCGCGTGCGCTTCTGAACAGCCCGCAGCTTCTGGTGCTAGATGAACCGACGCAAGGTGTGGACGTCAACGGCCAGGTTGCGCTGTACAACCTTATCGACAACCTGCGCTGTGAGCTTGGCTGCGCCGTCCTGATGGTGTCGCACGACCTGCATCTGGTGATGGCGAAAACCGACGAGGTTTTGTGCCTGAATCAGCATATTTGCTGTTCCGGCTCGCCGGAAGTGGTGTCCACGCATCCTGAATTTATTGCCATGTTCGGCAACCGGGGCGCGGAGCAACTGGCGATTTACCGCCACAACCATAATCATCGCCACGACTTAAAAGGGAAGATTATTTTGCGCAACACCGGAGGTCGTGACGCATGATCGCGCTGTTATTACCCGGCTGGATCGCCGGTGTTTTGCTGGCGATTGCCGCCGGTCCGCTGGGCTCTTTCGTCGTCTGGCGCCGTATGTCCTATTTCGGCGATACGCTGGCTCACGCATCCCTGCTCGGCGTCGCATTTGGGCTGCTGCTCAACGTTAATCCATTTTACACCGTCATTGCTGTGACTTTACTGCTGGCAGTTTTACTCGTGGCGCTGGAACGCAAACCGCATCTGGCCGTCGATACCCTGCTGGGGATTATGGCGCACAGCGCATTATCACTCGGTCTGGTGGTGGTCAGCCTGATGTCCGGCGTTCGCGTCGATCTGATGGCGTATCTGTTCGGTGATTTGCTCTCGGTAACGTACAGCGATATCTGGATGATTGCCGCCGGCGTTACCATCGTGATTGCGGTACTTTGCTGGCAATGGAGGGCGTTACTGTCCATGACCATCAGCCCGGAACTGGCGCATGTCGATGGCGTAAACCTGCAACGTTCGCGGATTATTCTGATGCTGGTCACAGCGCTGACAATTGGTCTGGCGATGAAGTTTGTCGGTGCGCTGATCATCACGTCGCTGCTGATTATTCCTGCCGCCACGGCGCGCCGCTTTGCGAAAACGCCGGAACAAATGGCGTCAGTCGCCATTGTGATTGGCATTGTTGCCGTCACCGCGGGGCTTACGTTTTCGGCTTTCTACGACACACCGGCGGGCCCGTCCGTGGTGCTTTCCGCCGCCGTGCTGTTTATGCTCAGCCTCGGCAAAAAGCAGATTGCCTGACGGTAACATCATTGCAGAAACGCCTGTAAAAACGGACGCCCTGAGCGTCCGTTTTCATTTGTATCTTCTTTATTATTCTTTATGCGCCCTCGCCGCCTGCCTCGCCTGACGCCAGTGCAGCACCGGCGACACCGTCAGTCCGTGGATCACCACGCTGGCAACAATCACCGTAAAGGCAATGTTGGTCATGTAATTGGCTTCTGCGCCGTGCAGTCCGTGCGTCCAGGCGTAAGCGATGTAATTCATACTGCCGATCCCACGGATACCAAACCAGCCAATCATCAGCCGCCGTCCGTGCGGCACGCGGATGCCAAGCGTCGTGAGATAAACGGCCAGCGGGCGGACAACGATAAACAAAATCGCGGCGATCAGCAGGCCCATTGGTTCCCAGTGTTCCGCCAGCGTAATCCCCAGCACCATCACAATCCCGGCGGCAAACAACCGTTCGATGGTATCGCCGAATGAGAGTGCATCGCCAACCATCAGCCCGATAGAATTTTGCGGCATTTCCGCCTGCATATTGTGGCGCTGATGCGGATTCACCATCCCTTCCGCTGGCGGTGGACGCCGCCCTTCTTCCAGATCTTCCGGCGGATGCTGCGACACCACGCGCACCTCGGCGCTGCGCAAACCGACACCCGCGGCAAAAGCCGCCAAAAATCCTGACGCATCAAGGCTTTGCGCGGCGGCATAGCTCAGCGCAATCAGCGCCAGCGCAAGAAAATCACTCGGCGCAACCGTGCGCTGCCTGCTGTGAAAACGTGTGGCGCTCAGCCCGACCAGTTTCCCCATCGCAAAACCAATCCCCAGCCCGCCGAGCAGTGCCCAGACAACATCACGCCACGCCCAGTGCCAGATGGCTTCTGATGACAACCCTTCGTGCGCGGTAAACAGCATTAACGCCAGCATCAGAACCGGCAACGCCGAGCCGTCATTCATTCCTGCTTCGCTCGACAATGCAACCCGCAGGCCGTCATCGTCATTCGCATCGTTGACCGCAATCATGCTCGCCAGAACCGGATCCGTCGGCGCGATAATCGCCCCCAACGCCAGCGCCAGTGGCCAGGACATTCCGGTGATGTAATGCGTAATCACGGTCACGCATAACACCGTCAGCAGCATCGCGGGGAACGCCAGCACCGCGCCGACGCGCCAGCTTTGCGAACGGAAAGGCAACCGGAGCTTGAGGCCGGTAATAAAGAGCGAAGCCGCCATCGCGATTTCAGTAAAGCGCGCGGTGAGCGTTGAATACGCTACCAGATCGACATGAAGTAAATCTAAAACCCAGGGGCCGCAGACAATCCCCGCCGCCAGATACAATCCAAAAGTCGTCACCGGTCCGCGGGAAATCCATCCCGACGCCAGTGACATAATCAAGAGCAATCCTCCGACTGCCGCTGTCCAACCTAAAAATCCCATGCGTAACCCATAATAAGTATTGATCTCTTAAGCTTAGTACATGTCATCAACTGGGTGATTTTTCAGATAAAGTGCATCGGGCACAAATCGCGCGGCGCGTCTGTTACCTGTACGCTAAAATGAATTTTTATCCTGAAAAAAGGTTGCACTGAAATTGATTAAATACAGCGTGTTATACCCAAACATTGAAAACGGCTACTTTGATCACGATTACTATCGCGACGTGCATCTGCCGCTGATCAAAAGCCGTATGGGTGAATATTGTCATTCTTACTCTATCGATAAAATCCAGGCGGGCGCACCTGCTGATACCCCGTTCATCGCTGCCTGCCATATTTACTGCCATTCGATGGAAGATTTCGCTAAAGGCATGGAGGGAAATGTGGAGGATTTCGTGGCAGACGTGGCGAACTTTACCAATATCGAAGCGGTGAAGATGATTTTTGACGTGGTTGTCTGACCGGCATTTTTTCATCACATAAAACGCTTCGCGCCGTCAACGTTTATCGATAAAACAATAAGTCAGAATAGAGGTTACACCTTGTAAAACTTTATTCTGCTTATTAAAGTTTTTTTGCGGGCTGCGCGCTATTTTATCCGGTGTTATTGACTACGATTAAATAACCTAATCACCGTATGAAAGCACCATCATGGATACAAAATCGCGGCGTCAGCTCACTGTATTAAGAAAACAAAGTAAGAAGGAACACGAAGAACTGCTGGCAGACCCCGCTGACTGCGAGCAGGAGAAGACTTTCGGTCAGCGCATGGCCGATGCAATTACCGGCGGTATCGCTACCTGGACTTTCATACTCATCCAGACTGCTATTATCATCGGCTGGACGACTTATAATATTGCGATTAAAAAAACTGGATTCGATCCCTACCCGTTCGTTTTATTAAACCTGTTCCTGTCATTCCAGGCGGCATATACGGCTCCGGCAATTATGATGAGCCAGAAACGCCAGAATATTAACGACAGTCGCCGCGCCGAAATGGAATCCAACGTCAACGTTAAAACTGACCTTGAACTCTATGCGCTGCATGAAAAAATAGATGCAATGAAAGATATTGAAATCGCCGAATTAAAGAACAGTATCCGCGAATTAATGGAAGAGTTACGCAAAATGCCTTCCACAGTCCCTAAAAGTGCCTGACCCTTTTTTACTGATAAAGACGGTCAGAGTGGCCGTCTTTATGAGCGTTTTAACGCAAGTTTCTTCAGCAGAAATTACTTCGTCAGTAACCGTTTGATAGGAGCACTCGGTTCGCGCCTGATGGTATGTAAAAATACCTGCGCCTTGTCGTTGACCGCATACTCCGCCGTCACACCAAAATCCTGCACCATGGCCCACTTTTCAAACATCTCAGGGTCACTTTCACGCATAAACCATAGCATTCTGATTGCCGTTACGGCCACCTGAGGAATTTGTGTCACTGTGCCGTTTATCCACTTGTTTAAAGTGCTGCGTGGCAACCCCAGCAGAATACACAACGCGGGTTGTTCGATTCCCAGCCGCTGAACATAGTCCAGGAAGTCATTTGCGTTATCTGCCATCCACTTATCTCCCGTTTTATAAACCCCGAACATTGTACAAGAATCCCGTAGATATTTCATCCCGTCGCTATTCGCTACGAAAATTCCTATGTTTTTACATTTCAGATACGCCGATTTGTGTCCAATAGCTACAAATAAGCGCGCTAAGTGAAACATCTTCATGTAGCGCTATAACTTTACGTTTCTTGACATAAGTCAAATGACCGGTGAATGCGTGAAGCAAGTCACATTCACGGCATGTATGATTTTCGAAAAGAGACAAAAACAGCGTTCTGCTAACGCTTCTTAATTGTCGCTAACAGATACTTATTTCAATGTCGGAAAAAACTCATGAACGCTCAGGTAACAGAACGCAACGCACAAATCATTGCTGCTTACACAGCAGGGAACATTAATAAAACGGAATTGGCGCGATACTTTGGTGTGTCCGCTTCTACAGTACGGAGAGTTCTGGCGGGAATTGTGATGGGAATGACTGCAGCCTCAGCTGCACATGCTGATGCAACACAAGACTTCCAACAATTAATTTCAAGTAAAGGCGTGAATTCCCCTCAGGTAATAGAGTACTGGGGCACGCTTGACCGGACTGCGCAGGAAAATATTATCGCCAAATTTCCTTGGTTAAAAACTGATGCGTTATATCAGGTCAATCAAACACCCGTTCTGACACCACAGGCCATACAGCAAATTGCGCCGCCAAAAAACCCGGCGGTTCCGGCGCAGATCCCACAACTGATACCGCAGGCCACTCCGCAACTCACCCCGACAAAAATCCCGGCGGTTCCGGCGCAGATTGTGCAACTGACACCGCAGGCCACACCGCAATTCACCCCGACAAAAAACCCGGCGGTTCCGGCGCAGATCGTGCAACTGACACCACAGGCCACACCGCTACTCGCACCGACAAAAATCCCGGTGGTTCCGGCGCAGATCGTGCAACTGATACCACAGGCCACACCGCTACTCGCACCGACAAAAATCCCGACGGTTCCGGCGCAGATCGTGCAACTGACACCACAGGCTGCCCCGAACGCTGCCAACTATGATGTTCACCAGCAGGATGACCTGAGAATTAAATTTGCCCAGGCAAGAGAATTCCAGGCTCACGCTGCCCGGTACAATGTTGTTATCCCGGAAACCTTTGAAGGTCGCGCCAATGCCGCGCATGAGCGTGTTCTGACCCGCTTAAAATATAACGCCGTAACTCAGGGACAAGCCGAACAGGCTCAGGCTGCCCTGACGGCTGACAAATACGACGTTAAGCAGCGCCAGCAGGATGACCTGAGAATTAAATTTGCCCAGGCCAGAGAATTCAAGGCTCACGCTGACCGGTACAATAGTGTCCCGGATACTCAGACTGACGAAGCACAAGCAAAACAGCGGCTGTTAACTGATAACAAATATGCAGGCGCTTTAGAGAAACAAGGTCAGTACGCCCATGATGCCAAGCAAGATAATTCCATTGAGGCGAATACTCTTGGTTTGCAACATGACCAAAAGCTGAATCAAGAAAATGCTGATGAAATTCATGGGCAAGAAATAGCTCAGGCAAATCGTGACCGTACAGCACAACAGCACGTCGCTTTGCTATCTGCGGTGACTGATGATGCCGCACAAACCGACAAAAATGTTCTAAAGGTTGCTGAAGGAACAGCGAAGGTTCTTGACCAGCAAACTAATGAACATGCTCAACGTATGTTGTCAGCCCGCAATGAAGCTATCGAGCAGAATGCATCCGACAAAGATACTGTACAGCAAGTCACTTCAACACCTGCTCAACAACCGGTGGTCAAACAAGAAGTTCGCTCAACGTATTACGACAAGGAGATCACCGCGCTTAATGATGAAGCCGGGCAGGCTCACGCGGAAGTACTAGCCGAATCACACAGTCGCGCGGTAGGTGACGCTAATACGCTGGATCAGGCGAACGACTACACCAATAAGAAATTCTCTGACCTGAAATCTCAGGTTGATGACAACAAAAAAGATGCCGCAGCAGGATCTGCCTCTGCACTGGCCGCTACCGGTATCCCACAAGTCACGGATTCACAGCATTTCGCCCTAGGTGCGGGCGCGGGTTCTTATAACGGCGAAAGCTCAGTTGCAGTTGGATTCTCCGCCCGTGTGAATGATCACGTCGTTACCAAGACAGCGGTGACAGGTGATACACAGCAGAACTTTGGTGTTTCTGCCGGTGTTTCTTACGGTTGGTAAAAGAGTGATTCTGGCAGTCTGCGGGCTGCCTTTTCTGAAATCACTGACAATAAGAAGTACTCACACGGTCAGGTTTATTACGGGGGATAACATGAAAATTGAAATTGAAAACTGCAGCTGGTTTGAACATGCAGAATTTTTATACGCGGGTAAAACTCCACTAAGTCACGGGAGCGATCTTTGATGAAAAAATTACTTATCACTTTGACTCTGTTACTCGCCGGCTGCTCCACCCAGGCATCCAGAATGGCGGACTGTCAGTCGCAAGGCCTATCTAAAGATACCTGTTATATGGCGGAACAGAACCGTCAGACCGCAATTCAGAGTGCAGCGCTGAAGCAGGCGATGGAAAACTCGGCGAAGCAATATGCTCAGGCCACTAAGAAAATTGTGCATGCCCGCATTAAGGGGATAGATGTCAAAATCTTTCCCGCAGATAAACAAGGGTACATCGAAGGGACTGCCGCATACCTTGATGAAGATAACGCGGATGCTCAGGTTTATCGCAAAGGTATTTTCACAGCGATTTATTACAAGCGTACCCATAAGCTGGTTTTAATGCGTAACGGACAGATTTACGGAAGGACGCCGATATGAAAAAACACCACACCGACCAGTTCAAACATCTTGCGCCCGAGCAGCAGTTTACTTGCCTGAAAATGTTGCAACGTGTTGAAGAAACACCCTTGTCTCACGGTGTCACTGGCGTTGCGGTGTCGGTGATAATGAAAGATGGTCATACCGCCACACTCAGTAAATTCATCGCTCAACCGGATGAAGTCTCAGTACTGGTCAGCTGGGAAAAAGAAAGAGAATAATGCACTCTGACTACCTTTTATATGCCTCCCTCCGCCTGCCAAAACCGCACTTCTATCCTAGAATGTAGAGGTGCGAAATACGCCTTGCCAGCTTCATTGCCCTAATTAATTGATGAGCCTGTTCAAAAATTTGCGTTTGTAACTGACTGCCTGTGCGCAGACGATGAAGTCTCTTGCTCACCACAACCGCCGTGCTGGCGGAGGAGTTAATGTGGGATTTTTAAGCGGATTGTTCGCCCGTATTGCCGGTCAGAAACCGGAACAAAGTACGGAACAGACATCACCTCATGAGGAGTTTAAAATGGCAAAAGTACTGGTTCTTTATCATTCTATGTACGGTCATATTGAAACAATGGCGCAGAGTGTTGCAGAAGGCGCACGCAGCGTTCCAGGTGTTGAAGTCACGATAAAACGCGTTCCTGAAACGATGCCAGAAGAAGCCTTTAAGGCTGCCGGTGGCAAAATCGGTCAGACGGCGGAAGTCGCCTCCCCCGCAGAACTTGGCGATTACGATGCCATCATTTTCGGCACACCAACCCGCTTTGGCAACATGACCGGCCAGATGCGCACTTTCCTCGATCAAACGGGCGGCCTGTGGGCCAAAGGCGCACTGGCAGGCAAAGTCGCCAGCGTATTCAGTTCCACCGGCACCGGCGGCGGCCAGGAAATGACCATCACCTCCACCTGGACCACACTTGCTCATCACGGCATGATCATCGTGCCAATCGGCTACACCACCCCTGAATTGTTCGATATTTCACAGGTCCGCGGCGGGACGCCTTATGGCGCGACCACTATCGCCGGTGGCGACGGTTCACGTCAGCCAAGTGCAGAAGAGCTGCGGATTGCCGTGCATCAGGGTAAACACGTGGCGACCATTGTCAGTAAACTGGTCAGTTAAATAAACGCATAAGATAAGGCGCAGAAGTGTGCGCCTTTCATTCGTTGTCGTAAGCACCTCATCACAAGTTCCTTTAGTAGGTTCAGCACTCTTTCCATGACTAAAAAAAACGGCCCTTGCGGACCGTTTTGTCTTGAGCGGAGATTACGCCTGTTTTACTTATTTACCACGCGATGCAATGATGTTTTCTGCAACATTGCGCGGTGCTTCGGCATAGTGATTGAACTCCATGCTGTAGGTTGCACGACCTTGCGACATCGACCGCAAAACGGTGGAATAACCGAACATTTCCGACAGAGGAACTTCGGCTTTGATAATTTTCCCACCACCGCCTGCTATCTCCTCCATGCCCTGCACCGTACCGCGACGCGACGACAAATCGCCCATCACGCCACCGGCGTACTCTTCCGGGGTTTCCACTTCGACTTTCATCATCGGCTCGAGGATAACCGGATCTGCCCGTTTAGCTGCTTCTTTGAAACCAAAGATGGCCGCCATTTTGAACGCCATTTCCGAAGAATCGACCTCGTGGTATGAACCGAACGTCAGCGTCACTTTGACATCGACCACCGGATAACCGGCCAGAATGCCGTTGTTCAGCGCTTCCGTGACCCCTTTTTCTACAGCCGGGATATAGTCGCGCGGCACCACGCCACCTTTAGTCGCATCGACAAACTCAAACCCCGTGCCTGCCGGCAAAGGTTCGAGCGTAAAGACCACATGACCGTACTGACCTTTACCGCCAGACTGACGCACAAATTTCCCTTCCACATCTTTCACCGTTTTGCGCACCGTCTCGCGGTACGTGACCTGCGGTTTACCGATGTTGGCTTCCACGCCGAACTCACGTTTCATGCGGTCAACGATAATCTCCAGATGCAGTTCGCCCATTCCGGAAATGATCGTCTGGCCGGATTCCTCATCAGTCCGGATGCGGAGCGACGGGTCTTCTGATGCCAGTCGTGACAGCGCGATGCCCATTTTTTCCTGGTCAGCCTTAGTCTTCGGCTCGATGGCTTGCGAAATCACCGGATCCGGGAATTCCATACGCACCAGCGTGATAATGTCGCTGGGGTCACACAGTGTTTCACCTGTCGTCACATCTTTCAGGCCCACACAGGCCGCGATATCACCGGCACGGATTTCATCTATCTCGATGCGGTCGTTGGCATGCATCTGCACGATACGCCCGATGCGTTCTTTCTTGCCGCGCACCGGGTTGTAGACGCTGTCGCCTTTTTTCAGCACGCCGGAATAAACACGGACAAACGTCAGTTGCCCGACATACGGGTCGGTCATCAGTTTGAACGCCAGCGCCGAGAACTTCTCGTTATCGTCGGAATGACGGAACACTTCGTTGCCGTCCTCGTCCGTACCGGCAACCGGCGGAATATCCAGCGGCGACGGCATCAGTTCAATCACAGCATCAAGCATGCGCTGCACGCCTTTATTCTTGAACGCGCTGCCACACAGCATCGGCTGGATTTCCCCGGCGATGGTGCGCAGACGCAGACCTTGGGTAATTTCATCCTCCGTCAGCGTGCCTTCTTCAAGATATTTATCCATCAGCGCGTCGTTGGCTTCCGCAGCAGCCGAGACCATTTTCTCGCGCCACTCTTCCGCCAGCGCCTGCAACTCTGCCGGGATCGCTTCATAGGTAAAGGTCATACCTTGTGTCGCGTCGTCCCACAAAATGGCGCGCATTTTGCGCAAATCCACCACGCCGGCGAAATGCTCTTCTTTACCAATCGGAATAACAACCGGTACCGGATTGGCTTTCAGGCGATCCACCATCATCTGGCGGACACGAAAGAAATCTGCGCCCTGGCGGTCCATTTTGTTGACGAACGCCAGACGCGGCACTTTGTATTTGTTGGCCTGACGCCAGACGGTTTCAGACTGCGGTTGCACGCCGCCCACGGCGTCATACACCATGACCGCACCGTCGAGAACGCGCATGGAACGTTCCACTTCAATAGTGAAATCCACGTGCCCCGGCGTGTCGATAATATTTATGCGATGCTCATCGAACGAGTGATCCATCCCGCGCCAGAAACAGGTGACAGCAGCAGACGTGATGGTAATACCGCGCTCCTGCTCCTGAGCCATCCAGTCTGTGGTCGCACCGCCGTCATGCACTTCTCCCAGCTTATGGTTCATGCCGGTATAGAAAAGAATACGCTCGGTGGTGGTGGTTTTACCTGCGTCGATGTGTGCTGAGATACCGATATTGCGGTAGCGCTCGATTGGCGTTTTGCGAGCCATATAACGTCCTTACTGGTTGATGGCTAAGTTGGCGGAGAGTGGTTTTCACGTCCCGTCACAAAGTAATGAGTACTAAATTTCTTAGTTCGGAGAGTATACTACAATTGTACGTGTATATTCGTACAATTAATTTATTCTATCGATGAAATTGGTCAGAGGCCGTCGCGTTGTACAGCAGCAGAGGGATAGGCTATATTGCGCGGCCGCGTTAACACACGTCTAAGTAAGGAAAGTCCGATGATAGCCAACCACCCTGAACGCGAGCAGATCCGTCTCGAAAATGTGCTGACTGCGCTGGGAAATCCGCTACGTCTGGCGGTGATCCGCACCTTAGCGAAAGGCGGTGAACACCCGTGCGGCACCCTTTTGCAGGGCTTATCGAAATCGACGCTGACTCACCACTGGCGCGTGTTGCGTGACAGCGGCGTGATCTGGCAGCGCCCGGACGGACGCGCTAACTTACTTTCCCTGCGCCGTGAGGATCTGGACGCCCGCTTCCCCGGCCTGCTCGATTGTCTGCTCAGCGCCATCGAATCCGACGGCATTACCGTCGAATCCACGCAAAAACACATCTCCGAGCAACACCTTTAATCTCCGGCCAGCTGCTTTCTGACCAGCTGACAAAACGTACTTATTATAGACGATGCATGGCTGTCTTCCCGCCGTGCGAGATATAACGGCGCGCTGAGCCGCGTACTGGCATCCAGCGGCAAAAACACCACGCCGTCGCCACCGAGCCGCGTCATGGACGCCGGAACAATCGAAATCCCCAGCCCCGCGCCGACCAGACTCAGGCACGACGTCAGCCGTGGCGCTTCCTGCACAATATGCGGGCTGAATCCGGCGCGGACATACGCCGCAAGTATCGCATCGTACAGCCCCTGCCCGGCGCGGCGACGGTAAAGCACAAAGGGTTCGTTGCTCAGTTCTTCGAGTTTCAGCGACTGACCGGAAACCCGCGCAGCCAGCCGGTGTCCGGCGGGAACAGCGACCCACATTGGCTCCTCCAGCACCTTTTCCATCTCCAGCTCCGGCATGTCTTTGACCGGCATGCGCACAAACGCCACGTCAAGTTGCCCGGCCACCACGGCTTCCAGCAACTCGCCGCTGCCGCTTTCCTCAAGCTGCGTGCTGACAGACGGATAAATCTCGCGATACCGGCGTAACAGGGCGGGCACAAACGTATGTAATGCCGCCGAGCTGGTGAACCCAATCCGGATGCGCCCCTGTTCGCCCTGTGCCGCGCGGCGCATCGCTGCATTCAGTTGCTCCGCCCGCGCCAGTACGGCGCGCGCTTCCTGCAACAACACCTCACCGGCTTCGGTCGGGATCACCCCGCGCGGCAAACGCTGCAATAAAGGCACGCCGAAATCCTGCTCCAGCCCCTGCAACAGGCGCGTCAATGGCGGCTGCTGAATAAACAATAGTTCGGCAGCGCGGGTAATACTGCCGGCTTCCACCACGGTGACAAAGGCGTTAAGCCGTTTCAGTTCGATCATTGCCATACTCACAGGGTATGTATCCGCGTTATTAAAGGCATTAGACATCATGTCACGACTGCGCGCATGATCCGTAACGAAATTTACGCCTCTGGCGGCTTTGAATTACATTTGAGGGAGAGTGTCGAGATGGCCGATTACACGCAGGAAAAAATCATGCTCAGTACCGAAGACCAGACTGCGCCCGCACCCGATTGCGGACAACTTTTCATGGGCTTTTTCATTTTGGGTCTGACGGGCTTTGGTGGCGTACTGCCGATGGCACGGCACATGCTGGTGGATAAACGCCGCTGGCTGACCGCTGCACAATTCACCGAATTGCTCGGGCTGTGCCAGTTTTTGCCCGGCGGTAATATCATCAATTTGTCGGTCGCATTGGGGATGGAATTTCGCGGGCTGCGCGGTGCGCTTTCCGCCATTCTCGGACTTATTCTCGCGCCGACGATTTGCGTCGTGCTGCTGGGTCTGGTCTATGCGCGTTATCAGAATGAGCCGCTGGTAGAACATCTGTTCGCCGGTATGGCCGCGGCGGCGGCGGGATTACTGTTATCCACGGGCCTCAAAATGCTCGCGCCGCTGTGGGGTAAATGGCTGCAACTGGCACTGGTCGCCGCGGGCGTCATCGCCATCGCCGCGTTCCGTATCCCGATGCTGCCGGTCATGCTGGTGCTGGCACCGGTCAGTATTTTTATCTGCGCAAGGAGTAAATACTGATGGCCGTTTTACTCTCACTCGCCCTGCTGTTTACCGAGCTTTCGCTGCTGGCGTTTGGTGGCGGAAATACCATTCTCCCCGAGATGCAGCGCGCAGTTGTGGATATCCATCACTGGATGAGCGCGCAGGAATTCAGCGCCCTGTTTGCCCTGGCGCAGGCTGCGCCGGGCCCGAATATGATGATCGTGCCCCTGATTGGCTGGCAGGTTGCCGGGTGGTCCGGGCTGCTGGTTTCTTCGCTGGCAAAATTCGGCCCGTCTTCCATCGTGACAATTATCGTCATGGGCGGCTGGAAGCGTTACAAAGATAAACCGTGGCGTCAGCTTATTCAGCGCGGGCTGGTGCCGGTCACCGTCGGGCTGGTGGTCTCCAGCGGATTGTTAATCGCCAAAGCCTCCGCCACCACAATGACCCTCGCCGGTGTGATTGCGCTGTGTACCCTGATGGCGCTTAACAAACGCATTCACCCGCTGTGGGTGCTGGCGGTGGGCGCGGTATTGGGGATGGTGCTGGGCTGAATTATTTTACGGGGCGCAATGCCCCTATCACCTGAGGATTTTTATTTGCGAACCCGGTCGCAATATCCAGCCCGCAAATAGGTTATTGATCGATGATTGAGTATCTATATATATCAATCATTAAGGATGATAATGAAGATCAAACCTCTGAGCCTGGCTGTTTCTGCCCTGCTACTTTCCTCCCCGCCCGTTTTCGCCAGTGAGACTCAGCCTGAACTCAGCCAGCGTGAAACCACGTTACTGACCGTTGACGGCCTGAAATTCAAAGACCTCAGTCACACCGGCAAACTTGAACCCTATGAGGACTGGCGGCTGACGCCTGAAGAACGCGCAGCGGATCTGGTAAAACGCATGACGCTTGAAGAAAAAGCCGGTGTGATGATGCACGGTTCCGCGCCAACGGCTGACAGCCCGATCGGCGCCGGTACCCATTATGATATCGCAGCGGCGGAAAAAATGATTTCCGGGGCGAAGGTCAACAGCCTGATCACCCGCCTTTCCGCTGAAGACCCGGCGCTGATGGCCGAAGAAAATAATAAATTGCAGCAGATTGCTGAAAAAACGCGGCTCGGTATTCCGGTGACTATCAGCAGTGACCCGCGTAACTCGTTTGAATATCTGACCGGCGCGAGCACGGCTTCCGGCAAATTTACCCAATGGCCGGAAACGCTCGGGCTGGCGGCCATTAATAATGAAAAAGTCACCCGCCGTTATGCCGATATTGTGCGTCAGGAATACCTGGCAGTCGGCATTCGCGAAGCGCTTTCGCCGCAGGCGGATCTGGCAACCGAACCCCGCTGGGCGCGCATCAGCGGAACTTTTGGCGAAGACCCGGCGCGCGTGCATAACATGGTGCGCGGTTACATTGAAGGGATGCAAAACGGCGGCGATGGTCTCAATTCCGGCAGCGTCATTTCGGTGGTCAAACACTGGGTCGGTTACGGCGCAGCGGAAAACGGCTACGACAGCCACAATGTCTACGGCAAGAACGCCGTCTTCCCCGGCAATAATCTCAAAGAACATATCTACCCGTTCACCGGCGCGTTTGAAGCCAACGTCGCCAGCGTCATGCCCACCTATTCCATCCTGAAAAATGCCATGTTTGAAGGCAAACCGCTGGAACAGGTCGGTGCCGGATTCAGCCATCAGTTACTGACCGATATTCTGCGCGGGCAATACGGTTTTAAAGGCGTGATCCTCAGCGACTGGCTGATCACCAATGATTGCAGCGATGAATGCCTCAACGGTGCGCCGGAAGGAAAAGAACCGGTGCCGGGCGGCATGTCGTGGGGCGTGGAAAACCTGACGCCGCAAGAACGTTTTGTTAAAGCGGTGAAAGCCGGTGTCGATCAGTTCGGTGGCGTGACCGATTCGCAACTGCTGGTGAACGCGGTTAATGAGAAACAGCTGACAGAGCAACGTCTGGACGAATCCGTCACCCGCATTCTGGTACAGAAATTCCAGACCGGCCTGTTTGAAAATCCGTATGTGGACGCACAGAAAGCGGTGCAAACCGTGGGCCGCGAGAGCTGGCAGAAAGAAGCCGATGCGGCGCAACGTCACTCCCTGGTTTTGCTGCAAAATACCGGTGACCTGTTGCCGCTGAAAAAAGGTAAGAAAGTCTGGCTGTATGGCATTGACCCGAAAGCCGCACAGGCCGCAGGTTTCATCGTGGTGGATGCGCCCGAAAAAGCGGATATCGCGTTGATTCGCGCCCATACGCCTTATGAGCAAACGCATAAACAGTGGTTCTTCGGCAAACGTCACCACGAAGGTTCGCTGGCCTTTACGGATGACAACGCCGATTATCAGGCCATCGTGAAAGCCAGCAAAGCAGTGCCGACCGTGGTGACGGTGTATCTCGACCGCCCGGCCATTCTCACTAACGTGAATGACAAAGCGAAAGCGGTTATCGGTAACTTCGGCGTCAGCGACGCGGTGCTGTTCAGCCGCCTCACCAGCGGTGAGGCTTACACCGGCAAGCTGCCGTTCGAGCTGCCTTCATCGATGGAAGCCGTTTTGAAACAGAAGTCGGATATGCCGCACGACAGCGAATCACCGTTGTTTGAGATTGGCTTTGGTCTCGCCCGGTAAACTGTCTTTCAACTTCCTGCCGTCCCGGCATCTGCCGGGATGGTGCTTTTGAAAACTGGCCCTGTTCCCTCCGGTTCTCCCGCACATTTGTAACAGACATCAGCCCGCAAAACTTTCCCTCTGCTCGTTAAACAAACAAAAAGGCCATTCATTTCATGCGGATAAAATGTCGCCACTTCACACTTTTTGCAGAAAGTTCACTTGAATTTGTAAAATAACAATGATAACAATTATCATTAAGTTTAACATTCGTCTCGTTTTAGTTAATCCCTGTCATTTTCTGTACAGGCGCTTTAGTACGGAACGTTGTTGGCTTTTGGGTTTACACACACGCATCAATACACTCGCATCAATTAATTACTCGATTATTTATCGGGTTATTTATAGGGACTATGAATATGTTGTTGGCTTTCCCCCTCAAACGCTCGGTGCTTCTGTGCGCTATGGCGCTGTCCGTTCCGGCAGCTTCTCTTGCAGCCGAAGATACCGTCGTTGTCAAAGCCGCGCCTGCTGATACCGCAGATGCTCCGACGCAGGGTTACAGTGCGAAAACCAGTAAAAGCGCGACCAAAACGGATCAGCCGTTAATCACTACCGGTCAGGCGGTTTCTGTGGTCACGCGTCAGCAAATGACTGACCAGAACGCCACGACCGTCAATGCGGCCCTGAACTATACGCCGGGCGTTTTCACCAACTTTGCCGGTGGTGCAACGCGTTATGACACCATCTCCCTGCGCGGTTTCCACGGCGGTGACGTCAACAACACTTTCCTTGATGGCCTGCGTATTCTGAGCGACGGCGCGACCTACAACTCCATTCAGGTTGATCCGTGGTTCCTTGAGCGTATTGATGTGGTCAAAGGCCCGTCTTCTGCGCTTTACGGCCAGAGCATCCCCGGCGGTGTGGTGATGGAAACCACCAAACGTCCGCAATTTGCCGAAGAAGGTCACTTCCAGCTTTCCGGCGGGACGCAAAACACCAAAGGCGGCGCGTTCGATTACACCAATGCGCTCAGCGATACGCTGGCATTCCGTCTGACCGGTATGACCCGCAGCAGCGACACGCAGTACGATCATCAGCGCGAAGAACGTTATGCGATCTCCCCGCAACTGCTGTGGACGCCGGATGAAAACACTTCCCTGTTGCTGCGCGCGTATCTGCAAAAAGATCCGTCCGGGGGTTATCACGCCGCCGTTCCGGCCGACGGCAGCCTGTATGGCCAGAAACTGAGCCGTGGCTTCTTTGACGGCGAAAGCACCTACAACCAGTTCAAACGCTGGGAACAAATTTACAGCTACGAATTCCAGCACACGTTTAACGATGTCTGGTCATTCCGCCAGAACACAAACTACACCCATTCCAATACCGAACTGGATCAGGTGTATCAGGCAGGCTGGAACGCGGATCGCACGCTGATGAACCGTTACTATTCCGGTGAGAAATCGTCCCTCGATACGTTTGCTATCGATAACCAGCTGGAAGCTGATTTCGCCACCGGAGAAGTCGCGCACAAAGTGGTGCTGGGCTTTGACTATTCTCACTTCATAAACGACGTGAAATCTGACGGCGCTTACGCCGAAACGCTTAACCCGTACACCGGTGTGGGCGGCGATGCGCTGGATTACTACAGTCATTCGCGCGGCAAAAACCGTTACGAGCAGATGGGCACTTATCTGCAAGATGAGATGAGCTGGAACAAGTGGTATCTGACCCTGTCAGGCCGTTACGACACCCTGAAAACGTCGAGCCGCAGCTACGAAAGTATTTACGCGCAAACCTCCAACAGCGAACGTAAAGACGAACACTTCAGCAGCCGCGCTTCCCTGCTTTATGCGTTCGACAACGGGATTTCTCCGTACGTCAGCTACAGCCAGGCAATGACGCCGTCTGCCCTGCCGGGCGCAGATGGCACGCTGCTGAAACCGATGCAGAGTGAGCAATACGAAGCGGGGATCAAATACCAGCCGGTGGGTACGTCCGATATGTACACCGCCGCGCTGTATGACCTGACGCAAAAAGACGTGGGTAACCGCGTGGTTGTGGGCAGCTACTACGAGCCGGCGGGTAAAATCCGTTCACAGGGTCTGGAACTGGAAGCCAAGAAACAGGTCACCGAGCGTTTCAACGTGATGGCGGGTTATACCTACAATAAAGTCCGTATCCGCGACGCGGCGGAAAACAACGGCAACACGCCGTACGTGACGCCAAAACAGATGGCTTCCATCTGGGGTCAGTACAACACGCCAATCGGTGTGGATCTGGGCGCTGGCGTTCGTTACATCGGCACACAATGGGCGGATAACGAAAACACCCGTCACATGCCTTCCGCAACCCTGGTTGATGCGTCACTGCGTATGAATCTGGTGCAGTTCAATCCGCAGCTGAAAGGCGCGTATGTGCAGCTGAACGCCAACAACCTGTTCGACAAGAAATACGTCGCGGCCTGTTACGGCACCAGCTATTGCTACTGGGGTCAGGAACGTACCGTGGTCGCCACTGTCGGTTATGATTTCTGATAGCTTTTTTCAGCTCATCCCCCTGCGAAGGGGGAGGCTGGGAGGGGGTTTTAAGGGCTAACACCTTGTTTAAGAAAACCTTAACTTTTTGATTTAGAAATTAATACCCTACCCCAACCCTCCCCTTCGCAGGGGAGGGAGCGATTCTGAGAGTTTATTCTTCCGGCAAATTTAGCCGCGCCATCAGCGCTTTCTTCGCACTTTCCAGCAACGCATCCGACGCCTCGCGATCGGGTTCGCATCGCGCCAGCGATAAACTGCCCATCAGCTCCGAACTGACTGACACCGCCGTCGTCTGCGGATCTTCCACGCCCATTTCAGTCAGCTGCCGGATAATCATGCCGCGGATTCTTTCAATCCCGCGCGCAAATTCAGCCTGACAAGGTGCCGACATGCGGGGCGTTTCTGACGCAAGCGCGGAAACCGGACAACCCTGCGCGCGGTTGTCGCGATGCCACGGGGAAAGGTAGAAATCGATATAGCCCGCCAGTTGTTGCTGCGCGGTCAGTCCCTGATTATTTTTCTCCCAGCGCAGCATCACCTGATTAAACATCTGCTGAATGGCGGCTTCGATCAGGGCGTCTTTCGAGGCAAAGTGCGCATAAAACCCGCCATGTGTCAGCCCGGCTTTGCTCATCACGCCCGCCACGCTGACCTGCAACGGCCCTTTGGCGCGGATGGCTTTCGCAGCTTCCTTCACAATCCGCTCGCGGATTTTAGGCTTATGTTCACTTTCGTAGCGCATAGTAAGACCCTGATAATCGAATAAATTGCCGCCTCAGTTTACCTGACCGGTTCCGTTAACGAAACGCGCGCATCGACAGACAGACCCGGCCTCAGTGCGCTGGCTTCCGGCTGACCGGGATCCAGACGAATACGTACCGGCACGCGCTGGACAATTTTGGTGAAATTGCCGGTGCCGGGCTCAAACGGCAGCAGGGCAAACGTTGATCCGGAACCGGGCGCAAGGCTGTCCACTTCCCCGCGGAACGTCACGCCGGGCAACGCATCCACCTGCACATCGGCTTTCTGGCCGGGCTGCATTCTGCCGGTCTGTGTCTCTTTAAAATTGGCGGTGACGTAAATCCCTTCATCGGGCACCAGCGCCATCAGCCGCTGGCCGGGTGTCACATAATCGCCGACCTGCACCTGACGGTTTCCGACCACGCCATCCACCGCCGCAAAAATTGTCGTATGGTTGAGATCCTGCTGCGCCAGATCTTCTGCCGCCTGCGCTTTCACCACCGCCGCATTTGCCAGCGCCAGCGCCGCTTCAATTTCAGCGCGCTGCGCGTGCGTCACCGCCGCCTGATTTTGCGCGACATTCAGCATGGCAGCCGCGTGTGCCGAGGTCTGTTCCGCCGTCACCGCCACGGTTTTATAGCGATCCGCATCATTACGGGACGTCGCGCCACTGACCGCCAGCGACTGATACCTTTGCTGCTCGGCCTCGGCGTGCTGTTGTTCGGCTTTCGAGGAGCGGATGGCGGTTCGCGCCGCATCGATTTGCGTCAGCGCCAGCTGTTCCTGCGCCTGCTGGCTGAGCAGCGCCGCCTGCTGCTGCGCGACCTGCGCACGGGCATCATCCAGATCGCCCCGCGCGGCGGCCAGACGCGCCGTAAATTCTTCGCTGTCGATAAGCACCAGTTTATCGCCGGCATGAACCTGCTGGTTATGCCGCACCAGCACTTGCGACACAAAACCTTTCACTTTTGGCGCAACGGTGGTCGCGTCGGCCGTCAGATACGCATCGTCGGTGGATTCTGAAGAAGGCGCCGCCATCAGCCAGGCCGCCCCGCCGAGCGCCACAGCCAGCGCAACCGCACTGACCACCCAGATACGTTTTGATCGCTTATTCACTTTTGACTGCGGGGGGACAACCTCACCACTCACTGTTGCTTCGCTCATTTTTTCTCGCACCTCATTGCATGATGGATATCATATTAATATGATGATCATCATATAAACAAGTCCCGGGATCTCACAAAAATGTCAGCCACCCTGAATCACCCCGCCGCGATCTCGCCAGCGGATTACCCGACATCACGCAAGTTTCTGATTTTCAGCATAATGGCGTTCGGCATGTTTCTGGCGTTGATCGACATTCAGATCGTCGCCGCTTCGCTTAATGATGTCCAGGCCGGGCTTTCCGCCGGGCCGGACGAAATCAGCTGGGTGCAAACCTCATACCTGATCGCCGAACTGGTGATGATCCCGTTCTCGGCATTTCTGGCGCAGGCGCTTTCGACCCGCTGGCTGTTCAGCGCGTCCGCCGCCCTGTTTACGCTCAGCAGCATCGGCTGCGGATTGTCTTGGAATATTGAGTCGATGATCTTCTTCCGCGCGTTGCAGGGCTTTACCGGCGGCGCGATGGTGCCGACGGTTTTCGCAACCGGCTTCGCCATGTTTCAGGGCAAACAGCAGGCGATCATTCCGGCGATCCTCGGGATGGTCAGCGTGCTGGCACCGACGCTTGGGCCGACCGTGGGCGGCGTGGTGACGCAGGTTCTCGACTGGCGCTGGATCTTCTTCATCAACATATTACCCGGCGTGCTGGTGGCGACCGGCGCGGTGATGTTCATCCACGTCGATAAAGCCGATTTTTCGATGCTCAAACGTATCGACTGGGTGCATTTATTTTCGATGGCCGTCGCTCTCGGCTGCCTGGAGTACGTGCTCGAAGAAGGCCCGCGTAAAAACTGGTTCAGCGATCCGCAGATCCAAATTTCAGCCTGGTTTTCGCTGGTGGCCTTTGTTCTGTTTCTCGAACGTTCCTTCTATTCCAAAAACCCGATTGTACGCCTGACGCCCTTTCGCGATCCGACCTTTACCTTCGCCTGTTTATTCAATCTGGTCGTGGGTTTTGGTTTGTACGCCTCGACCTACCTGACACCGGTTTTCCTCGGCCGTATCCGTGATTTCAACAGCCTGGAAATTGGCACGACGGTCTTTGTCGTTGGCGTCGGGCAGTTTTTCAGTACCCTGATCGCCGCGAGATTAATCAACCGCGTCGATCGCCGGATATTAATCACTGTGGGATTATCCGGTTTCGCGCTGAGCTTATGGCTGACGACCGCCGTCACACCTTACTGGGGCGCGGAACAGTTTTTCTGGCCGCAGGTCGTGCGCGGATTATTCATTATGTTGTGCATCGTGCCGAGCGTGAATATGGCGCTGACTGCCTTTCAGGGGCCGGAACTGCGCTATGCCTCAGGCTTGTTTAACCTGATGCGAAATCTGGGCGGCGCTGTCGGTATTGCGACGGTGAATACCTGGTTGCAGGACTGGACGCGCGTTCACGCGGCGCGTTTCGGTGAAAGTCTTGGGCAATACGGCGACCACGCGCAGGACGTGATTGGATCGCTGGCGCAAAAAATCGGCCACCTGACGCCGGACACCGCACACGCGTTGCTGATGGCTAAAGGTCTGTTCGGCGCAAAAGTGGCGGCGCAATCCCTGACGCTGGCTTTCAACGATATCTTCCAGGTCATGGCGTGGATGTTCATTGCTGCGCTGGTGATGGTGCCGTTTTGCCGTAAATGAGGGTGGAAATGTGAAGCAATTGTGCAGGCAGCCGCAAAAAATGCGGTTGCCGGAGGGAACTTTTCGAACAGGGTGAGAAAGCTTTGGCCTGTTTGAAATAAATCCTTATAATTGGCGGCCCTGAAATGCGATTCGTTACAGTTACTGAGTCCCTTTCAAGAGCTATGTGCAAGTACACTATTCCTCCGGGCGGAAACTTCCGCATCGGGGGGAAATCAACATCCTGACAACAACTGCCAGTGTGGCATTAACGACCAACGAAAATATGAAAATGAGCATTCGCGCAATCCTTACCCTGGTTTTGGCAGTTGCTGCATATAGCCAGGCGTCTTTTGCTGTGGTCTATCCTCTTCCGGCGAACAATGGTCGTCTGGTCGGTGAAAACATTACGGTAACCGTTCCGCAGGGCAGCAGCCTGCCGCTGGAACATTTTGCAGCGCAATACCAGATGGGTTTGAGCAACATGCTCGAAGCCAACCCTGGCGTTGACCCGTTCCTGCCAACGCCGGGCACCGTGCTGACCATTCCTCAGCAACTGATCCTGCCGGAAACGCCACATGAAGGCATCGTCATCAACAGTGCTGAAATGCGTCTGTATTACTACCCGAAAGGCACCAATACCGTTGTCGTTCTGCCAATCGGTATCGGCGAACTGGGCAAAGACACCCCGATGAACTGGGTGACGACTGTACAGCGTAAAAAAGCGGGCCCGACCTGGACCCCGACTGCAAAAATGCATCAGGAATATGCCGCCCGTGGTGAGTTCCTGCCAGCAGTCTTCCCTGCCGGCCCGGACAACCCGATGGGGCTGTACGCGCTGTACGTTGGCCGTCTGTATGCGGTTCACGGTACCAATGCCAACTTCGGTATCGGCCTGCGCGTAAGCCACGGTTGTGTGCGTCTGCGTGACGCAGATATCAAATGGCTGTACGACAATGTGCCGCAAGATACCCGCGTTCAGTTCATCAACGAGCCGGTGAAAGCCACCGTTGAGCCGGACGGCAAACGTTATATTGAGATCCACAACCCGCTGTCTTCCAACCAGGAAGAGTTTGATTCCCAGCAGCCGATTCCGATTACGCTGACCGGCAGCGCAAACACCGTTGCATCATCTCCGTCTGTTAACCAGACTGTAGTTCAGCGCGCAATCGAGATGCGTGCAGGTATGCCAGTGCAAATCAACTAACATTGATTGGTTGCTGACTTAGAAAGCCCTGAAACTGTTTCGGGGCTTTTTTTTGGGATTTTTTTAGGGGTTACCCTAGGAGCCGTTTTCATAAGCTTAATTGAGAAGGTTTTGGTTTTTCACTGGCAGTGAGGCCTTTAAAAGGATCGAGAAAATTTCGGTTTTTTAGTGGCAGTGATCACGCAGCGGCTGGCGTTTGCGGCACTAGCCGGAGTTGCTGAAACATGGCCAGCGAGCGGTAGCGCGCAGTAAAAGAGCCGGAGATTCTTAAGAGGCGCGGCGACAGGCGCCTCTTAAGGCCAGTTTGGGTGGCAACCCAAAGTGTTGAACTCAGGAATTCAAAAGCCCCCTTTTTCCTCCCCAAGCTCCCACAATTTCCGCCGAATCAGCTGTTTCAACCTTAACGCGGCCTGTGAAGCCGGCTGATCTCTCCTGCTCAGCAGGATCACCTCAAATGGCAATGCTTCCACGACGGGCACAATCTTCAGCTGATCGACGTATCGCCGGGCGGTAAACGTATCGACGACGCCAACACCTCCGCCTGCCAGCACCATGTCGGCAATCACGGAATAGGTTTTGATGAACAACGCGGAATGCGGCATCAGGCCGTTCTCGCGCAGGACGCGGTTGAGCACCTGCCCGAGCGGATCCTGCTGCTGGAGCATCAGTAAGTCGTTTTCACACAGCCACGCCAGCGATACCGGGCCTTCGACCTCAGCATCTTTCGGTAATAGCGCCACCATGTTGGCCTGATAAATCGACTCGGCCACCAGTTCCTGCGTGGCCTGCTCGCCGAACGCCAGCGCAAAATCCATTTTGTATTGCAGCAGATCCTGACTCAGCGTGTTGAAATGCCCGGTCACCAGTTCGACGCTACCGCCGGGCGTCTGGCGGCGAAAATCCACCAGCACCGGTGCCATCACGCTGTGCCCCAGCGCGTGCGCAGAGCCGATGCGCACATGCTGGCCCTCGCCCTGACGCAGCTGCTCTGCCAGTTCGCCAATCGCCTGAATATGGCTGAACAACGCCTCGACTTCCGGCATCAGACGGCGGCCTTCGGGCGTGACGATCAGTCCCTGAGGCGTGCGGTCAAAAAGCGTGAAACCCAGCTGCTGCTCGGCGTGGTTCAACACGCGGCTGACGTTGGGCTGCGAAACGTTGAGCAGGCGCGCCGCGCCGCTGACGCTTCCCGCCTGTAAGACCGCCTGAAAGACTTCAATGTGGCGTAAGCGCATTTATTTCTGCGTCGTCGCAAGGTAAGAAAATGCGCTTAACAGGCTGATAATATTGGCAACGTTCGGGCTGTGATAGCCGACGGTGACGGCGTCGATGCGCTCAACGCCTGGGATCAGACTGAACAAGTCGGCCAGAACCGGTTTGGCGGCCATCAGCTCCAGATGGTACGGCCCGCTGAATCTTCCGGCGGTGAGCGGCGCGGGTTTGCTGACGGCAATCGTCGCCTGCTTACGGATTTTGGCGCAGGCAATTGACGGGCTGTCGGATTCGGCGGCATTGGCGGAAATCGCGCGTTTTACGCAGACGTACTGGGATTCCGGGTAATGGCGGCGGATCCAGGTTTCGAGATGATCGTCGCCGGTCACCAGCCATAGCGGAACATTCAGTTCGGCACCGGCGGCGGCATACAAATCACTTTCGCCGACCACGTTGCCGTTGAGTTTGACGCGATAGAAGGCGCGGCCATTAATCGTATGCGCCAGTACGCCGTTTTCTCCGGCGGCGGTGTGATAGCCGACAAACATCAGGCCGTCGTATTGCTGCTGTTGCAGGCCTTCAACCATCGATAATCCGCGCGGTTTGCCCTGTACCAGACGGGCGCGCGGGTCAATTTTGTCCGCACGCAGGTTCTGCATCATGGCGTGGCTGTCAGCGACCGTGACTTCGGTTGCGCCACCGGCAAATGCGCCGTCAATGGCAGCATTCACTTCGCCTTCCATCAGCGCCCGCGCGGCCTCGTAATCCGCATTGCCCGGGCTGCATTGCTCGGGGCGCATCACACCCGCAATACCTTCGATGTCAGCAGAGATAAAGATTTTCATATTGGGTTCCCTTTCAGTTTATTTGCTCCTCTCCCTGTAAAGGTGAGGTCGGGAGGGGGTTTTGCAAACGACTACTTTGCCAGATTATCAAGGAGATAACTCAGCCCCAGCCGGTAATGTCCGTCGAATCCGCAGACGGTTTCTGCATTCAGTAAGGCATCAATAATAGCGTGTTCTGTAGCATCTGCCGCGCACGCCAGCAGTGGTTCTAATTTCGCATCCGCCAAGGTGACACCGTCACGTTTTGTTGAAAGTGCCAGCGCGATATCACCCGAACCGTGGCCCCAGTAGCTGCCCAGACGCCCTAACCCGGCACCGGCGCGTTTAGCGATCCGTCCGAGCTGGCGGCTGTCGAGATAACGGTCGCAAGCCATGATGATAATGATGGAACCGGCGTCTACCTGCGGAGCAAGTTGTGGATGGATATGCGCGATGGCGTCCCCGACGCGCACGCCGTCGAGGGTCAGTTCGGACAACTTGCCAAAATTCGCCAGCACCAGCACGCCGAGCGTAGCGTTGAGCTCTTCACACCAGCGCGACGCCGAGCCAATCCCGCCCTTCAGACCAAAACTGCTCATGCCACGCCCTGCTCCCACGCTGCCACGGGCGAATGCTTTTGTCGCGCCGTCGAGTGCGGTCAGCGCGTCGTCTTCACTGACCGCCATCGCCTGAATATCGTTAAGATAGAAGTCATTACATTCGAGGATCACCGGATTAATGGTCGCGTCCGGTCGGCCAATTTGGGGAAACTGTTCGCAACTGCGTTTCACCAGCGCGTTGAACAGGGTGCCGGTGGCGAAGGTGTTGCTGAGCAGAATGGGCGTTTGCAGTTCGCCCAGTTCCATTATCTGGATCAGCCCCATCGGTTTGGCAAAACCATTCAACACCGCCGCACCGCACGGCAACGGGTATTCATAAAGATTATCGCCCGGTGGCACAATCGCGGTGACGCCGGTCTGGATATCCCCTGCCGCCAGCGTGCTGTGGCCGACGGTCACGCCCGCGACGTCGGTGATGGAATTGGCCGGCCCGCAGGGAAAACGCGGGTGGAAGATCTGACGCGTTTTGCGCCAGCGTTGCAGCAAGGCCGCCAGCGCCTGCTGCGTGAATTCATCTTCATTATCTTGCGGGTGCATCAGTCTTCCGTTTCATGTCATGAGTTCAGTCAGAAATTACTTCTTCAGTTTAGGATCGAGCGTGTCACGCAGCGCGTCGCCGAGCAAATTAAACGCCAGAACCGTGAGGAATATCGCCAGACCGGGGAAAACGCTGACATTCCATTTGCCCGCCATCATCATGTTACGGCTCATCGCAAGAATGTTCCCCCACTCCGGCACGTCCGGCTCAGGTCCCAGACCGATAAAACTCAGGCTGGCGGCGGTGAGAATGCTGGTGCCGATACGCATTGTAAAATAGACAATCACATTCGACAGCGTGCCCGGCAGAATGTGGCGCAAAATCACCACGCGGTCAGGCGCACCGACGCAGCGCACCGCTTCTACGTATGCACTTTGTTTGATGGATAATGTTGCCGCGCGCACGATGCGGGCGAAAACCGGTACGCTGAACACCGCCACGGCGATAATCACGTTATTCAGGCCGGGGCCGAGAATGGCGACAACGGCTATCGCCAGCAACATACCGGGAAACGCAAACAGAACGTCGGATCCGCGCATGATCAGCATGTCGGCCCAGCGGCCATAATAGCCTGCCAGTAACCCGAGCAAAACACCGGCAATCATGCCCAGCGTGACCGAGAAAATGCCGACGTAGAGGGAAATCCGTGCGCCATAAATAATGCGGCTGAGCACATCGCGGCCTAAATCATCGGTGCCAAACCAGTGTTCCGGCGTCGGGCCGACGCCCAGCGCCATCCAGTCAGGCGTCATCGGATCATAAGGCGCGAGCCACGGCGCAAAAATGGCCACCAGGATCAGCAACAGAATAAATCCGCCGGACACCAGCGCCATCGGATGACGGATAAACGTCTGAAAAAAGTCGTACCACGGCGAGCGGATATCATCACTGTGCGGGGCAACCGCTGCCGGTTGGTTTTCTCCAGGCACTGAGACAGGTTCGGTCATTTACAGCTCCTAGCGCAGACGAATCGCCGGGTTAACCACCGCATAAAGCAGGTCCACCAGCAGATTAATCAGAATAAATTCAAACACAAACAGCATCACCAGCGCCTGAATAACCGGCTGATCCTGCGTTTTGATGGATTCGATCAGTAACCAGCCCAACCCTGGCCAGCTGAAGACGCTTTCGACAATAATCGAACCGCCCAGCAGGAAGCCAAACTGCAAGCCGAGCATGGTGAGTATCGGGATCAGCGCATTGCGCATGATGTGTTTCCAGGTCACCCGCCGCGCCCGTAAGCCTTTGGCGTTGGCAGTACGTACGTAATCTTCCTGCGCGACATCGAGAAACGCCGAACGGGTGAAACGCGCCATGACCGCTGCGACCGAAGAACCAAGCGTAATCGCCGGTAAAATGATGTCAGTTGGCTGGTTAAACCCACTGACGGCAAACAGCCCAAACGGCATGGCAACAAACTGAATCAGCAGCAATCCGAGCCAGAACGGCGGCATGGAAATCCCGCCGACCGCCATACTCATCAGCGCCCAGTCCTGCCATTTGCCGCGTTTCAGCGCCGAGACCACGCCAATCACCAGCCCCAAAACTACCGACCAGGCGAAACCCGCCAGCGCCAGCAGCAGCGTGGGCATAAATCCGCTTTCAATCACGCTTAACACCGGCTGACGCGTGCGGTATGTCGTGCCCAGATCGCCATGTATCATGCCGTTCAGCCAGTGCCAGTACTGCGCAGGCAACGGATCGTTCAGACCAAGCAGTTGCCGCGCTGACTCAACCGCCTCAATCGGCGCATCCTGACCGGCGTAAATACGCGCAGGATCCCCCGGCAGCAGCTTGATAAAGCCGAAAACCAGTAACGACACCACCAGTAAAACGGGGATCATTTCCAATATCCGGCGGAGAAAATAGGTCAGCATAAAAGTGATTCCCTGAATTCAGTAAACTCCCTCCCGATAAAAAGGAGGGAGTAAAACAGCACCTCTGTTACTTAAACTGTGCCTGATTGAAAATCAGAGAACCGTCGGCCAGCATGTAGACGCCGGACAACGCTTTGCTCTTACCGACCAGATTGTCCGGTACGCCCAGATACGCCATCGGCGCATCGGCCCACAGCAGTTTCTGCGCATCGGCATAGGCCGCTTTACGTTTTTCAACGTCGGCGGTTTGCAGCCCGGCGGTGATCGCCGCATCGACCTGTTTATTGCTGTAGTACGACACGTTGTACGCCGACGGGATCCACGATTCGGTCGCGAACAGCGGACGCAGCGCCCAGTCAGCATCACCCGTCGAGGCCGACCATGCGCCGTAATACATTTCAACTTTCGCATCTGCCGGTTTCGGCGTACTCCACAGACGCTGTGTCAGGGTTCCGGCGTCCATCGGCACCAGTTTCACACGCACGCCAATCAGTGAGAGTTGCTGTTTCAGGAACTGCGCACTGCGGATACGGTCGGTCTTGTTGGAACTCCACATTTCCACGTCGAAGCCCTTTTCATACCCGGCTTCTTTCATCAGCTCTTTTGCTTTGGCGATGTTGTAGCTGTAATCCGGCGTAGTTTGCTTCTGGTAGAACTGAACGTTTTTCGGCAGCGGCGACGTGGACGGCGAACCTAAACCGGCGAAGCCTACTTTCAGCCAGAGATTACGGTCGATGGCGTAGTTAATCGCCTGACGGACGCGCACGTCAGAGAACTCTTTTTTCTGCGTGTTGAAGGCGATGTAATACAGGTAGATGCCCGGATCCTGCGCGATATCGAGTTTAGGATCACTTTTCACGGTTTCCACCAGATCAGACGGCAGCGGATACACCGCATCCACGCCGCCCGATTTCAGTTTTGCTACCTGCGTGGAATCTTCCGGCGTCGGGTAAAGCGTCACGGAATCGACTTTCGGCCAGCCTTTCTGCCAGTAGTTATCGTATTTCACCAGTTTGACGTCTTTGCCCTGCTGCCATTCGACAAATTTAAACGGACCGGTACCGACCGGATGCACGCTCAGATCCTGCTCATTCGGATACTGTTTCAGCGATGCCGGGCTGTGCATCACCGCAGACGGGTGCGCCAGCGTGTTGATCATCGCGCCGAACGGTTTATTCAGCGTGATTTTGACCTGATACGGACTGACCACATCTACCGATTTAATCATGCTGAACAGAGAGTTACGCTTAAGATGATTGGCCGGATTCGCCAGGCGATCGAGGTTTGCTTTCACCGCATCGGCGTTAAACGGCGTGCCATCCTGGAAGGTCACGTCGTGACGCAGGTTAATAGTAAATTCTGTGGCGTCGCTGTTACTGGTGTAATCGGTCGCCAGCACCGGCACGACGGCCATTTTGTTATCGAACTGGAACAGACGTTCAAAAATGCCGCTCTGAATGGAATAACTCAGCGTATCCGTGGTGTCGTGCGGGTCAAAACCGGTCACGTCGGCATACATGGAAATGCGCAGATCTTTCGCCTGTGCAGAGGCGGCAAAACACAGCGCCAGCCCTGCGGCCAGCAGGCTTTTACGTAGGAACGTTGAGTGCATGAACTTCTCCTGTGTATTCCAAAAAAGAAAAAATTAACGTTATGCCTGTTGTTCAGCCACCCAGTGGTGCGGCGAAACCTGGCTGTACCTGAGTTTTTCTATCTGTACACCGGCCGGATGCACCGGCGATTTCACTTCTACATCATCAAAATTGCGCAATGCACGCTGCGTCGGATCCGCCACCGGCACCGAACTGAGCAGGCGACGGGTGTATGAATGTTGAGGATTGCCAAACACAGCATCTCGCGGACCAATCTCCACAATCTGCCCGCTGTACATCACCGCAACCCGGTTGGCGATGCGTTCCACCACTGCCATATCGTGCGAGATAAACAGCCACGCCACGCCGGTGTCGCGCTGTAAATCCATCATCAGATTCACCACCTGCGCCTGAATAGAAACATCCAGCGCCGACACCGCTTCGTCAGCAATAATTACCTGCGGCTGCAACGCCATCGCGCGCGCGATGGCAATACGCTGCCGCTGGCCGCCGGAGAATTCATGGGGATAGCGGCGCGCAAAAGAGGGATCCAGCCCGACGCTTTTCAGCAGCTGATTTACCACCGGCGTGGCATCTGCCAGTGATTTTTTCAGGCCGTGCAGTAATAAAGGCTCCGCAATAGAAAAACCGACGGTCAGACGCGGGTTCAGCGAGGCATAGGGATCCTGAAACACCATCTGGATCTGACGGCGGACGGCCTGAAACGGCGTGTCGCGCATCAGCGTGATTTCTTTGCCTTCCAGATGAATGCTTTCAGATTCGCTGCCGACCAGACGCAAAATCGCTCGCCCGGTGGTGGATTTTCCACAGCCACTTTCGCCGACCAGAGCCAGCGTTTCGCCCGGCCAGATTGAAAAATCAATTTGCTCAACGGCGTGAACTTCTTTGGTCACACGCGACAGCACGCCGGAACGGATCGGATAGCAGACCCGCAGCCCGCACACATCCAGCAGCGGCGGCGCGTCGTAATTCGCGGTTTTCTGATCGCCGTCGGCGACTGAAACGTGAGCTCCATCACCTGCAATCGATTGCTTATTCGCATCATTTTTAGGCGCGCTGAGCAGCGGAAAACGGCGAGGCCATTTGAGCCCGCGCATGTCGCCCAGTTTCGGCACGGCGGCCAGCAGCGCGCGGGTATAAGGGTGCTGCGCATGGGCAAAAATTTCGGTCACGCTGCCCTGTTCCACCACGTTGCCCTGATACATCACTACCACGCGGTCGGCAATTTCGGCGACAACGCCCATATCATGCGTAATAAAGAGGACAGACATGTCGGTGCCCTGTTGCAGGTCACGCAGAATTTGCAGAATGCGCGCCTGCACGGTGACATCCAGCGCAGTGGTGGGTTCGTCGGCAATCAGCAATGCCGGATCGCAGGCCAGCGCCTGCGCAATCATGACGCGCTGACGCATACCGCCGGAAAGTTCGTGGGGATAACATTTGAGAATGCGTTCAACGTCGGGGATACGCACCTGTTTAAGCAGTTCGCGGGCTTTGGTCAGTGCATTGGCTTTGGTCGCCATCCCGTGGTCAATCAGCCCTTCCGTGAGCTGATCGCCGACCCGTAATACCGGGTTGAGCGACGTCATCGGTTCCTGAAAGATCATCGACATTTCGCGGCCACGCAGTTTGCGCCGCGATTCTGCCGAAAGGGAATTGAGCGCGTGGCGTGTGCCGTCGCGCCCGAAAAAATTCACGCTGCCGCCGTTGATATGGGCGGAATCCGGCAACAGCCCCATCACGCTGAGCGACGTGACAGATTTACCGGAGCCGCTTTCGCCGACCACGGCGACGACTTCACCTTTATTAATAGAAAAGGAAACGCCCTTCAGCGCCTGAGTTTTGCCCTGACGGCCGGAAAACGTGACCGACAAATCGTTAATCTGCAAGATTGGCGATGGCTGTTCATTAATCAAAAAACGTCTCCTTTAAATAAGGGCAAAATTACAACCAGACTTCGCCGTTCTCGTAGCGCAATGCCGGTTCAGCGTCCTGCGCCAGCCAGATCGGGCCATCCAGATCGACACGTTCGGCCTGAACCGCCACCGGCAGCGCGGCTTCCATGGCAATAGAAGAACCGAGCATGCACCCGACCATAATCCGCAACCCCAGACGGCGGGCTTCTTCGGTCATCGCCAGCGCTTCGGTCAGCCCGCCGCACTTATCGAGTTTGATGTTGATCATCTCGTAACGGTCGCGCAGACCGGCGATATCCGAAAGTTCGTGACAGCTTTCGTCGGCGCAGACAGGAATGGGATGCAAACAACGCACCAGATCTTTGTCATTGCCTGCCGGAAGCGGTTGTTCAATCATCGCCACGTTAAATTCGTGCAGTGCCTGAAACAGGCTGCCGAGATCTAAACCCTGCCAGGCTTCGTTGGCATCCACGACCAGCGTCGCCAGCGGTGCTGCGGCGCGGATAGCCGCCACTTTCTCGATAATCTGCTCACGATCGAGTTTGATTTTCAGCAACTGCGCGCCACCGGCCACGGCAATCCCGGCCGCTTTCGCCATGTTTTCCAGAGAATCCAGGCTCAGCGTTTCTGCCGTAATCACCGAAACAGGCTTCGGCATATCAAGCAGTTGCCACAAGGTTTTGCCCTGTTTTGCCGCATCCAGACGCCACATTGCACAGTCGAGGGCATTGCGCGCCGAGCCGATCGGCATCACTTCCTGCAACGCTTCACGGGTCAGCCCCTCTTCAACCCGCGGACGGATCAAATCCAGCTGTTCGCAAACGCTTTGCGGGGATTCCTGATAATGCGCGGTGGGCGTGCATTCGCCGGTTGCGGTAAATTCACCGTCCGTCAGGGTCACACGTACTACCGTCACCGCGGTGCGGGTGCCGCGTGAAATCGCAAAAGGCTTAGCCAGCGGCAGTTCGGCTGACAGGAAAGTCATCTGAGTCATCAGCCGTTATCCCTGATCCATTGCGCGATGTTTTTGATGCCGAAACGCACCGGATCGGTCGCCGGAACGCCGAATTCTTCACTGATTTCGGCCAGCGCGATTTTGGCTTCTTCTTCACTCACGGCAGACGTGTTCAGCGAGAAACCGGCAATTCTGACGTCCGGGCTGGTGAGGCTGGCCGCCGCCAGATTGGTGTCCAGGCACTGGCGCAGCGTCGGCATAAACTGATGCGGCAGATGGCGCATGTGCGGGCGGCCAAGTTCATGACACATCACCAGCAAATGCGCCTGCGCGCCGTGGATCAGGCCCATGCTGACGCCGGCAAATGACGGATGATAAAGCGAACCCTGCCCTTCAATGATGTCCCAGTGATCGTCGTCATTGGCGGGTGCCAGCGCTTCAACCGCACCGGAAATAAAGTCAGCAATCACAGCATCAATCGCAATACCCGCACCGGCCACCAGCACGCCGGTCTGGCCGGTTGCGCGGAAATCGGCTTTCAAATCCAGCTCACGCATGGCAGATTCGAGCGCCAGCGAGGTATACATTTTGCCGACGGAACAGTCCGTGCCGACGGTCAGAATACGTTTACCGCTGCGCTTCTTACCGGTACCGGTATCCAGCTCAGGCTGCATATGGCGAACATCGAACAGCTGCACGTTATGCTCAGCGGCCAGTTCCACCAGCTCAGGAATATCGTTCAGCCCCTGATGCAAACCGTTCGCCACGTTCAGCCCGGCGCGGATCGCCGTTTTAATGGAATCAATCCAGTGCGCCGGTAATTTACCGCCCGAATTCGCCGTACCCAGCACCATGGTTTTTGCGCCCTGCGCCACCGCTGTGTCGATATCCAGATCCGGCAGCCCGAGGGAGACAGAGTCAGTCGCCAGACGAATTTGCCCGACGCACGCTTCAGGGCGCCAGACGTGTATCCCGCGCGCCGTTTTCGCCGCCAGCGGATCCATCACATCGCCCAGGAATAACAGATAAGGCTTGGGTATTTGCTGCATGTCAGTTTCTCCGGAAATGAATTTTAGAATGTGTTTTAAGTCAGGCCGGAGGTCACTATTCCACGGGCGACACAACCCGGCGAATACTTGTTTAGCGCTGGGGTATAACCTCAGGCTATAGGGCTCAGTTTATTGAATTTATGGGGTTATTTATGACGTACAGGGAGAGAGGAAAAATAAACTGAGTACGGGGAATTCACGGAAAAACAGCAATAAAAAAAGGCAGAGCCAATGAACTCTGCCTTTGCGATTACCTTTTTCAGACACAGAATGGGGTAATAATTTTGTTCACTAACTTAGAAGCGGTAAGTCAGTGCAACAGCAACGATGTCGTCAGAGCTTACGCCCAGTTTGTTGTTGTCATCGATCTGGTTGATCATGTAGTCAACATAGGTGTACATGTTTTTGTTGAAGTAGTAAGTCGCACCGATTTCGAAGTATTTGACCAGGTCAGCATCGCCCACGCCCCCAACATCTTTCGCTTTAGACTGAACGTAACCGATTGACGGACGCAGACCATTTTCGAACTGGTACTGTGCAACTAACTCATAACCCTGAGTTTTGTTTGCATAGCCGGCAGTGCCGTTAACAGTGATCGGCGCCTGGTTGCGGGTTTCGTTATACATTGCTGCCAGGTAAACCTGGTTTGCATCGTATTTCAGGCCAGTCGCCCATGCAGAAGCTTTATCGCCGCCACCGATTTGAGAGTTAGTCTGGCCATTGGTACGGTCAGAAGAAGAACCTGCGATAACAGCACCGATACCGGAACCTGCGATATCTTCATAATCGATAGATGCGCCGTAACCGTCGCCGTTGCCTTTGTTGTTAGCACGGCCATCGTTTTCGTTCTTCGCCTGATATTGCAGGGCCACGTTCAGGCCAGTCACCAGACCGAAGAAGTCCTGGTTACGGTAAGTTGCGAGGCTGTTAGCACGGCCAACCATGAAGTTGTCGGAGTTAGCAGTATCACCACCAAACTCTGGCAGCATATCGGTGAAGCCCAGTGCGTCATAAACCACACCGTAGTTACGGCCGAAGTCGATAGAACCGAAATCTTTAACTTTCAGACCTGCAAAGCCCAGACGGGTTTTAGTACCGGTCGTGCCCTGGCTTTCAGCATGGTTAGCCTGAACGTTATATTCCCACTGGCCATAACCGGTCAGTGTGTCATTAATTTGTGTTTCGCCTTTAAAGCCCAGACGAACATAAGTCATGTCGCCATCAGAACCAGCGTCATCAGAGAAATAATGCTTAGCGGTTACGCGACCGTAAAGGTCCAGTTTATTACCATCTTTGTTATAAATTTCGGTTGCGTTTGCGGTAGTTCCCACTGCAATTAAAGAGACCGCTAAGGCCAACACACTGCGCTTCATCATTATTTAAGATTCCTTGATTTTTTATAAAGGATTTCTCATGCCCGCTTTATTTAAATATCTGAATATCGGGCTCTGAGTATTTGTACATGTTTTTAAATGCGTCTGTCTGTAAAACGATTTGAACCTTAACACTGAGCACAAAAAGTTAAAATGAAAAAGTTCGCCACACTAAGTCTTTTTTGAGTAAAGATATGTAACTAAACATTTCTATTATAAGTCTCTAACCCCCTGATTATATGCGGTTTTCGCATAACATTTTGCACCATTATGGTGCTGCGCCTTATTTTGGTGCACTTAAGGTTTACTTTTGTAAAGCAGTTGCAAGCGGGATCACCTTTCTCAAAAGGTTTTTTACTGTTAACAATCGTTAATGAATTCACAATAGGAAAATGAGTAGTGCATTTAAATAGTGCATAGCGTGGTAATTATTTTATTGATAAGTTCATTAGCAAATAAATAGAAAATGCGACCATAAGATTTTTGTACTACGCAATTTCATCTGCATTCGAACTTTTAATAAATGACCTGAGAGAAATAAAGCCAAATTGAATCTAAAAATAATTTCGCGGGTGATTGAATTGAACAAAAATGTGTATTCCTTCGTGACCGTATTGTGCTTTTTTTATTCAAAACGGGCTTTGTAAATTGTGAATATTGTTTTGCTGCGAAGGGAAGTCGTCTCAAGGGAGGAGGAATTTGCAGGTTTTTACAACAGAGGATGAGTAATACCTCTTTGCCCCCTCCTCTCTATAAAGGAGGGGGCCGCTAATTAACGAAACTGCGCGGCGTGAAGTTGTGCATAGCGCCCCCGGAGGGACAGCAGAGATTCGTGTGTGCCCTGCTCGACGATGCCTTCTTTGTCGACCACGATAATGCGGTCGGCATTCTGGATCGTCGCCAGGCGGTGCGCGATGACCAGCGTGGTTCGCCCTTCGGAAAGCTCGGCCAGCGATTGCTGAATGGCCTGTTCAGTTGCGGTATCCAGCGCAGAGGTCGCTTCATCCAGGATCAGGATCGGCGGATTCTTGAGGAAGATGCGGGCAATGGAAAGCCGCTGTTTCTGGCCGCCTGACAGTTTAACACCCCGCTCACCGATCACCGTGTCCATCCCCAGCGGCAGCGCGTCAATCACATCATCAAGGCGCGCACGGCTGGCGGCCAGATGGATTTCTTCTTCGCTGGCATCCAGCTTGCCATAAGCAATATTCTCACGGATTGTGCCGCCAAACAGGAAGACGTCCTGCTGCACAATGCCGATGTTGTGGCGCAGCGAGGTTTGCGTCATATCACGGATGTCGATGCCATCGATCGTGATGCTGCCGCTGTCAATTTCATAGAAACGAGGGAGCAGCGAGCACATCGTGGTTTTCCCTGCACCGGACGGCCCGACAAACGCCAGCGTTTCACCGGCATTAATCGACAGCGTGATCCCGTTCAGAATTTTGCTGGCAGGCGTATAACCGAACACCACATTGTCATAATGAATGTCGCCGCGCAGATGGCTGACGACCTGCGCGTCCGGACGATCAACGATATCCGGCGCCGTATCGATCAGCTGCGTGAAGCGTTTAAAACCGGCAATGCCTTTCGGGTAGCTTTCCAGAACCGAGCTGATTTTCGCCACCGGGCGGAAGAACACTTCCACCAGCAGCAGGAAACCCACGAAACCGCCGTAAGTCAGCTGGTCATTGATCACGTACCAGGTGCCCGCGACCATCACGATCAGCTGGACCAGACGCGTACTCAGATAACTCAGCGTCAGGCTGGCAGTCATGATCTGATAGGCTTTCAGCTTCGTCGTCCGGTATTTATCGTTGTCATGTGCGAACAGTTTTTGCTCATGTTCTTCGTTGGCGAAGGCTTTCACCACGCGGATACCGCCGATGCTTTCTTCTATACGGGCGTTGAAATTCCCCACCTGCCCGAACAGCCGCCGCCAGGTTTCTGTCATTTGCGCCCCGTAACGGCTGACCATCCAGGTCATCGCGGGCACAATAATGATGGTCATCAGCGCCAGTTGCATATGCACGGTAGCCATCAGAATAAAGGCACCAATGAAAGTCATCACCGCAATAAACACGTCTTCCGGCCCGTGGTGCGCGACTTCCCCGACCTCTTCCAGATCTTTGGTCACATGCGTAATGATATGGCCAGTTTTGGTATTGTCGTAATAACGGAAAGAGAGTTTCTGTAAATGGCTGAAAGCCTGGCGGCGCATGTCAGTTTCAATCCCGACGCCCAGCGCGTGGCCCCAGTAGTTCACAATCGCCATCAGCGCGGTGTTAAACAGGTAGATCAGCAACAAGCCGACTGTCGCGCCGATGATCAGCACCCAATCATGAGCAGGCAGAAGCTTATCAATGAAAGTTTTGATCGCCATCGGAAAACCCAGTTCCAGCAATCCGGCGAGGATTGCGCATCCGAAGTCGAGGAAGAACAGTTTTTTATAAGGCGCGTAATAAGAGAAAAAACGGCGGAGCATCATGCATCCTCTAATTAAGATTACCAGCCTGTAAAGGCGAAGCGACCAGTCTAGATGAAAATTGTTATCAATCAGAGAATTTTATGTGCCTGCGTGTGAGACGCGTTCCAGGCAAACCGGCATTCTCTTTTGATCTGGTTACAAAAATCGGGGATACTGTTTAAATACACAGTAAACAATCATTGCGAAAGAATAAGGGCACGTCATGGGAGAATTTACCGGTTTCACGCAGTCTGGCCTGAACTTCCTGCAGGCGCTTCGCCAGAACAACAATAAAGAGTGGTTTGACGAAAATCGTGATATTTATCAGGAACATCTTCTCGAACCGATGCGCAAGCTGGTCGAAGATTTGAGTCAGGATATGGTCATCATTGATGATTTGTTTGAAACGCGTCCGGCGATTGGCAAAACCATTTCCAGAATGCACCGCGATACGCGTTTCTCTCACGATAAGTCAGTCTACCGCTGCAATTTGTGGCTGACCTTCAAGCGTTCCCGCAAAAACTGGACCGATGCGCCGGTGTACTTCTTTGAATTCGGTCAGGACTGGTGGCGTTACGGGTTGGGTTATTACAGCGCGTCAAAAACCACGATGGACCTTTTCCGCCAGCAGCTTCTGAAAAAGCCCGCAGAGTTTCTGGAAATGGCGAAATGCATCGAGCCGAATTTCACCATCGAAGGCGACAGTTATAAACGCCCGCTGATTAAAGATCAGGATCCGGCGCTGGCGGCCTGGTACAACAAAAAATCCTTTGCGCTGATGAGTTCCCATAGGGATATGGAGCCGGTGTTGAGCAGTGAACTGGTGGGGATTTTAAGGGGTGATTTTCTGCGCATAGCGCCGTTGTATCAGATGCTGATCGGGATCGAGGGAATGAAGAGGAATCAACTGCCCTTGGGGGAAGAGTGATGTTCATGGGCTCGCCGCCCAAACGGGCCCAACGGAGTGAGAACGTTTCAGTTTTTCACTTGCGGTGAAGGCTTAATCGGGATCGAGAAAATTTCGGTTTCTCACGAGCGGTGATCACATGGCTTTTCGCGCCGAAAGCGACCAGAGGCTTATTTAAATTCAAAATCAGGCTGGCCTTAATCTTTTAGAAAAGGCAATCTGGCGCGCTCAGAAATTTTTGCTGACCGAGGGTTCGAGTCCGCAAGGCTCGAAGCCCGTAGAGAAGGCACCGCGCAGCGGCAAGATTTCGCGCCACACGCCGGAATAACAGAACACGTCCGTCGACCTGGCGATAGCACACAGTTAAAAAAGCGCAGAGTCCAGAGACCCGCGCGTTAACGGGTCTTTGGTCGGTGTGGGCCGACGCCGACGCCAACGCCCACGACCTTGAAGTTGAAGTTGAAGTTGAAGTTGAAGTTGAAGTTGAATTTAACGCCCAACTCCCCCGGTTACCTCAACCGCCATCCGAACATATATCTCCCGCAATTTCGCGGTAATATCCCCCGGTTTCCCATCTCCGATCGCCTTCCCGTTCAGGCTCACCACCGGCCAGATAAAGGTGGTGGCCGAACTGATGAAAATCTCCCGCGCAGACTGCGCCTCTTCCAGCGTGAACGGACGTTCTTCGAATCGCAGATCGTTTTGTTTCGCCAGTTCGAGCAGCGCCTGACGCGTGATCCCGTGCAGGATATGGGTGCTCAGCGGACGGGTGATGAGCGTGCCCCCGGCATCGACGATCCAGGCATTGCTGGAACTGGCTTCGGTGATCAGACCGTTTTCGACCAGCAGCGCGTCGTCCGCATCGTGTTTATGCGCGTACTCTTTGGCGAGGCACGGAGCTAACAAACCGACGGTTTTAATGTCACGACGCTGCCAGCGGATGTCATCCACGGAAACCATACGGATGCCGGTTTGGGATTTCGGGTGATGAATCAGCGGACGGGCCTGCGTGAACATCAGGAAAGTCGGGCTGACAGTTTCGCCGGGAAAATCAAAGTCACGGTCGCCGCTGTTGCCACGGCTTATTTGCAGATAAACCGCCCCTTCGCGCAAATTATTTTCGGCGATAAGCCGGTTTTGCAGGATTTCGATTTCTTCTGGTGCGCAAGGTAGCCGCAGATCCAGCGCCTGACACGAACGCGCCAGCCGGGCGAGATGCGCGGCGTTATCCAGCAACCGGCCGTTCAGGACGGCGCTCACTTCATACACCGCATCCGCAAATAAGAAACCGCGATCAAAGACAGACACCTTCGCATCCTGCTCGGCAACAAACTCCCCGTTGAGGTATACCGTTCTGGTCATGTTATTTTTCCTGGCCAAATTGAAATAGGATTTTTATTAGCTTACCTGAGTCACAGGAATAAACTGCGTGAAAACTGAGCAGGCGATGTTGACGTAACGCAGGTTTCTGGTGTCCGGCGCATAAAAAAAGCGCTCCGTTGAGCGCTTTTCAGAAAGTCACCCGAAGGTGTCACATTTCGCCTTTCTTCTTTTTATTGCGGATCACAAGCCAGCTGATCAGCGCCATCACCACACCAATAAAGATGAACCAGATGCCGAGCATCAGCTGCGGTGCCATTTCACCCGGCGGGGTTTCAGGGCTGCCCACAATCAGGCCGTGAAGCGTGGCGACAACGCCGATTACCAGTAAAATCAGGCTGTTGCGTAATAAACGACGGGCGACAGTCATAGGTTGTCTTGGAGTGGCCATCAGTGCGTCCTTGAGCAAAAAAATAATGATAAGGGCGCATAATAGCGCCCCTGATTTTTATGTCAAAACAGACTGCTCACAACTTCAGCCGGTTTTCAGCGGCGGTTGCGAACCAGCTGGTAGCGACGGGTAAGATATTCCACCGGCGCGCTCCAGATATGCACCAGACGGCAGAACGGAAACAGCAGGAATAAGGTCATCCCAAGCACCAGATGCACGCGGAAGATTAACGCCACGCCATCCAGATGGGCTGCCGCACCGCCGTGGAAAGTCACCACAGACTGCGCCCAGCCGACCAGTTTCATCATTTCGCTGCCGTCCATATGCTGCGCAGAGAACGGAATAGTACTCAATCCCAGGGCACACTGGATAACCAGCAGCGCGATAATCATGATGTCACCAAAGCTGGACGTGGCACGCACGCGCTCGTTGCTCAGACGACGCCACAGCAACATACCGCCACCGACCAGCGTCATCACCCCGCAGGCACCCCCGGCAATCATCGCCATTTGCTGTTTTACCGGCACCGGCAGGAAGGATTCGTACATCCAGTGCGGCGTCAGCATCCCGAAGGCATGACCGGCGATAATGCCGAGAATACCGACGTGGAACAGCGGCGAAGCGATGCGCAGGATCTTTTTCTCAAGGATCTGACTGGAACCAGCGCGCCAGCTGTACTGGCCGTAGTCGTAACGCAGCCAGCTGCCGACCAGAAACACCGTGCCGCACAGGTACGGGTAAATATTGAAAAAGAAGTTGTTGAGGAAGTCGGTCATTTGCGTGGTTCCCCCGCAGGCATTTCATCAAGGTTCAGATACTGTGGTGCAACCGCACCGGCAAAGCGTTTCTGATGCGCGGCTTCTTCACCCGACGCACAACTTTGCTCACCGAGGAATTTGATTTGTTCCTCTTCCCAGACCGCGTCCAGCGCAGCCGGTGTGTCATCACGGGCTTCCTGTTTGATCCCTTCGCGCACGGTTTCGGTGGCGATATCACTGCCGGACAGCGCCAGCAGCAAATCAAACAGTTCGGCGTAATGGCTGTCGCGTTCCTGCAAACGGGCACTGAGCAAGGCCAGAATAGGCGCGATATCCCGCAACCCTTCGCGCGCCTGAGCTTCATCACGCGTGGTGAGGTATTCCAGATACAGCGGCAGGTAATCCGGCAGCTCGCGGCTGTCGATTTCCAGCCCGGCTTCACGGTATTGCTCCATCAGATCGACCATGGCCTGCCCGCGGTCACGGGATTCGCCGTGAACGTGTTCAAACAGCAGCAGCGATGTCGCGCGGCCACGGTCAAACAAACCGGTGTACGCCGACTGCGCGTCGAGTAAATCTTTCTGGCAGAAATCCGTGATGTACAGCGCCAGATCCAGGCGCTGCTCTGAGTTCAGTTCTGCTGACTGTGTGACCGCCTCGAGAAGCTCCATCTTATGGTTCCAGAGATCTTCAGACGGATAATCGAGCAGCAGGCCGATGATGCGTAAACTGTTCATTAGCCTTTCCTTTCTGTTTTCGCGCCGATGTCGATGGCATCAATGCGTTTGCTGTTGAACAGGTTGAATTTGGTATCGCTGCCGTGACAACCGTCTCCGAAGCTGAAACCACAGCCTTTGGCTTCCGGAAACGCTTCCCGGGCCTGTTCACGGTGGCTGGAAGGCACCACGAAACGGTCTTCGTAGTTGGCAATCGCCAGATAGCGGTACATTTCTTCGGCCTGCGCTGCAGACAACCCGACCTGTTCCAGCGCGCTGGTGTCCGTTACGCCTTCCACCGTTTCAGCACGTTTGAAGTGACGCATCGCCAGCATACGTTTCAGCGCACGCAGCACCGGCGCGGTGTCGCCCGCGGTCAGCAGGTTCGCCAGATATTGCACCGGAATGCGCAGGCTCTCGACATCCGGCAACACGCCGCTGTGCGGCAAAGCACCGGCGTCGGCTGCGGACTGAATCGGAGACAGCGGCGGCACGTACCAGACCATTGGCAGCGTGCGGTATTCAGGATGCAGCGGCAGCGCCAGCTTCCATTCAATCGCCATTTTGTAAACCGGCGACTGACGCGCAGCGTCCATCACAGAAAGCGGAATGCCGTCCTTTTCAGCCTGCGCGATCACTTCCGGGTCGTTCGGATCGAGGAAGATGCTCATCTGGCTTTCGTACAAGTCTTTATCGTTTTCGACTGATGCCGCTTCGGCGATACGGTCGGCGTCATACAACACCACGCCGAGATAGCGGATACGACCCACGCAGGTTTCGGAACAGACCGTTGGCTGGCCGGCTTCGATGCGCGGATAGCAGAAAATACATTTTTCTGACTTGCCGCTTTTCCAGTTGAAGTAGATTTTCTTGTACGGACAACCGGTCAGGCACATACGCCAGCCGCGGCATTTGTCCTGGTCGATCAGTACGATGCCGTCTTCGCCGCGTTTATAAATCGCACCGCTCGGACAGGTCGCCACACACGCCGGATTCAGGCAGTGTTCGCACAGACGCGGCAGGTATGCCATGAAAGTGTTTTCAAACTCGCCGTACATCTCTTTTTGCATATTGGCGAAGTTCTGATCGGCAGAACGTTTGCTGAACTCCGTGCCCAGATCGTCTTCCCAGTTCGGGCCACCGGTAATTTTCTTCATGCGTTTGCCGGTCAGCAGCGAGCGCGGACGGGCTACCGGCTGATGTTTGCCGTCTTTCGCGGTGTGCAGATGCTGATAATCAAAATCAAACGGTTCGTAGTAATCATCGATTTCCGGCATGTGCGGGTTAGCGAAGATTTTATGCAGCAGATTGGCTTTGTTACCCATGCGCGGCTGCAGTTTGCCGTTGATTTTGCGGATCCAGCCGCCCTTCCATTTTTCCTGATTTTCCCAGTCGTGCGGATAACCCAGACCCGGTTTGGTTTCCACGTTATTGAACCACGCGTATTCCATCCCTTCGCGGCTGGTCCAGACGTTTTTACAGGTCACGGAACAGGTGTGGCAGCCAATGCATTTGTCGAGATTCAGCACCATGCCGACTTGTGAACGAATTTTCATTTGGCTTTCTCCTGTGACGCCACGCCCTGCACGTAGTCGTTACCTTCATCATCTAACCAGTCGATGCGGTTCATTTTGCGGACAATCACGAACTCATCACGGTTAGAACCGACGGTGCCGTAATAGTTGAAACCGTAAGACAGCTGCGCGTAACCGCCGATCATGTGGGTCGGTTTCGGGCACACGCGGGTCACCGAGTTGTGAATACCGCCGCGCTGCTGGCTGATTTCTGAGCCCGGAATATTCACGATGCGTTCCTGCGCGTGATACATCATGGTCATCCCCGCCGGTACGCGCTGGCTGACCACCGCGCGGGCGCTCAGAGAACCGTTGGCGTTGAAGGCTTCGATCCAGTCGTTATCTTCAATGCCCAGTTTTGTGGCATCGTCTTCACTGAGCCAGACAATCGGGCCGCCGCGACCTAAGGTCAGCATCAGCAGGTTGTCGCTGTAGGTGGAGTGAATGCCCCATTTCTGGTGTGGCGTCAGGAAGTTCAGCGCCATCTCCGGGTTGCCGTTTGGCTTCGCATTCAGCAACGGCTGCGCCGCGCGGGTGTCGATTGGCGGACGGTACACCAGCAGGCTTTCACCGAAAGCACGCATCCACGCGTGATCCTGATAAAGCTGCTGACGGCCAGACAGCGTGCGCCACGGGATCAGCTCATGCACGTTGGTGTAACAGGCGTTGTAAGAAACGTGTTCGTCTTCCAGACCTGACCACGTCGGGCTTGAGATGATTTTGCGCGGCTGAGCCTGAATATCGCGGAAACGGATTTTCTCGTCTTCTTTATTGAGCGCCAGATGCGTATGGTCGCGGCCGGTATTTTCACTCAGCGCCGCCCAGGCTTTCACCGCCACCTGACCGTTGGTTTCCGGTGCCAGCGTCAGGATGACTTCCGCCGCATCAATCGCGGAGTTGATCATCGGCTGGCCTTTGGCGGTGCCATCCGGCTTGGTGTAGTTCAGCTTTTTCAGTAAATCGACTTCGCTGTCAGTGTTCCAGCTGATGCCTTTACCGCCGTTACCGAGTTTTTCCAGCAATGGCCCGACTGAGGTGAAACGTTCATAGGTATTCGGATAATCACGTTCAACGGTCATCAGATGCGGCGCGGTGCGTCCCGGGATCAGGTCGCATTCGCCCTTTTTCCAGTCTTCCACGCCCAGCGGCTGCGCCAGTTCTGCTGCAGAATCGTGCTGGATTGGCAACGTCACCACATCGGTTTCCACGCCAAGATGCCCGACGCAAACCCGTGAGAATTCTCTGGCAATGCCTTTGTAGATTTCCCAGTCGCTTTTCGAATCCCACGCCGGATCCACAGCGGCAGACAGCGGGTGAATAAACGGATGCATGTCCGATGTATTCATGTCGTCTTTTTCATACCAGGTCGCGGTCGGCAGAACGATGTCGGAATACAGACAGGTGCTGGACATACGGAAATCAAGCGTCACGACCAGATCCAGTTTGCCTTCACCGCCCTGCGCCTGCCATTCGACTTCTTCCGGCATCACGCCGCCCTGAATGCCCAAATCTTCTCCCTGAATACCGTGTTCGGTGCCCAGCAGATATTTCAGCATGTACTCGTGGCCTTTACCGGAAGAACCCAGCAGGTTGGAGCGCCAGACGAACAGGTTACGCGGGAAGTTCTGCGGGTTGTCCGGTTGTTCCGCGGCGAAACGCACGCTGCCGTCTTTCAGGGCTGCGACGGTGAAATCTGCCGGAGACTGACCGGCGGCTTTCGCCTGTTCCGCGATGTGCAGCGGGTTAACGTTGAGCTGCGGCGCAGACGGCAACCAGCCCATACGTTCGGCGCGCACGTTGAAATCAATCATGCTGCCGGTGAATTTGGATTTATCCGCCAGCGGGGATAACAGTTCCTGCGGCGCGACGGTTTCATAACGCCACTGGCTGGAATGGTTATAGAAGAACGAGGTGCTGTTCATGTGGCGTGGCGGACGCTGCCAGTCAAGGCCAAACGCCAGCGGCTGCCAGCCGGTTTGCGGACGCAGTTTTTCCTGTCCGACGTAGTGAGCCCAGCCACCACCGCTCTGCCCCACACAGCCGCAGAAGATCAGCATGTTGATCAGGCCGCGGTAGTTCATGTCGAGGTGATACCAGTGGTTCATCCCGGCGCCGACGATGATCATCGAACGGCCATGCGTTTTGTTGGCGTTATCAGCAAATTCGTTAGCAATACGCACGATGTTCTGCTGCGAAACGCCGGTGATTTTCTCGGCCCAGGCTGGCGTATAGGCTTTAATTTCGTCAAAGCTTTGCGCGCAGTTTTCATCATTCAGGCCGCGTTCAATGCCGTAGTTCGCCAGCGTCAGGTCGTAAACACTGGCGACCAGACCGGTGCTGCCGTCGGCCAGTTGCAGGCGTTTGACCGGCAGTTTGTGCATCAGAACTTCATCCAGCGCCACGCTGCTGAAATGCTCGCTGACCGCGCCGCCGAAGTACGGATAACCGACGTTCACAACTTCATCGTGATTATCAAGCAGGCTCAGTTGCAGACTGACGTCTTTATGATCTTTCCCTTCGCGTGATTCCAGATTCCACTGGCCCTTTTCGCCCCAGCGGTAACCGATGGAACCTAACGGAGACACCAGCTCGCCAGTGTTTTCGTCAAAGGCGATGGTTTTCCACTGCGGGTTATTTTCCTGACCAAGGTTGTCCACCAGATCAGACGCACGCAGCATTCGGCCTGCGGCATACGAACCGTCTTCACGCGGTTCAAGCATCACCAGCATCGGCATATCGGTGTAACGACGCACGTAGTCGGTGAAGTACTGGCTCGGATTATCGATATGGAAGGATTTGAGGATCACATGGCCCATTGCCAGCGCCAGCGCGCTGTCGGTGCCTTGTTTCGGTGCCAGCCACTGATCGCAAATCTTGGCGATTTCGGCGTAATCCGGCGTGATCGCAACGGTTTTAGTGCCTTTGTAGCGCACTTCGGTAAAGAAATGGGCGTCCGGCGTTCGGGTCTGCGGAACGTTCGAACCCCAGGCGATAATATAAGAAGAGTTGTACCAGTCAGCCGATTCCGGCACGTCGGTCTGCTCGCCCCAGGTTTGCGGAGAAGCCGGTGGCAAATCGCAATACCAGTCGTAAAAACTCAGACACACGCCGCCAATCAGCGACAGATAGCGTGCGCCGGACGCGTAAGACACCATCGACATCGCCGGAATGGGCGAGAAACCGATAATACGGTCTGGCCCGAAAGTCTTGGCGGTATAAACGTTAGAGGCCGCAATCAGTTCATTCACTTCCTGCCAGCTCGAACGGACAAAACCGCCGCGACCACGTGCGGCTTTATATTCTTTGGCTTTCTCCGGCTGATTAATAATCGAAGCCCAGGCATCGACCGGATCGCTGTGTTTCAGTTTGGCTTCACGCCATAACTGGATCAGCTTTTTGCGCATCAGCGGATATTTCAGGCGGTTTGCGCTGTAGAGATACCAGGAATAACTGGCACCACGCGGGCAACCGCGCGGCTCGTGGTTCGGCAAGTCCGGACGGGTGCGCGGATAGTCGGTCTGCTGGGTTTCCCAGGTAACCAGACCGTTTTTGACGTAAATCTTCCAGCTGCATGAACCGGTGCAGTTAACACCGTGCGTGGAACGGACCACTTTGTCGTGCTGCCAGCGGCTGCGGTAGCCGTCTTCCCAGTCACGATTGGTATTCAGCGTCTGGCCATGGCCGTCAGCGAAAGGTTCAGCTAGCTGTTTGAAATAGCGAAACCGGTCAAGAAACTTGCTCATCCGGGACTCTCCTGTGCAAAGGCCTGTGGCGCTTTGTCATTATGTGAATGGCGGGGAATACAACTTCATTGCTCACGTTGGCCTCAGGGTATGCACCCCACACGCGCGCCTACTTGATTGCGATCAACGCCTTCGCGTCATGTATTTATTTACATAACGCCAGATACTCCTAAAGAGGTATAAAATTCATTACACATAACCATATGATTAATAAATAATAATTTCATAAGAAGAGCAAAAATGAGAGGAAGAAGCCCTCAGGAGGAAAATTGGGGGTAAGGGAGTCTGAATGTGACAGTATTGTGAAATCACGCAGGAGGATATTGTATTTACGCCGATGTCTGGCGTAATGGAGCGACCCGTTTTGGCTACCAGAAACCCTTAATGCAGACAGAAAAACCCGCCGTTCTTAATTTCAACGATGAAGTCACCGGAATGATTTACGGCTTCGTTTTTCGCCCACACCGCCCCGCTGAACGCGTTTCCTCGCAGCAGGTTCAGGAAGCTTATCAGCAGATCTGCCACGATCAGGGATTCGTCTGGATCCACGTTAATCTTAATCACGCCATGTCCGAAAAATGGCTGAAGAAGCATTTCGGCGTCGGCGAGGTTTTCTTTGAAGAAATCCGTGAAGGTTCGCGCAGTACGCGCATCGAAAGGCTCGATGACACGTTACTGGCGGTGCTCAACGACGTCATTTTTCGCCCGGATGAAGCCAGTGATGAAGTCTCGACGCTGTGGCTGAGTTGTCATCAGCAACTGGTGGTTACCGCGCGCCACAAACCGGTGCGGCTGATCGAGCAGTTATTCAAACGCCTGGAGCATCTGAACATCACCACGCCGACGGCGCTGCTGGTGCATCTGCTGCAAGAACAGGAGGATTTGCTTGAGCAGATTGTCCGTCGCGCCAATCAGTACGTGGACACCATCGAAGAGCGCCTGCTGAGCCATCACGTCAAAAAGAACCGCGCCAATCTGGGGCGTTTACGGCGGATGCTTTTGCGTTTCCAGCGTTTACTCGCCCCGGAACCGACGGCGCTTTTCCGCCTGCTCAATCGCCCTCCGGCCTGGATTGCGCCAGTCGTGGTGCAGGATTTACGCCAGTTTGCCGAAGAGTTTTCCGTTGTGCTCAATGATCTGATTGCGCTGACCGAACGTATCCGCCTGCTTCAGGAAGAGATCACTTCGCGCCAGATGGAGCAAAGCAACCGCACGCTGTACGTGCTGACCGTCATTACCGTGCTGGCGTTGCCCATCAACATTGTGGCGGGCTTTTTCGGCATGAACGTGGGAGGAATTCCGCTCGCTGGCAATCACCACGGTTTTATCCTTTTGGTGGTGATTGTCGGGTTATTCACCCTTCTGGCGGGCTGGTACGCGTTTAAACGCCGCGACGACGGCTAGTGGATGGCGCGGTTACAGAAAGTCTTTGGCTTTACTGAGCAAAGCCGCTTTGGTGATCACGCCCAGCAAACGGCGTGATTCGGCGTTTTCCAGCACCGGCAGGCGTTCGAGCGGTGAATTGCTGAACATTGCCCAGGCCTGTTCGTAGCTGGCGTGCTGAAAGAGTGTGGTAAATTCCTGTTCGATAAACGGGTCAATCGCGCTGCCGGCTTTCAGGCTGCCGTCAATAATCCCGCTGGCGACCACGTTGGTCGGCACCACCCCGAGAAAGCGTTCCTCCCTGTCCACCACGTACACATACCGCGTGCGCTGTTTCAGCCCTTCACTCACCACTTCCGAAAGCGTGGCGTCAACGTACATTTTTGAGCACGGCGTAATCAGCGAGGCCACCGTGCTGTATTCAAACGCATTTTTTGCGGCGAAGCGCGCGTTGTGTCGCGCCAGCACCGGATAGGTTCCACCCACTTTCAGGCGCGAGGCGACCACATACGAAATCGCCGTCGCCAGCATCAGCGGGAATAACAGCGAACTGTTGAGCGTCATTTCAAACGCCATCATGATCGACATCAGCGGCGCATGGCTGGTCGCCGCCAGCAGTGCGCTCATGCCGATGGCGGCATACAGCCCGACCGGACCGGGATCAAACCCCAGCCATTGCAGAAAAGTACACACCAGCGCCCCGCCCGCCGCGCCGATCAGCAGCGAGGGCGTAAACAAACCGCCGACCGCACCGGAACCGATGGTGATCGCCGTCGCCACGATTTTCAGAATCAGCAGCACCAGCAGCGGCGTCTGTAAATCGCCGTTATTGAGTATTAAATCAATCACTTCAAAACCGTTGCCGAGCACCAGCGGCGAGATCATCGCCACCAGCCCGACGCCCAGGCCACCCAGCCCGAGCCGCAGCGCCGGATGCGAAATGGGTTTCATCCACTGACGGACTTTATCGATAGACGAGATGAATAATGGCCCGAGAATGCCCGTCGCCACACCGATAAACAGCACGGTGAAAATCGCCCCCAAAGACGGACTGAAAGAAACAGAGGAATAGAGATAGAGCGGCGCGTAATCCGTCAGTGATCTGACCGTGAGCACCGCAACTGACGCCGAAATAAACAGCGGGATCAGCCGCTGAACGGCGGTCACGCCAAAGGCGATTTCCGCGACAAACAGCGCACCGGCAAACGGCGCGTGATAGACCGCCGCCAGCCCGCCCGCCGCGGCCATCGCGATAATATCTGACTGATGAACGCCCTGAAAACGCGAGAACCGCCCGAGCAGACTGCCGCTCAGCGCAGAAAGCTGCACCATCGCGCCTTCCCGCCCGATAGAACCGCCGCTGGCGATACTGGCCAGCGACGACAGCCCGCGCAGCACGGTACTCACCACCGGGATCCCTGGTAAACGCTGATCGATAACGTCCAGATAATCCGGCATCTTGCCGTGCCTGCTTTCGTGGCGCAGCGCCCACAGCAAAATGAATCCGGCAATCACGCCGCCCGCCGTGGTGATCACCGGCCAGACTATTCGCGGGTATTCGCTGAACGCTTTGGTGATATCGCTGCCGTCGGTGAACATCAGACCGTTGATGCCGGAAATCGCCCCACGAAACGCAATAGTCACCAGCGCGGCGACGATCCCGGCGGGTATGGCAATCAGCAAATTAATCAGGTCGCTCTTTTGCAGGGATTCAGGATTGAGGGCTTTCAGGCTCATAGGGTCTCAGTGGTCTGAACATTGGCGGGGTAAGAGTATCAATTTACAACGAAACGGTGAAATTTTTGGTTTTCACGCACTTTGCTTTCTGGACGTCAGGATCCAGAACCCGGTGAGTATCTGCCAAAACGTGATGGGATAAACGGACATCCGCTCGACGAGACCGGTAGGCAGAATGCCGGACGAGATTGTCACCATACTGACCAGCCCGGTACAGCCCAGCGCCAGGCTGAAAAGTGAAAATGCCCGCCATCCTGTGCGGCGACGTTTCATCCAGCCCGCCGACAGCAAACACACATTGCCGCCCGCAATCGCCAGCACCGCGCCCGCCTGATGAACCGTCACGCCGCCCGTACTGCCACCGCTGTGGAACAGCGCAATCAGCACACCGCCGATAGCATGCAGCAGACCGGATAAGAGAAATACGTTGCGACCCGGACAGCTGAATAACGGGCGTAGCAGCCAGCAGGCTATAAAGAACAGAATGCCTTCGGCCGCGAAACCCGCGTTCATCACGTTATGCAGCGGTGAGCAAATGTCGCGGCCGTCTGGCGTCATGCCACACGAGGTAATACCCAAATCGCTGATGTAATTATGCAGATAGGAATAGGAAGGATCCCGCCAGCCCGTGGAACTGATTTTTTCCGCCAGTAAATACAGAATACCGCCGAGGGCGAAGCACACCGCACCGGTTTTTTGCCGAGTAGATTGAGTCTGCATGGAGGTCTTAGTGATGGGATGTGAGGTAATAGTAGGACAAAAAAAGTCGGGCGTGGAGGGATCCAAAGGAGGAAAAGCACTTTCCTCCTTTGGGCAGTTTCGGTCACTGTTGCGGAGTAATCACCGTTCGTGCGAAACCTAAATTTTCACAATACTCAGGAATACGGGTTCATAAAGCCCCTTATTCCTTCGTCACCGTATCCAGATACAACTGGCTGCCCGCCACGTTCTGGCTTGCACCTTTCACGTTATCGCGTATTGCCACCAGCAATTTGCTTTGCAGCGCCACCACAAACGGCGAGTTTTTTTGCAGTTCGCGTTGTAAATCGGCGTACAGCGCTTTACGTTTGGTCGGATCAGATTCCGCCGCGGCTGCGCGCGTTTGTTTACTGATTTCCGGGATCACCCACTGAATGCGTTGCGCCAGCGTTTTCGGGCCGTTTGGCACGTTATAGGCGAAGGTGCTGGCGTTAGTGTTCGGGTCGAGGTAATCCGCGCCCCAGTAAGTGAAGATCGACTGGAATTTGTGTGCGCGCATGCGGGTAAGCACGTCGCTTTCCACCAGCGGATGCACCACTAAATTGATATCCGCTTTAGCGAAACTGGCCTGCAATGCCTGCGCAATATCAGAATACGGTGGCTGATTGATCACGATTAAATCGATTTTGGTGCCCGGCGCAATCCCGCCTTTGCTCAGAATCGCTTTGGCTTTGGCGACATCGTATTTATAGGGCTGATCGTCAATCGCGCCCGCCAGACCGTCCGGCAGGAAGGTCTGATGAATACCGTACTGGCCTTTCAGCAGGTCGGTAGAAATCCCCTGATAATCGACCAGCCAGCGCGCTGCTTCCCACAGCGCAGGGTTTGCCAGCGCCGGTTGCGTGGTATCGCCAGCGTTAAACGCCAGATAGAACACTTTGGCCGCCGGGAATTGCGCAACGTGAACGCCCTTCTCTTTTTGCAGCGAGCTGAACTGGTCAGCACCCAAATCGTAAGCCACGTCCGCATCGCCGTTCAGCACCAGCAGACGGCGCGTTGACGGGTCGCCCACGTTTTTAAACAGCACATTCTCAATCTTCGCCAGCGGTTTAGCGTTCGGGTTACGTTTGAAAATCAGCGCTTCGTGCGGCACATAGTTACGCACTTCAAACGCGCCGCTGCCCGCAGAGCGTGAACGCAGCCAGCTGTTACCGAAATCATTCTGATCGACATGCTCTTTCAGCAATTTGCTGTCCACAATCCCGGCGACCGGCGCGGACAGAATGCTCAGCACCAGCCCGCTGCCGATATCGGCCGGCCAGCTAAGCTGCACTTTGTCGTCAGCAATTTTTTTCAGATTGCCGTCCACGTTATCCGGCGTCCAGCCCAGTTCACCGAGAATAAACGACGGGCTTTTATTGAGTTTCACCACGCGGGTAAACGAATAAATCACATCGTCGGCCGTCACCGGATTGCCGCTGGAAAATTTCTGGCCAGGCTTGAGGGTGAAGATCAGACTGTGCGCGTCCGGCCCCGGCTGCCAGCTGGCAGCGGCGTCCGGGTCGAGCTTATCGGGATGCTGCCGGTCGGATTGCACCAGTTGCTGATAAAGGTTTACCAGATTGCCGGAACTGACGGTTTCAAAACTTTCCGCCGGATCCAGACTGATAATGCCTTCGAGCGAACCTGCGACGACCAGTGTATCTTTTGGCGTCGCCGCATCCACGCGGGTCACGGCCATCATCAGCAGGAATAACAGGGAAGGAACACGTACTTTCATTGAGGTCGATCTCCACAGGTGAAAAGACAGTTTTTCCGAGTGTAGAGGTGCAGCGGCAAGGCAAGAACAATGAAATAAAGCTATGTATTTTAATAAAATAGATTAAGGAATGAAAAAGACTCGGTTTTTATAAAGCCACTATGGCGCGCTCAAAATCTTGCTGAACGGAGCGTACCGGAGACCTGAGGAACGGCGGCGATATGCCGCCCCCAAGTCGCTGAGGGCCGACGCCCGCGGTTTTGAATTTGACCGTGAATATGGCCTTGAATTTGAACTTAAAACCCTCAACAGCTTCAGCTCAGCACATACCCCTTGGCCATATGCACCGCCCGATCACACATATGATCAATCACATCCGCATCGTGGCTCACCAGAATCATGGTCAGATCGCTGGTCGCTTTCAGGTCATTCAGAAGATTGAGGATTTCCGCCTGTACCGACATATCCAGCGCGGAGGTCGGTTCATCGAGCAGCAGCAGTTTGGGTTTAAGCAACAGTGCACGCACAATCGCCACGCGCTGACGCTGGCCGCCGGAAAGCTGGTGCGGATAGCGGTTCATCAGCGCCGGATCCAGCCCGACCTGACGGAAACCTTCGGCAATTTTCTGTTCGATATCCTGCTCTTTGAGGATTTTCAGCGGCTCCGCCAGCGTGCGCAGCAGCTTGTGTTTCGGGTGCAGCGAGGCATACGGATCCTGAAATACCATCTGCACATCGCGGCGCAGGCTGCCGGTAAACGGTTTGCCCGGTTTCACTTTGTGATCCAGCAGCGTCAGGCTGCCGTCCCAGTTGCCGTTCAGCCCGGCGAGTACCCACAGCAAAGAGGATTTACCGCAGCCGGACGGCCCGACCAGACCGAAACATTCGCCTTTGTTAATCGTCAGGCTGACGTTATGCACCACGGTACGCACTTCGTAACCTTGACGGTGCGAAACGCTCAGCTTATCCAGTTCCGCAACGATTTCAGTCATGGCGAGATTCCTTTTTCAGTGACGCCAGCAGTGCGCGATCCAGCACCGGCAGGCGTTCTCCGTGCGTAAATTTGCTCGGACGGCATGACCACAGCGTATGCGTATACGGATGCGTGGCCTGCGCCAGCTGGTCTGCCGGCAGTTCATCCAGCAATTCGCCCTTGTACATCACCAGCACGCGCTCGCAGTGGTGCGCAACCTGTTGCAGGTCGTGGCTGATCAGAATCAGCCCCATGTTGCGCTGTTCCACCAGCCGTTCAATCAGCCCGAGAACCTGTTCGCGCATGTCGAAATCCAGCGCAGACGTAGGTTCATCAGCAATCAGCCATTGCGGATCGTTGATCAGCGCAATCGCCAGCATCACGCGCTGGCCCATCCCGCCGGAAAGCTGATGCGGATATTGTTGTTGCAGGAAGGCCGGATTTGGCAGGCCGACAGCGTTAAGCATATCGGCGACTTTTTCCTGCCGCTCTTTGCGGCCAAGACGCGTATGCAGGCGCAGCGGTTCTTCCACCTGTTTGCCGATTTTCTGCGTCGGATTCAGCGCATGTTTCGGATCCTGCATCACCATCGACACACGGTTCCCGCGAAGACGGCTCCACTCGCGTTCTTTCAGCGTGGTCAGATCATTGTCACCGAGCGTCAGCTCGGAAGCGCGCAGCTTGCACGGGTGCGGCAGTAATCCCATCAGGGCGCGCGCGGTCAGGGATTTACCGGAACCCGATTCCCCCACCAGCGCCACACGTTCCTGCCCGACGCTGAAAGAGAGCGATTTCACCAGTTCCAGCGGGCGTTCGCCCGGCAGATAAATGGTGAGATCTTTCGCCGTCAGCCGGTCGGTGTGCTGCGTCTTCTGGTGATTGTGTTGCTGATGAAGCGTTTGAGCATCAGTTGCCATGTCGTGGATCCATTTTGTCACGCAGGCCGTCGCCCAGCAGGTTGAAAGCCAGACTGGCAAACAGAATTGCGCCACCCGGCGCAGCCGCTACCCACCACTGGTCGAAAATCACTTTACTGCCTTCGGCAACCATCGAGCCCCATTCGGCGGTCGGTGGCTGAATGCCCATGCCCAGGAACCCCAGACCGGCAGACGCCAGAATAATGCCGCCCAGACTGAGCGCCGCGCGCACGACCGCGCTGGGCAGACACAACGGCAGAATATGGCCGAACATCAGACGCAAACCGCCGATGCCCTGCATTCTCGCCGCCGCCAGATAATCACTGCGCCGCAGCGCCAGCGTTTCCGCCCGCGCCTGACGCGCAAACGGCGGCCAGCTGGTGAAGGCCAGCGCCAGTGCGCCGTTCATCAGCCCCGGCCCCATAATAGCGACAAGTGCCAGTGCCATGACCAGACTCGGCAATGACATCACGATGTCGGTCAGACGCATCAGAATTCGCTCAAACCAGCCACCGATATACCCGGCGCTGATGCCGATTAACAGCCCCACCGGGATGGTCAGGATCAGAATAAGCGACACCAGCAGCAGTGTCGGACGTGCGCCGTAAATCACGCGGGAAAGCAGATCTCGGCCAAAGCCGTCAGTGCCCAGCCAGTGCGCGCCGGACGGCGGCAGCAGGCGTAATTCGATGTGCTGAATATTGGGGTCAAAAGGCGCAAGCAGCGGTGCGAGCAGCGCGGTCAGCACCAGAATTGCCACCAGTACCAGGCCGACCGAGAGCGCAGTGATACGGCGCGCGGGCTTCCAGACGTTAGCCCCGGCGTCAGCCTGCGCCGGTTGTTCAGGGATCATTTGTTGAGTCATAAGCGAAAACTACCGGGTCCGCGGATCGAGCAAATAAGTAAGGGCGTCAGCCAGCGCATTGAGCAGCACGAAACAGGTGCCGATCAGCAATGTTGCGCCGAGAATAGCCGGGGTATCCGCTGCAAACAGCGCAGTGGTCAGGTAACGTCCGACGCCAGGCCAGGCAAACACGGTTTCCGTCAGTACCGCCCCTTCCAGCAGGCTGGCATAAGAAAGGGTGAGCACGGTAATCAGCGTGCCCAGCACGTTCGGGAAGACGTGGCACAGCAACACGCGCACCCTGCCCGCGCCTTTTGAGCGCGCCAGGATCACGTATTCTTTGTTCATTTCGCCCAGCATGGACGCACGCAAAAGGCGCGTAATCCCTGCCATCGACAGCATCGCCAGCACCGTCACCGGTAACCATAAATGGCTGATCGCGTTGTAGAACATGTCACGGTCGCCGGAAAGCCAGGTATCAATCAGCACAAAACCGGTGCGCGGCGTCATGGTGTACATGTACAAATCGTCGAGCCGTCCGGGGCCGCCCGCCCAGTGCAGTACGGCGTAAAACAACAGCAGGCCGAGCAGACTTAACCAGAAAATCGGCACGGAATAACCGAGCAGCGAAACAAACCGGGCGATGTTATCCAGCCAGCTTCCGGGTTTCCACACGGCCAGCAGCGCCAGCAAAATCCCCAGCGTTCCGCCCAGCAAAATGGAACAGGTTGCCAGTTCTACCGTCGCCGGAAAGGTGCGCATCAGATCACTGGCGACCGGCTGCGCGGTGATGCGGGAAATCCCCATATCGCCATGCGCGAGGTGATCCAGATATTTGGCGAACTGCACGGGAACCGACTGGTCCAGCCCCAGATCGCGACGTACCTGCGCGTAGGTGGCCTCACTGGCGTGATCGCCCGCGACCTGCAACGTCGGGTCAATCGGGGCAAGATGGGAAAGCGTAAAGGTGAACGCCAGCAAGCCGAGCAATGTCAGCGCCAGCGAAATCACGCCGGTCAGCAAACGGCCTGACCAGCGCCAGCCCTGCCGGACGAATCCGGCGGGCGTTGAACTGTCTGTCATTACTTAGTGACCTTGCTGTAGAAGACCATGTCCGGGTTGATGCCCTGAACATATCCTTTAATGTTGTCACGCACGGCAATCAGGCTTTTGGCCTGCAAACCAACGACAAACGGTGAGTTTTTCTGCACTTCGAGTTGCAGCTGACGATAATCCGCCACGCGTTTTGCCTGATCGGGCTCTGCAATAGCGGCCAGCGTCAGTTTGTTCAGGGCAGGAATTGACCAGTTAGCACGCCATGCCAGCGTTTTGCTGCCATCTTCCGGGTTGAACGCAAACGCAGAGGCATTGGTATTCGGGTCAAAGTAATCCGGGCCCCACGAAGACATGTACGCGTCGTAATCGTGTGATTTCACTTTGGTGGAGATCTGCTGGCTTAAGCCCGGATCCAGTTTCACGGTCACGCCGCCCTGCGCGAAGCTGGCCTGCAAGGCCTGCGCGATGTCCAGATACGGTGGCTGATTAGACGTGGAGAGCGTGAAGCTTACATTCGTGAGACCTGCTTTAGCCAGAATCGCTTTGGCTTTGGCCGGATCATAGGTGTACGGCGTGTCATTTACCGCGCCGAGGTAACCTTCCGGCAGGAATGCCTGATGCACCTGGAACTGATTTTTCATCAGATCATGCGCGATGTGGTTGTAGTCAAACAGGTAACGTGCCGCTTCCCAGAAAGCCGGATTGCCCAGCGCCGGAGAAGCTTTGGCATTAAATTGCAGGAAATACAGGGAAGCATAAGGGATCGCCAGCGGCTTCACGCCCTTCTTGCCTTCCAGCGCAGCCATCTGGTCGGAACCGAGGTTACGCGCCATATCGGCATCACCCTGTTCAATCAGCAGGCGGCGTGCAGCCGGATCCGGCACGTTTTTAATCAGAATGGTTTTCAGCTTCGGCGCGCCTTCGGGTGAGGTCGGGTTCGCGGAAAGAATGACCACTTCATGCGGAATATAGTTACGGATCTGGTACGGGCCGGAACCGGCGGAGTGGTTACTCAGCCACTGGTGACCGAGATCGTCAGAGGCAACATTGGTTTTCACCAGTTTGCTGTCAACGATGGAAGACACCGGCGCAGACAGAAGGCTCAGCACGAATGACGGGCTGACGTCGGCGGTCCAGCTGATTTTGACGTGATGGTCATCGAGTTTAGTCAGGAAGGTATCGACGTTTTTGTCGGTCCAGCCCAGTTGCGTCAGGATGAATGAGGGCTCAAGATTCAGTTTCACCACGCGCGACAGCGAGAAAATAACGTCATCGGCGGTCAGCAGATTACCACTGGCGAACACCGCTTTTGGCGACAGTGTAAACGTCAGGCTGCGGTTGTCTTTCGCGGCTTCCCATGAAGTCGCCAGCGTCGGTTTTAAATCGATTGGATTTTTCGGGTCTGACTGCACCAGGCGCTGGTAAATGTTGTTGAAAGCCTGAACCGTCGTCAGCTCAAAACCCTGAGCCGGGTCAAAACTGGAGGTGTCATCAATGGATTGGGCGATAACCAGTGTGTCCGGCGGCGTGGCAGCCTGAACAGAGAAGCTGGCCGCAATAGCCGTAAACAGGACGGACGGTAATAAAGCTTTCATCAAGAAACACTCTCCAATGTAGCGAAATTGCTAACGTCTTATTAGTGTAAAGTTTCTTCAACCTACCAGAAAGTCTGATAAATACTATCGTTATGCATATTTTGCATAACGTTATCTGATTGGTTATTAATGAGTCAGGACGGGCGTTTGCCGGGGATTGTTACTGTACAAAATACGTGAAAAAACTCCCTTCCCCGGCACAGGAAAGGGAGTGCATTAAAATCAGAAGTCGTAGGTCGCGGAGAGCTTAAATTCACGCGGGTCACCTTGCGTCAGATAACCGCCCGTCGCTGATGCCCAGTATTTTTCGTTGGTGACGTTTTCCAGACTGGCACGCCATGTCAGCGTGTTTTGGCCGACCGGCATCACGTAACGCAAACCAAGATCCAGACGCGTCCAGCCGTCCACTTTCAGGCTGTTTTCTTCATCGGCATATTGCGAACCGGAGCGGATCACTTTGCCGAGCGCCGTCACACCGCTGCCGCCGGGAATATCCCATTCGCCACCAAGCACCCACTGGTAACGCGGAATACCCACCGCATCTTTGCCATTGTAAGCACCGTCCTGCGTTTGGGTCATTTCCGGGTTCATCCAGGTCACACTGCCGTTCAGACGCACCCCCAGCACCGGTTCGCCAAACACGTTCAGCTCTACGCCACGGTTACGGACTTCACCGTATGTACCATATTCATAGGTGTCGCCGGTGGCGCGATACATACCGACCGGTTTCTTAATCTGATAAAGAGACAATGTGCCCGCAATACGGCCAAAGTCAGTTTTCACGCCGACCTCATCCTGTTTGGAGGTTTCAATGCCGGAAGCCTGACCACCGTTGGTGACGACTTTTCCGTTGTACGTGGTGCCTGACACTTCACCGGCCTGCAAGGCTTCGATGTGATTCGCGTAGAAGGAAACGTGTTCCCACGGTTTCACGACGAGGCCGAAGGCTGGCGTGACTTTCATCTGCTCAAAGGAGTCAGTTTCGGTTCCGGTGTAGCTGTAATCCTTCACGATGACGTTCTGGCGGCGCAGACCGGCAATCAGTTGCAGACGGTCGTCGAGCATCGATAAGGTATCGGAAACCGACACGCCGACGTTCTGGACACGGTTACGCAGCGCCGGATCGCCCATACTACCGCCCGCATACAAAGTGGCCGGAGAGCTGGCGTCAACCGGATCATAAATATTGGTATTGATCGACGATGCCGACATGGTGTACGCGGTTTTGTATTTGCGGTACACGCTCGACATGCCCAGATTCACGCTGTGGCTGATAAAGCCGGTGTCGAATTTACCGCGGACACCCGCCTGCGTGGCAACGCTGTCAGAGACGTAAGGCACGGTGAGACGGCCCATGGTGGCGTTGCCGTTGTCATCTTTCAGCGTCGGAGAGCTGTAGTTACCGTATTCACGGTCATGGTTCATACCCACCGCGCCATAAACGGTCCAGTCGTCTGCCACGTCGTATTCGGCTTTCAGCATACCGAATTCATTTTCCAGATTACTGGAAGCAAAATCCTGCCCGTAGTTTTTGGTCGCTGAAGGCGCATCCGGCACTTTGGTCGCATTGCCCAGATAGACAACCGGACGACCACCGTGAACAGTCTGTTTGGTCACGCCAAAATCAAAGGAAGAGCGGAAACGATCGCCGCGATAATCGAGGCCAACGGAGCCCATGGTCAGGCGGCGGTGTTCGTCATTAACAGCCGTTTCGCCTTCACGGTTCACGGCGTTGACACGTACGCCCCACTGGTTGTTATCACCAAAACGACGACCGACATCCACCGCGCCGCCCACCTGAGAAGATGAGGTGTAATCAACAGTCACGCGGTTGACTGGCGTATCCGTGGCGCGTTTGGGTTCAATGTTGACGTTACCGCCCACGCCCGTGCCGCCCGGCGGTACGCCGTTAAGAAAGGCGCTGGAGCCTTTAAGCAGCTCCACGCGCTCTGCCAGTTCCATCGGCACCAGCTGCCGCGGCAATACGCCGTACAGACCGCCGTAGGAAATGTCTTCGCCGTCTAACGCAAACCCGCGAATGTTGAAAGTTTCCGCGTAATTTCCGTAGCCGTAACCGGTCTGAACGCTGGCGTCGTTATTAAGCACATCACCAAGCGTGCGGCTTTGCTGATCCTGAATCAGTTTGTTGGTGAAACTGATGACGTTGAACGGCACATTCATGGCGTCCTGCTGACCCAGAACGCCGAGACGCCCGCCGTTGGCCACGTCGCCGTCAAGATATGCCGGCACCGGTGTCTCGCCGCCCGCTTTAAAATCGGTCTGTGCGGCAGTGACAGTAATGGTGTCGCCGGTTTTAGACGACGCCGTATCAACAGCGTCAGTCGCGGGTGTTGTGGTGGTGGCCGCATGTGCAGGCAGCGTAACCGCCGCCAGTGCGGCAGAGATCACCACTGGCAGCAATTTACGGGCGAAAACAGGCGTGTGAAAAATTTCACGTTGAGCGCGCATTGAGGATTCCCTGAAAAGTTCAATCGATAATGAGAATAATTATTAAAACCATTCGGATTATGCTCAGGCGTTTTGCAATTGCAACTGACTTTTCGTTAAAAAATCATAGTAAACAGGATGTTAATGGGGGTTTTAAGTATCAAACGGAAATCATAACGGCAGGAAACTAAGGCTAATCGCTTGAATTCAGAAAGATAAAAACGTCGGCGGAGAAAGGAAACGCTGCGCAGGGAGCCCGCGCAGCGGAAAAACGTGTTTCAGGAAAATCAGCTCAGGCCGGGAACATCAAAACCGGGTGAAACAGACAGAAGCATTCTCACCTGTTTCACCAGCTCGCTCATGCAGTCATCCCGCATGCCGTAATTATTCAGCTCTTTTTCCAGCGCAAACAGATATTGCGCGTTGGTGCCCAGCGGTCCGCTGGCCTGCGCAATCAGCGGTGCGATAACCTGATAGTCAGTGTCAGCTTCATACTGCGGATGCGACGGATCCATGATAAAAACCAGCGCAGTGACTTTGCGCCCGTCGTCGAGCTCAAGCTCACACCACGTCGGACGGTAGCAGCCGGTCACCATTTCGCGTTTCCACAGCAGTTCAAGCTCTTCATGCAGTTTGTCTTCCGGCAGACGGAACGCCAGACCGGTGGTTTTTCCGCCGTCGCGCAGCGCCAGCATACGGCCCGGCTGGGCATGGGTTCCTCGCCCGGAAGTCAGACGTAAACAGAATGCACGGTGATAACCATGCAGGGTGGCAGGACGCGCCTCTTCGGAATCAAAGACCGGGTTCCACATCAGTGAACCGTAGCCAAAAATCCACACCGGGCTGTTGTCGGGGCGACGCGCCAGAGCACAACCTAATGAGGCGGCGCGTTGTTCAGGGGTCAGTAGCATCGATTCGTCGATATTGCCGAATGCTGTTTTACAATCTGCGTTACGCAGGAAATCTCGAGTTAACATTCATTCCCCCCTTCTGTACCACTTACTTTTGAACATGCCATGCTGTTAACGCTGTGTTCTCCGCTGTCGTGGGTGCGAGTGATATCTGTTATCGGACAAGCCCGGCATTTAACTGAGGCCGCCGTTTAAATTTTAGGAAGTTTAGTATTCCCGTGTTTGTTGAAACCTTATTCGTTTCTGTCGTTGCAATCAAGGTTGCGGGGGATCACAAAACGAAAATAAAGTGATTATTTTGTGAACATTGTAAGAATATTGACTTTTAAGCAGGGGATCAGAAAAAACGGGCGTGAGAAATAGTGTTTGGGAGGAGGAGTCCGGCAGGCCCGGCGTCCGGGTGCCTGCCGGGGGATATCAGGATTTCCTGGGGTGCCACTTGTCGTCATCCCCTTTTTCATAGCCATGTTTTACCGCAGCCCAGGCCACTTTATGCGCAGTTTCCTCACGCGAATCATCACCCTGCCTGTCTTTGGCTTTTGCATATTCGTCCCAGGCGCTGTTGAAGGCCTCTTTATAGATGTCCTGCGCGTGAGCAGGAAGGACATTTCGCACGGAATCGGGTAGCGCTGAGCGATTCTGATAAGGCATGATTATTCTCCTTTTTCATTACGTTCATCTTCATCACATTCATTGTGTGCTCAGTCTGTGCACAATAATAAGTCTAGCTGCTACCCTCAATGGATCCTGCCAGATTAGTCTGCGTTTCTGTTCTTTCGGGAAAAAAAAGCTGTTTTTTGCGCAGTAACCTTATGGGTATAGTAATCATTTACATAAATTGACGCATCACCAGCATTAAACACATAACAAAAACTAACTAACTGTTATTTATAACTTTAATTTATTAACAATAAAATTTAAGTAAAGAAAAAAGCACAGTTAATGCAAATTATCCACCAACAAATACTGACTAACTGATATTTCAATGACTAACATCAACTTTTTTCTGTTAACAGATTAATTTATCTACTATACTTAATGAGTTACATCTTTATGCTGCTATGCATTTTACTGACAACCGGGGACAGGCGGTTGTTACTTCGTGAGTGTTTATAAGGAGAATAATCATCATGGTGTCGTCACAGGAACATCCAAAAATCAAAACCCGCCATCAGGAATACTCCCTGATTTTCCCTATTGCCGCCCTGATTGTTCTCGTCCTCTGGGGCAACAGCAGTAACTTCGCCTCCGTCGTGGGCATCAATTTAATTGCGCTGGTCGGTATTCTCGCCAGCGCATTCAGCGTTGTCCGTCACGCCGACGTCCTGGCTCACCGCTTAGGTGAACCCTACGGCTCGCTCATCCTCAGCCTTTCAGTGGTCATCCTCGAAGTCAGTCTGATTTCGGCCCTGATGGCAACCGGTGACGCCGCGCCCGCGCTGATGCGTGACACATTATTTTCCATCATCATGATCGTGACCGCCGGGCTGGTGGGTGTCGCCCTGCTGCTGGGTGGCCGTAAATTTGCCACGCAATACGTCAATCTGGGCGGCATTAAACAGTATCTGATGGCGATTTTCCCGCTGGCGGTGATCGTACTTGTTCTGCCCGCAGCCTTACCGGGCGGTAATTTCAGCACGCCGCAGGCGCTGTTTGTTGCGGTGATTTCCGCCGCCATGTACGGCGTATTCCTGCTGATTCAGACCAAAACGCACCAGAGCCTGTTTATCTATGAACATGAAGATGAAGGCGAAGAAGACGGCCACGGAAAGCCTTCTTCAAAAAGCAATCTGACGCACACACTGTGGCTGCTGGTGCATCTGGTGCTGGTCATTGCCGTCACCAAATTCAACGCCAATCCGCTGGAAAGCCTGCTGACTGAACTGAACGCGCCTGCGCAGTTCACCGGTTTCCTGGTGGCGCTGCTGATTCTTTCCCCGGAAGGTTTGGGTGCGTTAAAAGCGGTGCTGAAAAATCAGGTACAGCGCGCCATGAATCTGTTCTTCGGTTCGGTGCTGGCGACCATCTCTCTGACCGTTCCGGCGGTGACCGTTATCGCCACCCTGACCGGCCAGAACTTAATTTTCGGGCTGGACCCGGCGAACATCGTGGTCATGCTGTCGGTGCTGATTTTGTGCCAGATTTCCTTCTCGACAGGCCGTACCAATGTCCTGAACGGCACGGCGCATCTGGCATTATTCTGCGCCTATATGATGATTATTATGCTTTAACATCGGCGAATCCCTGCGAAGGGGTGAAGCATTATAAGAAAGGCCGCTCACAGGAGCGGCCTTTTTCATTATGTGATGCATTGTGGTGGGAATAAGGTTAATTACGAATAAGCATTCAGCGTTCTCTGGCACAATTCAGAGCGGACGCAGTCCTGTTTATCAAACTTAATGATGCCGACCATCTCGTCTTCTTCGAAGCGGGACAGTGCATCGCTGAGCCCCGATACAACTCCACGTGGTAAATCACACTGGGTAATATCACCGTTAACTATAACCGTCACGTTTTCACCGAGACGCGTCAGGAACATTTTCATCTGACTGGCCGTGACATTCTGGGCTTCATCCAGAATAACCACCGCATTTTCGAAAGTACGCCCGCGCATATAAGCGAATGGCGCAATTTCAACCTTCCCTATTTCCGGCCGCAAACAATATTGCAGGAAGGAAGACCCCAGACGACGTAACAGAATGTCGTAGACCGGACGGAAATAAGGTGCAAATTTCTCTGATATATCGCCGGGCAGGAAACCGAGATCTTCATCGGCCTGGAGAACCGGACGGGTAACAATAATCCTGTCGATTTCTTTGTGAATTAATGCCTCTGCCGCTTTCGCAGCGCTGATAAATGTTTTGCCGCAGCCTGCTTCGCCGGTAGCAAAAATTAACTGCTTATTCTCTATGGCTGATAAGTAATGACCCTGAGCTTCAGTACGCGCTTCGATGACGGACGTATCGCGAGTGTCGCGAGCCATGCCAATCGATTCCAAACCGCCCATCTGTACCAATGACGTCACAGATTCTTCCTCGCGCTGGCGGTGACTGCGTGAATCATTACGAATTACACGTTTTGCTTCACGACGAGCTTTGATCACTGCTTTCTGTCTTCCCATAGTGGCACCTTACAGTTTGATTCACTTAACGCTAAGGCATAATGCCCGCACGGTTATGTTTCACTAACAAATGAGGTTTTGGTCTCCTTTTAGACCAAGTACAGCCATTGAATATCGTGAAGAGGAAAATAGACCAAAGCGATTATGAGATAATCTTTTGGCTGCTTTCTGTTCACAAGGAGGCATTGTCATATCCACCGAAAATAAAACTCTCAATGAAAGTAAAATCCTCGATAATGACAAACCGCTGACCCGCACAGTGAAATTGCCAGAATAAAAGCCAATGCGTTTCGCAGTTGTTTTAAAAGGGATGAAAGAGTCAGTTAAAGAACAGGGTTGATGGTGCGTGGATGATAACTTCTCTAAAAAGCGGTAGGAATATACTGAAAGTGTTTTGGTTAATATTGGAGAGTCGGAGGCCTTACCCTCGTTTGCTTTTACGCGACAACAACGAGTCAGTGGGTGAAGCATGTTATTTTCAATCAACAGCCCAAACATGGACTTTACCATTCGCGCTCCCCGCAGTGTTATTAACGGCAGTTGCCGGACACCTCGTGAAAACTTATCCCGTATATCCTGAAAACTACCGCGATATAATTTCAGTATAATGACAGCTGAAACATTTGCGTTACCAAAATGTAAAAAAATTTGTGACTGTCGTCAATAGGATCATGAGGATCTTTTTTACGATCCTCGCCCTGGTTATTTTTTATCCGTGATTTTACTGCATAAAGTAAAGCAGGCGACCGACCCGCTGACGGCAAAAAGGATCGGAATTAAGAAGTCATGATCCACCCGCGTGAACTCCATTATCAGCACAATAGCGGTGACGGGCATTTTCATTGAGGACGCCAGAAATGCCGCCGCCCCAATAATGGCAAATGCACCCAGCGATGTTCCCGGCCAGAAAATATTCCACAGCGCGCCCAAAATACAGGCCAGCAATGCGCCATTGGATAATCCCGGCGTCAGTAATCCGCCCTGCGCCCCGGCGCGTAATGTGCTCCAGGTAATCACCAGTTTCCCCACCAGCACGGTTGCCGCTAACGCTACGGTAATCTGATTATCAAAACTCAGCTGCGCCGGGCCTTTGCCGTTGCCCAATAATTGCGGAAGCCAGCCCGCCAGAATGCCGATAAACGCAAAATTGAGCAGGTTATAAATAATCAGACGCGCATCGCGCGGGGCCTGCGCTTTCGCCCGGTGGGTCATCCGCGTAAACCCGTAAGCCGCAACGCCAAATACCGGCCCCATGACCGCCGACCAGACCAGCAAGGCGGGTGTGGTGTTCAGCTGCATCAGGTGATATTGCGATTCGTTGCCCAGCCCTGTCCACGCCACCAGCGCGGCAATAGAGGATGTTGCTATTGCAGGCAGCAACAGCGGCCAGCGGAACGCACCGAGCAGCACTTCCAGCACAAACACTGCGCCGCCAAGCGGAACGTTATACACCGCCGCCAGCCCCGCACCTGCGCCGCAGGCAATCATGATTTGCGTTTCGCGCGCCGTCAGCCTGAAGCGCAGCGACAGCCAGTTTGCGCTGACCGCACCGATTTCGCGCGGCGCGACCTCACGTCCGAGCGGCGAACCGAGCGCGACGGTGATAATTTGCAGCAACGCATGAATCGTCGTGCTGACAAACGGCATACGCGGATTTTCTGATTTCACCGCCGCGGCAATGCTCACCAGCGGTTTTCCCCAGCGGTACAGCGCCCACCAGCCTGCGCCGGCAACCGCACCACAGATAATCAGCACGATCAGCCGCCGGCTACGCGTGGCTTCGCTGACGCCCTGCAAAAAGCTTTCACTGCTGATGATAAAATCCGGACTGTAGCCGAAGGCCAGATGCTGGATGTAGTGCAGGATCAGCGCCAGCATCATGCCACCGAGACCGGCCAGCACGCCGGTACACAATGTCGCGGCCGTCAGCCGCCATAACGGGCTGGAAATTTCGGAATTATTCAACGCAGGCACTCCGCATTAATATCTGATGTTTGGGTTCTCTAAACAGCTTACAAAACATCAGTTAAACCGCACGTCAGCTCAGCAAGTTATTTTTCTTTTCGTTGAGAAAATAACTGTTAATGCCCTCCGCCAGCGCCCTCGCCATCTTTTCCTGAAAGACCGGTTCGCCGAGCAGTTTTTCTTCCTGCTTGTTGGTGATGAAGGACGTCTCCACCAGCACCGACGGAATGCGCGGGGATTTCAGCACCGCGAAGCCCGCCTGTTCCGGATGCGGGCTGTGCATGTGATGCACTTTGACAATGTTCGCCGCCAGATGGCTGCCGAAATCCATGCTGCGGTGAATGGTTTCGTGCTGATCGAGGTCGAAAAGCGTCTCCTTCAGATACTCATCGTCGGTCTTAAAATCATTGTCATACAGCACGTCGACGCTGTTCTCGCTCTGCGAAAGATACCGCGCCATCGCGCTGCCCGCGCCGTGTTCTGACAGCGCAAAAACCGATGCGCCGGATACCTGATCGTTAGTAAATCCGTCGGCGTGAATAGAAATAAACAGGTCGGCTTCGTGCTGATGCGCCAGGCTGACGCGGTGATAAAGCGGAATAAAAACGTCATCCTGCCGCGTCAGCACCGCGTGAATACCGTGCTGCTGATCCAGCAAGGTTTGCAGCCGTTTGGCGATGTGCAGAACCACGTGTTTTTCATACGTCCCTTCATTGCCAATCGCGCCGGGGTCCTTCCCGCCGTGGCCGGGATCAATCATCACCAGCAGGGGTTTTTCCGCCAGTGGCGCTTTGGTGGCTAAAGGCAAAGCCTGCACTGCCGTTTGTGCAGCGAGGCCTTCCTCTGTAATGACAACCTTCATCACGCCGTTTTCTGTGGTGCGCGTGATCACCGGTTTACCCTTCACCGTCAGAACAATACGCGCCACGTCCGGGCTGAAATGGGCAATGCGCCCTTCCTCAATCCACGGGAATTTTTGGCGGACCACGGTCAGCGCATGTTCCAGTTCAGGCGGAAATGACGCCACCGGCATGTCGATCACCACCCTTTCCGGTGCGCCGAGCCTGAATACGCGGCTGCGTTTATCGGCGGCGGGCAGGGATACGGTAATCTGGCGCGCATCGGACATCATTGAAACGCGTACGGCCTTCTGTGCGGCGTACAGGCGCGGTGTCGCCAGCGACAGGCCAATGCCGAAAATTAGCAGTTTTCTGCGGGAATGGTTGATGGTCATAACAGTCTCAGGGCAGGCATCGTGATAAAGCCGTTAACGATTTATCATCATGACATTACTGACGTTTTCAGGAGTGCGCGGGAGTATTAACAGGGCGTGAATTCGGTAACGAACGGTAAAAAAGATGACCGGTAATATTCCTCCTCCGCGGGGAACGGAGGAGGAAAACAAATCAGGCTTCGATCAGGGTTTGCCCCAGATAGTGATTTTCATCCGGGATGCCCGGCAGCGTAAAGAAGAAACCGCCGCCGACCGGCCGGATATATTCCTCAAGCGGTTCACCGTTCAGGCGTTTTTGTACCGTCAGGAAACCTTTCTCAAGATCGTGCTGATAGCAGACAAACAGCAGCCCCATTTCCAGTTGCCCGGAATTGGTGACGCCCAGCGAATAGCTGTAGCCGCGACGCAGCATCAGGTTGTCGTCGGTTTCTTTGGTGCGCGGATTGGCCAGACGAATGTGCGCATCCAGCGGGATCACCTTCCCTTCCGGATCTTTGCTGTAATCCGGCACATCATGCTCTTTTTCCATGCCCAGCGGCGCACCGGTCGCTTTGTGGCGACCAAAAATCGTCTGCTGTTCCTGAAGTGGCGTGCGATCCCAAAACTCAACGTGGAACGGGATCAGACGCGCCGCCTGATAACTGCCGCCGGTCGTCCAGCCCGGTTCGCCCTGATCGGCAGTTACCCAGATGGCTTTGTCCATCAGCGGTTTATCTTTGGCATCCGGGTTCGCCGTGCCGTCCTTAAAGCCCAGCAGGTTAACCGGCGTTTCTTTGCCCTGGCTGCGCGCGGCGTGGGAAGAAATAAACCCGTCACGACGCCAGCGCACGCTGAGTAAATCCGGCGTGTACTTGATGATGTCGCGAAGCGCGTGAACCACGGTGTCGCTGTTATTGGCGCAAATCTGCAACAGCAAATCGCCGTGGCAGAGTTTGGCATCAAAGGAATCATTCGGAAAACGCGCCATGCGCTGCAATTTAAGCGGTTTGTGAGCGGCCAGCCCGAAGCGTTCGTCAAACAGCGAATCGCCCACGGAAAGCGTCATGGTCAGATTGTCCGGGTAGATTTCCGCGCCCATTACGCCCGAATCCATCGGCGGGAATTTCGGATCTACCGATGGCGCCGTGCCGCCGGTAGTCAGAAAGACAAAACGGGTATCGAGCAGACGGAATAGACGCTCGAGATCGGCTTTGGTGGTCGCGAGAACATCAAACGCCACCAGCATCATTGACGCCTGCTGCGGCGTTAAAATCCCTGCCTGATGTTCGCCGTAATAAGGCTGCTTGCCCCAGCGTTCATCGGGAGAAACGGTTCCCGGTGTGTACTCTTTTTTGGCACCCGGTGTTTTTTCTGCCTGCGCACCGGCCGCGCCGCCGAGGGCAAATGCCCCGCCTAACAATCCCACGCCTTTGAGTAAACGGCGGCGTGAAGAAGAAGTCGCGCCCTGTTGTACGGACTTATTATCGTTTTTATTGCTCATTGCTATGCCTCAGGAATTTAAAAGCTCCCTCCCCGGCGAAGGGGAGGGTTGGGGTGGGGTATTAAAGCAAAATCAAAAAGTTGAAGTGTGCATCAGCCATTGTATGGTCTGCTAAACCCCCTCCCAGCCTCCCCCTTCGCAGGGTGAGGAGTATCAATCTAAACCTAAAACACCGCGCAGCTTGGCTAAATCCTCTGCCAGCGTCGTGATCGGCCCTTTCATCGCATTACGGTCAGCGTCGGAGAGTTTCTCGTAGTTCTCGTAACCGTCTTTGGTTTTGTATTTGTCCAGCAGGGTATCCACGGTTTTAAAGTTCGCGTCGATTTTATCCAGCAGCGGCTTGTCGGCTTTTTCCAGCAGCGGACGCAGCAGGTTCACGATTTTCTGCGCGCCGTCGAGATTTGCACGGAAATCCCACAGGTCTGTGCGGCTGTAACGGTCTTCTTCACCGCTGATTTTGCTCGATGCCACTTCTTCGATAAGGCCTGCTGCACCGCCGACCACTTTGTTCGGCGGGAAAGTCAGGTCGGTGATACGTTTTTGCAAATCAACGGTATCGGTATAGAGCTTGTCAGCAAAAGGCTCAGCGCCTTTGGTGGTTTTGTCGGCGAACAGGATTTTCTCAAGACGGTGGAAACCGGTGAAATTCGGGTCTTCGGCTTTCTTTTCGAAGTCATCTTCACGGGCATCGATGCTGCCGTCGAGGTCTGAGAATAGCTCGGCGATCGGTTCGATACGTTCGTAATAAACGCGGGTAGAGGCGTACAGCGCCTGCGCTTTCGCCAGATCGCCCTTCTTAATCGCATCCGTGAACGCTTTGGTGTGGGAAACCAGTTCAGCAACCTGTTGCGTCACATACACTTTGTATTCCGCAATCGGGCCAACCAGCGCCATGGCGTCAGGTTTTGCGGAGGTCGCCGCGCCTTCCGCCGTGACGGTCAGTTTGCCTTTCGGATTGCTCAGCAAGCCGCAGGTCATGTCGTATTCGCCCGGCTCCAGATTGGCGGTCATTTTCTGCGTGAAGCCCGGCGCCACGTTTTCACGCTCTTCCACCACCATCACGCCTTTCAGAATTTCCCATTCCAGGTTTTTCTGGCTGTTGTTATGGATAACAAACTGCGTTTTACCGGCCGGCACGGTTAGCGCCATCGGTTCACATTGTTTGTCGTTTACAGCAATTTTGACCTGACGGACATCAGCCGCCAGCACATTAGCGCTCAGCGCAAAAGCGGGCAGTGACAGCAGCGCGACCTGTAAAGCTTTACGGCGAAACAGCGGGGATGAATATGACATGTACCACTCCGTGACAAACTGTGTGAATAGAGAATGTATGAACAACAATATTGTTAAAAATCAGCGTTGTGTTTTTTGTCCGGCCGGAGCCGTGACGGCTGATTTTCCCTGAGGCATAAAGAACAGGAACAGCGCCGGGATCAGGTACAGGAAATACACCGCGACTTCACTGACGGTCGGCGCTTCCTGATAACCAAACATCCCTTCCAGCAAGGTACCGAACAGGGAATGCGTGGACAGCGTGCCGCTGAAATCAAACGCGATATCCTGCATGCTGTTCCACAAACCGGCTTCGTGGAAAGCGCGGATAGCGCCGGCCGCCAGACCTGCCGCGACGAACAAAATAAACAGGCTGGTCCACTTGAAGAACTTCGCCAGATGCAGCTTCACGCCGCCGTAGTAAATCAGGAAACCCAGCACGATGGCCGCGCCCAGACCGAGTAACGCACCGATGGGTGCTTCAATGCCGACATCCTGCTGGAACGCCGCCAGCAGGAAAAATACCGATTCCAGCCCTTCACGCGCGACCGCGAAAAACACCATCGCTACCAGCGCCCAGCCCTGACCGCGACCGGAATTGAGCGCGTTATCTATCGCGCCTTCCAGATGCACTTTGATGGAACGCGACACCTTGCGCATCCAGAACACCATGTAGGTCAGAATGCACACCGCAATGACGGCCACAATGCCTTCAAACAACTCCTGCTGCTTTTGCGGAAACTCGCCGGTGGTGGCATTGATAAACAGCCCCAGCGCCAGACACAGTGCCGCAGCAATGAACACGCCAATCCAGACCACACCGAGCCACTGCCCGCGCTGCGTCCGTTTAAGGTAACTGGCGATCAGGCTGACAATCAGCGCCGCCTCCAGCCCTTCGCGAAACATAATGAGAAACGGAACGAACATAGCGGAAACTCCCGAACCCTGAATTCTGAAGACTTACAGATGTGTAAGGACTCTGTAAAGAAAGGTAAAAAGAAACGATATTGATTATCATTCCTGGAAAAAGAAATACAAGAGGTGACGGGCTCTTTTTTGAAACCTGTCGGGGAAATGCGCACGAAAAAACAGAAAATCGGGATCAGGACGATCCCGGTTTATCACGATAACGCGGGGAAAATCAGAGGGTGTTGTATTCCGCTTCGGCAGCGTTGAAGCGCTCTTCGACTGCCACGGAAGGTTTACGCCCCATCAGGCTGACCACCCAGATGGCGATCGAAGCAAAAATAAACCCAGGAATGATTTCGTACAGTTCAACCCAGCCGTAACTTTTCCACAGAATCACCGTCGCGGCGCCAATGACCATCCCGGCCAGCGCGCCGTTGCGCGTCATGCGTTTCCACATCACCGAAATAAGGATAACCGGACCAAACGCTGCACCAAAGCCCGCCCACGCATAGCTCACCAGCCCCAGAACACGGTTCTCAGGATTTGCCGCCAGCGCAATCGCCACCAGCGCCACCACCAGCACCATCAGACGACCAATCCACACCAGTTCCCGCTGACTCGCGCCTTTACGCAAAAACGCTTTGTACAGGTCTTCGGTAATCGCACTGGAACAGACCAGCAACTGGCAGCTCAGGGTACTCATCACCGCCGCCAGAATAGCCGACAGCAAAATACCGGCAATCCAAGGATTAAAGAGGATTTTCGCCAGTTCGATGAACACGCGCTCAGCGTTTTGCGTCACATTGCCCGCTACTGCCGGGTTATTGCTGAAATACGCAATCCCGAAGAAGCCCACGGCGATGGTGCCCGCCAGACACAAAATCATCCACGTCATGCTGATACGGCGTGCGCTGCGGATAGTGTGATGCGAATCGGCGGCCATAAAACGCGCCAGAATATGCGGCTGACCGAAATACCCCAGTCCCCAGCCGAGCAGGGACACAATTGCCACCAGATTCATATTCTTGAACATGTCGGTGTATTCCGGATTTTTCGCCTGAATCACCAGCATCGAACTGTCAATGCCGCCGACCGCGAGGATGACGATCACTGGCGTCAGGATCAGCGCGAAAATCATCAGGCTGGCCTGCACCGTGTCAGTCCAGCTGACTGCCAGAAAACCGCCGATAAAGGTATAAATAATGGTCGCTGCGGCACCCGCCCACAGCGCGGTCTGATAAGACATCCCGAAAGTACTTTCAAACAAACGCGCACCGGCAACAATCCCGGAAGCACAGTAAATGGTGAAGAACACCAGGATCACGACAGCCGAGATAATACGCAGCAATTTGCTGGAATCTTCGAAGCGGTGCGTGAAGTAATCCGGCAGCGTCAGCGCATTATTGTTGGCCTCGGTGTGAACGCGTAAGCGCCCCGCCACCAGCTTCCAGTTCAGATACGCGCCAATCGTGAGGCCGATGGCAATCCAGCTTTCGGAAATACCGGAAAGAAAAATCGCGCCCGGTAAACCCATTAATAACCAGCCGCTCATGTCAGAAGCACCGGCGGAAAGTGCCGTCACCACGCTGCCTAAGCTGCGGCCACCCAGAATATAATCATCAAAGTTTTTGGTCCGTAAATACGCGATGAGCCCTATCAAAATCATCCCGAAAATATAAACACAAAACGTCACCAGCATCGGTGTGTTCATTGTCATGTCCTTCTCCACTTTCTTATTTTTTGCGATACGTGTTTGCAATGCAGGCCGGCATCTGTCTGTCCTGACACACCTTTTTCAAAAGGCGGCCAAAATCATGCCGGGGCGAGATGATGGCTGAAACCCGCGAAGGATGCAGCATGACTCTCCATTTTTTTTCTTTTTCAGCGTACTTAATGTGGTTTTTATTCAAATTAACTGTCGGTCGCGATACTGGTTGAGTGATCGCTACATTTCAAATGTTTTAACATTTTGGATACGTAAAATTTACGACGCATCACATTTATGATGAGAGCGGGTTGCACGTTACATTTCCCTCAGTTGCACCTTTAACTTTGAGGTTATTAAGGCGGTTACCGCGAATAACCTGTCTTTCCTACGTTGATTCAATGTTAAAAATGCCAAATAAATCACATCAGGCATACTTCGTGCATTAACAGGGTTGCACAAGGTTGCAACATAGAAGATATTGCTTGCCATAAAGATAATGAATTCACCTGAACCTTTTCATAGGGAGTGGTTGCGTATGGGTATGACGACGATGGGCGTGAAGCTGGACGAAGGCACACGCGACAGGCTAAAAATTGCGGCTCAGCAGATTGACCGCACGCCGCACTGGCTGATCAAACAGGCGATTTTTTCCTATCTGGAACGTCTGGAAAATGGCGATTCGCTGCCGGAGATCCCGGCGCTCAATGGCGCAGCGCCTGGCGACGCGGAAGATCCCGCCGGTCAACCGGTGCAGGAAATGCATCAGCCGTTCCTTGATTTTGCCGAGCAGATTTTGCCGCAGTCGGTCAGTCGTTCAGCCATTACCGCCGCCTATCGCCGCCCGGAGCCGGAAGCCGTTTCCATGCTGCTCGAACAGGCCCGTCTGCCTGCTCCGCTCAACGACGCTGCCCTGAAACTGGCCGCCGAGATCGCCACCAAACTGCGTAACCAGAAAAGTGCAAACGGCCGCGCCGGTATGGTGCAAAGCCTGTTGCAGGAATTCTCCCTGTCCTCGCAGGAAGGCGTGGCACTGATGTGTCTGGCCGAAGCATTGTTGCGTATTCCCGATAAGCCAACGCGCGATGCGTTAATCCGCGACAAAATCAGCAACGGCAACTGGCATTCACATCTGGGCCGCAGCCCGTCGCTGTTCGTCAATGCCGCGACCTGGGGTTTGCTGTTTACCGGCAAACTGGTGGCGACACACAATGAAGCCAGCCTGTCGAAATCCCTGAACCGTATTATCGGCAAAAGTGGCGAACCGTTGATCCGCAAAGGCGTGGACATGGCGATGCGCCTGATGGGCGAACAGTTCGTGACCGGCGAAACCATCGCGGAAGCGCTGGCTAACGCGCGTAAACATGAAGAAAAAGGTTTCCGTTACTCCTACGACATGCTGGGTGAAGCGGCGCTGACCGAAAAAGACGCGCAGGCGTATTTGCAGTCATATCAGCAGGCGATTAACGCGATTGGTAAAGCCTCAAACGGTCGTGGCATTTATGAAGGGCCGGGCATTTCAATCAAACTTTCCGCCCTGCATCCGCGCTATAGCCGTGCGCAGTACGAACGCGTGATGGAAGAGCTTTATCCGCGCCTGCTCTCGCTGACGCTGCTGGCGCGCAGTTATGACATCGGCATCAATATTGACGCCGAAGAAGCCGACCGTCTGGAAATCTCCCTCGATTTGCTGGAAAAACTCTGCTTTGAGCCGGAACTGGCGGGCTGGAACGGCATCGGCTTCGTTATTCAGGCTTACCAAAAACGCTGCCCGATGGTCATCGATTACCTGACCAATCTGGCGCAGCGCAGCCGTCGCCGCCTGATGATCCGTTTGGTTAAAGGCGCGTACTGGGACAGCGAGATTAAGCGCGCCCAGATGGACGGGCTGGAAGATTATCCGGTTTACACCCGCAAGGTTTACACCGACGTTTCCTATCTGGCCTGTGCCCGCAAACTGCTGGCGGTGCCCAACCTCATTTATCCGCAGTTTGCGACACACAACGCGCACACCGTGGCGGCAATTTATCAGCTGGCCGGTAACAACTACTATCCCGGTCAGTACGAATTCCAGTGCCTGCACGGCATGGGCGAACCGCTGTACGAGCAGGTTGTCGGCAAAATCAGCGAGGGCAAACTGAACCGCCCTTGCCGCATTTATGCCCCGGTCGGCACGCATGAAACGCTGCTGGCGTATCTGGTGCGTCGTCTGCTGGAGAACGGTGCGAACACCTCCTTCGTTAACCGTATCGCTGACGCCACCTTGCCGATTGACGAACTGGTTGCCGATCCGGTTCTGGCCGTCGAAGCGCTGGCCGCCAGCGAAGGTCAGGTCGGTTTACCGCATCCGCGTATCGCGTTGCCGCGCAATTTGTACGGCGACAAACGCGTGAACTCTGCGGGGCTGGATATGTCGAGCGAACACCGTCTGGCGTCGCTTTCCAGCGCCCTGCTGCAAAGCGCCAGCCATCCGGTGAAAGCCCAGGCGATGATTGATGCACAGACCGATGAGGGCGAATTCCTGCCAGTCATTAACCCGGCTGAAAACGGCGATATCGTCGGCTACGTGCGTGAAGCCACGCAGGACGAAATCAGCCGTGCGCTGGATGCGTCCACCGCCGCCGGTGCTATCTGGTTTGCGACGCCTCCCGAAGAGCGCGCCGCAATCTTGCAACGCGCCGCAGAATTGATGGAAGCGCAGTTGCAAAGCTTGCTTGGCGTACTGGTGCGTGAAGCCGGAAAGACTTTTAATAACGCTATCGCCGAAGTACGTGAAGCGGTGGATTTCCTGCACTATTACGCAGGCCAGATCCGTGAAGACTTTGCCAATGACTCGCACCGTCCGCTCGGGCCGGTTGTGTGTATCAGCCCGTGGAACTTCCCGCTGGCGATCTTCACCGGGCAGATTGCCGCCGCCCTCGCCGCAGGCAACAGCGTGCTGGCAAAACCGGCTGAGCAAACGCCGCTGATTGCCGCGCTGGCCGTGGGCATTTTGCATGAAGCCGGTGTTCCGACGGGTGTGCTGCAACTGTTGCCGGGCCAGGGGGAAACAGTGGGCTCGCAACTGGTGAACGACGAACGCGTCCGCGGCGTGCTGTTTACCGGTTCCACCGACGTGGCAGGAATTTTGCAACGCAACATCGCCGGTCGTCTGGATCCGCAGGGGCGTCCGACGCCGCTTATCGCCGAAACCGGCGGCCTGAACGCGATGATTGTGGACTCCTCCGCACTCACCGAACAGGTGGTGACCGATGTCGTGGCGTCAGCTTTCGACAGCGCTGGTCAGCGCTGTTCCGCCCTGCGCGTGCTGTGTATTCAGGACGACGTCGCCGACCATACGCTGCAAATGCTGCGCGGCGCGATGGCCGAGTGCCGCATGGGCAACCCTGAACGGTTGTGTACCGATATCGGGCCGGTGATCGACGCCGAAGCCAAAGCCGGTATCGAGAAACACATCGATGCCATGCGCGCCAAAGGCCGCACGGTGTATCAGGCCACGCAGGAATTTGCCGCCGATCAGCAGGAATGGACGCGCGGAACCTTCATCAAACCGACGCTTATCGAGCTGGAAAGCTTCGATGAAATGAAGAAAGAAATCTTCGGCCCGGTACTCCATGTGGTGCGTTATGCCCGTCAGGATCTGGATAAGCTGATCGGTCAGATTAATGCCGCCGGTTACGGCCTGACGCTGGGGATCCATACCCGCATCGACGAAACCATCCACCGCGTGACGCAGCAGGCGCACGTCGGCAACATGTACGTGAACCGCAACATGGTCGGCGCTGTCGTGGGTGTGCAGCCGTTTGGCGGTGAAGGCTTATCCGGAACCGGCCCGAAAGCCGGTGGTCCGCTGTACCTGTACCGCCTGCTGAGCAGCCGCCCGCAGGACGCCGTGCAGCAAACGTTATTGCGTCAGGATCGCGAACTGCCGCTGGACACGTCTGTACGCGAAGCGTTACTGGCACCGCACCGCGCGTTGCAACAATGGGCGACGGAGCAGAAACATCGCGAAGACCTGATTGCCGTGTGCGAGCGCTTCGCACAAACCAGTCAGGGCGGCACTTTGCGTACCCTGCCGGGGCCAACCGGGGAACGTAACACTTACGCATTATTGCCGCGTGAGCGCGTTCTGGCGTTGTCAGACAATCAGGATGATGCGCTGACCCAGCTCGCCGCCGTCACCGCGACCGGTTGCCGTATTCTCTGGCCGGATGCGCCGTTACAGCGCGAACTGTTCAGCCAGTTACCGGAAGCGGTACAGGAACGTGTCGATTTCGCCAAAGACTGGCAGAACGAGGCACCGGTATTTGACGCGGTGATTTATCACGGCGACGCCGATCAGCTCCGCGAACTTTGTCAGCTTATCGCCAAGCGCCCTGGCGCGATTATTTCAGTACAAGGGTTTGCGCGCGGCGAAGATAACATCCTGCTGGAGCGTCTGTTGCATGAGCGTTCACTGAGTGTGAATACCGCGGCAGCGGGCGGGAATGCGAGTCTGATGACAATCGGGTGATAGATTGCAGAAGCCGCTGCAATTGGGCGGCTTTTCACTTGCAGTGAGGCACCAGGACTCTGACCGGGGAAGTTTCGGTTTTTCAATAACTGTGTTCACTTAACCTGCTGCGTCGAAACCGACCAAAGAGGCCCAGGACGGGGCCTCTTTGGAATCTCCGCGTCTTTCTAACAGCGCTATCGCTCGCTGGCTATGTTTCAGGGGCCAGCGCTATTGCCGCGAAAACTTGCCGCTACGCGGTACCCTCACTCGGTTTCGAGCCACAGGTCTCGAAACACTTCGCTCGGCAAGCTTTCCGAAAGCGGCTGGAGGCTTTTTTAAAAGATAAACCATTCTGCTTTTGAATTTAGATAAGCCACTGGCCGCTTTCAAAACGACGTCGAATGAACGGTGAGAAACAGCGAGAGTCTTTTTCCGAGCAGGTTCGAACCTGAAGTGAGAGTACCGCGCAGCGGCGGCGTTTGCGGCACTAACCGGAGTTGCTGAAACATGGCCAGCGAGCGTAGCGCGTGTTGAAAAAGCGTGGGGAAATCCAAAAGGGGAAAAGCACTTTCCCCTTTTGGTCGGTTTCGGCGCCTGCCTCTGAGTGATAGCTGTTCTTGAAAAACCGAAACTTCCCGGTCATAGTCCCAGCCCCTCACTGCAAGTAAAAAAACCAAAACTTTCCTGGTCCTGTAACCGAAAGCCGCCATGTGCGCGGCTTCTGCACAAGGAAACACCTCGATCATATTCGAACTGCCTATCAGCAGACTGAATTATCATTAAAACGTCATAACTCTGACTTAACCTACCGGTAACAAAATACAACAATCTGTGTTTTTTTATTTCTGACGGTTTATCAAAAGGAGTTTTGACCATGCAACAACCTCTCTCCCTGCTTGCCCGCGCACTCTCTGCCGCCCTGCTGGTTTCCACATCCGCCAGCGCTTTCGCCGCGGAGCCGGACGCCCTGACAGACCGCGCAGCAAAAGGCGTGCTGACTGAACCGGGTGGCGCTCGTCGTCTGAGCGGTGACCAGACGGCAGCGCTGAAAGCTTCGCTTTCGGATAAAACGGTGAAGAACGTAATCCTGCTGATTGGCGACGGAATGGGCGATTCTGAAATCACTTCCGCACGAAATTATGCAGAAGGCGCAGGCGGTTATTTCAAAGGCATCGATGCCCTGCCGCTGACCGGTCAGTACACGCATTATTCTCTGGATAAAAAGACACAGAAACCAAGCTATGTGACGGATTCCGCCGCCTCAGCCACCGCCTGGACGACCGGCGTAAAAAGCTATAACGGCGCGATCGGGGTGGACGTAAACGGTAAAGATCACCAGACCATTCTCGAGATCGCCAAAGCCGCAGGCAAAGCGACCGGCAACGTCTCGACGGCAGAATTGCAGGACGCCACGCCAGCCGCCCAAATCGCGCATGTCACGTCCCGTAAATGCTATGGCCCGGAAGAAACGGCCGAAAAATGCGCCAGCAACGCGCTGGAAAATGGCGGACGCGGTTCCATCACTGAACAGCTGTTGCAGGCACGCGCCGACGTCACGCTGGGCGGCGGCAAAAAATCCTTCAGTCAGTTGGCGAAAGCCGGCGAATTCAGCGGTAAATCCCTGAAAGACCAGGCGCTGGCGCAGGGTTATGTGTGGGTAGAAAACGCCGACCAGTTGAACGCTATCACACAGGCCGACCAGAAAAAACCGCTGCTGGGCTTATTCGCCGACGGCAACATGCCGGTACGCTGGCAGGGTCCGAAAGCCACGTATCACGGCAATATCGATAAACCTGCCGTCACCTGCGAAGCCAATCCGCAGCGCACCTCAGAGATCCCGACGCTGGCCGCGATGACCGAAAAAGCGATCGACCTGCTGAAAACCAATCAGAACGGCTTCTTCCTGCAAGTCGAAGGTGCGTCGATTGATAAGCAAGATCACGCTGCCAACCCTTGCGGTCAGTTTGGTGAGACGGTAGATCTGGATGAAGCGGTGCAGAAAGCCCTCGAATTTGCCCGTCAGGATGGCAATACGCTGGTGATTGTGACCGCCGATCACGCGCATTCCAGCCAGATTATTGAAGCCGACGCCAAAGCCCCCGGCCTCACGCAAACGCTGACCACCAAAGATGGCGCGCCGATGACCATCAGTTACGGGAATTCCGAGGATGACTCGCAGGGTCACACCGGGACTCAGTTGCGGATCGCCGCGTTCGGGCCACACGCCGCGAACGTCGTCGGGCTGACCGACCAGACGGATTTGTTCTATACCATGCGGGAAGCAATGAATATTAAATAAGCAGGAGGCCGCTGCTTTGGCGGCTCAAAGCCATTGTTTTGGATTGCCATCCAACGTGGCATCTGGTTTTAACTGGATCGCGAAAGTTTCGGTTTTTCAATTGCAATGATCGCTCAGCGGCTACCGCCGAAACCGAAATTTACTCGGTCAGCTGTCAGCCCTCACTGCAAGTGAGAAACCTAAATCTTCCCGATCCAGTGACTGAAAGCCGCCTTGTGCAGCGGCTTGTGCACAAAACTGAATCTAGTGCGCCAGAAACTTCTCAAGGAACTGCTTCGTCCTCGCATGCTGCGGGTTCGAGAATAGCGCCTTCGCAGGCCCCTGCTCTACGATCTTCCCCTGATCCATAAAGATCGCTCTGTCCGCAACATCGCGCGCAAAGCTCATCTCGTGGGTCACGATGACCATGGTGCGGTGCTCGAGCGCCAGCGCGCGGATGGTGTTGAGCACTTCGCCGACCAGTTCCGGGTCGAGGGCAGAGGTCGGTTCGTCGAACAGGATCACTTCCGGGCTCATCGCCAGCGCGCGGGCAATCGCTACGCGTTGTTGCTGACCGCCGGAAAGGCGACGCGGGTAAGCGTTTTCCTTGCCGCTTAATCCGACTTTTTCCAGCAGCTGACGCGCCGTCGCGATGGCTTTCGCCTTCGGTTCGCCCTTCACAATCACCGGGCCTTCAATAATGTTTTCGAGCACAGAACGGTGCGGGAACAGGTTGAAGTTCTGGAACACAAAGCCCACCTGCTGACGCAATTCGCGGACTTTGTTTTTTTGTTTGCTGATCGGCTTGTTGCCGTCAATTTCGATATTGCCGACTTTGATCGTGCCGCCGTCCGGCTCCTCCAGCAGGTTAATGCTGCGCAGAAGCGTCGTTTTTCCCGAACCGCTCGGCCCGATAATCGCGACGACTTCACCGGCATTGACCTGTAAATCGATACCGTGCAAAACCGTCTGGCCGTGGAATTTCTTCGTCAGTTGCTTAACGTCAATGGTACTCATGAAGGCTCCTGATCCTGGCGGTTAACGCGGTCTTCCAGACGGTTTTGCAGGAAGGATAAAACGGTCGCCAGCACCCAGTAAATAATGGATGCGGCCAGATACATGGTGAACACTTCCAGCGTGCGGGAGGTGACCAACTGAGCCTGACGGAACAGTTCCGGCACCTGAATGGTCGCCGCCAGCGAGGTGTCTTTCACTAATCCGATAAAGCTGTTGCCCAGCGGTGGCAACGCAGTACGTGCCGCCTGCGGTAAAATCACGCGGCGCATCGTCTGCCAGGGGTTCATGCCGATACTTGCCGCCGCTTCCCACTGCCCTTTTTCAATTGACGAAATCGCCGCTCGCAGGGTTTCAGAAGTATAAGCCGCGGTGTTGAGTGAGAGGCCAATCATAGCCGCCGGAATAGGATCCAGCTCGATACCAAACTGTGGCAAACCGTAGTAAATCATAAACAGCTGTGCAATCAGCGGCGTACCGCGAAACACGGAGACGTAAAAACGTGACAGCCACGACAGTGGCCAGAAATGCGAAAGGCGCATCAGCGCCAGCATAAAGCCTAATATTAACCCGAAGACCATACCGCCCAGACTCAGCTGGAGGGTAAACAGGGTTCCTTTCAATAAAAATGGTGCTGAATCCAGCACCAGTTGAATACTTTCTTGCATCCGATAAAGACCTTTTGGATGTGTATCCTGAAACAACCCGGAGCAAGATCAGCTCCGGGTTTAACGGATAATTATTTGGTGACGTCAGCCCCGAACCACTTCTCGGAAATTTTGGCTAAAGAACCATCTTTTTGCATTTCTGCAATCGCTTTGTTGATGGCGGCCAGTAATTCAGGGTTGTCTTTGCGGATCGCAACACCGGATTCCAGACGGGAGAACGGCGCACCGGCAACGGCTAAGGTGTTGTTGGTTTTCTTCACCAGATCCAGCGCAGCCAGGCGGTCAACCAGAATCGCATCGGTACGACCTACGCGCAGATCCTGATATTTCGTCGGGTCATCATCATAGGTACGAACGTCCACGCCCTGAACATTCGCGCGTAACCATTGTTCGTAGTTGCTGCCCAGACCCACGCCTACTTTCTTACCTTTGAGATCTTCCGGCTTGGTGATTGAGCCTTCGTTACCTTTTTTGGTCAGCGCCTGAATACCGGAAACGGTGTACGGCGTGGAGAAGTCATATTTCTTCTCACGTTCAGGGGAAATGGTCACCTGGTTGATGACAACGTCAATACGTTTGGATTCCAGAGAAGCCAGCATGCCGTCCCATTTGGTCGGTTGCAGCTTCGCTTTCACGCCCATATGCTGTGCCAGCGCATCGGCGAATTCCACTTCAAAACCGGTCAGTTTGCCGTCTTCACCCTGGAAACTGAACGGAGGGTAAGTCCCTTCCAGACCGACGATCAGCGTGCCGCGGTCTTTCACTTTTTTCAGTAAGCCTTCATCAGCAAAGCTGTTGGTGACCATACCGGCTGTCAGGCTGACGGCCACAGCACCCAGAAGTAAACGACGACGCAATGTGGAAAAAACCATATACACCTCAGTTATTATCGATGTTAGAAAGTTATATATCTGACGATTTGCGCACAGTAGCACCCGCCGCGAGAGTTATCAGGAATATAATTTCATAATCTTAGTGCAAAATTGCATAAGCGTACTGTATGGCATCACACTTGCGGATGATACGCAAACAGTGCCGGCGCGCCGCCGGTATGGATGAACAGGATCGGGCCTTCGTCCGGGAATAATCCGCGTTCGATGCCGTCGAGCAGACCGGCCATTGCCTTGCCGGTATATACCGGATCCAGCAGCATCGCTTCCTGCTCCGCCAGCAATTTCACCGCCGCCATTCCCGCTTCATTCGGCTCACCGTAGCGCGGTGCAAAATAGTCATCCCACAAAACGATCTGCGGTATTTTTTCATCAAACTGCAAACTGGCAGCAACGTCACGGGCAATGGTTTCCACCTTCGGACGCTGCGCGTCGGCTTTACGTGACACCGTCACGCCTATCAGTTGTGTATCCGGCATTAAATGCTGCAATGCGACCGCCAGCCCGGCGTGTGTCCCCGCACTGCCGGACGCCACCACGATTGCGCTGAAATCGACGAAACTCGCGGAAGACTGTTCAGCAATCTCCAGCGCACACCGGACATATCCCAGCGCACCCAGCGCATTCGAGCCGCCGACCGGCACAACGTACGGACGAAAACCTTGCCCTTCCAGGCGCTCAGCCAATTCTGCCAGCTGCGCCGTCGGGTCGTGCAGTTCATCGCACATCACCACTTCGGCATTGAATAAATCCAGCAACAGGCGGTTGCCGTTGGTCAGATAATTGGCTTCGGTGGTGCCAATGGGGTTTTCCAGCAACGCAACGCATTTCAGGCCCAGTTTCGCCGCCACTGCCGCCGTCTGACGGACATGGTTGGACTGAATCGCGCCTGCTGTCACCAGCGTATCCGCACCTTCTGCCAGCGCGGCGGCGGCAAGATATTCCAGTTTTCTGAGCTTGTTACCGCCCATCGCCAGCGGCGTAATGTCATCGCGTTTGATATAGATGTCACGACCCGTGAACTCAGAGAGACGGTGGAGTTTTTCTAATGGCGTGCAGTTGCCCAGTAAATCAATACGATCAAAGGCTTCCAGCCGGGTTTTAAGCAAAGCAATTTTAGCAGGCACAGTGTTCCCCTGACGCACAGCCGCAAGGCCGGCGAAGTCGTGATAGTCGAAGCAGATGTATTTGCGCAGAATGGTTATGAAATAAGTATATAAAGAATTAATACTTTATGCGGACAGATTCAAGACAAAAAAACAGGCCCCCGAAGGAGCCTGTTTGCGTTTTGTGTGTCAGTCTGTATAGAGCGCCGCTTACGCGGATTTCTGCCAGGCCAGATACTGGTCGTATTTGCGCAAAGCAATACGGTAGTTATCGTGGCCCGCCACCGGCAAATCACTGATGATCCGCTGGTGGATGCTGTCCCCTGAAAGCTTATCGAGAGGATAGTTATTTGCTGACAAGATTTCATCCAGACGGCGGAGGCGGACAACATACTCGCGCACCGTGCTGTGGTTCATCTCTGTCTGCTCGAACAGATATTGCTTAAACGCCATGATGTCAAAATATGACGAATGGCTGTTACAGCTTATCTCACTGCAAAAACGACACAGAGCGGTCAGTTCCTGCGACAGGTTGTGCCACACGTCATCATCAATAGGCTGGTCCATCTTGGCGATGGCCTCTTTATTGATGATTTGCCCGCGAAACACCAGTGCCATCCTGTCGAGTTCTTTTGCACACTGTGAGCAATGAGTCTGACTGTGTTTAAAATCTTTAAGATAACGGCTTAAAGGCCTTGTTTTGATTCCCGCTGGCATAAATTTATTCCTGATAAGGGATATAAAATGTATAACCGGCCAGGAAAAAGCGGATCAGTGGTCGTTGGCCAGGCGGCTGCGTAAACGCTTAATCGCCTGACTGTGGAGCTGGCTTACGCGGGATTCCCCGACATCCAGTACCGCCCCGATCTCTTTTAAATTCAACTCTTCCTGGTAGTAAAGCGTAAGTACCATCTTTTCCCGTTCTGGTAACGCATCGATAGCTTCCATCACCCGGTGGCGTAAATTGCCCTCCAACAGATGATGTAACGGGTTGGCCTCTTCGTGCCCTTCCATCAATGCCTCGGCAGTATCGCCGTGCTCTTCGCGCCATTCGTCATAAGAAAACAACTGGCTACTGTTCGTATCCATTAATATCTGCCGGTATTCCTCGATGGGAATATCCAGTGCCTGCGCCACCTCTCCTTCACTCGGTGGTCGCCCTAATTTTTGTTCTGCGTTATGCATCGCCTGAGACACTTCACGCGCGTTACGTCTGACGCTGCGCGGCACCCAGTCGCGGCTTCGCAACTCATCAAGCATCGCGCCACGGATACGCTGGACGGCATAAGTGGTAAACGCCGTACCCTGCATCGCATCAAAACGCTCAACCGCATTTAACAGGCCGATCCCTCCCGCTTGCAGTAGATCATCAAGCTCTACGCTGGCGGGAAGCCGCACCTGCAAACGCAGGGCTTCATGGCGCACGAGCGGAACATAGCGCTGCCACAAAGAATTTTTGTCTATCACGCCGTCGGCGGTATACAGATCGCTCACTGTCGTAACCTGGCAAATTGAGGGTCAGTATCATTGTGCCAGTGGTAATCCCCATTCAATCGCCTGAATAAGGACTGAAAAGCGCGGTTATTTTGATTATGTCTCGCACTTTCTGTTTCAGACCCGCAGGATTACCAGGATTGCAATCGCCTAAAAAACAATCACAACATAAAGATTATCCTAAATTATACCAGCGAATGCGTTTCATTAATCGTGGAAAAAGGTAAATTTTGGTTAAAAAAAACCCCGCCGGAGCGGGGTTTGTTCTGTTTGTAACCGGACTGCTTATATTGTCGCCAGCGACAATTATTGCAGCAGGGACAGTACAGACTGAGGAACCTGGTTAGCTTTAGACAATACTGAAGTACCCGCCTGCTGCAAGATCTGTGCTTTAGACATTGCAGAAACTTCAGTTGCGTAGTCAGCATCCTGAATACGGCTCTGTGCAGAAGACAGGTTAGTGGTGGTGTTGTCCAGGTTGGTGATTGCAGAATCGAAACGGTTCTGAACCGCACCCAGTGAAGAACGGAAGGTGTCAACTTTAGCGATTGCAGCGTCAATTGCTTTCAGTGGATCAGAAGTTGCCACACCGGTGTAAGCGTTGGTGTTAGCTGTATCAGAGATGTCACCGATGGTGCTTGCCACGTTAGCAGTACCAGTAGCGCCGCCGTCAGTGATAGCGCCTGCTGCAGTTTTGTAGTCTTTACCCTGAACGGTCACGTAACCTACTGCTGCGCCAGTCGCGTCTGCGCCAACTTTAACCAGTTTGCCAGTCTGAGTACCTGCAGTAACACCGTTGTCAGTGTCAGTGTAAGAAACGTCAGTGGTGTTCAGAGTTACAGCACCAGTAGCGTCATCTACAGAGGCTGCGTAGTTATTAGTACCATCAGAAACAACGTAAGTTGCAGTGGCTGCGCCTGCTGCTGTCTGAACGTTTTTCAGAGACAGTTTGCTTGCGTCCAGGCCCAGAGAAGTGGCAGCTGCAGACAGGTCAACGTTTTTCAGGGAGCCGCTTGCGCCAACCTGAGTGATAGCATCGCTGGTTTTCAGAGCGTTGCTTGATACAGAGAAACCGTTCAGACCCAGAGTAGTAGAGTCGATTTTTTGCAGGTCGATGGAGATAGTCTGGCCGTCGTTTGCGCCAACCTGAATTTTCATCGTCTGGTTAGAAGCCAGTACGTTCACGCCGTTGAACTGAGTCTGACCAGATACGCGGTCGATTTCAGACAGACGTGAAGTGATTTCGTCCTGGATTGAGGTCAGGTCAGAAGATGAGTTGGTGCCGTTGGCAGCCTGAACTGACAGCTCACGGATACGCTGTAAGTTGTTGTTGATTTCGCTCAGTGAACCTTCAGTGGTCTGCGCAACGGAGATACCGTCGTTGGCGTTACGTGAAGCCTGAGTCAGACCGTTGATGTTAGACGTGAAGCGGTTAGCAATCGCCTGACCAGCAGCATCGTCTTTTGCGCTGTTGATACGCAGACCGGAGGACAGACGCTCGATAGCGGTGCTCAGAGCGGACTGGGATTTGTTCAGGTTGTTCTGAGTCATCAGAGACAGCGTGTTGGTATTGATAACTTGAGCCATGAGTGTATTCCTTCAAATCTGGTTAAGGGTTCGGGCTTATTGCCCACGGCGTTCATCACCGTCCAAACTTGTATCGGCGCTACTCCCGCAACCTTTAGAATTATTTCTCAAAAAACGTCGATTTCTTACTTTGAGAATTACCCTTCCTTATACCGCCTATTCACGCCATTACTTTTTGTTGCGATCTATTAAACTTTTTCTCCGTCGTGCCGATAGGGCTTAAAGACTCTTATACAACCCGTACAAGGATACATATGGCCACTGTCTCTTCATTAGGTATCGGCTCAGGTTTAGATCTCTCCACTTTGCTGGATAACCTGACCACCGCAGAAAAGGCGCGTCTCACGCCAATCACCACGGCACAGACCAGTTACAGTGCTCAGCTGACCGCTTACGGCACGCTGAAAAGCGCAGTACAAACCTTTGCCGATGCGGCGACGGCATTGTCGTCTACCAATACTTACGGCGCGACGACGGCAACGTCTAACAACACCTCGGCATTCAGCGCGACCACCAGCACCGGCGCGGCGGCAGGTAAATATTCCGTTAACGTGACACAGCTGGCGGCATCTCAATCTTTAATCTCTGCCACGCAAAGCAGCAGTACGGCAGCATTAGGCTCAACCACTACCGGTAACTCGCGCACGCTGACCATCAGCCAGGGCGACGGCAGTACTCCGCTGAGCATTAAACTGACGGACGATCAGACTTCACTGACCGGCGTTCGCGATGCAATCAATAAAGCCGGCGGCGGCGTCACGGCGAGTATCGTTAAAGTGACCGACAGCAGCTACAAGCTGGTGTTGAGCGCCAACAATACCGGCACCAATTCTGAGATGACCGTCAGCGTGACCGGTGATGACCAGCTCAATAACATTATTGGTTATGACTCTTCTACCGGCACGGGTGCGATGACGCAAAATGCTGAGGCAATGAATGCCAAGCTGACGTTCAACGGCATCGATCTGGAGCGTCAGAGCAACACCATCAGCGACGCACAGGATGGGATCACCTTAAATCTGACGGGAACTACTTCCACCGCGGCCAGCCTGACAGTAGCGAAAGATACCAGTACAGCCACGACGGCCATTCAGACTTTCGTTGATGCCTACAACTCATTACAGGACACGTTCGCCAGTCTGACTAAGTTCACCGCGACCGCGACGAATACTGATACGGCTGACAGCACCAACGGTGCATTACTGGGTGACAGTGCGCTGCGCACTATTCAGACGCGTCTGAAATCCGCCGTCACTGCAGCATCAGGTTCCGGCACGATCAGCTCTTTATCCAGCATCGGCATTACGACCGACCCGGATACCGGCAAACTGGAAATTGACAGCACCAAACTGAGCACCGCGCTGACCAGTAATCCGAATGCAGTGCAGACCATGATGGTCGGCGACGGTAAAACCACTGGCGTGATGACCAATATCAGCAACCTGAATACCGGGTTCCTGAACAGTACCAACGGCACGATTGCTAACGCAGAAACGGCGGTTAACACCACCCTGAAAGGACTGACCGATCAGTACAACAAGGTGAATGACAGCATCAACACCACCATCGCCCGTTACAAAACGCAATTCACTGCACTTGATGTTTCGATTCAAAAGCTCAACAGCACGGCGACATACCTGACGCAGCAGTTCGAAGCCATGTCCTCATCAAGTTCAAGCTAGTAAGGAAACAGATTATGTATAACGCTAAAGGAACACAGGCCTACGCCCAGGTTGGCGTAGAAAGCGCAGTCATGAGTGCGTCGCCTTACCAGTTAGTCACGATGTTATTTGACGGGGCGCGCAGCGCCCTGATCCGTGCACGCATATTCATTCAACAGGGAAGCATTGCCGAAAAAGGCAAATCCCTGTCCATGGCGATTAATATTATCGACAGCGGATTAAAAGCCGGATTAAGCCGTGATAAAGGGGACCCGGAATTAGTGGATAACCTGGAAGCGCTTTATTCCTATATGGTCCGCCGTTTATTACATGCAAATTTACACAACGATCAAGAGGCCATCACCGAGGTGTTGGCCTTGCTTGAAAATATCGCCGATGCCTGGCGGCAAATCGGCCCAAACCACCACCCGTCGCAGGACCAATATAATGGATCAACATCAGTATCTGGTTAATGAATATCAACTGATCCTGTCTTTAAGCGAGCAGATGTTGCGGCTGGCGCAAGATGAAAAATGGGATGAGCTGGTCGAGCTCGAAGTCAGTTATGTGAAAGCCGTGGAAGCGACCACCAAATTACCGATGTCAGAACAGACCTCGATAATGGTTCAGAATGATATTCGCCGTTATTTACGTATCATTCTCGACAATGAAAATTTGATTAAAACGTTATTACAGGCTCGGATGAATACGCTCACCCAGCTGATTGGTCAGTCGTCCCGACAACAACAAGTGAACACGACGTACGGAAAAATTGATCTCCGTTCGATTGCTTTTGGCGATCACCAATAATTATTAAAGTACTTCTTTTGATTTATTTTTTTCCAATATTTCTTGTGCAAAAATAAGGTTTCAGGGGCAGAGAGCATACGGCTACCAGGGCTGATTCTCTCTGTCTCCTTCCGTAACACTCGCCTAAACCGGCAGCCTGTTTGTATTGGCATAAGCGGGAAGTTTTATATCAGGCAGCAAACAACAGGTTGCGGTCGTCATTTCGGGCATCATCGATATGGTTCGTAAAATAAAAGTGACTCCAGGGATAGGCACTATTTCGCTACTTATTCAGCATAGTGAGCTTTTTATTCACGATGTCTATATTAATAAGCCGCAATTAATCCTCGTGCAGAATGGAAGTCTTTCTATTACTAACCAGGAACAGCGATTCTCGCTACAGGCGGGGGAAATGCTGGTGCTCAACAGTGGACAAACGTTGAGTCTCACCCACCATCTCTCAGACAATGGCCCTTTCAGCTGCGCCATTATGGCCTGGGATCACCAGTTGCTCAGTGATGCGGGGCTCCATGCCACGGGCTTTTCAGCCCCACTGCTTTCCGTTGAAACGCTACAGGTTATTCCGCATATCCCGGTGGCTTTTAAACAGAGTTTTACCGATACCCACAGCGCCATTCTCTGGCATCACGGCCTGCCCGCGCCCATTACCCGCCATCGTATGCTGGAACAATTGCTCTGGCTGTCGCATCTGGGTGTGCGTTATTCGCTGCAACACAGCGAGAGCATGACACAACGTGTGCGCGAATTGCTGACAGATAATCTGCATAAATCGTTTACCGCCGCGGAAGTGGCGGAACAGCTGATGATGAATGAAGTGATGCTTCGCCGCCGGCTGGCGGCCGAGGATTGTGTCCTGCGCAATCTGATGATAGATGTCCGTATGACACAGGCGCTGCGGTTACTGCAATGCACCGATCTGGCGATTTCCAACATTGCCCATCAGGTCGGTTACGAAAGTGGCTCCCGTTTTGCGGAACGTTTCCGGAAGCGTTTTGGCTTCGCACCTACCGCGATCCGCGGGCATATGCGCCCCCTCTCAGCACAAACGATGACTTATAACAACTAACCCCTAAGCACTACAATGCTAAATCATGAGTAACATCACACAATAATTGATTACCAGATGTTAACCGAATATCATACACGCCGTTAATTTACGGGTGATCAGGGGTTGGCAGTGCACGTTTGGTGGGAAGTGATTAAAACGATTTATTGGGGTGGATTGGGTATTGCGGCACTGGTGACGCTTCTCGTGAGCCGCGACACGATTAAAATACGCTTGTTAACGTCCGGCATTATCGGGTTTACCTGGCCGATGAGCCTTCCCGTCGTTCTGCTCTTCTCTCTGTTCTGACGCTGTAAAACTGCGCTCATTAAAAAACCCGGCTTTCAGGCCGGGTTCTGTACAACTGTTGTTGCTACTGTTTACGTTGCTGCTAATTGCGGGTTTGCACCCAAAAGCCGTGGATCAGACCCGGCAGATAACCGCACAGTGTCAGGATGATATTCAGCAAAAAAGCACCGCCAAATCCGTTACCAATTAGCACGCCCAACGGCGGTACCAGGATGGTGATCAAAACTCTCCAGAATCCCATGTTCATCTCCCTTTGGTTATCATTGAGTTAATGATAGTTCAGGGAAACAAAGCCGCCTATCAGATGAAACTTAATTGATCAGGTCCAGCATAATTTCCACGTCTCGACGCACTTTATCGAGCAATTCGACATCGCCTGCGCGGTACTCGGCATCGGTTATCTGATGGATCTGGCGCATCTGCCATCTCACCTGCGTTTTTTGCTCGTCCGTCATATTGCGGCACATCACGATGATAAAATTGCGCAGCATCAGATGTTGCATGGCAGTTTCTTCGGCATGTTTGTTAACCGACATCACTAAATCGACTACCTGTTTTTCTGCCATAGCGTGTTCCTGCTGTCGTGAAAAGTCGGTGGGAAAGTCATTAAAACCAGACTAGCATGGCAACAGTTCGGTCAAAGCCGACAGCTGATGCTAAAACACCCGCTATTTCTGCGTCTAACCTGCGCATGGACACCATCACTATGTTTTCAACCGACGACGTTTTTCAGCGTCTGGCGTCTTCCCCCTTTCGCCAGCGCTTTCATCTTGGCCCGAAAGAATACGAATATTGTATGAGTCACGGGCCTGATACCGTAGCGCAGCACGCCGCCGATTTCATTAGCCGGCGGCTCGCGCCTGCGGAACCTCAGGCCGACGGCAGGCAGACGCCGATGCGCGGCCATCCGGTGTTTATCGCCCAGCACGCCACCGCCACCTGCTGTCGCGGATGTCTGGAAAAATGGCATCGTATTGCGGCACACGCTGAGATGACACAAACGCAGCAGGATTATACGGTTGCAGTGATCCTGCACTGGATACATCAGGAAATGCAGCGGGCCGCGCCAGCCGCTAAACCGCGGAAAGCAAAACCAAAAAATTCTGACCCACAACAAATGGATTTATTGTAAGAAGCGCATCACAGTGGTAAAAAAATAAAGAGTGACAGTAGTCACAGTTTTTCAGGATTTAAGTACCCTGCTGCGTCTGTACTCTATAATTTTAAGGAATAAGACAGTTTTCTGCCGGGCAGCCTTTGCGCGCCCTTTTGTTGTCTTCTTGTGCAGTCTTTCGGGTGAGTTTTCCAGGTGAAATGAGTTTTACACTGTAGTGAGGATTATTACCCCCCATTGGGAAAAGGAGGATGCATGTCTGAGTATCATTATTTATTGATAGGTGGAAGCCGCAACGGACAACGTCATGTTGATAAACAACATCAGTTTTCGTTGTGTTTTTGGGAAGATGCATCACAAAGTGCAGAACGTGAATTTTACGGTAAACAGAACGAGCGCTATAAAGTGAAGCCTGAAAAAGGGGCTGACGGAAACTGGTATCTGGTCGGTTATTGCGGAAATTGTTCGAAAATTCAGGCCGATGAACTGACCACCCAGGCGCTCACCAAACACGTTAAGCCGATGATGTAAGAAACAAAAGTATATCGAAAAGTACGATCGTAAACGAACCCCGCCCTTTTAAGCGGGGTTTTTGCTTTCTGAGGGTTTTCGGCCGTCAGACATTCAGCCCATGAATTCAGGCGGCCATGCCCTGAATGTTTCGGGCGTAAAAGGCGACGTGCCCACCGATCGTGAAATGCGCTTCGTGGTGCCCTAAACGTCCGAGCGGCGCGATACTGACAATCTCCCCTTCAAATTCTCCGTCCTGAATTTGCGTAATCGCCACATCCAGCTGATAACTGGCCGGATGAACGCCCACCGGGAAAGTGAGTAATTTTACACGATCGCCCACCTGAAACCGGGTAAGCAGCGGCAGTGGTGCCTGTTCAAACAGATCCTGATCCATAGGTGACTCCTTGTTTTCCAGTGGGATTAATTACAGGATAGAATATGTTGCCGCGTCCTGCCGGATACCGGCGTGAAGCACTTCTCTCTTTACGCATTTTTTTATGAACGACGTTTCGTACACCGCTGTTGTCCCCGCGTTGCCGCATAAAAACGCAGTTCTACACCATTGATAAGGATCCACCGTGAAAAAATTAACGCCAGAGCAATGCATTATCCTGACCGGATTTACCGGGATCCTGCATGGCGAATTCGAAGGATTTCACGAAGACTTGCAAAAACGACTGGGGCGGGAAGTTCAGACGTCAGAATTAGGATACCCGGAATTTATTGAGGAATGTCGGGCGCTCTATGAGGACGATTTTAACAATTTAATGCCAGACTGATAACAAGAAGGCCGGCCAAAGGAGTATCCTCTGCCGGCCTGATACCTGACTTAACCCGCGTGACTACGGTTTGACAATTCCGCGGATGAAATTCTCATTCACCCGGATCACATTTCCCGTTTCCACATTAATAACCTGATACTGCACCGGCGTTACCTCATCCAGAACAGCGATAACTTCAAACAAACCTGGTGTAAAAGTAAGCGTGACAAAAACGCCAACAGGATAGACAGCCATAATTTTATCCTTTCAATCATGCTCTTATAATGTACTGCTTTACCTACAGAAGTAATCATACATCAACTATTAATCACACCGAGTGATTTCATTACATACATTAATCACTCCCGATAAATGTTGCATAAAAGAAGTACAGATACGCGATAAAAAGATCAATATTTGATCAAATCAGACAACTCTGACAGACATGCACAAGACGTCATCAATTTTTACACTCTTCCGGGGCAAATGCCGGATACAGGCTTCGCTGCACTCCCCCAGCCGCTTGTTTTCGATGTAATTTCGGTTAAGAATATGAATCCATTTTGTTGCATTGAGAGCCCGAGCTGTGAGTGCCCAGATTTTTGAAACCGATGCGAATCATCCGCATCTGACACGGCTGATTGCAGAGCTGGATGCTTATCAATACCCGCTCTACCCGCCGGAATCCTTTCAGGGAATTAACGTCTCCACGCTCGAAGACGGTGAAATTTTCTGTTTTATGGCGCGGGTAGACGATGACTGGGCAGGATGCGCATGTCTGTATATTTCGCGGCCTGAAGGGCATGAAAAACCGATTGCTGAGATGAAACGGGTCTACGTGAATCCGCTGTACCGCGGTCAGGGTATTGCTTCACTGCTGGTTGATGCAATGGAAAGCAAACTGAAAACATTGGGCTATCGGGATTTGTTTTTAGAAACCGGCGTGTTTCAGGAAAAAGCCATCACCCTGTATGAAAAGCTGGGATACGCGCGCACAGAAGCGTTTGGCGATTATCGTATCTCACCGGATCCGCTTAGCGTGTATATGATGAAATCGGTGGCCTGATACGGTGCGAAAATGCCGGGAGAAATGCAGAAAAATATCTCCATAACGCTGCCTCGTGACAGGGTTATGGAGACGCGAGAAGCAGATTACATCAGGACATTGCTTTTCGATGCAGGAATTTCATTGGAAGGAATAACCCATTTTTTCAGGGTGATAACGAAGAATTTTTTGCCTTTTGTGATCTTGGCACCGCGGTCGCCACATTCCAGCGCAAGTTTGAAAAACTCATCACTGTTAATACTAAAAGCCAGTTCGACTTTTTTCACCATACCGGAATTAAGCAGCTCTTCGGCTTCGATTAATGATTTGGCCTGAACGACTGACATAAATACCTCGTGAGAATGGAGGGAGTTGTATTTGCCCCAATATCCTATTTCACTTTTGTTTCATCATTATGACAGTATCGTGAACCTTCAGAATAGTGCTACGTTTTAGCGCACAAAATGTCCATTTCGTGCGCCTGTTCAAAACTCAGGAAAGACGGTAATGGCGATCAGGCATCGGGGTATCCGGCAACTGCGTCTGGTTGTTCATCTCGCGCAGGTTAATTTCGATATTGGTACACATCGCGTCCATCGGCAGATGGTTATTGGCATAGCCGAAAGGCATTTCCAGCTCTTCCGCCAGCGTATCGAGCGACAGGAAACTGTACGAAATAAAACCTGAAACCAGCAGCGTCATGTAATGCAAATCCACCACCAGCGCGAACGGCAATAAGCTACAGAACAGATAGACCGTTCGGTGCAGTAAAAGCCCGTAAGCAAACGGGATCGGCATGCTGACAATACGCTCACACCCGCCGACGACCTGCGAAAGTTGCAACAGCGTGGTGTCCATGTGGGTGTAGACGATATCCGACAAATCCCCGCTGCGGCGCCGTTCAGCAAGCCACTGTGACATCCGCAGCTGCACCATATTGGTCGGCGCGCGGCGTGACAGAATATCTTCCGCATCTTCCCCTAACAGACGTTCGAGATCAGGCCGCGGCTCGCTGTGGCGCAGCTGATGTTTGAGGCTGTAACAGAACGCCAGCAACAGCGTCGTCACGCGCTGCGCTTCGCCCGGACACACCGCCATTACCTGACTTTGTAACGTACGACAGGCAATCAGTAACCCGCCCCACAGCTGACGCGCTTCGGTGTAGCGCGAATACGCCACGCTGTTCCGAAAACCGAGGAAGATCGCAATCGACACCCCCAGCAAGCTGAACGGCGCCAGCGTGAGCTTAACGCCAAGCGTCTCATACCAGGGAAGGCTGAGAATGGCGGCGAGCGACATCAATAAATTCAGACTGAGGCGGAACATAATGCTGGGCAGCACAGAGCCATGCCAGGCGAACAAACGCAAGAACCAGTGACGCGGAGGACGGATTATCATTTTTTATGGAGGTGCTTTTGCAGGTGAAGCGATTTTTTTTGCGATTCTTGCAAATAAACCTGCACATGCAAAGGACAATTTTGTGACACCGGTAACATTTTTTCTTGAAAACCCTTACATTCCATTACATTGTAATAATAACGTAACTAAACAATTTGCAACAATTATTCCAGCTCCCTCACGTTGTGGTTAAATCCTGCCGATAATAGTATTGAGCCGAAAGTATTCTGTTCCCTGAATGATGTCATTTAACGTTGTAGCTCTTTATCTGCCGCTTTAGTGTGATCATCAGTTCAGCAAATGGCGACGGTCCCATTACAACCTTCCACATAGATTGAAGGATTAGGGCTTTGACAATTTTACTAATTACTCTGGTTATCTTTATTTTGCTGGCCGCGCTGGTAGCGTGGAGAGTAATGAAATCAGCGGCCAAAGACGCTGAGGACAACTACTGACTACTGATTGTTTTTATAATTTTTAGCTTTGAAAATTTCCCTGCCTGATTCTGTTGTTTTTTCTTCTCATTTACGGTAAGCCTTTTCCAGCATGCCTTGGCCAGAACTTGAGTGGCCTAAAAGTGGCATACAAATCTTTACTGTTCTTGCCTTCATGCGAACAAATGTTAGGATCCAGCATCTGTCTTTTTGAGAATGCTCCAACATGTTTAAAACGTTAGCCAAATATGCTGTTGTCGGCGGTTTCAACACCCTTCTCCACTGGGTGACTTTTGCGGCAGTTTACTATTCGTTCAGTCATGATCAAATGATCAGTAACTTCGCTGGCTTCTGTGTAGCAGTTACATTTAGCTTCTTCGCCAATGCACGCTGGACTTTCAAAAGTGACCATACCGCTATGCGGTATTTCATGTATGTAGGCTTCATGGGAGTTCTTGCGCTGGCTTGTGGTTATATGGCCGACAAGATTGGCCTGAATCCTGTAATTACGTTAGTTACGTTTTCCGCAATAAGCCTTTTTGTCGGTTTCATCTATTCAAATTATGTTGTATTTCGGGAAAAACAATAATGAAAATTTCTCTGGTCATTCCAGTCTTCAATGAAGAAGACACAATACCAATTTTTTACAAGACCGTGCGCGAGTTTGAAGGACTGAAAGAATATGACGTGGAGATGGTCTTCATCAACGACGGCAGCAAAGATTCAACAGAGGCGATAATTAATGCCCTGGCGTTATCTGATGATAGAGTGCAGGCAATTAATTTCTCACGCAACTTTGGTAAAGAACCCGCTTTATTTGCAGGACTTGAGCATGCCAAAGGTGATGCCGTTATCCCTATTGATGTGGATCTGCAGGACCCGATTGATGTGATCCCGCGTCTTATCGAAAAATGGAAAACCGGTGCTGATATGGTGCTCGCAAAGCGTACTGACCGCTCAACTGACGGCCATCTTAAGCGTAAATCAGCAGAAATGTTCTATAAACTGCACAATCAAATCAGCAATCCTAAAATTGAAGAAAACGTGGGAGACTTTCGTTTAATGTCCCGTGAAGTGGTTGAGAACATAAAATTATTACCTGAACGTAATCTTTTTATGAAAGGGGTATTAAGCTGGGTCGGCGGAATAACCGAGGTGGTCGAGTATTCCCGCGCAGAGCGTGTTGCTGGCACATCTAAATTTAATGGCTGGAAATTGTGGAACCTCGCGCTTGAAGGCATAACCAGTTTCTCTACGTTCCCGTTGAGAGTCTGGACATATCTTGGTTTAGCGATCGCAGGAATATCTTTCTTTTACGGTGCCTGGCTGATTATTGATACTCTCATCTGGGGCAATGCTGTTCGTGGCTATCCCTCACTCATCGTTTCTATTCTTTTCCTTGGTGGTATCCAGCTTATCGGGATTGGAGTTTTGGGAGAGTATATTGGCCGTATATATATAGAGACGAAACAGCGTCCAAGATATTTAGTTAAAAAAAATAAACTATAAATATCCGTATGTAAAAATTTTTAATCGCAGGAAGTAATCGATTGAAGATCTTTCTCATTCCTTGAAAACTGCTCAATCTTAAATTGTTAAAAAGGTGGGAAAGACTTGATGAACTCAGTTGGAAAAGCGGAAAAAGCCGTTTTTTGGTTTATGGTTTTTTGCTTTATTTTCATGCTCATGGCCGCCAGAAGACCGGATGTCATTTTTAATGCGCAACCATGGGCTGAAGATGGAAGAGTTTGGATTAAGGGTATTTATGAAACCGGATTCTTAAATTCATTGTTTAAACCTCAAGATGGTTATTTCCAAACCATACCAAGATTGACCTATGGCATTGCGATGGCATTTGGTCTTGGGAAAGCACCCCTAGTTTCCAACGTAATATCTATCAGTATCCGGATTTTTTTCCTCTTATTCATTCTCTCAAGAAGATTTAGCTTCATAGACATCAAGTACAGAGTCGCAGCTGTTATTTACTTTATCCTTATGCCAAATGTCGCCGAAGGTTTTGTCAATATCACAAATGTGCACTGGTACTTATCAATGTATTTGTTAGCCGTCATTATTGCGATGCCGCCAATAACGCAAACTTCAAAAATACATGATTTTTTAGTTTTATTATTAAGTGGATTAAGCGGGCCTTTTGTAGTTTTCTTAGCACCCTGCCTCATAATAAAGCGTTTTTATGAGAGAGGAGGTTTTATAGGTGCATTAAAAGGTATAAACTCCTTTGATATTGCAATGGCAGCATGTAGTTTGATTCAAATTTTTTCGATTCTTACTGCCGGAGGTGGTCCACGGTCTCCCGCGCCTTTAGGTGCAAGCTTCGACCTTTTTACTCACATAATTACTGCTAAATTATTTTTTGGTACATTTTTTGATAACACATTTTCTTTCGAGTTCACCAAAAATCATCTGCTAAGAACATCAATTTTCATTCTGCTTTCTGTTACAATACTTTATAATTTCGTTACTTCAGGTTGGAGATTCCGCGCTATTTCTATTTTCCCGATCGTTATGATCGGCTTTGCTTTGGCCAAACCCATGGTTAGTGTTACCGAGGCTCAGTGGCCACCTATATTAACCCCTGGAGTTGGCGAGCGCTATTTCTTTATAACAAATTTTTGCTTCTTCCTTTTTGTATTATTCTTAATAGATAAACTAAGTATTTATAAAAATATAGTGCTGATGCTTTTTTTGGCTTCTTTAACGCCTTTTTTACTTATCAGCTTTAATATTCCAGCATTGCCAAATGTAGGTTATAAAGATGATGTGGCAAAATTTAATAATGCTGCAATCGGCGAGTCGATTAATATTAGAATAACACCACCTGGGTGGAGTATTGATTTAATCAAGAAATAACTATAAATGGGGCGCCGCCCCATTTATTTAACACATGCATATCATGCATAATATTCAGGCCAACTATACATCTGTATGAGTTTAAATTTTTACTTGTTTTCTGGATACTGACGCGTAAATTAACATTCCGCTGCTGAGCAATAAAATTCAATGGAGTGAAATAATGTACAGCTATAAAAACCCAGACTATAACCCGATGAGGGAAGACCTTGGGCCGTCACGTTTCCGGGCTGAAAACTTGGTTGGCCACATGGGTGCTTACGAAATTTACAAAAGGAATCAATCGTATGATGTTGTTAAAGCTGGAACTTTAGTTGGAATGAAGAAATCATGGACTGAAGCAAAAGAATATTGCCACTTGCTAGGTGCCAATCAAGAAAAATAACTGATACATCAATCCCCAGGATATTCATACCTGCTTGGGGCGTTTTGGTATCAATACCCCAAGTATTGCCATTTTGACGCCCCACATACATTTAAGGATTTTGAGTCTGTAATTCTGGCAAAAATGACTTACCGACTTATATCCCCACCTATCCCGACATGTTCATCATATGAGGCTTAATTTTCTGAATACATAGAAGATCATGTTAGAGCGGGTACATCACAGACGATTAACGCGAGCAGACATTCTAAGCAGGATCGAGAATGTAAATTCGCGTTAATTTTTTGCCCCATACATGCCCCATGGAATTCTCAGAACACCACTGTGTCATCGAACACATCATTCCGCATATCTAATATCACATGCGTCACCACACCCAGAACCTCAATTGAGTCATTGACCACCTCATCCCCAAATGAGATGAATCGCTTGTCTATGGTCGATTCAAGGCCGCGCCTGAGGATGGTTATTAAACGCCAGATCTCTATCTCGCCATCAACCCTAGCAAGCAACCGGCGACCGTCTACTGGTTTAATGGCCGTATCAATAATCAGCATTGCCCCTGAATTAATGCCTTCTCCAAGATAGCGCTCAACAACATGCAGCCTGGATGATGCTCCTCCGAACCGGCATATTTTATTGAGGTCAATCCCTGCCTCTGCGTAGTCTGTTGCTGGTGATGGAAATCCCATAGATTCCTCCTACCTAACATAGCCCATGTTCACCAAGAAATAGCGCTTCTCTTCACCGTGACCGTCTGTGTAATCACGAAAGAATGACTGATGTTTCGCTATCCAATCGTTAGCCTCCTGTAGTGACCAGAAGTGGTTTACCTTTGCTAATTCCTGCACGAAGCGGGCTGTAGTCACCACCTTCCCTCTCTTCGGGTCGTGCGTGATACGTCGCATGAACGCCACTTTGATGTCTGAATATTTAGCCATAACTAACCCCACACAATACTGTTTATGCATACAGTACAATCATAGGTTGTTGCGACTGTGAAGGGGTGACGAAGTAGGAAATATTATTTCGCTGATCTGCAAGGGTTTTAAACTTGATGCATAGCACTCACTTTGGGGGCGTAGCTGTCATGATTCTTTACATTACTTCCTGCAGATGTAAAATAAGCGTAAATTTATCAACGTAAAATATAACATTGGCAAACAGAATCATGCACAATACAAAAATAAGCTTGGAAAGAATTGTTGCGACAGTAAGCATATTTGCACTAACATTTTTAATAGTATTTTCGAGAAGGCAAGACATATTACTTCACGCACAACCTTGGGCTGAAGATGGTGTAATATGGATGAAGGGAATTTACGAAGGAGGATTTTGGAGTTCGATTCTGTATCCTGCCAATGGATACTATCAAACAATTTCAAGAATGACTTATGGGATAGGACTTCTCTTTGGGCTCAGCAAGGCGCCTTTAGTTGCAAATATAATTGCAATTCTTATTCGTTGTTTTTTTGTCATGTTTGTGCTTTCTGACAGAATGAAGTTTGTTGCATTGAAATATAGATTTTTATTTGTTTTGTACTTCCTTTTGATGCCTAACATAGCAGAGGCTTATGTTAATGTAACAAACGCTCATTGGTATCTCTCATTATATTTGTTATTAGTTGTTATTTCTGATGACGCTTCAACTACACCTTGGAAGGTGCATGACTTTGCTTTATTAATAATTAGTTCACTCAGTGGGCCATTTGTTATTTTCATCGCGCCATGTTTAATTCTAAAAAGGATCAGCCAAAACAAAGGGATAAAAAGCGCTATTATAAACATTAAACCCTTTGATGTAGTTATGGCTGCATGCTGCCTTATACAGATAATTGCAATCCTCACATCAGCAGATGGTTCAAGATCTCACGCTCCATTGGGGGCAACCTTCTCAGTGCTTGCTAATGTGATATCTTATAGAGTTGTCGGTGGCAGCTTATTTGATAATGAACTCATTTCACCTATGGCCTCTATGACAGCGCTCAATACATGTATATTTGCACTGTTAGCTGTTGTGACACTAATTTTCTTTGTACGTCAGGACTGGAGATTCAAATCAGCGGTTATTTTCCCTGTTCTAATGATAGGATTTGCCTTGGCAAAACCTATGATGAGCTTAACACTACCTCAGTGGCCTGCATTGCTTATACCGGGTGGGGGAGAGAGATACTTCATCATCACTAACATAGCATTCTTCTCACTTATTATTTTTATTTGCAGCAAGCTAGATGAACACACAAGAAATCTTTCAATTTTGCTTCCTATAGCCTTAATAGTATTATTGAATCAAAGCTATTCAATTAATAATTTGCCAGATGTAGGGTACCAGGAGGATGTGGCGAAATTTGAAACCCTTCCAACGGGTGAGTCAATGAAGATTAGAATTAACCCTAATCCTTGGTGGGTTGAACTAATAAAAAAATAACATTACAAAGAGAGAAGCCCTTGATTTAAGTGTATGGTTGTTCTGGCCATCCAATATCAGGGGCTTTTGTAACATCTACAGCAGCAATTGCCTGAGCATACTTCATCCAAACAGTTAAATTTTTTTATCATCATCAGTAATAATTCCCAATGCTAACTGAGTTTGCCCCATCCATGCCCCACAAGAAAACTGGATAGTGTATTTATCCAATGTAATTATGTAGTTACATATCCTAAACAGACATGTTCATCACGTCCTGGTACGCCGTTACCAGTTTATTTCTCACCTGAATACCCAGTTGCAGTGAAATTGATGATTTCTGCAAATCCACCATCACGTCGTTCAGGCTTACGCCGGGAACGCCCATCTCCAGCTTTTCAGATTCCAGTTTTGCGTTGTTTTGCGTCTCGCTGATTTTGCCTAATGCCGCTTTCAGTTCGCTGGCAAAACCCGCTTCTGACGTCGTATCCGTCTGAGGGGTAGCGCCTGCCTTGATGGCGGTGGCCTGCATCTGCTGTAAAACGCTCTCAATGCCTTGAATTGACATGTTTTCTCCGCTTATTGCTGTGTCGGTGAACAAAGTGCTTCTTTCATGGAATGACACCCTATCACATCAGTTTTTTCCTAAACGCGGTAATTGAACCTAAAAACCATGGCTTATCGGGCCATTAACTTTGCCTTTAGCGGCAAATAATGGCTCACCTAGAAAATAGGCCTGCCTGTACGGAGGACTGAAAAATGTCACGCTTCAACGATTGCGCACTTGGGAGTCTGTTTTGTTAAGAGACAACATGAACATCACCATTCAACAGCTAAATAGGGATCTTGTATGAGTTCCGCAATAGCCGGCGCAGAAACCTCTCCAAACGGTTTAACTGCGTTGCTTAATCGCCTGCGCGCCAACCCAAAAATTCCTATCGCCATCGCCGCTGCGGCTGCCCTGGCCATTGTTGTTGTCATGATGCTGTGGGCAAAACAGCCCACCTATAAGGTGCTGTTTAGCAATCTGGGCGATCAGGACGGCGGTGCCATCGTCACCCAGCTGACGCAGATGAACATCCCTTATCAGTTTTCAGAAAACGGCGCAGCCCTGTTAATCCCGGCAGATAAAGTGTATGAAACGCGTCTGAAACTGGCTTCCGCCGGTTTACCGAAAGGTGGCGCAGTCGGCTTTGAGCTGATGGATCAGGAAAAATTCGGCATCAGCCAGTTCAGCGAACAGATCAACTATCAGCGTGCGCTGGAAGGTGAACTCTCCCGCACTATCGAAACTTTGGGCCCGGTCGGCAGCGCCCGCGTCCATTTAGCCATTCCAAAACCTTCCTTGTTTGTCCGCGAACAGAAAAATCCTTCCGCTTCCGTGACCCTGAATTTACAACCGGGTCGTGCGCTGGATGACGGTCAGATCAACGCCATCGTTTATATGGTGTCGAGCAGCGTGTCGGGTTTACCACCTGCCAACGTCACCGTGGTCGACCAGAGCGGACATCTGCTGACGCAGTCGGACAACAATGGACGTGACCTGAATGCTTCCCAGCTGAAATACGCCAACGAAGTGGAAGGCCGTCTGCAACGTCGTATCGAATCTATCCTCCAGCCGGTGGTCGGCAATGGTAACGTTCACGCGCAAATCACCGCGCAAATCGACTACGCCAGCCGCGAACAAACTGACGAGAATTATCAGCCAAACGGCACGCCGGAAAAAGCCGCTGTCCGTTCACGCCAGCTGAGCACCAGTGACCAGATTGGTGGCACTGCCGTCGGCGGCGTACCGGGTGCATTAAGCAACCAGCCTGCACCGGCTGCGACCGCGCCGGTCACCAATCCTCCTGCGGCGAACAACGCCAACGGGGCACAGAATCAGGCCGGTAACAACGCACAGAACAATGCGCAAAACAACACGGCAAACCGTTCAACCGTTCCGTCGAACAGCCGTCGTGATGAAACCACCAACTACGAAGTTGACCGCACAATCACCCATACGCAACACAGCGCGGGTGCCGTACAACGCCTGTCCGCGGCGGTGGTCGTCAACTATCAGGTCGGGACAGATGGCAAAGCGAAGCCGCTGACTGATGAACAGCTGAAGAAAATTGATGATCTGGTCCGTGAAGCCATGGGCTTCTCGCAGGAACGTGGCGATACGCTGAACGTGGTGAATACACCGTTCAACGAAGCGGCTGATGATTCCGGTGAACTGCCGTTCTGGAAACAACAGGCGTTCTTCGATCAGCTGCTCAACGCAGGTCGCTGGTTGCTGGTGCTGATTGTTGCCTGGCTGCTGTGGCGCAAGATGGTTCGTCCGATGTTGCGCAAACAGCAGGCAGAGAAAGATGCGGCAGCCGCAGCGGCCATCGCAGCAGCGATGCCACAGCCTGAAGGCAGCAAGCCGGTCAAACTCAGCAACGACGAGCTGGAGAAACGTAAACGTTCTCAGCAGCGAGTCAGCGTCGAAGTTCAGACCCAACGTGTTCAGGAGCTGGCCGATAAGGATCCTCGTATCGTCGCCCTGGTTATCCGCCAATGGATGAGTACCGAACAATCATGACTATGACCGGCACCGAAAAAAGCGCCATTTTGATGATAACCCTGGGTGAAGACCGTGCGGTGGAGGTGTTCAAGCACCTCTCTCCTCGCGAAGTTCAGCAAATCAGCGGCGCGATGGCGAATATCCATCAGATTTCCAACAAGCAGCTGGCTGAAGTGCTGAACGAGTTCGAGGACGAGTCAGAGCAGTACGCCGCGCTGAGCGTCAACACCAGCGAATATCTGCGTTCGGTTCTGACGAAAGCACTGGGCGAGGAACGTGCCTCCAGCCTGCTGGAAGATATTCTGGAATCGCGCGAAACCACCAGCGGTATGGAAACGCTCAACTTTATGGAACCGCAGATGGCGGCCGATCTTATCCGCGACGAACATCCGCAGATTATCGCCACCATTCTGGTCCACCTCAAACGCGGTCAGGCTGCCGATATTCTGGCCCTGTTCGACGAGCGTCTGCGTAACGACGTGATGCTGCGTATCGCCACCTTCGGCGGTGTCCAGCCTGCGGCGCTGGCGGAACTGACAGAAGTACTGAACAACCTGCTCGACGGCCAGAACCTCAAGCGCGCGAAGATGGGGGGTGTTCGTACTGCGGCAGAAATCATCAACCTGATGAAAACGCAGCAGGAAGAAGCCGTTATCGAAGCGGTTCGTGGTTACGACGGCGAACTGGCACAGAAAATTATCGACGAGATGTTCCTGTTCGAAAACCTGGTGGACGTGGACGACCGCAGCATCCAGCGCCTGTTGCAGGAAGTCGAAGGCGAATCGTTGCTGGTGGCATTGAAAGGTGCGGAACAGCCACTGCGCGACAAGTTCCTGCGCAACATGTCCCAGCGTGCGGCGGATATCCTGCGCGACGACCTGGCAAACCGCGGGCCAATGCGTATGTCTCTGGTCGAGAACGAACAGAAAGCGATTCTGCAAACGGTTCGCCGCTTAGCAGAGTCCGGCGAAATGATGGTTGGCGGCGGCGAGGATTCTTATGTCTGATAATCCGATGTCCGGCCAGCCCGCGCCGGAAAAGAAAACCGCCGAAGAGCGTAATGCCGAGCGCATCAACGCCCTGCCGTGGCAGCCCTGGAAACCGGGTGATCTTGCCGTGCCGGTGTTCACCACGCCTGACGAACCTTTGCTGGCCGAAGGCGAAGAAGAACAGGACGACGGTCTGCCAAAACTTCAGGTGGATCAGAATGAGTTGCTGAACCTGCAACGTCGCGCTGAACAGCAGGGTTTCCAGCAAGGTCTGGAAGCCGGGCAGAAACAGGGTTACGCCGCCGGTTTTCAGCAGGGTCAGGAAGCCGGACAACAGCAGGGAATGCAGGAAGGCCAGCAACAGCAGGCCGTTCTGACCGAACACTGGCAGCACATGGTGTCCGATTTCCAGCAAACGCTGGACGCGCTGGACAGCGTGATCGCCTCACGCCTGATGCAGATGGCGCTGACGGCGGCCAAACAAATCATCGGACAGGCGCCGATTTGCGACGGTTCTGCCCTGCTCAACCAGATCCAGCAGCTGATCCAGCAGGAACCGATGTTCAAGGGCAAACCGCAGCTGCGCGTTAACCCGGCAGATTTCGAACGTGTTGAACAACAGCTGGGTTCCACCCTGAGCATGAACGGCTGGCGCTTGCTGGCCGACAGCCAGATCCACACCGGTGGCTGCAAAGTCAGCGCGGAGGATGGCGATATGGATGCGTCGCTGGCTACCCGCTGGCATGAGCTGTGCCGCCTCGCGGCACCGGGGGATCTCTGATGACTGCCCGCCTGAGCCGCCTGCTGAAAACGCTGGATGATGCGGAAAAGCGCATGGCACGCACGCCTTCCGTTCGCCGCTACGGCCGTCTGACGCGGGCGACCGGCCTGGTGCTTGAAGCCACCGGATTGCAGTTACCGCTGGGCGCGACCTGTCTTATTGAACGTCACGACGGCCCGGTTGTGCAGGAAGTTGAAAGTGAAGTGGTCGGTTTTAACGGCCAGAGCCTGTTTCTGATGCCGCTCGAAGAAGTCGAAGGGATTTTGCCGGGCGCGCGGGTTTATGCCCGGATTGCCGCCGACGGCCAGACAGCCGGTAAACAACTTCCGCTCGGCCCGCAGTTACTCGGTCGCGTACTCGACGGCAGTGCCAAACCGCTCGACGGCTTACCGCCGCCGGATACAGGTTATCGCGCCGCGCTGATCACTCCGCCGTTTAACCCGCTGCAACGTACGCCGATCACCGATGTGCTTGACGTCGGCGTACGCGCGATTAACGCATTGCTGACCGTCGGGCGCGGGCAGCGTATGGGCCTGTTCGCCGGTTCCGGCGTCGGTAAATCCGTGCTGCTCGGCATGATGGCGCGCTACACCAAAGCCGACGTCATCGTGGTCGGGCTGATTGGTGAACGTGGCCGCGAAGTTAAAGATTTTATCGAGAATATTTTAGGTGACGAGGGTCGTGCCCGTTCGGTGGTTATCGCCGCGCCCGCCGATGTTTCGCCACTTCTGCGCATGCAGGGTGCCGCATATGCCACACGCATCGCTGAAGATTTCCGCGACCGCGGCCAGCACGTTTTGCTGATCATGGATTCCCTGACCCGTTATGCCATGGCGCAGCGTGAAATCGCGCTGGCCATCGGCGAACCGCCCGCGACCAAAGGCTATCCGCCTTCCGTGTTTGCCAAATTGCCCGCGCTGGTTGAACGCGCCGGTAACGGTATCACCGGTGGTGGCTCGATCACCGCATTTTATACCGTGCTGACCGAAGGCGATGACCAGCAGGATCCTATTGCCGACTCCGCGCGCGCCATCCTCGACGGCCACGTGGTGCTGTCACGCCGCTTAGCCGAATCCGGCCATTATCCGGCCATCGATATCGAAGCTTCTATCAGCCGTGCCATGACATCGCTGATCGATGACGCCCAGTACGGGCGCGTACGTAATTTCAAACAACTGTTGTCCAGCTACCAACGCAACCGTGATTTGGTCAGCGTCGGCGCCTACGCCGCAGGCAGCGATCCGATGTTGGATCGGGCCATCAAGCTGTATCCGCAAATGGAGAATTTTCTCCAGCAGGACATCATGGAACGCAGCACTTACGAAGACGCCTGTCTGGAACTCAATATGTTGTTCCCGGGTTAATTAACTTAAGGGGGTCGAATGGAAAGTTCATCGCCATTAATTACTCTTTGTTCTCTTGCGCAAAAAGCGCTGGATCAGGCGACCAACAATTTAGGCCAGATCAGGCAGTCGCATAATCAGGCTGAACAGCAACTCACGATGTTGCTCAACTACCAGCGTGAATATCGCGAAAAACTCAATTCCACCATGACCGGCGGCATAGCGGCGAACACCTGGCAGAACTACCAGCAGTTCATCGGCACGCTGGAAGTGGCGATTGACCAGCACCGCAAACAATTACAACAGTGGGATCAGCGGCTCAATGCCGCCGTTCACCAGTGGCAGGAAAAGCAACAGCGGCTGAACGCGTACCAGACATTGCAATCCCGTGCCAGCGAGCAGCAACGTTCTCTGGAAAACAAGATTGATCAAAAACAGAACGATGAGTTCGCCCAGCGCAGCGCACACAGGAAGAAAAATCCATGAATCTGAATATTTTGCCTGCTGCCGTTACCACGGCAAAGACGACCACGAGTGCAGCGACCGGCAGTTCGTCCGCCACCAGCGCGGCGACGACGGATGTCACCGCTATTGGCGAAAGCACCGCGTCGTCTCCGGCAGATTTTGCCAGCCAGCTCGAAGCCCAGCTGGGCTCAAAACTGGATCCGAAACTCACCAGCGCGCTGGCGAAACTCGGGCAGCAAATCAGCGCTAAAGGCGAAACGGTGGATAAAGATACGCTGACGCAGGCGGTCACCACCGGCGAGAAAGACGGCAGTCTGACGCTCGATGACAGCGATCTGAGCAAAATGATCGCCGCCATTCAGGTTTTGCCGACCGGCAGCCTGAAGGGAACGTCGGTGAAAGACATCGCGCTGAGTGACAAAGACAAAGATGCCGATTCTGCGGATGCCAGCATTCAGGCGTTGTTCGCCCAGCTGGCGGTACAGCAACAGCCTGCGCAGCAGATTCAGACCGTGACCGCGGCTGCAACACAGACGGCCAGCGACGACACCCGTGCGCAGAACGCCAGCACCCTGCTTTCCGGCCTGAACGTCACGGCGTCATCGCTGCTGACCGGCGACGGTAAAACTGCCGCGGTGACCGACACCGATTCGAAAACCGCGGCAACCGCCTCGGGTAATGCGGCCTCTGTCGCCACAACGTCTTCACAGCATGCCGCCAGCAGCAAAAGCACGGCGTCCACCAATGCCGCTGATTTCAGCAGCGCACTGGCGTCAATGAGCGCGGCGGCAAACAGCACCGCAGCCGTTCAGCAAAACGACAGCCGTACGCTCGACAGCAATTCAACGGCATTGAATCAACTCAATACCGCCGCCGTTGCCGTGTCTTCTGCTTCAGTTCCAACGACGCCAACCACCACCAGCGTCGTCACCGCGCCGTCCACGCCGGTGCTGAACGCCCAGCTGGGCACACCGGAATGGCAACAACAGCTCGGTCAGCAGGTGATGATGTTTAACCGTCAGGGACAACAGACGGCGCAACTGCGTCTGCATCCTGAAGATCTGGGTTCCATTCAGATCAGCATGAAGATTGAGAACAATCAGGCGCAGCTGCACTTTGTGTCCGGCCACAGTGGCGTTCGTTCTGCCCTTGAAGCCGCCATGCCAGAGCTGAAAACCGCGCTGGCCGACAGCGGCATCAGCCTGGGGCAAAGCAGCGTCGGCAGTGACAGTTCGCAATGGCAGCAGGCTCAGCAGCAAAGTTCGCAGTCCGGTACGCCTCAGGGTGACGCGTCAAGCTGGGCGGCCTTTAATTCCGGCAGCAGCACGTCGGTCAGTGACGCCCTGCCCGTTCCGGCTTCTATTGCGCAGCGGATTGGGGGAAATAACAGCGTGGATATCTTTGCATAGCGTTTTACAGATGCGTAAAACCTCGCAAAATTGTTTCAGATAATTGCAGCCGGTCAGTTCTCCCTTAATTCAAACGGCAGAGCTGACCTTATTTATCCCGCCTATTCTGACTATTGAACAACAGGATAAGCGGGATAATCATTCTCAGAATTGACTCAGCAGTCCGGTGCTCCTCACGCCAGTCTGCTCATACTTACAGGAAATCGCCCCATCCATGTCTGACTCTGCTCTCACGGCGTCGCGTAAGAAAAAAAAGCGGCCGTTAATGATGATTCTGCTGTTACTCATTACCCTTGGAGCCTGTGGTGCGGCCGGTTACGCCTGGTGGATGATGCACAAACAGCAGCCTGCGAACGGTAGCGCGGCTGAAGTGAAGAAGAGCGAGCCACCTGCGGCGCCGATCTTCCTGGCACTGGATACCTTTACCGTTAACCTGCAAACGCCGGATAACGATCCTGACCGCGTGCTGTACATCGGCCTGACCCTGCGTCTGCCCGATGAACAGAATCGGGCTATTCTGAATGAATACCTGCCTGAAGTTCGCAGCCGTCTGCTGCTGCTCCTGTCCCGCCAGAAGACGGCGGATCTCGTCAGCGAAACCGGTAAACAACAACTGGTGCAGGACATCAAACAGGTTCTGGACGCGCCACTGGTCAAAGGTCAGCCACCTCAGGTGATCAACGACGTGCTTTTCACTGCTTTCATACTGCGATAAACAAATTATGGGCGACAGCATTCTTTCACAGGCCGAGATCGACGCACTGCTTAATGGCGACAGTGACAGCGCAGCCGAGTCGGCAAGCGCGGCACAAGCCAAAGCGTCGGACGACGGTGTAAAACCTTTTGACCCCACGACGCAACGTCGCGTTGTGCGTGAGCGGTTGCAGGCGCTGGAAATCATTAACGAGCGTTTTGCCCGTCACTTCCGTATGGGGCTGTTTAACCTCTTGCGTCGCAGCCCGGATATCACGGTCGGGCCGATCAAAATCCAGCCTTACCATGACTTCGCCCGCAACCTGCCGGTGCCGACCAACCTGAACCTGATCCACCTGAAGCCCTTACGCGGCACGGCGCTGTTTGTGTTCGCGCCAAGTCTGGTCTTCATCGCGGTGGATAACCTTTTTGGCGGTGATGGCCGTTTCCCGACGAAAGTGGAAGGCCGCGAATTTACTCATACCGAACAGCGCGTCATCAAACGCATGCTGACGCTGGCGCTCGACGCCTACGAAGATGCGTGGAGTGGCGTTTACAAGCTGAGCGTGGAATATGTCCGTGCTGAATTGCAGATCAAGTTCACCAACATCACCTCTTCCCCGAACGATATCGTGGTCACCACGCCGTTCCACGTGGAAATCGGTGCGCTAAGCGGTGATTTCAACATCTGTATTCCGTTCAGCATGATTGAACCGTTACGTGAGTTGCTGACCAATCCGCCGGTCGAAAACTCGCGTCATGAAGAAAGTCAGTGGCGTGAAAACCTGGTGCATCAGGTACAGCAATCTGAACTGGAGCTGGTGGCGAATTTCGTTGAAATCCCGCTGCGCCTGTCTCAGATCCTGAAACTGCAACCGGGTGATGTTCTGCCGATTGAAAAACCGGATCGTCTGATTGCACACGTCGACGGCGTTCCGGTGCTGACCAGCCAGTACGGCACCATAAACGAACAATACGCCCTGCGCGTTGAACATTTGATCAACCCAATTTTAAATTCTCTAGATGAGGAACAGCCCCATGAGTGACACCAATAAACCGTCTGACGCCGGATCGGATAACGTTGACGATTTATGGGCTGATGCGTTTAACGAACAACAATCTGCGGGCAGCGCCAAAGCGTCAACCGAGGGTGTTTTCGCCGCGCTGGGTGCCCAGGACGGAGCGGGCAGTTTGCAGGATATCGACATGATCCTCGATATTCCGGTGAAACTGACCGTTGAGTTAGGCCGTACCAAAATGACCATCAAAGAACTGCTGCGCCTGTCGCAGGGTTCGGTTGTCGCACTCGATGGCCTGGCCGGTGAGCCGCTGGATATTCTCATCAACGGTTATCTGATTGCTCAGGGTGAAGTGGTGGTTGTCGCCGACAAATACGGCGTGCGCATCACCGACATCATCACGCCGTCAGAGCGTATGCGCCGGTTGAGCCGCTGATGAGCCAGACTGCGGCCACGGATTCTCCGTACGTTCAGGGGGCTCAGACTCACGCAACGACGCAGACTTCAGCCCAGGCATTGCCCGCCAGTTCTGTGCTGACACAGGTCAGTACGGTGCTCGGCGGCATTCTGCTGCTGATCCTGTGCATCGGCTGGGTGGCCAAACGTACCGGATTCGCGCCGCAGTCAAAAAATAACAAACTGCTGAAAGTGACGGCCCGTGTTCAGGTTGGCCGCAGCGAAAAAGTGGTGATCGTGGAAGTGGATAATACCTGGCTGGTGCTGGGCGTGACCGCGCAAAACATCACCCCGCTGCACACGCTGAGCGCGCCGCCGGAAGTCCAAACGCCGGATTCAGGCACTACAGACAGTCAGCCTGCGGATTTCCGTCAGCTGATGCAGAAAATGTTGAAACGTCCGGGAAAGCAGGCATGACCCAGTCCGCCGTGAACCAATTGATGAAATCCGCCTTTACCGCTGCCCGTCAGCGCCCTGTTCGCCTGGTCGTCCGCCTGTGCCTGCCGCTGCTGCTCTTTATTATTAGCCCGGCCGCGTTCGCACAGTTGCCCGGTATTATCAGCCAGCAGATGTCCAATGGTGCCCAGAACTGGTCGCTGCCAATTCAGACGCTGGTGTTCATCACCACGCTGACGCTGCTGCCCGCCATGTTGCTGATGTGTACCAGTTTTACCCGCATTATTATCGTGCTCGGCCTGCTGCGAAATGCGCTGGGTACGCCGTCCGCGCCGCCAAACCAGGTTCTGCTGGGTCTCGGGCTGTTCCTGACCTTTTTCGTGATGGCGCCGGTTTTCGACAAAATCTACAGCGATGCCTATCAGCCGTTTACCGAAAACAAAATCACCATGCAGGATGCCATGGACAAAGGCGCTCAGCCGCTGCGCCAGTTCATGCTGCGTCAGACCCGTGAAAGCGACCTCGCGTTGTATGCCCGTCTGGCAAACATCCCGCCTCTGGCTGGCCCCGAAGCAGTGCCGATGCGTATTCTGCTGCCCGCTTATGTCACCAGCGAACTGAAAACGGCATTCCAGATTGGCTTCACCGTGTTTATTCCGTTCATGATTATCGACCTGGTCGTCGCCAGCGTGCTGATGGCGCTGGGGATGATGATGGTGCCACCGGCCACCATCTCACTCCCCTTCAAGCTGATGCTGTTTGTGCTGGTCGACGGCTGGCAACTGCTGCTCGGTTCACTGGCACAGAGTTTTTACAGTTAATTCAAAACGCCAAACTTAATGGGCGTCAGCGTCGCAGCCAGTTTGTTCGCCGCCAGCGCGGAGCACCCGCAGCGTACATAAGTACGTGAGGAGTGCGAGCACTGCCGGAGGACAAAATGGCAAGTGAGCTAGCCCAAGCAGGTTCGCATTTTACGAGAATCTTATGACTCCTGAATCGGTAATGGCATTAGGCAATGAGGCGATGAAAGTGGCTTTGGCCGTTGCCGCACCGCTGTTGCTCACGGCGCTGGTCACCGGGCTTATCGTCAGCCTGTTGCAGGCGGCGACGCAGATCAACGAACAAACGCTGTCCTTCATTCCTAAAATTCTGGCCGTTGTCGCGACTATCGTAATCGCCGGTCCGTGGATGCTGAATCTGCTGCTCGATTACATGCGTACGCTGTTTACCAACCTGCCTTACATCATCGGTTAACCCATGGTTTCCTTCGACAGCACGCAACTTGCCGGATGGCTCAGCATGTATTTCTGGCCGCTGCTGAGGATTCTGGCTCTGATCAGCACCGCGCCGATTACCAGCGAGAAATCCGTCCCGAACCGCGTAAAGCTCGGTCTGGGCATGATGATCACGTTTCTGATTGCGCCGTCGCTGCCGCCTGTCGATACGCCGATATTTTCCACGCCTGCGCTGTGGCTGGCGATGCAGCAAATCATGATCGGCACCGCGCTGGGCATCACGATGCAGCTGGCGTTTGCTGCTATCAGGATGGCCGGTGAAATCATGGGGCTGCAAATGGGGATTTCTTTTGCGACGTTTTACGATCCCAGCAACCGCCTTAACACCCCGCTTCTTGCGCAATTTCTGAACCTGCTGGCAGTCCTGCTTTTCCTGAGCTTCAACGCTCATCTCTGGCTGATTTCCCTGCTCGCCGACAGTTTTCACACACTTCCCATCAGCCCGAATCCGGTCAACGCCGAAGGTTTTATGGCCGTGGCGAAAGCAGGCAGCATTATTTTCAGCGGTGGCCTGATGCTGGCATTGCCGATTGTAACCCTGCTGCTCACGCTCAACATGGCGCTCGGCCTGTTAAACCGCGTCACACCGCAGCTTTCCGTATTTGTTATTGGTTTCCCGTTAACCCTCAGTATTGGCATTCTGGCCATCGGCCTGATGATGCCTATGCTCGCTCCTTTCAGCGAGCATCTGTTCAGTGAAATCCTGGATAAACTGGTGTTGATCATGAATCTGTTTGCAGCGGATTAGTTTTGACGCGTCCCTTTCTCCACAAACTGCATATCCCCGACTTTGCCGACGGTGAATTTGCTGTCTTTGTACGTGACCACCGTAACGCTGGCGTTTTGCAAAGGTGCGCGCAGGTTTTCTTCGGGCGTCATACCTTGCAGCATTGCCATGATGGCCATGCCGTGCGACACAATCAGGACGTTACCGCCGCCTTCGGCAAGGGTTTTCTGCGCGATATCATGCAGCGCGGCCTGCATACGGTTTTTTACCTGCGTGGCGTTTTCTGTGGTGTGCGTAGGGTCAACGGCGGCCAGCGTATTCATCATGGTTTCGAGAGTAATCTGCCCTTTTGAGAGCGCCTGCGTTACAGAACTGAGGTCTGCAAAACCCAGTTTCTTTGCCACGGGTGCCCACATGACAGCGTCAAGCTCACCTTCATAAGGGCCGAAAAACGTTTCGCGCAGACGCTCATCTTCCGTCACCGGTAACGTCTGCCCGGCGAAGGTCAGCGCGATTTTTGCCGTCTGACGTGCGCGGCCGGAGTCACTGGAATAGGCGGCGGTAAACGGAATGCCTTTCAGGCCACGCCCGAGATCTTCTGCCACGGAAACACCGGCTGCCGTGAGCGGCGTATCAGACCAGCCCTGCGCACGGTGCGCGGTGTTAAATAAGGTTTTGCCGTGACGCGTGATGTAAAATGTGACGACGTTTTTCTCCGCCGTCGCCTGTGCCGAAGACGCAGGTACCGGCGCGGCCTGCGCATTGATGAAACCGAAGACTAAAAATGAGATCAGTGTTTTCCAGAGCATTTTTTTCATCATAATGTCCTTTTAATGTGTTGATTAAAATATGTTGAATTTGTAATCCAGACGAAACTCCGCCGCAAAACTGTCGGCGCTTTTGATATTTCCATGATGATCGACAATCGGTGAAGTCCCTTTATGTTCATAGGTTCTGCCGGGTCCGATCATAGCGAAAACAGATAAATCCTTGAGTTTTTTTGACGCCGGTTTCCACAACGTGTAGACGTTTAATTCTCCCTCTTTCACCGGCTGTCCCTGGAAATCAAAGAAGCCATAATGCGTATTAATGCCCAGGACTAATTCCGGCGTGATGTGGTAATCCACATCCAGCGACAATACTTTTTCCTCGTCGCGCATATAATCCAGCCCGGCCGTGGTCATCGAATTAAACGTACCGCGCGAGTTTTTACTCATATGTCGGGGATACATGCCGATCCCGCCTTCTTTATTCGCGTCGGTATAAGCCAGCCCGCCTTTGGTTGTCCAGCCGTTATATTTCCACGTCATGTCCGCGGCATAATGATTGGCGCGATGATCGAAGTCCTTTTTGTTATTCGCCATGCTGTCCCATTTATCCAGCGCCTGCGTCATATAAATCTGCACGCCGTAGGACAACGATTTGTTTTGTTTCAGATTCAGCTCCAGCCCGTTTCTGCGCAAATAGTCTTCACTCTCACCGTAGAAATAAAGCGCCGTCAGGTTATCTGTTTTGAACTGAACATCGCCGGTGTAAATCGTGTCAATCGCATGGCCGTCGCTGGTCATGAAATTCACTTTATCCGGCGAATCACGGTTCAGCGATTTGGTCAGATACGCCAGCCGCAGGCGGTAGGCGTCATAAGTCAGGTCGCCGCTCCAGCCATTATACGTATTGGGCGCGGCGCGCATTGAGGTGGTCAGCACACCCAGTTTGATGAGTTTCCAGCCGCCATACAGATTGCCTTCGACGCCTGACTGCGAGAATTTCGCTTTACCGAAAAACTGTCCCAGTTTATTAAAGCCTTTGGCCTGACCATCGTCATCATACAAAATCCCTCTTGACGCGAAATTATCGGCAGCCGCCAGTTTAATCACGCCATAATAAGAGGCATCGACACCAATAGCGTCAGCTAAATAGCCTGACTTATAATCCAGTGCCAGCCCCTGTCCCCATGCGGAGTGGACATTACGTTTATCTGTTTCACCTTCATCAAGATATTTCCATATATTGTGTGTTCCTAAATCGAGGGAACTGTTTTTTATAAAACCAGTTTCCGCAAGGTCATCTATACCGGCAAAGGCCAGCGAAGGTGAACAAAGAATACCGGTTATCAGTGCCAGAGCGTGCTTTTCCATAGCGAATGTTCCATCAGGCCAATGTTTTTCAGGGTGCATTTATAAAAGGCAAAAAAAAACCTGAGCCGATATCTCCCGGGGAACGGGAAATTTCAGTTCAGGTTTTGCCTGCCTATGCAGTAACAATCCGGGAATAAACATAACCGGTTTGAGAATAAAAAACAGTGCCGCAGGATAGATTTAAGGATTAAAAGAAAATTTTGTGAAGCGAATCAACTTTATTTCGCGCAATATAAGCTTTTTCTTAACGGGCGGGAAAATTAACAGCTGATCTCTTTGCCGTTTCTTTTAGGAGAAATCTATAACAGGGCAACGTAATAACATCAGCTTATTAATACTCTTATATTTCCCGCGTCAGCAGCGCCATCACTTCATAATGCGCGGTATGCGGGAACATATCGAAAATCTGGACGCGCGCAATGGCGTAGCCCGGCAATAAAGCCAGATCCTTTGCCATCGTCTGCGCATTACAGCTGGAATACAAAATGGTGTCCGGCGCCATCTGGCTCAGGTAATCACACAGCGTTTTGCCGATGCCACGCCGTGGCGGATTCACCAGAACCAGATCCGGGACGTCGCCTTTTCCGGTCGCAAAACCGGTGGAATCCAGCGCCTGGAATTCGACGTTTTTCAGCCCCAGACGGCGGGCTGATTCTCTGGCGCAGGCGATGGCTTCCGCGCTGATTTCAATGCCGGTCAGTTGCATGTCTGGCGTGGCGCAATGCAGGCCAAAACCGCCGACACCACAGAACAGATCCCACATGCTGGCAATATTGCCGCGCTCATGTACCCAGTCACGCGCGGTGGCGTAAAGCCGTTCAGCAACCTGCGGATTGGTCTGGAAGAAGCTCTGCGGACGGATAAACAGCGGCACATGGTTAAATTCTTCTTCAAGACGTTGCACGTCCGTCAGCGGGATTTCGGTGTCACCTTCGAGGATCGCCATATGCACCGGCTGGATGTTGGCCGAAATCACGGTCAGCTGTGGCAACTGCTGTTGCAACCACGGCAGCGCGGCGCGCAGCTGGGCCAGTTTGGCCTCTGAACGCAGAACGAAACGCAGCATCATACCGCCGCCTTTCTGGCTTTCGGTCAGCAACAGGAATTTCAGCTCGCCACGCTTACGCGCTACGTTGTACGGCGTCAGGCCTGCGCGGGCGATAAAGGTTTTAAGCACTGAAAATACAGCAGGGAAACTGGCGGGATACAGCGGGCATTCGCATAAATCTACCGGCGTGCCGTCGCGGTGCACCATACCAAGCAACGGGCGCTCCACGCTGCCGCTGACCACCATTTTCGCTTTATTTCGAAAAGCACTTTCCGGCCCGGTCACCGGTTCGCGCCATTCTCCGACCGGCAAACCTTCCAGCAGAGAGTGTAAATCCCGCTGTTTGTCGGCTAACTGTTGCGAATAAGGCGTGTCGAGCCACTGACATGAGCGGCAGGTTCCGGCGGTATAAAGTGCGCAGTGCATGAAAGAATTCCGGTCATCGAATACGGAGAAAAATCTGGCGCGCAGTGTATCACCACACGGCCTGAAAGGCTCACCTGCTGCAGGTGCTATTTACGTTTCGCAAAGTAGCGACGGCTGCTGGCTGGCACGAAAAGCAGGAGCAGAACCACAATATCGGGGATTTTTTGCACCAGCAGCGCGGTGAGAAACTCGCCCTGGGTGTCGACATCAAAACGAAAAATACGCGGTCCGAACCATTCGAAAGACGCCAGCAGCATGTAACCGACGACAATCACCTGGCAGCCAATAAACGCCCGGCGCCCCCAAATCCGCGCACGCATCATCGCGTACGCTGCACGGCATTCAATCAGCACAATCAGCAGGCTCGCCAGCAGGATAAAACAGTTCAGCCACGACTCTGCGCTGACTTCGATAAAGCTCATCAGCCCTGAAAAACCCATGGCGTCAAACAGCAAAATAAACTCAAGGCAGCGCGTGGCAACAATCGCCGAGGCTGCAATCATGACGGGAACAGGGATAAATGCCAGTTTCATAAATCCGTTTGGGATCTCCATTTACGTTCAGGGCGGAAATATCCGCCCTGAAATTATCTTATATTCAGCTACGCTGTGCGCGCTGGATATCCTTGATCCGCTGTTTCTCAGCTCTGGACATAAACCACCAGGCAATCATGCCAATGATGCCCACCACCAGCAGGATGAGCGTTGCCAGTGCGTTGATTTCCGGGTTAACGCCCATTCTCACACTGGCGAAGACCAGCATTGGCAAAGTCGTTGCGCCCGGCCCGGCGACAAAGCTGGCGATAACCAGATCGTCGAGCGACAGCGTAAACGCCAGCAGCCAGCCGGAAATTAGCGCTGGCAGGATCATCGGCAGTGTAATAATGAAGAAGACTTTCACGGGCGCCGCGCCTAAATCCATCGCGGCTTCTTCGATGGAACGATCCAGTTCCCGCAATCTCGCCGACACCACCACCGCCACATACGCACTACAAAACGTCACATGCGCCAGCCAGATGGTAAACATGCCACGCTCAGCCGGCCAGCCAAAAGCGTGCCCCATCGCCACAAACAGCAACAGCAGCGCCAGACCCGTGATCACATCGGGCATAACCAGTGGTGCCGTCAGCATAAACGCAAAACCCGTCGAGCCACGAAAACGCTGGAATCGCACCATCACGACCGCAGCCAGCGTACCGACAATCACAGCCATTGTGGCCGCCGCCGTGGCAATCGTCAGGCTCATTCCCACCGCGCTAATCATCGCAGAATCGTGGAAAAGCTGAGTATACCAGCGGGTAGACCAGCCCGCCCAGACCGTAACAAGCTTAGAGCTGTTAAACGAATAAATAACCAGCATCAGCATCGGCGCATACAAAAACGTAAAGCCGAGCACGAGAATAAGAATTCGCCACGGCGAACGGACAACCGGTAACTGATTCATTCTTTTTCTCCCAGCTCTTTATTTTGGTATTTCTGGAACCACAGGATCGGCATGATCAGCAGTAACAGCATCACCACCGCCACCGCAGAGGCCACCGGCCAGTCGCGGTTATTGAAGAATTCCTGCCACAACACGCGCCCGATCATGTTGCTGTCCGGGCCACCGAGCAGTTCAGGGATCACGTACTCGCCGACCGCCGGAATAAAGACCAGCATGGAGCCGGCAATAATCCCACCTTTGGTCAGCGGCATAATCACTTTGAAGAAAGTTTTCATCGGCCGGGCACCCAGATCGGACGCCGCTTCCACCAGCGAATAATCCATGCGGGTCAGCGCGGTGTAAATCGGCAGGATCATAAACGGCAGATACGAATAAACAATCCCGATATACACCGCCAGATTGGTGTGCAAAATCACCAGCGGCTGGTCTATGACGTGCAGCCACAGCAGCACGTTGTTCAGTACACCGTTGTCTTTGAGAATGCCAATCCAAGCGTAAACGCGGATCAGGAATGACGTCCACGACGGCAGGATCACCAGTAACAGCAAAATGTTACGCATGGATTTGCTGCTGTGGGCCACGGCCCACGCCAGCGGATAACCAATGAGCAGGCACAGAATCGTGGAAATGGCGGCCACTTCCAGCGATTGCAGATAGGCATCAATATAAAGCGGATCTTGCGTGAGCCCGATGTAGTTACCGATGTTGAGCGCAATATCCAGCATGCCGTCTGACCATGTGACCAGATCGGTATACGGCGGAATGGCGCGCGCCATCTCGGCGAAACTGATTTTAAAAACAATCAGGAACGGCAGTAAAAAGAGCAGCAGGAACCACACCAGCGGCAATAAAATCACCAGCTTACGGCCATGACGTTGTTGCAGACGTCCGGTCAGGGCTTTGAATCCGCCCGGAGGTTTCGCGGTGGTCACTTCAGAAATCAAAGACATCATCGTCCCCTTAAACTGTCAGCACGACGCAGCTGTCGGCTTGCCAGCACAGACGCACTTCGTCGCCCCAGGTCGGCATGCCCTTGCGGAAACGGTGTCCGTTTTGCAATTGCGCCGTAATCATCTGACCGCTGTGCAGTTTAACGTGGTAAATCGACAGGTCGCCCAGATACGCGATGTTCACGACTTCGCCCACCGCAAAGTTGCAGCCGTCTTCCGGCACGTCTTCGCAGAGCATGATTTTTTCCGGACGCAGCGCGACAAACACCGGTACGCCGTCCACCACCGAGACATCCGGATCCACTTTCAGCGGATGCAAAAGCCCCGGCGACGTGAGCACTAAAGCATCCTCCAGACGTTCTTTCAGCACGCCTTCAAACACGTTTACCGAACCGATAAATTCGGCACTGAAACGGCTGGTCGGATGCTCGTAGATTTCTTCCGGTTCACCGATTTGCACAAACTTGCCGCGGTTCATGATGGCGATACGCCCCGCCATAGTCATGGCTTCTTCCTGATCGTGCGTCACCATCACGCAGGTCGCGCCAACGCGCTCGAGAATATCGACCACCTCGAGTTGCATACGGTCACGCAGTTTTTTATCCAGCGCGCCCATCGGTTCGTCGAGCAGCAATAATTTTGGCCGTTTCGCCAGACTGCGGGCTAAGGCAACGCGCTGACGCTGACCGCCGGAAAGCTGATGTGGCTTACGTTTGGCGAATTCCTGCATGTGAACCAGCGTCAGCATTTCTGCCACGCGGCTTTTGATCTCTGCCGACGGTAATTTGTCCTGCTTAAGTCCGAACGCGATGTTTTGTTCAACCGTCATGTGCGGGAACAGCGCGTAGGACTGGAACATCATGTTGATCGGCCGCTGATACGGCGGCACCTGCGAGAGGTCCACGCCATCAAGCACAATCTGTCCCTGCGTGGGCTGTTCAAAACCGGCCAGCATGCGCAACAGTGTCGATTTACCACAACCGGACGCGCCGAGCAGTGCGAAAATCTCCCCTTTATAGATGGTCAGGCTGACATCATCCACGGCGGCCTGACCGTCAAAAGACTTGGTTAAATTGCGGATCTCCAGCAAAGGCGTGAAACCTTTCTGGGACTTAGGCTGAGGGCGTGGAATGGCATCGTTCACTCAGAGGAATCTCCGGTATCAAAATAAAGCTGTATCAAATAAGCATAACAGTCAGGGGGAAAAGTGCCTGATTTCTATGCCCAAAAGTGGCCTGGAACAAAATGCCAGCGGCCCCGCAGGGTTGTGCGGAGCCGCTGTAGTCTTCCTGACCTTTTCTAAAACGGGTACTATTTTCCGGTTTTTACTTTAGTCCACGAACGGGTGATAACGCGGTCAATTTTCGGATCCTGTACTTTCAGGCTGAAGAGTTTGGCCTGCACATCTGCCGGTGGATAAATGCCCGGGTTGTTGCGCACATCTTCATTCACCAGTGGCGTAGCCGCTTTGTTGCCGCTCGCGTAGTAAACGGTGTTACTGATTTGCGCGATCACTTTCGGTTCCATCAGGTAGTTGAGGAACTGATAGGCTTCGTCGAGGTTTTTAGCATCGGCCGGAATAGCGAAGACGTCGAAGAATGCCAGCGCGCCCTCTTTCGGAATGCTGTACGCCACGTTCACGCCGTTTTTCGCTTCTTTCGCGCGGTTAGACGCCTGCATCACATCGCCCGCCCAGCCGATCGCCACACAAATGTCGCCGTTAGCCAGATCGTTGATGTACTGGGAAGAGTGGAAATAACGAATGTTCGGACGCAGTTTCAGCAGTAGATCATTCGCCGCACCGGTGTAATCCGACGCTTTAGTACTGTTCGGATCCAGATGCAGGTAGTTCAGCACAGTGGCGTAAATTTCAGCCGGTGCGTCGAGGAACGAAACGCCGCAGCTTTTCAGTTTCTCTAAGTTTTCAGGTTTGAGCACCAGATCCCAGCTGTTTACCGGCGCATCTTTACCCAGCACGGCTTTCACTTTATCGACGTTATAGCCGATACCGGTAGTCGCCCACAGATAAGGAATCGCGTATTTGTTGCCCGGATCATGCTGCGCGACCATTTTGAGCAAATCAGGGTCGAGGTTTTTATAGTTTGGCAGTTTGCTCTTATCCAGCGGCTGGAAAACGCCCGCCGCCAGCTGGCGTTCAAGGAAACTGGCCGACGGCACGACCAGATCGAAACCGGTGCTCCCTGCCATCAGTTTGCCTTCCAGCACTTCGTTGGAGTCAAACACGTCGTAAACCACTTTGATGCCGGTTTCTTTCTGGAAATCAGGCACGGTGTTTGGCGCGATATAATCGGACCAGTTGTAGATATGCAGCGTTTTCTCTTCCGCAGACGCTGTGACGGACGCGGCCATAACCAGACCGGCGACAACACCCGATAACCACTTTTTACGCAGGGTGAACATCCGTTACTACCTCCAAGACAGGGGAATATAAATTGAATTTGTATCACTCAGACTGATACAAAACCTTTCACACAATGCCAACGCTCACCCATTAAACTTGCATAGGCATTCAACGCTGACGCATACGCTGCCTGCGAATTAACCGTTTGGTTTTACGACGTAATCACGCGTGGTGCAGAGTCAGAAGCATAGCGCCTGCAACCCCCGTGTACCAGCCTCCTGAGACAAAACCGGCGTTTATCGATTATTTATGCAGATTTGGTCTATACCGTCTGGCATTTTGGCTTTTAACAAAGTGAAATATCTGGCAACACCGGCACAAACGCAGCATAACTTATGGCGAAAGCGAATAAAGGCAGCGGAGCCGCAATAAACACGGCTCGCAGGAAAGGATCTTCAGAGGGAGAAAAATAACTAACGGGGTTTAATGCAACAAAGGCAGATTCACGGAAACGGCCGGTGTGCCTTCTTCATCGTCGCCAAGGAACAGTAAATCGTTGGCGTGGGCTTCAAGAATAATCATCGACATCTGCTCTTCCGCCTGTTGCAGGAAGAAAGCGAATTGCTCTTCGGTCACGCCCACGGCGATCGTCAGCGACTGGCAAACAATCAGTTTCGGCAAATTGTCATCCTGAATATCGACAAAGGCCTTGATGGTCAGCGAGCTGGCGTTAATCGAGCTTAAATCAGCAACCAGCGGGATCAGCGCCGTGGGTTTCACTTCGGCCAGCGCGGAGAACAAAATTACGTTGTCCACGATATCGAGTTTGGCATCAAAAATGCCATCAAAATTCTGCATATGCGGCAAATGGAGAGCCTGACAGGAATCACACTCGAAAAAAGAAATGCCCAGCTGATCCAGCCAGCGCCGCAGCAGCGCCAAATCAGGGACGATGAGCGAATCCATAGAATGCCTCACAAGTTCAAAACAACGAGAATAACCACGCCTTCGCAACACCCGCAGCGTTACGAAGGGGGTCATAGCTTACGGAATATTACCGGTCAGCGCTACGACCAAAGGCCTTTTGATGCACATTAGCGCCGGTAATTAAGATTTAACCACCAGATTTAAGCCTGAATCCCGGCTTCGCCCGCTGTTCAATGTAATCAATCATCATGCCCGCAATATCCAGGCCGGTTGTGGTTTCGATGCCTTCCAGCCCCGGCGATGCGTTAACTTCCATCACCAGCGGCCCCCGGTGCGCACGCAAAATATCGACACCGGCAACGTCGAGCCCCAGCGTCAGCGCCGCTTTCACCGCAATTTCTTTCTCTTCCGGCGTGATTTTGACGTTGGTCGCGGTTCCGCCGCGATGAAGATTGGAACGGAAATCGCCCGGTTTGGCCTGACGTTCAATCGCCGCCACCACGCGTTTACCCACCACCAGACAACGGATGTCGCGCCCTTCAGCTTCGCGGATATATTCCTGAACCAGAATGTGCGCATTCAGCCCGCGGAAGGCGTCAATCACGCTTTCCGCCGCCTGACGGGTTTCAGCCAGCACCACGCCGATGCCCTGCGTGCCTTCGACCAGCTTGACCACCAGCGGCGCACCGCCGACCAGCGCGATGAGATCTGACGTATCGTCCGGCGCATTAGCAAAACCGGTGATCGGCAAATCTATTCCTTCGCGCGCCAGAATCTGCATCGAACGCAACTTATCGCGCGCCCGGGTAATCGCCACAGATTCATTGAGAGGAAAACTCCCGAGCATTTCAAACTGGCGCAATACTGCGGTGCCGTAGAACGTAATGGCTGATCCAATACGCGGGATCACCGCCTGGTATTTATCCAGCTGACGCCCGCGATAATGCACACTCGGCGCGGCCGGATTGATGTTCATATAGCAGGAGAGCGGATCAATGATGTCGATCTCATGCCCCCGGGCCTCTGCGGCTTCCCGCAGCCGTTTACACGAATATAAAGACCCGTCACGGGAAAGAATTGCAATCTTCATCCGACACTCCATCGCCGATTAGCGTGTTGCCCAGCCTTGCTTATGTAATGCGTCCAGCATGAACGGACGCTGTTCCTTTTTCAGGGTACGGATAATCAGTGCGCTCCAGGTATCGCGGCGGGCATTACTGTCGCGTTGCAGATAATACGCGCTGAGCTCTTCGTCATATTGCGCCAGAAGTTCTTTATCCAGCGGCTGATAGCTGTTTTCGTGAACCAGCATGGACTGCGGCATCCGCGGCTTGACCTGATGATCCTGCGCAGGCGTGCCGATACAAAAACCGAACAACGGCATCACGAATTTCGGTAATTTCAGCAGCGCGACAACGTCTTCCACCTGATTACGGATCCCACCGATAAATACGCCGCCCAACCCGAGTGATTCGGCGGCGGTCATGGCATTTTGCGCCATCAGCGCGGTATCCACGCAACCGAGCAGCAATTGTTCCGCCAGCCCCAGTTCGGCCTCAGGGTTAATCTGCAAGTTGCGGTTGAAATCGGCACAGAAAACCCAAAATTCAGCGGCGCTGGCCACGTATTGCTGCCCGCCGGTGTACTGCACCAACGTTTCGCGCAGCGCCGGATCGGTAACGCGGATAATCGATGAACATTGCAAAAAGCTGGAAGTTGAGGCAGATTGCGCGGCAGCAATGATCGCCTCACGCTGTTCATCGGATACCGGCTGGCCGGTAAAAGAACGGATGGAACGGTGTGAGCGCAGAAGATCGATAGTCGGCGTCATTAAAAAATTCCTGAACGGATGAAAAAGCGAAAACAGATGTTGCAATCATTCATGCTGCGCGCCCTGTTTGCAAGGCTTGTGACATCAAATGCTGTAACAATGTGCGCACCCGAAAAATCCCTGATTCATCATTTGGATAGGCAGAAGGTATCAGACCGACAGGTAATTCCTGCTTTTTTTTGTGGCTTGCAACAGGCATAGTAGCTACATCAAAAAGGTGACGTGCATAACAAAAATAGTCACTCCCTTTTCATTTATCTCGCTGGTATTAACAAAGGAGTCTCCATGTTTGCAGTAATTTTCGGGCGTCCTGGCTGTCCTTATTGTGTACGTGCTAAAGAGTTGGCTGAAAAACTGACTGAAGAACGTGATGATTTCAATTTCCGCTACATCGATATCCATGCGGAAGGCATCACCAAAGCTGACCTGGAAAAAACAGTGGGTAAACCTGTTGAAACTGTTCCACAGATTTTCCTCGATCAGAAACACATCGGCGGCTGCACTGATTTTGAAGCCTATGCCAAAGAACATCTGGCTCTGTTCAGCAACTGAGTGGTTCTGAACTCAGCAAAAAGGCGCTCATTGAGCGCCTTTTTTTATGACATCGGAAAATGTTTACCGGTGCTGTCTGAACTGTTTATACGCGGTAAAGAGCAGCTGAATCAGCATCGCGCCCAGCACACACCAGAAAATCGCGCTGGTTGCGTAAGCCACTTCCTGCACCAGCGGACGCACGCGCGGATAAAATACCATACGCAGCGCGGTACAAACCGGCACAGAAATCAGCGCACCTATCAAAGATGAAAATATCGGCGAATCGCGATATATCAGCCCGGTCAGCAAACCCGGCAATAAAAATAATAACAGACCATATTCCGGACCAGGTGTTATATCTCTAACAACTATCCAGCTATTTTTTAACGAAATAAAAATAACTATAAAAATAATGCAACAAAATAGCGGGGCTATTAACTTTCGCCAAAATGCCATCTGACTTCCTCCTTAAAGTTGGCGAGATTCACAGGCCGTCTGCACTGCATGCAATGCGTTCATTTTTACCTGACAGAGCCTTGCCGGCTCACTTCCCTGACGCGTTCCGCAATCCCGCGAAACACAAAAAAAGCGTTCAGTTGATTTATACGGGCTTTTCTCTGGCTGAAGAGACGTTCTATGACTAAAATGACGCCCGAAACCTGCTTTTCTAATTCACGATTTGAGAAACCAAAGGTGTTTAAAAAAGTAGGAATTTTCTGGATCTGAATTTATCCTTTACATTCTCCTATATCAAGAATTTGTTGGTAAACAATAAGTTATCCTTGTGAATATAAACGTCGCTAGTTTGTTAAACGGGAATTACATCCTGTTATTATTTGTGGTTTTGGCACTGGGCTTGTGCCTGGGAAAAATTCGCCTGGGCTCCGTTCAGCTCGGAAATTCTATTGGCGTATTAGTGGTTTCCCTGCTTTTAGGCCAGCAACATTTCAGCATTAATACGGAAGCGCTCAACCTCGGTTTTATGCTGTTTATTTTTTGCGTGGGCGTCGAAGCCGGACCCAACTTTTTTTCAATTTTCTTCCGGGATGGCAAAAATTATCTGATGCTGGCGCTGGTCATGGTCGGCAGCGCGATGCTTCTTGCGCTCGGTCTTGGCAAGGCATTCGGGTGGGACATCGGTCTCACCGCCGGTATGCTCGCCGGTTCCATGACCTCCACGCCGGTTCTGGTGGGCGCGGGAGACACGCTGCGCAATACCCTCGCGGGCAGTAATACGCTCAGCCCCGCGCTGGATAATCTGAGCCTCGGCTACGCATTGACGTATCTTATCGGGCTGGTCAGCCTGATTTTCGGCGCACGCTATTTACCAAAACTGCAACATCAGGATCTGCCAACCAGTGCGCAGCAAATCGCCCGCGAACGCGGTCTGGACACAGACAGTAAGCGAAAAGTTTATCTTCCGGTGATCCGCGCCTACCGTGTCGGGCAGGAACTGGTCGCCTGGGCTGATGGCAAAAACCTGCGTGAACTGGGGATTTATCGCCAGACGGGTTGTTATATCGAACGTATCCGCCGTAATGGAATTCTCGCGACGCCGGACGGTGACGCCGTGTTGCAGGTCGGCGATGAAATTTCGCTGGTCGGCTATCCGGACGCGCACTCACGCCTTGATCCGAGTTTCCGTAACGGGAAAGAAGTTTTCGACCGTGACCTGCTCGATATGCGCATCGTGACGGAAGAAGTGGTGGTGAAAAACAATCACGCCGTCGGCAAACGTCTGAGCCAGCTCAATCTGACCGATCAGGGTTGTTTCCTTAACCGCGTGATCCGCAGCCAGATTGAAATGCCGATCGACGACAGCATCGTGCTCAACAAAGGCGATGTGTTGCAGGTCAGCGGCGACGCGCGTCGTGTGAAAAGCGTGGCAGAGCGCATCGGCTTTATCTCCGTTCACAGCCAGCTCACCGATTTACTCGCCTTCTGCGCCTTCTTCATTGTCGGCCTGATGATCGGGCTGATCACCTTCCAGTTCAAAAGCTTCAGCTTCGGGATTGGTAACGCCGCGGGCCTGCTGTTCGCCGGTATCATGCTCGGCTTTCTGCGCGCAAACCACCCTACTTTCGGCTACATTCCGCAGGGTGCGCTGAATATGGTCAAAGAGTTCGGTCTGATGGTATTTATGGCGGGTGTCGGCCTCAGCGCTGGTGCGGGGATCAACAACGGGCTTGGCGCCGTCGGCGGACAAATGTTGCTGTCCGGCCTGATTGTCAGCCTTGTGCCGGTGGTGATTTGCTTCATCTTCGGTGCCTACGTACTGAGGATGAACCGGGCATTACTGTTCGGCGCCATCATGGGCGCACGAACCTGCGCACCGGCGATGGAAATCATCAGCGACACCGCCCGCAGCAACATTCCGGCACTGGGTTATGCAGGAACCTATGCCATTGCTAACGTATTACTGACACTCGCGGGGACACTGATCGTCATCATCTGGCCGGGAGCGTGACGTAAGTTGTTGATCACGAATGTGGCAAAAAAAAATCAATAATTTTTTTATATTTTTGCCACATGGCGCGAACTTTTAAAGGGGAGCGAAGTCTTAATTAGTGCCACTGCTTTTCTTTGAAGTCCCCAAATTTGGAGAGCCCGTCAATCCCGCCTTTTTAGGTTCAAGATTGCCGGGTTTTTTCTTTTCTGCTTGTAAAACCTCCGTTCCCCCCTTGTAAACCCATTGACACCTTCCCCGCCAAAATGGTTGTATAACACAACCAAATCATCAAAAGCCTTTTATCATGACCGATAACACACTTCTTATAGAAAACATCCGTACCGCTTCACGGCTGATGGTTCGTGAACTGGGGTTTATGAACCCGACGCTTGCCGCTACGGAATATTCCGCGTCGGCGGTGCATACGTTGCTTGAAGCTGAAAGGCTGGGCGCGGTGACGGCGGCGCAGCTGGTGAATGAACTCGGGCTGGAGAAGTCGAGCGTAAGCCGGATGCTCGGCAAACTTATCAAGGCCGGTGAACTCACCGAGGTAGTTTCTGTGGATGACGCGCGGGTGAAGCACCTTCAGCTTACCGAACAGGGCAAAGCCAGCGTCGTGAAGATTAATGCGTATGGCAAAATGCGCGTCGCAGATGCGCTGGCTCATCTTGATACTGCAAAGCAGAAAGCCGTCGCTGAAGGGATTTCTGCCTACGCCCGCGCACTGAAATCATGCCGTGACGGTTCACAGGCAAATCCGCAAAATCCTGTGATCATCAGCTCCGGTTATCAGCCGGGTATGATCGGGCGTATTTCAGAGATGCACGCCCGTTTCTATTCGCGTCATGCCAACTTTGGCAGTTTTTTTGAAAGCAAAGTGGCGGCGGGGTTAGCGGAATTCACCGGTCGCCTCGGTCATGAAAACAACCGAATCTGGCTCGCGGTTCAGAACGGAAAAATAGTCGGTTCTGTCGCCATCGACGGGCAGGATTTAGGCAATAACGAAGCACATTTGCGCTGGTTTATTCTTGATGATGGCTGCCGGGGAGGCGGTATTGGCAGAAAACTGCTCAGCGAAGCGGTAAATTTCTGCGATCAGCAAAAATTCTCAGCCACTCAGCTCTGGACTTTCAGCGGGCTGGATGCCGCGCGCCGTTTGTATGAATCGTTTGGTTTTACCCTGACGAAAGAATGGGATGGCGACCAGTGGGGAAGCCGCGTCATGGAGCAACAATTCACCCGCACCGCGGGCTGACAAAGTGTCACGCCGCCGCAGTGATTTCCGGTGGCGTAACATTGGCGTTACCCGTTTCGCTAATTCTCAATCACCCGCAACAACGTTCCGTCGATATCAATCAGCGCACCCATTTTTAATCCCCACGGCTGCATTTCAGGCAGATGAATGCATGGCCGCATGTTCCTGTCCTGCCCTATTCCGGCAGCAATAAATTCATCAAAAATGGCATCGGCATCATCCACGCGCAGGCAGCAGCTGAACCAGCTGGTGAGCGGGTCGAGATCGACGTGCAGGAAGAATTCCAGCGTAATACCGCCGCGGCTCATGATGAGCCAGCTGTCGTCGATATAGCCGGTAGTAAAGCCTATGCTGCTGTAAAAGCGTTGAGTCTCTGTGAAATCCCTGGAAGGAAGATTGGGTGTGGCGTGATCAGTCATTGGCGGCTCTCAGTCGTCGGATACGAACTTCACGTGCCGGAATAATGCCTGAACGAAAACACAGGGGAAAGTACGGGGAATAAGATTTTGTGAGGAAAGTCATCTCCCGCCTTGCAGCGGGAGATTCAGACACGAGAGACGCAAATGCCCTTAACTTTCAGGGCAGCGTCGGCTTATCAGAACTGATAAACCAGGCCTACGGCCACAACGTCGTCGGTATTGATGCCAGCATCGCGGGTCAGGCGGGTGTCATCCATCAGATTAATTTTGTAATCCACATAGGTCAGCATGTTTTTGTTGAAGAAGTAAGACGCGCCAACATCAACATATTTGGTCAGGTTCTGGTTGCTGTAACCCGGGATATTACGTGCGTGAGACTGCACGTAGGCAACAGACGGACGCAGACCGAAGTCGAACTGGTACTGTGCCACGGCTTCGAAGTTTTGCGCTTTGTCGGCATAACCGTAAGCGGTGCTGCCTGCTTTACCGAAGCGGTTTGCGTTGTAGCTTTGGGTGTACATCGCCGCCAGATAGATATTGTTGGCATCGTATTTCAGGCCGCCGCTGTACGCGGTCGCCTTGTCGCCGTTACCAATGATTGCCGGGTTGTTGCGGCCGTTCTGCTCGTTGGTACGGTCAGAAGCCATCATTGCGGCTGCTGCGCTGAAACCTTCGCCCAGGTCATAAGACAGGGACATGCCGTAACCGTCGCCGTTCTGAGCTAATACGTCACGACCGTTGTTAGATTCGGTAGCGCTGCCGTTTTTGCCCTGATACTGAACCGCGACATCCAGACCTTCGACTGCGCCGAAGAAGTCTTTGTTACGGTAAGTCAGCACGCCGTTTGCACGCTGGAACATGAAGTTGTCTGCGCCGTAAGTATCGCCGCCGAATTCTGGCAGAACGTCGGTCCAGGCTGCCACGTCATACATCACGCCGTAGTTGCGGCCGTAGTCCAGTGAACCCCACTGGCCAAATTTCAGACCTGCAAAACCTACACGGGTGAAGTTGTTATTATCAGCGCTTTCAGCAGAGTTCAGGGCTGCCTGATATTCCCACTCGCCGTAACCGGTCAGTTCGTTATTAATCTGTGTTTCGCCACGGAAACCCAGACGCATATAAGACTGGTCGCCATCGGTGCTGTTATCTTTGGAGAAATAATGCAGACCGTCCACTTTACCGAACAGGTCGAGTTTGTTGCCGTCTTTATTATAGATTTCAGCAGCGCCGGCAGTGCCAGCCATCATCAGAGCGGGAATGACCAGAGAAAGTACGCGTAATTTCATCATCAATATCCTTGATTATTTATAAGCCGTCTAAAATGCCATCCGGCAAGTGTTATTATCCGGTTACCGTGAAGTTATATTTTCCCTTCTTATGGCCCGGAATTGACGTGCGTAAAATTAAACGATGAGAACTTTGGTTGCAACCTGTAAATATTTGAAATAAGTTTCGTTTGGAAATCGTTTATATAAATGCCACGCATCACTAAGAGACATATTCATTTAAAAACAATCCATTACGTGAAGATAATAGCGAAGTGAAATTATAGTAAATTACAGAAACTATTCAGCATCGTAGTAAAAATATTCTCATCCGGCGACGTGAGTGCGAAATTTTTGCCGGCAGATTAAAGATATTCTGTGTAAGGTTTTGTATATTCCAGCGAAACGCTTCACTTTCAGGTTAATAAAAAACCACCAGAGCGGTGGCTTTTTGAACATCCATTCCGTGCGGGAATTTACATAATTCGTTCGAGGCGCTGATCCTTACCGCCTAAACGTCCGTCAGTCTGATTCCACTCTTTTTCATACGCCTGATAGGCAAATACAAATGCCTGATGCCCGTCTTCAAATATCTGATCAGGACGTTTATGCCAGCCGGAATACGCGTCATAACGCAATATTTCAAAACCGTCTTCCGCCGGATGAATAAGGTAGGTGTAATGCTCACAAAACTCCGGCGCATAGGGAATATCTTCCCCGGCTTCGAGCGTGATAAACAGACCGCCTAGACGTAATTTAATCATTGATATCCTTTTTCATGATCCACAATGGAGTGGTTTGCGTTGCCGTCACATAGGCCGTCTCAGCGACCTGATGCATGCGCTGACGCTGATAAAATCCGATAGCCGGGAGATTACTTTGCAAAACCGTCAGCCACAAGCACGATTGTCCGTTTTCACGGGCGGCGGTTTCTACGGCGTCAAATAACATCGCGCCCAGCCCGCGTGCCCGGCTTTGGGGTTTGAAATACAACTTACACAACTTCGCCCCGTGCCCTTCCGCGCCCTCAAGAGGCTGATTGAAATGTACTTTTGCAAAACCGACCGCGTCGCCCTGTTCCTGTAACACCAGCCAGCGGTGATCCGGGCTCTGAAGCGTGTTTTCCATTTCTTCGTTACTGAAGTCATCGGCCAGAAACTGTTCCAGCTCGTCACTATTTTGCCACAGGTCGCCAAAATAGTGGCGATAGGTCTCACGGCCCAGCGTTTGCAGTTCGCGCTGGTCGGCCAGCGTGGCCTGACGAATGTCCATTTTGCTGCTCTCCTGTCTGATTTTTACTACAATGTTCAGGCCAAAGTGGATTGGCAATTAAGATTATTTTTATAGGAGTCATTCAAATGACGCAAAATATTTACGATGATCCGGCCTTTTTTGAAGGCTACGCGCAACTCGGGCGATCGCAGTTCGGGCTGGAAGGAGCGCCGGAATGGCCTTCACTCAAAGCCATGCTGCCTGATATGCAGGGCGCACGCATCATCGATCTGGGGTGTGGCTACGGCTGGTTCTGCCGTGCTGCGCGTGATGCCGGTGCCGCAGAAGTTTCAGGGCTCGACGTTTCAGAGAAAATGCTGGAAAAAGCCCGGTCGATGACTTGCGACGATGCGATTCATTATGCCCGTCAGGATCTTGAAAGCCTGACACTGCCGGAAGCCGCTTTTGAACTGGCATACAGCTCGCTCACGCTTCATTACATCGACGCCCTGCCCGCGCTTGTGCAAACGGTGTTTCACGCGCTCAAACCGGGCGGCAGTTTTGTCTTCTCAGCTGAGCACCCGATCTATACCGCGCCTTCAAGCCCCGCGTGGATGATCAATGAAAGCGGGCAAAAAACCTGGCCGGTCGATGGTTATCAGCATGAAGGCAAGCGTGTCACAAACTGGTTTGCCGAAGGCGTGGTCAAGCAGCACCGCACGCTGGGGACCTACATCCGCCTGCTCACTGATGCGGGTTTCGTTATCCGCGGGCTTAATGAGTGGGGTCCGTCAGCGGAACAAATTGCCGCACAACCCGCGCTGGCCGAAGAGGCTGAACGTCCGATGCTGTTCCTGATGTCCGTCCAAAAACCTCGCTAATCGTCTTCTCAGACACTTTTTCTTTCATTTTTTCAGTCAGGCAATTGCGCCGGGAGGCTCGTCCTCCCGCCTGCTTAAGGCTTCCTTAAGTTCTTCTCTTTACACTCTATTTCATCACGAAACTATACCGCCGTTCAACGAGTGCGGATATTCAGACGATACCCTCTTTACCTCACAGGCAGCACAAACTAACGTGGCATCCACGTTTTTTGCCTGTTGTCAGTGGGTTACCGGAAATTTGTGATCACTATTTTGGCCTGTTTATTTGGCCTGTCTGGCCTGTACATACGAGGGTAGTTTTATGGAGCAGCTGAATCATCTGGTGTTTTTATGGATCAACGCGACGCCCGCTTCGCCGCACGCGCTGATCAGTCTGGCGGCTTTTCTGGCCAATGACCTGATTCTCATCGTCCCGCTTCTGATTGTCGGGCTCTGGCTTTGGGGTCAGCGCGACCAGATCGGCCAGCAACGTGAACTGGTCAGTAAAACCACCATTGCGCTGCTCTTTGCGATGACGACGGCCAAAACGCTCTCGATGCTTTTCCCTCACGCGCGCCCTTTCGTTGAAGGTTTTGGTTATAACTTCCTGCATCACGCGCCGGATGATTCTTTCCCGAGCGACCACGGCACGGCGATTTTCACTTTCGCGCTGTCATTCCTGTTCTGGCACCGCATCTGGTCCGGCGCGCTGCTGATGGTGACAGCCATCGCCATCGCCTGGTCACGTATTTATTTAGGCATTCACTGGCCGCTGGATATGCTGGGCGGATTACTGGTTGGCATGCTCGGTTGCCTTTTCGCGCAGCTGGTGTGGAACCTGTTTGGTGAGCAGATTAACGCGATGATGTGCAAAGTGTACCGTTTTGGATTCGCCTTCCCGATCAGGAAAGGCTGGGTGCAGAACTGATTTTCCGGCCGTTCAGGCATAAAAAAGCGAGGCTTTATTGGCCTCGCTTTTTTTGTGTCAGATTTCAGGGGATAAGCCGCAGTTACTTGCCGAAAATGCTGCCAAAAAGGCCGCTGATTTTCATCATCACGAAGTCCCAGATACGGCCAAAGAAGCCCGATTCCTTCACTTCCTGCAACGCCACCAGCGGACGCTGTTCAATAACTTTGCCGTCCAGGCTGAAATCCACGGTTCCCACAACCTGATTCTTCGCCAGCGGCGCTTCAAGCTGCTTATTGGTCAGCGTGAAGCTGGCTTTCAGGTTTTTCAGCTGGCCTTTCGGCATCGTCAGTGAGGCATTTTCAGCCACACCCAGCGGAACCATTTTTTCATCACCAAACCAGACCCGCTGGCTGGTGAATGCATCGCCGGCTTTAATTGGCGTCAGCGTTTCAAAGAAACGGAAACCCCAGGTCAGCAGACTTTCGCTCTCGCTGAAACGGATACGGTCGCTCGGCGCGCCCATGACTACCGCAATCAAACGCATACCGGTAGAGTCGCTGGCGGAAGAGACCAGGTTATACCCCGCGCCGGACGTGAAGCCGGTTTTGATGCCGTCCACATTCAGATTCGAACTCCACAACAGGCGGTTGCGGTTAATCTGTTTAATGTGGTTGAAGGTGAATTCTTTCTCTTTATGCAGCGCATATTCGTCCGGCGTATCGCGGATCAGCGCCTGCGACAGCAGCGCCATATCCGTTGCCGACGTGTATTGCCCATCCGCATCCAGCCCGTGAACGGTTTTAAAATGCGTATTTTGCAGTTTCAGCTGTTCGCCGTAGCGGTTCATCAGATTCACGAAGGAATCCTGGCTACCCGCCACAAAATCGGCCAGCGCGATACTCGCGTCGTTACCCGACTGGATGACGATCCCTTTATTCAGCTCGGAAACCGGCACGCGGTCACCGGGTTTGAGGAACATCAGGGACGATCCGCGCAGCACCGGATTGCCGGTTGCCCAGGCATCGTTACCGACAGAAACCAAATCGTCGGATTTGATTTTGCCGGATTTAATGGCCTGGCCGACCACGTAGCTGACCATGATTTTACTCAGGCTGGCCGGGTCGAGGCGCGCGTCAGGATTCGATTCAGTCAGGATCTTCCCGCTGTTGTAATCCATTAGCACCCAGGATTTGGCATTAATCTGTGGTGCGACGGGGCCGTTGTCCGCCTGAGCGGCAGGAAGCGCCAGCAGCATTACTCCACCGCCCAGCGCGTAAATGAAAGTCCGTTTGAATTGGGAAGAAATTGTCATAGGTATCAGCGCTTTTGTCCGGGTAACTGAAATTTATCTTATCTTTCAAACAGATTGTACAACTCTGTCTGACGTAAAACCTACTGCGTTCTGGGTCTGGAATAAACCTAAATAGTGTAAAGATCTTAAGAATAGTAGAATTTTCCGCTGCTTGCGCTGATTCAACCGGCGATAAAAACAGCAGTCAGCACTTGACCAATTCATTCATGTACGTCAGTTTGGGGTGCAGATTCATATAAAATATCTATAACAATAAACGTCTTAATCGCAACGGCGCTACAACGACGATGAACGAGCCGCAGGGGCAGAAATGGGACTGGTAATTAAGGCGCTGATCGGAGCGCTGGTCGTGATTTTAATCGGGGTGCTGTCCAAAACCCGAAACTATTATATCGCCGGGCTGGTCCCGCTCTTTCCTACGTTCGCCTTAATTGCTCACTACATCGTGGGCACGGAACGCAGCATTGAGGCACTGCGAACCACGATTGTCTTCGGCTTGTGGGCCGTCATTCCTTATATGGTGTACCTGATTTCACTCTATTTTTTCATCGGCTCGATGAAACTGCCTTACGCCCTGTTCTGCGCCGTCGTTTGCTGGTCGCTGGCGGCGTGGCTGCTGATTAGCCTGTGGACGCGTTTTCACGCCTGACTTTTTATAACTGGGCAGTATTCAAATCGAAATCACGGATAAAGGCCTCGTTTTCCCGCACCAGTTCGTCACGGATAAAATCGACAAACTGACCGAGCGCCGCCGAACGCCTTTTACCGGCAGGTGATTGCAACTGCAACGTCCGCTGGCTCAGCTGTTCAATATTCACCGGTTTGACCCGCAAATTATCGCGCCGGGCTTTATACATAATGGAAAAGTGGCTGCACGCGACAATCGCACCCGGCGTCTGCACCATGAAATCGTAAAGCGTCGAAAAACGGTTACAGCTCACTGCGGGTTCCAGAAAAATTCCGCTCATCCGGCACGACAAATCAAACAGCTGGCGGATGGTGCTGCCCTGCTCGTTCATCGCCAGCGGGTACGGATGCAAATCTGTCAGCAGCACGTCCTTATCGGCCAGCGGATGATCCGGGCGCATCACCATGCGTACCGGCGCAGGGAAAGACGCCATGATGTCCACGCCGCGCTCCGCCACCAGACTGAACTGTAACGCGAGTTCCACTTCTCCGTTGTGGATCATTTCCGACACTTCCACCGCCGTGCCGACGTTGAGATAAAACATCACGCCCGGGTTTATCTTGCGAAACCGCGAGAACAACTGCGGCAGTAAATCAAACGCCAGCCCGTCAGTGCAGGCCATGCGGATCACGGTTCGCCTCACGGCGTTCAGCCCCTGAATTTCCGCAATCGCGTGCTCCATTTCCATCATGCTTTTACGCACATGGTTTTCCAGAATCTGCCCGGCATCGTTGAGCACCATCCCGCGCGCATGACGTTCAAACAGCGGCGCGCCGATACGTTCTTCCAGACGCTGGATCTGACGGCTGATGGCCGATACCGCCACAAATAATTGCTTACTCGCCGCGCTCAGGGAGCCGGTATTGGCCACCGCCAGAAAATAGCGAATCTCCGTACTTTGCATGACCGTATTGCCTCATAACTGTGCAGATGAGCATTACAATAAAAGCAACGCTAACTTGCAATTATTATTATTGTGGCAACGCTGACGTAGCGCTTAGAGTGAAACTGATAAAAAACCAACAATAAAATCACAAACACAACAAAAGCAGGATCCTCATGACAGCGGAAAATATCGTTGAACAGGCGTTAGCCTGGTTCGATCAGGGTGAATACCAGCGCACGCTGGCGCGCAGGGTGGCGATTGCCTCCGAAAGCCAGAGTAATCAGCGGGACGCCGAACTGGCGCGTTATCTCGATGAAGAGATTAAACCGGCACTCGCGGCGATGGGTTTCAGCCTGCTGAGCGTCGAAAATGCGTATGCCGCTAACCGACCGTTTTTGATCGCTACCCGCATTGAAGACGATGCGTTGCCCACAATCCTGAGTTACGGCCATGGCGACGTAGTGTTCGGCGACGATGAAAACTGGCGCAGCGACTTATCGCCGTGGGAACTGAAAGAAGACGGCGACCGCTGGTACGGACGTGGCAGCGCCGACAACAAAGGCCAGCACAGCATTAACATTGCCGCGCTGGAACAAATCTACCAGGCCCGCAGCGGGAGCCTCGGTTTTAACTGCAAACTGCTGTTCGAAATGGGTGAAGAAATCAGCTCACCGGGGCTGGCCGAACTTTGCCGTGAATATCAGGAACAGCTTAGCGCCGATATTTTCCTCGCCTCCGACGGCCCGCGCCTGAGCGCCGTGCGCCCGACGCTGTTCCTCGGTTCACGCGGTGCGGTGAATTTCCGTCTCACCATCAATGCCCGCGACAACGCCTATCACTCCGGAAACTGGGGCGGCCTGCTGACCAATCCGGGGACGCAGCTGGCAAACGCGCTGGCCTGTCTGGTGAATCAGCACGGCCAGTTGCAGGTTTCTGCGCTGAAACCGCCTGCGGTCAGTGACGCTATCCGCGAAATTCTCAGCGATGTGGACGTCGGCGATGGCAAAAACGATCCGAAGATTGACCTGAACTGGGGCGAGGAAGGTCTCACGCCTGCCGAGCGTCTCTATGCGTGGAATACGCTGGAAGTGCTGTCCTTCCTGACCGGCAATCCGCAGCGCCCGATGAACGCCATTCCCGGCTCCGCGACGGCGGTGTGTCAGCTGCGTTTTGTCGTCGGCACCGACTGGCAGAATCTTGCAGAGCACGTCCGTGCGCACCTGGATGCACACGGTTTCCCGCAGGTTGAGGTGGAATTTATGCGTGGCTCACCGGCCACCCGCTTCGACCCGACCGATCCTCTGGTGGACTGGGCGCTGAATATCATGCAAATAACAACCGGTAAAAAGCCGGCATTGCTGCCGAATCTCGGCGGTTCGCTGCCTAACGATGTCTTCGCCGATATTCTCGGTTTACCGACGTTATGGGTGCCGCACTCTTATCCGGCCTGCGGTCAGCACGGCGTGAATGAACACATGCTGATCCCCGTTGCGCGCGAAGGGCTGGCGATCATGACCCATCTGCTTTGGGATCTCGGTGAAAACGGTGCGTCCGTTCTGGCCCGTCACCACGCCCATACAGGAGGTGTGCAATGAGCCAGTTAAGCGCCAGTTCCGCTTCCGTCAGCACCACGGCTGAGAAACCGAGCCTGTTGAAAACCCTTTTTGCGACCTGTATCGGGAACGCGCTGGAGTGGTTTGATATCGCCATTTACGGCTTTTTCGCCAGCTACATTGCGCATGCCTATTTCCCGACGTCCGACCCGACCGTTTCACTGTTGCTGGCGTTCGGCAGCTTCGGGGTTTCATTCCTGATCCGGCCACTCGGCGCAATCGTTCTCGGTGCGTATGCCGACAAACACGGACGTAAAGCGTCGCTGCTGATGTCCATCAGCCTGATGATGATTGGCGGCTTAATCATTGTGCTCACACCGTCCTACGCCACTATAGGCATGGCCGCTCCGCTGCTGATCCTCGCGGCACGCCTGATTCAGGGCTTCTCGGCGGGTGGTGAGTTCGGCAGCTCAACGGCGTTTCTGGTTGAACATTTCCCCGAACGCAAAGCGTTTATCGCCAGCTGGCAGTTCGCCACGCAAGGTGCAAGTACCTTGCTGGCCTCTGCATTTGGCCTGGGGTTGTCTGCCATTCTGAGTGAAACGCAGTTGCAGGACTGGGGATGGCGCATTCCGTTTATTTTCGGTCTGCTGATTGGCCCGGTCGGTTTGTATATCCGCCGCCATATCAAAGAATCGGAAAGCTTCAGTAAAGCCGAGAAAACCGCGTCGCCGCTGAAAGAAATCGTGCGCTCGCAAAAAGGCCTGTTCTTTACGGCTATCGGCCTGATGGTGGTTTCCACTGCCATCAACTACATGCTGAACTATGTACCGACGTACGCTACAAAAACGTTGCATTTGCCTGCTTCCGCGGGCTTTAGCGCCACGTTATCGGCGGGGATTATCCTGACCGTCGTTACGCCGGTGATGGGGCTGTGGGCGGAGAAAATCGGTCGTCTGCCGCTGATGTGGGGCTCGCTTATCCTGCTGTTGCTGACCATTTATCCGGCCTTCTGGCTGATGCTGCAATACACATCGGCGCTGTCCTTACTGCTGCTGATAAGCTGGCTGGCGTTGCTGAAATCGGTGTATTTCTCCACAGTGCCGTCGATGATGGCGGATTTGTTCCCGATCACCACCCGCGCCAGCGGCATGGCGATCAGCTACAACGTGGCGGTCACCGTGTTCGGCGGCTTTGCGCCGTTCATCTGTACGCTGCTGATTTCCGCCACCGGCAGCAGCCTGGCGCCAGGTTACTACCTGATGATGGTCGCCCTGCTCAGCGTCTGGGCACTGTTTAAAGCGCAGAAAACACAGCGCTGATTTTCCGTAATCCCATTCAGCGGCGGGGAAACCTGTCGCTGAGTGTTACGCTTAACCCTTCGCAAAACCCCTTCACCTGCCCTATAGTCATTGCCATTGTGCTGGCTAACGTTCTGTTTATTTACCCTTTTCAAATGAGGAGTTCTGAATGATCACCCTGTGGGGCCGCGATAACTCAACGAATGTGAAAAAAGTCCTGTGGTTACTGGATGAACTGAAACTGCCTTTTCAGCAAATTAACGCCGGGGGCGCTTATGGTAAAAATCATGAGCCACTTTATCTGTCACTCAATCCGAACGGACTGGTGCCTTGCCTGCAGGATGATGATTTTGTCTTATGGGAATCGAATGCCATTTTGCGTTATCTCGCCGAACGCGCAGGTAATGAAGCATTCTGGCCTTCTGATCTGCGGGCTCGCGCAAGCGCGGATAAATGGCTGGACTGGACCGCAAACACCCTGACTATTCCTTTCCGTCAGGTCTTTCTGACGCTGGTTCGCGTTCCCGAACCGGAGCGTGATATGAATCTGGTGGCGACAGGCATGGAGGCATTTGAAAAACACTGGGCGATTGTCGACAAGGTGCTGGCGCAGCAGGCATGGTTATCTGGCGAACATTTCGGGCTCGGGGACATCCCGCTGGCGATCTACGCCTACGCCTGGTACGGGCTGAATATTGAACGTCAGGCCCATCCGAATGTAGAGCGCTGGTATAAGCAAATCACCCAGCGCCCGGATTTCCAGAAACGCGTGATGATCCCTCTAACGTAGACTTAAACATAAAAGGCGTGCCGCAACGACACGCCTTTTTTAGCATCCGGCAGTTACTGGCCCGGCGACACCTTCAGCAGTTTCCCGTCACTTTCATCCGTCAGCACATAAACAAAACCGTCCGGCCCGACCTGTACTTCGCGAATACGCTCATTGCGGTCGCTTAGCAGACGTTCTTCATGGGTAATTTTTTCGCCGTCTACGGTCAGACGGATCAGCGATTTCCCGGCCAGCGCGCCCGCAAACAGCGAGTTTTTCCACTGCGGGAATTTCTGCGCGTTATAAAATGCCATGCCGCTCAGCGCCGGAGAAATTGCCCAGTAATAAATCGGATCTTCAGCGCCCGCCAGCGTGGTGCCTTTCGCTTCCGGGATAGGCTGCCCGGAATAGTTAATCCCAAACGTCGCCAGCGGCCAGCCGTAATTTTTTCCCGCTTTCGGCAGGTTCACCTCGTCCCCGCCGCGCGGCCCGTGCTCCGTTTCCCATAACGCACCGCTCCACGGATTCACCGCCAGCCCCTGCGGATTGCGGTTGCCGTAAGTCCAGATCTCCGGCTTCGCGTTTTTGTCACCTGCAAACGGATTATCCTGCGGAATGCCACCTTCCGGCGTCAGACGCAAAATCTTGCCTTGCAGCTGATTCAGGTGCTGAGCGTTGAGGCGCTGATTATTATCCCCGACTGACAGGAAAATATTGCCCTGCGCATCGAAAGCCATGCGCCCGCCCAGATTAATGCCGCTTTCCAGCGCCGGTTGCTGCACAAAAATCACTTTAAAATCCGTCAGACTTTGCTTGTCTGCCGACAACGTGCCATAGCCGAGCGCCGCGTGAGGCTCGCCCTTTTCACCCGGCTGCGCGAAAGAGAGATAAACCCGGCGGTTGTTCGCAAAATCCGGCGACAGGCGCACATCCCACAGCCCCGCCTGCCCGCTGACCCACACGCGCGGCACGCCTTTGAGCGGCGCGGAAAGTGCCTGGTCTGGCTGCCACAGACGCAGCTGGCCGCTGCGCTCAGTAATCAGCGCCCCTTGCGACTGCGGCAGAAATGCCAGCGACCACGGGTGATCCAGACCTTTCGCCATTTCGGTGACCTCCGCGCGGGCAATCGCAAAGGGAACCGGCGATTTCGGTGCGGCAAATGCGTTCTCCGCCAGAAGTGAGGTTGAGAAAATGAATAAAGCGGCAGCGCGGAAAGAATATGACATCAGGCTTCTCCCGGAGACGTTGATCAGCGTTGAATGTTCAGTTTAGGCCATGTACCTGATTTTGCTCAGCGCCACTCAGCGTTCTATAACCAACAGGAATAACGCCAGCCGGAAATATACTATCAACAAAGCATTCCCTCCTTCTTAACATACCGGTAGACTGCGTTGTCACAATGGACGTCCAGACAGACGGACTTCCAAACATCCTCAATTTGGTCCGTTCTTTTTGTTCCGAATTTTTATGCCAAAAAACACCTGTGAAACACACATCGCACCCGACGACGGAGTTGTTAAATAATGAAAAAAATATCCGCATCCCTGCTGGCGCTTAGCCTGTTCTCCGCCCTGCCCGCGTTTGCCGCTGATGCCCAGCTGGCACCGGTTCCGGCTGCGATTGCACAACACAACGGCCCGGTGCGCATTGCCGTTATCCGTAACCTCGGCTCCGATGACAACACCACGCAATTTCTCGCGGGAGCCATCAAGCAAGGCCATGCGCTGGGCTTTAAAGTCGATACATTCCTGAGTAACGGCGACGACGCCAAGTTTCAGGATTTCGTGAATCAGGCCATCAGCCAGAAATACGACGGAATAATCCTGTCGCAGGGCCGTGGACCGTATTCCGAAGCGCTGGCAAAACGCATTGCCGCCGCGGGCATTGCGGTTTCAGCGTTTGATACCGAAGTCCCGGATACTATTGCGGGCGTCACCGTCACCCGTCAGGACGACGCGTCTCTGGCGAAAGCCTCCGTCGGCCAGTTGGTGAAAGATTTCAACGGCAAAGCCAACATCATCAAACTGTGGGTGGCCGGGTTCCCGCCAATGGAACGCCGCCAGAAAACTTACGAAGCCATCCTGAAAGAGAACCCGGGCATTCACCAGCTTGAGTCTATCGGCGCGGTTTCTTCAGACGTTCAGGGCGACACCGCCAACAAAGTCGGGGCGATTCTGGCGAAGTATCCGAAAGGCCAGATTGATGCCATCTGGGGTTCCTGGGATGCCTTCAGCCAGGGGGCTTACAAAGCGCTGAAAGAAAATGGCCGGACTGAAATCAAACTCTACAGCATTGATGCCTCGAATCAGGATCTGCAACTGATGCGCGAGAAAGGCAGCCCTTGGTTGTTCACGGCGGCGGTGGATACGCAGCTGATCGGCGCAGTAAACCTGCGTATTGTGGCGCTGAAAATTGCTGGTGAAAAAACGCCGCAGACTTATGAATTCCCGGCGCAGACGATTCCGCAATCCCTGCTGGTCAGCCAGCCGGATGGCCTGAACGTCAGCGGCCTGAGCAAAATCATTCCGGGCTGGGGGAAATCAGAAGATTTCACCGCGCCATGGTTTGCCACGCTGGAAGCAAAATACAAAAAGTAATTGCCTCAGACCTCCCGGAAACGGGAGGTTATTTCATCACTTATCCACTCTTTGCGTTACCGTTTCCCCGCTGCGATCACAGAAATAAAGAAACATAATTTCAGAATTAAAAATCTCAATAGCCGCAACCGCTTACAACCGTTAAAACCTGTACTCTCCCTTTTCATATGGACATTGAAGCAATGAGTACAGAAATCCTTTCGGTCAAGGAAAAGATTGGATATGGATTAGGCGACGCCGCCAGTCATATCATTTTTGATAATGTCATGCTGTACATGATGTTTTTCTACACCGACATTTTCGGCATTCCCGCCGGATACGTCGGCACCATGTTCCTGTTGGCCCGCGCACTCGATGCTATCTCTGACCCCTGCATGGGATTGCTGGCTGACCGCACCCGCACGCGTTGGGGCAAATTCCGCCCTTACGTCCTGTTCGGCGCGATCCCTTTCGGCATCGTCTGCGTCTTCACCTACACCACGCCGGAACTGAGCATGACCGGCAAAATGATCTACGCCGCCATCACTTACACGCTGCTCACGCTGATGTATACCGTGGTCAACATTCCGTATTGCGCACTCGGCGGTGTGATTACCTCGAACCCGACACAGCGTATTTCGCTGCAATCCTACCGCTTCGTGCTGGCGACGGCGGGCGGCATGCTGAGCACCGTGCTGATGATGCCGCTGGTAAAACTCATTGGCGGCGAAAATCAGGCGCTGGGTTATCAGGGCGGCATTGCCGTACTGGCGATTGTCGCGGCCATCATGCTGGCAATCTGTTTTGCCACGACCAAAGAGCGTATCGATCCGGGCAAACCGACCGGCACCATGCGCGAGGATTTGCGCGACATCTGGCATAACGATCAATGGCGTATTGTGGGGCTGCTGACCATCCTTAACATCATCGCCGTGGCGGTACGCGGCGGCGCCATGATGTATTACGTCACCTATATTCTCGGCAATCCGCTGCTGTTCGTCTGGTTCCTCGGCGTCTATTCCGTCGGCAATCTGTTCGGCAGCGCACTCGCCAAACCGCTCACCGACTGGAAATGCAAAGTGAGCGTGTTTTGGTGGACCAACGCTATTCTTGCCGTACTCAGCGTCGCTATGTTCTTCCTGCCGGTTCATGGCAGCCTCGCGATGTTTGCGTTCATCTTTGTGATCGGCGTACTGCATCAGCTGGTGACGCCAATTCAGTGGGTCATGATGTCCGACACCGTGGATTACGGTGAATGGAACGACGGCAAACGCCTGACCGGTATCAGCTTTGCGGGGACCTTATTTGTACTCAAACTCGGTCTGGCATTGGCGGGCGCGATGATCGGCTGGATGCTGGCCGGTGCCGGTTATCAGTCCGGTGCTGCCACGCAGAACGCGACCACGCTGGCCTGCATCGTCGCGCTGTTCACGCTGGTGCCCGCCGCCTGTTACCTGCTGAGCGCGATCATCTGCAAGCGTTATTACATCCTGCGCACGCCGCTGCTGCGCCGCATACTTGACGAAGTTGCGCAAGGCATCCGCCGCAATCAGCAAGAATTTATGAAATGACATTTTTGGACTTAACGGAATATGCCCCAAATCATTCGTGCTGAATCAAGGCGACAGCTGCCAACGCACAGTCAGTGCGAAGGATGAAGGGCAAAAGGAGGACATAATGAAGATAAGTGACGGCAACTGGTTGATACAAGAGGGTTTAGTTTTAACGCACCCTTTACAGGTATTCGAAGTTCAGCGCGCCGGAAACGAAATGGTGATTTACGCGGCGCCGAAAGACGCCTCTGAGCGCGCCAGCCAGCTCGATTCCCCGCTGTTTACGCTGCGTTTTTTCTCGCCGCAAACCGGTGTGATTGGCGTACGCATTACCCATTTTGACGGCGAAACGGACAAGGGCCCGCATTATCCGCTAATCCAATCCGACACACCGGAGCTGCGCTTTGAAGACAATGCGGAATTCGCTGCATTGCACAGCGGTTCGCTGAGCGTCCGCGTGACCAAAGGCGATAACTGGACGCTCGATTTCCTGCGCGATGGCCGCCGAATTACCGGCAGCGTAGCGAAATCCAACGGTTACGTGCAGGACAACAAATCGCACAAAACCTACATGATGGAGCGGTTGGATCTGGGTGTCGGCGAAACGGTTTACGGGCTGGGAGAACGCTTCACCGCGCTGGTTAAAAACGGGCAAACCGTCGAAACCTGGAACCGCGACGGCGGCACCAGCACCGAGCAATCCTACAAAAACATTCCGTTCTATTTGACAAACCGCGGCTACGGTGTGCTGGTGAACCATCCGGAATGCGTGTCGTTTGAAGTCGGTTCCGAGAAAGTGTCGAAAGTGCAGTTCAGCGTGGAAGGCGAATACCTCGAATATTTCGTCATCGACGGTCCGACGCCGAAAAAAGTACTCGACCGTTATACGCGCCTGACCGGCCGCCCTGCGCTGCCGCCCGCCTGGTCATTTGGCCTGTGGCTGACCACATCCTTCACCACCAATTACGACGAAGCAACGGTCAACAGCTTTATCGACGGCATGGCCGAACGCAATCTGCCGCTGCACGTTTTCCATTTCGACTGCTTCTGGATGAAAGCTTTCCAGTGGTGCGATTTTGAATGGGATCCGCAAACTTTCCCGGATCCGCAGGGCATGTTGCAGCGCCTGAAAGCACGCGGTCTGAAAATCTGCGTGTGGATAAACCCGTACATCGGGCAGAAATCTCCGCTGTTCCATGAAGGCAAAGAGAAAGGGTATCTGCTCAAACGTCCGGACGGCCGCGTATGGCAGTGGGATAAATGGCAGGCCGGGATGGGCATTGTCGATTTCACCAATCCGCAGGCCTGCGAATGGTACGCCGGACACCTGAAACGGCTGGTGGATATGGGCGTGGATTGCTTCAAGACAGACTTCGGCGAGCGCATTCCTACAGATGTGGTCTGGCACGACGGCTGCGACCCGCAGAAAATGCACAACCATTACGCGTTTGTGTACAACAAGCTGGTGTACGAAACGTTGCAGGATAAACTCGGCGCATCCGAAGCTGTGTTGTTTGCCCGTTCGGCCTCCGTGGGCGCGCAGCAATTCCCGGTTCACTGGGGCGGCGACTGTTACGCCACTTACGAATCCATGGCGGAAAGCCTGCGCGGTGGCCTGTCCATCGGGTTGTCCGGGTTCGGGTTCTGGAGCCACGACATCGGCGGTTTCGAAAACACCGCACCGGCGCATATCTACAAACGCTGGTGCGCCTTCGGCCTGCTGTCGAGCCACAGCCGCCTGCATGGCAGTAAATCCTATCGTGTACCCTGGGTTTATGACGACGAAGCCTGCGATGTGGTGCGCCAGTTCACGCAACTGAAGTGCCGCCTGATGCCGTATCTTTATCCGGCCTCCGCGCAGGCCGCTAAAAGCGGAACGCCGGTCATGCGCGCCATGATGCTGGAATTCCCGGAAGATCCGGCCTGCGATTATCTCGACCGGCAATACATGCTCGGCGATAACCTGCTGGTCGCGCCAGTCTTCAGTGAACAAGGCGACGTGGATTTTTATCTGCCTCAGGGCCGCTGGACGCACCTGCTCAGCAACGAGGTGGCACAAGGTTCACGCTGGCACCGTCAGCAGCATGGCTTCGACAGCCTGCCACTGTACGTCCGCCCGAACACGTTACTGGCGACAGGCAGCAACAGTGAAAAACCGGATTACGACTACAGCGAGCGTCCGGAATTCCATCTGTTCGAGCTGGAAGATGGCGCAATTGCTGAGAGCCGTCTGACCGACCTGCATGGGAATGTGGTCTTTACGCTGAACGCACACCGCAGCGGTAATACGCTGACGCTGACCACGGAAGGCCAGGCCACCGGCTGGACGTTGTGCCTGCGCAATATTCACAGCGTCTCGAAATGCAGTCTGGCGACCACTTCGGCGACAGCGCAAGGAATACGCGTGACGCCGGAACACGGCAGTCATCAGTTTGTTATTGTTTTATAAATGACGTTATAAAAACCGTCGTATCAGCTTTAATACACAGCCCCGTCGCAAGTTCAGCGCGGGGCTTTTTTCTGGCTTTAGCACTCTGATTTATACGTCCTGATAGACGCTTTCGCCGTGAATACTGCGGTACTCTTTCGGTGTCATTTCATAGCCTTTCCTGAATACTGAATAGAAATATTGCAGTGACGGATACCCGCACATTTGCGATATCTCATTGATGGAAATCGACGTGGCGGCCAGAAGGTTACGGGCGCGGTCGAGCTTTTCTTCGTGGATCACGCCGTGAATGGTTTGCCCGGTTTCATCTTTAAAACGCTTCTCCAGGTTAGATCGTGACATGCCGATAGCGTCCAGAACCTGCTCGACTTTGATGCCTTTACAAGCGTGATAACGGATGTAATGCATCGCCTGAATCACCGCCGGATCCCGCAAAGAGCGGAAATCCGTTGAACGACGTTCGACGACTTTGACCGGAGGAACCAGAATGCGCTGCAACGGCAGGTCGCGCTGATCCAGCAACTGATGCAGAAGTTTTGCCGCGCGATAGCCCATCTGCCGCGTGCCCTGCACCACGGAAGACAACGCCACGCGGGAAAGATAGCGGGTTAATTCCTCGTTATCGATTCCAATGACGCTGAGCTTTTCAGGCACGGGAATATTCAGATGTTCACAGACCTGCAATAAATGCCGGGCGCGGGCGTCGGTGACGGCGATAATGCCGGTTTGCTGCGGCAGCGTTTGTATCCAGTCCGCCAGCCGGTTTTGCGCGTGCTGCCAGTTCTCCGGTGCGGTTTCCATTCCCTGATACACCACGCCCTGATACTGCTCGGCTGACACCAGTTTCCTGAAAGCAAATTCGCGCTCCTGCGCCCAGCGTTTTCCGCCCGCATCGGGCAAGCCGTAAAAGGCAAAACGGTTGATGCCCTTCTCTTTCAGGTGCATAAACGCGGCTTCGACCAGCGCGTGGTTATCGGTCGCGATGTAGTGAACCGGCGGGTAATCTTCTTCCCGATGATAAGACCCGCCGACACCGACAATCGGCACATTAAGATCTTCGAGCAGGGTTTCAATTTCGCGGTCATCAAAGTCTGCGATGACACCGTCGCCCAGCCAGTCTTTAATGTTGTCGATACGGCAGCGAAAATCCTCTTCAATGAAGATATCCCAGTCGCTTTGCGAGGCCTGCAAATATTCGCCAACGCCTTCCACAACCTGACGGTCGTAAACTTTGTTCGCGTTAAATAACAGCGTGATCCGATAGCGTTTCTCAAACATGCCTGTTTCTCACCGATGATCAAATAGGCTGAAGCCCTGTTCAAATGCGCGCATGAACAGGGCGGGTTACATGGGTCTGGTGGTCAATAGCACAACGCCGGTTCTGCGTGGCGTTGGCAATCATAATATGTGAAGCTCCTCGGAGTTTTGTGAGTGACTGTCCGTAAACGTACGATTTACCGGCGGTGTTATGCGCGGCGCTTAGTCGCAGAATCCATCCACACCGCCAGCAGTAAAATCGCGCCTTTGACGATGTACTGCCAGAACGTCGGGACATCGAGCATGCTCATGCCGTTATCGAGCGACGCCATGATAAACGCGCCCATCACCGCACCGGCTACGCTGCCGACACCCCCGGCCAGGCTGGTGCCGCCAATGACACAGGCCGCAATCGCATCAAGCTCAGCAATGTTACCTGCTGATGGCGAACCTGCGCCCAGACGTGAGCTCAGAATTAACCCGGCAATCGCCACCATCAGGCCGTTGATGGCAAATACCGCCAGCTTACTGCGCTCGACGTTAACACCCGACAGTCTGGCGGCTTCGATGTTGCCGCCAATAGCATAAATACGGCGGCCAAAGGACGTGCGCGATGCCATGAACATTCCGCCGAGCATCAGCGCCACCAGAATCAGCACCGGCGTCGGTACGCCGCGATAATCGTTGAGCAGATAAATCGCGCCCAGCGCAATAATTGCAGTCAGCGCCTGACGGGTGACGTGGCTTTTCGCCGCCGTGACCGGCAGGCCGAGCGCAGCACGCTGGTTACGACGGCGCCATTGCCAGCCGATAAACAACGCCAGAGCAACTGCGCCGATGCCAAAGCCGAAGGAATCGGGCAGATAACTCTGGCCGATTAAGGACATCGCCGGCGTGGTCGGTGCAACCGTCGTCCCGCTGGTGATCCCAATCAGAATGCCACGAAACGCCAGCATTCCGGCGAGGGTTACGATAAACGAAGGCACTTTGCGGTAAGCCACCCACCAGCCGTTCCATGCACCCAGTAGCAGTCCCAGCGCCAGCGTGACGATAATAGTCACCGGTAACGGCCAGCCTAACCAGACGTCAAAAATGGCCGCTGCGCCACCGAGCAGGCCCATCATCGAACCGACGGACAAATCGATTTCGGCAGAGATAATCACAAAGACCATGCCCACAGCCAAAATGCCGGTGATGGCGGTCTGGCGCAGCAGGTTGGAAATGTTACGCGCACTGATATACGCGCCATCAGTTGTCAGGCTGAAAAAAACGATGATCACTGCAATGGCCGCCAGCATGACAAAAACCTGAAGGTTGATGTTCTTCAGCTTCGGTACAGACAATGCACGGCCGTTTTCACCCTCGCCCGCCGCAGCGGATGGGTTTCCCGGTTGGGGAAATTTAGACATGAGCTTCACTCCTCAGGGCAGCTTCCATAACCTGTTCCTGACTTAAATTATTGTTATCCAGACAGGCCTTTACCTGCCCGAGATGCATAACCACTATGCGGTCGCTGAGCCCCAGCACTTCGGGTAATTCGGAGGAAATGACAATAATCGCCATCCCCTGTGCCGCCAGCTGGGCGATCAGTTTGTAGATTTCATGTTTCGCCCCGACGTCGATGCCGCGCGTCGGCTCGTCGAGAATTAAGATTTTGGGTTTGAGTAACAGGCAACGGGCAAGAATGGCTTTTTGCTGATTACCGCCGCTGAGACGACCAATCGCCAGCTCAGGCGAGGACGTTTTAATCTTGAGCTGTCTGACCGATTCGCTGATGGTGTGCTGCTCCTGCGCTTCGCGCAGCACACCACCGCCGCTGAACTGGTCTAATGCCGCCAGCGTGATATTGCTGCCCACCGCCATTACCGGCACAATGCCGTCGCGTTTGCGATCTTCCGGCACCATCGCCAGGCCACGGCGCATGGCGTCACGGCAACCGCTGATTTCCACCTTCTCTCCGCCAAGCCAGATATCCCCGTTCCAGCGTCCCGGATACACTCCGAATAAACACTCCATCGTTTCTGTTCTCCCGGCCCCGACCAGCCCGGCCACGCCCAGCACCTCGCCTTTATGCAGGGTAAATCCGGCGTTATCGACGCGTTTGATGTGGCGGTTTACCGGATGCCAGGCCGTGAGATTTTCGATGCGGAGCACTTCCTCGCCAATCTGGCGTTCACGGGGAGGAAACAGCTCGGTCAGCTCACGCCCTACCATCATCGAAATAATGTCTTTTTCCGACGTGCTGGCAGCCTCACAGGTCGCAATGTGCCGACCGTCGCGGATCACACACAGCTTGTCCGAAATGGCTTTGACCTCATTGAGCTTGTGCGAAATATAAATACAGGCGATATCGTGATGCCTCAGGTCGCGGATAATATCGAGAAGCACGGCCGTTTCGCTTTCGGTAAGCGACGCGGTCGGTTCATCCAGCACCAGCAAACGCACCTGTTTGTTCAGCGCTTTGGCGATTTCCACCAGTTGACGCTGACCCAGGCCGAGTTCACCCACCGGCGTATGCGGGTCGATATCCAGCTTCACCTGCGCCAGCATGCGCTGGCAGCGCAAATACATATTGTCAGTATCAAGCATTCCGTAACGGCCCCACTCGTTACCCAGAAACATGTTTTCCAGCACGCTGAGTTGTTTCACCAGCGCCAACTCCTGATGAATAATCGCAATCCCTTTTTGTTCGGTATCGCGTATCCCTTTTGCGGTCAGACGTTCCCCTGCGAAATAAATTTCCCCTTCATACGTGCCGCCGGGATAAATACCGCATAACACTTTCATTAATGTGGATTTACCGGATCCATTCTCTCCGCACAGTGATAACACTTCCCCGGCCGATAACGTCAGGCTGATATTATCTACGGCTTTGACCGCGCCAAATTTCTTGGTGATATTGCGCATATCCAGCAGGGCTGATTTTTCATATTTCTCTGGCATAGTATTTTATCCTGATAAAAACAACACGCCGCAAAGACGTGTTGTTTTCATAGAAAATATTGAAAAATTAAAGGTCGGATTTTTTATGGAATCCGTCAGCCACCACGGTACTTTCGATATTATTTTTATCGACCTGAATCGGTGTTAATAAATAAGAAGGGACTTCTTTTTTCCCGTTATTTAACGTGGCGTTAGATTTTGGTGTTTCCCCCTTGCCTAACTGAACAGCAATTTCCGCCGCATCGTTGGCCAGTTTTGTGATGGGTTTATACACCGTCATGGTCTGTGTGCCAGCTTCGATACGTTTGATAGCGGCCAGATCCGCGTCCTGCCCGGAAATGGCAACTTTGCCCGCCAGACCCTGTGCGGATAAGGCCTGAACCGCACCGCCCGCCGTGGCATCGTTGGACGCCACAACCGCATCAATCTTGTTGTTATTGGCCGTCAGCGCGTTTTCCATGATCTTCAGCGCATTCTCCGGTAGCCAGCCGTCGGCCCACTGATCGCCGACCACTTTGATCTTTCCGTCTTTGATTAACGGATTCAGCACTTTCATTTGCCCTGCGCGGAACAGCTTGGCGTTGTTATCCACTGGCGAGCCGCCCATCAGGAAGTAATTACCCTGCGGCACGCGGTCTACCAGGCTTTGCGCCTGAAGCTCGCCCACTTTTTCGTTATCAAACGAGATATAAAAATCGATATCGGCGTTGTTGATCATACGGTCATAGGCCAGCACTTTGATGCCTTCACGCCTGGCTTCGGCTATCACGTTGCTCAGCACTTCACCGTTATAAGGAATGATGACCAGCACATCGACGCCCCGGTTAATCATATTCTCGATCTGCGCCATCTGTGTTTCTTCATTGCCATTGGCAGACTGAACAAAAACATCCGCGCCCAGCGTTTTGGCTTTAGCCACGAAAATATCGCGGTCTTTTTGCCAGCGCTCTAAACGTAAGTCATCAATTGCCATACCAATTTTAATTTCTTTCGCGAGCCCTGACTGGCTGAACAATACTAAAGCGGCACAGGCAGAAAGAATTATTTTATTCATTTTCATCATGTCAGACCTTTTATAAGAATAAGAAGCGGCAGATACAGAGAAACTCGTACAGAAATGACCCAAAGATTGTTGACGCTGGGTTATTAATCGGCAATTGCAGATTTTAATCACTGCGTTATGTTTTTTTGTTTATTCTCGGAATTATGATGGGGATCATGGTTTGATTGTAATAAACACAACATAAGTGCAATTATTCTCGAGGCATCATGGAGAACGAATAAAAACGCTAAACAGAACGGCTTATTTATGCGATCTGACGCACACTTAATAATTCTATTAATTTGAGTGTGAAATAACGTAATTGTGAGAAGCCCCGTCAACTCCGAAGATAGAAGCTCAGCCTCCCAGTCCCGCTGGGCCCGTTTTCAAGGAGTTATTCAATGCACGCATATTTCGACAAGCTCGACGCCGTTCGCTACGAAGGTGCTAACAGCACTAACCCGCTGGCATTCCGTCATTACAACCCTGAAGAAGTGATCCTCGGCAAAACCATGGCTGAGCATCTGCGTTTTGCGGCGTGTTACTGGCACACATTCTGCTGGAATGGTAACGATATGTTCGGCGTGGGCGCTTTTGACCGCCCGTGGCAGCAACCCGGTGATGCGCTGGAACTGGCAAAACGCAAAGCCGACGTGGCTTTCGAATTCTTCAAAAAACTGAACGTCCCTTACTACTGCTTCCACGATGTCGATGTCTCGCCGGAAGGCGCAACGGTCAAAGAATACATTAATAACTTCGCTATCATGACCGACGTTCTGGCGCAAAAACAGGAATCCAGCGGCATAAAACTTTTGTGGGGCACGGCTAACTGCTTCACCAATCCCCGCTACGGCGCGGGTGCGGCCACCAATCCCAATCCGGAAATCTACAGCTGGGCAGCCACACAGGTGGTTCACGCGATGAACGCCACCCAACAACTGGGCGGCGAAAATTACGTGTTGTGGGGTGGCCGTGAAGGTTACGAAACCCTGCTCAATACTGACCTGCGCCAGGAACGCGAACAGCTTGGCCGCTTCATGCAAATGGTCGTTGAACACAAGCACAAAATCGGTTTTCAGGGCACGTTGCTTATCGAACCAAAACCGCAGGAACCGACCAAACATCAGTACGATTATGACGTGGCTTCTGTATACGGTTTCCTGAAGCAATTTGGGCTGGAAAAAGAGATCAAAGTGAACATCGAAGCTAACCACGCCACGCTGGCGGGTCACTCTTTCCACCATGAAATTGCCAATGCGATTGCACTGGGGATCTTCGGTTCCGTGGATGCCAACCGCGGCGACCCGCAGTGCGGCTGGGATACCGACCAGTTCCCGAACAGCGTCGAAGAAAACGCGCTGGTAATGTATGAAATCATTAAAGCGGGCGGCTTCACCACCGGCGGCCTGAACTTCGATTCCAAAGTACGTCGTCAGAGCACCGACAAATATGACCTGTTCTACGGTCATATCGGCGGCATGGACACCATGGCGCTGGCGCTTAAAGTCGCCGCGCGCATGATTGAAAGCCGCGAGCTGGATAAACACGTCGCACAGCGTTACGCGGGCTGGAACACCGAGTTCGGTCAGCAGATCCTGCAAGGTAAAATGTCGCTGGAGTCCCTGAGCCACTACGCGCAGCAACATGCGTTAGCGCCTCAGCATCAGAGCGGCCAGCAGGAACGTCTCGAAAATCTGGTTAACCGTTATCTGTTTGGTTAATTTACCAGGATGGAAAACGCCCTGCTGCCCGAGGTTTGCAGGGCGTGGAACGTTCAGGAAACGGGTTAACCCATCAACCTTCTCCCGCGCGCCCATGTTGTCATCACCGCCCTGCGTGGAGCAGGAAAAAGGAAAATGTATGTATCTTGGTCTGGATCTGGGCACCTCTGGCGTGAAAGCCATTTTACTCAGCGAAGAAGGTCAGGTTGTTGCCAGCCACAGTGAGGCGTTAACCCTTTCCCGTCCGCACCCGTTATGGTCTGAACAAAATCCTGCCGACTGGTGGGCCGCAACGGATAAAGCGGTGACTGCGCTTGCCAAAACACACGCGCTCAAAGACGTCAAAGCCCTCGGGCTGACCGGCCAGATGCACGGTGCCACTGTGCTTGATGCTCATCAGCAGGTTTTACGCCCGGCGATTTTATGGAACGATGGCCGCAGCTCCAGCCAGTGCGAAACACTGGAAAAAAACGTCCCCGATTCGCGCCAGATCACCGGCAACCTGATGATGCCGGGTTTTACCGCGCCGAAGCTGCTTTGGCTGCGTGAGAATGAACCTGAATTATTTGCGAAAATCGATAAGGTTTTATTACCCAAAGATTATCTGCGCTGGCTGATGACCGGCGTTTTCGCCAGCGATATGTCAGACGCGGCGGGCACAATGTGGCTGGACGTCGCAAAACGCGACTGGAGCGAAACGTTGCTGGCCGCCACCGGCCTCACACGTGATCATATGCCCGCGCTGTTTGAAGGCAATCAGATCACCGGCCACTTGTTACCGGAACTCGCGTCACGCTGGAAAATGGATTCCGTACCGGTGATTGCGGGCGGTGGCGATAATGCGGCGGGCGCGGTGGGCGTCGGCCTCTATAAAACCGGGCAAGCCATGTTATCGCTGGGCACATCCGGCGTTTACTTCGCGGTCAGCGACGGTTTTCTCAGTAATCCGCAGCAGGCCGTCCACAGTTTCTGCCATGCCCTGCCCGATACCTGGCACCTGATGTCCGTGATGCTCAGCGCCGCGTCCTGCCTGGATTGGGCAGCAAAACTCACCGGCACCGCCTCCGTGGGTGAACTCATCAGCCTCGCCGAAAAAACGCCCCCTGCAGCTTCCCCGGTCTGGTTCCTGCCGTATCTTTCCGGTGAACGCACACCGCACAACAACCCGAATGCCAAAGGCACGCTGTTTGGCCTGACGCATGAGCACGGCCAGTCGGATATCGCCCGCGCCGTACTGGAAGGCGTCGGTTTTGCACTGGCCGACGGCATGGATGTGCTTCACGCCACCGGCCTGAAACCGCACAGCATCATCCTGATTGGCGGCGGCGCGCGCAGCCCTTACTGGCGGCAGATGCTGGCAGACATCAGCGGTGAAACGCTGGAGTACCGCACCGGCGGGGATGTCGGCCCGGCACTAGGGGCAGCGAGACTGGCGCAGATCGCCGTGAATGCCCGTAAACCGATGGCAGAGTTTTTACCACCGCTGCCGCTGGAGCAGGTTCATGAGCCGGACATGGCTAAGCACACAGATTATCTCGCGCGACGCGAAGTCTTCAGGGAGTTGTATGTGAGGCTTGAGGGGCTGATGTGATGGTAGATTGACCATCGTGGCAATTCGTAGCTGACCGAGAATATTTCTGTTTTTCAATTGCTGTGATCGCTCAGCGGTTCGCGCCGAAACCGACCAGAGGTGGAAAACCGCGTATTTTTTCGCGCGGTTTGTAATCCAACTGGAAGGAACCGCGCAGCGGCGGGATTTTGCGGCAATAGCCGGAGCCGCTGGAAAATAGCCAGCGAGCGGAAGCGCGCAGTGAAAAAGCGCGGGAGTCCAGAGGGTGCGCGCTTACGCGCCCTCTGGGCCAGTTTGGCCGGCGAGCCCAAGGTGTTGACCGGCACTTACGGATATATCCCTTTAAACACCGTTTTCTTCCTCGGCTCCGACATGATCCCCTCCAGCGCCTCCACGCATTTCAGATAATGTGGCGTTTTCTTGTGCGCCAGCACCGCTTCATTATCCCGGTAGGCTTCGTAGATGAAGAACTTTGTCGGTTCGTGTTCATCCTGCAACACGTCAAACCGCAGGTTGCCCTCTTCTTTTACCGCGCCCAGATGATTGGCGTGAAACACTTCCAGGAATTCGTCAATTTTGTCCGGTTTCACATTAATCTCAACCAGCGTCACTTCCATGATTTACCCCTTTTCACTCAGGAACAGTTCGTAGGCATGCGCAACGCTGGCGTTTTCATGCACCACCGCTTTGACCGCGTGCAGCATGGCGACCGGCGATTCAGACTGGAAGATGTTGCGGCCCATATCCACACCCGATGCGCCCTGATCGATGGCCTGATAACACATTTCCAGGGCCTCGCGTTCCGGCAGTTTCTTACCTCCGGCAATTACAATCGGTACCGGACAACCGGCGGCGATGCGCTCGAAACCGCTGTCCACGTAGTAAGTTTTGATGATGTTCGCGCCCATTTCTGCCGCAATGCGCGTTGCCAGAGAGAAATATCGCTGGTCGCGCGCCATGTCTTTACCGACGCCGGTGACCGCCATCGTCGGCATGCCGTAACGCATCCCCTGATCCACCAGCTGAATGATGTTTTTGATCGACTGATGTTCGTGTTCGCTACCGATGTAAACCTGTGCGGCCATCGCGGCAACGTTCAGGCGCAGCGCGTCTTCAATGGCGACCGCCACCGTTTCGTTGGAAAGCTCAGTCAGGATCGAATTGCCGCCGGAGGCGCGCATCACGATCGGTTTATTGATGGCGGCGGGCACCACGCTGCGCAGCACGCCGCGGGTACACATCAGCACATCGGTATGCGGAAACAGCGGCGCAATATTGATGTCGATGCGTTCGAGGCCGGTGGTCGGCCCCTGAAAATATCCGTGATCAAACGCCAGCATGACGGTCCGGCCGGAATCCGGATTAAAAATCCGCGCCAGCCGGGACTGCATTCCCCAGTCGAGCTGTCCGCTGCCCTTGAGGAAAAACGCATGGTTATCCTGCGGCGTACCGATGCCGAAGTTTTTACCGTCTCTGATATCGTCCAAATCTGCCATTTCAGTATCTCCTTAGCTGCAAACCGTTATCGTCAGAAATCGTATTTCGCAATGTTGTCTTTGGTGAAGACCACGCGCTCAGGCAATAACACGATGCCGTTGCCTTTGGCCTCATACTGGTAGCCCTGCACGCTGTTCGGCACCACTTCCACCGCTCCGACGCCCGGCACATCCAGCTTGTCACCCACGTTAAGCTCGCCTTTTTTCAGTAACTGATCGGCGACGTAAACCGAAATTTTGCCCTGACTGACCACGTCCCACAGGCCGAACTGTTTCACCGTGCCGCGCTCAACGTACGGGCGCATAACGTTTGGTGTGCTGAAGCCGACAATGGTCACATTAGTGCGTTTAAGGTTTTCTGCCGCCTGCGCGGCCGCCGGTAATGCGTTGGCATCCGGCGCGATAATGGCATCCAGATCGCTGTAAGATTTGAGGATCCCTTCGGCGGTTTGCAGTGATTTGGTGGCGTCGTTATAGCCATACTGCGTGGTCACCACCTCCCAGCCCGGATGCTCTTTGGCGATTTTGGCTTTCGCCTCTTTCACCCACTGGTTCTGGTCGGTGACCGTCGGGCTGGAGTAGAAGAATGCCACTTTGGCTTTTTCTTTGGTGACCTGGCTGGAGGTCATATCGACCAGCATGGAACCGAGCTGCTGCGGTGTGCCCTGATTGATGTAAATTGAGCGGCACTCCGGTTTGGTGTCGGAATCCCAAGTCAGCACTTTCACGCCGCGCTGCATGGCGCGTTTGAGCGCCGGGCACAGGCCGTCCGGAGAAACCGCCGCCACCACAATGGCGTTGTAGCCCTGATTGACGAAGTTATTGATCATCTGCACCTGACCGGACACGCTCGGTTCGGTCGGGCCATCGTAAGTGACATCCACGCCCAGCGCTTTGCCCGCCGCCGTTGCGCCGTTGCCACCGCTGGTGAAATAGCCGACACCCACCAGTTTCGGGATAAACGCGATACGTTCAGCGGCCTGCGCACTCAGGCACGCAAGGCTCACGGCGCTGGCGATTAGCATGGTTTTCAGCATTTTTGTATTCATCTTGCACCCCGGTTCATTTGGTGAATAAAGAAGGAGAAGACGCAGACCCGCGCTGGCGATAACGCTGGAAAACACTGCGGATAAGACCACGGTTGAGGCTGGCAGAACGGCCAATCACCACCAGAATCAGCAGCGCACCCGAAAGCGCGCTGGACACCTGGCTGGATACGCCGATCATCTGCAAACCCTGCTGTAAGTACCCGATCAGCAGCGTCGCCAGCGCCGTGCCGAGAATGGAACCTGAGCCGCCGTAAATATTGGCTCCGCCTAACACCACGGCGGTGATCGCGGGCATCAGCAAGGAGACGCCGAGATCAGAACGCGCGGAACCGAAATAGGAGGTCATGACGATCGCCGCCACCGCCGACGCCAGCCCGGTCATGCCGTATAACGCAAACGCCGTGCGGCTGACCGGCAGCGCGCCGTAGCGTGCCACGCGGGCATTCTGGCCGATAAGAAAGACGTTGCGGCCGGTGCGGCTGCGGTGCATCAGCAGCCAGAAAAACAGCGTGGCGAGCAGGAAAATCAGCAGTGGCATCGGCAGACCGAAAATCACCTGATTCGCAATATTTGTAAACGCATCGGGGAAGTTACCGATTCCTTCAAAACCGGTCGCGCCCGCCAGCCCGGAAAGCAGTAAGGCGCTGCCGCCAAACAGGTATAGCGTGCCGAGGGTGATCACCAGCGGATTGACGCCGGTATAAAGAATGAGTGCCGCATTGAGCAGGCCGCAGGCCAGACCGAGCGCGAGCGTCAGAATGATAGCGACCACCAGCGGAATCCCCGCCTGACACAACACGCCCAGCGCGATGGCACACAATCCGATGGTCGAACCGAACGAAATATCAATGCCACCGCTGACAATCACCAGCGTTAACGGCAGCGCCACAATGCCTATAGTGATGAAGTCGCTGGTGCTGAACAGCAGCGTATTGGCATCCAGCATGCGCGGGTTTGCGATGCCGAATAGCGCAATTTCAAGGATCAGCAGCACCAGTAATGCTGCTTCCCAGCCGTAGTTGCGTAAGGAATTCATCACATCACCCCGCTTTTTTACCGGTGCTTAACCGGCGTGTGAGATGTTTCGGCTGCTGGCTTTTATATCCGGCAGATTTCTTTTGAACCGGCGGGCTGGCTGCCAGAAAACGGGCATATTTCTGGCGGCGCAGATTTTTCTGCAAGGCCTGCCGCAACCGACCGTCGAGCACCAGAACGCCGAGCAATACCAGTCCGGCGATAAAATCGTTCCACCAGGCAGGCAGGCGCAGCAACACCAGAACGCTGTCGATTTGCGTCAGGAAATACGCGCCCAGCACTGCACCGAGAATAGAGCCGGTACCGCCGAGCAGGCTGATCCCGCCCAGTACGCAGGCCGCGATGGCTTTCATTTCCAGCCCGCTGCCGGTCTGGTTAGGCACGAAACCGATTTGCGAGGCGAAAACAATCCCCGCGATGGCGGCCATCACGCCGTTGATGCCAAACGCGAGAATGCGCACCCGGTTAACCGCCACGCCGAGCTGTCGTGCGCCCTGTAAGTTATCGCCCACCGCGTAAAAGCTGCGGCCAAACGCCGTCCGGCTGAGTACACAGAACATCGCCACCAGCAGAACAATCACCAGCCAGCCGAGCGCGGAGACGTTAAGAAACACCGGGGCCGACAGGGATTTCAGCCCGGCGGGTAAGCCTTCAATCCATTTACCGCCGGTCATGAGCAACATCAGGCCGCGGTATAAACCGAGCGTCCCCAGCGTGGCAACAATCGCCGGGATGCGCAGCCAGGCGACCAGTACGCCGTTGAACAATCCCGACAGCAAACCGGTGCCGAGCGTCAGCAGGCAAGCCAGCGTCAGGTCAACGCCGCTGTTAAGCAAAACGCCGAGCGTCACCGCGCAAAGGCCGGTGATTGACCCTACCGAGACGTCTATGTTGCGCGTCAGCATGACCAGCGTTGCGCCCATCGCCAGCAGCATCAGGATCTGCGCGCTGCCGAAAATCATGCTCAGCGTCTGGAAGCTGAACGACTGGTTGTCCATCACCCCGAGCAGCGCAAACAGCGCAATAATCGCCATCAGCGCGGTCAGTTCACGGTTGTTTTGGATCCGCTTCAGCATGAGGTTCCTCCGGTGTCTGCCGTCTGGGGATGATTACCAAAGGCAATGTGCATGATGTTGTTAACGTTGATTTCACTGCCCTGCAATTCGCCACTCATTTCGCCCTGATGCATGACGAAAACGCGGTCGGCCAGCCCTTCTATTTCGTCCAGATCCGATGAAATCAGAATGACCGCGACGTTCTGTTCCACGACGTTTCGCAACAGCTGATAGATGTCGGCGCGGGCGGCAACGTCAACGCCGCGCGTCGGTTCATCGACAATCAGCACCGCCGGTTGCGCTTCCAGACATTTGGCAATGAGCAGTTTTTGCTGATTCCCGCCGGAGAGCGTGCGCGCCGTTTGTGCGCCGTCGCGATATCTGATGCCCAGCGCGCGGTGATAACGCTCCAGTACCGCCGCTTCACGTTTGATATTCAGCCACCAGCTTTGCCGGTTAAACGTCAGCGACGTGGTGTTCCAGCTCAGCGGCGCATCAAGGTATAAGCCGGACGCCTGCCGGTCTTCCGGCAGATAAACCAGCCCCTTTTTCAGGCGTTGTACGGTATTCAGCCCGCTGATGTCTTGCTGCATCAGAAGAACCTGACCACTTTGGGCATCACGCAGGCCGTAAAGCGTTTCCGCCAGTTCGGTGCGCCCTGCCCCCACAACGCCTGCCAGCCCGACGATTTCCCCGGCGCGGACGCTAAAGGAAATATTGATAAACCCTTCACCGGTGAGATTGAGCACCTCTAAAACCGGCTCGCTCACCCCCCTGTTTCCTGCTGACGCCTGGCGACGCGTGCCGGGTAAATCCAGCCACAGTTTTTGTTCTGCCGGTAAGGCGGCATCCTGCGTGTGGGGTGTAATGGCACGAATTAAGGCGTCGTTATCCAATTCGGTGAGCGTACCGCTCAGGGCAATTTTGCCGTCGCGCATGACGCTGACACGGTCACTGATGGCGCGGATCTCAGGCAGTTTGTGCGAGATAAACACCACACCCACGCCGCCCGCCGTCAGATGACGAACCTGAGTGAATAAGCGGGCGGATTCCGCCGGTGTCAGCGAGGCGGTCGGTTCATCGAGGATCAGCAGACGGGCGTCGCGCATCAGCCCGCGCAGGATTTCCACCAGTTGCTGATCGGCGACTTCTAATGTGCCCGCCAGCGCGCCGAGCGGCAGATTGCAGCCCAGTTCCGTCAGGGTTTGTTGCAGCTTTATCTCGCTGTTCTGATGCGCCGGTAAACGGAAGAGGATGTTTTCGCGCACGGTCAGGCTGGGAAATAGCATCGGTTCCTGCGGCACCAGATAGATTCCGGCCTGATGTGCTTTCGCAGGCGAGCGTGCCAGCAGCGGTTCACCGTTTAACAGCATCCTGCCGCAGTCTGCGGTTTCAACACCGGCAATGATTTTCATCAGCGTGGATTTCCCCGCGCCATTGCCGCCGAGCAGCGCATGCACTTCTCCACGTTGCAGGCTGAAATCGATATCTTTCAGCACCGCCACGCCGGAAAAGCTTTTACTGACACCGCTCACTTCCAGCAGTGGCGCGGCAGATATCGGGGAATGTGCTGAATGCTCGCTGTGTTGCATACATCAACCTCAGGCCGGATACATTTAATGAACAAATGTATTTATAATTTAACATTGTTCATAAACCTAGTCTGACGCGCTGAGGAAAACTTTTGCGCTGATCACAGTTTGTTCAACTCATAGAGTCTGCGATATGATTCAACCAGAATTCATTTGGAATTTGCCAAACACATCACAGTTAACAACATTTCGTTGACGAACAATTGATCTACATTTTGATAAGTGTTCACTATGAATGATAAGACAACGCTTTCTGATCTGACTAACCTTCCGGAATTCAGCATGGGCGAAGAAGAACTGCTGGCGCGCACCGCCTGGTTCTATTACCACGACGGTCTGACCCAGAATGAGATTGGTGAACGACTTGGCCTGACGCGGCTGAAAGTGTCGCGTCTGCTGGAAAAAGGCCGGCAATCCGGGGTGATCCGCGTGCAAATCAACTCGCGTTTTGAGGGGTGTCTGGCGCTGGAAAACACCCTGCTCGAACGTTTTGGTTTACAGCAGATCCGCGTCCTGCCGCAGCTTGCCGACGGTTCGCTGAGTGCCCGTCTGGGTGTCGGCGCGGCGCATATGCTGATGACTTTGCTGAAACCTGAACAACTGCTGGCGGTCGGATTTGGCGAAACGGCCATGAGTACGCTGCAACATCTGAGCGGCTTTATCGCCTCACAGCAGATCAGGATGGTCACGCTTTCCGGCGGTGTCGGCCCGTATATGACCGGCATCGGGCAGCTCGACGCGGCCTGCGGTGTCAGCATTATTCCCGCGCCACTGCGTGCCTCATCGGCCAGCGTGGCGGCGATTTTCCGGCAGGAACGCAATGTTCATGACGTGATGCTGGCGGCCTGCGCGGCGGATATTGCGGTGGTCGGCATCGGTTCGCTGAACCAGAAACAGGAAGCGACGATCTTGCGCTCCGGTTATATCAGCGAAGGCGAACAGTTGCTGTTTGGTCGCAAAGGCGCGGTCGGCGACATCCTCGGCTTCTTTATGCAGCGAAGCGGCGAGCTGGCGGAAAACATGGCGATCCACGATGAACTGATCGCCGTCGCGCCCGCGGATCTTGCAAGTATTCCGACTGTTTTAGGGGTGGCAGGCGGCGTCGAGAAAGCCGAAGCCATCGTCGCGGCGCTGAAAGGCAAACGAATTAACGCACTGGTTACTGAAGAGAGCACAGCAAGAGCCATGCTGGCGTTGCTCGACTGACCCGCAGGGAGTGAGGGGTGTGGCGGTCAGGTAAACGGTGCCCGATAAACTGGCACGAGAGAACGTAGCGATGACCTCTACCCTGAACTCTGACGACGATCGTAGCTATTTAATGGCGCTGGATGCCGGTACCGGCAGTATCCGTGCGGTGATTTTCAATCTCGAAGGCGAACAGATTGCCGCCGGACAGGCCGAGTGGATCCATCTGGCACTGCCGGATGTGCCCGGTTCGATGGAGTTTGATCTGCATAAAAACTGGCAGCTCGCCTGCCAGTGTATCCGCCAGGCGCTGCACGAAGCGCATCTCCCCGCCTCAGCCATCCGCGCCGTCGCCGCCTGTTCAATGCGCGAAGGGATTGTGCTTTACGATAAATCCGGTGAACCGATCTGGGCCTGCGCTAACGTTGATGCCCGCGCCAGCCGTGAAGTTTCCGAGCTGAAAGAAATCCACGATTTCGAATTTGAACGCGAAGTGTATGAATGCTCCGGCCAGACGCTGGCGCTCAGCGCTATGCCACGCCTGCTGTGGCTGGCGCACCATCGGCCAGACATTTACCGTCAGGCCGCGACCGTCACCATGATCAGCGACTGGCTGGCCTGTATGCTCAGCGGCGAGCTGGCAGTTGACCCGTCTAACGCCGGCACCACCGGCATGCTGGATCTGGCGACCCGCAACTGGCGGCCTGAGCTGTTAGACATGGCCGGGCTGCGCGCCGATATGCTTTCCCCCGTCGCCGAAACCGGCACGCGTCTGGGCTATGTCACCGCCAGCGCGGCGGAACTCAGCGGCCTGAAAGCCGGCACGCCCGTCGGCATGGGCGGCGGCGATGCCCAGCTCGGCACCCTCGGTTTAGGGCTGGTGCGCCCCGGTCAGACCGCCGTTTTAGGCGGTACTTTCTGGCAGCAGATTGTGAATTTACCGGAGCCGGTCACCGATCCGGAGATGAACATCCGCGTCAATCCGCACGTCATTCCCGGCATGGCGCAGGCCGAATCCATCAGTTTCTTTACCGGCCTGACGATGCGTTGGTTCCGCGACGCATTCTGCACCGAAGAGAAAACCCTCGCCGGACGGCTGGGCGTAGATGCTTACAGCCTGCTGGAAGACATGGCCGCGCGCGTGCCGGTGGGTTCGTGGGGCGTGACGCCGGTCTTCTCCGATGCAATGCATTTTAAAAACTGGTATCACGCCGCGCCGTCGTTTATCAATCTGTCCATCGACCCGGAAAAGTGCAACAAACCGACGCTGTTCCGCGCGCTCGAGGAAAATGCCGCCATCGTCTCGGCCTGTAATCTGGATATGATCGCCCGCTTTTCCGGCGTGCGCGCAAAATCGCTGGTGTTCTCCGGCGGCGGTTCGAAAGGAAAGCTGTGGTGTCAGATTCTGAGTGATGTCACCGGCGTTCCGGTCAGCGTGCCGGTCGTGAAAGAAGCCACCGCGTTGGGCTGCGCGATTGCGGCCGGTGTCGCGGCAGGCGTTTATGCCTCGCTGGCCGATACCGGAGAAGCACTGGTGCGCTGGGAACGGGAATATCAGCCGGACGTGGCGAATCACGCGAAGTATCGGGTGCAGAAAGCCAACTGGCAGGAAGTGTACGCGGATCAGCTGAGGCTGGTGGACAGGCAACTGACGACGTCGATGTGGAAAGCACCCGGGTTGTGATGCTAAAGGTGGATGGTTTAAAAAAAACTTCAAGACCTTGGCTCTCGCCGCCCAAACTGGCCCAAAGGGCGCGTTAACGCGCGCGCCCTCCGGACACCCGCGCTTTTTAACTGCGAGCGGCTGCGCGTGTTGTAAAAGACGTGGAGATTCCAAAGAGGCCCCGTCCTGGGCTCTTTGGTCGGTTTCGGCGCAGCACGTTAAGTGATCACTGCTATTGAGAAACCGAAACTTGCGCCGTACTGCTTTTAAAACCGCCTGGTGCGGTGATCACTGCTACTGAGAAACCGAAACTTGCACCAGCCCGCAATTGAAAATCGCAATGCGGCGATCTCCGCAATCGAATACACTTCATTCCTAAATTTCATACTTGGTTATGTGGCGCAGATCACATCTTAATTGTATGATGAATACATCATTCAAGCGGGCAAATCACTATGAACAACGCATTATCTCTGGCTTTTCACTATATCCGGGCATTTATCCTGATATACCTCTGTCTGTTCGCCGGGAACGCGATTTCATCTCTTTTACCGATCACTATTCCCGGCAGCATCATCGGGATGCTGATCCTCTTCGGGCTGCTTTCCACGCAAATTCTGCCGTTTAAATGGGTCAAACCGGGCTGCAATGTTCTCATCCGTTATATGGCGTTGCTGTTCGTGCCCATCGGCGTCGGGGTGATGAATTACTACGAACAGCTGCGGACACAGTTCGGTCCGCTGGTGGTGTCTTGTCTGGTGAGTACGATTATTGTGTTGCTGGTCGTCGCCTATTGTTCCCACTATATTCATGGCGATCGCGGTGCGGTGACTGACAAGGCGGAGAAGAAAAATGATTGATATTCTGTGGTCACTTCCGCTGACGCTGCTGGTGTTTTTCGCTGCACGCAAGCTGGCAATCAAACTCAAAATGCCGTTACTCAATCCGCTGCTGATGTCGATGGTGATTATCATCCCTCTGCTGCTGGTCATGAATATCCCTTACACGCGCTATTTTGCCGGCAGTAAAATTCTCAACGATTTGCTGCAACCCGCCGTCGTCGCGCTGGCGTTTCCGCTTTATGAGCAACTGCACCAGATCCGCGCGCGGTGGAAATCCATCATCAGCATCTGTTTTATCGGCAGCATCGTGGCGATGACCACCGGTACTGCAATTGCGTTATGGATGGGGGCGACGCCGGAAATTGCCGCGTCTGTCATGCCTAAATCCGTCACCACGCCGATTGCGATGGCCACCGCGCAATCCATTCACGGAATTCCGGCCATCAGCGCCGTGTGCGTTATTTTTGTCGGGATCCTGGGCGCAGTCTTTGGTCACAGCATTCTGAATGTGCTGAAGATCACCACCAAAGCCTCACGCGGTCTGGCGATGGGCACCGCCTCTCACGCACTCGGCACCGCACGTTGCGCAGAAATGGATTATCAGGAAGGCGCGTTCAGTTCGCTGGCGCTGGTCATTTGCGGGATTATCACCTCCCTCCTCGCCCCGTTCCTGTTCCCCGTCCTGCTCGCCTTATTGGGTCATTAGGCCGTTTCATTGATCACCTTTTCTCCGAAATAGTCCGGATTGGATCGAGGCGGCAACTGAACGAATCCCCGGGAGCATACAATAAGTATGTGACCCGGGTGAGCGAAGGCTCCAGCGCTGAGCCAGTTCGGAATAGGAAGAGGAAAAAGCGTATGTCACTTCAACCTTAGAAAAAGTGACATACAAAGCTGAAGGTACCCGGTTTAAGTACAATCAGAAAAGGGCCTGCGTGTCTGCTTTAGCCACAGACGGCAGTCGATAACGAAGAGAGTAAGCGGGCGCGTCAGAAGACGCGCCGGAAGAATTAAGAATTCATCTGGAACAGGGACATCCCCTGCATGGCGCTGTAGGTTTTGTAAGAGGCCTGAAGCGCGACCTGTTGCAGCGTGTACGTCGAAATTGCGGATGTCCATTCGGTATCGACCAGATTACTGAGTTTGGTCGAGTTTGCCACTTCGCGGTTATCTCCGAGCGTATCCAGGTTATCCAGTTCGCTCATCTGGGTACCCAACTCTGAACGCACAGACAGCACGTTGTTGAGTGAGTTGCTCAGCCCGCGGTTGGCTTTGTCGATCGCATCTGAATATTCAGTATCAGAAGTGTAATCCGCAGAAGGTGTTTTCAGCGCAGTCAGCGCACCGTCGATGGTTTTGAAAATATCGGATTCGCTGGCGGAGCCATCGGGTTCCGCTTTCGCATCGCCAGTCAGGGTATCGAAAACCTGATTACCGGTATGGCTGATGGTCATGGTACGGCTGGCATCAACCTGCTGGGTCAGCGCCGTTGTGCCACCGGAATAGGTTACAGCGCCCGTTGTCGCGTCCTGCGTGTACGGCGGCGTATCACTTTTGTAACCGGCAAAAATGTAACGGCCATTGCCGTCGGTGCTGTTTGCCAGGTTCAGTAACTGTGACTTCAGGCTTTCCAGTTTGGTCGCCAGAGAGGAACGGTCGTCGTCGCTCAGGGAACCGTCACCGGCCTGGACAATCAGCGTCTGCGCATCCTGAATGGTGGATGTCACGCTGCTTAACGTCGATTCTTCCTGACTCATACTCTGGTTGGCAAAGGTACGCGCCACGGAAAACTGGCTGTTTTCAGCCTGTGCCTGACGAACCAGAACGGCCTGCGAAGCGGCCAGCGGATCATCAGAAGGCTTGCTGACTTTCGAGCCGGTGGACAGCTGTAAACCGGTCGCCTGGAAACGGTTCTGACCCTCTAACACCGCGTTCATGTTCTGGTCGTAAATCATGTTGGTACTAAGGCGCATGGCATCAGTTCCTTATCAGTTCAAAGATCAGCGAATGTTGATGATCGCGTCAAAGATGGTCGAAGCCGTCTGCACAACCTGCGCGTTCGCCAGATAATATTGCTGGTAACGTTGCAGATCGCCGTATTCTTCATCGAGGTTAACCCCGGAGATAGACTGCTGTTGCGTGGTCAGTTGCGTCACGATATTGGCCTGCGCCGTGCTGGTGGTGGTCAGCGTGGCAACCTGGTTACCGACATTACTCACCAGGCTGGCATACGCGCCGGTCAGGGTAGATTTACCTTCCACCAGTTTTGCGGTTTGCAGGTTCAGCAATTTTTGGGCGTTGGTGTTATCGCTGACGCCGCTGTCTGCTGCGCCTGCGGCGGCAATCAGGGAAGAATCATTGATAGCGACATTAATGCTGCCGGCAACGTTGCTCACCGTTTTGATGGTGATGCTGTCGTTAGTGGCTGGCGTTCCGGTGACGGAAACGGATAGGCCGTCAAAGTCCATCGTCGGATTACCGCTGCTGTCGGTGCCTGCCGTTGGCGTGATTTTTGCGCCATCGGAAACGCGGGTGACGTTCCACGATGTACCGTCGTAAGCCATGGTGTAATCGCTGGCTTTCACAGCGGTGGTGTCTTTATAAGCCACACTCACGTCCGCAGTGCCGGTGTTTTTGGTATTCGCCACCGTAGTTGCGCCGGTGAACGAGAAGAAATCTGTACCGGCGTCACCGTTGAGATCAAAACCGGCTTTGTTGGTGCTGTTGAAGGCATCTGCCATGGACAGCGCAAGCTGACCCAGCTGGTTGATCGCCGGTTCCAGGTTGTCTTTGCGGAATGCCAGTGTGCCACCGAGTGAACCGGTAGTCAGACGGCTTTCCTGAATTTGTGAAACCGTGCCATCAGGCTGGGTCATGCCGACCGTCAGTTTTGACGGATCCGCGCTGGACGGTATTGCCACAACCGTTTTCGACGTTCCGCCACTCACCAGCGGCGTACCGTTAGCAAAGGAAACGTTGTACGTATCACCGTCCTGCTGCGTGACGGTCACACCGGTAATGTCATTAAGCTGACTGACCAGTTGATCACGCTGATCGAGCAAGGCGTTAGGTTCCTGCCCGCTGCTGCCGCGCGTCGCGGTAATCTGGTTATTCAGCTTGGCAATCTGCGCCGCATAGGTGTTGATCTGATCAACGTTCTGCGTAATTTGCTGGTTAACGGCGGTATTCATGTCGCTCAGGTATTTCGCCGAACTGTTGAACTGCGCGGTTAAACCCTGCGCTTCACCCAAAACGGCCTGACGCGCCGAGCTGTCGCTGGCGTTGCTGGTCAGCGTTTGCAGGCCGGTAAAGAACGTTGCCATGGTGGCATCGATACCGGTCGAGCTGTCACCCAGCAAATCATCGATGGAGCTGGCCTGATCAAGCTGCGTTGACAGCGCACTGCCTGTCGCGCTCGCGCCCAGCAGTTGCTTCACGACAAAAGAGTTGTACTCACGGTTCACGCCCGTCACCGTCACACCATTGCCAATATACCCGGCAGACGTCGACGTCCCGTTGCTCTGAGTGATGATGGCAGTCTGGCGATTATAACCGGCTACGCTGACGTTCGCGATGTTGTTGCCGGTGGTACTGAGCGCGGCCTGCGCTGCGTTCAGTCCGCTCATTGCGGTATTAATTAAGCTACTGGACATGAGTGACCTTTTGGCTGCCGGTGACTTTTTTACCACCGTGTAATTAAGGGAACTGAAACGGGGCTTTCCCCTTTTCCCATTCTTAACGTGTTATCGGCCTGTACGGCTAAAACTTGAGAAAAAAAACACGCTTTTGCGGCACTAAAAAATATCTTTTAAATCATGGCTGTAAGCTTTCACAGCCTGCTCGCCCGCACCTTTGATTTTCTGGATCACACTCACCAGTTTTTCGGCATAATTCGGATCCGTCGCATAGCCCGCGCGTTGCAGTGCATGCGCGGCCTGTTCAGGCGTATTCGCGGACGCCACCTGGGCGTAGCGCGGGTTGTTGGTGAGCAGTTTGATGTAGTCGCTGATCGCTTCCACGTAAGAGCCGTAAACACGGAAACTGGCCTGAACTTTTTTCGCCACGCCGTTGGCATATTCCGTGGTAGTGATATTGGTCGTCGGGCCGTCCCAGCTGCTGCCGGCTTTGATGCCGAACAGGTTGTAGCTGCGCTTACCGTCGGCGGTTGGAATTTCGCGCTGACCCCAGCCGGATTCCAGTGCGGCCTGCGCCACAATCAGCTGATGGGAGATGCCGCTGTCTTTACTCGCCACCTGCGCCGGAATACTCAGGCTGGAGACGAACTGGCCGCTGTCGGTTGGCAGTGGCGCGCCGCCGGTGGTGCGATCCGGCGCGGTCGGAATGACTTTGCGCAGATACTGTTCCATCGCCTGAATGGGCATGGTTTTCAGCACTTCGCCGTCGAGCGCCATTGGCGTTGTGCCCGCCAGTTCAGACGGCTGTTTTGAGCCGCCGGTCAGCTGTTCCACCATCATGTCGGCCATGCCCAACCCTTTGTCGGACATGTCCTGCGCAATTTGCTGATCGTACATCGATGTATAAAGCTTGGTGGACTGGTTATCGAGGATCCCGCCCTGCGGCAGCGCCTGACGCATGCTTTTCAACATCATCTGCACGAAGACGCCTTCGAACTGTTTAGCGACTTCTTTGATGTGGGCCTGCGGATCCTGCGAAACGTCCCGCTTCAGTTTGTTCAGGGAATTCGTGTCGTACGCCGCACCCTGCGGGTCAAACGCCCCTGACATCGACATCAGATCGCTCATCAGATAATTTCCAAATCAGCACGCAGGCAGCCGGCTGTTTTCATCGCCTGCAGGATGGACATCAGATCGATAGGCGTCGCGCCTAACGCGTTAAGTGTGCGGACCACGTTGTTCAGACTGGCGCTCGACCGCACCTGCTGAATAGAACCCCCGGACTGACGGACGGAAATATTGGTATTTGGCGTCACGACGGTCTGGCCGCCGCCAAATGGCGTATTCGGCTGGCTGACGTCGTTCTGGCGATCGACCACCACAGACAGATTGCCCTGCGCCACGGCGCAATTGTCGAGCGTCACGTCGCGGTTCATCACCACCGAGCCGGTACGGGAGTTGATGATCACTTTCGCATCCATTGGCCCGACGTTGACTTCGATGTTCTGAATCTGCGCCAGAATGCGCACCTGCGAGGTATTGCCGCGCGGCACGATGACCTGAATATTGCGGGAATCCAGCGCCGAGGCAGAACCCATTCCCTGACGGTTAATGGCGTCGCTGACCTGCTGCGCGAGATTGAAGTCTTCATCATTAAGCTGAAGGTTAATCACGCCTTCGGTGCCGAAGGTGCTTGGCAGTTCGCGTTCAATGGTCGCCCCGCCGGTAATACGGCCACCGGAAACCTGGTTAACCGTTACGCTGCTGCCGCCGGCAGAAGCCCCGGCACCGCCGACCAGCACGTTACCCTGCGCCAGCGCGTATACCTGATTATCGACCCCTTTCATTGGCGTCATCAGCAAAGTTCCGCCGCGGATGCTTTTGGCATTACCCATTGAGGAAACCACGACATCAATCGCCTGACCGGCGCGTGAGAATGGCGGCATTTTGGCGGTAACCATCACGGCTGCCACGTTTTTCAACTGCATGTTGGTGCCCGCCGGGACGGTGATCCCTAACTGAGACAACATGTTGGTCAGCGTCTGGGTGGTAAATGGCGTCTGCGTGGTCTGGTCACCGGTTCCGTCGAGACCAACGACTAAGCCGTAGCCGATCAGGGCGTTATCACGCACACCTTGTACCGTCGTCAAATCACGAATACGGTCGGCGGATGCGGGCAGTACCACCAGGGCGGACATCGCCAGACAGATAACACCGGAAAGGAATTTTCGCATGATTGCCTCGTTATAACGGCGATAAGTTTAGGAAGAACCGCTGCAACCAGCCCATGTTCTGCGCTTCATTGATGTAGCCGTTGCCCACGTATTCGATGCGCGCATCAGCCACCTGCGTGGAGATAACGGCGTTGGCACCGCTGATGGTGCGTGGGTTGACCACACCGGAGAACCGGATAAATTCGGTTCCCTGATTAATCTCGATTTGTTTTTCACCGACAACTTTCAGGTTGCCGTTAGCCAGCACTTCCGCAACCGTCACGGTCAGTGTGCCGCTGAAGGTGTTGTTGGCCGCCGCACCGCCTTTCCCGGCGAAGGTGTTGGCACCGCTCATATCGACATCGGCGCGCGCATTGCCGAACAGGCCTTCAAGATAGCGGGGCGCAGTGGCGGCACCAAAGGTGGTTGACCCGTTGCGGCTGGCGTTCGCTGAGGAGCTTTTGCTCGCACTCACGTTTTCCTGCAAGACGATAGTCAGAGTGTCACCGACGTTACGTGGACGGCGGTCTTCAAACAGAGGCTGATAACCATAGTTCATCGGCTGAACGGACTGGAAAATCGAACCGTTGGGAACCGGCGGTGCGGCAGGTGCAGGCGCGGCGGACGTTGCGCCGGGTACCAGCGGAGTATGGGGCATATACGCACAGCCATTCGCCAGTAACGTGACTAACAGCGGCAGCACCAGCTTGCCTGGTCGGTCTGTATAAGAAGTCATTACCGACGTTATTTTTTTGGTCACCACAGTTATCGCCTTAAAAAAATCGACCTGGTAGGGATCTGAACCGGTTCAGGGCAGAAGCAAATTTGCCCCTGCCCTCTTATTTTTCTTACCACCACAAAAACTTACAGCTGAGAAAGTTTTTGCAGCATTTCGTCCGACGTGGACACCGCTTTACTGTTGATTTCGTAAGCACGCTGCGTCTGGATCATGTTGACCAGCTCTTCCGCCACGTTGACGTTAGAGGTTTCGACATAACCCTGATACAACAGGCCCGCACCGTTCAGACCCGGCGTGCTGTCTGTTGGTGCGCCAGAACTTTGGGTTTCCTGGTACAGGTTTTCACCCATAGATTCCAGGCCGCTGTTGTTGATGAAGGTGCTCAGCGTCAGCTGGCCGACCTGTTGTGCGGCGGTCTGCCCTTGCACAGTCACGCTGACGATACCGTCACGACCCACGGTCATGCTCAGGGCATTCGCCGGAATGGTGATCGCAGGGATGATCTGGTAGCCGCTGGAAGTGACCAGCTGGCCGTTCTGATCAACCTGGAAAGAACCGTCGCGGGTATAGGCGGTGGTGCCATCGGGCAGCTGCACCTGGAAGAAACCTTCGCCTTTGATCGCGATGTCTTTACTGTTGCTGGTCTGCGACAGGTTGCCCTGTGAAAACAGGCGCTCGGTCGAAACCGGACGAACACCGGTACCGATTTGCAAACCGGAAGGCAGGTTCGTCTGTTCAGAAGACTGTGCACCTGGCTGACGGACTGTCTGGTACAGCAAATCTTCGAAAACCGCACGCTGGCGTTTGAAGCCGTTGGTGCTGACGTTCGCCAGGTTGTTGGCGATAACATCCATGTTGGTCTGCTGGGCATCCAGCCCGGTCTTCGCAATATATAGCGATGGGATCATGTCATTACTCCTCTGCCATCATCAGCTCATTGACAGCAGATTGTTGGCACTCTGTTCATTTTCATCGACGCTGTGGATGACTTTCATCTGCATCTCAAAGCGGCGTGCGTTGGCTATCATGTCAACCATGGTCGAAACCGGATCCGCGTTACTGCCTTCGAGTGTTCCGGGCATCACGTGAATGGTCGGATCGGCCTGCAATGTCGCGCCCCGGGCTTGCGCCGTCGCGGCGGTCGGACGGAACATGCCGTCGTCTCCGCGGGTCACTTCATTGCCAGCCGCCTTCACCAGTTTCAGTTTGCCGAGCTGCCCCATGGTGTTGGGATCAGCGCCGGCTTCCAGGACAGCAATGGTCCCGTCCGCAGAAATCGTGAGCTGAGACTGCGGCGGAACTTCGATTGGCCCGTTATCCCCCATCACCGGATGACCCTGAATGGTCAGCTGGTTGGTAGGTGAGACCTGCATGTCACCGTTGCGTGTGTACGCTTCAGTGCCATCAGGCATCTGCACCGCCAGGAAACCATCCTGCTGTAAAGCCACATCCAGCGGACGACCGGTGTAGTTAAGTTTCCCCTGAGTCATGTCTGCGCCCGGTGTGGACGCCGTGACCAGCGTACGCGTTTGCAGGCTTTCGCCATCCACCGGTACGGCGCGCATGGCTAAAAGCTGTGCGCGAAAGCCCGGTGTTGAAGCGTTAGCCAGGTTACTTGACGTGACCGACTGCTGAACCAGCGTCTGGCTGGCTGCGCCGCTCGCGGTGTAGATAGCGCGATCCATAGTGCTGCCCTGTTTTTAAGTCGCGCGTTAGCGCAGGTTAACCAACGTGTTCAGGATGGAGTCCTGAGTTTTGATGGTCTGCGCATTCGACTGATAGTTACGCTGAGCCACGATCATGTTGACCAGCTCCGCACTCAGATCGACGTTGGAAGATTCCAGTGCGCCACTGGTCATGGACGCCAAACCGCCCTGACCCGCGATACCGGTCACGGCCTGACCTGAAGAAGAGGTCGCCGTCCACACGTTATCGCCTTCAGATTTCAGACCTTCAGGGTTGGAGAAGTTACTCAGCACAATTTGTCCCAGTAACTGGGTTTTATTGTTGGAGTAAGTCCCGGAAATGGTGCCGTCGTCATTGATGGTGTAGCCGGTCATCTGGCCTGCTGCATAACCATCCTGATTCTGGGAACCGATGCTGTCGCTGCCGGTGCTCTGCTGAATACTGCCGGTGAAATCCAGAGACACGGTTTGCGGCGTCACCGTACCGTTGGTGGCGGTGTTCATCGGCAATGTCAGTGCCAGACCCGCGTTGGCAGCGCCTGTTGCGTCGGTGGTGCTGACCAGTGCGCCACTGGTGTCGTATTGAAGAGAACCAATTTTGGCCGCCGTTGAACCTGAAACGCTGCCGTCCTGAGCGTACACATCCCAGTTGTTCGCAGAGGTTTTCACGAAGTACAGGTTGTTATCGTGCGCGTTACCCTGTGAGTCATAGGTGGTGATGCTGTTGACGTAGTTGTAGCTGGTGTCATCGCTGCTGCTAAACGTTGCCGTGGTTGGCACGGTGTCGGTTGAGTTCAGGTTGGCCACCATGGTGGCTGCGGTGGTGGCTTTCGCGCTCATCATGGTGGTCGGGACGCTCAGTGCAACAGGCTGTGCGCCCGCGGCGATAGTTGGCGGTGTACCAGTCGCCGGGTAACCGGTCACGCTCAGCCCCTGCATGTTCACCAGATTACGGTTCGCATCGAGGGAGAACTGGCCATTGCGGGAGTAGTAAACCGCACCGCTGCTGTCGGTCAGACGGAAGAAACCGTTACCGCTCAGTGCCACATCCAGCCCGCGGGAGGTGTTGGTGGTGGTACCGTCGTTAAAGTTCTGTGTGACAGCGGCGACTTTTACGCCCATACCGGTCTGAGAACCGGCAAACATATCGGCAAAAGAGGCGGTGGCTGTCTTAAAACCAACGGTGGCGGAGTTGGCGATGTTGTTACCAATCACGTCGAGGTTGGTCGATGCCGCGCTCAGGCCGCTGACTGCTTGGGAAAAGCTCATGTTAGCTCCATTTTACTGTGTGTAGTGTTTGTAGCTCCTCCCCCTGAGAAGGGGGAGGTTGGGAGGGGACTTTGCAGGCAGCGACTGCGTTGCCATTCGGACCCCACCCCAACCCTCCCCTTCGCAGGGGAGGGAGCGGTCTGAGTGACTCTCTTACAAAATCTGGCGTACAGAATCGACAGTTGCGGTTCCGCGCACGCCCAGATCCAACGCGGTATTCCCGGATGAATCTTTGGTTACACCATTGACCAGCGCATAGTTCAGCGGTGTTGCCACCATTTGCTGACTGTTGTTCAGGGCATTGATGCTGAAGGTGTAGCTGCCATCCGGTGCAGCAGTGCCATCGTCCTGCGTGCCGTCCCAGGTGTAGCTGTGAACGCCCGCTGTCTGAGACCCCAGGCTGAGGGTTTTCACCACTTTGCCGGTGGAATCGCTGACGGTGGCGGTGACGCTGCTTGCCGCGGTTTCCAGCTCGAAGCCGAAGGGTGTGGTACTGACCGTGCCGTCGGTGTCTTTGCCCACCAGGATCGCGCTGCCGGAGACCATCACGCCGTGGCCAATCAGGGAACTGGCCTGAACGGAAGTGCCGCTGGAGATTTGCCCGGAGATGCCGCCCAGCGTGGTGTTGAGTTTTTCAATCCCGCTCACGGTGCTGATTTGTGCCAGCTGGCTGGTGAGCTGGCTGTTATCCATCGGATTGGTGGGATCCTGGTTTTTCAGCTGAGCGACCAGCAAGGTCAGGAAACTACTGGAGAGATCATCGGCCGAGCTGGTTCCGGTTGTGGACGTGCTGGAGCCGGTACTGGTGATCGTTGTGTTATCAGTGGTGTCATTAATCGACGTCGTTATAGACATATTTCGCTCCGCTATTGCCCCAGAGTGAGAGTTTTCATCATCAACGACTTAGTGGTGTTGAGCACCTCGACGTTGGCCTGATAACTGCGGGAAGCGGAGATGGTGTTGACCATTTCGCTGACCACATCTACGTTTGGCATCTGCACATACCCTTTCGCATCCGCCATCGGATTACCGGGCTCGTACACCATGCGCACCGGCGCCGGATCATCAACGATCTGCGCCACTTTCACGCCGCCGGTTTCCTGCCCCGGCGCCGCGTTCACCTGAAACACGACCTGTTTAGCCTTGTAAGGCTGACCATCCGGGCCGGTCACACTGTCGGCGTTAGCCATGTTACTGGCGCTGACGTTCAGACGCTGAGACTGCGCGGCAAGCGCAGAACCGGCGATATCAAAAATACCGAGCATCGACATAGGTTTTATCCTTGCAGCACCGACATCATCCCTTTAATTTGGCCGCCAAGGACGGTCAAATCGGTCTGATAGCGCACGCTGTTATCCGCAAAGTTGGTACGTTCACGGTCCATATCGACCGTGTTACCGTCTGCCGACGGTTGATCAGGGATCCGGTACATCAAATCCATGTCAGCGGGCGAAACGTTTGACGCCGCGATGTGGCGGTCAGACGTCAGTGACAAAGACATGCCGCTTTCACTCGCGCGGCCCTGCTCCATCACTTTCTGCAACTGACTGGCGAAATCGATATCGCGCGCCTGATACCCCGGGGTATCGGCGTTGGCGATATTGGCTGAAAGTATTTCTTGCCGCTGGGCGCGCAGGTTGAGCGCTTCCTGTTGGAACTGTAGTGCGGCGTTCAATTTGTCGAGCATGCGCCCTCCGCAAAGTGAGATTTTGGAGTCGACAGCATAAATGCGGGTGTCAACAACCTATCGTCTGAATAAGCGCAAAATCGTCCGCTATTTGTCCCTTTAGGAATTGCAAACTGAGGGTAGACTTGTCCCCAGTAGACTTTTCGCCGACACATCGGGCACAAAGGTAAATCGCGTATGAACAGGCTGGAACTCCGACGTTTAAGCATCACGCTGGGCTGCATTCTTCTGGGTCTGACATCCGGCGGGACCAGCTTTGCACAAAATGCGCCGGCCAAAAGCGTGCCTGCGTCGGCCAATAGCGATACACTACTGACCTCGCAGCTCCAGCAGTTCTTCCGTCAGCAATATGCCGACAGCGGAATGCAGGTGAAAGTGGTGGTGATGACACCCGCCGCGCGTCAGCCGCAGTGTTTATCGCCACAATTTATGCTTTCGTCTAACAGCCGCACCTGGGGAAATGTCTCGGTGGCGGTGAACTGTAACGGGCAGAAAATTTATGTGCAGACCAAGGTTCAGGTGAGCGGAACTTACTGGGTTGCGGCGAAAAATGTGCCTGCGGGAGCGCATCTGGCGCAAACGGATCTGGAAGCCAGGAACGGGCGTCTGGATCTCCTGCCGCCGAAAGCGATTCTTGACAGTAATCAGGCGATTAACGGCGTTACGCTGCGCAATATCAACATCGGTCAGCCGTTAACGTTGTCGATGCTTCGCCGTCCGTGGATGGTGCATGCGGGTCAGGAAGTGCAGGTACAGGCGACAGGCAGTGGTTTTAACGTATCCAGCGCCGGTAAGGCAATGAACAACGCAGCAGCAAATGAATCCGTGCGGATAAGAATGCCGTCAGGCGTAATTGTGAACGGGACAGTGGGCTCAGATGGGTCTGTGACAGTGACAATTTAGGTTGAATTGCAACCGTATTTGTAGAAAAAGCTGCAATTAAGGCTAAAGTTATTTCGCCACATGTCGATAACAAACGTATCAGAGTCGTCCCACGACGGCATTTTTAGGGTTTGCGTCACATTAAAGGCCCTGAATACCCTTACCGGAGAATATTTATATGGCTATCGATCGTACTCAAGGTGTTTCACCTTTAACTTCGATCCAGCAGCGTGATCCTTCTGAAGCTTCTGTTCAGAATACGCGCAAAGAAGACACTGTTTCTGGTACCACCACCAGCGGTACGGCGGTGACCCTGAGCTCAGCGCAAACGTCTCTGACTCAGTCAAGTGCACAGGACATCAATACGGCACGTGTCGACGAACTGAAACAAGCTATCCGTGATGGCAAACTGACCATGGATACCGGCAAAATTGCTGATGCTCTGTTGAAGGACACGCAGGATTATCTCAAAGGTTTTTAAGCCGCAGACCCGGCTCGGAGACGAAAAAGTTGGAAGGTAATAAGGCCCGATGAAGAATTTTATCAAGTCCATGACTACCTTGGTTGAAACGTTGCAAGCGCTGGATCAAGTGATTAATCACGAACAAACGATACTGTGCTCAGGCCGCGTGAACGGAGCGGCCCTGCAGCATATCACCGAGCAAAAGAGCTCATTGCTCGCTACGGTAGACTATCTTGATAAACAGCGTCGTCAGCATGACGAACGTCTGAAACAAAGTGCCCCCTACTCCCGTCAGCCGGAAATCGCCGCGATGTGGAAAGAGGTGGTGCAACTGACCACCAAGCTGAGTCAGATCAATCGTCACAACGGCATGTTGCTGGGCAAACAAATTGCTTACAACACCGAGGCTTTGGCTATTCTCAACGCCAGCCAGACACAAAAATTCTACGGACCGAACGGGCAGGAAACTGTATCCGGGCAAACCGTCAGGAAGATTTCCGTTTAGACCGGAACGGGCACGGTTTTTCACTCGCCGTGAGGGCGGGCAGATGATCGGGAAAGTTTCGGTTTTCAGTAACTGTGATCACATAACTCCTTGCGCCTAAATCGACAAAAGAGACCCAGGACGGGGCCTCTTTTGACTCTCCGCGTCTTTTTACTGCGCGGTGCCTTCATTTCGGTGTTCGGGCCTTTCGGTCTCGAAATACTCATTCAGCAAGCTTTCTGAAAGCGGCCGTAAGCTATGCAAATCTGCAATCCTTTGAAAACGTTCTCTTCCCCTTGCATGCACTTTTAATCAGTTCAGATTGGCGAGCCTTTCTAACGTTGAAGGATCCTTTTCTACCCGTTTGATCAACAGTATGGCCTGTTTATTGGGTGAGTGATGAGCTGCAAACCTGCCGTATTTCCTTCACCAGCGCTTGTGCGGCGGGGGAAAGCAGGCTTCCTGCGCGGAAAGTCAGGCCGATGGCGCGATGCGTGTCGGCCAGATCCAGCGGCAGTTTTATCAGCTCGCCGCTTTCCAGTTCGTGTTCCAGCTGGCGGGCGGAAACGGCGGCCAGCATATCTGAACCGAGCAGCAAGCCGCGCACAATGCCCAGATCGCCGCTTTCCACCACCGGATCGGGCGGCGGGATTTCCATCGCGGTAAAGCTGTTATCCAGTAACCGCCGCGCCGGGGTTTCTGCCCGCGGCAAGACCCAGCGCGCGGTACGCAGATGTTCCTGCGTTACCGGTTCGCTGAGCAGCGGATGCCCTTTTCGCGCCAGAATGACCATGCTTTCGGTGAACAGCGTTTCCGTCACCATATCCGCTGCATAATCGCTCGAACGCAGCGCGCCGAAGATAAAATCCACTTCGCCCGAACGCAGCTCGGACGCCAGCGCGCTGAACGCGCTTTCATTGGTGATCACCTTGACGCCACCGTAACGCTGTGTCAGCCCGATGATCGCTTGTGGCAGCAAACGTGTGCGCCCGAGCGGCAGTGCGCCGACCTGCACCGTGCCTTCCAGCACGCCACGACGGGCGGCGATATCGGCGGGAATATGCCGCAGTTCGTTGAGCGCACGGCGCAAATTCGGCACGATATCCTGCCCGGCCAGCGACGGCATCATACCGTGCGGCGTGCGTTCCAGAAGCGCCTGACCTGCACCGTTTTCCAGCACCTTCAACGCCGCGCTGACCGCAGGCTGGCTCAGCCCGAGCAGCGTGGCGACCGTCTGCATATGCCGCGTTTTACACAGTGAAATGAAAATTTGCAGGCGCCGGACATTAAACAAATACAGCGGTTCGGTTTCACTGCGCGTTTGCCCGGCTTTGCCGTGTAATTTCGCCAGCTGCGACGGGATCAGCCGCAATTCGGCAATCGCCCGGCGCGCACGCGGCAGCACGCATTTACCAAAATCGGTGAGCAGCATTCCGTTGGCATGACGTTCAAACAAAGGCACGTCGAGAGCCTGTTCCAGATCGCGGATCGCCCTCGTCACCGCCGACTGCGTGCGGTAAAGCTCATCGGCTGCACGCGATACACTTCCCTGATCGACCACCTGACAAAAAGCGCGTATTTGCATCAGGTTACTCAGCATCTCGTCTTGTGCCATCCCCTTCTCCCGTCAGGCTTTTTTTCGTGACATCCCTCAGCAATATAAATAAAACGCATACCCCCTGCAATCAAATGAATTACCCGCCGCAGGCACGGACTGACAGCATGGAACTCAGGCAATCAGCTCACCCTAAACCCAGGACATAGTCATGACTCAGCCAAAAAAAGATGAAAGCAAAAGTGCATTAGTCGTCAGCGCCCACTCCGCCGATTTCGTCTGGCGCGCAGGCGGTGCCATCGCGAAACATACGCAGGCCGGTTACGCCGTTCACATCGTTTGCCTGTCTTTCGGCGAGCGAGGCGAATCCGCCAAACTGTGGCGCAAAGGCAATATGAACGAAGAGATTGTGAAAGCGTCGCGACGCGAAGAAGCGATGGCCGCGGCTGAAATCCTCGGCGCCACCGTCGAGTTTTTTGATATGGGCGATTACCCGCTGCGCGCTGACAAAGAATCGCTGTTCCGTCTGGCCGATGTTTACCGCCGCGTGCAGCCGCATTTCGTCCTGACCCATTCCCTGAAAGACCCGTACAACTACGATCATCCGATGGCGACACATCTGGCGCAGGAAGCCCGAATTATCGCCCAGGCCGAAGGTTATAAGCCCGGCGAAACCATCGTCGGCGCACCGCCGGTTTACTGTTTCGAGCCGCATCAGCCGGAACAGTGTGAATGGAAACCTGACGTACTGCTCGATATCACCGACGTCTGGGACAAAAAATATCAGGCGATTCAGTGCATGGCCGGTCAGGAACACTTGTGGGAATACTACACCCGCGTCGCCCAGCAGCGCGGCGTGCAGGCCAAGCGCAACGTCGGTATCACCAGCACCAAAAACATCGTTTACGGCGAGGGTTATCAGAGCATTTTCCCGCGCGTGACGGAGGATTTAGCATGAGTCTGGTCGGTAAAAAAGGCGTCGTGGTTCGCCATATTCCACGGGCAAATAAAGGCGACGTTTCGGCACTTGCGGCTTTCGGTGTCGCAACCGTGCATGAAGCGCAGGGCCGCAAGGGGCTGCTGGATGCGGGCATCCGCCCTATTCAGCAGGATTGTGCGATTTCCGGCAGCGCTGTCACCGTGCTCACCGCACCGGGCGATAACTGGATGTTCCATGTGGCTGTCGAACAATGTCAGCCGGGCGACATTCTGGTGGTTGCGCCGACATCGCCCTGCTCTGACGGGTTCTTTGGCGATCTGCTGGCCACGTCGCTGAAAGCGCGTGGCGTGGTCGGGCTGGTGGCAGATCTCGGTGTGCGTGACACCAAAACGCTGCGTGATATGGGATTTCGCGTCTGGTCGCGGGCAGTTCATGCACAGGGCACCATCAAGGAAACGCTGGGTTCGGTGAACGTGCCAGTGGTCTGCGCCGGACAGCTGGTGTATCCGGGCGATGCTGTCGTCGCCGATGATGACGGCGTGGCAGTCGTCCGCCGTGAAGAAGTCGCCCATGTCGTGCAGGCCAGCCGGGAGCGCGAAGCGCTGGAAGAGAGTAAACGCGCAAGAATGGCCGACGGCGAACTCGGGCTGGATATCTACAATATGCGTCCGCGTCTGGCTGAAAAAGGGCTGAAATATTTCGATTCCACTGAAGAATTAGAACAAGCCGAAAAACGCTGAGGAGCCGATATGCCGCAGACCCGAATTCCCTGCCTGCTGATGCGCGGCGGAACCTCGAAAGGCGCGTTTTTTCTGGCGGATGATTTGCCGCAAAATGAAAAGCTGCGCGACCGCGTGCTGCTGGCGGTGATGGGTTCTCCCGATCCGCGCCAGATAGATGGTCTTGGCGGCGCCGATCCGCTGACCAGCAAAGTGGCTATTATCCGCCCCTCTGACCGCTCTGACGCCGATGTCGATTACCTGTTTGCGCAGGTTAACGTGGACAGAGCCGTGGTGGACTACGGCCAGAACTGCGGCAATATTCTGGCCGCCGTCGGCCCGTTCGCCCTCGAACGGAATCTGATTGCCGCCCGAAACGGCATCACGCCGGTGCGTATTTATATGGAAAACACCGGTCAGATTGCCACGGCGCATGTCCCGGTAGAAGACGGTCAGGTTTGTTATCAGGGCGATTTGCACATCGACGGCGTACCGGGAACGGCGGCAAAAATCAGTGTGGAATTTGCCGAAATCGCCGGTTCCAGCTGCGGCGCATTGCTGCCGACCGGCCACGCCCGCGACACATTCGACGGAATCGACGTCACCTGTATCGACAACGGCATGCCGGTTATTCTGCTGCGCGCGGCAGATTTCGGGCGCACGGGTTATGAAACCCGCGAACAGCTGGATACCGATGCAGAACTGAAAAAACGCCTTGAGTCGATCCGCTTACAGGCGGGGCCGAAAATGAATCTCGGCGATGTGACGCAGCGTACAGTGCCTAAAATGACACTCATCGCCGAACCTCGAAACGGCGGCGCAATATCCAGCCGGACGTTCATTCCGCACCGCTGCCACGCCTCGATTGGCGTACTCGGCGCGGTCAGCGTCGCCAGCGCCTGCCTGATCCCAGGCAGCATCACCGAAGGACTGGCGCATACGCCTTCAGGCGACACGCCGTTAATCAGCGTCGAACATCCGACCGGCGAATTCAGCGTGGAATTACAGCTTGATCCGGCAAAAACCGGCGCTGAACGCCTCACAGGTTGTGGTCTGTTACGCACCGCCCGTCTGATTTTCGAAGGACGTGTTGCGATCCCCGCCAGCGTCTGGGACGGGCGTCAGGAGAATCATCATGAATAATGTTACGCGCATTACCTTAATTGGCCTCGGTGAGGTCGGTACCATCCTGGCGACAGATTTGAAAAAGCTTAATCCGGCGCTGGATATTGTGGCATTCGATAAGCAGACCGGTTCCGCAGGCATCCGGCAGCGCGCCCGCGCGGCAGGAGTGAGCTTTGCATCGTCAGCAGCAGATGCGGTTAAGGACAGTCAGATTATATTTTCCGCCGTCACCGCCGCCGAAGCGCTGAATGTGGCTGTAGCCGTCGCCGGTCATCTCGCCCCCGGCCCGTTTTTTCTCGATCTGAATTCCGTTTCACCGCACACCAAACACGAGGCGATGGCGTTAATTGAACAGGCTGGCGGCAATTATATCGACGTCGCGGTGATGGCACCTTATCCGCCTGCCCGATTGAAAACTCCGCTGCTGCTGGGCGGCAAGCAGGCGTACGCCATCAGCGAATGGCTGAACGAAAACGGCTTTAACAGCAAAGTACACAGCACCACTGTCGGAGAAGCGTCCGCCATTAAAATGTGCCGCAGTGTGATGATCAAAGGCCTCGAAGCCCTGACCGCCGAATGCCTGAGCGCTGCGCGTCAGTACGGCGTCGAAAAAGAAGTGCTGGCCTCGCTGCACGCCAGCTTCCCGTCACTCGGCTGGAATGCACAGTTACCGCATTATCTGATCAGCCGGATTGCGGAACACGGCAAGCGCCGCGCCGAGGAAATGCGCGAAGTCGTGAAAACGCTCGCGGATGTGGGTGTCGCGCCCAATATGAGTTCCGGTACGGTGCTGGCCCAGCAAGAGCTGGTGGATTCGCTGGCCGAAAAGGGGATCCGGTATTCGGATCTGGAGCCGTTCGAGTGGGAGAGGACCGTGGATCTGTTGATGTCGGGTCGTACATCGTGACGACTTAACATCAAAATCAAGACTTTGGGTTGCCACTCAAACTGGCCCTAAGGTCAAGACCTTGGGTTGCCACCCAAACTGGCCTCAAGAGGCGCCTATCGCCGCGCCTCTTAAGAATCTCCGGCTCTTTTACTGCGCGCTCTGCTCGCTGGCTATATTTCAGGTACCGCAGCGACAGGCTGGAAATCTTGCCGCTGCGCGGTTCCTTCTCCCGGTCCTGGAGCCTTTGGTCTCCAGGCCGCTCCGTTCAGCAAGATTTCTGAATCGCCCGCACGATCTTAAAATCAACGGCAGACTGTTTTTCATCTTTTAAAAAGGTTGATTGGCGTGCTCAAAATTCAGCTGAACGGAGCGGCTTCGAGACCATAGGCTCGAAGACCGAGAGAAGGCAGTGCGAAGCACCTGGATTTGCGCCACCCGCTAATGCGCCGGAACATGTCCGTCGTGCCTGCGACAGCGCGCAGTAAAAGAGCCCGGGGGGTCTTGGGGGGTGGCGGCGACAGGCCGCCCCCAAGTCGGTGTGGGCCGACGCCCACGACTTTGACCTTAAGGCCAGAGTGGGTGGCAACCCAAGGTCTTGACCTTGACCTGGAAATGATAAAAAAAGCGCCTTTATGCCCGCTCCGGCATAACCCGATGACATCTCGCCACCACACCCCCTGCCCCGCAGACAAGCTCCTGCGGCAGCTGGCAGCCGTCACCTGCCAGCGGACAGCGTTCGCGAAAATAGCATCCCATCGGCAGGTTCCGGTTGCTCGGTAATTCCCCTTTTTTATCGACGACGCCGTCATCTAATAGCCGTCCGGCACGGGGAACGGAATCAAGCAGCAGGCGGGTGTAAGGATGCTGTGGTGCTGTCAGCACTTTTTCCGCCGCGCCCAGCTCTACGATTTGCCCGAGATACATCACCGCCACGCGGTCGCTCATGTGACGAACCACCGACACATTGTGAGAAATCAGCACATACGTCAGATTGCGCTGTCGTTGCAATTCCACCAGCAAATTGAGGATTTGCGCCTGCACGGAAATATCCAGCGCCGAGGTGGGTTCGTCGAGCACAATGATATCCGGCTCTGAGGACAACGCGCGGGCGATGGAAATACGCTGGCGCTGACCGCCGGAAAATTCATGCGGCAGACGGTCGAGGTATTCTTTGCGGATGCCGACCTGCTCCGCCAGTGTGGCGGCGAGTTCACGGCGTTCGCGGCTGCTGTTGTGTTTCTGCACAAACACCGGTTCGGTGATAATCCGCCAGACTGGCAGACGCGGATCAAGCGACGATTGCGGATCCTGAAACACCATTTGCATGCCGGAACCGAACCAGGAATTATCATGACGCGCACGGTGAATTTCTCCGCTGCTCGGCTTTTGCAACCCCATCAGCAACTGAGCCAGCGTGCTTTTACCGCAACCGGACTCACCGACTATCCCCAGCGTTTCACCGCGGATGATATTCAGATCCAGTCCGTTGAGCGCATGGACGTAACCGGTCGGTTTACCGCGCCAGTTAAAACTGGCGGGGAAACGCACGCGGACATCCTGGAGTTCGACTAACGCTTCGGCAATCATCAGGAAAGCTCCTCTGTGCGTTGGATGGGAATTTGCGGGTGCCAGCAGGCCACCGACTGACGCGGAAATTGCGGCAACGGCGCGAGCCCCGGCGTTTGGGTGCAGCGGTCATCGGCGTGATTACAGCGTCCCCGAAACGCACAGCCCTGCGGCAGTTTTGACAGGTTCGGCACCGTGCCGGGAATGGCTTTCAGCAGGCTGCGCGGTTCGCCATTTTCCGGCGCGGCCTGCAACAGGCCGATGGAATACGGGTGCGACGGCGAGTCGATCACGTCTGTCGTGTTGCCGCTTTCAATCACATGCCCGGCGTACATCACGTAAACGCGGTCGCAAAGCTGCGACACCACCGCCATATCGTGAGTGATAAATAACACTGCTGTGCCGCTGGCGCGGGCTTTGCGCTGGAGTAAACGCAGAACCTGACGCTGCACGGTAACATCCAGCGCGGTGGTCGGTTCGTCGGCGATAATCAGTTCCGGTTCACAGGAAAACGCCATTGCGATCAGCACGCGCTGGCGCATACCGCCGGAAAGTTCGAACGGATAACGCGACATCACCTGCTCCGCGTCGGCAATTTGCATATCTTCCAGCAGGCCGGTGGCTTTTTTCCAGGCCTGCGCTTTGCTGATCTTCTGGTGCAGACAGATAACCTCACACATCTGTCGCCCGATTTTGCGCGTCGGGTTCAGCGCATTCATCGGTTCCTGAAAAATCATCGCCACCCGCGCACCGCGCAGCTTACGCATCTGTTCTTCGCTGGCATGAACCACGTCGGTGCCGAGCATGCGTAATTCGCCGCCGGTGACGGTAAAACCATCAGGGGGTAACAGGCGCATCGCCATCATCGCTGTGACCGATTTACCGGAACCGGATTCACCGACCACGCCGACAATTTCTCCGGCACTGACCGACAGCGATACCTGATTCAGCGCTTTCACTTCGCCGCCGTAAACCGGAAAGACCAGTTGCAGATTGTCGATTTCCAGAACCGGCGCGTTGTTTTGATCAGCCATTTCAGCGCCCTCTGCTTTTCGGATCGAGCAGGTCGCGCAGACCGTCACCGAACAGGTTAAAACCGGTGGCGGTGATCAGGATCGCCACGCCGGGGAAGGCCGAATACCACCACTGGTCGAGAATATAATTACGGCCATTCGATACCATCGCCCCCCATTCTGCCGTCGGTTGTTGCGCGCCAAGGCCGATAAAGCCGAGCGTCGCCGCCATCAGAATCGAGGTGCCGATATCCAGTGACGCCTGCACCACCAGCGGCGGCATCACGTTTCGCAATACGTGCCAGGTGATCAGATGCCAGCGCGACGCGCCAAACGTTCGCGTGGCCTGCATGTACGCCTGATGGCGCAGCATCAGCGTCTGTCCGCGCGCCAGCCGGACGTAAAACGGAATGCGCACCACGGCAATCGCCAGCATCGCGTTGAACAGACTTGGCCCGAGCGCCGCCGCGAGCGCCATCGTTAAGACCAGCGACGGCACCGACAGCATGATGTCCATGCAGCGCATGATCAGCGCATCGACGACTCCGCCAACCACGCCGGAAAAACAGCCCAACAGTGAGCCAATGGTGCCCGCAATGATCACCACTGCCAGCCCGGCGGCGACCGACTGCTGGCTGCCGATCAGCACGCGGCTGAACAGGTCGCGCCCGACTTCATCGGTGCCAAACCAGTGCGCAGCAGACGGTGCCTGTAAGCGGTCGGTCAGGCTGATGGCGTTCGGATCGTGCGGCACCAGCCACGGCGAAAAAATCATGATAAACAGGACAATGAGCATGATCGCCAGCCCGAGCATCGTCAGCGGGCTGCGGCTCAGCAGATGGAAAGTCCGCCGCCAGGTGGCGAAGCGCGGTTTGACGTCCGGCGGCACAATACCCGCACGGTGGTTATTCACGCCAGGTTCAATCACAGACATTCACTCACCCCTCCCGGCCAATGCGCGGGTCAATCCACACATACAGCAAATCCACGCACAAATTGACGATGACGTAAGCAAACGACACCACCACCGCAAAGCCCATCACCGCCGGGAAATCCAGCGCCTGAATCGAACTCACCACATACGCGCCCATACCCGGCCAGGCAAAAACCGTTTCGGTCAGCACTGCGCCGTAAAGCAAATCACCCATCGCCAGCCCGAGTACGGTCACGGACGGGATCAGCGCATTCGGCAACGCGTGGCTGAGGATCACGCGCCAGCGCGACAGCCCGTTAGCGCGCGCCGTGCGGATGTAATCCTCACTCAGTTGCTCCAGCATCGCCGAGCGGATTTGCCGCGCCACAATGCCCATGTGGACGAACGCCAGCGTCAGCGCTGGCATCGCCAGATGTTGCAAACTGTTCCAGAAGGCGTCCCAGTTGCCGGTCAGCAGCGAATCGAGGACATAAAAGCCGGTGATATTTACGGGCGGATCCATCCAGTCATCCAGTCTTCCACCGCCCGGCAGCAGGTTCAGATGACCATAGAACAGGATGATGACACCCAGTCCCAGCCAGAACGCTGGCGTAGAAATTCCCAGTACGGAAAGCAGACGCACCAGGTGATCCGGAAATTTATTGCGATATACCGCTGACAACACGCCCAGCGGAATGCCGAGCACGATGGCCAGAAACAGCGCGCTGACGGCCAGTTCCAGCGTGGCGGGGAAGAAAGCCTTGAGATCGTCGAGCACCGGTCTGCCGGTGCGGATCGACGTCCCTAAATCACCGTGTAACAGGTCGCTCACGTAACGGAAAAACTGCACATACAAAGGCTGGTTCAGCCCGAGTTGCTCACGGATATGTTCGACCATTTCGTTGCTGGCACGGTCGCCCGCCAGAAGACGCGCCGGATCGCCGGGGATCATGTGCGAGATGATAAAAGTGATGACGCAAACGCCCGCCATCACCAGTATCAAACCCCAGCATCGCTGACGGATCAGAGTCCAGAAAGTCATAATATCTCCGGTCAAATGCCCTAAATAATCCGAGCTGCAGGAAGGCGGCCAGCTCACAAGTCCCCGGGAACAGGGATGAACCCTGTGACCGGGGCGACTGAGCGCAGCCAACGCACCTGCGGTTCGAAGTATGACGGGGATTTATTGTTTGCTCATTTGCGCAACGTTAAAGACCTGCTCAAGCATCGGGTTGAAAACAAAGCCTTTGACGTCTTTGTTCATCGCGACCTGATAATTTTTCTGGAACAGATAGACATACGCCGCTTCGTCGATGACGATTTTCTGCGCCTGCTGGTAATAGTCCGTGCGCTGTTTCTGGTCAGTGACTGACACGGCTTTTTTCAGCAGCGCATCGACGTCAGGATTGGAATAAAACGAACGGTTGCCCGGCAGCCCTTTTTTGTCGGACTCGAACCAGTAGTTCATGAACATGTACGGGTCGGCGAAATCCGGGCTCCAGTTACCTATCGAAATGTCGTAATCGCCCTGCCCGATACGGTCGCGCATGGTGGCGTTCGCCAGTTTTTCCAGCTTCACGTTGATCCCGGCCTGACCGAGGCTGGCCTGTACGGCAAGCGCGATGGATTCCCAGTTCGGATCGTTATCGGAATAAAGGAAATCCAGCGTCTGAGATTTGTCTTTCACTTTGCCCAGATCGGCTTTCGCCTGCGCCAGATCCAGAGTGTATTGTTTGGCCGTCGGGTCAAAACTCCACATGCCATCCGGGATTGGCCCGCGCATCTGTTTAGCATTACCGCCGAGAATGCCCTTCACCATGCCCTGATAATCCACCGCAGAAGAAATCGCGCGGCGCAAATCCACCTGGTTAAGCGGCGTTTTGGCGTTATTGAGATACAGATACGTCACGCGCAGCGACGGGAATTCTTCCACCGCGACTTTGTCTTCTTTTTTCAGCGCCGCCAGCTGGTCCATCGGCAGGGAATCAGCAATGTCCAGATCGCCGCGCGACAGTTGCAGACGGCGTGTGGCGCTCTCACCAATAATCTTAACCGTGACGCGTTTAAAAGCCGGTTTTTCGCCGCTGAAATGCGGGTTCGGCACCAGCACCAGTTGCTGACCTTTCTGCCAGCGATCCAGTTTATACGGGCCGGAACCGGCAGTATGACCGGCCAGCCAGGCTTTGCCTTCATCAGCCGGATTGGCTTTAGCAATCGCCGGATTCACAATGCCCGCGCCGTCATTAGCCAGCGTATACAGGAACGGCGCGAACGGCGTTTTCAGCGTGAACGTGACGGTCAGGGGATCCACCACCGTCACCGCCATGTCTTTTGGAAAGGCTTCCGACGGCCCCTGCGCAATTTTCATCAGGCGCTCAAACGACCATTTCACCGCATCGGCATTGACGTCGGAACCATCATCAAATTTCGCGCCCGGTTTGAGTTTAAATGTCCAGACCAGCTGATCCGGCGACGCCGTCCAGCTTGCCGCCAGGTCGCCTTCTACCTGCGTTGAGCCTTTGCCGTTTTCGGTTTTATACTGCACCAGACGCTGATACGCCGGATACGTAACCGTCCAGTCGTTATTGTCGATGGTCACCGCCGGATCCAGCGTTTGCGGATCTGCCGCTTTACCAATCACCAGCATGTCTTTCGGAACGGCGGCCTGCGTGGCAAAACTCAAACCTGACAGGGCGAGAAAAATGGCACCGGCGACCTGCGTTTTCGTATTTTTGCGGAACGTGTTAATTGCTGTGTTGCTCATCATAGAACTCCTGGCTCTGTCAAAAAGTGAGAAGAGACGTGCAATGATTACGCGGCATTCACCGGCGGATAACAGCCGAACCGCTCCTCCAACAACGGATACGTTTTGGCATCCGGTAATTCAAAGTGCCACCACTCGCTGGTGATACCCTTAAAGCCGCCCGCCGCCATCACGGCATTGAGCAACAAACGGTTACGCTGAATTTCTGGCGGTAAGTCGGGATAAAACGGATGCGAAACTTCGGTCATTTCATCAAATCCCGCGCCCATATCCACCACGTCTCCCCGCTCATCCAGCAAGGTCAGATCCACCGCCACGCCGCGGCTGTGGTGCGAACCAAGTTTGATATCCACGACGTAATCCGGATTCGGAAATGCCGCCCATAAACAGGCCTGCGCGGCCTGCGGCCGGTAGGCGTCGTAGATTTTCAACCGGAATCCCGCCAGCTTCGCGACCTCATTGCAGCGCACCAGCGCAGCCGCCGCATCGGGATGTAACAAACAGCGCGCTTCGCGATAAATCGGCTGACCGGTCAGGTTATCGGCGGTGGCATATTTCAGGTCGATCACCGCGTCAGGCAGGCTTTCCGCCAGGTCAATCAGGGCAACGTCGGGTATTTTTGTGTTCATCAATAAACTCTGTCCGCAGGTGGTAGAAAATTACGATTCAAATTGTCCGAGCTGTTTCTGCAAAATCCGGTTGTTGGCCAGCCGCTGTTCTACATCGTTCCCGCGCAGTTCCAGCACTGAAGAACACAGCAGGTTGAAGAGGCAGCTGAGCGGCGCCATCGAATCCCAGAACTGACCGGTATCCGTTTTCACCTGCAATAAATCAACCGGATAATCGCGCGCCCACGGACAGTAAATGTCGGTGATCAGCGCCACGTTCAGCCCGCGTTCGCAGGCCGCTTCACAATAGGTTTGCGCCATTTTCGAGTAAGCGCGGGTATCGGTCACCACCAGATAAGGCTGCGCGAATTCCGAATTGAGCGATTCCACGTAAGTGCCGGAAAGCCCGTCGGCGAAATAGACTTTCGGGCGAAGATATTCGAGATAGCTCGCAAAATTATTGGCGATACCGCGCACCGACTGAATGCCGAGAATAAACACCGCGTCAGCCTCTGCCAGACGGCGGCTGACCTGGGCAAAACTGTCGGTCTGCGCCAGCTGATACACGTGATTAATGGCTTCGAGCTCGAGCGCCAGTGACTGTTGCAGCTTTTCCTGCTGCGGCTGTTTGCTGCGTTCGCGGTAAGCGCCAAGGCGATCGGTCACCACCCAGGGCTGATAAGACGAGCCGCTTTGCAGGCGCAGCGTTTGTTTGAAATCATCCAGGTTGCGATAGCCCAGACTGCGCAGATAACGCCCGACAGAAATGCCGCTGGTCGCCGCGCTGCGCGCAATGCTGTCGGCAGTTTCGAAAGGAATTTGCGCCAGATTCGCCAGCAGATACCCGGCAATGCGCTTTCCTGTCGGCGTTTGCGCGGAGAATGACGCTTCGATTTGTTCAATCACATCCTGCGCTGGCTGCATCGGTTAATCCCCTGTTGCTGTTTTTGTTGCTTCATTGTCAAAAAACTAGCCGCTGTTAGTAAAATAACAATGCACGGGGTGTGCCAACTCCCACAAATGTGTGAAATTTGTGGAGCAGATCGGAAAATATGACGTTTTAATGAACAGAAAGTGGCAAAGAACGTGCTTAGCAATTTGTAAAACGCTGCTTGCGCGCAACCACCGCACAACAATCAGGCAACTTGTGGTTGTTTTTAGTGCAAACGCTTTCCGGTAAGCTGAGAAAAGAAGTAAAAAAGGGAGAGGATTTAATCGCTTTGTCTTAAGAGTCAACAAGTTGGATATTAAGAGAGCACTCAGACAAGTTTTTGCGTTAACCCTTTGACATGCCCACAGCCAGTCGCTATTATTCGCCCCGTTCCAACGATTCCTCTGTAGTTCAGTCGGTAGAACGGCGGACTGTTAATCCGTATGTCACTGGTTCGAGTCCAGTCAGAGGAGCCAAATTAGAGACGCCCGCTTAAGGAAACTTAAGCGGGCGTTTTGCTTTCGCATTAAGACTGACTCTTATTTCTGTCGTGATACCAGACTTCCAAATCCCCTGCTCTCATCGGCCTGGCATAAACATATCCCTGCACTTCGTCACAGCCCAGTGCACGTAATATCTCTACCGTTTTGTCATCTTCCACACCTTCGGCCAGCACCACATAATCAAGTTGCTTAAGTAACCTGACAACGTTGCGCACAATGATGCGGCTGGCTTTATCGCTGGCAATCTTACTGACAATCGAACGGTCAAGTTTAATGATGTCCATAGGGATCTGACGCAGATAATTGATATTGCTGTAGCCCGAACCAAAGTCATCCAGTGATATTTTGAATCCGCGTAACTTCAGCATTTCAAGCCCGTTGAGAGCCGCCGGGCTTTCCAGCATTTTCTCCGTTTCCAGACATTCCACACCGAGTAACGCGGGAGTGAGTCCGGCGTTTCGCATTTTATGGTCGAGTTCATCCGCAAAATCTGGCCGCGAAAAATCGCTGGCGGCCAGATTAATAGAAACAGGCAGAGAAATACCCTGACTGCGCCACTGGCCTAACTGGGCGATAGCATGATCAATCACCCACCCCGTGAGTTCCCGCATCAGACTGGTCCGCTCCACCAGCGGGATAAACAACCCGGGCAAAACCTCACCGTGCGTCGCGTGTTTCCAGCGCAGAAGCGCTTCGACGCCCGTAATCTGACCGTTCAGCAAAGAAACTTTCGGCTGATAAACCAGATACAATCCCCGGTCTTCGTGGAGTGCCTCTCTCAAACCCGTGAGCAGGCTGAAATCATTTTTCTTCCGGTTATCCAGCACCTCATCGTAGGTCATATACCGGTGCCCGTGACTTATTGCTTCATGCAAAGCACTAACAGCGCGACGCAGAATTTCACCCGGCGTCATAGCGTTATCACAACACCCTGAATCGCCGATATGAATATCCAAATCCAGCGGAACCTCAGGGCTGATTTTGGCCTGTATCCCCCGTAAGCGCTGGGCGACATTTTCGAGGGCCGAATTCTCTTTATCATGGGTGAAATAGGCAAACCGCCCCACTGCCACGGCGTAAAGTTGTTCGGTCAGTTGCAGCCGGGCCTGAAGCTGCACCGCCATGTCGCGCAATAAATTTTCCACGACGGTCATGCCCAATGACCGCGCCATTTCGTACGCAAACGGCATGTCGATACAGTCAATGATGACGAGTTTAAACGTGCTCTCTTTTGACACAGAGATATCTTTAAGCATCCGCTGCCGGTTCGGCAAGAGTGTCACAATGTCGATATATCCGACGTTATGCCAGGACGCCAGAAAGCCCGACACTAACCCGGCCAGCTGTTCAAAAATATTGATCTGCTCGCCGGACAGAGTGCGCGGTTGAGTATCTAAAAGGCACAATGTCCCTACTGCGACCCCATCCTGCGTTTTGAGCGGGCAACCGGCATAAAAACGAACAAAAGGCGCCTCCGTAATGGCGTCGTAAGTTTTGAAATCTGGATGCCGGTGGGTATCCGGGCAAATATACGTTTCGCCCTGTTCCAGCGTATTTGTGCAAAACGCTTCGCCGAGGTTCGTTTCCGTCACCGTCATATTCTGGGCTGATTTAATGTACTGTTTTTCATCATCCAGAACGGAAACAAAGCACATCGGCATATCGAGTAGCTGACAGGCCAGAAGTGTATATTTTTTTAACGCCTCGTCCCGAACCTCATCGTGGCTCTTAAGCAGGTTTATCGCTGCGCGCTTTTTACTTTCATCGCTGCGGAGATCAGTCAACATAGCAATACTCCGGTATAATGAGTCTTTTCTATTCTCTTGCCTGTGGTCATACCTTCGTTAGCCTGACAAAGGTGACAACATAGGCGTCACATCACATCCTATCGCCACATCATAAAGTTTCCCAGTAAATGTCGGCGGCAACTATGTCAGGCTGCCCACACCGTATTGTGAACAGGTTCCCTAATAAAAAACCCCTGCCGGCGGTCTGTGCGGGAATATCCGTCACATGTAACTCTCGAAAATATTATGATTGCTAATGTTTTTATCCGTTTTTTAAAAAGATATAACGCTTAAAATCAGTCAATTAGATTTGTTTCATCGATCAATAGATATTTATCAATAGGTTTTATCATAGGAAAAATCGATCAATATGTGTTTATTAATTCGCGAAAGTGATCAATGATCACCTCTGCAAAATGGCGGACTTTTAAGGAGGAAATGATGTTGCGTTTAAATTTTCAAGTCTCATGCAAATTCAGATGTGAGCCTATCTATAGTGTCGGAGGTTTACTACACGCAGTCGAATTATTAACGGGCTTCGAAGGTGGATACAGCGGCGGAAAAATCGAACCTCAAAAATTTATCAGTTCCCTGGATACAAAATCTAAACACGAATTATTGCTAGCACAGCTAAATGAAATTAACGCGCGCTCCCTGTTTTTCAAACGTAATAAATTGCTTTGTTCCCTTAATATCGACCAAAGCATGGCAATTATGATACTCGAAGATCATCATATAAAAGAAATCCTGGACAGTAATGATTTTATAAGACTGGAAATATCTGAACGTTTCCCCAAAATAGATAAATTAGAAGGCAATATACTGGTAGACACTCTGTCCGGAAAATATAAATTATGGCTCGACGACTACGGTACTGATTTCAGCAATATAAACACTCTGAAGAACACTCAATTTGAATCAGTCAAAATAGATAAAAAATTCTTTTGGGAAAATGGTGATTCCGTCATGTGGCCAACCATTATTGATAATATCAACCAGTATTGCAACTCAATCATTGTTGAAGGTGTTGAAACCGGAACCCAGCTAAGAAACCTGCGGTATAGCGGCGTCTCCTGTGCACAAGGTTTTCTATTCCCTTCCGTTCCCCTGGAAGATATCGAAATTCTGATACCCGGGAAAGGTCAAACTCATTTATAAATACGTTAACTTATCCTGTGGACAATAACGATAAATGAATCATCTGCCGCGGCGCAAAAAGCAACAATGTCAGGCGGCGGATTCACTGAGTATCATGGTCTTATTTTTCCCGCTCGTTTTAGCTTTATATAGCGCGTTATCAGCGGTTGCTATGGTTTCAAGCACAGATTGTATGTCATTGTGTTCAGCCAGGCCTATTGAAACGGTGACATGTACTTCATGGCTGTCTAACTTTATGTTGCTATCCTGGATAAGGAGCCTGATGTCTTCTGCTATCCTGGCCGCATTTGCTAAGTCAGCGTTTATAAAAACAATGAACTCTTCCCCGCCGTATCTGCCAACGAAATCATTGTCTCTGACATTTTCCTTCACAAGATAAGCAATTCTTTTAATGACTTTATCTCCAAAAGGATGCCCGAAGGTATCATTCAAATATTTAAAGTTGTCAATATCCAGCATGAGCACACAGAATTTCTCACCATAGCATTCATTCAGCGATTCAATATAGGCGTCAATACTTCTTCGGTTGTTAATCCCTGTAAGTGGATCCGTTTTTGAAGCCATTTTGAAAAATAATTCTCTTTTAGATAAATTAATTAAGTTATTTAAAAAAACATAGACCAGCGAGATATAAAGCAAACTGAGGATGGTTTTGATAATTGCGAGAGCCCAATAACCATTTTCGTTGAGCGCACTGACGTGCGTGAGCAGATTAAAGGCTTGCGCAATGCAGTATGAATATATTACATAACGGATCCGCATCCGCCCCCTGAGATTAAAAACCAGCAACATCACAAAATAAACAAGAGAAAACGCATCATAAAATGTCGATATTCCAAATAAAAACACAGTACTTATAATCAGACTTGCAAAGAATGTTGGATATCCGAAAACAATAAGCCCAAAAGTGATTGGAGATATAACAACACTATAAATACTTGTATTATTTTGTTCCCCGATACTGAATAAATAAATGCTAGCCAAACCAAGGACTATTCCTAGCAATATTTTTAATGATACGTGTTCGCTCAGCGCAGATCTGTAGTTTATCAATGGAATGGAGATACAAGTATAGGTAATGCATATCCCCACGAGCGTGTTAATAAACGTTAACTCTATGAAGTCCATAACAAGGTAGCCACTGTAATTAAATCACACGGAAGAGTGTATCTTTTCCACAAACAAGTAACAAGGAAACCTGTCAGGCAGAAACTGGCATTGTTATCAGGAATATTTTCTTGTTTTTCCGAAGACAGACTTTCCTGTATACATAGCGTACACGTTTTTTCCAGAATATTATTGTTTCAGCCTGGAAAAAGCAGGTTTTATAACTAAAAAATTTCACCCATGAATTCAAAAGATTTCAGGTTGATAAAAGATAATTCATTAATTTCTCTAAAGTGTTGACATCTCTGTAACTCGAAATAAGACCTTTGTTATGGGTTTTTATATTTCAACCCCTCACAGACAGGCTACTCCGCAACATGTACCAGGATAACTTTATAAGAAAACAGACCACTTCATATTTATTCCGTTTAATTCAGGCCGCGCTCTGCCGTCCCTTACACAACTTGATCAGCTTTATCAGATTATATTTATTCCTCGATATTAACCCTGCCACACGGTCCTGGATTTATAAATCAGACGGACAAAAATGGTGAGCTAATAAATTGGATTTTATTCTTTAGTTTTAAATTGATGAGGTGGCTTATGAGTAAGAACTATGACGATGATTTGCAGGAGCAACCGGCGAAAAACTCAAGCATCTGGACGCGTGCAGACGCTTTAAAAGTGAATGAAAATGACCCGACCGGATGGGGTCTATGGCTTTGTCAGCAACGAGATTTTTGGACCTTATGTTCCGCTGAACGGTTCAGCATTGGTGTTGGGGAATCCGCCATCCCAGCCCTTCCAGACCTACTCGCACTCCGTCATGCCGATCTTTTAGCCACTCCCCGTTGACTAAAACGTCTCCCTGAATGCTCTGTGAGCGTCTGACACAATACTCCGAAATTCTGCTTGACCCTTTGGGGCTGTCTCCCTATAGTAGCGCCCCGTTACAGCGCTTGCGGTGTAACAAATCCGGTGAGGTGTCTGAGTGGCTGAAGGAGCACGCCTGGAAAGTGTGTATACGAGTAATCGTATCGAGGGTTCGAACCCCTCCCTCACCGCCATATAAAAGAAAAAGGTCCTGATGAAAATCAGGGCCTTTTTCTTTAGCAGCAAGCCGAAAGTCAGTATATAAACCAGCGCCGTTTAGAATTCAAAGGCCGCTTTTTCCAGCGCCCTGCTAGCCATTCAAATTCCTGATAAGTCGTTGTGGATTTCACATCCTCTCTCAAGGCTTTTATCAGAGGTTCCGCAATATCCCAGGTGTCGATCACTGTCGAATACGAAGTCCGCTTAATCATCTCTTCATCATAAATACCGCTACGGATAGTGACCGCCACCCGCTCATAGAAGTTAAGTATGTATTGGAATTTGCTCCGTTCCCGTATTTCTTCATCTGTAACGGTCGATGATCCGACAGCAAAAACAAACGAACGGAAAGATTTTCCTGAGAGATGCGCTTTCTTCAGTACATGCAGGGAATGCACATAACGGGCGTCGCTACGGCTTTCAAACAGAAAAACAGCCGTCTGCGTTTTTCTGGCGATACTGACATTATAAATAATCGTGCTGATGGCTACGATCACGCCAATCAGCAAAATGATATTACTCAGCAACTGTAGCCTTAAAGCATCTAATCCCATGATTCTCATCCATGAAAAAGGCGGGCTTTACCCGCCTGTGTGAGGTCAACATCCTTTAGAACCAGTCGTATTCATCAAACATTGCTTCCATGACATCCTCCGGCAACTGTGGTCATTACGTTTTCATGTTATGAAAACATGTAATAAATTCAACATCCTGCTGAACTTCCTGAGCACAAAATACGCACAATAAAACCGGCTTGCAATACTGTATGAATAATTCAGGAATGCGTCTCGCAAAAATCTACATCTTCGCCAGCATCAGACCGGCTCTCAGCCCCAGCGCGACGTTCGGGTTTGGGAACAGCACCACTTCCTCCTCTTCTGCCACCCGATACGTTTTGCCGGTTTCTTTCGCGATGACCTCACCCTTTTTAAAAGGCGTAAAGTTCAGCGCATCGGCGGGAACAAACAGATGAAAATCTTCCTGCGAGCGGATCACATCCTGCACCACGCGAAAATGCAGCATGGGCTTGCCGGTTTCACGGGCAGGCAGAGGCTCGCCGCTGACCAGGGTTTCCAGCCCGCGGCGGATCCCCGTGAACTGTGAGTGATCGTTGCTGCCAAACGGCAGCGCTTTACCCAGTTCTAACGTACAGCTGTCGGCCTGAAACACCTCGCTGCTGAAATGGGTAAATGTGCCCCCCGGCGAACGGTGATGCACCAGCGCGTCCAGCCCGCACGCGCTGAGCCATGCCAGCATCGCCTCGCTTTTTGGTCTGGTCTGCAACGGCAACAACCCGAAGCGTACATGCAGGGAGCCGCGAATGGCGGTGTGTAAATCATAATGAAAACGATGTAAGGCACCCGCCGCCGTGGCGCTGCGGTAAAACAGCGCCATCGCCTGCTCGAGTTCCTGCGCGCGTCGCGTTTCATCATTCGGGGTATAACGTGCGTGACGCCCGCCAAACATGCGGTTCATATCGGCGTCAGCAAACCGCTTATTGAGTCGCATTGATGCCGGATTGCCCAGTAACATCAGCAACCGGACCCGCAGCGCTCTTGCGCCGGAAAGCAGCTCGCCGGTCAGCTGATTCAGCAATTCTATCGGCACCGTCTCATTGCCATGAATACCCGCCGAAATCACAACGGCGGTGTCACAAGGCACACGCGGCGACAGTTCGAGAATGCCCTCGCCGCGCCACTGCCAGTCCAGCGTTTCGGTTTGTCCGGCCGGTTCGGTGACCGGCCCGCCCGCCATCGTCACCGCTAACAAATCAAACATAACTCACTCCTTTGAGGGTCAGCGCTGGAACGGGTAAACGGCACCCAGCCCGAGAATATTGGTCAGCTCATCCAGCGCAGTGCGCACTTCGGTCAGCAGTTGCGGATCCGCCAGGTCTTTGGCTTGCATCCGGTCACGGTAATGCGTATCCACCCACGTATTCAGACGCACAAACTGGCTGTCGCTCATGATCGACGCCACATTCACGGCGTTCAGCTCATTCCGGTTGAGCGCCACGCGCAGCCGCAGACAGGCCGGGCCGCCGCCGTTGCGCATACTTTCACGTAAATCAAACACTTCTATCTGATTAACCGGCCCGCCGCTTTCGACTAATTCGGACAAATAGGCCCAGACGCCGCTGTGCTGTCGTGATTCTTCCGGCACCACTAACAACATTTTGCCGTCAGATTTAGTCAGAAGCTGGCTGTTGAAAAGGTACGTTGCCACGGCGTCATCCAGAGAAACCTTCGCCTGCGGCACTTCAATCGGCTGGAAATCCAGTTCCAGTGCGGCCATTTTGCGGCGGATTTCGCTGAGCGCGCTGGCCGTATTCACAAACGCCTGCTGATGATGGAACAGCACGTTGCCATTGCTGACCGAAATCACATCGTTATGGAAAACGCCGCTGTCGATTGCCTGCGGATTTTGCTGGATAAATACCGTTCTTTTTTCATCGAGCTGATGCAAACGCGCTACCGCGTCACTGGCCAGACGCGTCTGGCGTGCCGGATAACGTACCGGTTCGTTTTCGCCGGTCACCAGCCCGTCGCGGCCATAGACAAAAACCTGCACGCCGGGTTTGTCATACGCGCCACATAACCGGTTATGGTTGGCGGCACCTTCATCGCCTAACGCGGCCACCTGCGGCAGCGCTTCGTGATGCGCGAAATAACGATCCGCGTGGAACGTCGCCCGCAAAATGGCGGAGGTGGTTTCGGCTTCTATCGCACGGTGGAATTTATTATTCAGGTTAGCGACGGTGAAATGCACGCGCCCGTCTCCGCTGTCCGCCGAAGGGGAGACCGTCGCCGCATTTGCCACCCACATGGAGGACGCCGAGCTCAGTGACGACAACAGGCGCGGTGAATACGCCTGCGCTTTTTCCAGGACTTCACGATCGCTGCCGCCGAATCCCATCTTACGTAACGTGCTGAGATGTGGCCGTTCGTGAGGCGGTAAAATCCCCTGCGCAAAGCCCAGATCGGCCAGCGCTTTCATTTTCAGCAAGCCCTGTTTCGCCGCCAGACGCGGGTTGGCGACGGCGTTCTGATTTTTAGTCGAGGCTTCATTGCCGAAAGACAGCCCCGCGTAGTGGTGCGTTGGCCCGACAAGTCCGTCAAAATTAGCTTCACATCCAGACATTCCAGCGCTCCTCAGGTTGTGCGGAAATCAACACCCGGCGACAGCGTCGCAGGAAGTTCCAGCTTGTCTGTTTCCAGCGAGGCCATCGGCCACGCGCAGTAATCCGCCGCATAATAGGCGCTCGGGCGATGGTTACCGGAAGCGCCGATCCCACCGAATGGCGCGTTGCTTGACGCGCCGGTCAGCGGTTTGTTCCAGTTCACAATCCCCGCCCTTGCTTCCAATAATAGCTGCTCAAACTGAGCACGCTCTGTGGAAATCAGCCCGGTCGCCAGTCCGAAACGCGTCTGATTAGCCAGCGCAATGGCATGATCAAAATCGCTGTAGCGGTAAATACTCAGCAAGGGCCCGAAATATTCTTCATCAGGAATACCCGCCACACCGGTCAGATCGACGATCCCCGGCGTCAGCACGGTATTGAGCGGATCCGGACGCGTCAGTAACAGCAAAGGCTTTCCGCCGAGCGCCAGTAATTCGTCCTGTGCTTTCAGCATATTGCGTGCTGCCGCATCAGAAATAACCCCGCCCATAAACGGCTGCGGATCGTCATTCCAGCCGCCGATGCGCAGTTGCATGGTCACGTCCAGCAAACGTGCGATAAACGCATCACCTGCCGCGCCCTCTTTTACCAGCAAACGGCGTGCGCAGGTACAACGCTGCCCGGCAGAAATAAACGCGGACTGAATCGTCAGGTTAACCGCAGCATCGATATCCTCAACCGGTTCGACGATCAGCGCGTTATTGCCGCCCATTTCCAGCGCCAGAATTTTTTCCGGTTGCCCTGCCAGCTGGCGATGCAACTGATACCCCGTTCCCGCGCTGCCCGTAAACAGCAGCCCGTCGATATTCCCGCAGGCCGCCAGCGCTTCGCCGGTCGTGCGCCCGCCCTGCACCAGATTCAGCACGCCTTCCGGTAAACCGGCCTGCTGCCAGAGTTTCACGGTTTCTTCCGCGGTTTTCGGCGTCAGCTCGCTCGGCTTGAAAACAATCGTATTGCCCGCCAGCAGCGCCGGAACGATGTGGCCATTTGGCAGATGTCCGGGGAAGTTATACGGCCCGAATACCGCCAGAACGCCGTGCGGACGGTGGCGTAATACCGCTTCGCCGTCCGGCATCGCCGTATGTTTTTCACCGGTACGTTGCTGGCTGGCCTCCAGAGAAATGGCCACTTTGCCGATCATCGCCTGGATTTCTGTCAGCGTTTCCCAACGCGGTTTGCTGGTTTCCTGACTGATGATTTCCGCCAGCCGGGTTTTATGTTCGTTCAGTAAATCCGCAAAACGTTTAATTACCTCGCCACGTTCGGCCACGGTTTTACGTGCCCACGCCGGAAACGCCGTGCGTGCTGCCGTGCAGGCCATTTCGACGTCTTGCGCGTCAGCGCTCAGTGCCGACCACAGCAACGTGTTATCCGCCGGATTGGTTTTACTAAGCTGCGCGCCTTGTCCGCTGCGCCACTGGCCCTGAATAAAGAGTGCTGGTTGCATCATGCGAGACTTTCCTTTTTGTGAAATTGTGTCGGTTGGGTAGCGCTGCTGCCGGGGAAAAGTGCCACGGCGCGCAGGCTGTCGCCTTCACGAACGCCGAGCATGTCAGCTTCGCGGGCGTTTAACTGAACAGATTCCGGCGAATCGCCGCCAGGGATCAGCAAGGCGCGAAAATTCTGGTACTGCTCGTTGGCGACCAGGTATTGTGGCTCGTCGCGGTCAGCGCGATGTTCTGCCAGCCTGACCGGAAACAGGCGGCTTTCTCTGACGGCGCGCAGCGAATCAATTTCGCCTTCCAGCGTCGGGCCCGCGTCAAAAATATCGACATAACCTTCGTAGCGCAGCCCTTCGCCTTCCAGCACCGCGCGCGCCGGGGCGGTTTGCGGATGGACGGCACCAATCACTTCCCGCGCTTCGTGGCTGAGCAGTTCGGTGTACAGCGGATGCTTCGGCATCAGTTCGGCGATAAAAGATTTTTGCCCCATACCGGTCAGGCGGTCGGCTTCGGCGAATTCCATACCGAAGAAATGCCGCCCGACGCTGTCCCAGAAAGGAGAACACCCGTTGTCGTCGGACATCCCGCGCATCTCCGCAATCACCTTACGGGAGAAATATTCGCGAAAAGCCGCCAGAAACAGGAAGCGAACTTTTGATAACAGCTGGCCATTTTTCCCGTGGCGATAATCCGGGTCGAGGAATAGCGTACAAAGTTCGGTGTAACCGGTGTGGTCGTTGCTCAGAAACAGCGTCGGCACCGGTTTGTAGATATTCAGGCTTTTTGAAGCGTGAACCAGCGTGCCGAGGCGGAAGTTATACCAGGGTTCGCTCAGCCCGACGGCTACTTCGATGGCGCTGACACCCACGACTTTTTCAAGTTCCGTGTCTTCGAGCACAAACAAATAACCCTGATCGGCCTTCTCAAGGCGACCTTCCCAGGTCGCCACCGAACGCTCAATGCGTCCGCGTAAATGCGCTTCATCCTTGGGCAAAGACGTTAAACCGATGCCGGTTTTGCCTGACAACAGCAGGATATCGGCGAGATCGCCGGGCCGCACAGGTCGAATCAACATCATGATGCTCTACCTCTTTCATCCCAAAGCTTATTTATGCCAGACATTCACACGCAAAGGCGCGCCACGGCGCGTTCCAGGCGGTTCAGCCCTTCTTCAATATCGGCACCCGGAATAATCAGTGACGGCGCAAAACGCAGCACGTTTGGCCCGGCAATCAGTGCAATCAGCCCTTCTTCGGCCGCCAGCGTGTTCAGCTGTTTAGCCTGATCTTTATAGCGTTCACTCATCACCGCGCCGAGCAACAGCCCCTGCCCGCGCACTTCGCTGAAGACGTGATAACGGTCGTTAATGCGTTTCAGACCGTCGACAAACCACTGGTGGCGTTTCTGCACGCCCGACAGGACTTCCGGCGTATTGATCATCTCAAAAACTTTACCCGCCACCGCCGTCGCAAGCGGGTTACCGCCGTAGGTGGTGCCGTGCGTGCCCGGCTGGAACAGCGCGGCGTAGCGGTCAGTCGTCAGCATCGCCCCAATCGGGAAACCGCCGCCGAGCGCTTTGGCGCTGGTTAAAATGTCCGGTACCACGCCGTAATGCTGGTAGGCATACAGCTCGCCGGTTCGACCCACGCCGGTCTGGACTTCATCGAAAATTAGCACTGCCTGATGTTTGTCACACAACTCGCGCAGCCCTTGCAGGAATTGTGCATCGGCAGGCACCACGCCGCCTTCGCCCTGAATCGGCTCAACAATCACAGCACAGGTACGTGAAGAAATCTGGCTGGCAACGGCGGCCAGATCGTTAAACGGCAGATGCGTAATGGCCGGTGGCAACGGCGCGAAATCTTCAGAATATTTCGGCTGACCGCCAGCGGTGACGGTGAACAACGTGCGGCCGTGGAAGGCGTTTTTAAAAGCGATAATTTCGTTTTTATCGCCACCCGCTTTATGCCCGTACAACCGCGCCAGTTTGAGTGCCGCTTCATTGGCTTCCGCGCCGGAATTACAGAAAAAAACTTTGTCGGCAAACGTCGCGTCGATCAGTTGTTTTGCCAGACGCAGCACCGGTTCGTTGGTATAGCCGTTGCCCAGATGCCAGACCTTATCGGCCTGCTCATGCAGCGTTTTACGAATTTCAGGGTGCGCATGTCCCAGCGCATTCACCGCAATACCGCCTGCAAAATCCACATAGTCTTTGTCCGCCTGATCCCACAGCCAGGATCCTTCGCCTCGCACCGGAATAAACGCGGCCGGGGCGTAAACCGGCACCATCCAGTCATCAAAGTTCTGGCGGCTGACATTTTGCGGCTGCTGTTGGTGTTCCATATAAACCTCTTTATTAAGTCTCTGTGACTGGCTGAATTCAGGGTGACCGTTACCGTCCCCCGGACTGGCAGGGAATGCAGTTATTATTTTGTTATTTAAAAGTTAATAAATAATCTCACTCAGTCACATCATAGATTGCAGTCTTCGTGCCAGCAAAGGGAAAAAGTGAATAAAAAAGACCACATCCAGAAAAAACAACCACTTAATATCGCCTGTTATTCACTTAAATTGCATAAAAAATGAATAAAAGAAAAAATCCCCTTCTGCAGCAACGAGGGGGAAGGAATGAGTATGCAGGGAATTATTTTGATTTCTGATAGCAGATATTGTGCAGGATTGTGATCTGGCGCTGATGCGGTTATGCACCGCGACAACACATTGCCCGGTAGCGGTGCATGACCGCACCCGTTTGGGGCATTTCCGCCCCGTGACCGTGTTCACATTCTGCGCAAATAAAAACGTGTGAGGAAGTTTTAGGGCTCAAAAATCCATCAGCTTTGTTTTATTGATGCGTGGTTGTTATTTAATTGTTATGTATTTGTGATTTTGTTATCGGTAACTTCAGTTCTCTCTACCACGCCATGCCGGATATTCGAATTTATGAAACCTAAATTTAACCTTATTACTTATATAAATTAACAATTACGGGCTTTGATCACACTCCGTTCACGAGCACGCGAAAAGCGCTTTCCCGTTAAGTTAATCTCTGATTGCGGCATTTACCCCGACCGCCCCTACACAAACCCTCATAAGAAAGGTACAGACATGAAATTTAACCTCGCATTAGTCAGTGCATGTGTGGTTTCAGCATGCATGTTATTCACGACACCGACTTTCGCCGCCAATAAACCCTACGACATCGCCGTCGTGGCGAAGGTCACCGGCATTCCCTGGTTCACCCGCATGGAAGTTGGCGTAAAAGAAGCGGCGCAGAAACTGGACGTCAACGCCTATCAGGTGGGTGCTTCAACGCCAGACCCGGCTCAGCAGGTGAAAGTCATTGAAGATCTCATCGCCAAAAAAGTGGATGCGATTATCGTGGTGCCGAACGATGCCAAAGTGCTGGAACCGGTGCTGAAAAAAGCCCGCGATCAGGGCATCGTGGTATTAACCCACGAATCTCCGGATCAGCAGATTGGTCAGTGGGATATCGAAACTATCGACAGCCAGAAATATGCGCAAGCCAATATGGATGAGCTGGCAAAAGATATGGGCAGCAAAGGTGGTTATGCTATTTATGTCGGTTCCCTGACCGTGCCATTGCATAACGCCTGGGCTGACGCGGCAATTAAATATCAGAAAGAAAAATACCCGGATATGCACGAAGTCACCTCACGTTTGCCGGTGGCAGAAAATATCGACAAGTCCTACTCCACCACGCTGGATTTAATGAAAACCTATCCTGATCTGAAAGGGATTATCGGTTTCGGTTCACTCGGCCCGATCGGTGCCGGTCAGGCCGTACAGCAAAAACGTGCGAAAAATAAAATCGCCGTCGTCGGTATCGCAATGCCAGCGCAGGCCGCGCCTTACCTGATGCGCGGTGACATTAAGAAAGTCCTGCTGTGGGATCCGAAAGATGCCGGTTACGCGCTGGTTACCGTTGCCGACCAGCTGCTGCAGGGTAAAGAAGTGACGAAGGATCTGACCATCGACACCTTAGGGAAAGCCGATGTGGATACCGAAAAACACGTGATTCGCTTTAATAAAATCCTCGAAGTCACACCGGATAACGCGAAATCACTCGGCTTCTGATTTAACTCTTTAATTATTTTATTTACCGGAGATAAATTTATCTCCAGCGCCATACCAGGCAAATAGAAACAGATACGGCGATGTTTGCTGTGCCGTATCTGAATTTCTAATCAGACATTGAAAACTTATATCCTAAATAATTCGGGTTGCAGGAAGGCGGCAAATGAGTGGATCCCGGTGAGCTTACATAAGTAAGTGATTCGGGTAAGCGAGTAAAGCCAACGCATCCGCAGCGCGAAGTATGAAGGGTATGCTGTAAGGATCATGTGATGAATACTCTCAGCACGTCCCCTGCCCCTGCTGAGGCCTTTATCAGCCTCGAAAAAATCAGTAAGAAGTTCCCCGGCGTATTAGCGCTGGATAATGTCAGCCTGACGCTGAATAAAGGTGAAGTGCATTGTCTCGCCGGTCAGAATGGTTGCGGTAAAAGCACCATTATTAAAGTCATTTCCGGTGTCTATCAGCCGGAAAAAGGCGCAGCGATCACCCTCGATGGGAAACTCTTTCATACCCTGACGCCGCAACTTTCTTCTTATTACGGTATTCAGGTTATTTATCAGGACTTGTCATTATTCCCAAATTTATCGGTGGCCGAAAATATTGCCATTCACCGTTATTTACCAGGCGGTGATTTTTGGGTACATCGCGAGGCAATGCGCAAAAAAGCGCTCGCTGCAATGCAACGGGTGGGCGTTTCTCTCGATCCGGACCGTAAAGTTGAAAAGTTGTCGATCGCAGACCGTCAGTTAGTGGCAATATGCCGCGCAATCGCCGCTGACGCCAGCCTGGTGATCATGGATGAACCGACCGCGTCGCTGACCCGCACTGAAGTTAACGGGCTGCTGCGGGTGGTCAATGAGCTGAAAGCGGCGGGCATTTGCGTGGTGTTCGTCAGCCATCGTTTGGATGAAGTGATGGAAGTCGCCGACCGGATAAGTGTCATGCGCGACGGCAAGCTGGTCGGCACCTATCCGGCGAGTTCGCTCGACAGCAACGAGCTGGCCTTCCTGATGACCGGGCAACGTTTTAGCTACAGCCATCTGCCGCACCGCGCGCCCGCAGAAGCCACGCCGCTGCTGGAAGTCAGCCATCTGAGCCGCAAAGGCCAGTATCAGGATATTTCGCTGTCGCTGCGTCAGGGCGAAATTACCTCGATTATCGGCCTGCTGGGGTCGGGGCGCACCGAACTGTGCCTGAGCCTGTTTGGCATGAGCCAGCCTGACAGCGGTGAAATCCGCGTGAACGGCAATGCGGTAAAATTTCACAGTAACCGCGACGCTATCCGCCACGGCATCGCGTATGTCTCGGAAGATCGCCTGACGCAAGGGCTGGTCATGGAGCAATCTATTTATGACAACACGCTGGTGTCCATTTTCGACAAGCTGCACACCGCCACCGGCCTGATGGATCACCGCAAAGCGGCCGCCGTGGTGAAAGATCTGATCCGCGACCTGAACATTAAAGTCTCGGACAGCGCGCTGCCGGTGAAAACGCTATCCGGCGGGAATGCGCAGCGTATCGCCATCGCCAAATGGGTGGCGACGCAGCCGCATATTCTGATCCTGGATTCGCCGACGGTTGGCGTGGATATCGCCAACAAAGAAGGCATCTACCGTATTGCGCGCGATCTGGCGGAGTCCGGCATGGCCGTTCTGATGATTTGCGATGAAATTCCCGAAGCTTATTACAACAGTCACCGCGTGCTGGTGATGCGCAAAGGCCAGCTGGTGGCGGAGTTTGCTCCGCACCAGAGCAGCGAAGCGCAGATTGCGGAGGCAATCAATGGATAACAAAAAGCTCTCCAAATTGTTTTCTCAGCACGAATTCTGGCTGGGATTACTGGTTCTGCTGCTGGTCATCGGCCTGAGCCTGCGCACCAATGAATTTATGACGCTCGGCAATCTCACCGACGTCGCCACCAGCTACGCCATTCTCGGCATTCTGGCCTGTGGCCTGTTCGTGGTGCTGATTGCCGGCGGCATTGATATCTCCTTCCCTGCCGTGACCTCAATCGGCCAGTACGTAATGGCGAGTTACATTATTCACCACGGCGGCAGTTTTCCGCTGGCGTTTGCGATGTCGATGGGCACCGGTTTGCTGCTCGGGCTGGTGAACGGATTCCTGGTTTACTGGCTGCGCGTTCCGGCAATTATCATCACCATTGCCACGCTGAACCTGTTTTACGGTTTGCTGGTTTATCTGACCAACGGCACCTGGCTGTACGGTTTCCCGGACTGGTTTATGAACGGCATCAGCTGGTTCTCGTTCACTGCCGCCGACGGCTATGACTATGGCCTGACATTGCCGCTGCTCAGCCTGCTCGGCGTCATTATCGCCACCGGCGTACTGATGAACCGCACCCGCGTAGGCCGTCAGATTTACGCCATGGGCAGCAACCGTGACGCCGCCTCGCGCCTCGGCCTGAACATTCTTCGTCTGCACTTCTACGTTTACGGCTTTATGGGTTTGCTGGCGGGTATCGCGGCGGTCGTACAGGCGCAAATCACGCAGTCGGTCGCGCCCAACTCCCTGCTCGGTTATGAGCTGACAGTGCTGGCGGCGGTGGTGTTAGGCGGTACCAGCATGACCGGCGGGCGCGGTTCGCTGACCGGCACCATTCTCGGCGTAATGCTGCTGGCCTTCCTGCAAAACGGGCTGACATTACTGAGCATTTCGTCTTACTGGCATCAGGTTTTCAGCGGCGTGATCATTCTGGTCAGCATCAGCAGCACCGCGTGGAACGAAAAACGCAAACTGGCAAAGGGGATGTGACATGACGACCTTAACCCGAATTCTCCCCGGCGACCGCATCATCCGCCTGCAGTTGCTGATCATCGTCGCTGTCGCCGTACTGTTTTCCTTCACGCTGGGCGGCAGTTTTTACAGCATCGGCAATTTCCAGTCGATTTCCTCGCAACTGCCGATTCTGGGCATGCTGGCGTTAGGCATGGGCATCACCATGCTGACCGGCGGTATTAACCTTTCCGTCATTGCCGGTGCCAACGCCTGTTCCCTGGCGATGGCTGCGATTCTGGTGGCGCATCCGGATCAGCCGGGTTATTTCGCGCTGGCCATGTTCGCCGGGCTGGCTGTCGCGGTGGTGATTGGTGTGCTGAACGGCGCGCTGATTGCGTACGTCGGCGTTTCCCCCATTCTGGCCACGCTCGGCACCATGACGCTGATTGCCGGGCTGAACATTTTACTCACCAACGGCGCAGTGATTTCAGGCTTCCCGGCGGCGATCCAGTATCTGAGCAACGGCAGCCTGCTGGGTATTCCGGTCGCCCTGCTCTTATTCCTGCTGGTGGCGCTGCTGCTGTGGGTTTTGCTGGAACACACCACGCTCGGCCGCAGTTTGTATCTGATGGGTTCCAACGAACAGGCCACGCGCTTTAGCGGCGTCAACACACATAAAGTCACCATCGCGGTGTACGTACTTTCCGCCCTGCTTGGCTGGGGCGCGGCGCTGCTGATGATGTCTAAATTCAACTCGGCGAAAGCGGGCTACGGCGACTCGTATCTGCTGGTGACTATTCTTGCGTCCGTGCTTGGCGGGATCAACCCCGACGGCGGATTCGGGCGGGTCATCGGGTTGGTGCTGGCGCTGATCGTCCTGCAAATGCTGGAAAGCGGCCTGAACCTGATGGGCGTCAGCAGTTACCTGACGATGGCACTCTGGGGCGGCGTCCTGATCCTGTTTATCGCCTTACAAAACAGAAAATCTTAAGCGAATTGCTTTTACCGAAGGGAAAAAACATGGCGAGTTATTTTATTGGAGTTGACGTAGGAACCGGCAGCGCCCGTGCGGGCGTCTTCGACATGACCGGCCGCATGGTCGGTCAGGCCAGCCGTGAGATTACGCTGTACCGCCCGAAAGCTGATTTCGTCGAACAATCTTCCGATGAGATCTGGCAGTCCGTTTGCAACGCCGTTAAAGACGCGGTGAATCAGGCCGACATCAACCCGATTCAGGTAAAAGGCATCGGCTTTGATGCCACCTGTTCGCTGGTGGTGCTCGATAAAGAAGGTAAACCGCTGACCGTCAGCCCGTCCGGCCGCAGCGAGCAGAACATTATCGTGTGGATGGATCACCGCGCCATCACGCAGGCTGAACGCATCAACGCCACCGGCCACCGCGTGCTGGAATTCGTCGGCGGGATTATTTCGCCGGAAATGCAGACGCCCAAACTCCTGTGGCTGAAACAACATATGCCGACGACGTGGAATAACGTCGGGCATCTGTTTGATTTGCCGGATTTCCTGACCTGGCGCGCCACGCAAAGCACCACACGTTCACTGTGTTCCACGGTGTGTAAATGGACCTATATCGGCCACGAAGACCGCTGGGATCCGAGCTATTTCCGTCAGATTGGACTTGAAGACCTGCTGGAAAACAATGCCGCTAAAATCGGCAGCGAAGTCAAAACCATGGGCGAACCGCTGGGCCACGGCCTGACCCAGCGCGCCGCCGCTGAAATGGGGCTGATGGCCGGAACCGCGGTCAGCGTCTCAATTATTGATGCACACGCGGGTAGCCTCGGCATTCTCGGTGCCAGCGGCGCATCCGGTGAGTCCGCCGATTTCGACAACCGCATTGCGCTGATTGGCGGCACTTCTACCGCGCATATGGCAATGTCCCGCAGCGCACGCTACATCGGCGGCATCTGGGGGCCGTACTATTCTGCGATTTTGCCGGATTACTGGCTGAACGAAGGCGGGCAATCCACGACCGGCGCGCTGATCGACCACGTGATTCAGTCGCATCCGTGCTATCAGGATTTACTGAAACAGGGCAAAGACAGCGGCAAAACCATTTATGAAATACTGAACGGTCTGCTGCGCAAAATGGCGGGAGAACCGGAAAACATCGCGTTCCTGACCAAAGACATTCATATGCTGCCCTACTTCCACGGCAACCGTTCGCCACGCGCCAACCCAACGCTCACCGGCACGCTGACCGGCCTGAAACTCTCGCGCACGCCGGAAGACATGGCGCTGCATTATCTCGCGACGATCCAGGCGCTGGCGCTCGGCACCCGTCATATCATTGAAACCATGAATCAGAGCGGCTACCGCATTGATACCATGATGGCGAGCGGCGGCGGCACCAAAAACCCGGTGTTTGTGCAGGAGCATTCCAACGCGACTGGCTGCGCGATGCTGTTGCCGGAAGAGAGCGAAGCGATGCTGCTCGGCAGCGCTATGATGGGCACCGTGGCCGCCGGCGCTTACGATTCACTGCCCGAAGCGATGGCCGCCATGAGCCGCATCGGCAAAACTGTCACGCCGCAAACCAACAAAATCAAAGAGTATTACGACCGCAAATACCGCGTATTCCACGAGATGTATCACGACAGCATGAAATACCGCCGCCTGATGCAGGGGGAAGAACAATGACCGCTGACGAGGAATTTCAGCTGGCGTGCCAGGGCTGGCGGACGTACAGCCAGGAACTGCTGGCGCTGCAAAAACATCTTGACGCCGATATCTGGCGTCAGTTACTGACGCTGGTGACCGGTTGCAAAGGCAAAATTGCCGTCACCGGCGTCGGCACATCCGGCATTGCCGCGCGGAAAATCGCTCATATGCTGGCGTGCGTGGAGCAACCGGCGGTGTATCTCAGCGCCACCGATGCTGCCCACGGTGATTTAGGTTTTCTGCGCAGTGACGACCTGATGATCCTGATTTCCCGCGGCGGAAACTCCGAAGAGCTGACGCGTCTGTTACCGACGCTGAAAACCAAAGGCGTGGCCATCATCAGCGTGACGGAAAATCTGGATTCGGCCATTGCCCGCGCCGCTACGCTGGTCGTAAAAACGCATATTCAGCAGGAAATCGACCCGCTCAATATGCTGGCCACGACTTCTATCATGCTGGTACTGGCGGTGTTCGATGCGTTGTGCGGCAACATCATGCTGCGCAACGGTTTCGATCAGCAAAGGCTTCTGAAGGTGCATCCCGGCGGAAATGTCGGGAAGACATTAAGGGAGCAGGATTTGTGAATCTGGGCGGGAAATAATCATTTCGGCTAATGCGTTTGCGTATAACAAACCTCTGAAAGTGACTTAACGTGCGTTGGTTTTATTGTTCTGTTGTTTTTCGCGGCGTACCTTGTCTGCTCAATTTATCTCAGACTAGGGAAGATTATGAGCTGGAACCGGGATGCCGCAATATCACATATCAGGACTCATGCGGGCTCACACTCTATTCATCGCTGTGCACGTTACACCCGGCAGGCGATAGAGGCTGGCGGCGTTCATCTGGACAATATACCTGATGCAAAAGACTACGGTGCTTCGCTTGAACGTGCCGGGTTCAGGGAGGTGCCCGCCGGTTCAACCTTAGTAGCGGGAGATGTGGCAATAATTCAACCCTACCAGGATGGTAATCCATCGGGCCATATGACGATGTACGACGGTACAACGTGGTTTTCAGATTTTCGCCAAACCAGCATGTATCCCGGCCCGGGATATCGGAAAACCCGCCCGGCCTACAAAATTTACCGGAAGAACTAATGCGCATACTTATCCTATTAGCTCTGAGCTTATTAACAGCGTGTTCTTCCCATTCCGATGATAATCAGCTGGCGATTAAACAGGTCACCAATTTTTATGGATTTTATCTTGCGGCTTTTCTGAAAGATCCCCCTCCGACATATGAGTCGCCTGAAATGCGTCGTTATGTGGCGGCTGACACCTTAAGCCGACTTGCCGCCGTGGATAAAATCCCGGAACAGGAGATCGTTAGCGCAGATTATTTTACGTACACGCAAGATTATGACGCAGCGTGGATCCCGGCTTTTAAGACCGGGACCGTACGCAGTGTTACGGGCGGAAAAGTCTTGGATATCTGGCTTGGGATTGACCACGGAAAGAGCCTTCACCTTGAGACATATTTGAAACGTGAAAACATGACGTGGAAAATTTATCGGGTACGCAATATCTCTGATAATTATGAAGCCCCGATTTTCAGCGCTGGGAGGCTCCGGCGCGGCTGGTAATCCGTAAAACCACCGCCGTCTGAAAAGGCGGTGGAGGTTAAACACTTCCCGGTCACCCCCTAATTTCTTCCCCCACCAGCGCCGCCAGCACTGAAATAGCGCGGGCGGTGTGCGGTCCCCATTCGAATGACGTGTTGATGCGCAAACAATGTCGGAAACGTTCGTCGGCGGAAAACATCGTGCCCGGCGCGACGCTGACGCCTTTGGCCAGTGCGTGCTGATAGACCCGTGCGGCGTCCACGTTATCGCCCAAATCGAGCCAGAGGAAATAGCCGCCCTGCGGTTGGGAAACCGAAACCTGCGCGGGGAATTCTTTGATGATGGCGTGATGCATCGCCATTTGCCGCTGTTCCAGCACCCGGCGCAGGCGGCGTAAGTGGGTGTCGTAACCGCCCTGCTGCCCGCCTTTTTGCAGGAAATCTGCCAGCGCCAGCTGCACCGGCACGCTGGCGGATAACGTACTCATCAGCTGCAACCGTTCAATACGCTCAACGTATTTCCCTGCCGCCACCCAGCCGACGCGAAAACCCGGTGCCAGACATTTAGAGAATGAAGAACAATGCAGAATTTCGCTGCGATACGCTGACGCCTTCAGCGGCACCGGGCGTTCACTGCCAAAATACAATTCGCTGTAAACGTCATCTTCGATTAACGCCACCTGATGCCGTTGAAGGATATCCACCAGCCGCGCCTTATTTTCGGACGGCATCGTACAACCGAGCGGGTTCTGAAAACTCGACATCAGCCAGCAGGCTTTGATCGGATAGGTTTCCAGCGCTTTTTCCAGCGCATCGGGATCCATACCAAAACGCACGTCGGTCGGAATAGCGATCGCTTTTAACTTGCGCCGCTCTATGGCCTGTAACGCACCATAAAATGCCGGAGACTCAATCGCCACCCAGTCGCCCGGCTCGGTCACGGCCTGCAAACTCAGCCCTAAAGACTCCATCGCGCCGGACGTAATGACGATTTCATCGGGCGCAACTTCTATACCATTTTGAGCATAACGGCGGGCAATGCTGCGGCGCAGCTCTTCGTTGCCCGGCGGCAAATTGGCGGTGGCGCTGTGCGGTGACATACGGCGGACGGCGCTGGCAAGCGATCGCGCCAGGCGCGGCTGCGGGAATAAGGTCGGATCGGGAAATGCCGAACCCAGCGGTACGACGGAAGGATCCTGCCCCGCTTTCAGGATATCGAAAATCGCATCATTGACGTCTACCTGCTCGGCAGCGTGCAGGCGTTCATCGGGCTGACGGCGAACCGGGCGCTGCAAACCTGCTGCGACGTAATAGCCGGACTGCGGGCGCGCAACAATCACGCCCTGACTTTCCAGCAGCTGGTACGCCTGTAACACCGTCATCAGGCTCAGCCCGGACTGTTTGCAGGACTCGCGTAAGGAAGGCAGGCGGTCGCCCGGCAGCCAGACCTGAGTGTCGATTTGTCTGCGCAAGGTGCGCGCAAGCGTTTCGTAGCGGGATTCAGTCATGAGCACTCTGCACTGTTATATAAAGTGTTAACGAAAGGGTAACTATTATGCCGGTTCTTGCCCACTTCCGGCGATGTAAACCCGGCATCAACAGCAAACAATCTTTACTTAAGAAGTCTGGCGGCCAAACATTCACCATGTTAATGTATGAACTCACCGCATTACTCAGATTTATCTGAACTTCCAGTCATGCCTGTTCGCGCAACCTTACGCTTTCTAAACATTTTCTCCACGATCGGTTGAAAAGTGACACTTCGGCTTTCACTCTTTTACATCTTGCTCGCATTACTATTCATTGGATTCAGTAGACTTGCTTTCGTCGAAACAAAACGGGCGATGTGCCTGAATCTCCAATGAGGAATTTAATTATGCGTAAACTTACCGCAATGATTGTGGCTTCAACTCTGGCTCTGAGCTCTGCTTCTTTCGCGTTTGCTGCTGAAACCACAGCCACTCCGGCAACTGACGCACCTGCTGCGACTCACGGCAAAATGATGCACCATAAAGGCCCGCATCATATGAACCCGTTTGCAGGTCTGAACCTGACTGAGCAGCAGAAAACTCAGATGAAAGAAATTATGAAAGACAGCGGCGCGCGCCCTGACCGCGCTGCAATGAAAGCGCAGATGGATCAGATGCACACCTTAGTTGCTTCAGACAGCTTCGATGAAGCGAAAGTGAAATCGCAGATTGATACCATCACCAAAGCACAGTCCGACCGCATGCTGGATCGCGCACGTGCTGAGAACAAAATGTATAACCTGCTGACGCCTGAGCAGAAAAAACAGTTCAACGAAAACTACCAGAAACGCGCTGCCAAAATGGAACAGATGCGTGACCACAAACCGGGCCAGGAAAAACCTGCTTCCGCAGAATAATTTCTGACCTGAGACAGATTAACCGGCCTCTCACAGGCCGGTTTTTTTTGGCTCGCGCCCTCAGGCATCTTCGCCATGACGGGTGATCATGACCCGCAGATAATCCAGCACCACGGCGGCGGGTTCCGAAAGCGCCAGCGTTTCGGATAACACCGCGCCCACATCCATATACGTCGTACTGTCCTCCACCGTGCGCCGCATGACACGCAATCCCTCCAGCGACCATGGCCGGTACACCAGATCCGACAAAAGAGTCACGCCCCGACCTTTAGCCACCAGACTGCGCACCGTTTCGAATGACGTGGTAGTAAACGCCACATTCGGCTGGCCGCCGTGTGTATGCCAGTGCCCGCGTATCACATCGGGATATTCGTCAGTATCGAGCAACAAAAAAGGCAAGCTGGCGATATCAGCCAGATGAATAACCGCCTTACTGAGCAACGGATGCCCCTGCGAAATCCACAGTCTTCGCGGCGAGCGAATAAACGTTTCGATTTTCAGGTCGGTTTCGCGGGCAAAATTCGAGGTCAGCAGCAGGCAAAAGTCGGTTTCCCCCAGCCTTAACGAGGAGTTCACTGGGCGTGGTCTGGCTGGTCATGCAGGGAGATTTACTGCACATTGAGACACTTAAAAATCTGAACCGCGGCGATGTCTGGACCCTGGGATCAGCCATCAGCTGGGCGTTGTATTGTGCCTTTCTGCGTATCAAACCAAAGAGCGTGGGTGGAAACGCATTCGTGGCCGTCAGCGCCGTTATCGGGGCGCTGATCCTGTTGCCAGTACTGGCGTTCTCCTCTTTAACCCCTGTTCATCACGCACTGAGTTCCTACACAAGCGCCGGGTTCCTGTGCGGATTGGCCTGTCTGGTGGTTTTCCCTTCCTGGCTTTCCTATCTGCTGTGGAACAAAGGGATCCAGGCGATTGGCGCGACACGTGGCGAAATTTACTCACATCTGATCCCGCTGAGCGGCGGGATGCTGAGTATCCTGTTCCTGAATATCTCTTTGCACAATTTCCATCTGATCAGCGCCCTGCTGATTGCATCCGGCATCGTGCTTTGTTCGGGTAAAGCGAAAGAAAAAATCAGCCACCCGCGCCGTTTCACTCAGGCAGAGTGATGAAGCCTCACAACTTTGATGTCATCCGACCAGCATTCCCCTTCTAAAGCGTCAGCCACATCACATTTTCATCCTTAACTCCACACTCCTCCGTTTAAAAACACTATTTTTAAACGGAATTTTCACAATGTCGCAACCTGAATCGGGTCTGCGCGTCTTACCTCTACATCACACTCTCTACATAAAAAGTGGCCTGCCTGAGCAGGACCCCTGACAAGGAGTTGTACATCATGAAAAGCGTCAAGTCCGGGATAACCTGGCTGGTGGTGGCGTTAATCGGCGCCTTCGCCTTCGGGATGCTGGCTTTAAGCCGCGGAGAACACGTCAACGCCCTGTGGCTGGTGGTGGCCGCCATTGCCTGCTACAGCATTGCCTATCGTTTTTACAGCCTGTTCATCGCTGAAAAAGTGTTCGAACTCGATGATAACCGCATGACCCCCGCCGAACGCCACAACGACGGGCTGGATTATGTGCCGACCAACAAATGGGTGTTATTCGGTCACCATTTCGCAGCAATAGCCGGAGCCGGTCCGCTGGTTGGCCCGATCCTTGCCGCACAAATGGGCTTCCTGCCGGGCACCATCTGGATTTTAGTCGGTGTGATGCTCGCCGGTGCCGTACAAGACTTCCTGATCCTGTTCATTTCGACACGCCGTGACGGCCGCTCTCTGGGTGAAATGGCGAAGCAGGAGCTGGGCAGTTTTGCCGGCGTCGTGACCATGCTCGGCGCGCTCGGCGTGATGATCATTATCCTGTCCGCGCTGGCGCTGGTGGTAGTGAAAGCGCTGGCCGACAGTCCGTGGGGTCTGTTCACCATCGCAGCCACGATTCCCATCGCTCTGTTTATGGGCATTTACATGCGTTTTCTGCGTCCGGGAAAAATCGCCGAAGTATCGGTGATGGGTTTCGTGCTGATGATGCTGGCGATTGTGTACGGTGGAAATGTCGCAGCGGATCCGGTCTGGGGCCCGTTCTTTACGCTGCACGGCACCACGCTGACCTGGGTTCTGGTGATTTACGGCTTTATCGCCTCAGTTCTGCCGGTCTGGCTGTTGCTGGCGCCGCGTGATTATCTCTCAACGTTTCTGAAAATCGGCGTAATCATTGGTCTGGCGGTGGGTATCGTCTTCGCCATGCCGGAGATGAAAATGCCCGCCGTCTCACGCTTTATTGACGGCAGCGGGCCGGTGTTCTCCGGCAGCCTGTTCCCGTTCCTGTTTATCACCATTGCCTGCGGATCGATTTCCGGTTTCCATGCGCTGGTCTCCAGCGGCACCACGCCGAAGCTGATTGAACGCGAAAGCCATATCCGCTTTATCGGTTACGGCGCGATGCTGATGGAGTCGTTCGTGGCGATCATGGCGCTGATTTGTGCGTCAGTTATCGATCCCGGCGTCTATTTTGCGATGAACTCACCGGCGGCGCTTATTGGGACCACGGTGGAAAGCGCTTCGCGGGTGATTAACGGCTGGGGCTTTGTCATCACGCCAGACGTTCTGACCCAAATCGCCAAAGACGTGGGCGAGCAGTCGATTCTTTCCCGCGCGGGGGGCGCACCGACCTTTGCGGTCGGCATGGCGCACATTATTACCGACGTTTTCAACAGCCGCACTATGATGGCGTTCTGGTATCATTTCGCCATTCTGTTTGAAGCATTATTTATTCTGACCGCCGTGGATGCCGGTACCCGTGCCTGCCGCTTTATGGTGCAGGATCTGGTGGGCGTAGCGGTTCCTTCATTGGCGAATAACCGGTCGTGGGTGGGGACGATTGCAGGGACAACAGTCGCCGTAGCGGGCTGGGGTTTCTTCGTTTATCAGGGCGTGGTCGATCCCTTAGGCGGCATCAATACTCTGTGGCCATTATTCGGCATCGGTAACCAGATGCTGGCTTCCATGGCGCTGATTCTGGGTACTGTGGTGCTGTTCAAAATGAAAAAACAGCGCTATGCGTGGGTGACAATTTTGCCGACTGTCTGGTTGTTTATTACCTCCATGACCGCGGGCTGGCAGAAGATTTTCCACGAAAAACCGTCAATCGGATTCCTGGCGCAGGCGAAAAAATTCAATGCGGGGATCGAAAGCGGGGAAATCATCAAACCGGCTAAAACGCTGGCGGATATGCATACCATCGTGCTGAACAATCAGATTAACGCCATTCTGTGCGGGTTCTTCATGCTGGTGGCGGTCACTATGCTGATTTCAGCGTTCTTCGTTGTCCGCCGTGCGCTAAATTCTGCCACACCAACGGTACACGAAACGGCTGTTGTGCACCGTCGTGAGGCGCGCCATGTCTGAGTCACGTTCGTTATTTAAAACGCCCCGGCTTACCGCGTTCCATATCATCCGCTGCCGTCCGCTGTTCATCGTCGAGCCGAAACCGCACAACATCGCCGGGTGGCTGAGACTGGCCGTTAAGCGTACGGCGCAAAGTTTCAGGCTGATGGTGGGGGTTCAGGATTATGGGAACTACGTGGCACATATGCAGGTGAGGCACCCGGAAATAGCCCCCATGACTGAGCGGGAGTTTCACCGCCGGTGTCTGGAGGCGCGGTTCCCGAGTGAAAGCGGGAAGATGGGCAAGTGCCCGTGTTAAATGCTGAAAAATACCTCCCCTTGTAAAAGGGGAGGACGTTTTTACAACGCAGTCAGCTCGCCGCCAGCAATGGCTCTGCTTCTGTCGTGGTCTGTTCAAAGACCAGCGACAGCAAGATTTTCTTCACCGCCGCCGCTTCCTGCGACAGGGCCAGCGTTTCTGAAACACACAATGAAAGCGGAACCTGAATCGCCGGGCTGCTGATGCACGACATCCACGCTTTGGCCGGGCCCGTCATGGCGCGGGCGGCGGATTCCGGCAAGATGGTGGCACCCAGCCCGCTGGCAACGGCAGCCGTCAGCGTGGCGGAGGACTCGATTTCACCGATAATATTGGCCGTCAGGCGGCGAACCGCCATGGCATCGTCAACCAGACGGCGCATCACGTTGTATGAACGCGGCATGAACAGGTTGAGTTTCGCAACATCACACAGCTCGACATATTTTCCCGGATTGGGCACGGCATGCGTGCCGACCAGATACAAATCTTCTTTCATCAGCGGCTGACTGCTCAGCCCGACGTCGTTATTTGTGCCGTACAACACCGCCATATCCATACGGCCGTTGAGCACTAAATCCCCGAGCGCCGTGCCGAAATTTTCGTTGAGATACAACAAAATGCCCGGATGTTGTTTACGCACGGCCTGCAATAACGGCAGCGCCAGCTGGGAAGCCGCAGTGCCCGGCGCAAGCCCGACGGACACCTGCCCGCTCAGCGACTGACCCGCGCTGTTCACCGCACCGTGGATCTGATCACACTGACGCAAAATCGCCTGAGCATGTGAATAAAGAATGTTCCCGGCTTCAGTGGGCGTCACGCCGCGCTTGGTGCGAATCAGCAATTGTTGCTGCAATTCCCCTTCCAGCGTCGCCAGTTGCTGGCTCAGTGCCGGTTGTGCGATATGCAGAACATCAGCGGCCTGCGTCAGGCTGCCGATATCGACGATTTTCACGAAGTACTTCAGACGTCTGAGATTCATCTCTGTCTCCATTTGGCCCGGAAAGGGAACACCGTTCGGTAATGATTAGCGTGACTGATAAAAGCAAGATCTGCGCCAATCTCCGTGGGGCAGATGAAATAGCGGCTTACCGCGCGCTAATGCCACGGAACATAAGAAAAAACGATTGCTGAGACGTTGAAAAAACCGGCGGGGTTAAAAAACTTAAATGAAATAAAACCGAACTCTCCATCGTGGTGCACCAACATAATGCATTCTTATGAACAAGGTTGCAGGATTAGTCAGGTTAATACCGGCAAAAGCCCCCCGCAAAACCTCGGGGCCTTTGCCGTAAAAAAATCACACCGACGGGATCATTCCGCCGTCAACGCGGATAACAGAACCGGTCACATAAGAAGCCTGCTGGCTGGCAAGAAATGCCGCCACCGCGCCGTATTCTTCCGGTTTGCCGTAGCGTTTCGCCGGAATGCCAGCCGCGCTTTTCGCCGCGACGTCTTCAACGGTAACGCCTTCACGCCCGGCTCGCGCTGCATCCAGCTGCCCCAGACGCCGCGTGGAAATCCGCCCCGGCACCATTACGTTCACCGTAATACCGTCAGCCGCCACTTCAGATGCCAGCGTTTTTGACCAGCCAACCAGCGCCATGCGCAGCGTGTTGGATATTCCGAGATTCGCGATCGGCGCCACAACGCCGGACGAAGTGCTGGTGATAATCCGCCCCCAGCCTGCGTTATGCATATCCGGCAGCACTTTGTCGGTGAGAAGAATCAGCGGGCTGACCAGCGTCGCAAACTGGCTTTGCCACAGTTCCGGCGCAACCCCTGCGGCTTTGGTCGGTGGCGGCCCGCCGGAGTTGTTGACCAGAATACCGACCGGCCCGTACGTGCGGCGGATTTGCATCAGCACATCGTCAAAACTTTCCGGTGCCGTAAGATCCAGCACCCACGCCTGCGCCGTTCCGCCCTGCTCTTCAATAAGGCTGACTGTTTCCTGCAATGCGGCAAGCGTTCGCCCGCACACCGCGACCTGAGCGCCTTCCGCTGCCAGCGCAATCGCCATGGCCCGGCCCAGACCGCCGCCCGCGCCGCTGACCAGCGCCACGCGGCCCTGAATCCCAAAATCCATCACTTTTTCCTCTGGTTAACGTATGAAAAATTAAATTTCAATCAAAGGATTACCCAACTTTGCTGACCTTGTTGAGCACCATCTGATAAGCCGATTGCAGGTGGCTGCGCATCATTTCTGCCGCCTCCTCCATCCGCCCTTCCAGCACGGCGTCGATGATGGCGACGTGTTCGCCGCACCATTCGCGCACACGCTGTTTATTGGTGTAACTGCCGAACTCAAGCAGGCGTCGCAGCCGGTTTTGCTGCTGGATCGCCTGTAAAACAAAAATATTGCCGCTGAATTCCGCCAGCATTTCGTGGAACGTGGCGTCCGTTTCGAAAATCTGACGGCCATCAACGGCAAGAATATCGGGGTGAGTAATCAGATAGATATGCTGCATCCGCAGCCGCCGGAGCGCGCTTTTGTCGGCGTGGAATCCCGCACCCAACATCGCGCCCGGTTCAATCATCAGGCGGAATCCGTAGCCGTTGCTCAGCGCCACGTCGGTGTTGAGCGTCGGTAAAAATGACCAGCCATGTCCCTTGTTACGGGCGATCAGGCCGTCCTCAGATAACCGGAGCAAGGTGCGCGCCAGCACGCCGCGATCGGCTTCATAGCGCTGGGCGATTTCCGTTTGTGTCAGGGAATCCGGCAATTTTCCGGCGATACGGTCTTTGACCAGCTGCTCGTACAGGTCCTGATCGCTGGTGGCAGGAATATCGATACTGATGCGCTGAAGTTCATCGAAGGCTTTCAGCAGGAAAAAACCCTGATTGCGGCGCGCTTCGATAATTCCCAACTCACACAGCAATTTCAACGCGGTACGCACCGGTGTGCGGGAAACGCCGAGCATATCGGCTAATTGTTGCTCCCGCAGATGGTGACCTGGCTCAAATTTTGCTTCACGTATCAGGTCAAGGATTTGGTTTGCCAGACGCCTTCCGCTGGCTGTCGTAGTTTGGGTCATGGAATAGCAACACCTGAAAGTATTTGTTGTTTAGGTTTGTACAATATCACAAGCCTTGAGGATGGTGAAGTCTGGTTAAAAAGCCCCCAAATCGTGCAACAAATGCACCAAAAAAGAGCCTTGACTCGCAAATTTAATTGTATTTAATGAGACACAAAGAGCAATCCTGCTCATGGGAAACTGGAGTCTGTCATGTCAAAAAAAGCTTTTTTGCGCCGATATGCCGCCGTCTCTCTGGCCGCAATTTGCCTGAGTGCCCCGCTGTTCAGCCAGGCCGCCGCGCCTGCTCTGGTCAGCAAAGGTCAGCTGACGTACGGCACCGCCGCCACGTTCATGCCGTTTGAATTTACGAAAGACGGCAAGCTGACCGGCTTCGATATCGACCTCATCACCGCGTTGTCGAAAAAGCTGGCGCTGACCCCGGAACCGATGTCGATGGAATTCAAAGGACTGATCCCGGCGTTGCAGGGCAAACGTCTGGATATCATCAACTCCGCGATGTACATCAACCCGACCCGCTCTGAGCAGGTTGATTTCGTGCCTTACCTGAAAATCGGCAGCCGGGTGATTGTGGTGAAAGGCAATCCGGAAAAAATCACTGGCCGCGATTTATCGCTGTGCGGCAAAAACATCGCCGTCACCCTGGGCGGTATTGAGGAAAGTCAGGCGCGGGCGGATAACCAGAAATGTCTGGATGCCAAAAAACCGGCGCTCACCGTGCTGACCTTCCCGGCAGCGACCGATTCTGCGGTCGCTGTGGCGCAGAAACGCGCTGACGCCGAATTCCTCTCCACGCCGGGCGCGGTCGCGCTGCTGAGCGAAAAAGGCGACACCTTCGAAGCCGTCGGCGCGGAGTTTGAAACCGACACGCACATTGGTTTTGCGGTGCGTAAAGGTGATGCCGAAATGAAATCCCTGCTGGAAAAAGGCTTACAGGACGTGGTGAAAGACGGCACGTACCAGAAACTCATCACCAAATGGCAGTTCCCGGCTTCAGTGTCCATTTTCTGATGTTGTGAAGTCCGGCCTTAAAGCTTTGCCCTGACGTTGAGGAAAGTTCATGTCGCTTGATCTTGTTTGGCAATACCTGTTCTCACCGGCGTTCTTTCAGGGCGCATTAATGACCTTGTTGTTAACGGTGTGCTCGTTGTTCTTCGGCATTATTGCAGGGCTGATTCTGGCCCTGCTCCAGGAATCCCGCTTCCGGGCGGGTTCCGTTCTGGCGTTCTTTTATCTGTGGCTGTTTCGCGGCACGCCGGTTCTGTTCCAGATTATTTTTGTCTACAACGTACTGCCGACTTTCGGCCTGCGTTTCTCGGCGTTCACCTGCGCCGTTATGGCGCTCTCCTTAAATGAAGGCGCGTATATGGCTGAAATTCTGCGCTCCGGTTTACAGGCCGTGCGCAGCGGTCAGCGCACCGCGGGGATGGCGCTCGGTATGACCCAAAGTCAGATCATGCGCAAGATTGTGTTGCCGCAGGCCGCGCGCATCGTGCTGCCGCCAATGGGCAACCAGATGATCAGCATGCTCAAATCCAGCGCACTGGTCTCGGTGATAGCCGTTCAGGAATTACTGCTTATCGCCAACCAGACTGCCAGCGCCAGCTTCCGTTATTTCGAAGCGCTGTGCGCCGCCGGGATTTATTACCTGGTGCTGACGTCCATTTTCATGATCGGACAGGCCTGGCTGGAACGCTCGCTGGATCCGAAAAAGCGCAAGAAACCTGCGCTGTCTTTGACCGAACGCCTGCTGCGCAGCAGCACGCCAAACTGAGGAGAAGCCCGTGAGTAAATCCAAACCGGTTCTGGAAATCATCGGCGTCGATAAACATTTTGGCCCCCAGCACGTTCTGAAAAACTGCTCCCTAAATGTGGCACAAGGGGAAACCGTGGTGCTGATCGGCCCCTCGGGTTCGGGGAAATCCACCCTTCTGCGCTGCATTAATTTGCTGGAGCCGGTTCAGGGTGGTTCGATTTTCTTTCGCAATAAAGACATCACGCATGCCAGCGTTGAGCCGCACAAACTGAGGCAGGACATCGGCATGGTATTCCAGAACTATGAACTGTTCTCACACCTGACGGCGGCGGAAAACATCATGCTCGCGCCGATGACCGTGCTCGGCGTCAGCCGCAGCGAGGCCGAAGCGCAGGCGCTGGAACTGCTGGGCAAAGTGCGCATTCCTGATAAAGCCGATTCGTTCCCGGACGAACTTTCCGGCGGTCAGCAGCAGCGCGTCGCGATTGCGCGGGCGTTAGCCATGAAGCCCAAACTGATGCTGTTTGATGAGCCGACATCGGCGCTGGATCCGGAAATGATCCGCGAAGTGCTGGATGTGATGGCAGATCTCAGTGCGGAAGGCATGACCAGCATTGTGGTTACGCATGAAATGGGCTTTGCGAAACGCGCAGCCAATCAAATCGTCTTTATGGAAAACGGCGAGATTATCGAAAACGCGACCGGCGAAAAATTCTTCGGCGGCGACGTCAGCCTGCGGGCACAGCGCTTCCTGGATCAGATTTTACATTGATCCTTTTACCCAGAACCACCCCCGTATTGCGCCCTCACCAGGGGCCAGTTTTGCCACAAAAAGATATTTCAGGAGACACCGATGAGCCTTTCATCGCCCGATATCAGCAGAATGAAACGCGATCTGGCCGCACTGGTCGCGATTAATACCGAGAACCCGCCGGGGCGCGAACGTGAAGCGGCCGACCTCATCAGCCAGATGCTGAGTGAAATCGGCTTCGACATGACGCTCAGCGAATACGCGCCGGGGCGCACCAATGTCATTGGCCGCCTGGAAAACGGTGACGGCCCGTGTTTTGCCTTTAATACGCATATTGATGTGGTGCCCGCCGGAGAAGGCTGGGCACAGGATCCGTTCACACTGACCGAGCGCGACGGCAAATTATTTGGCCGCGGAGCCTGCGACGCCAAAGGCCCGCTGATCGCCATGATCGAAGCCATGCGCTGGCTGGCCGCCAACCGTAACGACTGGAGCGGCACGCTGATGGCGATTTTTGTCGCTGATGAAGAAGTCGCCAGCGAGGGCGCGAAGTTTTATGTCCGCGAAGCGCCTGCTCACATTGATTACGTGGTGATTGGCGAACCGACCTCCAACACCACTTATTCCGCGCACAAAGGCAGTTTGCGGCCGCTGGTTCGCGTCCACGGCGTGACCGCGCATTCCGGCACTCCGGAGCTGGGCGAAAACGCCATTTTCCGCGCCGCGCAGTTACTCGGTCTGGTCGAAGAAAGCCACGAACACAGCGTGCGCTGCCGGTGCCATCCGCTGGTCGGCAACGCCAGCCTGACCGTTACCCGCATCAGCGGCGGACACGCCGATAACGTGCTGCCGGGTGCCTGCGAATTACTGCTCGACCGCCGTATGGTGCCGGGCGAAGACGAAGATGCGGTAAAACAGGAAATTCAGGATTTACTGCAACTGGCTCACGACAAATTCGGCGTCCGCAGCGAAATCATCACCTTTAAACCGACCACCGGTGGCGCGACCGAAACCGATTCCGAAGACCCGATTGTGCTGGCGGGCGTTGAAGCCTGCGCCGCACAGGGCAATCCGGAACCCGGACCGTTCGGTTTTCAGGGCGGTTGCGATCTGGTGCATTTCCGCAGTCTCGGCACCAAAGGCATCATTATCGGCCCGGGTTCGCTGGCGGTGGCGCATAAGCCTGATGAATTTATCCCGATCGACGAATTCATTGCGGGCAGCAAAATCTACTGCGACGTCGCGCTGAAAATGCTCAAACGCTGAGGAGCCGCCGGTGAAAGCCACTTTGTATCGCGCCGATTTACGCTATCCGCACCTGCAACTGCACACCGCGTCATCCGGCACCATTTCCGGGCTGGATACGTTGTATCTGTTGCTGGAGGAGAAGAATTTTAACGGCATCGGTGAAGTACGGATCAACATTGCTTATCTCAACGGCTACAACGCCGAACTGGTATTAAGTGATGTGATCCGCGCCCTGCGCCAGCTGGATCTCAGCCAGCCTGCCAGTACGTTATTGCTGAATCTTCCGGCGCTTTTAGCCGATTTTCTCGCGCCGACGCGAATGCTGATAGACATCGCGCTGCATGACCTGATTGCACGCCAGAACGGGCTCAGCGTGGCAGAACTGGCGGGCGCAGAAAATGCCGAAACGGTGAGTTATCACACCAACCAGACGCTGTTCTGGACGCCCATGGATGAAATGCTCGAACAGGCCACGGCCTATGTCGAACGGGGTTTTACGCAGCTGAAACTGCGCGTCGGCGTCGCATCCTTTGCCGGAGACGAAGCGCGGCTCAGCGCCCTGCGGCGGCGTTTCGGCCATGAAATCAGCTTATCGGCGGACGCTAACGGCCAGTGGCAGCCGGAAGAGGCGCGTAGTCATCTGCTGGCGCTGGCGAAATTCGAGATGAGCTACCTCGAACAGCCGGTTTCCGATGCCAATGCGCACTTTTATCCGGCACTGGCCGCCGCCAGCCCGGTGCCGCTGATGCTCGATGAAAGCATGAGCAGTGAGGCTGATTTAGAACGCATTTTGCAGCTCGAAGGCAAAATTATGGCGCATCTGAAACTGGTCAAAATGGGCGGCATTGCCCCCACGCTGGCGGCTGCCAAACGGCTGACCGCCGCCGGTGTGCCATTCATGATTGGTCAGATGAATGAGGGAGGCGCCGCGACCGCTGCGGCCCTGCACGTCGCCCGCGCCACCCAGCCGCGTTATGCCGAACTTTACGGTGCTGACGGGCTGGGCAACGACCCGGTTCACGGCCTTTCCTATCATCAGGGGATGCTCAGCAGCCCGTCCGGCGCAGGGCTGGGCATCAGCTTCACCCCTTCTCAGGCAGAATGTATTCAGGAGTTTGCACAATGAAAGCACAGTCAGTTTCCCTGCCAGACCTTGGCAGCGTCGTTCCCGGCGCGGAATCCGCGTTTCACGAAGAAGAGTATCAGCAGCGTATCGCGCGGGCGCGTCAGTTACTGGTGAATGCCGGTCTGGACGTCATGGTCATCACCGGCCCGGAAAACATCTTTTATCTGACCGGCCAGCAGACGCCGGGCTATTACACATTCCAGACGCTGGTGTTGCCGGTGGAAGGCGATCCGGTGTTTGTTATCCGCCAGCTGGAATATTTCAACTTCATCTCCAACACCTTTATCCGCGACGCGGCGATTTACACCGACGGCGATAATCCGGTGAATTTCCTGCTCGACGTGCTGAAAGCGCGTGGCTGGATGAAGAGCCGGATTGGCATCGACAAACGCGGCTGGTTCTTTCCCATTGCGGTTTATGAAGCCTTGCAGGCTGAGATCGGCACAATCCACGACGCCGCGGGCGTTATCGAACAGTTGCGTGCAGTGAAATCCGCCGCCGAGCTGGAAAAAATGGCGCATGCGGCCCGTTACGTTGACGCCGGAATGCTCGCCGGACGCGCCGCCATTGCCGCCGGAGCCACTGAAAACGATCTGGTTTCTGCCATGATAGGCGCGGCCATTGCCGCCGGTTCAGAATACATGGGCATGGAACCGCTGGTGTCCACCGGCCCGCGCACCGGCGTGCCGCACGGAACCTGGCGTCGCCGTAAAATCCTCGACAACGACCCGATTTTCCTCGAAATGGCCGCCACGCATGACCGCTATCACGCGGCTCTGATGCGTTCCGCCTGGCTCGGCAAACCGCCCGCGGTTGCACTGGAAATGGAAAAAGTGTGTCAGGAAGCATTGCAGGCCGCACTCGACGCGATCCGTCCGGGTGCTACCTGCGAAGCGCCGCATCTGGCCTGTCAGGCCGTGATTGACCGCGCCGGTTACACCGATAATTTCAAGAAACGCACCGGTTATTCCATCGGCATTTCGTTCGCACCTGACTGGGGCGAAGGCGCCATCCTCAGCCTCTATAGCGGCATCACCACCGAATTACAGCCGGGTATGACTTTCCACATTCCACCCGCACTGCGTATTTACGGCGAATTTACCGTGGGCGTCAGCGAAACAATTGTCGTGACCGAAACCGGTTATCGCGCGCTGGGTACGGTTGACCGCCCGTTGTATTTACTCTGATTTTGCCAACCGCTTCGTTTTACAGGAATTGAATAAATGAAAGACATCAGTGAAAGTCAGGCCCGCCTGAAAGGTATTTTTAACATTACCGTGACGCCGTTTTCCGCCAGCGGTGAGTTCGATTTTGCCGGATTATCGCGCAATATCGAACGCGTTATCGGGCTGGGTTATGACGGTATTTTGATCGGGGGCACCTACGGCGAATTCCCGGCGATGACCGCTGACGAACGCGCCACGTTGTTCCGCCACGTGATGGAAGTGGTCGGCGACCGCGTGCCGGTCATGCTGTGCAGCGCCGGTTCCGACGCCCGCGTGGTGCGCGATTTAACACAACTGGCGGGCGACCTTGGCGGCCTGCCGATGGTGACACCACCGTTTGTTTCTGAAGTCACCGATGCACAAATCATCCGCTTCTTCAGAGAGATGGCGCCGTTATCGCGCACCGGCATTCTGGTGTACAACGCGCCGGGCATTGGCATCACGTTGCCGCCAGTCGTTCTGGAACAACTGGCTGATATCGAAGGCGTTGTTGGCATCAAACAGGGCGATCTGAACCCGACGGCGATCGACCAGATTGCCAACCGGCTGGGCGGACGTCTGCGTCTGTTCTGCGCCTCAGACCTGGCGTTCTTAGGCCCGATGATGTGCGGTTTCGACGGCATCAGCACCACCAACAGCGGCGCATTGCCGGAAATTATTCTGGCGACTTATCGCGCGCTGGAAAGCGGCGATGCAAACACCGCCCGCGAACTTCACCGCCTGTGGTATCCGTACCGCGCACTCGCCCGACGTTACGGCCAGCCGCAACTGGTGAAAGCGGCCATGAACCTGCGCGGATTCGACGGCCACCACGTTCGCGCGCCGCTGATTGATCTGGAACCCGGGATCATCAGTCTGGTTGAGCAGGAATTGCAGCGTCTGGCGGCAGACCCGCGTTCCGGCGTCACGCTGAAGTAACCCCCGTTTTCCAGGGATCCCCGTAAATATTGCGGGGATTTTCTTTTGTTGCAGCCTTTTCCCCGAGCCATCGCGCAAAATCCAACATCCGCTGATTTCTTTCGTTGTCTTTCACACTCCGCGTATATACCTTTGCACTATATTTTTCAGGCGCGTAAACTTTAGCCAGAATTTGTCGGGCTATTTGTCGGGCTAAGGTCACGTAACTGGAGAAAGCACCATGTCAAAAGGGTCAGTATTTTTAAATAACCGGACGCAAAGCGTTCGTATTCCGGCAGAGTGCCGTTTTCCTGATGAGGTAAAGACTGTGACGATAAGAAAGGTAGGGAACTCGCTGGTACTCACACCGGCTGAAAGCACATGGGATAATTTCTTCCACAGCGACCTCAGCGTTTCCGCTGATTTTATGGAAGAACGCGGCTCTCAACACCAGACGGATCGGGATACGTTTTAATGCTGACTTACCTGCTGGATACCAATATTGTCATTTATATCCTGAAGCGGCGTCCGATGAGCGTGCTGGCGAAATTCAATCAGCACGCCGATCACATGGCGATCTCCATGGTAACCTATGCAGAGTTACTGCACGGCGTAGAGAAAAGCGCGAGCCCGCAAAAAAACAGGCAGGTCATCGAAGATTTCGTCTCCCATTTGCGCATTGTCGATTACGACCAGAAAGCCGCCGCGCATTACGGGCATATCCGCGCCATGCTTGAAAAAAGCGGCAGCCCGGTCGGCGTAAACGACATGCATATTGCCGCACAGGCCCGCAGCGCAGGCATGGTCATGGTGACCAACAACCTGAGAGAATTCTCACGCATCGACGGCCTGCTCATGGAGAACTGGGCCGGTCCGGTGTTAACTGCGCTTTAACGCCGCCGCTTTCAAAAACGCTGTCAGCAACGGGTGCGGTTTTATGCGCAGTGACGACAGCTCAGGATGCCCCTGAACGCCCAGATAAAAAGGGTGTCGCGGGAATTCAATGCCGTCAGCAATCTGCCCGGTAAGATCGGTCCCGCTGATGCGCAGCCCGTACGCTTCCAGCCCGGCTTTCAGCGCCGGCTCAAGATGGAAACGGTGGTTATAGCGCACGGTAAACGTCTCGCCCAGGATCTCGTGCAATTTGCTGCCGGGCTGCGTCAGCATCGTATGGTTGCCCAGCCGGTGAACCGGAAACGCCGGCGTATTGCTCAGCGGAACAAAGGTTTTGATCTCCGCGTCCGGGTCGGCTTCGGCAAGATTAGCCTGCAAAGAGCCGATCATCTTCTGCACGATGGCCGTGGTCATGGTTTGCATTCCGAGACATAACCCGAGGATCGGAATATTGCGGTTCAGCGCGTAATGCGCGGCACTGATTTGCCCGCTGACGTTACACATCGCCGCTCCGCCCGGCAACAAAATGCCGTCCACGTTTTCCATCATTTCATGGAGATGATCTTCCAGCGCCATGGGCGCGGCGTAAACGATATCCAGCGAAAGCGCGAGCGCATCTGCCGCATCACCCAGCGCCGCCAGCGTGGCCGGATAAACGCTGCACTGGTCAGACTGGGCGCCGACCAGGGCAATTCGTAATGTCGTGCGGGTTTGCGGTGGCGTATTTTTGCTTATCCAGCGCCCGTAGTTATCACGCCACCAGCAACCGAGAGATTCATCTTCCATACCGTGGCGGCTGAAGGCATAGCCCTGATTTGAACGCTCCACGTTGATCAGCTCATAATCGAACGCGCTTTCACGCACCTGCCGGGCAATCTGCGTGAACTGAATGAGCTGCATCGGCCCGAGCGGGATAATGACATCCTGCGTGCCATAGGTTTCAAGTAATTCGCCCAGCTCCATCACTTTACCGGCGCTCTGCGGATTGAGCCTCTCGGTCCATAACAACCCGCTGGTCATCAGTTGCCCTTCCCCGATGACGTGCTGGCAGGCATCGGGATACAACGCGACGTCCCAGCTCACCGGCAGATGCGCCAGCGGTAAATGTTTTTGTGCAGCCAGTATTGCCGCCATCGCCCCGTACAAAGAAGGCTCCGGTGTGTCATGCGCAACAAAAATAAAAGCCATAAGAGAACCTTGAAAAATAGAAGGAAAGTTCAGGCAACCCGCTGACCCCAGAGTCAGTATAGGGATTGCCGTACCATTTCCGCCGGCAAAAAAGCTGCTCTGTACGAATAAATTATGAGCAAAGCAAAAAGAAGAATGATAAGTTTAAATTGGTTTTAATGATTCACATAATACAATTTTGTTATTGTTCAAACAGGGGAAACAATGTCTGCTGACTTTCTAGCACCACGTTTACGTCGTGTGCGCCCTTCGCCGACGGCGGCGATTTCCGACCAGGTCCGCTCGCTGAGTGCGGCGGGCATGGATGTCATAAACCTCGGCGAAGGCGAGCTTGATTTCGATACGCCTGCACATATCAGGCAGGCAGGCATCGACGCGATTGTACAAGGTGACACAAAATACACGGCTGTCGCCGGTACTGCCGCGCTCAAACAGGCCATCATTACTAAGTTTAATCGCGAAAATCAGATAGGCTACCGCGCGGATGAAGTGATTGCGGGCAGTGGTGCCAAGCAGTTGATCTTCAATGCTCTTTTAGCCACAGTTTCTTCGGGCGATGAAGTCATCATTCCTGCGCCATACTGGGTGTCTTACCCGGATATGGTCGCGCTGGCAGAAGGCGAACCGGTCATTGTGCCCTGCCACGAGAAGCATGGCTGGAAATTGCAGCCGGAAGATCTGGCGGCCGCCATCACGCCGAAAACCCGTTGGGTGATCCTTAATTCCCCGAACAACCCGACCGGTGCGGTGTATTGCGCCGCAGAATTACACGCGCTGGCCGCCGTTTTGCTCGATCACCCGCACGTACTGGTGATGGCCGACGATATCTATGAGCAAATTTGTTTTGTGCCGGACATTTTTGCCACCCTGGCAGACGTTGAACCGCGCCTGAAAGGCCGAGTTCTGACCGTTAACGGCGTCTCCAAAGGTTACTCGATGACCGGCTGGCGTCTTGGGTACGCAGGTGGCCCCGCGTGGCTGATCTCGGCGATGCAAATTCTGCAATCTCAAAGCACCTCCAACCCGAGCTCAATTTCTCAGGCCGCGACGGTCGCCGCGCTGGAACAGGGCAGCGATTTCATCACCGGCTGGATAGAAATTCTGCAACGCCGCCGTACGATGATTATGAATTGCGTTAATGCCATCAGCGGGCTCAGCGCGGATACACCGCCGGGCGCTTTTTATGTCTTCGCAAACTGTCAGGGAATGCTAGGTAAAACAACGGCTTCGGGCGATATTCTCAGGACGGACGAAGATTTTGCGGCTTATCTCCTGAAATCCGCTCATGTTGCCACACTTCAGGGCTCCGCTTTTGGAGCGCCAGGCTATTTGCGCATCGCTTACGCTATTGACGATAGCCGCCTGCAGGAAGCCTGCGAACGGATCACCCGCGCCTGCGCGGAACTGCGTTAACCTTTAAAAGGCCTGTTTGCATGCAAAAACGGGCCTTTTTGACTCTATTCTCAACAACTTGCCTAAAGTATCATCAAACGCACGCATTTATGCAGTTTCCCCTTTGACATGCCCACGGCCAGTCGCTATTATTCGCCCCGTTCCAACGATTCCTCTGTAGTTCAGTCGGTAGAACGGCGGACTGTTAATCCGTATGTCACTGGTTCGAGTCCAGTCAGAGGAGCCAAATTAAAGACGCCCGCTTAAGGAAACTTAAGCGGGCGTCTTGCTTTTGTGTTTTCCCCGTTTTTCGGGCGGATCCGCACGCTCAGCATCATCGCTTATTGCCCTCCGCCGCCGGATAATTATCTGCGCATCCGCATTCCCTGAGTTAAATCTCCCTTTCAAACCTGCTGTTTTTGCAAAAGCGTTTTAACCTGACGGCTGTCCCTGTAGTCTCAACAGCGGCTGATTTTTGCTGTGCACGACGTATTACCTTTTTGCCTATTTTAATAACTAAAAATTTTAGAAATTTAAGGAACGGTCAGAACAACTATGGACTCCACGCTCATTACTCCCCGCCCCGATAAGGAGATACCTTCACTTAACCGCGCACGCCGCGCTGCCTGGGGCAGTTTTGCCGGGGCCGTGGTCGACTGGTTCGATTTTTTACTCTACGGCATTACCGCGGCACTGGTGTTTAACAGCGAATTCTTTCCGCAGGTCGACCCGACGACGGGCACGCTTGCGGCGTTTGCAACCTTTGGCGTGGGCTTTTTATTCCGCCCCCTCGGCGGCATTGTTTTCGGTCATTTCGGCGACCGCTTAGGCCGTAAACGCATGCTGATGATGACCGTCTGGATCATGGGCATCGCCACTGCGTGTATTGGTATTCTTCCGTCGTATTCTGCAATTGGCTGGTGGGCACCTGCTTTACTGGTCACGCTGCGCGCTATTCAGGGGTTTGCCGTGGGCGGTGAATGGGGCGGCGCCGCGCTGCTGGCCGTTGAAAGTGCGCCCTCCGGCAAGAAAGCTTTTTACAGCAGCGGGATCCAGATGGGATATGGCGTTGGCCTGTTGCTGTCTACCGGGCTGGTCTCACTTATCAGCAGCCTGACCACCAACGAGCAGTTCCTCAGCTGGGGCTGGCGTTTGCCTTTCCTGTTCAGCATTGTGCTGGTTCTGGGCGCGCTGTGGGTACGAAACGGTATGGAAGAGTCCGTCGAGTTCGAACGTGCTCTGGCAGAACAGCCGAAGCAGGCCAAAAAGCGTCTGCCGGTGTTCGAAGCCCTAATCAGCCACCCCGGCGCGTTTTTGAAAATCATTCTCCTGCGCCTGTGCGAACTGCTGACGATGTACATCGTCACCGCGTTTGCGCTTAACTATTCGACGCATAATCTGGGGATGTCACGCGAACTGTTTCTGAATATCGGGCTGCTGATCGGCGGTGTGAGCTGCCTGACCATCCCGATGTTCGCCTGGCTGGCCGATCGGTTCGGGCGACGCCGTATCTACATTACCGGCGCAATCGTCGGTGCGCTAAGCGCTTTCCCGTTCTTTATGGCACTGGAAGCGCGCTCAATTGTGGGCGTGGTGATCTTCTCGCTGCTGCTGGCGAATATCGCCCACGACATGGTGGTTTGCGTGCAACAGCCGATGTTTACGGAAATGTTTGGCGCCGGTTATCGCTACAGCGGTGCGGGCGTGGGGTATCAGGTTGCCAGCGTGGTGGGTGGCGGTTTCACGCCGTTTATTGCTGCCGCATTGCTGACGTTCTCCGGTGGTGAATGGCATTCTGTAGCTATTTATCTGATGGCAGGCTGCCTGCTTTCGGCACTGACGGCGATACTGATGAAGTCGCCAAAGCCGCACTGAATTTGAGATCGCATCTGAAAACGCCCGCTTAGAAAACCTGAGCGGGCGTTTTGCTTTGCATCGGATCAGCCGGGTCGTCAGCGGGCTGAAAATTGGTTATCATCCGCTCCCACTTTCCCTTCGGTTAGCCTGATGTCCGCGATTATCGATACTTTTGTTGCCCCGCCGTGTCATGACGAAATAGAGATCCTCTTTCAGGACGATCATCTGGCGCTGATCAATAAACCTGCCGGGTTGCTGAGTCTGTCGGGCAAAAACCCGCAAAACCTCGATTCCGTCCATCACCGGCTGGTCAGGATTTTCCCCGGCTGCACGCTGGTGCATCGTCTTGATTTCGGGACTTCCGGGCTGATGGTGATTGCGCGGAATAAGGCGATTAATGCCGCCCTTTGCCAGCAGTTCAGCCAGCGTACGGTCACGAAATTCTACGTCGCGCTGCTCTGCGGATATGTGGCGGACAATGAAGGGCTGATTGATGCGGCGATTGCTAAAGATCCGGCGCTGTTCCCGCTGATGTCAATTTGCGAAATCAGCGGAAAGCCCGCCCGCTCGCACTATCGGGTGCTTGAGCGCTTTGAGCAAAAACGGGAAGACGGAACGTTACTGCCGCTGACGCGGGTGCAGCTGACCCCGGAAACCGGGCGAACCCATCAGCTGCGCATCCACTGCCAGCAACTGGGCCACCCTATTTTAGGCTGCGACCTGTATGGCGGCCTTCTGCTGCCCGGCACCGAAAAGACACCGCGCTTAATGCTGCACGCGAGTGAACTGAATTTTGTTCACCCGGTCAGCGGAAAACCGGTCAGCGCGCGGTGTAACAGCCCGTTCTGAAGCTGATTACCACATCAGATCATCAGGCACTTTGAAATCAGCGTACGGATCTTCTTCGTCCTGCTCTTCCTGGCTCAGCGTGCTGTTTAAGACGATGCTGCTGGCGTCACGCTGTGCAATTTTATCCGCGACGCTGGCGGGGATAATCGCGTACTGGCTCTCACCATTGCTCTCCGTGACCAGACGCGCAATCGCCAGACGGCCGCTGATCAGCTGAGCCTGCGTTGTCTTATCGACAAAAACCTTTTTAATCAGATTATTATCGGTGAAGTTAAAGCCGATATCGCCTTTAGAAATGTCGATACGGTTCATCTCAATCAGCTGTTTCACCTGCGCTTTATGTTCTTTCGACAAAGCCGCTTGTTTTTGCTGTTCGTTAAGCTGCTTGTCACGCTCAAGCTGGGCTTTTTTGTTTTCTTCCACAGCCGCTCTGGCCTCACGCGACTGAACGCGTGACTTTTTGGCCGTTCTCTGGACTTTATCCATTTTCTTGGAGGTTACCAGTCCCGCTTTCAGCAGCTGCTCTTGTAAGGTGAGTTTTGTCATCTTCGTTTCTAAATCCGTTGAATAATTTCCTGGATTATACCTGCAAATTTAGCCGCAATCAGTTCGAATGACTGCGTTTAAACTGGCTGGCATCGATCTCGTATTGCTTCATTTTCCGCCATAACGTGGTTCGCCCGATGTTTAAAAGCTGAGACATTTCCCGGACACGGCCGCTGGTGACGCGGGCGGCGTGGATAATGGCCTCTTTCTCGATGGAAGAAAACGTGAGGCTGGCTGGCATCAGCGTGGACGGATTCTCGCCCGCCGGACGTTCAGAAAATAAGTATTCCGGCAGATGACTCAGGCGGATACGGCCATTTTCACTGCTGATAGCGATATTTTCGATAACGCTGTTAAGCTCAAAATCATTGCCCGGCCAGGAGTACGCCACCAGCTGTGCCAGCGCGTCGTCATCAACTTTCAGTTTCGACGTAAAGCGTTTTTCAAGGCTGTGCAGCCGGTTATGTACCAGCGACGGAATGCTGCTGCGCCTCGCCCGCAGCGGCGGGATGACAATCTCAAAAGAATGCAGCGCGTAATAAAGCTGACGGCTGAAGCGGTTTTGTTCGACCAGCGCGGAAAGATCCACCGTCGTCGTGGCAATCACTTTGACGTTCACCGGGATCAGCCGCCGCGCGTCCAGCCGCGTCAGGACACCCTGCTTGATCACCTGCAACAAACCCGACTGTAACTCCGGCGCCAGATACTCAATTTTTTCCAGAAATAACGTGCCGCCGTTGGCCAGTTCCAGACGGCTGAGCCGCCCTTTAGCATCATCGGTGGGCGCATTGCCCATGAAATCCTGCCCCAGCGCGCTGTCGGCATAAAGCTGACAGTTCACCGCAATATACGGGCCGCCGGCGCATTCGCTTTCATTGTGAATGGCCTGACTGAGCAGCTCTTTGCCCACGCCCTCTTCCCCGCATAACAGCACCGGAAAACTGCCCCGCGCTGCCTGCCGCCCGAAATGAATTAACCGGCGCGATTCCTGATCGTCGGCGGACATCTGCTCAAACGTGTAGCTGACTTTGCCGAGCTGGCTGGTCATCAGCTGACGCATCTGTTCCACAGGATGCAGCAGCATAATAAAGCTGATGCCCTGCTCTTCAACGATCGGTTTAAGGGTAATCACGGCGTCGATAAACTGATGCTGGCTCTCGAACGTCACTTCGGTGTGGTTAAGCCCGCGTGCGTGTTTGATGGCGCGGCGCAACAACGCGGGCAGCGTCACCAGCTCGCTGAGATTTTTCCCCTGGCTGACCTGCGCATCCAGATGCAAAAGCGTCGCGGCCTGAACATTCAGAAACTGCAAAACGCCCTGCTCGTTCCACGCCATTACTCCATCGTCCATGCTTTCCAGCAGACCGTACATCTGATTAAGATGCCGGTTGGATTCCGCCAGCAGGCTGTCGGTGATGAGTGAATTGCCTACTTCGCGCGCGACCGCCAGCGTCAGGGACAAATCAGACGACGCCTGCTGCTCATTCAGGCAGCAAAGGGAAATCGAACCCGAAAGCCGCCCGTGGTTATCAAACACCGGCGTGGTACTGAACGACCACGGGTGAAGCGCCTGTTTAAAATGCTGAGCGCCATGGGTTCTGACCGGCTGCCCGAGCAGCGCCGCCAGCGATAACGCGCAGCTTCCGATAATACTTTCGGCACAATAACTGCCTGCCAGAAAGCCTAAACCGGCCAGCTGCGCCAGCGTGTATGGGTCACCGCAGCAGCAGAGAATACAGGCCGATTCATCCAGAATCAGCAGCGCGCAGGGCCGGTTGTTCATGTATTCCCAGGCATCTTCCAGCGCTGCCTGGCCGATAGTCAGCAGCGTAGTTTTGCGACGGCAAATCGATTCAAACGTCAGCCCCTGCGCCTGATGCGGCGGCTGCCAGGTTTCGCGCTGCATAAACCGGTCGCAGCGTTGCCATGACCGCGCGATAAGCGAAGAGACTTCTTCTTTTTCCACATCCTGTTCCCGGCTTGTCATAACCTTTTCCGTTTTATGTGTCATAAAAAACCCCTCTGATGCGCATTTATCGCCGAGTCAGAGGGGAAACGTTATGCCGCAGATGAACGGTCAGATCAGTTATTCGCGGCGATTCAGCGCGCCAGCCACTGTTGCCCCAGTTTATCTGCGGTCACGATAGCGGCGTAAACGCTGTCCGGCGAAACCGGGAAAGGCATGTTGTGAATGGTTTCCCCTTCCGCACAGGTCGCCTGCGCCACCGCCATAATCTTCGCTTCAATCCCCTCTTTCACGCCCATTTCGCCCAGCGTCACCGGTAACCCGACCTTGTGGCAAAAACCGAGAACGGTTTCGATTTCGTCCATCGGACTGTTTTGCAGCACCAGTTGCGACAATGTGCCAAACGCCACTTTTTCGCCGTGATAAAGATGATGGCACTCTTCCAGAATTGTGAATCCGTTGTGGATTGCGTGCGCCGCTGCCAGCCCGCTGCTTTCAAAACCGATGCCACTAAGATAGGTATTGGCTTCAACAATGCGTTCCAGCGCCTCAGTGACAACATCAGCATCGCAGGCCAGCCGGGCTTTTTCGCCTTCCGCCAGCAGCGTATCGAAGCACAAACGCGCCAGGCTGAGCGCCGCCACCGTGGATTGGCCGCCCGCCATGCTGGTGGCGCGGGAGTCGTAACAGGCTTTGGCTTCAAACCAGGTCGACAGCGCATCGCCCATTCCGGCGACCAGCAAACGCACCGGCGCTTTCGCGATAATCGTGGTATCCATCACCACCATGTCGGGGTTTTTCGGGTAAACCAGATACTCTTCAAACTCACCCGCTTCGGTGTAAATCACGGACAGTGCGCTGGTCGGCGCATCCGTTGACGCAATCGTCGGCACAACAATCACCGGCAATTTCTGGTAATAGCCGATGGCTTTTGCCGTATCCAGCGTTTTGCCGCCGCCGATACCGACCACACCCTGACATCCCTTTTGTTTCAGGATGGCAATCAGGCGCTTAATTTCGGCGTGGCTGCATTCACCTTTAAAGCGTTCCGCGTGGCTGCTGACGCCGTAATCGTGCAGGCCGTTAATCACTTTGTCCCCGGCGAGCTTCATCACGAAGTCGTCAGCAATCACGAAATAGCTCTCCGCCAGATTTTTAGCGTATTGCCCGAATGACGCAGACGCGTCAGCGCCCTGAAGATATTTGGCCGGAGATTGAATTACTTTCAGCATTGTTTTCGCCCTCAGATAGTCCATGTTTGCAGAATGTCGCCGGTTTACGTTCCGCTCTGCTTTCAATAACCTGCGGCGCGAAATGTTGTCCCGACGTGATGCAATCACTCTAGGACTCGCGAAGCACAAATAAATCTTTCGCGTTTATGTTCTGATTTGAAACCTTGTGAAAAACAACGCGTTTCATAATGAAACGTAAAGCCATAAAAACAGTGCGGATTGCGATCGCTGTCTGCCGTTTTCTTCAAAATCATTCACCACAGCAAAACAACTAAACAGCCTGTCGTGCTGAGAATCGCAGTGCAGGCGCAAAAAACTGTCTGTCGGGGTTCTATCTTTGCCGTGAATGGCCGTCAGAAAATAGCGCTGTGTCCCAGTTTCGGTTTTTTCCTTTCCAAAACGTTCCATTTAGAAACAAAAACCTCTGATTCATGTTCCGTATTGGAACTCATTTTTCCGAAATTCTTTTTGCCGCTAACTCATCCAGAATCACTCTACCGGCCAGGTGACAATGACCGGTAACCCTACGCACGATGACTGCCACCGCCTATAAGGGGCAGCTTCAGATAACCTCCGACGGAGTACGAATAATGAAAAAGCTCATTAACCGTGTAGAAGATGTGCTGAGTGAACAATTGAACGGGCTGGCAAAGGCCCACCCGGAACTGACACTTCACCAGGATCCTGTTTATGTCACCCGCGCCGATGCGCCCGTGGCCGGAAAAGTGGCGTTGCTCTCCGGTGGCGGCAGCGGTCACGAACCGATGCACTGCGGTTTTATCGGCCACGGAATGTTGTCTGGCGCCTGCCCCGGTGAAATCTTCACCTCGCCGACGCCGGACAAAATGTTCGAATGCGCCATGCATATCGACGGCGGCGAAGGCGTTCTGCTGATCATCAAAAACTACACCGGCGACATTCTTAATTTCGAAACTGCCACTGAACTGCTGCACGAAAGCGGCGTAAAAGTCTCCACTGTGGTGGTGGATGATGATGTCGCGGTAAAAGACAGCCTGTACACCGCCGGACGCCGCGGCGTAGCCAATACCGTGCTTATCGAGAAACTGGTGGGTGCCGCTGCTGAACGCGGTGATTCGCTGGAGGCCTGCGCCGTACTGGGTCGAAAACTCAATAACCTCGGTCATTCCATTGGCATCGCACTCGGTGCCTGCACCGTGCCTGCCGCCGGACAACCCTCTTTCACGCTCAAAGATGACGAAATGGAATTCGGCGTCGGTATTCACGGCGAACCGGGCATCGACCGCCGCCGCTTCAGTTCGCTCGATCAGACCGTGGATGAAATGTTCGACACGCTGCTGGAAAACGGCACTTACAGCCGCACGCTGCGCCAGTGGGATACCGCGCAAGGCAGCTGGCAGGATGTCCAGCAAGGTAAACAGGCGCTGGGCAACGGAGACCGCGTGATTGCGCTGGTCAATAATCTGGGTGCGACCCCACTGTCTGAACTTTATGGTGTTTATAACCGCCTCGAACAACGCTGCCAGCAAACCGGTATCACCATCGAACGCAACCTGGTTGGTGCGTACTGCACGTCTCTGGATATGGCAGGATTTTCCATCACGCTGCTGAAAGTCGATAACGACACGCTCGCATTATGGGATGCGCCGGTGCATACCCCCGGCCTGAACTGGGGAAAATAAGGAGCAACACATGTCACTGAACAGAACGCAAATCGTCAACTGGCTCTACCGCTGCGGGGATATTTTCACCAAGGAAAGTGACTTTCTGACCGGGCTGGATAAGGAAATAGGCGACGCCGATCACGGCCTGAACATGCACCGGGGGTTCAGCAAAGTGGTAGAAAAACTGCCGTCTATTGCCGACAAAGACATTGGTTTTATTCTCAAAAACACCGGCATGACGCTGCTGTCCAACGTCGGCGGTGCCAGCGGCCCGCTGCTCGGGACGTTCTTTATCCGCGCCGCGACGGTAACGCAGGCGCACCAAAGCCTGACGCTGGAAGAACTGTGCGAGATGATCCGCGAAGGTGCAGAAGGCGTCATCAGCCGCGGCAAGGCCGAGCCCGGCGATAAAACCATGTGCGACGTCTGGCTGCCGGTGGTCGATTCACTGCGTCAGTCAAGCGGGCAGCATTTGTCTGTCAGCGCCGCGCTGGATGCGGCCAGTGAACGGGCCGAAGCCGCCGCGCATGCCACCATCACCATGCAGGCGCGCAAAGGTCGCGCCAGCTATCTGGGCGAGCGCAGCATCGGCCATCAGGATCCGGGTGCCACCTCGGTGATGTTCATGATTCAGATGCTGGCAGCGGCAGCCAAAGAGTAAGGAAAACGCGATGGTAAACCTGGTGATCGTTTCTCATAGTGCCCAACTGGGCAATGGCGTTGGAGAACTGGCGCGGCAGATGTTATCGGGCGATGGCTGCAAACTGGCCATCGCTGCGGGCATTGACGATGTGGATAATCCGATTGGCACGGACCCGATCAAGGTGATGGAAGCCATTGAGTCCGTCGCCGATACCGATCATGTGCTGGTGATGATGGACATTGGCAGCGCGCTGCTCAGTGCAGAAACTGCACTGGATTTACTCGATCCGGCAATTGCCGCCAAAGTCCGGCTGTGCGCAGCACCGCTGGTCGAAGGAACCCTGGCCGCCACGGTCAGCGCGGCGGCCGGTGCCGGTATCGACAAAGTGATTAACGACGCGATGAACGCCCTGGAGGCAAAACGCGTACAACTGGGTTTACCGCCGCACACACCGTCATCGCCGGTGGTGGCCTCTTTTGCCGATGATCGTGACGTGCGGTCGGCGTCGGTGATGATCAGAAATCCTAACGGTTTGCATGTGCGCCCTGCCTCGCGTCTGGTAGCCGCGCTTTCCGGCTTTGATGCCGAACTGGTTCTGGAGAAAGACGGAAAACGGGCAACACCGGACAACATCAACCAGATTGCCCTGTTGCAGGTGCGTTGCAATGACCCGCTGACTTTGCTGGCACGCGGACCCCAGGCAGACGCTGCGCTGGCCGCATTTACCGCGCTGGCAGCCGAAGATTTTGGCGAAAGCGCGGAGATCGCGAAAGCAGAAAACCCTGCGCCTGCACCTCTTCTTACCCGCGTGGAGGGCAGCGCCGTGTTGTGGGATTTACCGCATCAGCTTCCCGGCCTGCAACCCTGCACGGACGTCTTGCAGGAACAGCGCAATTTAATGCGCGCCATCGAACTGACGCTGGATGACCTGAACGTGCTCACCGTCATGGCCGAAGAAAAATACTCCGCCGATATTGCCGCCATATTTTCCGGCCATCACATGCTGCTCGATGATGCAGATTTGTATGAAGAAGCGTGCCGGATCATCAGCGAGAAATATTGCAGCGCCTCGTGGGCGTGGGATTCGGTCATGACCGGCCTGAGTAAACAATACCGACAGCTCAACGACAGCTATTTACAGGCGCGTTATATCGATATCGAAGATTTGCGAAACCGCACGCTGGCGCATCTGGCAGGCAAATCCGTCGCGCAACCGGCCATCAGCTGGCCTGCGATTCTTATCGCCGACGACATTTTCCCTTCAACGGTTTTGCAGCTCGATGCGCAGCAGATAAAAGGCATTTGCCTGCGCGCGGGAAGCGATGTTTCCCACAGCGCAATTATTGCCCGCGAGGCCGGTATCGCGTTTCTCTGCCAGCAATATGACGCACTGAAAAATATTATTCCCGGCGACGGGCTGACGCTCGACATGGCGCAAAAACGCGTGATCCGCCCGCAGGCCGGGTAAACACCGCCGAAAACTTTGCATCTTGCCCGCCGGGAAACTGGCGGGCTTCTCCGGTTCAGATTCTGACGTTTCCTTTCATGCTCACTTCATACGCTCATAAAATCATCATCCGGCCACCGCGCTCCAATAAAACATTGGCGGCTCCGGCCAGACAAGCCATATTTAGAAAGAATGATGATGAACGAAGCACAAAGGAAAAACGTATGGATAACAAATCCCTCACCTCCGCACAGGCGATTGATAAGCTCGAGGAGATGTACAACAACTCCGTTGCCGCCCTGCGGGATGCGATTAAAGATTTCATCGTTCAGGGTAAGCTGCCGGATGTTGCGGCCAGAGCTGCCGGGCTGTTTGTTTACCCGGAATTACGCGTCAGCTGGGATGGCGTCACGCCCGCGAAAAACCCGACCCGCGCCTATGGACGTTTTTCACATCCCGGGCGCTATGCCAATACCATCACCCATCCCGAACTGTTTCGCGATTACCTGCTGGAACAGCTTTCCCTGCTCGAAGAAGAATATGACGCGCTGATTGAAGTCGTGCCGTCACAACAGGAAATCCCCTATTCCTACGTGATCGACGGTTCAGATTTGATGCTGGATCGCTCAATGAGTGCGGGGCTGGCAAAACATTTCCCGACCACCGAACTTTCGCAGATTGGCGATGAAACCGCGGACGGCCTGCAATATCCCGGCGATACTTTCCCGCTTTCGCATTTTAATGCGCTGCGCGCCGACTTCTCGCTGGCTCGTCTGCGCCATTACACGGGCACGCTGATCGAGCATTTCCAGCCTTATGTGTTGTTCACCAACTACACCCGTTATGTCGATGAGTTCGTGAGCTGGGCGTGCGCGCAAATCGCCGACCCTGAAAGCCCGTATGAAGCGCTGGCTTGCGCAGGCAGCGTATTTATCACCGCTGAGACGCAAAATCCGGAGCAAGCCGTTTCTGATCTGGCGTGGAAAAAACACCAGATGCCCGCCTATCACCTGATTGCCCGCGACGGTGCAGGCATTACGCTGGTCAATATTGGCGTTGGCCCGGCGAATGCAAAAACCATCTGCGACCACCTTGCCGTGCTGCGTCCGCACGTCTGGCTGATGATTGGTCACTGCGGCGGGCTGCGCGAAACGCAGTCTATCGGCGACTACGTGCTGGCACACGCTTATTTGCGTGACGACCATGTTCTCGACGCCGTGTTACCGCCGGACATTCCGATCCCAAGCATCGCCGAAGTGCAGCGCGCGCTGTATGACGCCACAAAAATGATGAGCGGCATGCCGGGCGAAGAAGTCAAACAACGTCTGCGTACCGGCACCGTGGTGACGACCGACGACCGGAACTGGGAACTGCGTTATGCGGCGTCTGCGCTGCGGTTTAACCTCAGCCGCGCCGTGGCCGTTGATATGGAAAGCGCCACCATTGCCGCGCAAGGCTACCGCTTCCGTGTGCCATACGGTACGTTGTTGTGCGTTTCTGATAAGCCTTTGCACGGCGAAATCAAGCTGCCGGGACAGGCTAATAAATTTTACGAAGGCGCTATCTCGGAACATCTGCAAATCGGCATCTGCGCCATCGACCTGCTGCGCGCCGAGGGCGATCATCTGCATTCACGCAAATTACGTACCTTTAACGAACCGCCTTTCCGTTAATTCTTTTTTAACAATTTAATTAGAGCTTTGGATGAAAAAGACTTTGCATAATGCGAAGTCTTTTACCATCATAAATTAAAACGCTGTTCTACTTTCTGCCACCCTGGAATTCTCTTGCAAAACGTCATCGTCTCTTTGCGCAAAGCCATCGAGCGCACGCCCTGGTATCCGAAACGGCGTTCATACCGTACGTTGTTCTGGCGTGAAATAACGCCCCTCGCAGTACCAATTTTCTTTGAGAATGCCTGCGTTCTGTTAATGGGCGTGTTGAGCACGTTCCTCGTCAGCTGGCTGGGCAAAGAAGCGATGGCCGGTGTCGGGCTGGCCGACAGTTTTAACATGGTGGTCATCTCTTTCTTCGCCGCGGTCGATCTGGGAACCACCGTTGTCGTTGCATTCAGCCTGGGCAAACTTGACCACGAACGCGCCCGCGCGGCCGCCCGCCAGTCACTGGCGATCATGACCGTTTTCGCCGTGCTTCTGGCGGTGCTGCTTCAGTTTTCCGGGCATGTCATTATCGACATGATTGCCGGTAACGCTGAACCTGAAGTGAAAGAAATGGCACTTTCTTATCTTCAGATGAGCAGCTGGAGTTATCCGGCCGCTGCCATTGCGCTGATCGGTTCCGGTGCCCTGCGCGGTGCCGGTAATACCAAGATCCCGATGCTGCTCAACGGCGGCATGAACATCCTCAATCTGGTCATCAGCAGCGTGCTCATTTACGGCTGCTTCGGCTGGCAGGGTTTCGGCTTTATCGGTGCCGGTCTGGGGCTGACGATTTCCCGTTATATCGGTGCCGTGGCGGTCATTTTTGTCCTGATGATCGGCTTTAACCCGTCGCTGAAAATCTCCCTCAAAAGTTACTTTCTGCCACTCAATACCAACATTCTGCGCGAAGTGCTGGGCATCGGTATTCCGGCCAGTATTGAATCCGTACTGTTCAACGGCGGCAAATTACTGACGCAGGTGTTTGTGGCGGGCATGGGCACCAACGTGATTGCCGGTAACTTCATCGCCTTCTCGATTGCCGCCCTGATTAACCTGCCGGGGAACGCCTTAGGGTCGGCCTCAACGATTATTGTCGGCACCCGTCTGGGCAAAGGGCAAATCGCCCAGTCCGAACGCCAGCTGCGGCATATTTTCTGGCTATCGACTTTCGGGCTTTGCGTGCTGGCCTTTATGTCTGTGCCGTTCGCCGGGCTTCTGGCGCGGTTCTACACCAATGAACAGGACGTTATCGACGTCGTAAAAATCCTGATCTGGCTGAACGCCGCCTTTATGCCATTCTGGGCCGCCTCCTGGGTGTTGCCTGCCGGGCTGAAAGGCGCGCGCGATGCCCGTTTCACCATGTACGTTTCCATGGTAGGCATGTGGGGCTGTCGCATCGTAGTGGGCTACTTCCTCGGTATCGTGCTTAATTTCGGCGTCGTGGGTATCTGGCTCGGGATGTTCCTCGACTGGATCGTACGCGGTATCTTTTTCTACTGGCGTATGGCGAGCGGCCGCTGGTTGTGGAAATACCCGAGAGAGAAAAAAACGCAATAAAGCCCTGCGTTACGCCCGCCGGTACATCCGGCGGGGATGCCCGATTTTTCCGTACAGCATCTCCACCCGCAAATCCCCTTTCTGAACGCAATGCTCAAGATACCGGCGGGCGGTGGTTTTGCTTAACTTCGTTTCACTGACCACTTCATCGACCGAATAACAGCGCCCGGCATCCTGTATAAAAATCGCTTCCACCAGATTCAGCGTGTTCTCTTCGATGCCTTTGTTTCCGGCCTTGGGCGTGAAGTCTTTGGCCTGTAGCTGATAGAGACTGTCGACGTTTTGCTGATCGACCACTTTCCACGCCCGCTGCGTCTGGCTGAACTGAATGAACCGTTCCAGCGATTGTTGCAGACGGTTCCAGGACACCGGTTTGAGGATGTAATCAAACGCGCCAGAACGAATCGCCTGACTGCACGTGTTCATGTCGCTGGCCGCCGTAATAAAAATCACCGAGCAATTCGTTTTCTTCAGCACATCATTTTCAAGCAGGGAAATCCCCTGTCCGTCCGGCAAATAGTTATCCAGCAGCAACAGCTGCGGCCGCTTTTCCTCAATCAGCCTCTTCGCTTCCCGCAGCGTGGAGGCCATCCCCACCAGCCGCAGCCAGCGGTGATTATCGATAAGCTCGGCGTAAAGCTGCGCCAGCTGGTTTTCATCTTCCACAATCATTACGTCAATCATTTCAGCTTGAATCATTTATGCTTTTCCCGTTGTTCCGGTTGAATGGACCGGCAGCCCGTCAGGTATGAAGACAGAGAAAACAGAACCTGTCGGGGAGTTATCAGAAACTTCAATGGTGCCACCCGCGTGGCTGACATAGCTGGCAACCAGATGCAGCCCCAGCCCGTGATCCCCTTCCCGTTTGGACGTCACACCGAGCGAGAAAATTTGCTCGCGCCGCTCCGGTGCAATACCGACGCCCTGATCGGCGACTTCGATCACCAGATCCGCGCGGGTGGAAACGATATATACCTCAACCGGCCCGGCATTTTCGCCGCGCAGCAGGGTGGCTTCGATGGCGTTATCCAGCAGGTTACCGATAACCGACATCAGCTCTGTTTCACTCAGCATCGGAGGCAAATGCGTTAATTCACACGCCGGATCGAAGGCCAGTTCTACGCCCTTTTCACGCGCACGCGCATATTTCCCCAGCAGCAATCCGCACAGTCTGGGCGAACAAAACCGCGCCGAGACAAAATCCAGCAGTTCCTGCGCACTTTCCGATTGCGCTTCGATATACCGGATCGCCTCATCGTAACGACCCATGTGTAACAGCCCGGCCAGCGTTGCCGTCCAGTTCAGCTGCTCATGGCGCATCACCCGCAGGTTATCGGCGTAGCGCTGCACCTGACTGAGCTGAATGCTCAGGCGATCGATGTCGCTGCAATCCCGGAAGGTAATCACCCAGCCCTGAAGCTGGTCTTCCAGCATGATCCGCACACGGCTGGCGACCACTGTCAGGTTGTTGAACAGGCAGATTTCATCGTGAATATCTTTCTCCAGCATGACCTGACGATCAAAAAAGCTGACCGGCACAATCACCTCTTCCAGCGGTTTTCCGCGCAGTTCCCGCGAGGGTGTGTCCAGATTCAGCAGTTTTTTCGCCGCCTGATTAATCACGGCAATACGCGACTGCCCGTCAATGGCGATCACGCCTTCATAAATGGATTCCATCAGCGCTTTTTGCTGACGAACCAGCAGACCGATTTCTCGTGGCTCCAGCGAAAACATCTGCTTTTTAATCGAGCGCGAGAAAAACCACGAGAAGGTAAACAGCGCCAGCAGGAGCGTCGCGGCGGCCACCAGAATACGGATGGCTTTCTCGACGGTCAGCGTATTAATGTGGCTGGTCAGATATCCCACAGAGACGATGCCGATGACGTGGCCCTGCGCATTTAAAATCGGCGCTTTGCTGCGCAGCGACAGGCCGATACCGCCGAGGCGCACAGTGGTGCTGCTTTTACCCGCCAGCACATCGACGTTGTCGTCGCCGACCAGCGCCTTACCCACGCGGTCGGCATAAATGGAATGGAAAAGATGCATCGCTTTTCCGTCACCAATCACCATATAACTCGCGTCACTGTGCGCGGATATATTCCTCATCAGTCTGTTAATTGCAGAAACATCCTTATTTTCCACTGCGGTAATTAACGACGGTATAAGTGCAATTTCTTCTGCCTGTACTTTTGCACGCACACCCATATCTTCATATAACTGACGTTCAATATCGTGATAGTAATAAACACCCACTATTGAAAACAGCGTGACGAATAAAACCACAAGATAAATAAAAAGCTTTATCTGGAAAGAGGGTCGAAACTGCATCGTGACATCCGTTATAAAGAGCGCTGAGATAATTATTAACAGTGACGGCACTTTATCATCCGGGGCTATTTCTGTCAGATGGGAAAATCAAAGTTGCGAGGCACACCGCAGAACAACCGCAGGCGCAGCAAGCCCCCTGCGGCTGATAGCAAAGTTCACAACAGTTATTTCACCATAAATTAACAGTAATATTATAATTACAAATAACACCATAAAAACCACAGAAAAACATATTAAGCAAAACCATAAGAATTAATTAAAACCATAAAAACCTTTCACTCCTTTAAAATATCGGTGTTAACTTGCGGGACTTCACATAATACCGGTTATTATCTCTCTTACACTCCCTGCACAAATTGACACAGGGGATTCATCATGAGTACAACCGACGACACTTATTCTGTTCCCGCAGGTTCAGTGCCTGCAAAACAGCTCTCATTAAAAGATAAATGGTGGCACATTCTCGACACCTGGAAAATTGGCATTATTCCTTTACCACTGTTTGTGATGGCCGGTGTGCTGATTGCCATCGACTGTCTGGACGGCAAACTGCCGAGCGATATCGTGGTGATGGTGGCGACGTTAGCGTTCTTCGGGTTTGCCTGCGGCGAGTTCGGTAAACGTCTGCCGTTCATCGGCAAAATGGGCGCCGCGGCGATTTGCGCGACCTTCATTCCCTCCGCACTGGTGTATTACGGCCTGCTGCCGGACGTCGTGGTCGAATCCACCACGAAATTCTACAAAAGCACCAACATCCTTTATCTCTACATCTGCTGCATTATTGTCGGCAGCATCATGAGCATGGATCGCAAAGTGCTCATTCAGGGCTTCATGCGTATTTTCTTCCCGATGTTGTGCGGTGAAGTGGTCGGCATGCTGGTCGGGATGGGCGTGGGTCTGGCACTGGGCATGGAACCTTTCCAGATCTTCTTCTTCCTGATCCTGCCGATTATGGCCGGGGGTGTAGGTGAAGGCGCGATCCCGCTGTCTATCGGCTACGCCACGTTGCTGCATATGGATCAGGGCGTGGCGCTGGGCCGCATTCTGCCTATCGTGATGCTCGGTGGCCTGACCGCCATTGTTATCTCGGGCTCACTCAATCAGCTCGGTAAACGTTATCCGCATCTTACCGGCGAAGGCCAGCTGATGCCTTCCGCCAAAAATGCCACCGCAGATAAAAGCGCGCTGTCGGCAACCAGCGGTAAAACCGATGTCACCACCATTGCCGCAGGCGCCCTGCTGGCGGTTCTGCTGTACATGGTCGGCATGCTGTTACACAAACTGATTGGCCTGCCTGCCCCGGTCGGCATGTTGTTTGCCGCGGTCGCGCTCAAGCTGGCGCACGGCGTCTCACCTCGCCTGCTTGAAGGTTCGCAGGTGGTGTACAAATTCTTCCAGACCTCCGTGACCTACCCGATTCTGTTTGCCGTGGGCGTCGCTATCACACCGTGGAACGAACTGGTCGCCGCGTTCACTATTTCAAATCTGCTGGTCATCGTCAGCACCGTCGCCGCGCTGGTTGCCACCGGCTTCTTCGTGGGCAAGAAAATCGGTATGCACCCGATTGATGTCGCCATCGTGTCCTGCTGCCAGAGCGGTCAGGGCGGCACCGGTGACGTCGCCATTCTGACGGCGGGCAACCGTATGCAACTGATGCCTTTCGCACAAATCGCGACCCGCATCGGCGGCGCGATCAACGTTTCGGTAGCACTGCTGATTCTGGGGAATTTCCTGGTCTGACAGCGTTATCCGGCAAGCACGATTGTGATTTTTGATTGATTCAATTCAGGACATATTTATGAAACTGGCAAGTTATCTCTATCAGGGGCGCAAGTCCTACGGCATCGCAACGCAGAGCGGCATGATCGACCTTGGCCGCCTTCTCGGCCAGCGTTATCCCGACCTCAAGGCTCTGCTGGCGGGCGACGCACTGTCACAGGCGCAGGAACTGGCCAGCCGACCGGCAGATCTGAGCTTTGACGACCTGACGTTTTTGCCGGTCATTCAGAATCCGGAAAAAATTCTCTGCGTCGGCATGAATTACGCTGAAAAACGCAAAGAGTTCGATCAGCACAATCCGGCACCGACGCTGTTTGTCCGCTTTGCTGACTCACAAACCGGCCACGCCTCCCCGATCATCAAACCCAGCCGTTCGGTTGAGTTTGATTACGAAGGCGAACTGGCCGTCATCATCGGGTCAGCGGGCGAAAATATTTCCCGCGAAGACGCCCTTTCCCACGTTGCCGGTTACAGCTGTTACATGGACGGTTCCGCCCGCGACTGGCAGCACACCTGGTTTACCGCCGGTAAAAACTGGCGGCAGACCGGTGCCTTTGGCCCGTGGATGACCACGGCGGATGAAATTCCTGATCCGCATGCGCTGGCAATCCGCACCTGGCTGAACGGCAATATGGTTCAGGACGACAACACCCGCAGCATGATCCACAAGGTTGCCGAGCTGATTGAGTACATCAGTACCTTTACCTCACTGAGCGCAGGCGACGTGATCATCACCGGTTCTCCGGGCGGCGTGGGCAAGAAACGCGTACCGCCGCTGTTTATGAAACCCGGCGACCGCATTGAAGTGGAAATCGAAAAAATCGGTCATCTCAGCAACGTCATTGTTGCCGCGGACCGTCAGGTGAGCCATGCACCTGCCGCCCATTAACGTGTTAAACGCCGGGCTTCGTGCCCGGCATGCTCCGTTTTATTTGAACAATACCCGATATCAGGAATGCATTATGTTCAGCCGTGACGAACCCGACTTTCACGTCATCACCACCAGCCAGGCACCTCAGGGCTTGCTGGCCGATATCCGCGCCCTGCTGCATCAAAGCCAGCTGGGCATGGATGATGATATCGAGTATTTCGTGGTGGCCCTTTCCGGCAGACGGCTGATCGGATGTGCAGGTCTGGTCAGTAACACCATCAAGTGCGTGGCAGTGGCGGCAGACTGGCGCGGCGAAAATCTCAGCGCCAGATTGCTCAGTGAAGTCGAAAACTTTGCGGTTCAGCGCGGCAAACTCCATCTGTTTCTCTACACCCGTCCAGGCAATCTGGAACGCTTTCGCGGTTGCGGATTTTATCCGCTGGTGCAGTGGGACAACGTCGCGGTGCTGATGGAAAACACGCCGGTCGGCATCAGCCAATATTGCCGCGCCCTGAAGCGCCATTATCACGAAGGCCAGCGCGTTGGCGCGGTAGTGATGAATGCCAATCCGTTTACGCTCGGCCATCGTTATCTGGCGGAACAGGCGGCGGCGACGTGCGACTGGCTGCACGTGTTTGTGGTCAGCGAAGACGTGTCGTATTTCCCGTTTCAGGAACGGCTGGAAATGGTGCGTCAGGGCGTCGCCGATTTACCGAATGTTACGGTTCACGCCGGTTCTGAATACATGATTTCACGCGCCACGTTTCCCGGTTATTTCCTTAAAGATGCCGGGCTGGTGAACCAGACCTGGAGCGTGATGGATCTGCTGATTTTCCGCCAGTACATCGCCCCGGCGCTGGGCATAACGCATCGTTTTGTCGGCAGCGAGCCCTTCTGCCCGGTCACGCATCAGTACAACTGCGACATGCACGACTGGCTGGAAACGCCCTCACGTTCGGCCTCAAAACCGCTGACCGTTATTGAACTGCCGCGTAAACGCCATGCCGGTGGCATCGCGATTTCAGCCTCTGAAGTCCGCGCATTGCTGAAAACCTGTCAGTTACCGCGCATCCGCGACATTGTTCCGCCCAGCACGTATACGCATCTTGAACACCATTATTGCGCTGAGGCGCCCGCCGAAACAGCGCGCAGCGATGAACTTGTTATTTCTACCACTCTTTGTTAAAGCAGGAAAAAACGAATGAAAATTGTGAAGGAGGCGCTGGCAGGTACGGTTGAATCCAGCGATTTGCTGGTAAAAATCGCCCCGGCCAGCGAGCTGAGCGTGGTGATCAACAGCGAAGTAATCAAGCAGTTTGGCGACCAGATCCGCCGCGTTGTGAACGAAACGCTGGAAGCCCTTGGCGTGAAAGAAGGCTTACTGATTATTGAAGATAAAGGCGCGCTCGATTGCGTTATCCGCGCCCGCGTGCAAAGCGCGGTACTGCGTGCAGCACAGGAAGAAAATATTCACTGGGAGACGTTACGATGAAAAAACTCCGCCGCAGCATGCTGTTCCTGCCGGGGGCCAGTGCCGCCATGTTATCCACGGCATTTATCTATCGTCCTGATTCCATCATGTTTGATCTGGAAGACGCGGTTTCCCTGCGCGAAAAAGATACCGCCCGCATTCTGGTGTTCCACGCCCTGCAACACCCGATGTACAAGGATATCGAAACCGTCGTGCGCATTAATCAGCTCAGCACGCCGTTTGGTTTGAAGGACCTGGAAGCCGTGGTACGCGCCGGTGTGGACGTGGTTCGTCTGCCGAAAACCGATACGCCGGAAGATATTTTCGAGCTGGAAGCGCACATCGAACGCATCGAAAAAGACTGCGGGCGTGAAGTCGGTTCCACCAAAGTCATGGCCGCCATCGAATCGGCTATTGGCGTCATCAACGCCGTCGCCATTGCCCGCTGTTCGCCGCGTCTGATTGGCATCGCGCTGGCCGCTTTCGACTATGTGATGGACATGCAAACTGAGCGCGGTGACGGCACTGAGCTGTTCTACGCCCGTTGCGCCGTGCTGCACGCCGCGCGCGCCGCCGGTATCGACGCCTTTGATGTGGTGTATTCCGATATCAACGATGAAGCCGGTTTCCTGCGTGAAGTCGAGCTTATCCGCAAAATGGGTTTCAACGGCAAATCCCTGATCAACCCGCGCCAGATCGAGTTGCTGCACAACGCTTACGCGCCGACGCAGGAAGACGTGGATTACGCGCGTCGCGTTATCGCCGCCGCAGAAGAAGGCGAGCGCAAAGGCCTCGGCGTAATTTCGCTCAACGGCAAGATGATCGATGGCCCGATCATCAACCACGCACAAGTGGTGCTTGAACGCGCCAGCGCCTCCGGCGTGCGTCGCTAGCCCTCAATTTTGCACAGGAATATGAAGAGAATGAGCCATTTAACAGAAATGTTGCACAGCCAATATCCCGGCATGAAGCATCTGGTTGCTTTCGACGGAGCACACCGCACCACGCCGTATCTTTCTGATCCCGATGCCCGCCTGCATCGTAAATTATGTGATTCGCTGGAACAGGCGATCGCCCGCAGCGGGCTGAAAGACGGCATGACTATCTCCTTCCACCACGCTTTTCGCGAAGGCGATCAGGTGATTAATAATGTCGTCGGCACGCTGGCGCGTCTGGGTTTCAAAAATCTGACGCTGGCGTCCAGTTCCCTGATGACCTGCAACGACGCGCTGATCGAACACATTCGCAACGGCGTGATCACGCGCATTTATACCTCGGGGATGCGCGGCAAACTGGCCGATGCCATTTCGCACGGCCTGATGGAGGAACCGGTCCAGATCCACTCTCACGGTGGCCGGGTCAAACTTTTGCAGGACGGCGAGCTGAATATTGACGTCGCCTTTTTAGGCGTTCCTTGCAGTGATGAATTCGGTAATGCCAACGGTACGCACGGCAAATCCTGCTGCGGTTCGCTGGGCTATGCGATGGTGGATGCGCAGTTCGCCAAAACCGTCGTGCTGCTGACCGAAGAACTGGTGCCCTTCCCTAACATGCCCGCCAGCCTGGTGCAGGATCAGGTGGATTACATCGTGAAAGTCGATCAGGTCGGCGACCCGGCGAAAATCAGCGTGGGCGCAGCTCGCGTCACCAGTAACCCGCGCGAGCTGATGATTGCCCGCACGGCAGCCGAAGTCATTGAATATTCTGGCTATTTCAAATCCGGCTTTTCAATGCAAACCGGTTCCGGCGCGGCGGCAACGGCCTGTACCCGTTTCATGGAAGAAAAGATGGAACGTAACCAGATCACCGCGCGTTTTGCCCTCGGCGGCATCACCGGCAGTCTGGTGGATTTGCACGAAAAAGGATTGATCGAAACGCTGCTGGATACGCAATGCTTCGACGGTCAGGCCGCGTCATCGCTGGGCCGCAATCCGCAGCACATTGAAATTTCCACCAATGTTTACGCCAATCCGGGGGCCAAAGCCGCAAGCTGCGATCAGCTGGATATCGTCATTCTGAGCGCACTGGAGATCGACACCGATTTTAATGTGAACGTGATTACCGGTTCCGACGGCGTGATGCGCGGCGCATCGGGCGGCCATTGCGACGTCGCCAGCGCCGCCAACCTGACGATTGTGGTCGCGCCACTTCTGCGCAGCCGCATTCCGACCGTCGTGCGCCGTGTCACAACCCGCGTCACACCGGGCGAAAGCATCGATGTGCTGGTCACTGACCACGGGATCGCCGTCAATCCGGCACGTCCTGAAATCCGCCAGCGGCTCGAAGAAGCCGGCATGAAAATCATGGATATCGAAACGTTGTATCAGCGTGCCATATCCCTGACCGGCGAACCGAAGCCGATTGAGTTTACGCAGCGCGTCGTGGGCGTGATCCGTTACCGCGACGGCAGCGTGATTGACGTCGTTCATCAGGTCAAAGAGGACGCATAATGACGATTTTGACGCCTGCAAATGCAGGCGTCAGTCTGGAGGATTTGCTGGCGGCAAAGGAACAGCGTGCGCAGCGGCAAACCGACTGGCTGACACAATTCCCACACACCCTGATTTCTCTCACGCTGGTTACGCCCGGCGCGGTGAAAGATAGCGTGAGTTATCGCCAGGTTATGCGCGAAGCGTTGGGCGCGGCGGAAACACTGCTGTTACAACGTGGCTGGGCGGTGCTCAAACACGCAGTATTCTGGTTGCCGACCGGCGCGGAAGCGTTCTGGAGCATTGAGCACCCGGCGCCGGAAGTGAAAGCGGCTACCGTCGCGCTTGAGCAATCACATGCGCTTGGGCGTTTATGGGATTTCGATGTGATCTGCCCCGAGGCTGGCGTTGTAGGCCGCCGGTCGCTGGATAATGCCAGCCGCCGGTGTCTTATCTGTGACGGCCCCGCCCACGCCTGCGCGCGTTCGCGTCGGCATCCGTTGCCCGACGTGATCGCCAAAGTGGAGGCGCTGATTGATGGCTGGCATCGCACTCATTGAGCCGCAGGTTTGTACCGACATCGCCACCCTGGCGGCCGACGCGCTCCGCCAGGAAGTCTGGCTGACGCCTAAACCCGGTCTGGTGGACAGCGCCAATAACGGTTCACACAGTGACATGGATTTGCCGATGTTTTTGCGCAGCATCGGTGCGATTACGCCGTGGTTGCATCAGTTTTACCGGCTCGGCCAGCAGGATACCGCGCAACCGGCCACGGCAATGCTGATGCGGATCCGCCCTGCCGGCCTGGCCTGTGAGCAGGCGATGTTCGGCGCAACAAACGGCATTAATACGCACAAAGGCGGCATTTTTTCTTTGGGAATTTTGTGTACGGCTGCAGGCCGGATCAGCGCCCGTCACCAACTGCTGACCCGCACGGCGTTATGCGCCGAAGTGGCCGCGCTCACGCAAGGGCTGGTGGAACGGGAATTACAACATTGCCGCCAGCCGGTGACCGCAGGAGAACGGTTGTTTCAGGCGCACGGCATGACCGGCGCGCGCGGCGAAGTGCAGAGCGGATTCGTGACGTTGCGTCGCCATGTTTTGCCTTACTGGCAGACAGAAACCCAGCCTGAACGCCGTGGTCTGAACGCCCTGCTGCGTCTGATGGCGTTTAACCCGGATACGAATCTGGTGTCCCGCGGCGGGCTGAGCGGGCTGCATTTTGTTCAGGATTATGCCCGCAAGTTGCTGAAAAGCGGCTGGCAAAAAGAGGATTTACAGGAGATGGATCAGGCGCTGATTTCCCGGCATCTCAGCCCCGGCGGCAGTGCCGATTTGCTGGCAATCGCGACCGTACTGATGGCTTTCCCGCAATGAATGAGAATCCAAACATCACGCGGATGCTGGTTCCCGGTTTACGCGACAGCGAAGCCGGACACTGGCAAAGCCGCTGGCATGAACAAAATCCGCAGTGGCTGCGGGTGAAACAGCGCAACTGGGCGCAGGTAGATCTCGAAGGTTGGATCACCGCTATCGACCGCGAGCAGAAGCTGGCGAAAAACCCGTTGCTGCTGATTGGCCACAGCTTTGGCGCGCTCGCCAGTCTGGTGTGGGCGAACCGCAATCCGCCGCTTTGCGCAGGTGTGATGCTGGTCGCCCCCGCAGAACCGATGCGTTTTGGTCTGGACGATGACATTTTACCTGAGCCGCTGGCGGTTCCCGGTCTGCTGGTCGCCAGCCATACGGATCCGTTATTGCCTTTTACCCGCGCACAGTTCTGGGCGCAGGCGTGGGGCTGCGAGCTGGTGGATATCGGCGAGGCCGGGCATATCAATGTGGAATCGGGTTTCGGAGAATGGCCGTGGGGGCAGGCAAAACTGGAAGAGTTTGCCGCGCGACTGGCGGCAAACTCCCGTTGAAAACAGGCTTAACGGACGATGCGGTTATCTGCTTCCGGTGACGGTTTGGATTTCACGCAGCACAGGTAAATCATCACCAGCAGCGGGATCCAGCCGAGCACGATACCCAGCGTAATTTTCATCCAGACATAGGTTTCCGGTGACGCGTATTCCATCAGGATCATGTTGAGCAAACGCGACACAATACCTGCCAGATAAACACCGCCGAACCACCAGCCGGAGCGGTTGATGTCGTGCATACGGCGGATGCCGACCGCCAGGATCGGTAATGCCAGCGCCAGGGCGTAAATAGTGTAGGCCATACCGGCATAGAACACGCCGTAAGGGTTTCCCACCAGCGCCATCACGGTCGCCACAGTCCCCGTCAGCAAAATCATCAGCAAGATATTGACCAGCGTGAACACCCAAAACTCTTTGCGGGTCGCACGCCCTTCAAACTTCACGTACCCTTTCCAGCCCCGAACAAAACACTGCCATACGGTCATTCCGTCATATCCTTTTGTTTATCGTTTGAAATTTTTCATATCTTAAACGCTATCAAAAGCATTCTGAAATCTTTATTTACATCTGCCGGACGTCACTGGCCGCGCAGCTGTCGGGCGAGTTTATCGAGCTGATCGGCGATCTGGTTAAGGTCTTTGTCCGGCTGTCCCGGCGCGCGCGTGGAATTTCGCACGACCAGTTGCGCAGGCAAAATACGCGACGTCGTGTCAGGCTCCGTTGCCAGCAAAAGCCCGACGGCTTCTTTGCTTTGCAAATCGAGATCCAGAGAAACCGTGGTCAGCGCCGGATGGAAGAATGCGCTGTCGTAGGTGTCGTCGTAGCCGATAATAGAAACTTGTTGCGGGATCGCCACGTTGTGCTGATGCAGCGCGCTGATCACGCCCAGCGCCATCTGGTCATTCCCTACCAGCAGGGCCGTAAACTGCGGCGTCTCCCGCAAAATCTGCAACGCGCCGTAGTAACCGCTTTTGGCACTCCAGTCGCCGTGAACCACCGTCACTGGCTGTAATCCTTTTTCGGTCAGCGTTTTCTGCCAGCTTTCCAGACGCAGGCGCGAAGACACCGACTCTTCCGGCCCGGCCAGCAAGGCAAATTCACGATGCCCCAAATCAAGCAGATATTCCACGCTGGCGCGCGAACCGTCGGCCGGATTAAAGCAAACGTTAAACACCGGGCTGGTCGGATCCACATCCAGAAACAGGCAAAGAATGTCGCGGTTGTTCTCGTAAATGCGTTCGGCTTCGGCACTTTCCAGCGGAATGTTGATGATCACGCGCTCAACCCGCTGTGATTTCAGCTCGTTAATGGAGTCCTGAATGCTCTGATTCACGTCTTCGTCAATCATTGAAATCAGTACCTGATACCCGGCCTGGTGGGCATATTTCTTCACCGAAGCAGCAATTTGCGACGGAGCGTGCAACGCCAGCGAGGTCGTCACCAGCCCTATCGTAAAACTCTGTTTTCCCACTAACTGCTGCGCCAGCCGGTTGGGTACATAACGCAGCACTTCAATCGCCTGCTCAACTTTCTGGCGCGTAGCGTCGGATACGTTGGCCGATTTGTTTAAAACACGCGAAACCGTCTGATAGGAAACACCGGCATAGCGGGCAACGTCTTCTAATGTCGAACTTTTCGATTTCATGCTTTTCCCGTTTTGCAGCCCGTGATTTTACGCAATCTCATGATAATCGAGCCAAAGTACGGGATCTCATTTAAAAGTTCAATCTGAGAACCGTTTGACTTAAAAGTCATACGTTAACATTCGTTAAATTCGTGATTTAAATCACCAGACGTTTATTTTAAATACACAACTTGTGGATCTAACTCACAATTCACACTGTGTTAAATTGATCATTATTGTTTCTGGGTATCTTATAGATTCCGTAAATGTGAACGTCATACATCAATAAGGAAAAATAATGAAACACAACTTACGTACTCTGGCTGTGGCGGTCTCTCTTGGGCTGGTGACAGGCCCCGCAGTGGCTAACGACATTGATTTTCATGGATATCTGCGTTCCGGATTGGGCGTTTCCGGCAGCGGCAGTCTGGAGCAGTTTCAGAAAAACAAAGTCGGTCGTCTGGGCAACGAAAATGACACTTACGGCGAAATCGAACTGGGCAGTGAAGTTTACAAAAAGGACGATGTGAGTTTTTACGTCGATTCCATGGTCAGCATGGTGTCAGACGGGTCCAACGATGACGAAAACACGCTCAATGATGATGCGCAATTTGGCCTGCGTCAGCTGAATCTGCAAATCAAAGGGCTGGTGCCGTGGGACAAAGATGCGGTGATCTGGGGCGGTAAACGTTATTACCAGCGCCATGATTTACATATCATCGATACCAAATACTGGAACATTTCCGGTGCAGGCGCCGGTGTGGAAAACCTGAAAATGGGCGAAGGCGCGCTGTCAGTGGCCTGGATCCGCGGCGATGCCAATGATGTGGATTACCGCGTAGACGGCGATAACGATGTCAATATTAACTACATCGACGTGCGTTATGCCGGTATCAAACCCTGGAGCGGCGCGTGGATGGAAGTCGGTGCCGACTACGCCATGCCGAACCTGACGCACGATCAGAAAGACTACGGCGGCCTGTATGACGCGGAAAATGGCGTGATGCTGACCGGCGAAATCAGCCAGGACATGTGGGGCGGCTACAACAAGCTGGTTTTACAGTACGCCAACAAAGGTCTGGCGCAGAACATGATTTCCCAGGGCGGCGGCTGGTATGACATGTGGAACTACACCAACGACGCCAGCGGTTATCGCGGCATCATCACCGGTCTTATCCCGATCACCAGCAAGTTCAGCCTCAACCATGTGCTGACTTACGGCCATGCGGAAAATATCACGGATTACACCGACACTACCGAGCTGGTTTCTCTGGTTGGCCGTGCGCAATATCAGTGGACGGATTACGTGCGCACCATCGGTGAAGTCGGTACGTTCTACCAGAAAGACGATTACAAGAATGGCACCAACTATAAGCAAGGCGGGCAGAAATATACGCTGGCGATGGGTCTGGCGGCCGGTCCTGAGTTTATGTCACGCCCGGAACTGCGCGTGTTCGCCTCTTACCTGAATGATTCAGAGCACGGCAATACGTTTGAAGACCACACCAAATCCGATACGTGGAACTTTGGTGTGCAGGTAGAAGCCTGGTGGTAAATTTCCTTCGTTCCTGAAGCTGCAACTGCGTTAGCTGCGTTTGCTCACCCGAATCACTGACATCAGTCAGCTCATCGGGATTCGCTCACTTGCCGCCTTGCTGCAACTCCAATAACTTTGGAAATAGTTATAGTCGTTAATTAAAACAGTAATCCTCATTGTAATAAACGCTCAGGGTTTAACGCATTTTCTCTTGTAGGGGATCGTGACGTTTTTGTACCCGCACAGCAGCATCATTATTTAAAATAAAGCAGTAAACAATTAAGGCAGCCTTGTGTCGGGCTGCCTTAATTTATTTCAATGTTCTTCTTTTATTTAATACGCCAAATTAAAACCAGACCCGATTACTGACTTTTTAAGCCAAATTTCTCGGTCATGAGTTTCTTCAGGCTGTCGGACTGCTTACCGAATATCGCATGGACTTCCTGCCCGATGATCACCACGCCAATCGCGCCGGTCTGCTGGATAGCACCGGAATTAACCCGCCGGAGTTCTTTCACCGTAACGCGCAGTCGTGTGATACACGCATCGACGTTAATAATATTCTCGCGTCCGCCTAACGCATCAATTAATAACGCCACGTCCGTTGACGGCGGAACGTCATCTTTAGGGTTTTTATTCTTTGCGGAAAAGACATGCATGAAATCTTTAATATTAACCATAATGAATACCCTCTTTCAGAAATGAAAAAACGTGCAGAAGGGAATATTCCCCGCTGCACGTTGGTGATTAAAAATTATCGGGAGACTTTACGCGTCAGTATCTGGCAACCGAATGCCGGTAACGTTAATTTGTGCGGCAATATTCCGCCGTGAACCATATCCTGATAATCGCCCGGCAAACTGACGGTCTGGCTGTCGCTGCAATAGTTTTGCAGGAAGATGAATTCACTTTTGCCGTCGGTACGGCGTGCGGCGGTGACACCTTCCGGCAGCGTCGTGCTGATGGCGCGCGGCAGGTTCATCTCTTTCGCCAGCGCGGTGAAAAAATCCGCCTGGAACTGTTGATCGTTGCGCGATGCCACATAATACGCCTGCCCTTTGCCGTACAGATTCACGGTCACCGCAGGCGTTCCGGCGTAGAAATCATCGCCGTAAGTTGCCAGCGCTGCCGCCCCTTCGAGGTGGATCACTTCGCACAATTCGGAAACCTGATACGGCCCTTTCAGCCCCAGCGCGTTGCCTTCAATACCGCAAACGCTGTTGTGCTGTTCGTCTGTCAGGCTGTCGATTTCTTCCGCCCAGATGCCCAGCACCGGACGCAATGGACCCGGGAATCCGTTGAGGAAACACAAATCCGTTTCGTTGACGATGCCGCTCCAGTAAGTGGCGACGAAGCGCCCGCCCGCCTGCACAAAGGCGCTGATCCGCTCACCGACGCCTTCGCGCACCATGTACAACATCGGGGCGATGACTAAGTCGTAACCGTCCAGTGCGCAGTCGGCGTTGATCACGTCAACCGCAATGCCCTGCGCCCACAGTGCCTGATAATGCGCGGCCACGGTGTTTTCATAATGCAATCCGGCGTTGCGCGGCCCCATCGCATCGTCCATCGCCCAGCGGCTTTCCCAGTCAAATATGATCGCAACTTTAGCTTCCACGCGGCTGCCCGCGACCGGCGCTAAGGCCGAGAGAATAGTGCCGAGTTCCGCCACTTCGCGACCGACACGGGTATTAATGTGTCCGACGTGATCCACCACAGCGCCGTGGAATTTCTCGGAAGAACCGCGGCTTTTGCGCCACTGGAAATACTGCACCGAATCCGCACCGTGCGCGACCGCCTGTAGCGAGGACAAAATGTGCATCCCCGGTTTTTTCAGTTTGCTGGTCGGCTGCCAGTTGGTGAAGCTCGGCGTCGATTCCATCAGCACGAACGGCTGGCCTTTTTTGAGCGTGCGCATCAGGTCGTGATACATCGCGGTGTACGCCGCCAGCCCGATATCGTCTTTGCGCGTGTGCCACATCGGGTAGCTGTCCCACGAAATGAAATCCAGCACGCTGGCGAGTTTCCAGTAATCGTAGTCGTAGAAATATTCCATGAAATTAGTGGTCGCCGGTAATGCCGGGTTTTCGGCTTTCAGCGGGCGGATCTCTTCGCTGTAAAAACGCGTGACCTGATCGGTATTAAAGCGACGCCAGTCGAGATTCAGACCATGCACCCCGCTTTCGCCCTGCGGTGACGGTGATTCGATCTGCGACCAGTCGGTGTACGTGTGGCTCCAGAAGGTGCTCCACCAGGCGGTATTCAGCGCGCCGAGGGTTTCATATCGGGCTTTTACCCAGCCACGGAACCGTTCCTGACACAAATTACAATGGCATTCGCCGCCGTATTCGTTGGAAATATGCCAGCCGATCACCGCCGGATGATGCGAATACCGTTTTGCCAGCGCCGTGTTCATCTGCTGCACTTTGTCGCGGTACACCGGCGAGGTCATGCAGTGGTTATGACGCCCGCCGTGCAGCGCTTTTACGCGGTCACGCCCGACGCGTAACACTTCCGGGTATTTTTGCGACATCCACGCCGGACGCGCGCCGCTTGGCGTGGCCAGAAACACCGAAATGCCGTTTTCATGCAATCTGTCCAGCACCTGATCCATCCAGTCAAAGGTATAACGTCCTTCTTCAGGTTCCAGCGCAGACCAGCTGAAAATCCCGACAGACATGACATTACAGCGCGCCTCTTTCATCATTTCGACATCGCGAATCAGTACTTCCGGGCTTTGCAGCCACTGTTCCGGGTTGTAATCCGCGCCGTGTAACAGGCCGGAAATCTTACTGCTCAGAAGAGGGAATTTCGTCATGTTAGGTCCTTACGAACTTTAAGAAATAAAACTCCCCGGCCAAATTAGCCGGGGAAAAGGGGATCAGTTGAAGACTTTAATGGAAGGAAGAACCTGACCGCCGCAGCCAAACAGCGCCTGATTTTCACGGGCATTGCCCTCTTTCCAGTGGTCGTTGATGTAGGTCATGCCCGCCGGTGTTGCCCAGCCTGCGCCGTTAACCGGGATCCACGTCGGTTCCCAGTAGAACAGGCCTTTGCCGCGATGCCCGGGCACGCTCACCAGGCTTTTGATCATGTCGCTGAGGAAATCGGCCTGCCCCTGCACAGTTCCCGGATAGCCGCCGTCTTTAGCTTCTTTGGCGGTGAAACTGTTCTCCGCGGCATCGCAGTTTTCAAGGGTGTAGCCGTAAGCCACTTCGACCACGATCACGTCTTTGTTGTAGCGTTTGCTGATGTCGTCCATGTTGGCCTGTAACGCAGAAATCGGGCCATTCCAGTAGGTATAAAACGACAGGCCGATAACGTCGTAAGGCACCTTGCGCTGGTTGATTTCATCGAACCACCAGCGGAAGGTGTCGTTCTTGGTGCCTTCGGCCAGATGCAGCATGATTTTGATGTCTGAAGGGTTTTTCTCGTCGGCCCTGACACCGGAGATCGCCGCATTCAGCAGCCCGGCCAGACGGTCAAATTCGCCGCCGCCCGCGCCCCAGCTTTTTCCTTCCGGCCACAAAATTCCGCCGTTCATTTCATTGCCGACCTGCACCATATCCGGCAAAACGCCCTGCTGACGAAACTGCGCAATCACGTCACGGCTGTAATCATGAATGGCAGTTTTCAGCTGCGGATAATCCATTTTTTCCCAGGCTTTCGGCTTGAACTGTTTACCGGGATCGGTCCAGAAGTCGCTGTAGTGGAAATCAAGCAGGATTTTAAAACCCTGCGCTTTGGCGCGTTTCGCCAGTTCCAGCGTGGTCGCCAGGTCGTTGTTGCCGCCGCCGTACGGATGCCCCTGTGCATCCTTCGGATCCACCCACAGCCGCAGACGCACGTAGTTGAAACCGTTCTGTCTGAGGATCACCATCGCGTCGGTCTGTTTGTGGTTCTGGTCGTAGAACTTGCCGCCGTGTTTTTCCACGTCAATCAGCGTGGAAATATCCGCGCCCTTAATGAAATCCGCCGGGACATTGGCGACTTTTTTGATGACCACGTCCTGTGCCACACAGGAAAAAGACATCGCCAGCAGCACACAGGCCACGGCGCTTTTCGTGAAAATCTTCTGAGTAAAGAGAGTCATGTGATTATCCTTTGGTGCTGCCAGCGGTCAGGCCGGAGACGAAGTATTTTTGTAAGGCGAGATAGAAAATCGCCACCGGCACGGCAATCAGCACCGCGCCCGCTGCATACGTGGTGTAGCTCGCGCCCATTTTCTGTGCGACCAGGTTGTAGAGACCAATCGGCAGCGTGTATTTATCCGGCGTGCGCAAAATGGTACTGGAGAGGATGAAATCGCCCAGCGGCCCGGTGAAGGAAAACAGCGCAATCACCGCCAGAATCGGCTTCGACAGCGGCATGATGATTTCGATAAAAATGCGGAAATTCCCCGCACCGTCCATGCGTGCCGATTCATCCAAATCTTTCGGGATTGCGTCCAGATACCCTTTCATCAGATAGGTGTTCATCGGGATCATGCCGCCGACGTAAATCAGCACAAGCGCCAGATGGCTGTTGATCAGGCCGAGCAGTTGCGCCAGTACGAAAATGGCGATCAGCGCCGAGAACTGCGGGATCATCTGCAATAACAGAAACAGCATCAGCCCGTCTTTGCGCCCTTTAAAGCGAAAGCGTGAGAAGGAATAGGCGGTGAAGCTGACGCAAATCAGCGTCAGCACCATGGTCAGGAAACTGATTTTCATCGAGTTCCAGTACCACGCCATGTAATTCACCTGTCCGTTGAACAGATCTTTGTAATGCTGGAAGGAGAGGTTCTGCGGAATAATCGACGTGCTGAGCAGACTGTTCCCGGCATTCAGCGACGCGCCGACGGTCCAGATCAGGGGATAAATAATAATGACCGCCACAATCAGTAACAGGAAATAACTCAACGACAGGCGGATAAACCGGTTTCTTTTAATACTGCTGTTCTTATTCATCAGTTTACTCCCGCTTACGCCATATCATCTTGTTTAAATGAATTGGTTGAACGGAATTGCCACAGCGCAATACCGACAACAAATATCGACAGCAAAATCGTAATGGTCGCGGCAATCGCATATTGCGAGGAAGACATGGTGAGTTTATAAATCCACGACACCAGAATATCCGTTCCGCCTGCATTCGATCCCGCTACGGCCGGGCCGCCGTTATTAAACAGATAGATAATATTGAAGTTATTAAAGTTGAAGGTGTATTGCGTGATAATAATTGGCGCAATGGAATACAATACCAGCGGCAGCGTAATGGTTTTTAATTTCTTCCAGGTGCTGGCTCCGTCCATCGTGGCGGCTTCGTACAGGTCGTTAGGGATCGCCTGTAATACGCCGGTGGTCATCGCAAAGACAAACGGGAAACCGAGCCAGGTCTGCATCATGATCAGAGCCGTTTTGGTCCAGAACGGATCGGTCATCCACGCTTTAGGTTCAATGCCTAACGCCGCCAGTATCCCGTTGTTAATCACGCCAAACGAGTCGTTGAACATCCCGGCGAAGACCAGAATGGTAACGAAGCCCGGCACCGCCCACGGCAAAATCAGGATGGTGCGGATCAGCGCCTTGAAGCGTAAATCTTTCTGATTCACCAGAATCGCCAGCATCACGCCGACGGTGCATTGCAGCGTGGTTGCCAGTACGGTCCAGACGACGGTCCACTGTAAAACGTCGAGTAATGTCGAACGCCAGATATTGAGCGTGAAGATATTAATAAAGTTTTTGAATCCCACCCAGTCAACTAATTTAGCCGGCGGCGTGTGATATAAATTGTAATTGGTAAAGGCAATGGAGAAGCCGAAGATAATCGGGAACACCACCACGAAGACCAGCAGAATAAAACCGGGCGTAATCATTAAATACGGGAAACCCTCGCGCAGGAGCAAATGATATTGCTTTCTGACGCTGGGTAATTCCCTGCCCGCATCGCGGCGTTTTCCGTTAATCCACGCATCACGCAGGCTCCAGTAATAAAAGCCTGCGCCAAACGCACCAATTAATACGCTGATAATTCCTTTCGCCAGCAGGAATATCGAGTTATCGCGCGGGACTTCTTCCCCCAGCGTATAAAGCCCCCACATTCCCTGTTGCAGGAAATCATAAAAAACACCAACGAAACAAAACAGAATGATAAAAAACAGAATTCCCTTGGCCCATTGCCGGTTATAGAACTGACCAAAACCGGGAATGAATGCCAAAGCCAGTGCCACCGGCGCGTGATGGCGGGCAGACAGTGGCTCCTGGTTTTCCTCATGAAGACGCATAGACACAAAGATATTCCTTTCACTGTGAGGGAGTGAAATCACTCCCTCTTTTCAGACGTACAGCCGTTTCAGATGCGGTTGCCGATGCTGTTACCCGCAGATCACTCGTTGCTGGCTTTCGCGGCTTCAATCTGCATCTGGATATTTTTCACGGCGTCATTGAGCGCTGCGTCCACCGGCTGTTTGCCGGTTACGCCCAGCTGGATCCCGTTGTTCGCCGGACCCCAGACTTCCTGCATTTCAGGTACGCCGGGCATCGCTGTGGCGCGGGTTGACTGCTCGGCTACCGCATTGGCTTTCTCGTCATTTTTGATCATCGGGTCATTCACCAGCGCCGTCAGTGCCGGAATTTCCTTGGTCACTTCGTAGCGCACCTTGGCGTATTTCGGCTGGTTGATGAAGGTGATGAATTTTTCGGCCAGCGGTTTTTGTTTGCTGTAGGTCGATACCGCATAACCTTTAACGCCCAGGAATGAGCTCATCGGTTTGCCGTTCGGCAACAGCGGCAGCGCTTTCACGCCGTAGTTGATGCCAGCGGCCTCATAAGGCTGGAACGCCCACGGGCCGGTGATCACGGCGGCGGCTTTCTTCTCAGTAAACAGTGAGTCGATGGCGTTCAGGCCGTTGTCGCCGGTGATCCCCGCCGGGAATAAACCGTCGGCATAGAATTTCTTCAGGTACGTGACGGCTTCAATGCTGCCCGGTTTGTTCAGGCCGATATCGTCGACGTTGATCTCCCCTTTGGCATCTTTACCGAAGATGTAGCCGCCCATGGAGGCCATCGCGCCGTAGGCGTAATAGACTTCGTCAAATTTGGCGAGCAGGCCGTATTTGCCCTTCGCCCTTTCCGCTTTCGAGAAGGTGTAATACTCGTCGAGCGTCGCCGGGGCTTCGGGCAGCAAATCTTTGTTGTATATCAGCACCAGCGTTTCAACGGCTTTCGGCACGCCGTAGGTGTGGCCCTTGAGCTGGAAAGCGTGAATAGCCGACGGCGTAAAGCTGTCGGTGAACCCTTTCTCGAGCGTCAGCGGTGCCAGCAACCCCTGTACCACGGCGGTGCCGAGCTGGTCGTTCGGGATCACAACCACGTCGGGGCCGATGCCAGCCGGGCCGTCGAGACGCAGTTTTTCAGTCTGTTGTGCATACGGCGTTTCCTGCACCACAACTTTGACGTTGTTCTCTTTTTCAAAGTCTTTTACAGCATCGGAAATACCGGAGGATTTCTTAATATCTTCCCAGACAAGTAGCTGTCCTTCGGCTGCCCGCACGGCCTGGCTGCTCAGACTTAATGACATCAGTACCAAGGCAGTAAGGTGTGTAATTTTCATTGTTGCTCCTGGATGTGAAGGTATAACATTTTTGTGTGTATAACAACGACATTCAATCAACACCCAGCGATGAAAACCCTATAAATGCTGAATACAAAGTGATTTATGTCGTCATAAATATCGTGTTACACGTTAGACTTATAACCCCAAAATCACTACCAAAAGATGTGTATTGTGTGATCGCAACTGCAAAATTCGAACCCGCTCGTGCAAACGTTTACACAAGGTGGTTATAGTCCGAAATATCAGCGGTATGAATTTATTACGAGGTCAAACATGTCCAGCATCAGGCTTAAAAATGTGGTTAAGCGTTTCGATAAAACGGTGACGTTACATGGCATCAATATTGATATAGAAGACGGCGAATTTACGGTGTTCGTCGGACCATCCGGCTGCGGAAAATCCACATTGCTGCGCATGATTGCCGGGCTGGAAGATATAACGGAAGGTGATGTGTATATCGGCGAGCAACGGGTGAATGACGTTGACCCGTCGCGCCGCGGCGTGGCGATGGTGTTTCAGTCTTACGCGCTCTATCCGCATATGACGATTGCCGAGAACATGGGTTACGGCCTGAAAGTGAACGGGGTGCCTAAAGACGAAATCCGCCATCAGGTGGAGATGGTCGCCAAAACGTTACAGCTTTCCCATCTGCTGGACAGAAAGCCGAAGCAGCTTTCCGGTGGCCAGCGCCAGCGCACCGCCATCGGCCGCGCGATTGTACGTAATCCGCAGGTTTTTATGTTCGATGAGCCGCTTTCCAATCTGGATGCCGAACTGCGCGTGGATATGCGTCTGCACATTTCCAAACTGCATCAGGAACTGAAAACCACCATGGTTTATGTGACGCACGATCAGACCGAAGCCATGACGCTGGCCGATAAAATCGTGGTGATGAACTACGGCAAAGTCGAGCAAACGGGCGCACCGATGGATTTGTATTACAACCCGGTGAATCAGTTTGTGGCCGGTTTTATCGGGTCGCCGAAAATGAATTTCCTGCCTGCCGAAGTGCTGAGCTGGCAGCCCGACCGGCTTGAAGTGCGCCTGGCGCCGGAGAAAACCCTGACGCTGGCGCTGAGTACCCGCGAGCTGGCGGCGGGTGACAAAGTGACGCTGGGCATTCGCCCGGAACATCTGCTTTCCCATGAAACCGAAAATCAGCTGGAATTTAACTGCGAGGTGGTTGAGCGTCTGGGCAACAGCACCTATCTGTTCGGCCAGTGTTACGGCATCGACGGGTTTAAAATGCTGCTGCCGGGCGATATGGCCTTTAATCCGTATCAGAGCCTGACAACCTGGTTCGACGCCCAACGCTGCATGGTATTTGGTGAAGACGGCCTGCGCATCAGTGCCGCCAGCCTTTCACATCTGCATTAATGCCATTATCAATAACCGCCCTTAGCCGGGCGGGTATTCCTGCTAAGACTCTGTTGCAAAAGAACCGGCGCCCTGCTTCACCTCCGCGTAAATTTAGTGCTATACCTCTTTATCTCTTTTTTACAGATGAGGAAGTTCCATGCCCATGCAATGCCTGATCCTGGATGATTATCAAAACGTCGCACTGTCTCTGGCCGGCTGGCAGGCACTCGCGCCGCAGGTAGAATGCCGCGCGCTGACGGAGCATATCAGTGATGAAGACCAGCTGGTCGCGCAGTTACAGGACGCAGAGATTGTGGTGATCATGCGCGAACGCACGCCATTCAGCGCAGCGCTATTTGCCCGTCTGCCAAAGCTACGACTGCTGATCACCTCGGGAATGCGCAACGCGTCGGTCGATCTGGCCGCCGCCCGTGAAAATGGCGTGACGGTTTGCGGCACGGGCAGCGGTTCGACGGCGCCGGTTGAGCTGACCTGGGCGCTGATCCTCGGGCTGGCGCGGCATCTGGTGACGGAAAATAACGCACTGCGCCACAACGGGCCGTGGCAAAGCACGGTCGGCACCGGGCTGAGCGGCAAACGTCTCGGCCTGCTGGGATTGGGTAAAATCGGGCAGAAAGTAGCGCTGATTGCGCAGTCATTCGGGATGGAAGTCAGCGCCTGGAGCCAGAACCTGACCGCCGAACGCGCCGCTGAGCATGGCGTGGAACTGGCGGCATCGAAAGAAGCCTTGCTGAAAACCAGCGATGTGGTGTCAGTGCATCTGGTCCTGAGTGAGCGCACGCGCGGGCTGCTCGGCGCGCCGGAACTGGCGCTGATGAAACCCGACGCATTGCTGATCAATACCTCGCGCGCCGCGATTGTCGATCGGCCTGCCCTGCTGCACGCCCTGCAAACCGGGCAGATAGCCGGTGCCGGGCTGGACGTTTTCGAAACAGAACCGCTGCCGCCTGGCGATCCTTTCAGAGTGCTGCCCAACGTGCTGGCGACGCCACATCTGGGCTACGTTTCCGACGGCAACTATCAGGCATATTTCCGTGAAGCCGTCGAAGACATTCAGGCATTTCTCGCCGGAAACCCGGTGCGGACGCTGAGCTAATCCGGATTTCAGGCAAAAAAAACCGGGCATAAACCCGGTTTTTCTCTTTAAGCGGCAACGAAATTATTTGGTTTCGTTGGCTTTGATTTCGCCCAGTGCTTTCAGCTTTTTGGACATTTCACGACGTTCTTTCGACAGGTCAGCATTTCGGATGATATAGTCATCAACGCGATCTTCATAGTCGCCGCGCATGTTAGCAATGATCGCCTGAATTTCTTCGATGCTCATGCCTGGTTTGATGTAATCACTCAGGTTGTCGAGCAGCAGAACGCGTTTCTGGTTGTCACGGATTTTCTTTTCGTTATCAGCGATTTCGCGTTGTAATTTGTTTTTACGACGGAAAACACGCACAAACTCCAGAACGTCCTGGAAACTCGGCTTATTGATATTGTCCATTTTAACACCTTCGATTAAGTTACACAGATTCAGTGACTGATTTGCCGCAACCCGATTTGACGCTACAGGAATAGCTAGCGTAGCAAAAATCGGGCAGTACGCTCAGATAATCGTCCAATGGCCCCATCTTACCCGTTTTAGGCCACAGACAAAAATCCCTTCATGCTTTCGTTGTTTTACCGCTGATATTTTGAGCTTCTTCTTTTTGCATCACCATGGTGATCAGGTCGCCCATTGAGCGCAACTGCTCCGCCACCTGCGTGCTCAGCCAGACGTAACCGTAGACCTGTGCTTCCAGGTGATTCGCGGCATTCATCTCGGTAAGCAGCGCTTTCAGCTCTTCAGCAGATTCATTCAGCTCATGGCTGATTGCCACTTCATCGCCCCGCGTGCCGTTGAGCAACATCAGGCTGAGTTTCTCCAGCGTGCTGAGCATCAGCAATTGCGCGCTGCGCAGCGTGCGGGCATTGAGCATCAGATAATGGCTTTCGCGCGAACTCCAGTAAGCATCGGCCAGCAGTTCCAGCGTACACAACAGGTTACGGCTGAGCGTCTGGATGGCGTCAAACGCCTCGCGCGGCACATGAGATTCTTTGCTGGCGGGCGCAAACAGCGAACGCATTTTCACCATCTGGCTCATGGTACTTTTCATTTTGCCGTGCAGATGCGGACGTTCCAGCATGTTCGGCGACAGCCACGCGCTGTAGAGTTTATTGAGCGACATCAGATAATCGGCCATCTGCATGCGCCAGTGAATAAACGCACGCTGCGGATAAATGCTGGCAAACAGCAGAGCCAGCAGGGAACCGAAAATCACGTCTCCGGAACGCCACAGCGCCATCTCCATGTCGCCCGGCCCTGCGCCGCACACCACCGCCAGCGTGATGCCGATCAGCAGCGCCATGTAGGGCCGTTTGCCGAGCGTCAGATATCCGCTGACAAACATGACAACGCCGCACCAGACCAGCATCACCGGCAGCGAATACAGCTCAAGCCACAGCGCGATAAGGCCGGAAACGGAGCCAAGTACTGTACCGGTAATGCGTTCCAGCACGCGCTGAACTACATTTCCCCAGAACGAAATCGGCCCCATGACCACCACCAGCGTGATCAGCGGCCAGGTGCCTTCGGGGATTTCAGTCAAACGGACGATCAGGAATGTCAGAATAAACGCCACCGCGATGCGCAGCGCATGAGTAATACGGTAGTTACGGTAAATGACGTTATCCAGCGGAGAAATTTTCTTGTCGAGACGCACGTTTAGCCTGCCGTAAGGCGAAAATTCAAAGAAGGCGTTAAGTCTAGCTGAGTTACCTGAGGTGATCACCCTGCTTTAGTCAGGGTTTTGGCGGATTGATGCTGAATTTTACGACGTTTTGGACGTTATCCCGCAGCACCACGGATTTTGACATGACTTCACTGCGCCGGATGGTATCCTAGTCAACGTTTCGCCCCTATTTCCGCACTGATAAGGTTATCTTCGTAATGTCAGACAAGCCGCAAAAAACCTTCTACTTTCACGATTACGAGACATTCGGTAAAAATCCGGCGCTGGACCGCCCGGCGCAGTTTGCCGGGGTGAGAACTGACGAAGATTTCAATATCATTGAAGAACCGTTAGTGATTTATTGCCGCCCTTCTGATGATTATCTGCCAGAACCGGAAGCGGTGATGATCACCGGAATTACTCCGCAAATTGCGCTGGAACGTGGCGTGATCGAAGCCGAGTTTACCGCGCAAATCCACAAAGCGTTTAGCGTGCCGGGCACCTGCATTGTGGGTTACAACAACATCCGTTTCGACGACGAAGTCAGCCGTAATATCCTTTATCGCAACTTTTATGACCCGTACGCCTACAGCTGGCAGAACGGTAATTCCCGCTGGGATTTGCTGGATGTGATGCGCGCCTGTTACGCGCTGCGCCCTGAAGGCATCAACTGGCCGGAAAACGACGACGGTTTCCCGAGTTTTCGTCTTGAACATCTGACCAAAGCCAACGGCATTGAACATGAAAATGCCCACGACGCGATGGCCGATGTTTACGCCACGATTGCGATGGCAAAACTGGTTAAACAGGCGCAACCGCGTCTGTTCAGCTTCCTGCTTGAGCACCGCAGCAAGCACAAACTCAATACGCTGATTGATATTCCGGCGATGGCGCCGCTGGTGCATGTCTCCGGCATGTTTGGTGCTGCGCGCGGTAATACCGCGTGGGTCGCGCCGCTGGCCTGGCATCCAGAAAACAAAAACGCCGTGATCATGTGCGATCTGGCAGGCGATATGTCCACGCTGTTGGATCTCGACCCCGACCAGATGCGCGAGCGCTTGTACAGCCGCCGCGACAGTTTGCAGGCCGGGCAATCTCCGCTGCCGATCAAACTGGTTCACATCAATAAATGTCCGGTGCTGGCTCCGGCCAAAACGCTGTTACCGGAAAACGCCGAACGTCTGGGCATTGATCGTCAGCGTTGTCTTGAGAATTTACAGCTACTCCGCCGGAACCCGCAGGTGCGTGAAAAAGTGGTGACGATGTTTGCCGAAGCCGAGCCCTTTACGCCCTCAGAAGATGTGGATGCCCGTTTGTACGATGGCTTCTTCAGCGATGCGGATCGCGCCGCAATGCGAATTATCCTGGAGACACGCCCGGAAAACCTTCCGGCGCTGGATCTGACGTTTAATGATTCGCGCATCGAACCGCTGTTGTTCCGTTTCCGCGCACGCAATTACCCCGCAACGCTGACCGATGCCGAGCAAAAGCGCTGGCTCTTGCATCGTCAGACGAAGCTCACCGATGAGCGGGTTCAGGCTTACATTTTAGAACTTGAATCGCTTTATAACTTGTATGAAGGGGATGCGGAGAAGATCGCATTGCTCGGAGCGCTGTTTGAGTACGGTAAGAAGCTGGTGGGTTAATTTTTGGGGATTCCCCAAAGGCCCCTTCTGGAATAGTGAAAGTTTCGGTTTTTCAACAACAGTTGTCATACGGCTTTTTGTGCCGAAACCGACGAGAGAGGAAAGTGCTTTTCCTCTCTCGACTCTCCTCGCTTTTTTCACTGCGCGCTTCGCTGGTCACAATGTTTCAGGTAGCACAGCGACAGGCTGGAAATCTTGCCGCTGCGCGGTTCCTTCTCTCGGTCTTCGAGCCACAGGTCTCGAAGCCGCTCCGTTCAGCAAGATTTCTGAAACACCCGCACGATCTCAAATTCAAAGGCGGATTGTTTTTCATCTTTTAGAAAAGTGAATTGGCGTGCTCAAAAATGGCACCGAATGAATGGTTCGAGACCTAAGGCTCGAAACCTGAAATGAGGGAATCGCCAAGCGATGACATTTTACGCCACTCACTATTGCCGGAAAAAATGTCCGTCGTGCCTGCGGTAGCGCGTGTTGAAAAAAGCGGGGGGAATGCAAAGGGGGAAAGCACTTCCCCCTTTGTTCGGTTTCGGCGCGAAACGTTAAATAATCACCGTTCGTGAGAAACCGAAATATTCTCGATCAGATTTGAAAAGTCGCAATTGCAGCGACCTCTGCACAGTTGGGCCGCCATTGCAGCGGCCTTTCTGCAAAGAAAGTTTCCTGCCCTTTTCAAAGGGCTATAAATCACGCCTCCGGCGCTATCTCCCCGCTCATCTGCGGTGGCTGTTTCCTGAACGCATTGGTGATGAACGCCAGATATCCCAGGCCAATCGCGCCCCAGACTAAGCCCAGCGTCATTGAACTTGCTTCCAGATTCAGCCACAACGCACCCACAGTCAGCGCCCCAATTACCGGCAGGATCAGGTAGTTGACGTGGTCTTTCAGCGTGCGGTTACGCTTCTCACGGATATAGAACTGGGAAATCACCGACAGGTTCACGAAGGTGAAGGCCACCAGCGCACCGAAGTTAATCAGCGCCGTGGCGGTCACCAGATCAAAGGTCACGGCAGACATCGCCACAACACCGACCAGCAGAACGTTGAACGTCGGGGTACGCCATTTCGGATGCACGTAACCGAACACTTTCTCCGGGAATACGCCGTCACGGCCCATCACGTACAGCAGACGGGAAACGCCCGCGTGCGCGGCCATGCCGGATGCCAGAACGGTGACGCAGCTAAAGCACAGGATGACGGACTGGAAGAATTTACCCGCCACGTACAGCATGATTTCAGGTTGTGACGCGTCGGGATCTTTAAAGCGCGAGATGTCCGGGAAGTACAGCTGCAGGAAGTAAGACACCACAACGAAGATGATGCCGCCAATCAGCGCAGTCAGGAAAATCGCTTTCGGGATGACTTTACCCGCGTTCGGTGTTTCTTCAGACAACGAGCTGATGCCGTCGAAGCCCAGGAACGAGAAGCACAGAATTGTCGCACCGGTGATCATCGGCACCACGTGCGCATTCTCACTGAAGAATGGCTTGGTAGTCGCCAGCGTGCCCATGCCCTCGCCCATGTAAACGCCACGGACCAGCAGCCCCAGGAACACCACCATAATCGCCACCTGCACGACAACAATGATGCTGTTGAGGTTAGCCACCACTTTGATTCCACGCAGGTTGAACGCGGTCATCATCGCGACCAGTGCAGTCACGAAAATCCACGACGGCACGCCCGGGAAGATGGCTTCCAGGTAAATTTTCGCCAGCAGGATGTTGATCATCGGCATGAACAGGTAGTCCAGCAATGATGACCAGCCGACCATAAAGCCGACGTGCGGGCTGATGGCTTTTTGCGCGTAAGTGTAAGCAGAACCGGCAGACGGGAAACGCTGCACCAGTTTGCCGTAGCTCACGGCGGTAAATAGCACGGCGATCAGCGCAAAGATGTACGCCGTCGCGACGTGACCATCGGTCAGGCCGGACACAATGCCGAACGTATCGAAAATGGTCATCGGTTGCAGATAGGCCAGACCCATCATCACAACCTGAACCAGCGTCAGGGTTTTACGCAGTTGTACGCGCTGAGTCGCCGGAGCGGCAGAAGTATTAGCAGACATGGCTCAGTCCTCCCTGAATTGCAGACACCGGGCGTTTAAACGCCTCTGAAAGCAACGTACAGGGAAAACTTCGTGAGTTATTACCAGTAAACGGGGGGTAGATCTTCACATCGCTGATGACGGAGGTGAAGGCTGTGCGAATGTGGCCGCAGCTGAAAGAAGCACCGGCGGGCACCGGTACAGGTTTGAAGTATTGCCCCATGTTACATTTCCTCATAGTGGCGACCGTTGTTAATTTGGGGTCGCACACGAACCTTGTTATCTATCCGGATCTGGGTCCGGCCTCTGTTGAATTAGTTTGGGTACTGCACATACAAAAAAAATAACCGGCGCCTTTAAGCGTCGGTTATCTGCAGTGCTGCGTATTTTGCACAAATCACGCATAAATGACAACATTCAGAGGCGGTGAGTTACAAAATCTTTTCCGATTTTAAACATCTTGCCCGGCCAGCGCCGGTGCAACGCCAGAGATGATGAGGATCAGGCGTTTTTAAGCATCCAGTCGATCTCTGTTTCTGTCACGCGCCGTTCGAACTGCAACAGTTCGTCAGATTTACAGGCGTGATAGACCTGCGAGAAACGTTCGCCGAGGATTTTCTTCAGCGCTGGCTGATCATCAAAATCATACAACGCGTCGCTCTGGCGGATTGGCAGCGGGATCCCTTCCTGCTCCAGACCGTTTCCCGTTACCGGTTCGGGCAGCGGCAAATCGTTATCCAGCCCGTAAAGCATCCCGGCCAGCACGGTGGCGACCACCAAATACGGGTTAGCATCGGCACCGGCCACGCGGTATTCCACACGGTGATCGGCGGTTCCGCTGCACGGCACGCGCAGTGCGACGGTGCGGTTATTGTGCCCCCACGACGCCTGCGTCGGAACATACATGCCCGGCTGGAAGCGGCGGAAGGCATTCACGTTGGGCGCTAAAACGGCCATCGACGCGGGCATCAGGGCAATCATCCCGGCGAGCGAACGTTGCATCAGCGCGGAATCTTTACCGTTCGCGTCGGCGAACAGATTTTTGCCGTTGTCATCGAGCACGCTGAGATGGATGTGCATCCCGCTGCCCGCATATTCGTCATACGGTTTCGCCATAAAAGTGGCGTCCATTTCATGATTTTCCGCCACCAGCCGCACCAGACGTTTAAGCATCAGGGCATGGTCACAGGCGCGCAGAATATTTTCGCTGTGGTGCAGATTGATTTCGAATTGTCCCGGAGAGGACTCCGCCACCGCGCCATCCGCCGGTAAACCCTGGATGTGCGCCAGACGGTCAATATCACTGAGCACACCGGCAAAGTGATCAAGATTATCGACGGAATAAACCTGCGTATGCAGGCTACGTTCCTGCGTGCCGGGCGTACACGGCGGCTGAATATAGCCTTCCGCGTCCCGCTGCCTGTCGAGCAGATAGAACTCCAGCTCTACCGCTACCACCGGGAATAAGCCCCGCTGGCGCAATGTTTGCCAGATATGGTTCAGCACATTGCGTGGTTCAACGTTAAAGGGAGTGCCATCTTCGTCAAGCATGGTGAGAAGCAGCTGGCCGATGTGTTCGGGGTCAGAAGCCGAAGGCGTTAACGTGCCGGGAACGGGAATACAGGTGCGGTCGGGTTCGCCCAGTTCCTGGCCTAAACCGGCGTCTTCCACAACATTACCGAGAATGTCCATGGCGAAGACCGATGCCGGGAAATAGCAGCCTTTTTCGAGTTTGCGCAGGGCGGAGACAGGAATGCGTTTGCCGCGGAAGGAACCATTGAGATCGGTGAGCAGGACGTCGACGTGCAGGGTAAGAGGGTGACGCTCCAGGTATTGAGATACTTCATCCTGGAACGCGCTACTTCGCTCTTCCACCGGCTTAGCAAGGGGCTCATTCTCGCTAATCTCTTTCTTAATATCGTTCATCAGTTCAGTCGTTTGCATAGGTTTTCCGCCATTTGCTGGTTTCCGGCGTCAATGGCACCACCATGATGCCTGCCGGTTATGCGTTACCGTTTCATTGTGCTGTTCAACGCAGTCTTCTCATTAGTCAGGATCCTCACGGGGTGCTCAAAATATAGGCCATATGATTAACCCTAGCTGTAACATTAATTATTTGCAACACCTACAATCACGCAACATATCAGTTTGAAAAGCCATCAGTGCGCTGCTAAATTGTTCAACAGGAGTTCATTATTATTGACAGATAACGACCCTTTGCGTGCGGGGAGGCACGCGCTGGCGACACATTCATCAACTCAAAGAGGCGGTATTATGGGCAATATATTTTCCACGGCATCCGCAGGAAAACAGACAAGCTACAGACCGGTCATTGGGGTTGTGATGTGCGAAAACACGGTGGATGAAAACCCGGCGCTCACTGTCCACGAGAAGTATTTGGACGCTATTTTTAACGCCGACGCCCTGCCCGTTTGCCTGCCACACGAACTGGCGGCACGCGACGGGGCGATAGACCAGATACTGCGCGGTCTGGACGGCATTTTCCTCACCGGCAGCCCGAGCAATATTGAGCCGCATCAGTACGGTGAAGAAGGTGTTGAAGCGCTGGCCGATCCGGGCCGCGACCGTCTGAGTTTTCAGCTAATTCGCGCCACGCTGGATAAAAAAATTCCGCTGTTTGCCGCCTGTCGCGGCCTGCAGGAACTGGTGGTCGCGACCGGCGGCAGTTTGTACCGCAAGGTGCAGGAAGAACCCGGCTTTATGGATCACCGCGAAGACACGTCATTGCCGCATGACGCGCAGTACGATCCCGCGCATCCGGTATTTATCGAACCGGGCGGCTTACTTTCAGAATTATTACCCGACTATCAGCAATTTCAGGTGAATTCCCTGCACGGTCAGGGAGCGAAACGTCTGGGCGCAGAACTGGCTGTCGAAGCCCGTGCGCCGGACAATCTGGTGGAAGCCGTGAGTGTCCGCGGTCACCCGTTTGCGTTGGGTGTGCAGTGGCATCCGGAATGGCACAGCCTGACGGATCCCGTTTCCCGTCAGCTGTTTAACGCTTTTATCGCGGCGTGTCGCAAAGGCCATCAGGCCCGGAGCGCACAAGAGGAATAAAGGGATGAGCGAAGTCAGTCTGGCGCCTGGTCGCCGGCTTTCTGAAATTCGTCAGCAACTGGGCATGTCACAACGTAAAGCCGCCGAGTTGTCTGGCCTGACGCACAGCGCCATCAGTACCATCGAACAGGACAAAGTCAGCCCCGCCGTCAGTACGTTGCAAAAGTTATTGCGGGTTTACGGGCTGTCGTTATCGGAGTTTTTCGCCGAAGAACGTAAAAGTGACGAACCGAGAATCGTCATTAATGCGGCAGATTTGATTGAGATCGGCAGCCGGGGTGTTTCCATGCGAATGGTGCATAACGGCACGCCAAACCACGCGGTCGCCATGCTGCTTGAAACCTATCAACCCGGCAGCACAACGGGCGACAAAATTAAACATCAGGGAGAGGAAGTCGGCACCCTGCTCGAAGGAGAAATCATCTTAACCATCAACGGTCAGAGCTACCCGCTGCGCGCGGGCCAAAGCTATGCCATTAACACCGCGAACCCACACAGTTTCAGTAATAATTCGACGCGGATTTGCAGGATAGTCAGCGCACATACCCCTAATACCTTCTAGTTGTCAGCGTTCTGGGCCTGACGACGGGAACCCAAAGAAGGATGTCATCATGAGTGCTCAAACAGGAAGTCCCCGCGCTGCCGGTGCGCCTCACACCGACAGCTATTACGCCAGTTCTGTCAACGCTCACGCGCCGTGGCCTGAGCTTAATGACAATATTGAGTGCGACGTTTGTATTGTCGGTGCCGGTTATACCGGCATCTCTTCAGCGTTATATCTGTGCGAAGCCGGTTACGACGTGGTGGTGCTGGAAGCCGCGCGCGTCGGCTGGGGCGCCAGCGGGCGCAACGGCGGTCAGGTGGTCAATTCTTACAGCCGCGATATCGATGTGATTGAAGACCGCTATGGCCGCCAGACCGCCGACATGCTCGGCAGCATGATGTTTGAAGGCGCAAATATCATCCGCCAGCGCATTGATCAGTACGCGATTGACTGCGATTACCGCCCCGGCTGTATTTTTGCGGCGCTGAGCACAAGACAGCTCAATAAATTGCGTGACCAGCAAAAACTCTGGAACCGCTACGGCCATACCGAGCTGACGCTGCTCGATGAGAGCGCGGTTCGCCGCGAAATCGCCACCGACCGTTATGTCGGCGGCCTGCTGGACAAAAATGGCGGGCATATTCATCCGCTCAATCTGGTGCTGGGCGAGGCCGAAGCGATACGCCGTCACGGCGGACGCATTTTTGAAGGCTCGGCGGTCACGCGCATCGAGCACGGCGAACCGGCCATCGCGCATACGGCGAAAGGCACGGTCAAAGCGAAATATGTGATTCTGGCGGGCAATGCGTATCTGAGCCAGCAACTTGCACCGCGCCTGACGCGCCTGAGCATGCCGTGCGGTTCGCAGATTGTTGCCACTGAGCCGTTGTCCGATGATATGGCGCTGTCGCTGCTGCCGAATAATTATTGCGTGGAAGACTGTAACTATCTGCTCGACTATTTCCGTCTTACTGCCGATAACCGCATGCTGTACGGCGGTGGCGTGACCTACGGCGGGAAGAATCCGCCGAACATTGATTCGGTGATCCTGCCAAAGCTCAACCGCACGTTCCCGCAGCTTAAAGGTGTGAAGATTGATTACCGCTGGGGCGGCAATTTCCTGCTCACACTCTCCCGCCTGCCCCAGTTCGGGCGGCTGGAAAAGAATATCTACTATATGCAGGGCGACAGCGGCCACGGCGTGACGCTCACGCATCTGGCCGGAAAGCTGATTACCGAAGTGCTGCGCGGCGATGCGGAACGTTTCGACGCATTTGCCCGCCTGCCGCACATGCCGTTCTTCGGTGGCCGCAACCTCCAGGTGCCGTTTACCATGCTCGGCGCTGCTTATTATTCACTGCGCGACCGGCTTGGGGTTTAACCGGCTACAGCCCCTTCCCCGCAGGTGCCCTGCGGGGGATTACCCTTTTCCGGCGACCGGAAATTCGTTGTCCGTACTGACTTCGGGCAACTCATTCAGATCGGGCAGGATCCCTTGCGAAATGTAATCTTTTGCTGCGATCGCCTGTTCAGTACCGCCAGCATCGCGGATAACCACATGTTTTATCGCGCCGTCTTTCAGCACCTCACGGCGTACACCGGTATATTCACTCATGTTTAGTTCCTTTCGTGTTCACTACTCATGGACATTGCTCATCTTTAAGCATAGTTTTTTATTCTTAAGTGCAACTAATAAAAATCCTAAATGACCTCAGCAAGACGCTCATTTTCCTGATAAATTAGACCTGTTGTCATTGATGACTCAACCGCACTTCCCCCGCGCCCTTAAAGCTTTACAAGGAGATCTCTCTTGGACGCCAGCACGATTAATACCCTTTTCTTTATTGGCGCCCTGTTAGTTGCAGCGAGCATTTTGCTCAGTTCGTTCTCTTCGAAGCTCGGTATCCCTATTTTGGTCATTTTCCTGGCGATCGGCATGCTGGCCGGCGTCGACGGGATCGGTGGCATTGCCTTTGATAATTATCCGGCCGCGTATCTGGTCAGTAACCTGGCGCTGGCGGTGATTTTGCTCGATGGCGGAATGCGCACCCGCGCCTCCTCCTTTCGCGTCGCCCTCTGGCCCGCGCTATCGCTGGCAACAGTCGGTGTGCTGATTACCGCCGGGCTGACCGGGCTGGCGGCCGCCTGGCTGTTCCACATCAATCTGATGCAGGGTTTACTGATTGGCGCGATTATCGGCTCCACCGATGCGGCGGCGGTGTTTTCGCTGATCGGCGGAAAAGGCCTGAACGAACGCGTCAGCGCCACCTTAGAAATTGAATCCGGCAGCAATGACCCGATGGCTGTCTTCCTGACCATCACGCTTATCGACATGATTTCCAAAGGTGAACACGGGCTGAGCCTGATGTTTGTCGTGGACGTCGTGCGCCAGTTTGGCCTCGGCATTGTGTTTGGCGTTGGCGGCGGCTGGCTGCTGCATAAACTCATCAACAAGATTACGCTGGCGGCCGGGCTCTATCCGTTGCTGGCGTTCAGCGGCGGCTTGCTGGTTTATGCGGCCACCATGGCGCTTGAAGGCAGCGGCATTCTGGCGGTCTATCTGTGCGGCCTGATGCTGGGCAATATGCCGGTCCGCAACCGTCACGGCATTTTGCAGACCTTCGACGGGCTGGCGTGGCTGAGCCAGATCGGGATGTTCCTGGTACTTGGCCTGTTGCTGACGCCGAGCGACTTGCTGCCTATCGCCCTCGCAGCGCTGGCGCTTTCCCTGTGGATGATCCTGCTGGCCCGCCCGCTGTCGGTGTTTGTCAGCCTGATCCCGTTCAAAAACTTCACCCTGCGCGAGCGTTTCTTTATCTCATGGGTCGGCCTGCGCGGCGCGGTGCCGATCATTCTGGCGGTTTTCCCGATGATGGCTGGCCTGCCGAACGCCACGCTGTATTTCAATGTCGCGTTCTTTATCGTGCTGGTATCGCTGTTGCTTCAGGGCACATCTCTGGGTTATGCGGCCAAAAAAGCCAAAGTGCTGGTGCCACCGCAGCCGACGCCGATTTCCCGCGTCGGGCTGGATATCGACGTTTATAACGACTGGGAACAGTTTGTGTATCAGCTCGGCTCCGACAAATGGTGCGTCGGCGCGGCTCTGCGTGACCTGCAAATGCCGCAGGCGACGCGGATTGCGGCGCTGTTCCGCGGTAAGGAAATGTTGCATCCGACCGGCAGCACGCGGCTCAAGGAAGGCGATATTCTGTGCGTCATCGGTCAGGAAAAGGATTTGCCGGAACTGGGTAAATTGTTCAGCGACAGCAATAAAGTCGTGCTCGACGATCGTTTCTTCGGGGATTTCATTTTGCAGGCCGATGCGCCGCTGGATGCGATTTCCCAACTGTATGGCCTGAACCTGGAAGATTCCGTTGACCAGTCACAAACGCTGGGACACTTTGTTATCCGCCTGCTGGGTGGCGAACCGGTCATCGGTGACCATATCGAATGGGACGGGCTGACGTGGACGATTGCAGAAATGGACGGGAATCAGGTGAGTAAAGTCGGTGTGAGGATTGTGACAGAGAAAGCCTGAGAATGAGGCTTCTCCCCCTTAGCCGGAGGAGAAGCCAGACCGTATTACTGACCCGCCTGCGGATCTTTGTCATAGTCTGAACAAGACTGATAGCCTTTATTCATGACATGACCGGTATCGTTGAAGCTGACGAAGTAAGTCTGCGCTTTACCATCACGCGGGGCGACAGCGTAAGTCTGACAAGTCCCTTTCGCGTGCACCAGCGTCGCTTCCGTTGACGGTGGCCCTGCAATAGCACGAACCTGAGATTTGGTCATGCCGACTTTAACGTCGCTGACGACAGGTTCTTTCACGTAACTCGCTGCACGATCGTAAGTCTGACACCCTGCCAGTACAGAAACTGCTGTAGCAACCATAATTAACATTTTCTTATTCATAACATCTCCTCCTGAGGTCTTTTTTGTATTGTTAAGACTAGAAGAGATGGCCGATATAGCCAGCCAATATGACTTATATTTGTTGATTGCTACAGTTTTTAAGTTTTTTCTGATAACTGTAGTGGCGAATTTAACCGTTTTCCGGCGGGCAAAAAAATGGCGCGTAAAAAGAGGCCAGCCCGCCATTTATGATCTATACATGAATGATGTAAGTCTTTGATTGCGCGACAAGGAGCTATTCCTGATGCATTTGGACCGACGCCGGTTTGTGACTTTGCTGGGTTTGATGGCCCTGTTGCCGATCCCCCGTTTAGGCTTTGCGGATCCCAGAGAGGTCGCGATGGACACATTGCTGATTGATAAACCCGATGGCGGCGTACCCAATAATTCCTTACCGGTGCTGATTTATCATCGCGTGATCCCACCCGATGCCGTCGATAACGCCGATTATCTTGAACACCTTTTCCGCTCCAACGGCTGGCCGCCGCAGTGGCGTTATCCGGTTTATACATTCACGCATTTCCACTCAAATACGCATGAAGCGCTGGGCGTTTTTTCCGGCACGGCCAAGCTGCAACTCGGCGGCGAACACGGCAAGATTATTGACGTGAAAGTCGGCGATGTCCTGTTACTTCCCGCCGGTATCGGCCATAAACAGATTTCCGCCGACGAGGATTTTATGCTGGTCGGCGCTTATCCACCGGACATTAAAGCCGATTTATGTCATGACGAACTGCCGCTGCTGGCAGCGCGCACTAAGGCGGTCAAAGCCGTGCCGCTGCCGGCGACCGATCCGGTCACCGGGCACAGCGAAGGCAGCATGCTGGTCTGGCATAAAAGCTAATCTTTACTTACGCCGCTGCCAGCCCGAAGCGCGCCACCGCCCTTTCCAGCCGCTGTGACTGGTCGAGTAATTGCTGGGAAGATGCCGCCGCGTGATCGGCCAGTTTGCCGTTTTGCAGCGTCACATGGTTGAGCGCGGTGATCCGTTCGGAGACATCGTGAACACTTTGCCCCTGATACAACGTCGCTTCTGAAATTTCATTCACCAGCGCGCTCAGACCGTTGAAGATGTTAATAATCTCCTCCAGGCTCTGGCTCAGAACGCTGACAGACGCCGATCCGCGTCCGATTTGCTCTACGGAATCGTCAATCAGCTGATGAATGCCGCGTGTGGAATGGCTGCTTTTTTGCGCCAGCAGGCCGATTTCTTTTGCCACCACCGCAAAGCCGCGCCCGTGCTGCCCGGCATGCGCCGCTTCGATGGCCGCATTCAGCGCAAGAATGTTGGTCTGGAACGCCACGCTGTCGATCATCGACACGATGCTACTCATTTCCGTCGACTGGCTGACAATCTCTTTCATCGCCGTGTCCACCTGCCCCATGACTTCGCCGCCGCGCGTCGCCACGCCTTTTGCCTGTTCGGCGCGTTTACTGGCCTGCTGCGCGTGCAGGGCATTTTCTTTGACCCGATCATTCAGATGGGTGATGTGTTCGGTCGCCGCTTTCAGTTCTTCGCTCTGAATGGCCGCCTGCGCGGAAAGTTCTTCATTACCTTTCGCCATCTGGTTGATGTTAAGCATGATGTGCGAGGACGCATCGCGCACTTCGCTGACCAGTTTTTGCAGGCCGCGCTGCATGTTGCGCAGGCTTACGCCCAGTTCGCGCATTTCAATCACACGCGAATGATCGTCTTCGACGTCGCGGGATAAATCCCCGGCGGCCAGCACGCTGATATGCCCGATCATCCGTTGCAGCGGGCGGATTACCCAGGCCGTGACGCCGCGCCAGACCAGAACGGCGATCACCGCCAGAATGACCAGCGCGCCCATAAATAAGGTTTTTGCCTGCGTCAGCGAGCTGAGCAAACGGTCGCTGAGCGACACCGCCGTGTGTTCATTGACCTCCAGATAGGCGTAATACTTCTGGCTGAAATCATCCTGAAATGCCTGAACCGGCACTTCAAAGAAGGAATCAATGGTGTTGTTTTTTTGCAGACCGTCCGACTGTTCGCGCAGCCCGTCAAAGAACATCTGGTAGCTGGCTTTAAGCTCGGCGGTGGCTTTGTCGGCGTTCTTCGTCATGCCGTCGAAACGGGCAAACGCTTTTTGCGAGGCGGTCAGGGAATCCAGCGACTCCTGCATCAGGCTGTGCCAGCTGCCGTCAGAACCGGTTTCTTTATCCTGCATGTAATAAATGCCTGCGCGGTTGAGTTTGTCACTGGCCATCAGCAGCTCCATGCGGGCTTTATCCATCACCGCCTGTTGCTGACGCAGGTTTTCCGTCGCAATAACGTTATTGCGCGCGTCCTGAAGAATGTTGGTGAGCACAACGGTGGAGAAAATCTGTAAAGCAGAAAACAGGGCGATAACGCAAATTACCCCGAAAAGTATTCCCCGCGGACGCTTTGTGAAAACAGATCGAAATAATCTGTTGAAAGGTATTTTACCAATACGTGAATGAGACGTTAATATCATGATTATTCTGCATTATTTGGATAAGAAGCAGAATTTTACGCGCAAGAAATGACAGAAATATTTCAGGAAACCGCAGGACGCGGTTCCCCTGAATGGAAGAGCATGAATAGCTTCAGCGGAGCGAACGCTGCATCACGGTGACCTGTTCATTATCGACTTCGCGGTTTTCCACTTCCTGCCAGCCAAGACGCCCGTACAGCCCCTGCTGATCCGGCGTGTACAGCCAGAGCGTTTCCAGCCCGGCATCGCGCGAGCGGCTGATACAGGCTTTAACCAGCGCCGTACCAATCCCTTTTCCGCGCAGATGACGCGGCGTAAACACTTCGCCCAGCCAGTATTTGCGTTCCGCGACATCGCTGAGTTCGTAACGCATCACGCCCGCCGTGCCCACAACCTGCTCATTTTCATCAAGCGCAATCAGCACACACTGGCGTCCGCGACTGTTCATCCGCTGTATAAGCCGCTGGCGGATATACTCTTTCTGGGCCCAGTGAGGAAAGTCAGACCATTCGCCGTGAAGGTATTCGGTCACGACGTCCAGATACTGAGGAACGTCGGCCAGGCTGACAATTTTTAAGGTGCTGTTAGCGGTGGAAGATGAAATCTGAGTCATGGAAAAACCGTTTTAAACAAACAAGGGGAACCAATCTGTCGATTCCCCTTGTTTGTGTCAAGCGCCCTGAGTGCTTCCCTGTTGTTTAGGGAAGATCCACACATGTTGCTCCGGCAAAGACAGATGACAATGCTGCGGATCGCGCACATCAGCGCCGTACGCACGGATCACAAAATCATCGCCGGACGTGCGGAACAGATACTCCCAGCGGTCGCCGAGGTACATGCTGGTGAGCAGCGGTAATTCCAGCTGATTATCGCCCGGACCCTCCGCCAGCACCACGCGCTCAACGCGGATCACCGCCGTGCCTTCCTGACCGGCTTGCACGCCGTCGCCCGCCTGCCCCCACAGCGTCCAGCCGCTGCCTTCGATCCGCGCTTTGCCGTCGCGGACTTCAGTGATTTTCCCGTGCAGGCGGTTATTGCTGCCCATAAATTCCGCGGTAAACAAGGTTTTTGGCGAACCGTACATTTCCTGCGGCGTGCCCTGTTGCTCAATTTTGCCGTTATTGAGCAGCAGAATGCGGTCGGAAATCGCCATCGCTTCGTTCTGATCGTGCGTGACCATCAGCGCCGACAGCCCCAGCTTGATGATCAGCTCACGCAGGAACACGCGGGCTTCTTCGCGAAGTTTGGCATCCAGGTTGGAGAGCGGCTCATCGAGCAAAATCACCGGCGGGTTGTAGACCAGCGCCCGGCCAATCGCCACGCGTTGCTGCTGTCCGCCGGAAAGCTGATGCGGATGGCGTTTGCCCAGATGCCCCAGCCCGAGCTGATTCAGCACATCCTGCACGCGCTGAGTGATTTCACCCGCTGCGATTTTGCGCAGTTTCAGCGGATACGCCACGTTCTCGAACACGGTTTTATGCGGCCACAGCGCATAAGACTGGAAGACCAGCCCGAGGTTGCGCTCTTCCGCAGGAATTTCGCTGCGCGGCGTGCCGTCGTAGACTTTGTTTTTGCCGATGATAATGGTGCCCTGCGTCGGCTTTTCCAGCCCGGCAACGGCGCGCAATAACGTGGTTTTGCCACTGCCGGAAGGCCCGAGCAACGACACCACTTCCCCGCGTTTGAGATCCATCGACACGCCTTTGAGCACCGGGTTGTCGCCGTAGGTTAAGTGCAGATTCTCGACCGATAATTCAATCATGTAATTTGACTCCAAAACGAAGGGCAATACCCAGACCTAACACCACCAGCAGGATGTTAATAAAGGAGAGCGCGGCAACGATGTCTATCGCACCCGCCGCCCACAGGGAAACCAGCATTGAGCCGATGGTTTCTGTACCCGGCGATAAGAGGTACACACCGGTGGAATATTCGCGCTCGAAAATCAGGAACATCAGCAACCACGAGCCAATCAGGCCGTAGCGCGACAACGGGATAGTGACGTGGCGGGTAATCTGCCCGCGCGTTGCGCCGGTGCTGCGCGCCGCTTCTTCCAGTTCAGGGCCGACCTGCAACAGCGTGGAGGAGATCAGCCGCAGACCGTACGCCATCCACACCACGGTGTAGGCCAGCCAGACGCTGAAAATGGTACTGCGCAGGGAACGCAGCCAGACCACCAGGTTGTCGCGCAGCCATTGCGACCACGGCATCCCGGAAAGCCAGCCGGATTTGAGCGCGTTATCCAGCCACATCGGCAGGAACAGAAATACCCACAAAAATGCCAGACCGGCCAGCAAGCCTGGCACCGCACGCGGTACCAGTACGCTGTAATCGAGGAAACGCGTGACGCCGTCCGGTTTGCGGTGCATCGCAATGCCGATAAACAGATAACAGGCCACCGCCAGCGCACCACCGATGACACCAATTGCCATCGAGTTGACGATCGCGCGCAGCAGGTTCGGCTGTTCCCAGATCGTGCGGAAGGTGTTGAACGACAGCTCATCCCACAGGGAAACACCCACGCCCCAGTTAGAAATAAACGCGCGAAGCATCACGCCGAGCAGCGGTACACCAATCGTGACGGTCAGCCAGAACGCCACCACCGCACCGGCCACCCAGCGCCATTTCCCGAGCGGCAACGCCCGCGCCTGAGAGGCTTTGCCTTTGACGGTCACGAAGCGGTTCGCCGTTCGCATCAGGCGGCGCTGCAACATCACCAGCGGAATGGTGATACAAATCAGCACCACCGCGACGGCGGCCATCAGATGATAAGACGGCGTCCCGAGTTTGTTGGTCAGCTGATACAGGTAAGTTGCCAGCACCATGTTGCCTTCCGGGTCGCCGAGAACCAGCATCAGCCCGAAGACTTCCAGCCCGAGGAAAAACAGCAATACGGTGGCGTATAAAATGGAAGGACGCACCATCGGCAGACTGACGGCGGTCATGACCTGAAGCGGCGAGGCACCGGCGGTTCGCGCGGCTTCTTCCACATCCGAACCCACGCTGCGCAGCGCCGAGGAGATGTACAGATAAGCGTGCGGAACGTGCGTCAGCCCGGCAATCACCACGATGCTCGACATGTCGTAGATGTTCCACGGCACAAACCCGATCAGCGACTGCGCCCACAGCGAGAAGAACCCGACCGGCCCGGCGGCGACGACGTAACCGAAACCTAATACCATCGGCGAGACGAAAATCGGCACCAGGATCAGCGGTTCAATCACGCGGCGGCCCGGCAAATCGGTGCGCACCATCAGGAACGCCAGAATACCGCCCAGCGGAATGGCGATCACCACCAGCCCGAAGGCCAGAATAAAGCCGCTTCTCAGCGCCTTATAAAAATCCGGATCGGTGAAAATGAATCCGAAAGACTCGAGGCTCCACTCTTTTGACGGGGAAAAGAACGGAGCGGAGAGAAAACTTTGTATCACGATGAACGACAACGGAATGTAGATAACCAGCGCGGTTATCAGCACCACAATGCCACGCGGCAAGCTTTGCCACTTTCTGCGCAATGCATTCATGTTACTTCCCTTCGGTTAGGAACCCTGAACAGCGAAATCAGGTAAGAGAACAGGAGGCGCGGACGCCTCCGTGAGTCTTATTTTTGTGCTGCGGCGCGCCACTCTTTGATGTAGTCCAGACGCTTTTTCTGTTGCAGGTATTCGAGCAGGGTTTCATCGACCGGGATTGGCTTGAGCGCATTGCCTAGCAGTTTGGTCAGGCCGTCGATGTCGTTTTTACCTTCGATATCGTTGCGGATTGACGGAATGTCAGCCTGATTTGCCAGAATGGTTTGCCCTTTTTCAGACAACACGTAGTCCAGCCACAGTTTGGCGGCGTTGTCATTTTTGGCCTGCTGGCTGATGAAGGAAACGCGCGAAAGCACCAGGGTGTAATCCTTCGGATAGGAAATGCCGAGCGACGGATCGGTTTTGGCGCGGGCTTCGGCGTAGGAACCGAGAATGTTAAAACCAATCAGGTTTTCACCCGAAGACACCCTTTCCATCATGGTGCCGGTGGAAGACTGCACTGCTAAACCGCCTTTGGCGACGTCAGCCAGCGTTTTGAAATAGTTCGGATCGGCTTTGAAATCCTGCACGGAAAGCATGAAGCCAAGGCCGGATTTCTCAATATCGTAAGTGGTGACCTTTTTGTTGAATTTCTCGGTCTGGCTGGCGATGAGTTTTGCCAGTGCGGCATGGGAATCCGGCACATCACCGGCCGGGATCAGGCGTTTGTTATAAATAAACACCACCGGTTCATAGGTCGTGCCGTAGGCTTTGTCTTTCCACACCGCCCATTTCGGCAACTGGCCTTGTTCAGGCGATTTGTATTCCTGCGCGTAATCAGTCGCCAGCTTCAGCGCGGTGTCCATGGAAGAGCTCCAGACCACGTCGCCGCTGGTGCCGCCCGCCGCCTGTTCGCTGATATAACGGTTGTACAGCTCGGTGCTGTTCATGTCGTTATATTCCACTTTAATGCCCGGATAAGTGGCCTCAAAACCCTGGATCAGCGGGCCGGCAGCTTTGGTGTCGGTGGTGGAATACACCACCACTTTGCCTTCTTTGGTCGCGGCATCGACGACTTTTTGGTAATCCGCAGGATAGCCCTGCGGCAGGGCAGACATTGCGGAGGAAGACATCAGTACAGAAGCAGCAATCAGAGACAGACGTAATTTTTTAGACATTATTGTTAACCTCTAGTTACATTTGAGAAACTAAAAATCAACATAACGCATAACGTCAGACAGGCAATGAGGGATTGTTTTTATCTTCCCGATTTGTGAGTCGGGGCGTTTTTTAGGCAATTAACACCATAAAAACCACGGCGAGACGTTAAAATCAGGCTGCAAACGCAGCCTGATTTGCGTGAGGAATTAATCAAAGTATCCGGCGGTATCGATATCCTTCAGCAAGCCCTGATGCTCGGGTTTCCAGCCTAAAACCCTGCGGGTCAGTTCGCTGGACGTCGGATTACTCAGCCCCGCAAAGTGGGTAAACCAGCCAAAATGCGCCGCGGCGGCTTCTGCCGTTTTGCTTTCCACCGGAATATTCAGGTGTCTGCCGATCATTTCTGCAATCTCGCGGAACGGCACGCCTTCCTCGGCATTCGCATGATAAACCGCATTATGCGCGCCCTTTTCCAGCGCCAGCCGGAACACTTTCGCCGCGTCCAGCCGGTGAACCGCAGGCCAGACATTTTTGCCTTCGCCAATGTACACCGACACGCCTTTTTCCCGCGCCATTGCAATGATCATCGGCACGAAACCGTGGTCACCCGCGCCATGCACGGACGGCGGCAGGCGCACCAGCGAAACCCGCACGCCCTGTTCTGCCAGCGCGGCGACGGCCAGATCGGACGCCACGCGCGGATTTCCGCCCTGCGGATCCGGCAAATCCTTTTCCGTCACCCGCTGGCCGTTATTCACCAGCGCCGTGCCGGACGTCACGATCAGCGGTTTTTCCGTTCCCGCCAGCGCCTCTCCCAGCGCGCCTATTGCCAGCCGGTCTTTTTCGCAGTTCTCAATAAATTTAGAAAAATCATGAATGAACGCAGTGTGGATCACGCCGTCGGACTGCGCCGCGCCTGCTTTCAGGCTTTGCAGATCTTCAATACTGCCGCGAATCACACCGGCTCCGGCCCCTTTCAGCGCCTGCGCTGACGCGTCCGAACGGGCCAGCCCGAGCACCTGATGGCCCGCGCGCAGCAATTCCTCCACGACCACAGAACCGACAAAACCTGTTGCTCCTGTTACAAATACACGCATGGCAATTTCCTCTGTGTTCTCTGAAAAAATGAAAGACTACGCCATGAAATATAGGGGCTGGAGAAAAGACGATCTATGCGCTAATGTCCGTAATATCTTTGTAATCGTCCGGAGTCGTTGATGGATCCACTTTCTGATGTGTTGTCGCTGCTCAAACCACGCAGCTATATGTCCAAAGGTTTTGAAGCCGGTGGAGACTGGTCCGTGCAATTTCCTTCTCATTATCAGTCAATTAAATGCAATGCGATTATTACCGGCGAATGCTGGCTGGCCGTCGAATCGGTGCCTGAACCGGTCCATCTTAAAGCCGGAGACTGTTTCGTGTTGCCCAGCGGCCGCCCTTTCCGGCTTGCCAGCGATCTGAGTATTTCACCGGTCGATGCAGGGCCGATTTTTGAACAGGCGCGCGGCGGCGGCACGGTGTCGTGTAATGGCGGCATAGATTTCTTCCTGACCGGCAGCCGTTTTGCCGTCAGCGGAGCCAACGCCCCGACCCTGCTGGCGATGCTGCCGCCGGTTGTGCATATCTCAAAAGAATCCGACAAAGACAGTTTGCGCTGGGCGGTGGAACAGATGATGCAGGAACTGCGCGACGAACGCCCCGGCGGTTTGCTTATCGCGCAGCATATGGCGCACATGATGCTGGTGCAGGCGCTGCGGATGCACGTCGATAACGCGCCAGAACGCGGGGCCAGCGGATGGTTTGCCGCACTGGCGGATAAGCAATTAGCGAAAGCACTGAACGCGATGCATGAAAATCCCGCGCACCGGTGGACGGTTCAGACGCTGGCAGAACGCGCAGGCATGTCGCGCTCAGTCTTCTCACTGAAATTTAAACAAGCCGTCGGCAGCGCGCCGCTGGAATATCTGACGCGCTGGCGCATGTTGCTGGCCGGAGACCGGCTGGCAAACGGTAACGAGCCGGTTTCCACCGTGGCATTGTCATTGGGTTATGAATCAGAAAGTGCATTCAGCACGGCGTTTAAACGGACGCTCGGCTGTTCGCCACGGCAATACGGGCAGATAGAAGCGGGCGAAGAAAATACAGCCATTGCGGAGTGAGACGAATTTCAGACACAAAAAAAGCCGCTAATTGCTTAGCAGCTTCAATGTGTTGTTTATGGCGGAGGAGGAGAGATTCGAACTCTCGAATGGTTTCCCATCGCCGGTTTTCAAGACCGGTGCCTTCAGCCGCTCGGCCACCCCTCCGTAAACAACAAGCACTTCGCGACGTCAGTCGTTCAGTACGGGGCGTAGTATACAAGACCGGAAAAAAGATGCAAACATTATTTTCAGTCTACTTTGTTGATTTAATGAGCATTTAAATCAGCTTCACAAATTTCAGAGACAAAAAAAGCCGCTAATTTCTTAGCAGCTTTCTTGTGTTGTATATGGCGGAGGAGAAGAGATTCGAACTCTTGAATGGTTTCCCATCGCCGGTTTTCAAGACCGGTGCCTTCAGCCGCTCGGCCACCCCTCCGCAACGAAGCGAACTATAAACATAGCCGATCGGGTTGTAAAGCCTGATTACATTCAATTGCCTGAAAAACAGGCATTCGGTTCTTAAGCGGCGATTTAAGCATCATTACGGCGATTTTGGCATCAGGAAACCCCGCCTGGCGGCGCTTAGAGAGGTAAAGAAGGGTAAAACGTCTTTAATGACGTCACGCAACTACTTACACTCCAGTCTGACTGTATTTTCACCGACTCCAACGTTTTGTTAAAAGTGAGAATTTTATTATGGATCGTTACGCTGCCTCTACGTCATCACGCGCAGGCTCGTTGTTAAGCACACACCGGGTGTTGCGTAATACTTATTTCCTGTTAGCACTGACGCTCGGCGTTTCGGCGATCACTGCGACGGCGAGTACAGTTCTCCGCTTACCTGCACCAGGCTTCCTGCTGACTATCGTCGGTTTCTATGGCCTGATGTTCCTGACTTACCGCACGGCGAACAGCCCGGCGGGTATTTTATCAGCCTTCGCGCTGACCGGTTTCATGGGCTATACGCTCGGACCGTTGCTGAGTTCCCTGCTTTCCGTGGGTGCCGGTGACATTATTATGCTGGCGCTTGGCGGTACGGCTCTGGTCTTCTTCTGTTGTTCGGCTTACGTGCTGACAACGCGAAAAGACATGTCGTTCCTGTCGGGCATGATGATGGCGGGCTTTGTTGTGCTGCTGGTGGCGGTGATCGCGAACCTGTTCCTGCAAATTCCGGCGCTGTCACTGGCGATCAGTTGCCTGTTTATTCTGTTCTCAGCGGGCGCAATCCTGTGGGAGACCAGTAATATTATTCACGGCGGCGAAACCAACTATATTCGCGCCACGGTCAGCCTGTATGTGTCGCTCTACAACGTGTTTGTCAGCCTGCTGAGCATTCTCGGGATGTCATCACGTAACTGATTACACACGTAATTCGTTCCAGCCCCGCCACCGTGCGGGGCTTTTTATTTTGTCAGACGGGGCTTTTTGCTAAACTGTCGGCTGCATTTTTACAGGTCAGAGGTTGTATGCTGGAATTCGACGGTCAGGTAATAGAAACCGACGCTCAGGGTTACCTGAAAAACAGTAATGACTGGCAGGAAGGCATGGCACCGCTGCTGGCAGAAGAAGAAGGCATTCAGCTTACCGATGCGCACTGGGAAGTGGTGCGTTTTGTGCGCGGGTTTTATCTCGAATTCAATACATCACCGGCCGTGCGCATGCTGGTGAAAGCGATGGCACAGAAATACGGTGAAGAGAAAGGCAACAGCCGCTATCTGTTCAGGCTGTTCCCGAAAGGCCCGGCCAAACAGGCGACAAAAATCGCAGGCCTGCCAAAACCGGTAAAATGCCTGTAATGCTTCAGTATTTGATTTTGAAATCGGTGTAATGACCGGGAGCGGCGGGCTCACTCAGCACGCGATCAACCCGCGCATGTTTCGGGCCGCCCTGTTTCAGCCAGGCTAGCAGCTGATCCACTTTCTCCTGTTCGCCGCACGCCACCACCTCGACGCTGCCGTCCTCAAGATTTTTTGCATAACCGGTCAGCCCTAACCCGGTAGCCTGATGTTGTGTCGCAAAACGAAAACCGACCCCCTGCACCCTGCCGTAGACATAGGCGGCTATACTGACTTTTGCCATAATATTTCTCTCCGTTAGCGGTATGGTTCGTTGCAATTTCACCTGCATGACCGGACAATGTCGCTCTTTTTTGTCTCCGAACCGACAGAACCTAATTTTATGACTGCACGTTTAATTCTGGCCAAAGGCCGCGAAAAATCACTTTTACGCCGCCACCCATGGGTGTTTTCCGGCGCTGTTCAGCGCGTCGAGGGTAAAGCCAATTCCGGCGACACTATTGATATTGTAGACAGTCAGGGGAAATGGCTGGCGCGCGGTGCTTATTCGCCGTCATCCCAGATCCGTGCCCGTGTCTGGACTTTCAAGCAAGATGAAGACATCGATATTGATTTCTTCATCCGCCGTTTACAGCAGGCGCAAAGCTGGCGTGATTATATCGCCAAACGTGACGGGCTGGACGGCTACCGTCTGATTGCCGGTGAATCCGACTGTCTGCCGGGCATCACCATTGACCGTTTCCAGAATTTCCTGGTGCTGCAATTGCTATCTGCTGGTGCAGAATACCAGCGCGCACCTCTGATTGCCGCGCTGCAACACTGCTATCCGGAATGCGCCATCTGGGATCGTTCCGACGTTGCGGTGCGTAAAAAAGAAGGCCTGGAGCTGGTTCAGGGTCACGTCGTCGGTGAAGAACCCCCTGCCCTGCTGCCGATTCAGGAACACGGTATGAGCCTGCTGGTTGATATCAAAGAAGGCCATAAAACCGGCTTCTATCTTGATCAGCGCGACAGCCGCTTTGCTGCACGCAGCTACGCAGCTGGCCGCAATGTGCTGAACTGTTTCTCCTACACCGGCGCGTTCGCCGTGTCTGCGCTGATGGGCGGCTGCACCAAAGTCACTAACGTAGATACCTCTCAGGCCGCGCTTGACGTTGCGCGTCAGAACGTTGAGCTGAACAAACTGGATCTATCGAAAGCCGAATTCGTCCGCGAAGACGTTTTCCAGCTGCTGCGTAAATACCGCACGGAAGGCCAGCAGTTCGACATGATTGTGATGGATCCGCCGAAATTTGTTGAGAACAAAAACCAGCTGGCAAGCGCCTGTCGTGGTTATAAAGATATTAATATGCTGGCGATTCAGTTGCTGCGTCCGGGCGGAATTCTGCTGAGCTTCTCCTGTTCCGGCCTGCTGCCAACCGATTTGTTCCAGAAAATCCTCGCTGACGCCGCACTGGATGCCGGCCGGGAAATTCAGTTCGTGGAGCAGTTCCGTCAGGCTGCCGATCACCCGGTGACCGGCGCGTATCCTGAAGGTTTGTACCTGAAGGGCTTCGCCTGTCTGGTGATGAATTAATCCGATGATCACGACGTGCTGTTCCGGCAGCGCGTCGCAGAATTTTTAGCAGATTAAGCGGTCAAAACTTGAAATAGCACATTTTATCTCCATATAGAGATTAATGATGATTTTGGGAGATGACTATGATTGCCAGCAAATACGGTATCGGCCAGCAGGTTCGCCACAGACTGTTAGGCTATTTAGGCGTGGTAATTGATGTCGACGCTGAATATTCACTCGAAAAACCCGGCGTCGATGACGTCGCCGCTGACGATTCAATGCGTGCCGCGCCCTGGTATCACGTGGTAATGGAAGATGAAGAAGGCCAGCCGGTACACACGTATCTGGCAGAAATTCAGATTGATCATGAAGCTGCCCGCTCGCACCCGGAACAAACGTCTCTGGATGACCTGGCCGCTTCTATCCGCAGTCAGTTACAGGCACCGCGTCTGCGCAACTGATTATCCCGCGCCCGCATAATGAAAAACCGGCTATTTTTGGCCGGTTTTTTTTCGTCTAATCACTGCCTGCGGCGGTTACTTTTCCATACCCAGCCGCGGGATTTCAATTTTCGGACAGCGATCCATCACCACTTTCAGCCCGCCATCTTTTGCCAGCACAGCGGCCTGTTCGTTGATCACGCCCAGTTGCAGCCACAGCACTTTTGCTTTAATTGCGATGGCTTCCTGCGCTACACCGTAAGCGGCTTCCGCGTTACGGAAAACATCGACCATATCCACCGGTTCTGCGATTTCAGCCAGCGATCCCACCGCTTTTTGCCCCAGCAGTTCCTGCCCTGCCAGTTTCGGACTGACCGGAATAACCTTATATCCCTGAGAAAGCAGATAAGCCATAACGCCATAACTCGGGCGGCCAGGATTGTCGCTGGCACCCACCAGAGCGATCGTTTTTACGTCCTCAAGAATTTTGCGAATATCATTGTCTTGCACGGGGTTATCTCCTTTTGACCTGTATCCGCTAAGTGTAACGCAGCCTGACAGTTTCGACAGGGCCCGGCGCAAAAAGGATCGGTGTGCAGAATTGCCTTATGTGAAATTAAAACATTTTGTAAAACTTTGACACACAATCACCATTACTGAATAATGGAGGATGAGCAATGGTGTGTCTGAGGAGAGAAGAATGAAAGTCTGTCGTGCGCTGGTCGCATTAGCGAGCTTCAGCCTGATGGCGTCAGCTTCTGCGACCTCACTCAAACTGTCTGCGGATGTGGATGTGCTGGTTATCGACGGCAAACAGATGTCTGGCGCTATTCTGAAAGGCGCGGACAGCCTTGAGCTGGATGGCGGGCAGCATCAGATTTTGTTTCAGGTCAGCAAGAATCTGCACCCTGCTGCTGCGCAAAACGCGCAGATTTATCACTCTCCGGCATTGATCGTCACATTCAATGCCAAAGGAAGTCGCTCGGTTTCTTTCATCCTGCCTTCGCTGAGCAATGAAAAAGACACCGCCCAGTTCAGTCAGCAAATGAATTATCAGCTGGTGGATGATCAGGGAAAAACTCTGGTAACCCAACGCGATGTCCTGAGCCTGTTTACCCCGGGTAATACGGCTGCCGCTGAAAAGCTCATGATGACGTATAACTTATCCGGTGCACGCGCTGCCGTACCTTCTTTTGCCCGAGGTAATACCGACAGAAAATCAGCGCTGGCAAGTGATGTTCCTTCGCAAATTTCCATCGCTTATCTTCATCCGCTCTGGACGCGTCTGGCCGCCAATGCCGGTATCGAACAATTTTTACTCTGGTTTAAACTGCCGGAAAAACAAGAACGCGCGTCGTAACTTAATCTGCATCACGCATTCTCTTTCTTAACGTCGATTTGTTGCCCCCACGCTATGCAGTAAAACGGAGTTTCAGTATTCTGTGAGCCACTCTTACTTACGCGTTGAAGGGAATTAGATGGAATACACGACCCGTACGATCGCCAAACAAAAACACATTGCCCTGGTCGCGCATGACCACTGCAAAAATACCCTGATGAAATGGGTGGATAAAAACGTCGCTGAACTGTCGCAACACGTTCTCTATGCCACCGGCACCACCGGAAATATGGTTCAGCGTAGCACCGGGATTACGGTAAAAAGCATGCTGAGTGGCCCGATGGGGGGTGACCAGCAGGTTGGCGCACTGATTGCGGAAGGGAAAATTGATCTGCTGATTTTCCTCTGGGATCCGCTCAATGCCGTTCCTCACGACCCGGATGTTAAGGCCCTGCTGCGTCTGGCAACTGTATGGAATATTCCGGTCGCCACCAATGTGGCGACGGCGGATTTCCTGATTGCGTCGCCGCTTTTCCAGTCAGAAGTGGATATTACTATCCCTGATTATCAGCGTTACTTGTGGGCACGTTTGAAAGAATGATGCGCACAACTGCGTATTCGTCACACCTTCATCAACACAACGCCCGGCATTTGCCGGGCGTTGTGTTGTCAGGGTTTTCGTTGCACCGGAACGCCGATATCTTCCAGCTGCTCCACAAAAACAGAAGGGCGTGCTTTATCCTGCATTAACCAGACCTGATGCTTCGCACGGGTCATCGCCACATACAGTAACCGCCGTTCCTCGGCATCCATGAAGTTTTCCGGTTCCGGCAATAAGACCTGTTCCAGCACCGATTCACGCGCCGGTGCCGGGAAGCCGTCGTTGCCTTCGTGCAGGCCGACAATAATGACGTATTCCGCCTGCTGACCTTTACTGGCGTGGATCGTCATAAATTCAAGATTCAGCTTAGGCCAGCGGGTAGCGGCCTTTTCAAGAATCTGCGGCCGTAAATGGTGATAACGCGCCAGCACCAGAATTTTTTCATCGGCAGTGACATAGCCACTGAGCTTATCCAGCAGCTTTTCCAGCTGTTCGTCCGGCAAGATCACCACGTTTTTCTTGTTGCCCTTCGTCAGGCTGTTCAGCGGTTTTTTCAGCTGATAAGGGTTCTGCTGAACAAATTTATTGGCGATTTCACCGATGCGGTCGTTGAAACGGTAAGTGGTATCCAGCGCGCACTGAGCCCCTTCGCCAAAGTGTGTTGCGAAAGCGGTGGTCAGGGAAAGCTCTGCACCGCTGAAACGGTAAATCGCCTGCCAGTCATCGCCCACCGCAAACAGACTGGTGCGCTTATTCAGCTTGCGCAATGCCGACAACAACAGCGCGCGCTGCGGGGAAATGTCCTGAAATTCATCGACGAGAATGTGTTTCCACGGGCTGACAAAGCGGCCTTTCTCCAGAATGTTCACAGCCTGATGAATAAGCCCGGAGAAATCCACCGCGCCCTCTTCTTTCAGCGCCGTTTTCCAGGCTTTCAGTAACGGAGCCATCAGGCGGATGCGCTTAGAAAACAGGTCTTTCACGTCTTCGTGTGCGCTCTCAATCATTTCGGCCTGGCTCCCGCCGTGCGTACGCATCAGACTCAGCCAGCGCTCAAGACGGCTGCCCAGACGTTCGGCCAGCGGTTTATTCTTCCAGTAATCCCCTTCCGGCACATCCCATTCAAGCTCATCGGTCATCCACTGCCGCCAGCCGCTGGCCTGCACTTTCTTGCCAGCGCATTGTTCCTGCCAGGTTTTGATAAGCAGGCTGCGGCGCGCTTTCGCATCAGTTTCCAGTTTGCTGATTTTTGGCGCTTTCTTGCTGCCTTCCTGAATAATCTGCAAAGCCAGCGCGTGGAACGTTTTGGCTTTGATCCCGTCGGTATGCAGACGTTCTTTTATACGCGTGTTCATTTCATCCGCGGCCTGACGTCCAAACGCCAGCAACAGAATTTGCTCCGGTACCGCTTCCTGACGGTGCAGCAACCAGCCTGCGCGCGCCACCAGTACCGAGGTTTTGCCGCTGCCAGCACCTGCCAGCACCAGAACCGCGTCTTCGCCATTCACTACCGCGCGACACTGACTTTCATTTAGCGGAGAAACTTCGACGGTATCAAAGAAGTCCTGATTTTCCGCAATCACCCGGTCAGTCCAGGCCAGATTGCGTTTATCGACGCTGCGTTTTCCCTGCTCAAGCCAGCGTAAGCAGGTGTGATAATCTTCGCGGCAATTATCGAAATCATTGAGACGCCCGACGGGGACAGGAATGGCGGAAAATGCCCCGGTGATGTCTTTCTGGACGTCAGCCAGATCGGCGCTTTTAAACCACTTATCCTGTTCTTCAATGTGCGTGATTTTTTCAATTTGCCCGTGCAGAACGCCCGCGCTGACGCCACTCATCTCATCACTCCAGGCCTGCCAGATTTTGAGAAGGTGCTGATAAAAACGCTGCGTTTCCTGCCACTCAGTGCCGTGCAGGCGGACAACTTTTGCCTCGGGCAATTCAAATTCAAGCTCGCCCCAGACAATGCCGCGTTTACAGCGGATCTGGATAAGCTGATTAAAAGGGATCAGGTAGTGATGTTTGTCGCCGCTGACTTCTACGCCCGCGTTAAGCAGACGCACCCGGTTATAGGGATGCTGCGCCAGATGTTTCCCGAAAGAGGTCGATTTCAATTCCATATCATCACACCGTTTTTTCTCTTTAATTCCTGACGGAAAAGTAATATTTCTTATTTTACATGCAAGTCGTTTTAAGAGTTTACCTTTGATTTGCAGAGGCGATCCACATTCCAAAACAGGGTAGAATAAGACGGTGTTTCTTTTTAGTTAACCTGAAATTTTTCAACTTATTAATATCTTCGGGAAGAGTCGATATGCGCACTGTACTCAATATTCTTAACTTCGTTTTAGGCGGTTTTTTTACCACCCTCGCCTGGCTATTCGCCACGCTGGTGAGCATTGTGCTGATATTCACCCTGCCGCTGACCCGCTCTTGCTGGGAGATCACCCGTCTTTCACTGATGCCTTTTGGCAATGAAGCGGTGCATGTTGACGAATTATACCCGGAAAAACGCAGCGCGCTGATGTCCGGTGGCGGAACCCTGTTGAATATCTTCTGGTTTATTTTTTTCGGCTGGTGGTTATGCTTGTCACACATTTTGGCCGGCATCGCTCAATGTATCAGCATTATCGGTATTCCGGTGGGCATCGCGAACTTTAAAATCGCAGCCATCGCGCTCTGGCCGGTAGGGCGAAGAGTGGTCTCCGTCGAACTGGCAAAACAAGTTCGTGAAGCCAATGCCAGCCGTCAGCTAAAAAACGGACGCATTCGCTGATTTTTCATTTTTGATGTTAACCGTGGGGTTTTTCCGTGCTTTCTATTGCACCGGGTTTGAGGCGCTATGCCTATAACAGCAATGTGCTTTACCACATCAGGATTTTCATTGCGCTGGCGGGTGCCGCCGCAATGCCCTGGTGGCTGGGTCAGATAACGCTGACCATCCCTCTGACGCTCGGCGTGGTAGCGGCTGCGCTGGCCGATCTGGACGATCGTCTGGCAGGTCGCTTACGCAATTTGCTGATCACTCTGGTCTGCTTTTTTATCGCTTCAGCGTCTATCGAACTGCTGTTTCCCTATCCCTGGTTATTCGCACCCGGGCTGATGATTTCAACCTGCGGTTTTATCCTGCTGGGCGCACTTGGACAACGGTATGCCACGATTGCGTTCGGTGCGTTGCTCATCGCGATTTATACAATGCTCGGCACCAGTATGTATCACATCTGGTATCAGCAGCCTCTGATCCTGCTCGCCGGCGCCATCTGGTATAACCTGCTGACGCTGGCCGGGCATATTATTTTCCCTATCCGGCCGCTCCAGGATCAGATTTCCCGCTGTTTCACGCAGCTGGCGGCTTATCTGGAAGCTAAAGCGACGCTTTTTGACCCCGATCAGGAAGATAATAATCAGCAACTGGTGGAACTGGCCATGGCTAACGGCCAGCTGGTTTCTACGCTGAATCAGACCAAAAATACGCTGCAAACCCGCCTGAAAGGTGACCGCGGACAGAAAGGTACTCGCCGGACCCTGCACTATTATTTTGTGGTACAGGATATTCATGAGCGCGCAAGCTCATCGCATGTGAAATACCTCAAACTCAGCGAGCAGTTTCACCACAGCGATATTCTTTTCCGTTTTCAGCGTCTGATGAGTATGCAGGCCCGCGCCTGTTTGCAGCTTTCCCAGTGCATCCTGTATCGCCAGAAATATACGCACAACAGCCAGTTCGAGCGGGCGTTTTCCCGTCTTGAAGAAGCGCTGAAACGACTGGAATATCAGGGCGAACACCGGGAAATGCTCCAGGCTCTTCGCCATCTTCTGAGGAATTTGCACGCGATTGACGCGCAGCTGGCGAATATCGAATCAGAGCAATCATTACCGGAAAACCAGACAGGCAAAAGTCCGTTCGTCGACGATAAGCTCACCGGGCTGGATGATATCTGGCTGCGCATTTCCCGGCATTTCACACCGCAGTCTGTTCTGTTTCGTCATGCAGTGCGCATGTCGGTAGTGCTGTTTATCGGCTACGTGTTCATTCAGGTCAGCGGCCTGAGCCACGGTTACTGGATTTTGCTGACCAGCCTGTTTGTCTGTCAGCCGAACTACAGCGCGACCCGCCGCAGGCTGGCGTTGAGGATCATCGGGACACTGGCCGGGATTGCTCTGGGCATTCCGATTTTATACTTCGTGCCGTCGGTTGAAGGGCAAATGATCCTGATTGTGATCAGCGGATTATTGTTCTTTGCCTTCCGCACCGTGCAATACGCGCAGGCGACGATGTTCATCACCCTGCTGGTGTTGCTGTGCTTCAACTTGCTGGGCGAAGGTTTTGAGATTGCGATACCCCGAATCATCGATACGCTGATTGGCTGTGCGATTGCATGGGCCGCCGTGACGTTCATCTGGCCGGACTGGAAATTCAGGCAGATTGATAAAGTCGTCAGCAAAACGTTCGACGCAAACTGCCGGTATCTGGATGCGATATTAGTGCAATACCATCAGGGCAAAGATAACAGTCTGGATTACCGTCTGGCTCGGCGTGACGCGCATAACTGCGATGCTGAACTGGCATCGGTGGTTTCGAATATGAGTTCGGAGAAAAACAACGACCCAGCTACGCTTGAAGCGGCGTTTCGCTTGCTGTGTCTTAATCACACCATGCTGAGTTTCATTTCAGCGCTGGGGGCGCATCGTGAAAAACTCGGTGATACCGAAACCCTGAGATTGCTTGATGACGCGGTCTGCTGTGTTGATGGCGCACTGCACCATTTGCCTTCTGAAGCCGGGCGGATAGAAAAAGCTCTGGAGCAACTGACGGCAAGGATCCAGATGCGGACGACCGATTCAGACAGCAAGGAACAGCTTGTCTTGCAACAAATCGGATTGCTGGTGGCCCATCTTCCAGAGCTCACCAGTCTTAACAGTAAAATTCTGCCCGTTCAGAGCCATGACTGACAGCCCGTCAGGATCCGGTGAAACTTAGTGCATCGTGTCGAATGGCTGCTCTTGCTGGTGGTTAAACCATTGAGTCAGTATTTCTCTGGAAGCCATCGGCAAAGCGGCCTCGTGATATCCCAAAATGGCGCCCTCCAGCGCCATTAACAAGTTAATACCCAGGTTCTTCTTTTTCATTGCGCAGAGTTTCAGGTAGGTCTTGCACGCGCCTTGTGTGCGCAGATCGCCCGAATTTGCTATCCCCACCTGCCAGAGCAACCGCTCCAGAGCCAGAGAAAGATTCGGTAAATCTTTAAGCCGCCCGGCTTCGTTATTTTTGCGCAATTCGATTTCACGCAGCATTCCTTTAAGTGAGTATTTACCCAGTTTCCGCACAGCCTCGGTATCGTCCCACTGCGCCGGATTAACTTTGAAATAACGTAACTTCACATCCATTCCCCGCTTGCGATAAATCAATCTCTCCATCTTCTTCCGGCAAAAATGTGCCTCAGTTTCAGCACTGGCGCGCAGATATAATTCTCCGTCTGAGACCAATGCAAACATGGCTCCATCAGCAGATAAACTGAAGCCGCCAAACTGGGTACGGGCACGTACGTCCCCCAGAGAAGCAAAAATTTCCAGACACTCCAGCACTCTTTTTTTTGATTGATTTATCATCGCGTTATCCTTTTCATGTTCATTCCATATATCCCATGTAAGTTACCTGTACTGCTAAAAGCAAAATACGCAATGTAGAGATGGGCAACAAACATAAAATGCAGCCAGAGGATATTCCCTTCAAAATTTGCGAGATGTCTTGGAAAAATTGGGTTGATCTTTGCCCATCGCCAGAGTACTGTACATTCATACAGTAACCTACTGGGGTATATCACTATGCGCACTCAACATCTTACAAATCATCATTTTAGTCAGTCTGCTTTGCCCGTCGCCCACACACAGGTAAATTCGTCTGCGTCCTTGAATAATGGTCTGATCACGGAGTTCGTTTATAGTGCGAGCCAGCCAGCATTTGCGCAGTTACTTCTGCCACTGCTTCAGCATTTGGGTATGCAATCCCGCTGGTTGTTGTGGCTCACGCCTCAGCAGAAACTGAGCCGTCACTGGTTATCTCAATCTGGTTTGCCGGTCGATAAAATGGTGCAGGTAAATCAAATCACAGCGATGTCTACAGTTGATGCAATGGAAAAAGCGTTGCTCACAGGGAATTACAGTGTTGTGCTTGGGTGGTTACCCGATTTGAATGATTCAGAAAGAGAAAGACTGCAAATTGCAGCACGTCAGGGAGGGTCATATGGGTTCATTATGAAGCCAACAAATGAACAGAATTCAGCTAGTGGACATCACTCCACAGTAAAAATTCACTCTTCTGTATACCATTAGTTCAAAATAGGAATGTTCCTACGAAAATAGTACGGAACTTAGTGATTTGTGCTGAAACCGGCTTCAAACCCAGTAAAAATGGGTATTCCGACCTCAGATTATCTCCAGTTTTTGTCAACAATTAGTCAAAGCCGTTAAGAAATGTGTACGTTTTTCCCTTTTTTTCCACGGTGTTAACACTTCAAGCTTGTAAGTTTCGCGCCACGTTGTAGACTTTACAACGCCAAGGTTGCTCTATAATGCCAACGTAAAGTGGCAAGTTCTTAATTGAAGCAAGAATCTTGGCGTAAGGATTTTAACCAAGGGCTTAAAGCTTAAAGCTCAATTGCCTATTTGGATGATAACGAGGCGCAAAATGAAAAAGACAGCTATCGCATTAGCAGTGGCACTGGCAGGTTTCGCTACCGTAGCGCAAGCCGCCCCTAAAGATAACACCTGGTATACCGGTGGTAAATTGGGCTGGTCCCAATACCATGACACTGGTTTCGCAAATGCTTACGAAGGTATCGGCAACGGCCCTACCCACGATAGCCAACTGGGTGCAGGTGCGTTCTTGGGTTACCAAGCGAACCAATACCTGGGCTTTGAAATGGGATATGACTGGCTTGGCCGCATGCCTTACAAAGGCAGCGTAAACAACGGCGCGTTCAAAGCACAAGGCGTTCAGCTGGCTGCTAAACTGAGCTACCCGCTGACTGACGATCTGGACCTGTATACCCGTCTGGGTGGTATGGTTTGGCGTGCAGACTCCAAAGGTAACTTCGGTGGTACTGGTGAGCGCGTAAGCGATCACGACACCGGTGTTTCTCCACTGGCAGCTGTTGGTGTTGAATACGCAGTGACCAAAAACTGGGCTACCCGTCTGGATTACCAGTGGGTTAACAACATCGGCGACGCGCAGACTGTTGGCGCACGTCCAGACAACGGCATGCTGTCTGTAGGTGTTTCTTACCGTTTCGGTCAGGATGATGTTGCAGCACCAGTTGTTGCACCAGCTCCAGCACCAGCTCCAGTTGTGGAAACTAAGAAATTCACTCTGAAGTCTGACGTTCTGTTCAACTTCAACAAAGCGACTCTGAAACCAGAAGGCCAACAGGCTCTGGATCAGCTGTACAGCCAGTTGAGTTCAATCGATCCTAAAGACGGTTCAGTTATCGTTCTGGGTTACACCGACCGTATCGGTTCAGAACAATACAACCAGAAACTGTCTGAGCAACGTGCACAGAGCGTAGTGGATTACCTGGTATCTAAAGGTATCCCTGCGAACAAAATCTCTGCACAAGGCCAAGGTAAATCTAACCCAGTTACTGGTTCTACCTGTGACTCCGTTAAAGGCCGTGCTGCTCTGATCGACTGCCTGGCACCAGACCGTCGCGTAGAAATCGAAGTTAAAGGCTACAAAGATACTGTTACTCAGCCACAGGCTTAATAACACTCTTTAGCTTTAACGATAGATACTAAAAACCCCGCCTCGGCGGGGTTTTTTTATACTTTGAATTCAGCGATTCGAATACAACAGGAGAAAGCTTTCAGCCAGAAATACAAAAAGGCTCAGAGATCTTGTTTACCGAGGATTTGCTGTAAGTCTTCTTTGAGTGAAGACATCTGGTTGGCGTATTTCTCTTTTCGTTCTGCGTCTTCAAGCAGTTGAATGATGGTGTCCGATAACGTTGCACCACGACGCTGTGCAAGGCCTGCCAGCCGCTGCCAGACGAGGAATTCTAAATCGATGGATTTCTTACGGGTATGCTGATGTTCAGCATTAAAATGACGTTTTCTGCGTGCACGAATAGTTTGTTTAAGCCGGTTTTCCAGCGCCGGATTCATGTCATTCACAATCCAGTCCGTGACCTTCACTGGCTCATTTTCCAGACTGAGAAGTTGGTTCACGGATTCCTGTGCGGCACTGTTTTCCAGATGACGGGTGATCCGCTCACCTTCCCGGTGTTTCTTCACCAGGTACTTCCATTTCCAACCGCTTTCAAGATTTTCCAGTTGCTGATATTTCATCGTGAACTCTTCGGTGACCCCGTAACTTTACTAAGCATAACAGCTTTATTTCAATTTTCACCCCAAATAAACCTGCATATATTGTCCGTTTTTTGCGCACCTGGTCAGCAATGTGCACTAAGCCATGTTCAGTCGCGACTCTCATTGTATGCAGCCGGATTTATTCTTGTATAATCGCTCTTTCCCTTTTTATAGAAAACAGCTAACACATTGACCAATAACCGACTTGACTGGCAGCTTTTACTGCCTGACTCCGCGCCTTATGAGGCAATATTTGCAACGGCAGCCCAGTTAGCCCCTGTCGATTTCGCTGGAACACAGCCCCGGCTGGAAAATGGTTTAACGCTGTTTTGTCATCCCCGCTCGCGCCCTCGCTTTATGACGCTTAAGGCGCAGGAAAACCGTGAGTATCTGTCACGCATTGCTCAGGCGGTAAACGATCTGTTGCCTGAACCCACTGAAGTGACTGGCAACCGCTATCATATTGAAGGCAGTAAGGTCACCCTGCTCGCGGCAAAATCAGCGGAAGATGCTTTTGCTGCGAAGTTCACCTGCCAGTATCGCGAGTGGCTTGAGCCGGAGCAGCTGTTTGGCTGTGTTCGTGTGCATAAAGATCTCATCCAGCTCGAACCTGGTCTGGTTCATCAGGTTAATGGCGGTGTTCTGGTGCTGTCTATCCGCACACTCATCGCTCAACCGCTGATGTGGCTTCGCCTGAAACAGATGATCACGGAAGGCATGTATCACTGGGTTTCCCCGGATGAAACTAAACCTTTACCGGTTACCATTCCCCCTATGCCACTGGATCTCCGTCTGATTCTGGTTGGCGACCGTCTCTCTTTGGGCGATCTGAGTGACATGGAACCGGAGCTGATGGATTCTGCCATTTATGGCGAATTTGAAGCTGACCTGCCGCTGACAGAAGAAAGCGACATGGAAACCTGGTGTGGATATGTCAACACGCTGGCCGATGAGCTGGAAATTCCCCGCCTTGCTGCCGATGCATGGCCTGAATTCTTTAAGCTGGCAATCCGCCAGAGCACCGATCAGGGCAGTCTGACGCTCGATCCGGTCTGGCTGAACGCGCAACTCAGTGAAGCAGCCCTTTATAATGAAGATGAGCTGCTGAGCGCCAAGGCGCTGGAAGCCGCGTCCAGCGCACGTGCATGGCGCGAAAGTTACCTGCAGGAACGTATGCAGGATGAAATTGAGCTTGGGCAAATCCGCATAGAAACTGAAGGAGAAGTGGTCGGGCAGATCAACGGCCTTTCTGTTCTGGAATATCCGGGTCATCCGCGTGCTTTAGGTGAACCTTCGCGCATTAGTTGTGTCGTACACACCGGCGACGGCGAATTTACCGACGTTGAGCGCAAGGCAGAATTAGGCGGCAATCTTCATGCGAAAGGCATGATGATTATGCAGGCATTCCTGATCTCCGAGTTAGAACTCGACCAGCCTCTGCCCTTCTCCGCTTCGATTGTGTTTGAGCAGTCTTACGGTGAAGTGGACGGCGACAGCGCTTCCCTTGCTGAACTCTGCGCGCTGATTAGTGCGCTGTCGATGCAGCCGATTAACCAGCAAATTGCGGTGACCGGTTCTGTCGATCAGTTTGGGAATGTGCAACCTATTGGTGGCGTGAACGAAAAAATCGAAGGTTTCTTCGAGGTTTGTCAGCGTCGCGGTTTGACCGGTAAACAAGGGGTCATTCTGCCAACCAGCAACGTGCGTAATTTGTGCCTGCATCCGCAGGTGATTGACGCCGTTCGCGACGGCCAGTTTCACTTATGGGCAGTCGATAGCGCAGACGAAGCGCTGCCTATCCTGACCGGACTGATTTACTCCAACGAAGGAGAAGCTGAAGAAGAGCGTGCAAGTTTGCTGGGATTAATTCAGCAGCGTATTGCACTTGTCACGTCTCAGGGCGGCCCGCGCTATCCGTGGCCTCTTCGCTGGTTGAACTGGTTCAACCACAGCTGATCGGAGTTGTTCAGCTTACAGCTGTAAGCTAAGCTCCGCCCTTCATTAAAATAAGGCTTACATAGAACATGGTAGATAAACGCGATTCCTATACGAAAGAAGACCTCGTAGCTTCTGGCCGCAGTGAACTGTTCGGTGCAGGCGGCCCTCCATTACCATCAGGCAACATGCTGATGATGGACCGCATCGTGAAGATGCAGGAAGATGGCGGCACCCATGGCAAAGGCTATGTTGAAGCTGAATTAGATATCAATCCTGACCTGTGGTTCTTTAGTTGCCACTTCATCGGCGATCCGGTCATGCCGGGTTGTCTGGGTCTGGATGCAATGTGGCAGCTGGTAGGTTTCTATCTGGGCTGGCTCGGTGGCGAAGGCAAAGGCCGCGCACTGGGTGTGGGTGAAGTGAAATTCACCGGTCAGGTATTACCGACGGCTAAACTTGTCACTTACCGCCTGAACTTCAAACGCGTGATCAACCGTAAACTGATCATGGGCGTTGCAGATGGCGAAGTTCTGGTTGATGGCGTAGTTATCTATACTGCAACGGATCTGAAAGTCGGCCTGTTCAAAGACGCGGCGGCGTTCTAAGAGCCCTTTCAGTTCATGCCAGACAAACGGTGAGCCCTGTGCTCGCCGTTTTTTTATGATCTTTTAAAGTTCAGCTGAGAGAGCCACAAACAAAAACCTCCGCGCGCAGCGGAGGTCGTTCCTTATTCTGACAGGGGAGCCGCTTAAGCGGTGACGGCCCTGTCCTCCATGGCTTGTCGCCAACCCCCGAGCCAGTGTGATCGGGCATCTAATGATTGGTACGGACAAATCTCCTTAGAGCGTCCGCCAATACCTGCTTGATATCCACGTGATTGTGCCCGTTCCAGGCGATCGCGTTTTTGTCTCTTCATGCCTTGTATCCCTCATTATTCAGGTCAGGTGGAAAGAAAACAGTGGAGCGCTTCTGCGTCCACACCTAACAAATAGCCGCAATCGCAGGAGAGGTCAATGCGCAAAATTCACGCCAATGTCACATTCGTGAGCTATATTATTCGATTGCGCGCAAACTAATCGCGCCAGCGTAATGCTCATCTGGCTGATCGTCATAAAAAAATCCCGGTGTCTGAAAAGTCAGAAACCGGGATTTTTTGTCTTTAACTTAAAAAATATTAAGCTTAAAAAATTGTCATCTTATCTGTGATGCAATCTGGCCTGCTTCTTGCTGCCAGCCTGTCGCCAGCGTTCTGACCAGTGCATCATAACCGTCTTCGTTTTGTTTCAGGTTCAGCGCGAAATCACGCTGAACTGTCTGCCCAGCGTGCGTCAGCGTCCAGCTGCCGCTGACCACCACGATACCATCGTAGCGGCCATGGAAGCCGGTGACATTCACGTTCAGCACATCCTGATCGTCAGAACCGCCCGCCTGCGAAGAAACCAGGAAGCCCGGCAAATCTCGGCGCAGATAGGTCACCAGAGATTGCTGAAGCTGCTGATCCAGCGGGCTGGCCCAGAGGTTATTCTGAGTCAGTGTATATTGCACATCATTGGTCTGATAAACCAACCCGGTTCCCGCCAGATAATCAGCCACACTCACCCGTTCTACCCACAAGTGACGCTGCGCGGTTGAGCCGGATGTCATCGTGCTGCCCGCCACTGGCGTGCTGCTAAGTACCGGCAACTGGTAATACGTTTTCTCGTTACTGCTGCTGCATGCAGACAGGAATAATACTAAGACGACAGGTATCCATTTCATCATTATTTGGCCTTCTTCGGCTGAGGATCATCTTGCCCTGGGGCGGCGAAAATCAGTGCATTACTTTTCTGATTCAGCGTTTTCAATACCGGCTGAAGCTCACGCAGCGTTTTATCCAGACTCTGCATATCGCCAACCAGATTGCCGTAGGCCGGTGAGCCAGGCTGGAAGCCTTTCAGGCTACGGTTAAGCTGAATGAGCGTCTGCTGCATATCCGCAGGCAGATTTTTCATCTCTTTGCTCGAGACAATCGCGTTCAGGGACTCAATGGTTTTCTGCGTAGATTTCATCGTTCTCTGGCTTTCAGCCAGCGTGCTGGTCGCTTCACGCATCATCGGCTCAATTGGCAGATTGTTGATTTTATCCAGTGTCGTCATCAGTTTCTGCTGGATTTGCGCAAACCCGCCGCTCACGGTCGGCAGCAGTTTATGTCCGGCAATTTCCAGCGGCCCTTTCCACGGTTTCTCGTTCGGATAGAAATCCAGATCGATATACATCGCCCCGGTCAGCAGGTTGGCTGATTTCATGGAGGCGCGCAGACCATGTGCGATGCCGTCACGGATATGATCGTCAATATTGAAATTACTGCCCAACAACTGAGCGAAGCGGTCTGGTTCGATACGGATCAGGATCGGAATGCGGTAATCATCTGACATTTGCTGATTAAGCACATTCATCGGGAACGGCACTTCGGCCACAGTACCGAGACGAATACCGCGGAATTCTACTGGCGCGCCTTTTTGCAGCCCACGGATGGAATCCGAGAAGAACATCACGTAGTCCATATGACGCGTATACAGTGATTCCTGAATACTTTTCTGATCGTCAAACAGCTGATAGTTATCGCCATTTTTCGCTTCAGCGCCCTGCGTCCAGCCGTTCGGAATATCGAAGCTTACGCCTCCGCTAAACAGCGTCGTCAGTGACCCCATCTCCACACGCATACCGGCGGCGGACATGTCGAAATTCACTCCGCTGTCTTTCCAGAAACGCACATTGTCGGTCACCAGCGTGTCGTATGGCGCACGGACAAAGAGCTGATATTTGATGTTACGGGCTTTAGGATCAAAGTGGCTGGTTTCAACCGTACCGACCTGATAACCACGAAACAGCACCGGATCGCCCGGATTCAGTTGCCCTGAGCGTTCGCTTTCCAGAATAACACGGACGCCTTTCGCATCCGGTGACGCCAGCGGTGGTGAATCATCCAGCTTATATTCTTCTTTCTCGCCACCTTTACTACCGGGCTGTAGCTGAATATATGCGCCGGACAACAACGTACCGAGGCCGGAAACACCCTCGCGCCCGATTTGCGGTTTGACCACCCAAAACACGGAATCGCCACGCAGCATTTTTTCCATACCGGTATTCAGACGGGCTTTGATGATGACCTGCTGGAGGTCGTCGCTGAGCGTGACCGTCTCCACTTTGCCCACGTCCACGTTGCGACTTTTGATGGTGGTTTTGCCGCCTTCAATGCCTTCCGCGGTAGTAGTGATGAGCGTGACTACCGGGCCCTGATGGCTGTAGTGATAAAACAGGATCCAGGCCCCGATCAGTGCCGTGACAATCGGCACAATCCACACCGGAGACCAGCGTTTAATTTTTTCGACTTTGGCAGTTCCGTCGTGTTCTGCCATGTTATTTCCTGCCATCTTGTGGCTCCTTTGCAGACTTCATTCCAGCGCGATCCCAAATGAGCCTTGGGTCAAACGTCATGGCGGCGAACATCGTAAGAATGACAACGCCTGCAAACAGCAGCGCGCCGATATCCGGATATATACTCATCAGTTGCCCCATTCTTACCAGGGCTGACAGCACCGCAATAACAAACACGTCAATCATTGACCAGCGGCCAACAAACTCAACAACTTCATAAATGACATGCAACCTTTCCCTGTCGATTTGCTTATTACTGTTGGCATCCCAGCACAGCCAGGCAATGGCGATCATTTTTAATGTCGGCACCATAATACTGGCGATGAAAATCACCATTGCCACAGGGTAAGAGCCGTCACTCCACAGCAGCACAACACCGGCCATGATCGTTGAAGGCATCGGATTCCCGAGAACCTGCGTGATCATAATCGGCAGCATATTGGCCGGGAGATATAACAAAATAGACGTCACCAGCAGGGCCATCGTCCATTGCAAACTATTTTTACGTCGCGCGTGGCCTTTGCTTTTACAGCGCCCGCACACTTCCTGCTCCGCAGGCAGAATCGCCATGCAGCAATGGCAGGAGCGCAGCCCCTGGCGCAAACCGCTCTCGCCTACCCGTAACGGCTGAACAAGTTCAGGTGCGGGTTCGATGTGTTCCCACATCCAGAAGCGATCGGTGCACTGAAAAGCGCGCAGTTGCAGCAGGCAAAACAAAACGTAGGGGATAAAGCTGGTGCCAATCCCCACATCACCGTACGCCATCAGTTTGACGAAACTCACCAACACACCGGCGAGAAAAATCTCCACCATGCACCAGCTTTTCAGCCGAAACAGCGTGCGCGCGATGCTCACTTTCCAGTGAACCGGAATTTTGTTGCCGTAGCAAAGGAGGATAATCGAGAGCATGCAAACCGCCGGAAGCAGTTGCACCACGATCATAAACAGAGACGCCATACTGGCGTAATCTTCAGAAACCAAAACCTGCGGGATCTGCACCAGTGTCACTTCACTGCTCAGCCCGGCAACGTTCATATTGACGAAAGGAAAAAGGTTGGCCAGCAACAGCATGAATAATGCGCTGATTGCATAACCGACAGGACGCCTGCGTGGCTCATTCCAGCGGGTTGTCAGCGTCGTATGGCAACGGGGACAAACGGCCTTTTGCCCTATTTTCAGACCAGGTATGGCCACCAGAATGTCGCATTGGGGACACAGGATGTGCGGGTCATTGTCATGGGCGTCAGAACACACTATCGACTCCTCAACAGCGCAAAGGCAAAGGATAGTGGCAACCGGATTTCCATTACGCCGGTTGCCAATCGTAATGCAGTGTTAGCCGTTTTTCTGCGCTTCCAGCGCTTCCCAACGTTCAAACGCCTGCTCTAATTCCAGCTCTGCGGCAGCAAAAGCAGTGAGCACTTTCTGTGTTTCTTCATGAGGAAGTGTGAAGAAATCAGCATCACTCATCTTCTGTTGCAGGGCTTCAATTTTTTCTTCCAGTGCGCTGATTTGCAGAGGCAATTGTTCCAGTTCACGCTGTTGATTATAGCTGAGCTTATTTGCCGTGCGTTTGGCCGGTTCTGCTTTTGGTTGCGCCGCCGGTTTATTTTCCGTGACAACAGCCTGACGAATTGGCTTCTGGTTACGACGCTGATGCTGTGCGTCAAAATAACCGCCCACATAGCTGTTAATCACGCCGTTGCCTTCATAAATCCAGCATTCGGTGGCCGAGTTATCAACAAATTCACGGTCATGGCTCACCAGCATCACGGTACCCTGATAGCTGTCGATCATCTCTTCCAGCAGTTCCAGCGTTTCCACATCCAGGTCGTTGGTCGGTTCATCGAGGATCAACAGGTTGCTTGGACGCAGGAACAGTTTTGCCAGCAGCAGACGGTTACGTTCGCCGCCGGACAGCGCTTTTACCGGCGTCATTGCACGTTTCGGATGGAACAGGAAGTCTTGCAGATAGCCCAGCACGTGGCGTGCACGGCCATTCACCATCACTTCCTGCTTACCTTCGGCGAGGTTGTCCATCACTGTACGTTCCGGATCAAGCTCGGCGCGGTGCTGGTCGAAGTACGCCACTTCCAGCTTGGTGCCGCAGTGAACGCGACCGCTGTCGGCCTTAATCTGACTTAACATCAGTTTAAGCAAGGTGGTTTTACCACAGCCGTTCGGGCCAACCAGCGCAATTTTATCGCCACGCATCACCTGCGCGGAGAAGTGGCTCACCAGTTGCTTACCGGCAATCGCGTAGCTGACATCTTCCATTTCGAAGACAATCTTGCCCGAAGTCGAAGCTTCAACGACCTGCATCTTAGCGGTGCCCATGACTTCGCGACGTTCAGAACGCTCCTGACGTAAGGCTTTCAATGCGCGAACGCGGCCTTCGTTACGGGTACGACGTGCCTTGATACCCTGGCGGATCCACACTTCTTCCTGTGCCAGTTTTTTGTCGAACTCTGCGTTCTGCAATTCTTCAACGCGCAGGGCTTCTTCTTTCGCCAGCAGATATTCTTCGTAGTTACCCGGATAAGACACCAGTTTGCCGCGATCGAGATCGACAATACGGGTCGCCATGTTACGGATGAAAGAACGGTCATGGGAAATGAAGATAATGCTGCCCTGGAACTCTTTCAGGAAATCTTCCAGCCAGGCGATACTTTCGATATCAAGATGGTTGGTCGGTTCGTCGAGCAGTAAAATGTGCGGCGCGCTGACCAGCGCACGACCCAGCGCAGCTTTACGCAACCAGCCGCCGGACAGAGATTTAAGCTCTGTATCCGCGTCCAGACCCAGTTTCAGCAGCACTTCATTAATGCGGCTGTCGAGCTGCCACAGGCCCTGGTGATCGAGGATCTCCATCACCTGCGCCAGTTTGTTCATGTTCTTTTCGCTCGGATCGGTTTCAACCAGATGCGAAATGGCGTGATACGCCTTCAGATGTTCAGCCTGCTCGAACACGCCTTCAGAAACGAAATCAAAGACCGTGCCTTCAACGTTACGCGGCGGATCCTGCTGCAGACGCGCAACAATCAGGTCTTGCTCATACACGATACGGCCGTCATCCAGCGGCACTTCTCGGTTAAGGATTTTCATCAGCGTCGATTTACCGGCGCCGTTACGGCCAACCAGACAGACGCGTTCGTTCGGCTCGATGTGTAATTCGGTGTTATCCAACAGCGGCGAGTCACTGAATGACAGCCAGGCACCTGACATACTAATTAACGACATAAACTTTATTTTTCCTCGCCGGCGTGGGACAGCAGCCAGCAGTTATGAATTTGACGGTTACGGGCGAAATCCTGTGACAGGGTTTGGCTGGTGATTTCTTTGGCGGTCAGCCCCAGTTTGCTCAGTCCGTCGAGATCCATCTGGAAGCCGCGCTTGTTGTTCGAGAACATAATGGTGCCGTTGCGACGTAAAATGCGTTTCAGATCTTTCATTAATGCCAGATGATCGCGCTGAACGTCAAAACTGTCGGCCATACGTTTCGAGTTGGAGAACGTCGGTGGATCGATAAAGATCACATCGAATTGTTCATCACACATGCCCAGATAAGACAGGCAATCTGCCTGAATCAGGCGGTGCTGACGGCCGGTCAGGCCATTGGCACGCAGGTTTTTCTCTGCCCATTCCAGATAGGTACGGGACATATCTACCGTGGTTGTGCTCCGCGCACCGCCCAGACCGGCGTGAACGCTGGCCGTGCCGGTGTACGCGAACAGGTTCAGGAAGTCTTTTCCTTTACTCATTTCGCCGAGCATTTTGCGGGCAATACGGTGATCCAGGAACAAACCGGTGTCGAGATAATCCGTCAGGTTAACCCACAGTTTAGCGTCGAATTCCTCAACCAACAGGAACTCGCCCTTCTGTGCCAGTTTCTCGTACTGGCTGGTGCCTTTCTGACGTTCACGGGTTTTCAGGATCAGCTGGCTGGAAGAAATATCCAACACGGACATCGTGGCGTTAATCACGTCGAACAAACGCTGACGGGCTTTCTGCGCATCAACCGTTTTCGGCGGCGCATATTCCTGAACCACAACTTTGCTGCCGTAGCGGTCAACCGCCACGTTGTAGTCCGGCAAATCGGCGTCATACAGACGATAGCATTCGATGCCCTGCTGTTTGGCCCATTTCTCCAGTTTCTTAACATTTTTCCGGAGGCGGTTGGCGTAATCTTCTGCCATTTGCGCACCTGCCGCGCCGGTCGGGTTTTCCGCCAGCTGGTAGTTTTTCTGCACACATTCCAGCGGGCCGTTTTTCGCTTTGAACTGGCGCTCAGCGCGCAGCTGGAGACAACTTAACAACTCAGGTGACGCACTGAATAAGGAGAGCTGCCAGCCGCCAAACTGTGTCTTCATAATGCGGCCAAGCATGTTGTGCAACGCAATCAGAGCCGGTTCGCTTTCCAGACGCTCGCCGTATGGCGGATTGCTGATCACCGTCCCGGTCGGGCCTTCCGGCAGCGGATTCACCAGTTTGCCGACTTCGGCAGCGTCAAAGCTGATCAATTCTGCCACACCCGCGCGACGGGCGTTGGCACGTGCCATCTCGATAACACGACGGTCGATATCAGAGCCGAAGAAGCGTGATGATGTTTCCTGAACGCCACGGCGGGTACGAACCTGCGCTTCGGCAGTCAGTTCACGCCACAGTTCAGCGTCAAATTTGCTCCAGCCGGTAAAGCCCCAGTGCTGGCGATGCAGGCCCGGCGCGCGATCGGCGGCAATCATGGCTGCTTCAATCAGCAACGTACCGGAACCACACATCGGGTCGACCATTGGCGTACCCGCCTGCCAGCCTGAACGCATCACGATAGCCGCGGCCAGGTTTTCTTTCAGCGGAGCCTGACCGGTCAGGTCACGGTAGCCGCGCTGATGCAGGCCTTCGCCGCTGAGATCCAGCGCGACGCTGGCAGTATCACGTTGCAGAAACACGTTAACGCGGATGTCCGGTTGCTGTTTTGCCACATTCGGACGTTCGTCCATTTTGCGGGTAAAACTGTCAACGATGGCGTCTTTCACTTTCAACGCGCCGTACTGGCTGTTACGGATTTCGTCGTTCAGGCCGCTGAAATGCACGGCAAACGTTTTTTCCACGCCAAACACGGACGGCCAGTCAATCGCCATCACACCGAGGTAAAGATCCAGATCGCTGTGAACTTTGAATTCGTTCAGCGGTAACAGGATGCGCGAAGCCAGACGGCTCCACAGTAAGCTCCGATACATCAGGCGATCGTCACCTTCAAAATGTACCCCTCCCTGCACAACTTTGCAGGCTTGCGCACCCAGCGTTTCCAGTTCGCTTTTTAACAGTTCTTCCAGTCCACGCGCCGTGCTGGCAAACAAAGAGTTCATATCGACATATCACCAAAAATAAAATTGTTGCGCATTATAGCTAATCCCCACCGCTTGTCATAAAGTCTCTGGTTCTCTTTAAGACTTTATATACAGAGAGGCGACGTTCAGTGCCCATTCTTTCACGTTTATTCGTACACCCGGTCAAATCCATGCGTGGTCTGCAAGTCTCCCACGCACTGGTTACAGCAACAGGACTGACGTTCGACCGCCAGTTCATGATTACCGATACGCAAGGCACTTTTATTACGGCCCGCCAGTATCCCAACCTTGTCCTGTTCACCCCGGTGATCCTGCCCGATGGCCTGATGATCTCTGCGCCAGAAGGTGACAGCATCAGCGTAAAATTCCGTGAATTCGCCGGTGAAAACTCTCCGACAGAAGTTTGGGGCAATCAGTTTACCTCACTCATCGCGCCGGAACCGGTAAATCGCTGGTTAAGTGCTTATTTAAAGCGTGACGTCCAGCTTCGCTGGGTTGGCGAAGAGCCGACGCGCCGTGTGAAAAAACATCCGGAAGTCCCGTTGTCGTTTGCCGACGGCTTCCCGTATCTGCTGATCAATGAAGCGTCGATGCAGGATTTACAGCGCCGCTGTCCGGGGGGAGTACGCGTTGAGCAATTCCGGCCCAACATTGTGGTCAGTGGCACCGAAGCTTATGCCGAAGATACCTGGCAGACGATCCGCATCGGCGAAGTCATTTTCGATCTGGTCAAACCGTGCAGCCGCTGTATTTTCACCACGGTCAGCATTGAGCGCGGACGTAAACATCCGCGGGGCGAACCGCTGAAGACCTTGCAGGGCTACCGTACTGCCAGCGATGGCGACGTGGATTTCGGCCAGAATATGATTGCGCGAAATACCGGCGTGATCCGCGCGGGCGACAGCGTTGAGGTGCTGGCCACCAAACCACAGCGGCCTTACGGCGCAGGTGAAGTGGTTGAAAACGTCGACGCACCGAAAAGCACTGCGCAGGACGTGACCATCAATTATCAGGGCACGCAGTTTACCGGGAATAATCAGCAGATTTTGCTCGAACAACTGGAATTGCAGGGATTACGGATCCCATATTCGTGTCGTGCGGGAATATGTGGTGCCTGCAAAATGACATTACAAGAGGGAAAAGTTTCGCCGCTGAAAGAAAGCGCAGTGGGCAAAGACGGAATGATATTGTCGTGCAGCTGTATTCCGGCCTCAGATATTATCATCGGCTAGAAAACGCAGTTAATGCAGAGTCAGGCAGTTTAAACCGGAATTAAAGAACTTAAACTGCCTGATCGTAGACATCGCTGTCTACCCGGAATGCCGCTGGCATCAACCGGTCATGCATCACTTTGATCGCATCACCTAACACCATCCCGCGCCCTGCCACTGTCAGACGTTCCTGCGCCAGCAGGCACAGACTGGCGTTATCGCCGGACTCAACCACCAGTAATGTCGCCTGCTCACCACTTTCCATTACCTGCACCTGCGCAAGCTGACCGTTTGCTGGCTGGAAAGGACGATGTTGCTGACTGAAATGCCAGCTCTTAGGCATCAGCGGTTTTAAAAAGCGAAAGGCGACTAATGCATTTAATACTAATTCGGCGCGCTGCTCGGCGGCCAGGCGAATATGTTTGCACTGTTCTTCGAAATCAAAATACAGCGCCGCATCATCGACACAAAATGACATATCGCCGAACGCATCCGGCGTTAACATTTTAGCGGGGAATCGGGAACGGAAAATCATGCCATTAGCGAGATCCAACATAAGCCGGTCATGTTCAGTATCAAAATACCAACGCCAATTATCATCTGGTTTGATTTTCATTTCGTCATCCTGTTTGCGCGATGCCCTCTGCCTGTTTGTTCGTGATGTTCTATTGTTACCTGATCCGATAAGAATAGAATTTTTTATTACGAACGGGTATCAGACAAATCCTGAGCCTGAATAATGGTCAGTGGACAAAATATAGACGAGCCGGGTTAATAAATAAACCCCTGACTCGCCTTAAGGATGAAAAATATCAGAGGTGGGTAACAATATCTTTGATCAAACCTGGTCCGCGGAAGATAAATCCGGAATAGATTTGAATTAATGATGCACCGGCTGCCATTTTTTCACGCGCTGCCGTCAGGGAATCAATGCCACCGACGCCAATAACAGGCAGACGACCTTGTAATTCATTTGACAGCATACGGATAATTTCTGTGCTGCGCAGTTGCAGCGGGCGACCGCTTAGTCCGCCTACCTGATCACAATTATTAAGGCCCTGGATCAGTTTACGATCGAGCGTCGTGTTAGTCGCAATCACACCATCCATATTATGACGCACCAGACTGTCGGCTATTTGGATCAATTCTTCCTCAGAAAGATCCGGCGCGATCTTCACAGCAACCGGCACATATTTCTGATGACGTTGCTGAAGTTCAAGCTGCTTATTTTTAATCGCCGCCAGTAAATCATCCAGCGCTTCGCCGTATTGCAGTGAACGTAATCCCGGCGTGTTTGGTGAAGAAATATTCACCGCAATATAACCCGCGTACGGATATACCTTTTCCATACAGGTCAGATAATCATCTTTACCCTGCTCGACCGGCGTATCTTTATTCTTGCCGATATTAATCCCCAGGATGCCGTCAAAATGGGATTTTTTGACGTTATTCACCAGATTATCCACGCCGTGGTTATTGAAACCCATGCGGTTAATCAGGCCTTCTGCCTCAACGATGCGGAATAAACGTGGCTTATCATTACCCGCCTGCGCGCGCGGCGTCACGGTTCCCACTTCCACAAAACCAAATCCCATTGCGCCGAGTGCATCAATACATTCGCCGTCTTTATCCAGGCCAGCAGCCAGCCCCAGCGGGTTCTTAAAGGTTAATCCCATGCAGGTCACCGGTTTGGCCGGAACGGACTGACGAATTAAAAACTCAAGTGGGGTGCCGGAGATGCGGCTTAACTGGCGGAAGGTTAACTCGTGGGCGCGTTCTGGATCGAGCTGAAACAGTGCTTTCCTGACAAAAGGATAATACATGGAGACTCCTGGATTCCCGGTGGCTAGACGGGGCGGTATTATCGACTAAGCGTCAGGCAATTGGAAACGATAACCAGCGGATTGGCACAATAATTGTTTCCGTACGCAAACGATTACTTTTTATTTACCTTAATTTTACTTTTATTCCCCCCGCGCCCGCTTCATCCCTGCTTTATCCGTTTTCAAACTATTCATAGCCAAAATTGAGATTTCCGGTGCGCAGCGTCCCCCTGTTACGTTTACTCCACTTTGTTAAAGAAAATAATGGTTCTATTACTTTTTGTTATAAGGAAGAGAGATGCGCGTTATAACAATCGCAGGCAGCCCGCGACAACCTTCACGTTCTTCCTCCCTGCTGGCGCTCAGCCATCAGTGGCTGGCAAGCCGCGGCGTCGAGGTTTTCACCTATACGATTCAGGATTTTTCCGCTGACGACCTGCTTTTCGCAAATTTCGCCAGCCCGCAGCTCAAACAGCTGACTGCTGAACTGGCAAGCGCCGATGGATTGATCGTGGCAACGCCGGTCTATAAGGCCTCGTTTTCCGGTGCACTGAAAACATTGCTGGATTTGCTGCCGGAACGCGCGCTCGACCATAAAGTTGTACTGCCGCTGGCCACCGCCGGTTCGATCGGCCACATGCTCGCCGTGGATTACGCGCTCAAACCGGTACTGGCGTCGCTCAAGGCCCAGGAAGTTTTGCAGGGCGTTTTCGCCGATGACAGCCTGATCACCGATTACCAGAGTTACCCGGCGAAGCTTGATCCCGCACTTGAAGAGCGTCTGACCGAATCGCTGGAGAACTTCTATCTGGCACTCAGCCGCCGCCGCCCGCTGGCGCCGTCAGTCGCGTCCCTTTCTGCTCAGGCATTACGCGTTTAACTTTAAAAGGAATTAACCATGCCAGCATCCTTCTCTTTATTACGCCGCCTGCCGGTTATTGCCGGGCTGCTGACCAGCCTGACGCTAAGCGGTGCGGCGCTTGCGCAGGAAAAAGATCCCGCACAGTTACGCATCGCCTACCAGAAAGGATCCGTCGGCCTGGTGCTGGCGAAATCTCATCAGTTACTGGAAAAGCGTTTCCCGGACACAAAAATCAGCTGGGTGGAATTTCCTGCAGGGCCGCAGATCCTGGAAGCACTGAACGTTGGCAGCATTGATTTGGGCGGAACCGGTGATTTGCCACCGCTGTTCGCGCAGGCCGCGGGCGCGGATTTGCTGTATATCGGTTCTGAACCGCCGAAGCCGAAAGCTGAAGTTATTCTGGTCGACAGCAACAGCCCGATTAAAACTGTCGCGGACCTGAAAGGACATAAAGTGGCTTTCCAAAAAGGCTCCAGTTCGCACAATTTACTGCTTCGTGCGCTGCAACAGGCCGGGCTGAAATTCACCGATATCCAGCCGGTTTATCTGACGCCTGCTGACGCCCGCGCGGCTTTCCAGCAGCATGACGTCGATGCCTGGGCTATCTGGGATCCGTACTACTCCGCCGCTGAAGTTCAGGGCGATGTCCGCGTCCTGACCGACGGTTCCAGGCTGCACCAGACCGGTTCTTTCTATCTGGCACCGAAAAAATATACCGAAGCGAATCCGCAATTTATCAGCGCCGTTCTGGACGTGTTAACGCAGGCGAATGCGCTGACGAAAACCGACCGTGCGCAAAGCATCACGCTGCTTTCCCAGTCGATGGGGCTGCCGGACAAAGTCGTGGCGTCTTATCTCGATCATCTGCCGGATATGCCAATCACACCGGTCAGTGCTGAAACGGAAAAACGCCAACAGCAAACCGCCGATTTGTTCTATGAAAACCATATTTTGCCAAAACCTGTTGAGATTAAAGATCGCATCTGGAAGCCCGCTGTACAGGCTAACTGATCACTCATTGAGCCGCCCGCTGAGCGGCACCCGTGACGAATTGAGAGGAAAAACAACATGAGTCTGAACGTATTTTGGTTCTTACCTACCCACGGCGATGGCCGTTATTTAGGTACTGAAGAAGGCGCGCGAGTGGTCGATCACGGCTATCTTCAGCAGATCGCACAGGCCGCCGACCGCCTGGGTTTTGGCGGTGTATTGCTGCCAACGGGCCGTTCATGTGAAGACTCATGGCTGGTGGCCGCCTCACTGATTTCGGTGACTCAGCGTCTGAAATTTCTGGTCGCGCTGCGTCCGGGGATTATTTCTCCGACGCTGGCTGCCCGTCAGGCCGCCACGCTGGACCGGCTTTCCGGCGGTCGTGCGCTGTTTAATCTGGTGACAGGCGGTGATCCCACCGAACTGGCTGCCGAAGGTTTGCACCTCAATCACAAGGAACGCTACGAAGCGTCCGCCGAATTTACCCGTATCTGGCGTCGTGTGCTGGAAGGGGAAACCGTGGATTACGAAGGCAAACATATTCAGGTGAAAGGGGCGAGCCTGATGCACCCGCCGGTTCAGTACCCCCGTCCGCCGCTGTATTTTGGCGGTTCTTCTGACGAAGCGCAGGATCTGGCCGCTGAGCAGGTTGAACTTTATCTCACCTGGGGTGAACCGCCGGCACTGGTGAAAGAAAAAATCGAGCAGGTCCGTGCGAAAGCCGCAGCGAAAGGCCGTACGGTGCGTTTCGGTATTCGTCTGCACGTGATTGTCCGCGAAACAAACGAAGAGGCCTGGCGCGCAGCCGACAAGCTGATTGCCAACGTGGATGACGAAACTATTCAGCGTGCGCAGGCCGCATTTGCGAAAACTGATTCCGTCGGTCAGCACCGCATGGCCGCCCTGCACGGCGGCGATCGCAACAAACTGGAAATCTACCCGAACCTGTGGGCAGGCATTGGTCTGGTGCGTACCGGAGCCGGCACGGCGCTGGTCGGAGACGGCCCGACCGTTGCGGCCCGCATGCAGGAATATGCCGATCTGGGCATCGATACCTTTATTTTCTCCGGTTATCCGCATCTGGAAGAAGCGTACCGCGTCAGCGAGCTGCTATTCCCGCATCTGGATCTGGCAAAACACGAAGACGATCAAACCGTGAAAAAAGCCATTTTGCCGCGCGGTGAACTTGTGGCGCACGATTTTGCGAATAAACGTGCCGCCAGCCAGCATTAAGGAGAATAAAGATGACGAGATCACAACGCTGGCTGAACCGCGCCGCGCCCTGGGTCGTTCCGGTTGTCCTGATCGGCGGCTGGCAGCTGGCGGTTGAAGCTGGCTGGTTGTCTAACCGCATACTTCCGGCACCGAGCGCGGTGGTGGAAGCCTTCTGGACACTGGCCAAAAGCGGCGATCTCTGGCAGAACCTGAAGATCAGCACCTTCCGCGCGCTGACCGGTTTTGCCATCGGCGGCAGTCTGGGTTTACTGCTCGGCTTTATCACCGGGCTTTCACGCTGGGGCGAACGTCTCCTCGACAGCTCGCTCCAGATGCTGCGTAACATTCCGCATCTGGCCCTGATCCCGCTGGTGATTTTGTGGTTCGGCATCGATGAATCCGCCAAGATTTTCCTGGTGGCGCTGGGCACGCTGTTTCCGATTTATCTCAATACTTATCACGGCATCCGCAACATTGACCGTGGCCTGCTGGAGATGTCGCGCAGCTACGGTTTATCCGGTTTCCCGCTGTTTATTCAGGTGGTTTTACCGGGCGCGCTGCCGTCGATTATGGTCGGCGTTCGTTTTGCGCTGGGCTTTATGTGGCTGACGCTGATCGTCGCGGAAACCATTTCGGCTAATTCAGGCATCGGGTATCTGGCGATGAACGCCCGCGAGTTTTTACAAACTGACGTCGTGGTTGTGGCCATTGTGTTGTACGCCATCCTCGGCAAACTGGCCGATGTGCTGGCCCGCCAGCTGGAAAGTGTCTGGCTACGCTGGCACCCGGCCTATCAGAAAAAACAAGGAGACGCCGCATGAGCGCACCTGCACGTATCGGGCAAGGCACGCCGGTCACCTTATCCGGCATCACGAAAAAATACGGCAACCGCGCCGTACTGAATGATATCAATCTGCGTATTCCACCCGGCCAGTTTGTGGCGGTTGTTGGCCGCAGCGGTTGCGGGAAAAGTACCCTGCTGCGCCTGCTCGCAGGGCTGGAAAAAACCACGCAAGGCGAGCTGCTCAGCGCCAGTGCGCCGTTGAGTGAAGTTCGGGAAGATACACGGTTGATGTTTCAGGATGACCGCCTGCTGCCGTGGAAAAAGGTGATTGATAACGTCGGGCTGGGTTTGAAAGGTCAATGGCGTGAAGCCGCGCGGGCAGCGCTGGAAGAAGTCGGGCTGGCCGACCGCGCCGACGAATGGCCTTCGGCGTTATCCGGCGGACAAAAGCAACGCGTGGCGCTGGCACGGGCGCTGATCCACCGCCCCCGTTTGCTTTTGCTGGACGAACCGCTGGGTGCGCTCGATGCGCTGACGCGTATTGAAATGCAAAGCCTGATAGAACGTTTATGGCAGCAGCATGATTTCACCGTTTTACTGGTGACACATGATGTCAGCGAAGCAGTCACGGTCGCGGATCGCGTGATCCTTATCGACCAGGGGCAAATTGGCATGGATTTAACCATTGATTTGCCACGCCCGCGCCGCAAAGGATCTGCCCGTCTGGCTGAGCTGGAAGCGGAAGTGCTGGAACGCGTGCTGACGCCACAGCCTGCGCAGAACGTTCCGCAGGAAGCGAAACGCGCGCAGAGTTGACGGAAAGTCCCGTCATCTCAACATGTAAAAAGGGCGATGTTTCCATCGCCCTTTTGCCTTACTGCGTTTCTGCGGTTAGTTACGCATCTAACGCTTTGGTGATTTTCTCGAACAAATCACCGGACAGATTTTCCAGCCCTTTCAGCTGTTCCAGTGCCTTACGCATCTGCGACTGACGGCCAGCATCATAACGTTTCAGACGGATCAGCGGCTCAATCATACGCGCGGCAACCTGCGGGTTACGCGTGTTCAGATCGGTCAGCATTTCGGTCAGGAACTGATAACCGCTGCCATCTGCGGCGTGGAATGCAGAAGGGTTAGCCGACGCGAACGCACCAATCAGTGAACGGACGCGGTTCGGGTTGCCCATGCTGAATGAACGGTGGTTGAGCAGTGAACGTACTTTCTGCAACACATCTGCCGCCGGGCTGGTCGCCTGCTGGATAAACCATTTATCCATAACCAGGCCATCGTGATGCCAGCGCTCGTCGTAAGCGGCCAGCAGCGTTTCGCGACAAGGCAATTGCGCGGACACGGCGGCGGCCATTGCGGCCAGTGAGTCGGTCATGTTATCGGCCTGCTCAAACTGGGTTTTAACCTGCTGATCAGCCAGAGTAACATCCGCAAAAGCCAGATAATGCAGGCAGGTATTACGCAGTGAACGTTTACCGATATCTTCATGCACAACACGATACGCAGGCAGACGATTGGCGTTATAAACCGCCAGGAATTCATCGGCCATTTCCGTTGCCAGGCAGCGGGTAATGGCATCGTGAACGGCGCTGATGGCTTCCGGATCGATGATCTCAAACAGTTCTGCAATTTCGTTTTCAGACGGAAGGGTCAGGATCTGCGCCGCCAGTGCCGGATCGATATTTTCATCCAGCAGTACCGCACGGAACGCATCCGCCACATGCAGCGGCAGAGACAGAGGCTGTTTCTGCTGATGACGTGCCACGTTCAGTTTGATGTAAATCGCCAGCAGGCTTTGCGCCGCATCCCAGCGGGCGAAATCGTTACGCGCGTACTTCATCAGGAAAGTCAGCTGATGATCGCCCCACTTGTAATCGAGTTTCACCGGCGCGGAGAATTCACGTAATAAAGAAGGCACCGGCGGGTATTCCACATCGTCAAAGATAAAGGTCTGCGCGGCTTCGGTCACATTCAGCACGTTGCTGACCGTCTGACCGTTTTGTTTCAGCGCAATCACGTTGCCCTGCGGATCGTAGAGTTCGATATCCAGCGGAATATGCAGTGGCAGCTTTTCAGTCTGATCAGGCGTTGGCGGGGTTTTCTGGCTGACGGTCAGGGTGTATTGCTGTTTTTCCACGTCGTAGTCGTCGCGCACGGTCAGCACCGGCGTGCCGGACTGACTGTACCAGCGGCGGAATAGCGACAGGTCAACATTCGAGGCATCTTCCATCGCCTGCACGAAATCGTCGCAAGTCGCAGCGCTGCCGTCGTGGCGCTCGAAATAAAGCTGCATACCGGCCTGGAATTTCTCTTCGCCCAGCAGGGTGTGCAGCATGCGGATAACTTCAGAACCCTTCTCATACACAGTCAGCGTATAGAAGTTATTCATTTCGATAACTTTTTCTGGACGAATAGGATGCGCCATCGGGCTGGCATCTTCAGAGAACTGCGCGCCACGCATCACACGGACGTTATCGATGCGGTTGACGGAACGGGAGCCCAGATCAGAGCTAAATTCCTGATCGCGGAAAACAGTCAGGCCTTCTTTCAGGCTCAGCTGGAACCAGTCGCGGCAGGTCACGCGGTTACCGGTCCAGTTGTGGAAGTATTCGTGGCCGATCACCGCTTCGATACCGAGGTAATCTTTGTCGGTCGCGGTTTCGGCTTTTGCCAGCACGTATTTGGAGTTAAAGACGTTCAGGCCTTTGTTTTCCATTGCGCCCATGTTGAAGAAATCAACGGCAACAATCATGAAGATGTCGAGATCGTATTCGAGATTGAAGCGGGTCTCGTCCCATTTCATCGACTGTTTCAGGGATTCCATTGCCCAACCCGCGCGATCCAGATTGCCGCGGTCAACGAACAGCTCCAGCGCCACATCGCGGCCTGAACGGGTTTTGAAAGAATCACGCAGAACGTCGAAATCACCAGCAACCAGCGCAAACAGGTAGCAAGGTTTCGGGAACGGATCTTCCCATTTTATCCAGTGTTTGCCACCTTCCAGCTCCCCCTGATCAATCCGGTTACCATTGGACAGCAGATAAGGATAGCGGGCTTTGTCAGCTACAATTCGGGTGGTGAAGCGCGCCAGAACATCCGGGCGATCCAGATAATAGGTAATGTGGCGGAAACCTTCGGCTTCACACTGAGTACACAGCGCTTCCCCGGAAAGATACAGCCCTTCCAGCGCGGTGTTTTTCGCCGGGTGAATTTCGTTAACAATCGCCAGTTCGAACGCTTCAGGCAGGCCAGTGATTTCCAGCGCGCCTTCTTTTAACTGATATTGAGGCCAGTCCTGACCGTTAATTTTCAGGCTGATAAGCGTCAGATCTTCCCCGTTGAGCACCAGCGGAGCGCCTTCTGCACCCTGTCGTTTAATCTGGCTGACGGCGGTCACAAGGGTCTTCTGTGCATCAAGCTCGAAATTCAGGTCGATATCCGTGATGGTGTAGTCCGGCGCACGATAGTCGTGGCGAAACTTGGCTTGTGGCAGTTGAGTCATAAAAAACCTTTTGGCGTTTTCATTGTTTAGGGTGATGACGATTCATGGCATTGAAGCGGGCGCTTTTTGTCAGCAAATCGCTGCGCAGAGCCCTGCCGGCCTTCATACTTTTCTCTCTAAACTCTAACACAGGCACCAGAAAATCCCAGATTGTTGCCAGTTTGTGAGTGCGTATGCGCACCTTTCAACCAAAACACAGAAATTTGTCTTAAAAGGCCTTTCTCGGGCTTAAAAATGGAAGTCCGATCCCCGTCACATTCTTCACTGATAAAACTGTACTTTTCAAAACGCACTTTTGCGCAGTTTTTTATGCTCTATTTTCTTATTCGTTACATAAATTCAATATTTAAATCCGATCAGGAGTCATTAGCATGATCATGAATACGATGAATCACTGAGGCTAATAATAAAATGAGTGACACCTGCGCCCCCGACCAGGGGATAACAAATCAAAAAACATTAAATAACAAGACATTATCAGCCAGAATTGACTCGCTTCCCGCTTCCGCCGGGCTATGGCGTTTTATTATTTTGCTCTCGCTGGGTGGATTCTTCGAACTCTACGACCTTTTCCAGACGGGATACATTAGTTCGGGTTTGATCGCAGAAAACATATTTCATATTGGCAGCGCCGGTGTACTCGGTATTTCCGATCAGGCCGCCTTCGCATCTTCCACATTTTTGGGCCTTTTTCTCGGCGCGAGCATGCTGGCCCCTAACGCTGACCGGTTTGGCCGCCGCATGACATTTATGTTTGCGCTGGCGTGGTATGGCTGTTTTTCATTACTGATGGCGTTCCAGAACAGCGCGGAGGGGATCATTCTTTGCCGCTTTCTGGTCGGGATTGGCCTGGGACTGGAGCTGGTAACGATTGATACCTATCTGACCGAATGGGTTCCCAGTCATCTGCGAAGCCGCGCCTTTGCGTTTGCTTTCTTTATACAGTTCCTCTCGGTTCCGGCCGTCGCCCTGATGTCCTGGTGGCTGGTTCCGCAGACTTTCTTCGGCCTCACGGGCTGGCGTTACGTAGTAATCGCCGGGGCGCTGTGTTCACTGATTATCTGGTTTGTGCGTAAAAACCTGCCTGAATCCGCCCGGTGGCTGGCACAGCAGGGAAGAAACGAAGAGGCGCACAATGTCGTATCGGCGATGGAAAAACGCTGCGGCGTGGCCGAAAGCCCGGCATATGTCGCGCCTGAACAGGCCAGCGGATTACCGCGAAAAGGCACGTTCAGGGAAATTTGGTCATTTCAATACCGCAAACGCACGCTGATGCTGACGGTAATGAACTTCTTCCAGGCCATCGGTTTCTTTGGTTTTGGCAACTGGCTGCCCGCCCTGCTTTCCGGCAAAGGCACTACAGTGACCCACAGTTTGCTTTACGCCTTCTTTATTACACTGGCGTATCCGCTGGGTTCTCTGATTTGCAGCCGTTATGCCGACAAGATCGAAAACAAATGGCAAATCGTCCTTTCTTCCCTGATGACGGTAATTTTCGGCACCCTCTTCGCGTTTCAGACTCATCCGGTCATGCTGGTCATTTGTGGTTTCCTGATCACCTATTCCAACGCATGGCTGACATTCAGTTATCACGCGTATCAGACCGAGGTATTTCCGACACACATCCGCGCCCGTGCGGTGGGTTTCTGTTATTCCTTCAGCCGTTTGTCGACCGTCTTTAGCAGTATTTTGATCGGCCTGATCCTGCAATATGCCGGAACGCAGGGCGTGATTGCGTTCATCGTCCTCAGTATGATTATCGTGATGCTGGTGATCGGGATTTTTGGCCCTAAGACGCGGGGGATTAATCTGGAAAACATCTGATCGTTTACTATCGTGAACAAACGAAGCGGAATGAACACACAAAAATCGGGGTAAAATCGCCCCGATTTTTCTTTTCTGAATGTCAGGTTGATTAAATTTATGTAATCAATTTGTGCTTTTTTTAATCCGGAAGATCGCCTGTTTGCCCATATTCCCTATGTTTGAGCACAATTAAGCCTCGACCATTTGCAGACAATTATGATGTGATGAGGGTTCTTTAACAGGATAATACGGTATACTTCACAGACTTTGCTGTTTTATCCAGAACGTTTTTTTTACGGAACGGTTGTTTGTGTTCAAACACTCAGTTTCTGACGAGGATGCTGTAAGCGCGCTATGACTCCATACGCCTCCCCGATTTTGACTTCGCTGTTAGATACCGATGCCTACAAGCTTCATATGCAGCAAGCGGTTTACCATCGCTATCGCAATATTAACGTCGTGGCTGAGTTCCGTTGCCGCGGTGATGAACTTCTGGGCGAATACGCCGGCGAAATTCGTCAGCAGATCCAGAAAATGAGCCAACTGGCGCTGACCGACGACGAATTCACCTATCTTTCCGGGTTGCCCTTCTTCACCCGGGATTATCTCAACTGGCTGAAAACGTTCCGCTACAATCCTGAACATGTCACCGTTTCCGATCACAACGGGCATTTGCACGTGCGCATTGAAGGGCCGTGGCGTGAAGTGATTATGTGGGAAGTGCCGCTGCTGGCTGTCATCAGTGAAGTTGTGCACCGTCAGCGCTCGCCGGATATTACCGCGCAAATGGCGGTCGATCAGCTGCGTAAAAATCTCGCCAGTTTCAAAGAACAGGCTGCTGACATTGATCTTTCCGCTTTTCGGCTGATGGATTTCGGCACGCGTCGCCGTTTCTCCGGTGAAGTTCAGGAAGCGATTGTCACCACGCTGAAAAACGAATTCCCTTATCTGGTCGGCACCAGCAACTACGATTTAGCCCATAAATTGCAGCTGACGCCGGTTGGAACACAGGCGCACGAGTGGTTCCAGGCACATCAGCAAATCAGCCCGGTTCTGGCGAACAGCCAGCGCGCGGCCTTACAAGCCTGGCTTGACGAATATCCCGATCAGCTGGGCATTGCCCTCACGGACTGCATCACCATGGATGCTTTCCTGCGTGATTTCGGAACAAAATTCGCCAACGCTTATCAGGGACTGCGTCATGACTCCGGGGCTCCGGTTGAATGGGGTGAAAAAGCGATTGCACATTACCAGGCGCTCGGAATCGACCCGATGACCAAAACGCTGGTGTTTTCCGACAATCTGGACCTGGATAAAGCGCTGCATTTGTACCGGCATTTCCATCAGCGGGTGAATCTGGTCTTTGGTATCGGCACACGCCTGACCTGTAATATCCCGCACGTCAAACCGCTGAACATCGTGATCAAACTGGTTCAGTGCAATGGCAAACCGGTAGCAAAACTTTCTGACAGCCCGGGAAAAACCATCTGCCAGGATAAAGCGTTTGTAAAAGCGTTGCGTAAGGCATTCGATCTGCCGCTGGTTAAGAAAGCATCCTAAGACATAAATACTGTGCCGGAAAAATGAACGCCGGCACAGTGATGTATTTTTCCCCGTAATAATGCCTCGCATTCTCTTCCTTTATATAGCTACGATTTAATTCGTTCGGCTTTCATTCGTTCGGTTAATAATTTCAGCCAATCCATCCTTCTGCCTGTGAATTCTTGGCTGACGATGACGATTTCTGCTTGTGTCCTGAGAAAGGCTAAGTAACATAGCAAAATCCCTTTTTACAGGGTGTCCAATATTTCTTAGTCAACATATATAAAGAAAGAGAGAAATCTATGAGCGTTGTGCCTGTAGTCGACGTACTGCAAGGCCGTGCTGCGGTTGACAGTGAAGTCACCGTACGCGGTTGGGTACGTACCCGGAGAGATTCTAAAGCTGGTATCTCATTCGTCGCCGTTTATGACGGCTCCTGCTTTAATCCATTACAGGCCGTCGTCAATAATTCTCTGCCCAATTATCAGGAAGACGTTCTGCGCCTGACGACCGGTTGCTCAGTAGAAGTGACGGGTACCGTTGTGGCTTCACCTGGCGAAGGCCAGAGTTTCGAGCTGCAGGCAACTGCCGTTAAGGTCGTGGGTTGGGTGGATGATCCTGATACTTATCCGATGGCGGCAAAACGCCACAGCATCGAATATTTACGCGAAGTAGCTCATCTGCGTCCGCGCACAAACCTGATTGGTGCGGTTGCACGCGTGCGTAACACCCTGTCTCAGGCGATTCACCGTTTCTATCACGAAAACGGCTACTTCTGGGTATCAACCCCGCTGATCACTGCTTCTGATACTGAAGGCGCAGGCGAGATGTTCCGCGTTTCCACGCTGGATCTGCAAAACCTGCCGCGTACCGACAAAGGCGAAATAGATTTCAGCGAAGACTTCTTCGGTAAAGAATCTTTCCTGACCGTGTCCGGCCAGCTGAACGGTGAAGCCTATGCCTGCGCGCTGTCCAAGGTTTACACCTTCGGCCCGACATTCCGTGCAGAAAACTCCAACACCAGCCGCCACCTGGCTGAGTTCTGGATGGTGGAACCTGAAATTGCTTTTGCAACGCTGAACGATATCGCGTCACTGGCTGAAAACATGCTGAAGTATGTTTTCCAGGCCGTTCTGAACGAACGTTCAGACGATATGGCCTTTTTCGCAGAACGCGTAGACAAAGATGCTGTTGCACGCCTGGAGCGTTTTGTAACCTCCGATTTCGCGCAGGTGGATTACACCGATGCAGTAGAAATCCTAATGAATTGCGGTCAGAAATTCGAAAACCCGGTTTCCTGGGGTGTGGATCTTTCATCCGAACACGAACGCTATCTTGCTGAGCAGCATTTTAAAGCGCCGGTCGTTGTGAAAAATTATCCTAAAGATATCAAATCTTTCTATATGCGCCTGAACGACGACGGCAAGACAGTTGCCGCGATGGATGTTCTGGCACCGGGCATTGGTGAGATTATCGGGGGTTCACAGCGTGAGGAACGTCTGGATGTTCTGGACGCCCGTATGGCTGAGATGGGTCTGAAACAGGAAGATTATTGGTGGTATCGCGATCTTCGTCGTTACGGCACCGTGCCACACTCTGGCTTCGGGTTAGGTTTTGAGCGTTTAGTTGCTTATGTGACCGGCGTCCAAAACGTGCGTGATGTGATCCCGTTCCCTCGCACACCACGTAATGCAACCTTCTAATTAAGTAACGTATTTTAATTTTACAAAATTGCCACAATTCAGAGGTCAGCTTAGCTGGCCTTTGTCATTTTTAAAGATAGATCCCTGTCACAAAGTTCCGTAAAATACACATTTTGAAATACATTTTTTCTAACTGAAACATATTTAGTAATTTAGTAGCATTTTCGCTATGGATTAAGCGAACCTCGGATGGAATAGTGCGTTCAGACACAGGAGACACCAAACTTTCATGAATAGTTCCGTAAAGAATTATTCACGGCAGTGGCAGGTGTCCGAATAAAACCAATGAGGGTAATAATAATGATGAAGCGCAACATTCTTGCAGTGGTAATCCCAGCTCTGTTAGTTGCTGGTGCAGCTAATGCAGCAGAGATCTATAACAAAGACGGCAACAAACTGGACCTGTACGGTAAAGTTGATGCACGTCACACCTTCTCTGACAACGCTGGCGATGACGGCGACCAGACTTATGTTCGTTTCGGCTTTAAAGGCGAAACTCAAATTACTGACCAACTGACCGGTTACGGCCAGTGGGAATACAACGTTCAGGCTAACCACGCAGAAAGCGCTGGCGACGAAGGCAACAAAACTCGTCTGGGCTTCGCAGGTCTGAAATTCGGTGATGCTGGTTCATTCGACTACGGTCGTAACTACGGCGTGATCTACGACGTAATGTCCTACACCGACCAATTGCCAATCTATGGCGATGACACCATGTACCAGAACAACGACAACTTCATGGTTGGTCGTGCAAATGGTCTGGCTACTTACCGTAACAGCAACTTCTTCGGTCTGGTTGATGGCCTGAGCTTCGCTGTACAGTACCAGGGTAAAAACGACGAAGGTCGTGACAGCCGTGGTGCAGTTGATTCCAATGGCGACGGCTGGGGTACTTCTGCAGCTTACGCAATCGGCAACTCTGGTGTTAGCATCACTGGTGCTTACTTCTCTTCTAACCGTACTACTCTGCAGAAAGAAGATGGTACTGGTGACAAAGCTGACGCATATGCATTCGGCGCTAAATACGATGCTAACAACCTGTACCTGGCAACCTTCTACGGTGAATCACGCAACACCACCGATTACGGTAACCCAGACGCGATTGCTAACAAAACTCAGAACTTCGAAGTTGTAGCTCAATACCAGTTCGATTTCGGTCTGCGCCCATCTATCGCATACCTGCAGTCTAAAGGTAAGAACCTGAATGGTTTCACCAACAACGGTTCTACCTACGCTGGCGGCGATGCTGACCTGGTTAAATACGTAGAAGTTGGTACTTACTACTACTTCAACAAAAACATGTCTACCTACGTTGACTACAAAATCAACCTGCTGGATGACAACAGCTACACCAAAGCAGCCGGTCGCAGCACAGACGACATCGTTGGTGTTGGTCTGCAATACCAGTTCTAATATCGCTTAACGATGCGCTTTCGGGCGCATCAAAGTGGATATCAAGGCAGGGCTTCGGCTCTGCCTTTTGCTTTTTTAGCATTTGCCTGAAAAGAGCTTTGCCACCCTATCTCATAAATTATTTTAATCTCGTACGTGTTCTCACAACTCTGCTTTCTTTTTACCGCAAACGGTTGGCAAATAAGGTCTCCGGCGTTACCCTGATGCCCTCTTTCGCAATATCAGGCTATGGAAGTTTCCAACATGTTTGAAAAAATCACTGCAGCACCTGCCGACCCGATTCTGGGTCTTTCCGATCTTTTCCGCGCGGACGACCGCTCAAATAAAATCAATCTGGGGATTGGTGTTTATAAAGATGAAACCGGTAAAACACCGGTTCTGGCCAGTGTGAAGAAAGCTGAACAATTCCTGTTGGAAAATGAAACGACAAAAACCTATCTGAGCATTGACGGGTTACCTGATTTTGCACGCTGTACGCAGGAATTGCTGTTTGGCAAAAACAACGCTGTGATTGCCGACAAACGTGCCCGCACCGCACAAACTCCGGGCGGAACCGGCGCATTACGTATTGCAGCCGATTTTATCGCCACCCAGACCAGCGCAAGACGCGTTTGGGTCAGCAATCCAAGCTGGCCAAACCATAAAGGCGTTTTCTCTGCTTCCGGTCTGGAAGTAGCAGAATACAATTATTACGACGCCGCGAATCACAGCCTCGATTTTGACGGCATGCTGAAAAGCCTGAGCAACGCACAAGCTGGCGACGTGGTGTTATTCCATGGTTGCTGCCACAACCCGACAGGCATTGATCCGACGGCTGAACAGTGGGCCCAACTGGCAGAATTGTCTGTCGCCAATGGCTGGTTGCCGCTGTTTGATTTCGCTTATCAGGGCTTTGCCAAAGGTCTGGAAGAAGACGCTGCCGGCTTGCGCCTGTTTGTGGCTAATCATAAAGAATTGCTGGTTGCGAGCTCTTACTCGAAAAACTTCGGGCTATACAATGAGCGCGTGGGTGCCTGTACGCTGGTGGCGGCTGATGCTGAAACCGCAGACCGCGCATTCAGCCAGGTGAAATCCGTGATCCGTGCAAACTACTCTAACCCACCCGCTCACGGCGCTGCCGTTGTTGCCACTATTCTGGGTAACGAGGCACTCCGCACGCTGTGGGAGCAGGAACTGAGCGATATGCGTCAGCGTATTCACCGCATGCGTCAGCTGTTTGTCAGCACGTTACAGGAAAAAGGCGCGCAGCAGGATTTCAGCTTCATTATCAATCAGAACGGGATGTTCTCATTCAGCGGCCTGACCAAAGATCAGGTGCTGCGTCTGCGTGATGAATTCGGCGTTTACGCAGTGAACTCTGGCCGTATCAACGTAGCCGGTATTACGCTCGAAAACATGGCACCGTTGTGTGAAGCCATTGTCGCCGTGCTGTAAGGATTCGGCGTTCTGAATTCCATTAAAAAGCCCGTCTGGAAACTGACGGGCTTTTGTATTGGTATTCTGTTGGCCAAAAACGTTTACCAGACCGGCATTTCATCCTGCAGGAAGGGGTTGGTTTTACGTTCATAGCCAAAATCGGACATTGGTCCATGACCCGGAATAAAGACAATATCATCACCCAACGGCAATAATTTTGTTTTAATTGAGTGAATCAGCGCCTGATGATCTCCACGCGGGAAGTCACTGCGCCCTACTCCGCCTTTAAAAATCACATCACCTGAAACTGCCAGGCGCGTTTTATCATTGATAAAAACAATGTGTCCCGGCGTATGTCCCGGGCAATGGAGCACAGAGAGTATTTCCTCGCCCACGCTCACGGTATCCCCTTCTTCCAGCCAGGTATCTGGCGTCAGCGGGTCACAATGATCAAGGCCGAACATCTGGCTTTGCGTTGGCAACGCATCGAGCAGGAACTGATCTTCCTTTTGTGGCCCGATGATCGGCACCTGATAATGGGCAGCCAGTTCAGCTGCGGCACCGACGTGGTCAAGATGGCCGTGTGTCAGCAAAATTTGCGTAACCAGCACACCTTTATCGGATACTTCGCGGATAATTTTTGCTGCTTCTCCGCCCGGATCGACAAGCGCGGCCTGATTCGTTTTTGTACACCAAATCAGTGAGCAATTCTGGCTGAACGCCGTGACAGTAATAAGATGGAATTTCATAGGGCTCCACAAAATGGCCTGTCCGTTTGGGCAGGCCATTAATTACGCACACTACCAGGTTCGTGCTGGTCCGGTATCAATGTGCACAAAGTTACTTCGTGGATAATATCCTACACCACCCATCCGCATTTTTAATGCTGCTTTGCGGATATTGCTCAGTTCGATGCCCTGAATATGGAAATCCATGGCCTGCCCGAGCGTGTGGTAACTGTGTTTTGCTACGCCGCTCCCCGGTTCACGCATACTGTTATTGGTCGCCAGAGAACGGTAGCCGGAAATTAACTGAACCGGTTTATTCGTTCCGCCGAGCATAACCTGCAAACGATAGAGGTGATCGAAAAGCGCGGGATCGATGCTTTTTATTTTTTCCGCACGATAGTCCCTGAACAGATGATTCAACCGGGCCAACTCATCCTTGTTATAACGCTTTCCATCGAAAAACTCAGTTTTGAGGGTTTCGCCGGTATTCAGATTGTTAACCACTAAAATACGCGGACGAGGTGTGGAAAGAGTGGCGAATGCACGACCCGGAAGCAATGCAATCCCCATAGCGGCACTGCCTAATGCCAGCCATTTACGGCGATGTTTGTCGATTTCATTCATGAACAGTTTACTATCCGGTAAGAGAGTCAAAAATAAGCCCCATTCGGAACCGTTTTGAACCTTAACCGCCAAATTTCTGCGAGTCAAGGGACCCTGCAAAGCAAAACGAGCGCGCCAGTGGCTCACGCTCGTTGTCAGGCCAAGTATTCAGACCCTTATCAGATTAGTTTTACTGCATTTATTGGAGCAATATTTCCGCCTGAGGCAAAATTTGTGCACCTGATCTCACAGTCGCATCGTAATTGTAAATATCTGTACGGAATTGCGGCTTACCGTCGTCAGCCACCCAGGCCGTCAGATAGAACAGTTTTACCGGTATGTGATGACGGATCGCTACATACGTCGTATTACCGCCCTGAAGCGCTGAAGAAATTCGGGTATCGTTCCAGCCCGCATCTTGCAACAACATATTGGCCAGTTCCGACGCTTTGTTTACACGCACGCACCCTGAACTCAGCGCACGAATGTCTTTGCTGAACAGGTTGTGGTTAGGCGTATCATGCAGATAAATAGCATCTGAACTCGGCATATTGAATTTATACCGGCCAAGGGAATTGCTCGCGCCTGGTGCCTGACGGATGCGATACGGGAAATGACTTGGCGAAACCATCGCCCAGTCAATCATCGACGGATCAATCACTTCCGCATCATTGCTCCAGCCGGACAACACCTGATAACCGTGCTGCTGGAAGTACGATGGGTTGTTCATGGCCTTAGGCACAATGTCTTCACGCACTAAGGTCGTCGGCACGTTCCATGGCGGGTTGACCACGACATTATTCAGCGCGCTGCTCATTAAAGGCGTTTTGCGGCTCGGACGCCCGACAATGACCCGCGAGGATAAAACTTCGCTGCCGTTGAGATAATATGTGAGCTGGTAGTTGGGAATATTCACCATAATGCCCGTATTCACATTGCCCGGAAGAATACGTAAACGTTGAATGTTTAGAGCCAGCAATGTGGCGCGCAATTGCGGAGATGCATTCAGCCATTGGCGCGTGCGTCCGCCAATAATACCGTCAGCTTCTAACCCCTGCCATTTCTGGAAGCGCTTAACGGCTTCGACCAGATCCGGTGTGTACTGATTATTCGACACAGCAACCGGCGCGGCCGGAGCCGGTGTATCACCGGCCTGAACCGTCGGCAATACATCCTGAACCGAAGTCGCAGAAGGACTGACCGCCGGTGTCGCTGGCTGAGATTTATCGGCGGTCTCATCGACAGACAAATCGTCATTCGACGCACTTCCCGGTACATTAGGCGCAATAGTTTCATCGGTCGGTTTCGGCGATTTAGCCTCTTCCGGTAACGCCACCATCATCCCCGTCCGGGTCAGTATTTCACGCAGAGCAGGCACGTCATCGCTGATTTGGTCGGGACGTAAACTCGCAGCGCCAGTCATCACCGGCCACGGACGATTGTCTGTTAGCATCAGCTTCAGGGCATCGTGCATTTTAGCGTAATAAGGATGCTGTGGCGTCAGCGTTGACAGATACCGCGCCGTGTCACTTTGACGTACAGCCAGTTGCCACTGGTTAATCACCGTGAGCGGCGGCGTAGTCATTTTATATGGCACGTTGCTGTAAAGCCATTTGTCGCCATTGGCTTCGACGCTGCTGGTAAATTGCAAATACCCCAGCATTGCATCGGACAACACAACATCGCGTGCCATTCCCTTAACCTCAGGATCCGTCAGCCATTTAACCCATTGGGTAAACTGCGGCTGAATGCCTGAAATCGCCAGCTCAGCTAATTGCTGCTGGAAAATCTGGATGGATCCTCTGTCATTCCACATCGGCTGCATATGATTGGCAGCGTAAAGTGAGGACAAAGACGATAAATACAACGGACGAATGCCACGCGGCGCCAGTTCTGCCTGCAACTGACTCATGCTCTGAACGCTGGATAGCGTAGTTTTTCCTACCGGCATAGTGGGTACTGCGGCCCAGGTAGAAAACCATGGCGACAGACCGCTTGCCAGCAGACAGCTGGCGACTAAAAACCTGAGAGACCTTTGATTCATTAACATTTTCCCTTGCCTCCCGATAAATTGCCCAATTTGATCCCCAAAATTAAGCCAGCAGCTCTTAGATTAAGTATATAAAGAGAATTCTTTTTTTGCGTAGGAACTCAATGCAATAGAGTCCGTATCTCACGTAAAGACTCTAAGCCAGCCGTCAGCCGAAATAAAGACTTCATTGTGCACTTTCCATTCTGCGGCAAAGCATTAGCTCACTATTCATCCAGGTATTTGAAAATGTCTTAATAGTTATTTATGGACAAGACATATTCTTAAGAAAGTATCAGAGAAATGAATAAGTAATATTCTGAGGGTAAATCAATATTTAAGGAAAACAGTATGAAGAAAATAAGGAGCCGCAAACAATAAAAAACGCCCCGGTAAAATACCAGGGCGTCAGGACTTCAGAAACGGATCAGGAAACGTCGGCCTCTGTCGTTGCCAGTGCAGGAAGCTCCGGAGCAAATCCACGTAAACCAACTACATGCACGTGTTCGTTATTGCCGAACACTTTACGCACCAGTTTGTAAGTCGTACCTTTTTCCGGGCTGATATTTTCCGGTGCCGCGATAATAAGCTGCATTTCCAACCTGTCGCAAAGCTCAAACAGAGTCGCGATAGATTTGGCATCCAGACGGGCCGCTTCGTCGAGGAACAGAAGGCGACAAGGCGAAATATCTTTACCACGCATGCGGCTCGATTCATCTTCCCAGCTCTGAACCACCATCACCAGAATCGACATACCCGTACCGATCGCTTCACCGGTAGACAACGCGCCACTCTCTGCACGCAGCCAGCCATCAGAACCACGGTTAACTTCCACCTCCATTTCGAGGTAGTTACGGTAATCCAGCAGTTCTTCACCGATCGTTTGCGGCATGCGTTGCCCCATATCGATCTGTGGATTCAGGCGTTGATACAGTTTTGCCAGCGCTTCGGAGAAAGTCAGACGGTTGCTGCTGAACAAGTCCTGATGCTGTTCCTGTTGTTCAGAAAGCACATCCAGCAAACCGGCGTGGGCTTCACGTACATTGACGTTCAGACGCACACTTTTGACCTGACCAAAGGCCACGGCCTGCAGACCCTGGTTGAGCTGGCGGATACGGTTTTGTTCACGCTGAATCGTTTTGCGAATAATATTCGCCACACTCTTCGAGCTGATGGCCAGCTGTTGTTCACGCGCCGTCAGTTCTTCCGTCAGGCGTCCCAGCTCGATTTCCATCTGTTCGATGGCTTCCACCGGATCGTCGGTGCGGATAATATCCTGACGGATACGCTCGCGCAGATGCTGATAGACCGCAATGTAGAACTGAATTTTGCGCTCCGGACGTTTTGGATCCTCGGAAAGACGCAGCACATCGCGCAGATGTTCGTTGTCAGACACTGCCAGCCGCAGCGCCCCGAGGGATTTATCCGACATAGAACGTAGTTCGTCGCCGTCCATATAGGCCAGCTCGCGGCGGTGAAGACGGCGCTCAACGCCATTATCTTTCACCAGACGCATCACGGCGCACCAGCCGGCTTTCGACGTCACCACCTGCTCACGGCTCTGATGGTAATCGCGCTCCAGCTTGCGCAATTTCTTCTGCAAATTGTCCATCTCGGCTTCACAGAAAGTAATCTGTTTTTCGAGCTGGTTACAGCGCGCACGGTTCGTACTGAGGGCGGAGTGCAATTCATCGCGGCGCGTTTTGGCGCGCGCTTCGGCGTTCGGATCGGCCTGAACGCCAATATCCTGCAATTCCTGGCTCAGTTCTTTGAGCATGTCGCGTTTGGCATCAAACGAACTTTTCAGGGATGCCAGAACCTGGCTGTATTGCGTCAGCTGGGTCTGATGCTGACGCATCTGCTCACGAGCGCGGGTACGTTCCGCTTCCGCATGCTCCAGGCGTTGGCGCAGTTTGTCATTCAGGTCACTGTTTTCATTGAGCATACCGGCAGAATCGGTATAGCCGAAGTGAGCGCGACGCTGAACGACTTCGGTCAGGGCAAACGCCTGCTGTTTCGCCAGACGCTGTGAATGCTGAGCCTGCGCATAATCTTCTTTCAGCTGCTCGTGCTGTTCCGGGTCACTTTGTAACACCGAGACCAGCGGTTCGAGTTTGCCAAGAGAAATGCCATGCTGCTGGATGAAACGGGCAGAGTCCTGCGCTTCATCCATTTCTTCACGGATTTCTTCCACACGGTCGATCAGCGTTTCGTCGCATAATAAACCAACACGCGGCTGCAATTTGTTCAGCATCGCGACAACTTCTTTAGCCTGTTCGTATTGCTGACGTTGCTGCTGATTCTGGCTTTCGTGCGCATTCAGAGCGCGCTCGAGCTCACCACGACGTCCGCTTAGCGTGCGGATTTCTGCTTCAGGATCGGCATCAAAAGCAACGGCCAAATGGCTGCCGATGAAGCGGCTGAACGCCTGATGCGCGCGCTGGATTTTCTGAACGTCAAACGACAGTGTCGCGTAACGCTCGGATAAATTTTCGCGTTCTTTATGCAGGGTTTCCAGACGATTTTCACGCGCGGCACGGCCAAACAGCGGCACCTGCGGGAAGTGGGAATAACGCCACTGACGGTCGCCGGTTTTGACCAGCACCGCACCCTGCATTTCTTCCACTTCAAAGACGTTATCGTCAAATGACTGCGGATCCCCTTCGATCAGATAGAGGTCTTCCGGACAATCATCCAGCCCGTCGAGCTGATCGCGGATCAACGACAGATCAGGCACGACGATCGCGTGACGTGACGGGCCATACAACGCGGAGAAATACGGGGCGTCGTCGATGGTCACGTCGTCATAAATCTCGGAGAGCAGTACGCCACCGAAACGTTCGGCCAGCGCAATCATGCGGGAATCTTCCGCACCGCTTGGCTGGCTCAGACGGGTAATCTGGCCTTCGATGCGGCGCTTACGTGCAGCGACTTCATCGCGTTCAACCGTCGTTTCCCGTTCGGTTTCCAGCAACTGCTGCATGTATTCAGTCACCTGCTGGCTGTTTTCCAGCGGTTCCTTACTTTGCTCACTCAGCTGGCTCAGTGCTTCCTGAGCGGCCAGCCAGACCGGCGCACGGGCAGTCAGTTCACGGATGCGCGACTGAACCTGTTCGAGTTCCTGACGCATTTCCATGCGGCGTTCACCGGCCTGTGAAACCACGCCCTGCAACTCTTCAATCTGGACTTCCAGCTCGCGCTGCATTTCGTCCAGATCTTCCGGCTGCACATCCTGCCCGGTGCGTTTGCAGAATTCCTGCAACTGACGCTCAGCGTCCTGCTGCTCACGAAGACGGCCTTCAAGCTCGGACAAACGCATGCGCAGCGGTTCGACGCGCTCTGCCTGATGCTGCTGAGAAGACCAGTCGCGTAATAATTCACGCGCGGTTTGCCAGGCCTGACTGCGGCTGACTTCACCGGCGATTTTCACCACAAGCTGATACGCAGTTTCAAACTGATTGTGCGCCGCTGATGCCACGCTCATTTTTTGTTCCAGCTGGAGCAGGATTTCTGTGGCTTCCTGTTCTTTGCTCTGGAATGTTTCCAGCCATTCTTCGCTGTTCTGTGTGCTCAGATCCGGGATCTGGCACAGGTCGCGCGCACGTTCAATGGCCTGCAACGCTTGCTGGTATTGAATCGCACGGGTTTGCTGAACGTCCAGCGCCTGCTGGTAATCGGCAAGCTGGCTTTTCAGCTCATCGACTTCAAGCTCGGCGGCCTCAGCTCGCGCTTCATGTTCAGCATGCAGTTCGCTGGCTTCCGCCACGACTTCATTCTGTTCTTCCAGACGATACGTCAGCTCTTCAAGATCACCTTCATAACGCTCGATTTTTTCCTGCTGACGCATCGCAGTCTGCACCAGACTGAGATGATCGCTGGCTGCCTGATAATCGGTTTCCAGATCACTTTGTGAACCGCTCTGCTCGGCCAGTTCACGCGCCATTTCGACATGACGGTATTGCTCGCCGGACAGCTGTTTCCGGCTGGTAAACAAATCGTTACGCAATACCAGCGCGCCATCGAGGTGAATACGACGTTCATTGGCGTGGCGCATATAGTCGGCCGCCACGTAAGATGTCGCTTCAGAAATCAGATGTTTGAACAGGTCACGGTCGGATTGCGTTACGCGAATAGCTTCCAGCGTCATGCGGTTTTCACGCAGCGCGGCTTCCATATCCTGGAATGCCTTACGCACACCGCTGTTTTCCGGCAACAGGTAGTCACGCAGGGAACGTGTGATGGCGCTGGAAATCCCGCCGTACAGCGAGGCTTCTATCAGACGATAGAACTTGCTGCGGTCAGACGCCGAACGTAAACGACGCGGTATGACCCCCAGATCGAACATCAGTGCATGGTAATCAGTGATCGAGTTGAACTGCTTAAACTGGACACCTTCCATGGCTTCGACGCGATCTTTCAGCTCCTGCAAAGACAGCACGCGAGCCTGACGCTCACCCACCGTTTCCGTCAGCATTTCCGTCGGATTAACCGCAACCGGCAAGCCCTGGATGGTGAACGGTTTGATGTCAACTTTGCGGTCACGGCCTGCAACCTGTTGCAAACGTACGCCAACCACAATGCGCTGGTGGCGTGAGTTCACCACATCCAGCACCGAGTAACACACGCCCGCACGCAATTTACCGTGCAGGCCTTTATCGCGGGAACCGGAGGTTGCACCAGCTTCGGTGGTATTACGGAAGTGCAGCAGTGTCAGGTCAGGGATCAGCGCCGTAACAAACGCAGCCATGGTGGTGGATTTACCCGCACCGTTACCGCCGGAAAGTGTGGTGACCAGTGAATCGAGGTCAAAAGTCCGGGCAAAGAACCCGTTCCAGTTAACCAGCGTCAGTGAGCGAAATTTACCGCGTTCAATCATTCCTGTTCATCCTCTGCACTATCAGGTCCCTGATGCCCTGCCTGCAACTCGCCGTCTTCACTTTCATCGTTCAGTGACAACGCACTGTCGACGGGCATCGCTTCGCCGTCGCGGATCATCCGTAACTGTGCTTCACGGGCATCATCGCCGCTGCGAACATCCGCACCAAAACGGAATACCGCTTCGGTGATACGGAATTTGCTGCTGTCGACACCCATGAAATACACCATGCCCAGACGGCGCAGACGGTTCAAAGACGTACGGACTTTATCCTGTAATTTCTGGCGATCTAAATCCGAACCGGTCGAGCGCTGATTGACATATTTCAGCAGCTTGTTTTCATCGGCCAGACTTAGCAGCTCGTCATACAGTTCCTGCTGGGTAAAAATCCCTTCGTGCGCAAGGCGTTCCGGGCTGAGATACAGATAGCAGAGAATTTTCCCCACCATCATATCCAGCTCGGAAAGCACCGAACGGGGGATCAGCGTCGTCGAGCGCGGGCGCAAATAGAAGAAACCTTCCGGTGCCCGGATCAGCTCTACGCTGTAGCGGCTATAAAACAACTCCATTTCTTCCTGATAATCCATCAGGAAAGCGTGGTTATCGAGTTCATCAATGCCAATATGGCGGCCAGAACGGAGCTGGCTATCGAGAGCAGGAAACACTGAATTTGCCAGCGCCTGCGCCAGCTTAGCTGGCATTATGTGTTCAATATTTGTCGATGACATGGGCCTGCACCTTGGCTCCGTAATCATTGATTGCCTGCCATTCGGCATGCAACCCTGAAAAATCTGCTTCAGCCACACCAAGGCGAACTGCCTGGTCGACCACAATTCGCGCGACATCAAAGTGTCGGGCCCGCGGATACTGTTTGAGATATTCGCGCATTACCATGCCCAGATTGAGCGGCGTTTTCTGTTGTTGATAGACCTGTAATGCCTGTTCAATCAATGCCGCAAGCTGTTCGCGGATTTCGTTAAATTCTTCAAATTCCAGATCCGGCGGTAACTCACCGGTGACTTCCTCACTGCGCAATGCCAGTTCTTCATCACGCATATCCAGCAAGCGATCCGCATTGGCGAATGTCAGCGTCCAGGGCTGGTCAAAATAGTTTTGAACCGACTGTCGCAGACGCTGCGCAAATACGCGGTTTTTATCCATGTCGATAGCCGTACGGATAAATTTATGCACGTGGCGGTCGTAGCCAATCCACAGGTCAATCGCCTGCTGGCCCCAGCTGGTGATGCGGTCGAGTTTATTCTGTAAATCGAAAACCAGTTTGTCGACGAAGCTCAGGTCCATTTCCACCATCGTGGCATCCTGAATACGCAACAGGTGCGCCTGCAACAGGTCGCCCGCAGCTTCCAGCGTATCCTGCAATTCACGCAGCGTGCCGGAGGTTTCTGACAAAAGGATTTCACAGCTGGAAATGGCCGCACGCCAGTCTTTGTTGAGCAGCCCGGCGATATCATCTTTCACGCCCTGTTGCTGCTCATCCATGATCCGCTGGGTCATGTCGATACTGTCAAAAATTTCAGCGACGGAATATTTCAGCGGCGCATAAACGTTGCGGTGCCAGTGGAAATCATCGCCACCCTCTTCGGCGGCATCGGCCGCACGCTTAAGTTCCTGTGCAACAATCGACAATTGCATAGACAACCGCAGGGTAGAAAATTCACGCTGACGGATATAATAATCTGAAATACCGATTGCCAGCGGCGTCAGGCGATAAATGGCATTGCCATCCGCCAGTTCGCTGACAAACCGGTTGAGCAGGCGCTGACGCACCATATCATTGATGGCGTTATTGGCACGAACGGTGACCGTTTCGTTTGTCTGCTCGAAACCTTTACTGACGTGGCGAAACGCGTCGACCAGCTCACCTTCACTCATTTCCCCATCAAGGCGCTCGCTGTTTAACGTGGCAATTGCCAGAAGAAAAGCCAGCCGCTCCGTTGGCAGCGAAATTGAGAAATCATTTTTCCGTGCCCAGGCGACCAGTTCGGGTACAGTCTGGGAAAATTCACTCATAATTCGTCCTTCAGAATGGGTTTATGCGCCATCACATGGATGTAACGTCCCAAACTAACAAAAGGTTCCTGACGGCAATAACGCTGTTCCAGCGCCAGAAGCTCGTCAAAATCCTGCTTATGTTGTTGTCTGTTTCGCAAATAATCGTGGAATACTCTAACACCGGTTTTGCCGCTTATCTGCATCCCAAGCTCTTCCAGCCACTGATAGACCTGCGCAGGTTCCAGCGGATGATCGGGCAACAGGGAGCTCTTTTTGATTTTTGGCACGCCGGCTTCAACATGACCGAAATTTCCCAGGATCATGTGCCGCATGACCAGACCGTGGATATTGTAAAACATCAGCGAGATTGCGCCACCCGGCACCAGGCAATCGGTCAGTGCAGCCAGCGCCTGTTGGGGTTCCGCAAGCCATTCAATGACCGCGTGAAACAATATCAGATCAACCGGCGCTTCCAAATGTTCTGCGATGTGCTGAGCGGGACAATGTACAAATTGCATGTTGTCGCTCACACCTTTTTCAATCGCCGCAGCCTGCGCGCGACGGATCATCTCACCGGAGAGATCGCACAACAAGACCTGATGTCCTAAAGCGGCCAGTTCGCAGGCCATTTGCCCTTCGCCACCGCCTGCATCAAGAATACGCAACGGCCGCTGCGGCAAAGTCTTCATCAACTCCTGCAGATCCTGACCCAGCACGGCCTGACGGATACGTCCTTTCGTTGTGCCGTAGATATTGCGCGAAAACTTTTCGGCCATATCGTCAAAATTACGATCCTGCATGAATTGAACCTTGTTCCTGAAAACGTTTTGCCGGGTTATCTCTGTGCGGCATCGCCGCGTGAGGTGCTATTTTGGCACAGGCTGGCATAGAATAAATCATCCTGACGCTGATTCACGCCCGGATGTCGTTTTTTCACCCAAAAGGACCGGTTTCTGATGCTATTTATCCTAAAAAAAACTGTCGGCGGCCTGTTAATGCCACTGCCTTTTATCCTGCTGATGATGGCGATCGCGCTGGTGTTGTTATGGATGACCCGCTGGCAAAAAACCGGAAAAGTGTTTTTTTCACTGAGTTGGCTGCTGTTGCTCCTGCTGAGCCTCCAGCCAGTGGCTGACAATTTACTTCGCCCGGTGGAATCTGGCTATCCGACGTATCAGCCTCAGGCGCATCCGCCGGTAAAATACGTTGTCGTTCTCGGTGGCGGCTATACCTATAACCCGGACTGGGCACCCAGCTCCAACCTGATCAGCAACAGCCTGCCCCGCGTCGCAGAGGGGATCCGAATTTATCGTGCAAATCCGGGATCGAAAATCGTGTTTACCGGCGCGCAGGCCATGACAAATCCGGTGAGCAGTGCGGCCGTTGCAGGGAAAGTGGCGGAGAGTTTAGGTGTGCCGGAGAGTGATATCATTTTGCTCGATAAGCCACGGGATACGCATCAGGAAGCGCAGCAGGTAAAAATTCTGGCCGGTGATCAGCCTTTCGTGCTGGTAACCTCCGCCAATCATCTGCCCCGCGCACTGGTTTTCTTCAGGCAGGCAGGACTGAGCCCAATCCCGGCTCCGGCGAATCAGCTGGCAATTGATTCCCCGCTTAACCCGTGGGAAAGAGCCCTTCCGCAGGCACTTTTCTTATCTCACAGTGAACGGGCGTGGTACGAAACGCTGGGGAGTATCTGGCAATGGATGACGCTGCCGTCATCCGAAACGAAGCCCGTCAGTTAAGCCACGGCAACAGTTGCTGTCGCGCATAGTCAAACTGGCGGCGATCGAGCTTACCGGTATGGATAAGGTGCGCGACAGATTCCCACAGTAAATAGAACCAACGGCGCTCAAGGAAGGTGTCTGAGACGGGCGCTTTTTGCAAATAGCTGAACAGCAGTTGCTCGCTCATGCCCTTTTCCCAAAGACGGAACAAATCAAATTCACGCGGCGCCCATAAAACGGTACCCGGATTAATCATCGCCAGAAGCTGATCGCTGCGCGGGTCTTTCAGCATACTGCGCAGGGAAAGATTGCCGTGAACCAGAACCGGCGTGTCATCGAATTCCCTGAACAAGGTCGCAATGCTGGATCGGGAACGGAAAAGCACCGTGCGATCTTCCGGCGTGAGTTCCGGCGCCTGTAAATTTGATAAGGTTGACCACAGCACTTCAACACGTTGCGGATACCAGTTTTCCCAGCGGTTTTCCTGGGTGCTGTCGACTGAACCGACGCAACCGTGGCTGTCAATACGGTGCCAGGCCAGCATCGCCTCAACGATTTGCTCCTGCAATATTTTCCAGCGTTCCGGCGTGCGGGTGGGTGCTTCTGCTGAGACGCCGCGCAGACGTTCAATCAGCAAAATTTCCCGATAGGGTTTTTGATGCGTCGTGACCATGCCGTAAACCGTCGGCACGCGCACTACGCCTTCTCTGGCCAGCATCGAGAGTTTGTAGGCTTCCTGCCCCGCGATGCCTTCGCAGACAAAACTTTTCGCCATCAGCGGCATTGCATAGCCCTGCTCATCATAAAGAGAAAAAAGATGGGCATAAGGTTGTTCACTGACGCATTCAAGGCGGGATAAACACTCGCCCAAAACAATACTTAACTCGGCTTTTAGCTGTTCCATAACGTATTCGCAGTGACGAAAAGATTAACGTTTATGATGAAAGCTTCGACAGATGAATACCCCGTTTCAGATCAAACAAAAACCGGATAATTGCTTCAGGAGAGAGAGGATAACTCGGAAACTGGAAGGAACGTCAGATAAAAATGGACGGAATGTGACGCATTCCGTCCGCTAACCGTGGCTCAGGAATGCGAGTGGCCCAGGATCTTACGTACGCGTTCCAGATCTTCCGGAGTATCAACCCCTACTGAAGGAATGGCTTTCGCGACATCAACGTGGATTTTTTCACCATACCACAGCACCCGGAGTTGTTCGAGCAACTCAATGTGCTCCAGTTTGCTCGGTTCCCACTGAACGTACTGACGGATAAAACCGGCGCGATAGGCGTAAATACCGATATGGCGCAGGAAGACGTCGCCAATCGTGTCTTTAGAAACAGCGAAACGCTCACGTTCCCACGGGATGGCCGCGCGGGAGAAATACATGGCGTAACCGTTAGCATCGCGAACCACTTTTACTGCATTCGGGTTGAAGGCTTCTTCGGCAGATTCAATCGGTACTGCCAGCGTTGCCATACCCGCAACGCTGTTAGCCAGATTTTCAGCGACCTGACGGACAATCACCGGCGGGATCAGCGGCTCATCACCCTGCACATTAACGATGATTTCATCATCTGCAAACTGACAAATTTGGATAACTTCTGCCAGACGTTCGGTACCAGACTGATGATCAGGGCTGGTCAGGCAGACTTCACCACCTGCAGCTTTCACTGCGGCCACAACTTCCGGATGGTCGGTCGCTACAATCACGCGTTTCGCACCGGATTCCAGCGCACGTTCCATGACGTGCACAACCATCGGTTTACCGTTAATATCGGCCAAAGGCTTACCGGGCAGGCGGCTGGACCCAAAACGGGCCGGGATAATTGCAATAAAACTCATGGATGTGTCTCATCAACAGAAAGCGGGCGGGCTTCGTTTTCTAATAATACTGGGATGCCGTCCCGAACCGGATAAGCCAGACTGTCGGCTTTACACACTAATTCCTGTGCTTCCTTATTGAAGTACAGTTTCCCGTTACACACAGGGCACGCAACGATTTCAAGTAAACGATGGTCCATTAATTCCTCCCGGAGGCGAATACACCGCTTTTCAGCAGGGTGTCACGCAAAAATGCATTGGAAAACACAATACAACGGCTCCAGAGAATAGCATAACGCCCCCTCTCCGTTAATCCTCACGTCACCTTCTGTTACGCCTCCAGAAAGTTAAATTAATGTGATTAAAAAATATCACTCATGAAGGATTGCGTTGCAGATTACGTGGGAGTACAATTTTTTTGTGATGCACATCACACTATAAACTTCAGATATGAGCACAAAATGAAAACCATTAACAAAATCATCGCAATGTTCGCTAACTTCAGCAACTAATGCTGAGTAACACCTGCAATCATCGTGAATAAACGGCTGCCTGATGCAGCCGTTTTACTTTCTGGATCAGACCCGCCAACCCGTATTCCATAACACTGTTAACGCTTCCGGCCCTTTCGAAAACAATACGTCTTCTGCTCCCTGCCATGCAGCAAAGCGCGTAATCGCGCCGTGAATGTCCTGCGCACGCCGGGATGTCATCGTGACTTCAGGCTCGAGGTGAAGACTTTTCACCTCCAGAACCTTTTCCTTGCGGTGCATTTTGGCATCTATGCGCCCGACTAACTCGCCGCGCTGAAGGATCGGTAACGTGAAATACCCGTACTGACGCTTTGCCTCCGGCGTATAGCATTCAATCCGGTAATCAAAATTAAAAAGAGTCGAGGCGCGCTTGCGATCCCACACAACCGGATCGAACGGTGAAAGCAGTGTCGTCACCGTTGAGCTGATTCGTGACTCACGCGCTTTTTGCAACAGAGGAAATTGTTGCTGGTGGACATAATATTTTCCCTCCAGCCCGCTGACTTCAACAGGCGTGACTTCTCCATTTTCCAGGAGTGTTTCAATCACTTTCCGGGTATCAACACGTTTAAGGCGATAATAATCTGCCAGCCATTCCGCTTTGAATATCCCCAGATACTGCGCCGAACGACACATCATTTGATATTCCGCCGCTTCCTGGCTAAGTGCCTGCGCCGCATCATCCCAGCCGGGCATGACGCGCTCTGCAAGATCGTACACGCGGTGAAAATTACGTCGCTCGGACACCATCAGCTTTCCGGAAGTAAACAGCGTTTCCAGATGTTTTTTATGCGGTTTCCAGTCCCACCAGCCGCTGTTTGATTTTTTCTCCGCACTGAAATCCGCAGAACGCACCGGACCTTTTTCTGCAATATGGCTCAGAAGAGCTTGAATATCAGCCTGATGTTCATCAAACCAGTCTTGAGAAAATTTCCATCCCATGCCCTGCGGGTTCAGCATCTTGTGCCGCAATAACCCGTAATCCTCGCGAGGGATAAAACAGGCTTCGTGCGCCCAGTATTCAAAAATTTTCCCCTCAGATAACGCATCTTCCAGCCATTGTGGGGAATAATTTCCGAGGCGGCTAAACAATACGAGGTAAGGGCTTCTGGCAACCACGCTGATCGTATCGATTTGCAGCAATCCCATATTCTGAATGGAATCGACAACATCACCGGCAGACGGTTTTCGGGTCAGAGGTTTAAGAAGATTTTGTGCAGATAAATGCAGGGTGCGGGCCGAACTGAGAGATATAACCGGGTGAGACATATCGGTATCCGTGGCAGCGATAAACTGTGGATACCGATAACATATTTTTGCCGGAGCGTAAAATTCAGCTCAACGGCGCATTACAAAAACCAGACTTAGAACGCAATAACATCAGCCGCTGAAGGGCCATGTGCTACGCTGCGGTAAGTGGTGAACTCTACACGCTGACCGGCACTCAGTGATTTATTACCGGTATTGGCAATGGAGGTACGCTGAACATAAATCTCAGAAGAACCATCCAGAGGGCAAATAAAACCGTAGCCTTTAGCCTGGTTGTACCATTTAACTAAACCCATTTTTAACATCATAATTTCTATCCTTTCTTTGGGCATCCATGAACACACTTTTTTATTATTGTTCGGATGCGTTTGCCCATATCTAAGTTATTTTTTTATAAAAAACCTCTAATGAGCGAATTTGTTTAACGATTATTTTTACTGCGAACTTCTTTAAAGCTCATTTCTTTTCGGGCACTAAAAACCCGCCGTTGGGCGGGTTTTACTCTGCTGATATGAAAGACAATTCGAGTTGTTTCATATCATCACATTATTCTCTGATTACAGAGCGATAACGTTAGCAGCAGCCGGACCACGCGGGCTGTCCTGAATGGTGTATTCTACACGCTGGCCTTCAGCCAGAGTTTTGAAACCATCCGTTGCGATTGCGGAGAAATGTACAAAGACATCTTTACCGCCATCAGCTTGCTCAATAAAACCAAAACCTTTGCTTTCATTGAACCACTTAACCTGACCCATTTTCTTAGACATATTTAAAACCCTTTAACTTTTACTCAATAAGATCCTGCCATTCGGCAATGTTGGCCAATAGTTCAGACAATTACTTATGGGAGGGACTTAGAAGGTTCGTCTTGGAAGCGGAATCATCGGGAAAGAGATAACGTCTGGGAGGAACTGCTTTACTCTACACTCATACATAAATAGCGCTGTAACACAGGCTGTACGCATTTACTCATAACCTGCAAACAATAGCAAGTCACGATACGCAATAATTTTAAGGGTCATTAATATTTACGCAAATAAGTCATTAAAATCAGTCGCATTGAAATTATAAATTTACGTAAATTTCGAATATCTGAAGTGGATTTCGAAGATACAACCCGCTTAAAGATGGGTTTTCAAAATAAGATCAGCTATTTTTTGCAATAATTTCTCTGCCTGTAAACCCTGAATTTTTGCTTCGACGGGCAAATACCACCAGTCCGGCTGAGCAAAAGAGCGGCATTTTACGGCATCTTTTTCCGTCATCAGAAGCTGCTGACCGGGTTGTACCGTAGCGGAAATCTGTTCAGGGGAGTACGCCTGATGATCGGCGAAAGCGATTTCCTTTTGCAAATCTACCCCCAGCTGTTTGAGTGTCGCAAAAAAGCGTGGTGGATGACCAATACCGGCCATCGCCACCACATTCTTCAGCATCGATGCATCGCGCAGTTCACCCGTCACCAGATTCACGGCTTTGCCCGGCTGTAAAACCATAGACAGCTCACCGGCAAGCGCGGTGCCACCGTTGGTAATCACCGCATCAACAGAACGCAGACGCGCCTGACGTTCGCGCATCGGTCCGGCAGGCAACCAGTGGCCGTTGCCAAAGCGCCGGACGCCGTCAACCACCACAACTTCAACATCACGCTGAAGCGCGTAATGTTGAAGGCCATCATCCGTGATAATGACGTCCAGCTCATGCGCGGCCAGCAGTGCTTTAACGGCATCAGAACGAACCGGGGACACCGCAACAGGCGCTCCGGTTCTCTGGAAGATCAATACGGGCTCATCACCCGCCTGAGCAGCCTTTGTATCTGCTGCTAATACCAGCGGATAGCTTTCAGCCTTACCGCCGTAACCGCGTGAAACTACGCCCACGCGGAATCCATGCTGCTGTAGCGTTTCAACCAGCCAGATAACCACCGGCGTTTTACCATTGCCCCCGGCAGTGAGGTTCCCCACTACCACGACGGGCACAGGCGCCCGCCAGCTTTTTTTAAGCCCTGATTTATAGCTGTAACGGATTAAATTCGAGATTAACCCGTACAGCCAGGACAAAGGCAACAGCAACAGATAGAGCGGTGATTTACCTGACCAGATACGCTCAATCATTGGCCAAACTGCATCCGGTAGAGCTGCGAATAAACACCGCGTTCTTCCAGCAATGCGGTGTGTGAGCCACGTTCCACAATACAACCATCTTCAATCACCAGAATCTCATCGGCTTTTTCGATGGTCGATAGGCGGTGCGCAATCACCAAAGAGGTACGGTTTTTTTGCAGTTCATCCAGTGCGGCCTGAATTGCACGTTCTGACTCGGTATCCAGCGCAGAAGTCGCTTCATCAAGGATCAGAATCGGCGAGTCGCGCAGCAACGCACGCGCAATCGCGATGCGCTGGCGTTGGCCACCAGAAAGCAGGACACCATTCTCGCCAATAACCGTGTCCAGACCTTTATCCATCTTACCGATGAAATCCATCGCATAAGCCATTGTTGCGGCTTTTTCGATTTCTTCACGGGAATAAAGATCAGTACGGGCATACGCAATGTTGTTGGCAATCGTATCGTTGAATAAATGAACGTTCTGCGATACAAGTGCAACCTGATCGCGCAGTGATGACAAGGTATATTCACGCAGGTCATGACCGTCCATCAGGATTTTACCTTCCTGGATGTCATAGAAACGTGTCAGCAGGTTGGCAATAGTCGATTTACCGGACCCGGAACGCCCCACCAGCGCAACAGTTTTCCCTTCCGGAAGAGCGAAAGAAATATCGCGCAGCGCAGGAGCATCGCGACCAGGATAGGTGAAGGTGACATTCTTGAATTCAACTTCCCCTTTAACGCGTTTAACTTCCAGCTTGCCTTCGTCTTTTTCCTGCTCCATGTCCAGAATAGAGAACAGCGTCTGGCAAGCTGCCATACCGCGCTGGAATTGGGAGTTGACGTTCGTCAGGGACTTCAGCGGGCGCATCAGCGCAATCATCGAGGAGAAGACCACGGTGATCGTACCGGCACTGAGTGTTTCCATCACAGACGGGAAGCTTGCCGCATACAGCACGAAAGCCAGTGCCAGAGAGGCGATCAGCTGAATAATCGGGTCAGAAATCGATGAAGCAGAAACCATACGCATACCTTGCTGACGCATACGGTTACTGACTTTATCAAAACGCTCAGTTTCAACTTTCTGGCCACCAAAGATCAGAACTTCTTTGTGCCCTTTCAGCATCTGCTCTGCGCTGGTCGTCACTTGTCCCATCGTGTTTTGCATCGATTTACTGATGTTACGGAAACGTTTAGACACCACGCGGATAACAACCGAAACGATCGGTGCTATGACCAGCAAGATCACTGAAAGCTGCCAGCTGTAGTAAAACATCATGATAAACAGGCCAATGATTGAAGCCCCTTCACGCACGACGGTGACAAGAGCGCTGGAAGACGATGAAGCCACCTGCTCAGAGTCATAGGTAATACGGGAAAGCAAGGTACCGGTGGATTGCTGGTCAAAGAATGCGACCGGCATTCTCATCATGTGACCAAACAGGCGGCGGCGCATATGCATAACCACTTTGCCCGATACCCAGGAGATGCAGTAGCTCGAAATGTACCCGCTCACGCCACGAACAATCATCAGACCAATTACGACAAGTGGCATCCAGAGTAAAATTGAGCGGTCTGCTTTTCCGAATCCGTCATCTAAAAGCGGTTTCAGCAAAGACAGCATGAAGGTATCACTGGCGGCGTTGGCGACCAGCGCAATAGCCGCAGCAACCAGCCCGGCTTTAAAAGGTGTGATCATCGGCCATAGGCGACGGAATGTCTGCCACGTGGAGAGATCTTTATCGTTCATCATGCAATATCAACCAGCATCGAAAGAAATAGCGGCCTATTCTACTCATTATCTACTGATACTCCAAACCGGCGGTGGTACCAACGTGGGTTTAATTGCTCCCGTAAGCCTTTAATTGCCCAATAATCACCATAAATGAACAGGCTTAGTTGACCGGAATCCGAAGTGGAGTGCCAGTCATAGCGGGCTTTGTTGTATCTGCTAACAACTTTATGCGCGGGAAGATGCCATTTGTTGAAACGTGCTGCCGATGTCAGCGCCGATTCCGGCGAAACAGCCCGCAAAAAAGGCGGTGAAGACGACGTATTACTCCCGTGATGAGGAACCTGAAGCACTGTAGAGTGCAATTTCTGCTTCGATTTCCTGATCAAGGCCCTTTCTGAACCGGCTTCAATATCCCCTGTCAGCAAAAGGCTGAATGAACCATCATCAATGCGGATGACGCAACTGTCATCATTTCGCGCATCAGCAACTTTTGCCTCCGGCCATAAAACGTTAAAATTCAGCCCCTGCCATTGCCAGTGTTCTCCGGCCACACACGCCAGATGCCCCTCTGACATGGAACTCTCCCGCAAACTTGCCTGAGGATATCGCGATTGCAAAAATGGCAGGCCACCACGATGATCCATATCGTTGTGACTGATAATTATCTGTTCTAACTCGATATTATGCCAATTCAAAAACGGTAAAATATTCTGTTCAGCCGCTGACCCACCTTCCCACTTATTCCCCGTATCATAGAGAATACCTTTCCCATTCCGGCTGATGAGTACCGACAAACCATGCCCGACGTCCAGCATATCAACACGCCAGCGTTCAGCAGGGATCCGTCCGTACCAGACTACGGATACCGCGCAAAACGACACCAGTATTGAAACCCATTGTTTCACGTGCCCAATACGGCAAAAAATTATAGCAACCCATCCCAACAAACTGACAAACAGAAAGTTTTCTCCCAGCGCAAACCAACTACCGATGAATGGTCTTACGCCCCACATTGCCAGATTCAGTGTGTAATCAGCACCCTGCCAGAGTAAGGTTTGGATCCCCGTCAGCAACCCGGCCGGGAAGATGTTCAGAAAAAGGACGACCAGAACACAGGGAACTGTGAGTAGTGATACAACTGGTACAGCCCACATATTTGCCAGAAATGAGGCAACATTGATCCCATGGAAAATGCCAGTTTGCAGGGGCAATAAAAGCAGGGTCACTCCGGCCTGCAAATGTCCCCAACGAATGACACACCAGTACCAGTGCCGCTGAAACTTCGCCGGTAAAGGCACCCATTGAAACCAGAAAACCAGAGAAGCGACGGCAAAACACGACAACCAAAAACTATCTGACAATAAATTCATCGGATCAGTTATTAGCAAAAGCGCTACGCCCCATAACCAGACCTGCCAGGGATGACAACGAACCCGAAAGTAACGCAGCAGGATCCATAATGAGAATGCCATCGCTGTCCGCATAGCAGGCGCATTACAACCGGCAAGCCACGTGTAAACCAGCAGGAAAATCTCACTGACTACCAGCGGAAAGCGATAATCGATTAATCTGACAGGCATAAACCACTGACACATCCGCGCCAAACACCCACCAAACAATGCGGCAATCCCAATGTGCAGACCGGAAATGGCGACCAGATGCGCAATCCCGGTACGCTGTAAAACCAACATTTCTGGTTTTTGAATCAACCCTTTCTCCCCAAATGCCAATGCAATAAGCACTGGCGCATTCATAAGTTCTGGCATCTTCTGCATGACGCGTTGGATAAATTGCTGACGCCAGTCCGCCTCAGTGTCCAGAGGCTCCCCGCTGTAGATTGTGCCGGTCAGTGGCGCATGCTGCGACAACGCCCAGCGCTGTGCATCAAAGCCACCTTCATTGAGCAGGCTATGTGCCGGACGCAGGCTGACAAGTATTTTCCATCGTTGCCCTGCCAACAGAGGCGTAGTATCCCCTTCCCATTTAGCCCGGAATAACACGGGAGGAAAAACGCGTTTACCCTCCTCTCTTTCTATCCTGAAGAAGCGGGAAGACCCTTCCGTTCCCAAACTCACCGTTTTCACCTCGGCAATCACTTCACGTTTAACGCCCTGAAGGGATGAAATCTGTTGCAGCTGGATTTGCCCCTGATAAGCAGCCCAACAGAAGCTCAGTAATGTGATGGCAATCAGTCTGAATAGTTTTCGTTCAGGAACGAACAGCAGACAAGTCATCAGAAATAAGGCAACAAGCTGAACTGTCGTGGGAATTGTGGCGAGAAAAATCAGCGGCACCATGCCGGTGATAATGGCAATTGCGACCTCATCCATTGAGATTTTGATGTTTTTACCCTCAGCGTTAAACGGCCTGTAATTCAGGTCAACGTCAGGACTGGAGTATGGTTTTTGAGCGAAAAAGGGACAAGTATCAGAAGGAATCGATGCGAGGCATTACGCAAATAATAAGCAGAATAGAGAAAACGGAAACAGTCTTCAGGTCGAAAATGACAAAAAAAACGGCACCTTAAAGGCACCGTTTTGCATTCGCTATAGGCAGTCATTTATGTTTCAGGAATAAACCTTAGCCATAAATGTTCGCGCGATCACGCAACTCTTTACCTGGCTTAAAGTGAGGAACGTACTTACCGTCCAGCTCAACTTTATCGCCCGTTTTAGGGTTACGTCCCACACGCGGAGCACGGTAGTGAAGAGAAAAACTGCCAAACCCACGGATTTCGATGCGTTCACCATCAGCCAAGGTTGCAGCCATATGCTCAAGCATCTCTTTCACTGCATCCTCAACAGCTTTCGCCGGGATATGAGAGTGCTGGCCAGCAAGTCTTTCAATAAGTTCAGACTTGGTCATAGTACCTCCAAGCTTTGCAGCTAAACTACCGTTTCGGGGCGACAGAGTCGCCCCCCGTCATTACTCGCCTTTTGCCGCTTTGAATGCTTCAGCCATAGCGTTAGAGAAGTTGCTTTCTTCTGCTGGTTTGTTGTTAACAACAGCGATTGCATCTTTCTCGTCTGCTTCGTCCTTAGCACGGACGGACAGGCTTACTACACGGTTCTTACGGTCAACACCGGTGAATTTAGCTTCAACTTCATCACCAACGCTCAGAACCAGAGTTGCATCTTCAATACGGTCGCGAGAAGCTTCTGAAGCGCGCAGGTAACCTTCTACGCCACCAGCTAATTCAACTGTAGCACCTTTAGCGTCAACTGCTGTGACTTTACCAGTAACAATAGTACCTTTCTTGTTAACAGACAGGTAGTTATTGAATGGATCTTCAGCCAGTTGTTTCACGCCCAGGGAGATACGCTCACGTTCTGCGTCAACTTGCAGGACCACAGCTGCGATTTCGTCGCCTTTCTTGTATTCACGTACTGCTTCTTCGCCTGCAACGTTCCAGGAGATGTCAGACAGGTGAACCAGGCCGTCGATGCCGCCGTCCAGACCAATGAAGATACCGAAGTCAGTGATTGACTTGATTTTACCTTCAACACGGTCGTTCTTGTTGTGGGTTTCTGCGAATTGCTGCCATGGGTTGTTTTTGCATTGTTTCAGGCCCAGGGAGATACGACGACGTTCTTCGTCGATATCCAGAACCATAACTTCAACAACATCGCCCACGTTAACAACTTTAGATGGGTGGATGTTTTTGTTAGTCCAGTCCATTTCAGAAACGTGAACCAGACCTTCAACGCCTTCTTCGATTTCTACGAAGCAGCCGTAATCAGTCAGGTTAGTAACGCGACCCGTCAGTTTAGTACCTTCTGGGTAACGTTTAGCGATAGCGACCCAAGGATCTTCGCCCAGTTGTTTCAGACCCAGTGACACACGGGTACGCTCGCGGTCGAATTTAAGGACTTTAACAGTGATTTCATCGCCGACATTAACGATTTCGCTTGGGTGCTTAACGCGTTTCCAAGCCATGTCAGTGATGTGCAGCAGGCCGTCAACGCCGCCCAGATCAACGAATGCACCGTAGTCAGTGAGGTTCTTAACGATACCTTTAACTTCCATGCCTTCCTGCAGGTTTTCCAGCAGTTGATCGCGCTCTGCGCTGTTCTCAGACTCAATTACTGCACGACGGGAAACAACAACGTTGTTGCGTTTCTGGTCCAGTTTGATGACTTTGAACTCAAGATCTTTGCCTTCGAGATGCAGCGTGTCGCGAACAGGACGAACGTCTACCAGTGAACCTGGCAGGAACGCACGGATACCGTTCAGCTCAACAGTGAAACCGCCTTTAACTTTACCGTTGATAACACCGGTAACAGTTGCAGATTCTTCGTAAGCTTTTTCCAGCGTGATCCAAGCTTCATGACGCTTAGCTTTTTCACGGGACAGCAGAGTTTCACCGAAGCCGTCTTCAACAGCGTCCAGCGCAACATCAACTTCGTCGCCAACCTGGATTTCCAGTTCGCCCTGTGCGTTTTTGAATTGTTCTGCCGGGATTGCAGACTCGGATTTCAGACCGGCGTCAACCAGTACGATATCTTTGTCGATAGACACAACAACACCACGAACGATGGAACCAGGACGGGTTTCGATTGTTTTTAAGGATTCTTCAAAGAGTTGAGCAAAAGATTCAGTCATGTTGATAATCTTTAGGTTCTTAAGTTTAACGTCCATCTGGCTTCCTGCTGGATGGGGTTGTTTCAAATGCCCCGCTACAGATCCTTGCGGCGAGGTTAAAAAAAACTATAGCCAAAACTGGCACTGAATGTTCTTCAGCACCAGATTATGGCTCGATTACCGGGTTTGTTTTTGCGGCAATCCTAGAATTTCTGTGGCATAAGCCAGCGCTTTTTCGATGACTTCGTCGATGGACATACTGGTTGAATCCAGCAATAACGCATCAGGAGCAGCCACTAAAGGCGCAATAGATCTGTTACGATCACGATCATCGCGTTCTTTGATCTCGGCTAAAAGCCGTTCAAAGTTAACACTAAAGCCTTTTTCCTGCAACTGTAGCATTCTTCTGTTTGCACGTTCCTCTGAACTCGCGTCCAGGAAGATCTTCACAGGCGCGTCAGGGAAAACCACGGTGCCCATATCACGACCGTCAGCAATCAGGCCCGGCGTTTCACGGAACGCACGCTGACGACGCAACAATGCTTCACGAACACGGGGGAAAGCCGCAGCCTGTGAGGCCGTATTCCCGACCGTCTCGGTGCGGATTTCGTTGGTGACATCCTCACCTTCTAAAATCACTTGTAACTGCCCATCCTGAGCGACAAAACGAACGTCGAGATGTGCGGCCAGCGGAACTAACGCCTCTTCTGAGACAATATCAACCTGGTGATGTAAAGCCGCCAGCGCTAAAACGCGGTAAATGGCACCGGAATCCAGTAAGTGCCAGTTAAAGGCTTCGGCCAAAGCTTTACACAAAGTACCTTTACCTGCACCACTTGGCCCATCAACGGTGATTACCGGGGCTAAAGCCGTCATTTTTGTCTCCTTTCGGTGGGGAATACCCGCTTCATTAGCCTAAGACGACTAATTCAGGAGCGGCATTATACGCTGCCTTTGTGGCAACTGTTACCCCGCATTTTTCAGTTGCCTAAAAAGCGGACGTTTCTGACACCTTTAAAGCAAAAAGCGGACATCAAAGATGTCCGCCGTCTTCACACATACCGGAAGAGTTTAAGCCAGAGTGCTGATCGCAGCCAGTTGATCAAAATAGTCCGGGAAGGTTTTCGCCGTGCATTTCGGGTCAAGGATAGTGACCGGGGTGTCCGATAACGCCACCAGGGAGAAACACATCGCCATGCGGTGATCATTATAGGTTCCGATCTCAGCAAATTTCAGGGCCTTCGGCGGTTCAACGCGAATATAATCTTCACCCTCTTCCACCGTTGCGCCCACTTTACGCAATTCTGTCGCCATCGCCGCCAGACGATCGGTTTCTTTGACACGCCAGTTATAAATATTACGCAGCGTCGTCGGACCTTCGGCAAATAATGCAGTGGTAGCGATTGTCATCGCCGCATCAGGGATATGGTTCATGTCCATGTCTATGCCTTTCAGCTCGCCACGTGTGCATTCAATATAGTCATCAGCCCAGTGAATAGTTGCACCCATTTTTTCCAGCACATCAGCAAAACGAATATCGCCCTGCATGCTGTTTTTACCGATGCCGGTCACACGCACAGTGCCGCCTTTGATGGCTGCTGCCGCGAGGAAATAGGAAGCAGATGACGCATCACCTTCCACCAGATAAGCGCCCGGTGAAACGTATTGCTGTTTCCCTTTGATATGGAACTGTTGATATTGGTTATTTTCAACTTCAATACCAAAAGTTTTCATCAGGTTCAGGGTGATGTCGATATAAGGTTTGGAAACCAGATCGCCTTTAATCTGAATCGTCGTGTCGTTGTCTGCCAGCGGAGCTGTCATTAACAGCGCCGTCAGAAACTGGCTGGAAACGCTGCCATCCACGCTGACGTCACCGCCACTAAAACCACCGCGAAGACGCAGCGGAGGATAATTTTCCTGCTCCAGATAATCAATCTGTGCGCCGCCCTGGCGAAGTGCATCCACCAGGTGGCCGATCGGACGCTCTTTCATACGCGGTTCGCCAGTCAGCACGACATCCTGCTCACCCAGGCATAATGCAGCCGCCAGCGGACGCATCGCCGTGCCCGCATTCCCCAGAAACAGTTCCAGACCTTTAGCATCAGAAAAAGCGTTGCCCAGACCATCAATCTCACATTCGGTACGATCTGCTGATAAACGGTGCGTAACGCCCAGTTGTGTCAGTGCATTCAACATATGACGCACGTCATCGCTATCGAGCAGGTTAGTCAGGCGGGTAGTGCCCTGTGCAAAAGCAGCCAGTAAAAGCGCACGGTTAGAAACGCTTTTTGAGCCGGGTAAATTGATGCTGCCGTTAACCAGCGCAACAGGTTGTAATGTCAGGGATTCCACTCTTTCTCCAATTCTTCATTTCATAAAATGACCCCGGACAGCGAGCCGGGGTCATTTTTAAGGCTTCTAACAAAAGCATTGTACTGGCCCGAAAGCCAGCGCGCTTAACCATGGCGTTTTTCAAATTCCGCCATAAAGTCGGTCAACGCTTTGACACCTTCAATCGGCATTGCATTATAAATGGATGCGCGCATCCCACCGGCTACACGGTGGCCTTTCAGCGCATGCAGACCGGCGTCCTGCGCCTGATCCAGGAACAGTTTATCCAGTGAAGCGTCGGCCATCTGGAACGGAACGTTCATCCACGAACGGTTCGCTGCGGCAACCGGGTTACGATAGAAACCTGTGCGATCGATGGAACCGTACAGTAGTTCAGCTTTGGCCTGATTGCGTTTTTCCATTTCACGCAGACCGCCCTGTTCTTTCAGCCATTTGAAGACCATACCTGACAGGTACCAGGCGAACGTTGGCGGGGTATTGAACATGGAATCGTTCTCGGCCAGTACGGTGTAATCAAGGATAGATGGCAGCTCAGTGCGTGCTTTACCTAATAAATCTTCGCGTACAATAACCAGCGTCAGGCCAGCCGGACCGATATTTTTCTGCGCGCCGGCATAAATTACGCCAAAGCGGCTGACATCAATCGGGCGCGAAAGGATACAGGATGAGTAGTCGGCCACAACGATTTTATTCCCGAAATCAGGCATTTCATCGATAGCAATACCGTCAATGGTTTCGTTCGGGCAGTAATGAACGTAAGCAGAATCCGCACTCAGCTTCCACTCGTTCATTGGAAGGATGCCACGTTTGCCGTCAATCGTGGTGGTGACATCAATGACATTCGGTGAGCAATATTTTTGTGCTTCTTTAACGGCGCTGTGAGCCCAGTAACCGCCATCGATATAATCAGCAGACGCTTTATCGCCCAGCAGGTTCATTGGAACTGCGGCGAATTGCGCACGTGCGCCACCGTGGCAGAACAGTACTTTATAGTTCCGGGGAATATTGAGCAGATCACGGATATCCTTTTCGGATTCTTCAGCAACCTGGATAAATTCCTTACTGCGGTGACTGATTTCCATCACCGAGGTACCCAGTCCGTGCCAGTTACAAAGTTCCTGTTCCGCACGACGCAACACTTCAGCCGGGATCATTGCCGGACCTGCACTAAAATTATAAACCTGAGTCATTTCCCCTCACCACTTCTCTGAGACAGCCACATAGTTACCATTAATTTACCGGTTTTATCATTCGAAACAAGCCATCTGTAACGGTTATTCCTCATGACCTGATAAAGCGCGTTGAGATCTGCGTCACAAGGTTCATTCCTCCTTTTAACGCTGATTTTGCGGAATAATGTGTGTATGAACAGGCAAATCGGAGGTGTTATTACAGCGCGTTCAAACTCAACCCTTTGACTTCACACAGCGATTACATTCTTAACACGAATACATGGAGCTAATACGCAAAACCCCGTATCATTGCGCGTTTTTAGCACGCTCAAAAGTGAACTCAATGACGCAAACTTTTATTCCTGGTAAAGACGCGGCGCTGGAAGACTCCATTTCCCGCTTCCAACAAAAACTCACCGATCTCGGCTTTAATATCGAAGAAGCTTCCTGGCTGAATCCGGTTCCCCACGTCTGGTCAGTGCACATTCGCGACCGCGACTGCCCGCTGTGCTTCACCAACGGTAAAGGCGCCAGCAAAAAAGCCGCTCTGGCTTCTGCTTTGGGTGAGTATTTTGAGCGTCTGTCGACCAACTATTTCTTCGCCGATTTCTATCTCGGCAAAGAAATTGCCAACAGCGACTTCGTGCATTATCCAAACGAGAAATGGTTCCCGCTACCGGAAGATAACCTTCTGCCTGAAGGTATTCTGGATGAGCGTCTGCACGCATTTTACGATGCAGATAAAGAACTGGTCGCCAGCGATCTGATTGATCTGCAATCCGGCAACCCGGATCGCGGGATTTGCGCATTGCCGTTCACCCGTCAGTCTGACCTGGAAACCGTATATATTCCGATGAACATCATCGGTAACCTGTATGTGTCAAACGGCATGTCTGCCGGGAATACCGCGAACGAAGCCCGCGTTCAGGGTCTGTCTGAAGTCTTCGAGCGTTATGTCAAAAACCGTATCATCGCGGAATCTATCAGCCTGCCAGAGATCCCTGCTGACGTGCTAGCGCGCTATCCGGGTGTGGTTGAAGCCATCGCCAAACTCGAAGAAGAAGGTTTCCCAATCCTGTCTTACGATGCCTCTTTGGGCGGCGACTATCCGGTCATTTGCGTAGTGCTGTTCAACCCGTCCAACGGGACTTGTTTCGCTTCCTTCGGCGCACACCCGGACTTCGGTGTTGCACTGGAGCGTACGGTCACTGAATTACTGCAGGGCCGCAGCCTGAAAGATCTGGACGTCTTCACCGCCCCGACCTTCGATGACGAAGAAGTGGCTGAACATGCCAATCTGGAAACTCACTTCATCGATTCCAGCGGTCTGATTTCCTGGGATATGTTTAAACAGGATGCCGACTATCCGTTTGCAGACTGGAACTTCAGCGGCAAGACAGAAGAAGAGTTCGCCACGCTGATGGCAATCTTTGATAAAGAGGACGCTGAAGTTTATATCGCGGATTACGAGCATCTTGACGTGTACGCTTGCCGCATTATCGTTCCGGGCATGTCTGACATTTATCCGGCTGAAGATTTGCTGCTGGCGAATAACAGCATGGGCGCGCATCTGCGTGATCAACTGCTGGCATTGCCGGACAGTGACCTGCCAAAAGAAGCTTATTTGGAAATGATCACACAGCTTGATGATGAAGGTCTTGATGACTTTACCCGCGTTCGCGAGCTTCTGGGCATCGCCAGCGGCAAAGACAACGGCTGGTACACCCTGCGCGTAGGCGAGCTGAAATCTATGCTGGCACTGGCAGGCGGCGATTTGGATCAGGCGCTGACGTGGGCTGAATGGGCGCATGAATTCAATGCATCGGTTTACAGCGATGAGCGCAATAACTATTACCGTTGTCTGCAAACACTTCTTCAGCTATCCCTGGAAGAAGATCGTGATCCGGCTCAGTACTACACGGCATTCGTGAAAATGTACGGTCAGAAAGCGGTTGATGATGCTTCAGCAGCCATCAGCGGCGAAGAGCGTTTCCACGGTCTGTTTGCAGTAGATGCCGACCTCAAAGCATTGCCTGCTCATCAGGCTCTGCTGGGCGCTTACGAAAAACTCCAGGTAGCAAAACGCCGTTACTGGTCAAAAGCCTGACCTTCCGACGTTTGAAAAATCTACGAACCGGCGGAATTTTCTGCCGGTTTTTTATTTCCCTTCGTAATGGCTTTGGGGGGGTTATTTACCGCCAAATGTTTGACTCAGCCGAAAAAATGACGTGTAATTCGCCGCGAAATAAAGGCCGGTTGTCATTTTTCTGACTTAAGCCCCACGGACTTTTTAATAAGTTGCTCATCTGTAAAAAACACAAAGTAAAATTGACGAGAGCCATTAACAATGGCTTATTATAATTTACGTATAAATAAAAATAATTTGAACGTCCATCAACTTTATTTGTAAAAATTAAAATGTTTTTATTCTTTTATTTTCATTGAGTTAAGCAAAAAACCACCCCTTCAGTAGTACATCAAAAAGCACCAAAAACCGCCTCGTATGATCCACGTCAATTTTTACGTTATACTGCTTTGCTAGTATCTCGTTGCGCAGTGCATAGCCCTGAATAAGAGAGTTAATGTGAAAGCTGACAACCCCTTCGATCTAATATTACCCGCCGCTACAGCGAAAGTTGCTGAAGATGCCGGCGTTTATAAAGCCACCAAACAGCCGTTAAAAACATTCTTTTTAGCCATTACTGCTGGCGTCTTTATTTCTATCGCCTTTGCTTTTTATATCACTGCCACCACAGGCACCGGCACCGTCCCTTACGGCCTCGCAAAACTCGTTGGGGGCATCTGCTTCTCACTGGGTTTAATGCTGGTCGTTGTCTGCGGCGCTGACCTGTTTACTTCCACTGTGCTTATCGTGATTGCGAAAGCCAGCGGGCGTATCACCTGGGGGCAATTGGCACGTAACTGGGTCAATGTCTATATTGGTAACCTTATCGGATGCCTGTTCTTTGTCGCACTGATTTGGTTCTCAGGTGAGTATATGGTCGATAATGGTTTGTGGGGACTGAACGTTCTGCAAACTGCTGACCATAAAATGCATCACACGTTTATTGAAGCCGTTTGTCTGGGGATTCTGGCTAACCTGATGGTTTGCCTGGCGGTATGGATGAGTTACTCCGGCCGCAGTCTGATGGACAAAATGTTCGCAATGATCCTCCCCGTCGGCATGTTCGTCGCCAGCGGTTTCGAGCACAGCATTGCCAACATGTTCATGATCCCTTTAGGCATCGTGGTGAAGAACTTTGCGACACCAGAATTCTGGCAGGCTGTCGGCGCAACTCCGGCACAATTCGCAGAACTGAACATCACTAACTTTATCATCGACAATCTCATTCCTGTGACCATCGGTAACATCATTGGGGGCGGTTTGCTGGTAGGGTTAACGTATTGGGTCATATATCTTCGCGATGAGAAGCACCACTGATACAACGTGGCACTCTTGTTACGACAGTTTTACACGCGATTTTTAAGAAATCCAAATTAGAAGGTAGGTGCAAAATGTCCAAGCTCAATGAAAAATTGACCAACGCATGGGAAGGTTTTAGTGCTGGTGAATGGCAGAATGGCGTAAACGTCCGCGACTTCATTCAGAAAAACTACACACCGTATGAAGGTGATGAATCCTTCCTGGCTGGCGCGACTCAAGCGACAACCACCCTGTGGGATAAAGTAATGGAAGGTATCAAACTGGAGAACCGCACTAAGGCTCCTGTTGATTTTGATACTGACGTTGCGGCTACCATCACTTCTCATGACGCTGGCTACATCAATAAATCTCTGGAAACTATCGTTGGTCTGCAAACTGACGCGCCATTAAAACGTGCTCTGATCCCATTCGGCGGCATTAAAATGGTTGAAGGTTCATGTAAAGTTTATGGCCGTGAACTGGATCCAGCGCTGAAAAAAGTTTTCACCGACTACCGTAAAACCCATAACCAGGGTGTTTTCGACGTTTACACCAAAGACATCCTGAACTGCCGTAAATCTGGCGTTCTGACCGGTCTGCCAGATGCTTATGGCCGTGGCCGTATCATCGGTGACTACCGTCGCGTTGCGCTGTATGGTATTGATTTCCTGATGGCTGATAAATACGCACAATTCCAGTCTCTGCAAAATGATCTGGAAAACGGCGTGAATCTGGAAATGACCATCCAGCTGCGTGAAGAAATCTCTGAACAACACCGTGCTCTGGGTCAGATTAAAGAAATGGCTGCCAAATACGGTTGCGACATTTCTGGTCCTGCTACCAACGCACAAGAAGCGGTTCAATGGACTTACTTCGGCTACCTGGCTGCGGTGAAATCTCAGAACGGTGCTGCAATGTCCTTCGGTCGCGTATCTACCTTCCTTGACGTGTTCATCGAACGTGATATCAAAGCAGGCAAACTGAACGAAGAACAAGCTCAGGAACTGATTGACCACCTGGTTATGAAACTGCGTATGGTTCGTTTCCTGCGTACGCCTGAGTATGATGAACTGTTCTCTGGTGACCCAATCTGGGCGACTGAATCCCTGGCAGGTATGGGTGTTGATGGTCGTACTTTGGTAACCAAAAACAGCTTCCGCTTCCTGAATACTCTGTACACCATGGGGCCTTCACCAGAGCCGAACATGACCATCCTGTGGTCTGAAAAGCTGCCAATGAACTTTAAAAAGTACGCAGCGAAAGTGTCTATCGATACCTCATCTGTACAGTATGAGAACGATGACCTGATGCGTCCTGATTTCAACAACGATGACTACGCTATCGCTTGTTGTGTGAGCCCAATGGTTGTGGGTAAACAAATGCAGTTCTTCGGTGCTCGTGCAAACCTGGCGAAAACCATGCTGTATGCAATCAACGGCGGCGTTGATGAAAAAATGAAAATCCAGGTTGGCCCTAAAGAAGCGCCAATGATGGATGAAGTGCTGGACTATGACAAAGTTATGGACCGCATGGATCACTTCATGGACTGGCTGGCTAAACAGTACGTCACAGCACTGAACATCATTCACTACATGCACGACAAATACAGCTACGAAGCTGCGTTGATGGCGCTGCATGACCGTGATGTTTATCGCACAATGGCATGTGGTATCGCAGGTCTGTCAGTTGCTGCTGACTCCCTGTCTGCTATCAAATATGCAAAAGTTAGCACCATCCGTGACGAAGACGGCCTGGCTGTAGACTTCAAAATTGAAGGCGAATATCCACAGTTCGGTAACAACGATTCTCGCGTAGATGACATCGCTTGTGACCTGGTAGAACGTTTCATGAAGAAAATTCAGAAACTGCGTACCTACCGTGGCGCTGTAGCAACTCAGTCTGTTCTGACCATCACCTCTAACGTGGTTTATGGTAAGAAAACTGGTAACACCCCAGACGGTCGTCGTGCGGGTGCTCCATTTGGCCCAGGCGCTAACCCAATGCACGGTCGTGACCAGAAAGGTGCTGTTGCCTCTCTGACTTCTGTTGCTAAACTGCCGTTTGCTTACGCAAAAGATGGTATTTCTTATACCTTCTCTATCGTTCCAAATGCGCTGGGTAAAGATGATGATGTTCGTAAAGCGAACCTCGCGGGCCTGATGGATGGTTACTTCCACCACGAAGCGTCCATCGAAGGTGGTCAACACCTGAACGTGAACGTCATGAACCGCGAAATGCTGTTAGATGCGATGGAACATCCTGAAAACTATCCTCAGCTGACCATCCGTGTATCTGGTTATGCAGTACGCTTCAACTCACTGACTAAAGAACAGCAACAAGACGTTATTACCCGTACTTTCACCAAGTCCCTGTAATAATCTGCTGATGATTTAGCGTGATATATAAAGGCTCCACAACGTGGAGCCTTTGTTTCATCCTCACTACCCGCACTGTCTTCGCGACAGTCTGTTTTGCCAGAGCGCTATACGCCGTGGACCTCTGGCAAAGCAGTACCGCCATTGCTGACAATCAACCTTATTGATTGTCTGGTATCATAAACCTGTAGTTTCCAGTTTATCTCTGCCAGACCAGCACCCGCACATGTAGACTGCTATTCATTGGTCAATATGGAGAATAACCCGCAATGTCAGTTCAAGGTCGCATCCACTCATATGAATCCTGTGGCACCGTTGACGGCCCAGGTATCCGTTTCATTGTATTTTTCCAGGGTTGCCTGATGCGTTGCATGTATTGCCACAATCGCGATACCTGGGATACACATGGCGGGAAAGAGATCAATGTCGATGACTTAATGAAAGAAGTGGTGACTTATCGCCACTTTATGAATGCTTCTGGCGGCGGCGTAACGGCTTCTGGCGGCGAAGCAATCCTTCAGGCTGAATTCGTGCGTGACTGGTTCCGCGCATGTCAGAAAGAAGGCATTAACACCTGCCTGGACACAAACGGCTTTGTCCGACGTTATGATCCGGTGATCGACGAATTACTGGACGTCTCAGATCTGGTAATGCTCGATCTGAAACAGATGAACGATGATATTCACCAGAATTTGGTCGGCGTCTCTAACCACCGTACCCTGGATTTTGCCCGCTATCTGGCTAAACGAAATCAGCGTACCTGGATCCGTTATGTGGTTGTGCCGGGCTGGTCAGATGATGATGATTCCGCGCACAAACTCGGTGAGTTCACCAAAGATATGACGAACATCGAGAAGATTGAACTGTTGCCATATCACGAGTTGGGCAAACACAAATGGACTGCGATGGGTGAGAAATATGGTCTGGATGGCGTGAACCCACCGACCAAAGAAATTATGGAACGCGTAAAAAACATTCTTGCCAGCTACGGACACAAAGTCATTTATTAATGAACTGACTGTTTCTTGTCAAATTGTTGCCCATAAAAAAGACGCCTCATGGCGTCTTTTTGCATTTAAGGCTTTCGTACTGAATAGCTCAAATCAGGCCGTTGCCACGGGATTATGATGATGGTCGGCTTTGCGCATCAGCATCACCAGATAAACCAGTGAAACCACAGCAATCATCACAAACAACAACCGGTCAGAATAGCTCTGCATCAGTATCGCGGTCATTGTCGGGCCTGCCAGGCTGCCGATGGTGTAACTCATCAGTAATGCCTGATTCATCGCGACCAGCTCTTCAGAATTCACTTTTTCGCAAGCCCATGACATGGCAACCGGATACAACGTGAAGCCCGCGCAACCGAGAATGAACAACGTCGGCGCCATCGCATAACCGCTCAGCATGGCGATACTGCCGAGGATCACGGCGAAAATCTGAATACGCAGCACCATCAGACGTCCGTAACGATCGGCCAGTCGCCCTACCGGCCACTGTCCGATAATTCCTGCGCTGACCAGCAATGCCATCCAGTAACCCACATTCGCATCACTCATTCCCTGATGGGTCAGGAAAAGCGGCATCAGACCATAGAGTGACCCAAGGACAATTCCGGAAATAATACAGCCATTTATCCCCAGACGTGCGTTACGACGTCGGAACATCGGCAGCACCGCGTGACGGGGTTGTTCGCTGTCCTGATTTTCGATATGCGTTAACAGCAGTGGCAGCATCGCTATCACAATCAACGCGGTCACCCAAGGCAACACGCTGAAGATTGCTGTTGGTACGGTGCCGACCAGCAGTTGCCCGACCACTGTACCGATGTAATACATAATCATATAGGCCGCCAGCAGCTGACCACGGTTCTTCACTGTACCACTGCGCAGCAAGGCACTTTCCACCACAACCCAGATCAGCGCACAGCCTACACCGGCGACAAAGCGTGCGGTGATCCAGCTCCAGAAGTCCATGGAAAGCGCCAGACCCGCGGTTGCGACAGCAAACATGATGCAGGAAAGATAATAGCTGCGGTTAAAGCCAATACGTTTGATCAGGCTGCCGGCAATCAGCGTACCCAGCAAATTGCCGGTGAAATACGATGAACTGACAAGCCCGACCTGCCAGGTTGGCAGTTGTTCGTGACTGAGCCACAACGGCACCAGCGTGTTTAAAGCGGCGATAGAAATCGTCAGCAGGAGAAGTCCGCTCAACAGTAGAGCGACGGGACGGGAATAGGCGGACATAGGTTGTTGACGACCAAAAATCGGAGAAATTGCGCGCATCATGCCACCGGCCAAAAAAATGTCAATCTGGCAAAAAGAGGCCTGCGCACAAACTGCGGGGTGATGATTGAAATCGCTAATCAAGCAAAGAGATCAGGAATCATGACGCTTCAATGACAATTGAATATCACCATGATAACAAACAAGTTTGCATTTACCGCAGCCGTCACACTTCTGGTTATCTACGGAAGGTTGATTCTGTTGATTAAAAAATATTGCCGAGCGCGGACACGCAATTTCGCACATCCTGCATAAATCATCCATACGACCTAAACAGGGCGGCAGAATTACCGGACGCAGGCCCGTATCCGGCGAAATGCTCAGGTCGAGCGCACCGCGTTCACAGGCCTGAGTACAGGCACCACAAAAATCACATTCCGCGTAATCGATAATGAGTATGGCCTTACCGGACTCAACACTGAGTAAACCTACCGGACAAGCATCCGCGCAATGCCCGCACCCGTTGCATTGCTTAAGGAAAAGCGGTTCTGCCAGCGCCTGCGGTGGACGCGGCACGGCCTGCTGGCGCAAATCTCCGGCGACCGTATTTTCTTCTGCAGACGGCTTTGCGGATGACAATAATCCACGGAATAACCCCCGGCGGCTGACAACCCGGCTGCTCATCCAGGCGTGATAATAACGGCTATCCCGTGGATCACTCATCAGAAATACAGTTCCTTCGCCGGAATAGCTTCCAGCACCAGTGCCTCTCGCCATCCGCTAAGCGTTGATTCCGCCAGAACGGCCACGCCCTCATACCACGGATGTTCAGCTTTCATTCCCAGCAATTCGAAATAACGCCCTGCCCATGGCATCAAATGTACAGTCAGAAATTCACCCAGCAGTTGCGGCGAATTTTCGGCAAGCCAGGCGGACAACATCAGCATCAGCCCGATGTGATCTTCCGGTTCAGCCTGCTTAAGATGCGGTTCGATATGGTTTAAACGCATCCACTGGCGTAATGCCAGTGTGGAATCGCCAAAAATGACGGATTCTTTATCGAGATAGACTGAGCCCCACGGCGGGGCCGGTAAGGCATAAGGCCCGACAAACAGGCGCTGCCATGCGTCATTTAACTCTTCCGCTGAAACATTGGCCTCAGCGAACAACTCTGCGGCACAGGCTTTCGCCTCCGGCGTTGCGCAGGGCCACATCGGCACCCAGTCATTGCTTTTGAGCAAGGCAATCAGAGGCTGAACTTGTTCTGAATCCGGGGGATAAAACAGCATCGCGCCCAGTACCTTCGCGGATAAACTTATTGATTCTGCTGACATAGTTAACTCTTTCTTTTGGGTGCACATCACTACCGACGGCGCGGTCCCTGATAAACTGAAATCAGCCGCTGACGGCCATACCCACGGTCATATGCAAACCATAGAAAATTGCACGTCCAATCAGCTCCCCGGCAAAGACCAGCGCGAAAGCTAAAACCATTGAAGCGATCGCAGGACGCTTGCGCAGTATCAGCGGGCAAATCCAGCAACCCAGCCCCAAAGCAATCAGCACCAGCCGTGAAACTGACAACATGCCGTATTGCGGGATCAGCGCAGAAGCCGCCTGAACGGCGCTGTTGATCGAGGCAAGGCTGGCACTTTGCATTACCACCACACTCATACTGACGACCAGCGCCGTGACACTGATAACCGGCAGCAGGCGCAGCGCGCAGCCATTAATATCAGCGCTGCGCAGCAGCAGATACCCCAGAACCGGGCCACCAATCAGCACCGTCAGCCCGAAGTGGAACGCGGTGTAAGCATTATCCCAGGTCGGCACCGTATTGATTTCGTAAACACGGCACATGGCATAAACGAAACCCACACCAGCCACCATGGTCACGATCAGCCAGACTTTTCCCAATGCGCTAGGCATTTTGTTGAGGACAGCCAGCAACCAGTAAATCCCGCCTAAGGCAAAGAAAAGTGATCCACTGCCGATTTCATTACTCAGTGGTGAAGCGCCCAGACGATTGAGAGAATTGAAAGCGCGCAGCGGTGAGCCCAGGTGCAGAACCGAGGCGATAAAAGCTACCGCCATCAGCACCCAGAGAAAAAACATCGACAGGTGGATCCGGCGATATTCTTCTTCGCTACGCCGGGTCAGCAATGCAATCGCCAGCACGATAAATGCGCCAACCACGCATTGCCCGAGAACCGTAAAGACCATTAAAGGCCATTCATGCCATCCGTTTCCCATCTCAAACCTCCTTCGGGTTAGCCAGATAACCCGTGGTATCGCCTACCGGACGGCAATTCGCATTGGGTTTGATGACGATATTTGGGTGAGTAAAATGTGCTGCGGGTAAAGGCGCGACTTCAGCCAGTTCGCCGTATTTCGCACGCAGTTCTTCGATCGGTGCCATATCCAGCGCACGTAGCGGGCAGGATTCAACACAAATGGGCTTCTTGCCTTCTGCGATCCGCTCATAACAGCCGTCGCATTTCGTCATATGACCTTTGGCTTCGTTGTACTGCGGCGCACCGTACGGACACGCCATATGGCAGTAACGGCAACCGATGCATACGTCTTCGTTGACCACTACGAAACCATCTTCCCGTTTATGCATGGCGCCGCTCGGGCAAACTTTGGTACAGGCCGGATCTGCGCAATGGTTACAGGAAATCGACAGGTAATAGGCGAAGACGTTCTGATGCCAGCCATCGCCGTCCTGCTGCCAGTCGCCACCGGCATATTCGTATACCCGTCGGAAACTGACGTCAGGCGTCAGATTTTTGAAATCCTTACAGGCCAGTTCGCAGGTTTTGCAGCCTGTGCAGCGGCTTGAATCAATATAAAATCCATATTGAGTTGTCATGTTTTGCTCCATTAAACCTTAGCCACTTGCACAAGGTTGGTGTGAGAGGGGTTACCTTTCGCCAGCGGTGAAGGCCTTTGAGACGTCAGTACGTTGATGCTGCCCGCGCGGTCGATTTTTTTGCTGTCGGGGGAATACCAGGCACCTTCACTGAGCGCGACAACACCCGGCATCATGCGAGGAGTCACTTTGGCGGCAATGCGCACTTCGCCGCGATCGTTGTAAATGCGGATCATGTCGCCGTTCGCGATACCCCGCTGTGAAGCATCCATCGGGTTGATCCACATTTCCTGACGACAGGCAGCTTTGAGTACGTCGACGTTGCCGTAGGTTGAATGGGTGCGCGCTTTGTAATGGAAGCCGGTCAGTTGCAGGGGATATTTGCTGGCCAGCGGGTCGTCATAGTTCTCGAAACCGGCGGCATAAACCGGCAGCGGATCAATCACATCGTCTTTGGCGAGTTCCCATTCAGCGGCAATATTTGCCAGCTCAGCCGAGTAGATTTCGATTTTGCCGGAAGGGGTATCCAGCGGATTGGCGGCAGGATCTTCACGAAACGCTTTATACGCCACGTGATGCTGTTCAGGATCGCGTTTCTTGAACATGCCCTGTTTACGAAATGTGTCGAAATCCGGCAGTTCCGGCAGTGCTTCTCGGGATTGCTGATACAGATGACGCATCCACTCTTCCTGCGTGCGCCCTTCCGTAAACGTCTGTTCAACGCCCATACGACGCGCCAGTTCAGAGGTCATTTCATAAATATTTTTGCACTGAAAACGTGGCTTGATTGCCTGGTCAGCAAAAATGATGTAGTCCATGTTGCCGCAGGAAGCATCCAGGCAAAAATCCATCTGCTCTGAGGCCGTACAGTCCGGCAAAATAATGTCTGCATATTTCGCTGACGACGTCATGTGGTTATCAATCACCACGATCATTTCGCATTGCGTATCGTCCTGCAGAATTTCATGCGTACGGTTGATATCAGAGTGCTGATTGACCAGACAGTTACCGGCATAGTTCCAGATAAACTTGATGGGCACATCCAGTTTAGTCTTTCCGCGAACACCGTCTTTGGTGGCCGTCATTTCCGGCCCCCTGACGATAGCGTCGGTCCAGAGGAACATGGAAATGCTGGTCTGAATTGGATTTTCAAACGTCGGCATACGTACAAACGGGATTTCGTACGAACCTTCTCGCGCACCGGAATTCCCGCCGTGAACGCCAACGTTGCCGCTCAGAATCGCCAGCATCGCAATGGCACGGGTTGCAATTTCACCGTTTGCATGGCGCTGCGGCCCCCAGCCCTGAGTAATAAAGGCCGGTTTTGCCTGACCAATTTCACGCCCCAGCTTCACGATTTTATCGACAGAAATGCCGGTAATTTTTGCCGCCCACGCTGGCGTTTTCGCAATACCATCCGGACCATCGCCGAGAATATAGGCTTTATAATGCGCATTCTGCGGGACACCGGTCGGTAAAGTTTTCGCATCGTAACCGACGCAATATTTGTCGAGGAACGGCTGATCGACCAGATTTTCGGTAATCATCACGTGAGCCAGCGCAGCCGCCAGTGCCCCGTCGGTCCCCGGGCGGATCGGCACCCATTCATCTTCACGACCCGCACCGGTATCGGTGTAACGTGGATCGACAATGATCATGCGGGCGTTGGACTTCTGGCGGGCCTGCTCGAGGTAATACGTCACGCCACCGCCGCTCATGCGGGTTTCGCCCGGATTATTCCCGAACAGAACCACCAGCTTACTATTTTCAATATCTGAAGGGCTGTTGCCGTCCGCCCAGCCTCCGTAGGTATAATTCAGACCGGCGGCAATCTGTGCGGAGCTGTAATCGCCGTAATGATTGAGATAGCCGCCGCAGCAGTTCATCAGGCGTGCAATCAGGGTTTTACCCGGCGGCCACGAACGCGTCATGGTACCGCCCAGCGTACCGGTGCCGTAGTTGAGATAAATTGCTTCATTGCCAAAACGCTGAATAATATCTTTCAGGCTGCCGGCCAGCGTGTCGAACGCTTCATCCCAGCTGATTGGCTTAAATTTTCCTTCACCGCGTTTGCCGACACGCTTCATCGGATATTTCAGACGGTCGGGATTGTAAACACGGCGGCGCATTGAACGCCCGCGCAAACAGGCCCGCACCTGATGCAGCGCCTCATAATCATCGTCGCCGGTATTGTCGGTTTCGACGTAACGAATTTCGTCGTCCACAACGTGCATTCTGAGCGGACAACGGCTGCCACAGTTGACAGTGCACGCACTCCAGACGATTTTCTCATCGCCCATTTTTGCCGTCGCCGGGTCTGAATCTGCTCGCACAGATTTGAACGGCAGCGAAATGCCTCCAACTGCGGCGGCCATCCCGGCCAGCGTAGTTCCTTTAACCAGGTCACGGCGGCTGATCCCGATCCCTGAACCGGATTTAGTTCTGTTTTGATCCGACATTACATACTCCACATACGCCCCGGTTTAAGGAGCGAAAATTTAACAACCGTGTCACTGAGCCTGGCTCTTTGTCCGTCGCTTCTTTAGACTTTTTCTATTTGAATCAGATTGGTATGTTGAGGATTCCCCTTCGCGAGAGGCGAAGGCCGCTGAGTCGTCAGCGTGTTCATGCACGCACCATGGTCAATACGATCACCACTCATATTGGCCTGATGCCATGCGCCCTGCCCCATAGCAACAACGCCGGGCATGATCCGGGGCGTGACTTTTGCGGCCACACGGATTTCGCCACGGTCGTTGAAGACTTTCACTTTGTCGCCGTTTTGAATGCCACGGGTTTGCGCATCAATCGGGTTAATCCAGACTTCCTGACGGCACGCGGCCTGCAAAACGTCGATGTTGCCGTACGTTGAATGAGTACGCGCCTTGTAATGGAAACCGAACATTTGTAGCGGAAACTGGCTGCGTTTCGGGTCATCCCAGCCCTCGAAAGTGGCGGCATAAATAGGTAACGGGCTGATGGTTTCGTCTTTTTGCAGTTCCCATTCGCTGGCGATTTCTGCCAGCGCGGAAGAGTAAATTTCGATTTTTCCGGAAGGCGTTTTCAACGGGTTAGCAACAGGATCCTGCCGGAATTTTTTGTAGGCCACGAAATGACCGGCTGGGTCTTTACGCTTATAAATACCCATCTCGCGCAGTTCTTCATACGCAGGTAACGCCGGGTCTTTCGCCAGCATTTTGGCGTACAAATACTGCAGCCATTCCCGCTGAGTACGGCCTTCGGTGAATTTGTCGTAAACATCCGGGCCAAGACGACGCGCTACTTCACTCATCATCTCGTAAATGCCTTTGCGCTCGAATTTGGCAGAAGTCGCGGGTTGGATGAAAATCAGATATCCCATGTTGCCGGCGTATTCGTTAGGAATAATGTCTTCCTGTTCGACAGTCATAAGATCCGGCAACAGGATATCGGCGTATTTAGCCGAAGAGGTCATGAAGTTTTCCAGCACCACGATCAACTCGCACTGCGAGTCGTCCTGCAGAATATCGTGAGTTTTATTGATATCGGAATGCTGGTTGGTGATGGTATTACCGGCATAATTCCAGATGAACTTAATCGGTACATCCAGCTTGTCTTTGCCACGAACACCATCTGCCTTAGCCGTCATTTCAGGGCCACGCGCAATCGCATCTGTCCAACTGAAACAGGAAATCTGCGTCTGAACCGGATTGTCCAGCACCGGCATACGTTCAATGGTGATGGTATACGTAGATTCCCGCGCCCCGCTGTTACCGCCGTTAATCCCGACGTTACCGGTCAAAATCGGCAGCATGGCGATCGCGCGTGACGTCAGTTCACCGTTGGCCTGGCGTTGTGGCCCCCAGCCCTGAGAAATATAGGCCGGTTTAGCCTGACCAATTTCCCGCGCCAGTTTCACGATTTTTTCTGCCGGAATACCAGTGATGCGTGAAGCCCATTCAGGCGTTTTAGCCGTGCCATCCGCCCCCTGGCCGAGAATATAAGCTTTGTAATGGCTGTTAGCTGGCGCATCTGCCGGTAAGGTTTTTTCGTCGTAACCTACGCAATAAGAATCAAGGAAAGCCTGATCGACCATATTTTCGGTGATCAGCACATGCGCCAGGCCTGCAACCAGCGCGGCATCCGTTCCCGGACGGATCGGAACCCATTCATCTTCACGTCCGGCGGCTGTGTCTGTGTAACGGGGGTCGATCACGATCATGCGGGCATTGGAACGCTGGCGCGCCTCTTCCAGATAGTAGGTGATCCCCCCTCCGCTCATCCGCGTTTCGGCCGGATTGTTACCGAAAAATACAACCAGCTTGCTATTTTCAATATCAGATGTGCTGTTACCGTCGTTGCTGCCATAGGTGTATGGCATCGCGCAGGAGATTTGCGCGGTACTGTAGCTACCGTAGTGGCTAAGGAAACCGCCGTAACAGTTCATCAGGCGGGTCACCAGCGAAGCGTAAGGAGAGGAGCGCGTTATATTTCCGCCTATAACGCCGGAAGTGTAATTGATATAAACGGCCTCATTGCCGTATTTACCGACGATACGCTTCAGGTTGTTGGCTATTTCATCAAAAGCTTCTTCCCAACTGATCCGTTTGAATTTACCTTCGCCGCGTTTGCCGACGCGTTTCATCGGGTAATTCAAACGCTCAGGATGGTTCATCCGCCGGCGGATTGAGCGACCGCGCAGACAAGCGCGAACCTGGTGATCTCCGTAGATATCGCTGCCGGTGTTATCTGTTTCAACCCAGTAAACTTCGTCATCACGTACATGCAAACGCAGTGCGCAGCGGCTGCCGCAGTTAACCGAGCAAGCTCCCCAGACCACCTTATCTTCGGGTGCTGAAATTTTCGCCTCATCCACGGCTTGCGCCAGTGCTTTACGGCTAAAAGGAAGAGATAAACCGCCTGCGGCAAGGGCAAGCCCTGCCAACGTTGATGTTTTCATCAGCATCCTTCGGCTGATGCCACTTTTTGCTGTGGGGACTTCTGGTTTAGTTTCCGACATTTTCCCGCTCCGGTGCTGGAGTAGTTACCCACTCAGAATGCAGGGATACTACTAATTAAGAGGTAGGAAACTTTGTCTGCTATCAATAAAGGCGGGGTTGAAGCGAGGGAAACGGCGAATTCTTAACGCAGCGCACGATTTTATGCATAAAAAAAGCGCCATTAGGCGCTTTTTCGCTATATTAGTGCATACATAACGGGGTTAACCGATATATTCTAAACCGCCCATGTAAGGACGTAATACTTCCGGTACTTCAATGCGGCCATCGGCTTGCTGATAGTTTTCCAGCACAGCCACCAGCGTACGACCGACTGCCAGACCCGAGCCGTTCAGGGTATGAACGAGACGTGGTTTTTTGTCGGTTTTATTGCGGAAGCGAGCCTGCATACGACGCGCCTGAAAATCCCACATGTTTGAACATGAGGAGATTTCGCGGTAAGTGTCTTGCGCAGGCAGCCACACTTCCAGATCGTAAGTTTTGCTTGAACCGAAGCCCATGTCGCCGGTACACAGCAACATTTTACGGTATGGCAGATTAAGTAACTGAAGCACTTTTTCCGCATGACCGGTCAGTTCTTCCAGCGCGTCCATTGAATCTTCCGGACGAACAATCTGAACCATTTCGACTTTATCAAACTGGTGCATACGAATCAGGCCACGGGTATCACGACCATACGAACCGGCTTCTGAACGGAAGCAAGGTGTATGGGCGGTCATTTTCAGTGGGAGAGATTCTTCTTCCAGAATTTCGTCACGAACCAGGTTTGTCAGCGGCACTTCTGCGGTTGGGATCAGCGCATAGTTGCTGCTGCCGGCTTCTTCATCCAAAGGCTTGGTGTGGAACAGGTCTTCGCCAAATTTCGGCAACTGACCTGTACCGTACAGCGTCTCGTGGTTAACGAGATACGGCACGTAGGCTTCCAGATAACCGTGTTGCTCGGTGTGCAGGTCCAGCATGAACTGGGACAGCGCGCGGTGCATGCGGGCGATTTGCCCTTTCATAACCACAAAACGAGCGCCGGTCAGTTTCACTGCGGCAGCGAAATCAAGACCGCCTGCCATTTCACCCAGCGATACGTGATCGCGGACGGCGAAATCATACTGACGCGGTGTGCCCCAGCGGCTGACTTCCTGGTTATCGTTCTCGTCTTTACCGGCAGGTACCGAATCATCTGGCAGGTTTGGAATAGCGGAAGCGATATCACGGATATCGTTCTGCAATGCATCCAGCTCAGCTTTCGCAGCGTCCAGCTTCTCACCCAGCGTATTCACTTCCAGACGCAGGGGTTCGATGTCTTCGCCACGGGCTTTTGCCTGACCGATAGATTTCGATCGTGCGTTACGTTCAGCCTGGAGAGTTTCCGTTTCTACCTGCAAGACTTTGCGGCGTTCTTCCTGAGAACGCAGCTTTTCCACATCGAGTTTAAAACCTCTGCGAGCGAGTTTTTCTGCAACTGCGTCTAGCTCATTACGCAGCAGATTGGGATCCAGCATGCTAATCCTGTACGTGTCGTTATTGAATGTTAATTTGACGGTGCACGCTGCCTGAAATAGCAGCGTGTCAAAGAGTTATCACCGGTAACCTTACCGCAACGATAAAATTAGCGGTAGCGTTTTGTCGGGCTATTTTGATCTTGTTCAGCGAGCCATGCCAGCTTTTCACCGATCTTGCCTTCGAGCCCCCGTGAAGTCGGGTAATAATACTGCGTTCGGGCCATTTCTGGCGGGAAATAATCTTCACCGGCCGCGTAGGCATTAGGCTCATCATGTGCATAACGATACTCCGCGCCCAAGCCCATTTCCTTCATCAGTTTGGTTGGTGCATTACGCAGGTGTTCCGGTACATCGTAATCAGCCATTTCACGCGCATCGCGCATTGCCGATTTGAAAGCGGTATAGACCGCGTTACTTTTCGGCGCACACGCCAGATAAACAATAGCCTGCGCAATGGCACGTTCGCCCTCTGCCGGGCCGACGCGCGTAAAGCAGTCCCAGGCCGAAATAGCCACCTGCATACCACGCGGATCGGCATTACCGACGTCTTCAGACGCAATCGCCAGTAAACGCCGTGCGACATACAACGGATCGCCACCGGCGGTAATAATGCGTGCGTACCAGTACAGCGCCGCATCCGGCGAGGAACCGCGCACGGATTTATGTAACGCAGAAATCAGATCGTAAAAACGGTCACCCTTGTTATCGAAACGCGCGCTGCGTTCTCCGGCAATCTCGGTAAGCAGTTCCGGGGTCAGCGTGCGGTAGCCTTTGGCATCAATCTCAGCCATATCAGCCATCATTTCGATGCTATTCAGCGCACGACGGGCATCACCGTTAACCAGCTCAGAGAGCATGCGACGCGTTTCAGGCGGGACACGAATTTTTTCGTTGGCATAGCCACGCTCAGCGTTCGTCAGCGCCTGATCGATGACTTTTTCGATATCTTCAGCCGTCAGCGATTTAAGGAGATAAACACGGGCACGGGATAACAAGGCGGAATTGAGTTCGAATGACGGGTTTTCTGTCGTGGCACCAATAAACGTAATCGTACCGTCTTCGATATGCGGCAGAAAAGCATCCTGCTGACTTTTGTTGAAACGGTGGACTTCGTCAACAAACAAAATGGTACGACGCCCGGCATCACGATTTTGCCGGGCGCGCTCGATAGCCTCACGGATATCTTTCACCCCTGAGGTCACCGCTGAAATACGCTCAACATCGGCATTTGCATAACGGCCAATGAGTTCTGCCAACGTGGTTTTCCCGGTTCCTGGCGGCCCCCACAAAATCATCGAGTGCAACTGACCCGCCTCGATGGCACGCGGCAAAGGTTTGCCCGGAGCGAGAAGATGCTGCTGACCAATGTATTCTGCAAGTGTTACCGGCCGCATTCTCGCGGCCAGTGGCTGGAATTCATTCTGGGAAAAATCGAGTGACAGATTACTCAAGCTTACCTCACTGACGCTGGTCGTCCACCGTCACACCTTTCGGCGGAGTAAATTTAAACTTCGCATCATCAACAGACGCGTTTTGCTCACCCTTCAGGGTGTAAGCGCTCTTTTGGCCATCCTGCTCAACCGCAGTAAAGCTTTTGATGGTGCCTGATGGTGTAACCGTGATTGCAAATTGCTTCAAATTTCCTGTGGACGCTTTCGGCGTCAACTGGAAATCATCACCCTGCTGTTTCACGTTATATTTTGACCAGTCGCTGCTGTCGTTGCGGGTAATCAGCATGAACGGCGTGTTTCCTGTAGCATTTTTCAGCCAGGTTGCAGTGACCTGCTCAACAAACGGGTTGTAGAACCAGAGTGTTTTGCCATCAGAAACCAGAATGCTTTCGTCCGGCGTCGTCATATGCCAGTTAAACAGGTTTGGACGTTTGACCCACAGTTCGCCTTCACCCTGCTGAACGGCAGAACCGTCATCGCTGGTCACAGTCTGAGTAAAGCTGGCGTGGAAAGTATTCAGTTTACCCAGGCGGGATTTGAGATCACTGCTGGCATCAGCCAAAACGGAAGCGGAGGTAAATGCAGTCAGTAAACACCCTACCAATAACAATTTTTTCATTCTTATAATTACCTCAAAAATTCTTAAACTTCAGACGATGCCTTTCACGAAGACAAAAGACGTAGGGTGCGAACTCTATCCGAGGCAACGCCCTGGTGGTAGCTCAATCATCTGAAAAGCAGTCATTTTACGCATCTTTGCACAAGGGCCGCATTCGCGACCCCTCTTAACAAAACCCGGCAAAACCCAATGATTTATTCGTGTGATGGCGGAGCCAGCACTTCGCGGTTACCGTTATGGCCCGGTGCACTGACAATGCCCTGCGCTTCCATCTGTTCCACAATTCGCGCCGCACGGTTATACCCGATACGGAACTGACGCTGAACCCCTGAGATGGACGCACGACGCTTGTCGACGACAAACGCAACGGCCTGATCAAACAGGGCATCGAGTTCTTCATCACCGTCCAGACCCAGACCGCCGCCTTCGCCATCGTCGCCACCGGAAACGATGCTTTCGATGTACTTAGGACGACCGCGGGCTTTCCAGTCCTGAACCACCGCGTGCACTTCCTGATCACGAACAAATGCGCCGTGAACACGAACCGGAATCGACGAGTTTGGCGCCATATATAGCATGTCACCCATACCCAGTAGCGATTCTGCGCCGCCCTGATCGAGGATGGTGCGGGAGTCAATTTTGCTCGATACCGTGAAGGCAATACGGGTCGGGATGTTCGCCTTGATCAGACCGGTAATGACGTCGACGGAAGGACGCTGTGTTGCCAAAACCAGGTGGATACCGGCCGCACGGGCTTTCTGTGCCAGACGTGCAATCAGCTCTTCCACTTTTTTACCGACGGTCATCATCAGGTCAGCAAATTCGTCGACCATCACCACAATAAACGGTTCTTTTTGCAGATATGGCGGTTCTGCAGCCATACCGTCGCCAGGCTTCCAGAATGGATCGGGAATCGGTCTGCCCATCGCTTCCGCCTCAAGAATGCGTTCGTTGTAACCCGCCAGATTTCGCACACCCAGCGCGGACATCAGTTTATAGCGACGCTCCATTTCACCGACACACCAGCGCAGCGCATTCGCTGCATCTTTCATGTCGGTAACCACTTCGGTCAGCAGATGCGGGATCCCTTCATACACGGACAACTCGAGCATTTTCGGGTCAATCATGATGAAGCGCACATCTTCTGGTTTGGATTTATACAACATGCTGAGGATCATGGCGTTCACACCCACAGACTTACCGGAACCGGTTGTACCGGCCACCAGCAAGTGCGGCATTTTCGCCAGATCGGCAATAACGGGCTCGCCTGAAATGTCTTTACCCAACACGATCGTCAGCGGAGAGGTACTTTCTTTGAATTTCGCGCAGTCCAGCACTTCACGCAGATACACTGTCTGGCGCTTTTTATTCGGCAACTCCAGACCAACGTACGGCTTGCCGGGGATCACTTCCACGACGCGCACGGCGACGGCGGATAATGAACGGGCAAGGTCACGCGACAGGTTAGAAATTCGTGCGGCTTTCACGCCCGGCGCAAGATCCAGCTCAAAACGTGTGATGACCGGACCTGGCAATTTTCCGACGACATCCGCTTTAATGCGGTAATCGTTCAGGCGCGCTTCAATCAGATTGCCCATCTGCTCGAGGGCGAACTCGTCAACAGGTTCTGCTTCCGCCGGTGGCGAGGTCAGCAAATCCAGGGACGGCAGCGGCGTTGTCGGCTTGACCAGCGGCTGCTCATTACGCATCAGGAACGGGTGGATCAGGCTGTCCATATCAGGCTGTGCAGACGGCGATGACTGACGTGGCGCTTCATATTCCTGCGCATGCTGCACAGGCTCTGAAGCGGCCTGACGCTGATAAGGCGGCTGTTGTGCAAACGCAGCAAGTTGCGGCTCTTCTTCTGCCTGAGCTGGCAACGTGAATAACGGTTCTGACGGCGTATCATCAACCAGATCGGCCATTGGCGAGAAGCTAAACGCATCGTGCTGGCTCAGTTTCATCGCAGCGGCAGCGAAATCATCCGCAACGGTATTTGTCGCCTCTGGCGGCAGACTCTGCGAGTGATGATGCTGAACAAGACCACTTTGCGGTTCGACGTCCTGCTGATAACGGGCGTTTTCCCGCGCTGCAAACGCGTTACGTAATTCCGCTTCCTGCAACGCTGCTTCTTCATCAGGCTCATCTTCGGTGACAGATTCACCGTAGCGTTCCTGTTGCTGAGCCGCAAAAGCTTCCTGCAACGCCGCTTCCTGTCGGGCTTCCTCATCAGCCTGCGCCAGAGGATCGTTATGCCAGTCAGCGTGTTCTGCCTCTTTTTGCGCGGCAGCTTGTGCATTTTCCTGCTGTTCGGCGATGCGCTGCGACGGCAATTTAATCCCGTAGGAAGCCAGTTCACGACGCGTTGGGATACGCACCGGATTTGGACGCGGCAATTCCGGCCCGAAGCCTTTCTTCACCTGAGGATTTTCATCACTCACGGCGCTGAACGCTGGCATAAAAGTATTGCCGGCAGACGTTGCCGCCGACTGCCCTGCCTGCGCAAGACCGGTTGCCAGTGCTGCGGTGGCCGCGACGCTCGCAATTTGCGCCGCATCAGGTGCCGCAGAGCTGAAATCAAACGGAGAACGTGAATGCTCAACCGCCGTCTGCCAGTTACCCATACTCGGACCATCGTCATCGCTGCGCTGAACCGGTGCCGGAGAAGGTGATTGCTGTACCGGCTGCGGATGACGTGGCACAGGTGTCTCTTCCGGAATTTCGAAGTTATATAACGGCGGAGCCGCAGGCTGCGGTGCTTGCGGAGAGGGAGCTATTTCTGCCACCGGCGGTTCAGCCGCATACGGATTCACTGTTTCTGCCGCCATAGCCGGAGCTGGTTCGGCCGCAATAACCGGCGTAACCGGAGGCGTTTGTACTGCCGGATTAGTCACGGAAGGCGCAGAGAAAAGAACGTCGTCTTCGTCAGCTTCTGAAGCCGCGACAGCCTCTGGCACAGCCGCCGCCGCAGTAGCAGCAACCGCGGCAGGAGCCACTTTCGCTACCGGTTTTTCGTCATCGTCTTCCAGTAACGGATCGTCCTGCTCGTCGTATTCGTAATCTTCATCCCGGCGTGAACGGTTGGTCACGATATTAGTGACACCAAGCACTGCACCGCCGATTTTTTCAGCGATCGTCAGCCATGACCAGCCGGTGAACAGCGTCAGCCCGGCCGCCCAGACGCACAGCAGAACCAGCGTTGCCCCGACGTTGTTGAAGTACGGCGTCATCGCTGTGCTCAGCAAACTGCCTATCACACCGCCCGACGCGAAGTAGTAAAGGTCATCGACGTTGACGGATGCCAGACCGCAGGACGTGACAATAAGCGCCAGCGTCCCGATAAGGCGAAGCGACAAAGCAAAATAATCGACAAAATCCTGATTATCCCGCTGACGGAAAGCCGCCCAGCACAGACACAGGATAATAGGGGGAATAGCGTAACCAAATACGCCAAAAATGAAGAACAGCGTGTCGGCCATCCAGGCACCCACACCACCGCCCCAGTTGTGAATAGGCCCATGCCATGCGGTCTGAGACCAACTTGGATCAGAGGGGTTAAAACTCACCAATGCCGCCATTAAATAAGCAGCAAAAATCGCTACCACCACCAGCAAAGCCTCCAGGAGTCGGCGACCATTGCTCAGTTTTTTAAGGGTAACTTCTTTATCTTCTGTATATTCCTGGCTCAAGAAAGGCTCTCCAGGTTCCTGTGAACTGAGAAAAAGCAACAGCGCCGAGAGTAGACCCCGGCGCCATAGCTGTATAGATACACAGGAGTGTAGCTAAAAATGCAAGGTTTTGCACCTGACAATTACCGTGTCTTAATGACCAGGCGATTCGTCTGTTTCACTTCTTCCATTACCACATAGGTACGGGTGTCGTTAACGCCCGGCAGACGAAGCAAAGTCTCACCTAACAACTTACGGTAAGCCGACATATCAGGTACGCGGGTTTTCAACAGATAGTCGAAATCCCCAGAAACCAAATGACACTCCTGAATATCTTCGAGTTTTTGTACTGCCGCATTGAACTGCTCAAACACATCTGGCGCGCCGCGGTTGAGAGTGATCTCAACAAATACCAGCAACGAAGCATCCAGATAATGCGGGTTGAGCAATGCGGTATAGCCATTGATGAAGCCCTGACGTTCCAGACGACGAACGCGCTCCAGACATGGAGTCGGAGATAATCCCACACGTTTGGAAAGCTCGACGTTTGAAATCCGGCCATCCTTTTGCAATTCGTTGAGGATGTTACGGTCAATACGGTCGAGATCTTTTCCCGGACGTTTTTTGTTGTCTACCATTATTATTGTCTCTCTGCTGTCCTTCCCTGCACCTGCCATACCCCAGCCAACTTCAATGTCTAAGGGTTGTCCCAAGCGAAGACCCGATTATTAAGGTTCACGCATCCAAAAGTCGTGTTGATCCCCTGTCAAAAGGAACACGGCCGTATAAGCGGATACTCAAAAGAAATAACCTTGCGAAATTAATAGGTTGTAAACAGCCAACCTGATTCACTAAACCCTGCTGTAACTAAAAAGTCAAAAAGCAAGACCAGAACGGGTCTGGTAGCAGCCAATTGCATAAATTCAAGTCACAGACAGGCAGTTAATTTCTTCTTCCCCTGATGTTTTCGCAAATGCACAGCGGATTGTCAAAGTAAAAGAAGCAAAATCAGAAGAACGTGCCAGATTGAAAAGCCAGCGCGCCTTTTTAGCTATCTTTAATCTTTGAACAATAACAATTCCGTTCACGCCTTATTTCAGTCAAATCCACACAAACTGCCGTGATTTGTCATCAAAAGTCCGCGTACGGGCAAACAACCTGCCAGCGCATTCATGTCTTTACGCTGTTTTTTTACTCTAACCATCAAACAGTTACCTGCAGCGAAATCCTTTCTACGCGGGTTCGGCAGTAAAAACTATCAGACAAATCGTTAACAACATCTGAGTTTGCTTTTTTTAACGCGCTATTTTCCCTACAATCGGTCTATCGCTAGTCGCCATCGCGGAGATGAATTACGCATGAGTACGGTTAAACACAGTAAATTATTGATTCTGGGCTCTGGCCCGGCGGGTTATACCGCGGCAGTTTATGCTGCACGCGCTAACCTCAACCCGGTTTTAATCACCGGTGTCGAAAAAGGCGGTCAGCTGACCACCACCACGGAAGTGGAAAACTGGCCGGGCGATCCGGAAGGTCTGACCGGTCCGGGCTTAATGGAACGCATGCACGAGCACGCGACCAAATTTAATACCGAAATCATTTTCGACCATATCAACAAAGTTGATTTGCAGAACCGTCCTTTCCGCCTGACCGGTGACAGCGGCGAATATACCTGTGACGCGCTGATTATCGCCACCGGTGCTTCGGCACGTTATATCGGTCTGCCTTCTGAAGAAGCATTTAAAGGCCGCGGTGTGTCTGCCTGTGCAACCTGTGACGGCTTCTTCTACCGCAATCAGAAAGTTGCGGTAGTCGGCGGCGGCAACACGGCTGTAGAAGAAGCGCTTTATCTGGCGAACATCGCCTCCGAGGTTCACCTCATTCACCGTCGGGACAGTTTCCGTGCGGAAAAAATTCTGGTTGACCGTCTGAACGATAAAGTCGCCAGCGGCAACATCGTTCTGCACACGCACAAAACGCTGAACGAAGTGGTCGGCGATCAGATGGGCGTCACCGGCGCGAGCCTGCTTGATGTCCGTACTGACGAAAAATCGCAGGTTGATGTGGCTGGCGTATTCATCGCTATCGGTCACAGCCCGAACACCGGCATTTTCGAAGGTCAGCTGGAACTGAAAGATGGCTACATCAAAGTGCAGTCCGGCTCGCATGGCAACGCAACACAGACCAGCATTCCGGGCGTTTTCGCTGCCGGCGATGTCATGGATCATATCTATCGTCAGGCAATTACCTCTGCGGGAACCGGATGTATGGCCGCGCTGGATGCCGAACGCTATCTGGACGGTTTATCGCAAGCCCCGGATTTATAATTACTCCTTCGGGTAGTTATTGGGCATAGAGTCCATACAAAGAGTAACGAATAAGGCGGCGTAATTGCCGCCTTATTATTTTCAGTTTGTGGTCTGAGCATGTAACATGAGCGCCCTCCCATCCGGATTGCTGCGCAGACTGATGCCTGATGAATAAAACACGACAACAAGAACTTATCCGCTGGTTAAAACAACAAAGCTCCCGCGCTAAAGGCTGGATCCGACTGTCTATGATGCTGGGCCTGCTTTCTGGTTTGCTGATCCTCGCGCAGGCCTGGCTGATGGCCGGATTACTGCACAGTCTGATCATTGAACATGCGCCGCGTGAAACGCTCTTACAAAGCTTCCTGCTGATGGCCCTGACGTTTATTCTGCGCGCCGTCGTGACCTGGTTACGTGAACAGGTTGGCTTTATCTGCGGGCGGGTTATTCGTCAGGAAATGCGTAAACTGGTTCTGGACCGCCTCGAAAAACTGGGACCCGCGTGGATTCAGGGTAAACCGGCCGGTAGCTGGGCCAGCATCATTCTTGAACAAATCGAAGATATGCAGGATTACTATGCCCGCTACCTTCCGCAAATTGCATTAGCCGGGATTATTCCCCTGCTGATTCTGGTCAGCGTGTTCCCAATTAACTGGGCTGCCGGATTAATTCTGCTCGTCACTGCCCCGCTAATCCCGCTGTTTATGGCGCTGGTTGGCATGGGCGCGGCGGATGCAAATCGTCGTAACTTTGTCGCCCTCGCGCGTCTGAGCGGTAATTTCCTCGACAGCCTGCGGGGTCTGGACACCTTACGCCTCTTCAACCGCGGCTCTGCCGAAGTGGAGAAAATCAAACGCTCCACTGAGAACTTCCGTGCGCGCACCATGGACGTTTTACGTCTGGCATTTTTGTCCTCTGCGGTTCTGGAGTTTTTCGCTTCAATTTCCATCGCCGTCGTCGCCGTTTACTTCGGTTTTTCCTACCTTGGCGAGCTCAATTTTGGCAGCTACGGTACGCCGGTCACGCTCTTTGCGGGCTTCCTGGTGCTCATCCTCGCACCAGAATTCTTCCAGCCCCTGCGTGATTTAGGCGCGTTTTATCACGCTAAAGCGCAGGCGGTCGGCGCGGCTGAAAGCCTGCTGACCTTCCTGAGCGCCGAAGAAGCCGAAATGGGTGACGGTGATAAAAGCTGGCCGCAGGGTTATGACGTTTCACTTGAGGCGCGAGACCTGCTGGTTAAGTCGCCGCAGGGGAAAACGCTGGCAGGGCCGCTGACCTTTACTGTTCCGGCAGGACAGCGCATTGCGATTGTCGGGCTGAGCGGTGCGGGCAAAAGCTCCCTGCTCAGTGCGCTCCTCGGTTTTCTGCCATATCAGGGTTCCCTGAGTGCCAGCGGCATTGAGGTGAAATCGTTGCGCAATGATGAATGGCGTAAACAACTTAGCTGGGTCGGCCAGAACCCACATCTGCCGGAGCAGACGCTGCGTTCGAATATTCTTTTGAATCAGCCAGATATCAGCGAAGCACAACTCCAAAGTGCAATTAACCGTGCGTATGTGAATGAATTCCTGCCGCTGCTGCCTGAGGGACTGGAAACTGAACTGGGCGACAGCGCGGCGCGACTGTCGGTGGGTCAGGCGCAGCGTGTCGCTGTTGCGCGCGCCCTGCTTTCTCCCTGCCGGTTATTGCTGCTAGATGAACCGACGGCCAGCCTTGACGCACACAGCGAAAAACGCGTGATGAGTGCCTTAAACGAGGCGTCCCGATCGCAGACTACGCTGCTGGTTACCCATCAGCTGGAAGATACACGCGACTACGACGAAATCTGGGTCATGGATAAAGGGCAAATCGCAGAGCGCGGCACATTCACGCAACTGGTTGCTCAGGGTGGATTGTTCGCCAGTCTGTTATCTCAGCGCAGTAAGGAGCTGTAATCATGAGAATTCTTCTGCCTTATCTCGCGTTATATCGCCGTCACTGGTTCCGCCTGTCGCTGGGCGTCATTCTGGCCATCGTCACGCTGATGGCCAGCATCGGGCTGCTCACGCTTTCCGGCTGGTTCCTGGCGGCCTCTGCCGTTGCCGGGCTGGCGGGGCTCTATACGTTTAACTACATGTTGCCTGCGGCAGGCGTGCGCGGTGGGGCTATTACCCGAACCGCAGGACGTTACGCCGAGCGGCTGGTCAGCCATGATGCGACTTTCCGCGTACTGGCTCACCTTCGCGTGTTCACATTCACCAAAATCATGCCACTGACACCGGGCGGTATTGCGCGTTTTCGTCAGGCTGATTTGCTCAACCGCCTCGTCGCCGATGTCGATACGCTGGATCACCTTTATCTGCGCGTAATATCACCGCTTATCAGTGCGATGGTGGTGATTATTCTGGTGACCTTCGGCCTGAGTTTTATCGATGTCACGCTGGCCCTGACGCTGGGTGCCATCATGCTGGCGATGATGGTGGTTCTGCCGGTGATGTTCTACCGCGCAGGAAAACCTGCGGGCCGCGAACTCACGGCGCTGCGCAGCGATTACCGTACGCAGCTAACTGCATGGTTGCAGGGGCAAGGCGAGCTGGTGGTTTTTGGCGCTCAGCCGCAATTTCGTCAGCAACTGGATGATATTGAACGCCGCTGGATGTTGCGCCAGCAACAGCAGGCAAAGCTGACTGGTTTGTCACAGGCGATGGTCATTGCCGCAGCCGGTCTGACCGTGACGCTGATGCTGTGGCTGGCAGCGGGTGGTCTGAGTGCCTTCCCGCAACCCGGCGCGCTGATTGCGTTGTTTGTCTTCACGCCGTTAGCGGCGTTTGAAGCGCTCGGGCCGGTTGCTGCGGCCTTCCAGCATCTCGGGCAGGTTATCGCTTCGGCTCAGCGCGTCAGCCAGATTATCGATCAGCCTGCCGACGTGAATTTCCCTGCACAAGGTCCGCTTGCGGCTGAGCAGGTTAGCCTTTCGCTAAAAGACGTTAATTTCACCTATCCGGGCCAGCCGTTGCCGGTGCTGAAAAATATCACGCTGGATGTCTGCGCGGGTGAACATATCGCGCTGCTCGGCCAGACCGGTTGTGGTAAATCTACGCTGTTGCAGTTGCTGACGCGCGGCTGGAACATCAGCAGTGGTTCGCTGATGCTTAACGGACATGACATCACGGAATACGATGAAGCGACGCTGCGCCAAACGATCACCGTCGTCAGCCAGCGCGTACACGTTTTCAACACCACGTTGCGTGAAAACCTGCGGATGGCGTCGCCAAAATGTTCCGATGAACAGATTACCGACGTTCTGAAACAAGTTGATTTGCACGTCCTTCTGGAAAACGAAGGGCTGAACGCGTGGCTGGGCGAAGGTGGCCGTCAGCTTTCCGGCGGCGAACAGCGTCGTTTAGGCCTTGCCCGCGCCCTTTTGCACGATGCCCCGCTGTGGTTGCTCGATGAACCAACTGAAGGGCTGGACGCCGAAACGGAACAACATATTTTGGCACTGCTGCACAAGCATTGTCAGAATAAGACGCTACTCTTAGTGACGCACCGCCTCCACGGTCTGGAAACTTTCGACAGAATTTGTGTCATGGAAGAGGGTCAGATTGTGGAACAAGGTGATCACCAGACACTGGCCGCCGCACAGGGGCGTTACGCACGCTTTCTGTCACGAGGTTGATGTTGTTCCAGTTTTTTAGCGGCGGCCTTCAGGTCGCCGGATAAGGAGATCTATGCGGTTAGTTAAGCTTGAGGCCAATTCAGTTCATTTTCCGGATCCGGACACTGCATTACTGGAGCCGAATGGCCTGCTGGCTATCGGCGGGGATCTTACCGCGCCGCGCCTGCTTTCAGCTTATCAGAACGGGATTTTTCCCTGGTTTGAACCCGGCGAGATGATCCTCTGGTGGACGCCCGATCCGCGCGCCATTCTGGTTCCCGAAGAACGTCACGCCAGCCGCAGCCTGCAACGTTTCATGCGTAAAAAACCTTACCGTTACACAATCAACCAGCGTTTTGAGCAGGTCATCCGCGCGTGTGCTATGCAGCGTGAAGACGGTACGTGGATTGGCCCTCTGGTGCAGCGCGGCTATCAGGAATTGCATGAAGCTGGCCGCGCGCATTCCGTTGAGGTTTGGGAAAATGATGAGCTGGTCGGTGGTTTATACGGCGTATCCGTCGGCGGATTATTTTGCGGTGAGTCGATGTTCAGCCGCCGGGAAAATGCCTCCAAGTGTGCACTGATGGTATTTTGCCAACATTTTTCCCGCAATGGAGGAGAACTGATTGACTGTCAGGTGCTCAACCCTCACACTGCGTCGCTGGGTGCGAGAGAGATCCCCCGCCGCCAATTTTTGCAGCAGTTATCCGAACTTTCGCAACGCGCGCTAGCACCGGATTGCTGGTTGCCACAAGACTTATCCCCACATGACGAAGACCTGCCGGTGTTCCCGAAGGATAGGGAATAGGTGCGGTCATGGACCATACTTCTTTACATAATGTGGGTTTTTCGGCATTATCTTGCCGGTTAAAAACTATGGTAGTTAGACCTAGAGGATTCGATGGCCAAAGAAGACAACATTGAAATGCAAGGCACCGTACTTGATACGCTGCCAAACACTATGTTCCGCGTAGAATTAGAAAACGGACACGTAGTTACCGCTCACATCTCCGGTAAAATGCGTAAGAACTACATCCGCATCCTGACGGGCGACAAAGTCACTGTAGAGCTGACCCCGTACGACCTGAGCAAAGGCCGCATTGTCTTCCGTAGCCGTTAATAAGCGGCTCACTCATCGCTGATTTTCCGGCGATCCCTGAGGATACCCTCTTCGCCCTTCCTGCTTTTGCAAGGGCGTTTTGTGGTATCCGCAATTCGGCATTTGTTTCATTATCCTTTCTGAAATCCCTCACTAATTCCTGTAATTAAATAAAGAATCTCAGAAAGAAAAAAGGCGATGTTTTCACATCGCCTTTTGTTTTTTCGTCACGGATAAAAAATCAGTGCACCGCGCCTTCCGGTTTTTTCTTCTGCGCACTCATGAAGTGATAAGTCAGCTTGTCGGCCTCTTTATCCAGTGCCACAGAGACAGAACCGCCATCCACCAGAGAACCAAACAACAGCTCGTTGGCGAGTGGTTTTTTCAGGTTTTCCTGAACGGTACGGGTCATCGGACGCGCGCCCATAGCACGGTCATAGCCTTTCACCGTCAGCCAGTCGCGGGCTTCATCACTGACTTCCAGTGAAACGCCTTTGGCATCCAGCTGCGCCTGCAACTCAACGATAAACTTATCAACAACCTGCTGGATAACATCCGTAGACAGATGGTTGAACCAGATTACGTTGTCCAGACGGTTACGGAATTCCGGCGTAAAGGTACGTTTGATCTCTTCCATTGCATCCGGGCTGTTATCCTGATGAACCAGACCAATCGACTTACGTTCCGTTTCACGCACACCGGCGTTGGTGGTCATCACCAGAATGACATTACGGAAGTCCGCTTTACGGCCGTTGTTGTCGGTCAGCGTCCCGTTATCCATAACCTGCAACAGCAGGTTGAAGACGTCAGGATGGGCTTTCTCGATTTCATCGAGCAGCACCACGGCGTGAGGATGTTTAATAACCGCATCCGTCAGCAAACCGCCCTGATCAAACCCGACATATCCCGGAGGCGCACCAATCAACCGGCTGACCGTGTGACGCTCCATATATTCCGACATATCAAAGCGCAGCAATTCGATATCCAGCGCTTTGGCCAGCTGAACCGTGACCTCTGTTTTACCAACACCCGTAGGCCCGGCGAACAGGAATGAACCGACAGGTTTATGATCCTGACCCAAACCGGCGCGGCTCATTTTGATCGCTTCAGTCAGTGCTTCGATCGCAGGATCCTGCCCGAAGACCAGCATTTTCAGACGATCGCCCAGGTTTTTCAGCACATCGCGGTCAGTGGCCGAAACGGTTTTTTCTGGTATACGGGCAATACGCGCAACCACGCTTTCAATGTCGCTGACGTTAACGGTTTTCTTGCGTTTACTGACCGGCATCAACCGGCTGCGGGCGCCCGCTTCGTCAATGACGTCGATAGCTTTGTCCGGCAGGTGACGGTCATTGATGTACTTAACCGACAACTCAACCGCCGCACGCACCGCTTTCGCGGTATAACGCACGTCGTGATGCGCTTCGTATTTAGTTTTCAGGCCATTGATAATCTGAACGGTCTCTTCAACGCTTGGCTCAGTAATATCAATTTTCTGGAAGCGACGTGCCAGAGCACGGTCTTTCTCAAAGATATTGCTGAATTCCTGATACGTCGTTGAGCCGATCACTCTGATTTTACCGCTCGACAGCAACGGTTTAATCAGGTTAGCCGCATCCACCTGACCACCCGACGCCGCACCGGCACCGATGATGGTGTGGATTTCATCAATAAACAGAATGCTGTTCTTATCCTGCTCAAGCTGTTTCAGCAGAGATTTGAAACGTTTTTCGAAATCACCGCGGTATTTAGTGCCCGCCAGCAAGGAACCGATATCCAGCGAATAGAGCGTGCAGTCGGCCATCACTTCCGGCACATCGCCCTGCTCGATTCTCCATGCCAGACCTTCGGCAATGGCAGTTTTACCAACACCGGACTCGCCCACCAGCAGCGGGTTGTTTTTACGGCGACGGCAGAGCACCTGAATCGCGCGCTCAAGTTCTTTATCACGTCCAATCAGCGGATCGATGCCACCTACGCGCGCCAACTGGTTAAGATTAGTGGTGAAGTTCTCCATACGATCTTCCCCCGCCGACTGCTCTTCGTTAACTGGGTTTTCCGCATTGTTTTGCGCCTGGCCGCCCGTTTCATCTTTACGGGTACCGTGCGAAATAAAGTTCACCACATCAAGGCGGCTGACATCATGTTTGCGCAGAAGGTAGGCGGCCTGTGATTCCTGCTCGCTGAAAATCGCAACCAGAACATTGGCGCCAGACACTTCGCTGCGACCGGAAGATTGGACGTGGAAAACCGCACGTTGCAGAACGCGCTGGAAACTCAGCGTTGGCTGGGTATCACGTTCCTCTTCACTGGCAGGTAAGGTGGGTGTGGTTTGCTCGATGAAGGCTTCCAGTTCCTGGCGCAAGGCCACAAGATCTACTGTACAAGCTTCAAGCGCTTCACGGGCAGCAGGGTTGCTGAGCAACGCCAGCAACAGGTGCTCCACGGTCATAAACTCATGCCGGTGCTCACGGGCTCTTGCGAAAGCCATGTTGAGACTGAGTTCAAGTTCTTGATTGAGCATAGGCACCTCCCAAATAGATTGCCTTAATCAGGCTTTTTCCAGCGTACACAGCAACGGATGCTCATTCTCCTTGGCGTACTCATTCACATGTGCGACTTTGGTTTCCGCGACTTCTGCGGTATATACACCGCAGACCGCTTTACCTCTATAGTGCACCTGGAGCATCAGTTGCGTTGCACGTTCAATATCATAAGAAAAGAACTTTTGCAGAACGTCAATCACAAATTCCATTGGAGTGTAATCGTCGTTGTTTAATATAACTTTATACATAGATGGCGGTTTTACCTCATCCTTTTGTTTATTCGCCGTCAAATGTTCAAAGTTTAGCCAGTCTTGATTATTGCCCATTGCCTGTTCATCACCTGTGAAGATCGTATTGGAAGCCAAATACACCGACATAAAGACTTTCTGCGGAGTCTCATGTTGTAATTACGGTATTTTACCATTTCTGGCTTCACCTTGCCGCTGCACAAAATGTCTTCCCTGCACCCGACTCCGCTACCGAAATTTTAACAAAATATGTCAATAGCGTTACCTGCTTCAAAGTTTGGTTATCTGCTCCCTTGGGACAAATGCCGTTTCCTTGACGTCCAACTCTATTCCACTAGAGTGTAAATTCGTGAGCTGAACGGATAGTAAACAGGCCTGAACAGGTGTTTATCTGCTGCGTTCTGGCCTTCGTGCTCACTCAACTGGCTTTATCTATTTACTACCAGACTAGTCATGAGAGGGATGTAGCAGCATGCAGACGGGTACTGTTAAATGGTTCAATAATGCTAAAGGCTTTGGCTTCATTTGCCCGCAAAATGGCGGTGAAGACATCTTCGCTCACTACTCCACAATCCAGATGGAGGGTTACCGGACACTCAAGGCCGGACAGCAGGTCAATTTTGACGTTCATGAAGGCCCAAAGGGGAATCATGCCAGCCTCATTGTTCCGGTGGAAAGCGAAGCGGTCGCCTGACCAGTTCAGCACACAGACTCGAATCACGCTCAGCGTGTGTTCATTAACAAATCAAATGCCGGTCACTCTCTGACTGGCATTTTTATTTATGGGGGAGAATGCTTCTGGCTTCAAGCCCTGCACGCAAAAAAAAGGTCATTTTTTAAACACCGATTGCTAAGACAGGACATAAAACAAATTAAGTCTAAACACAATCTCAACAAATCACGTTCAATTTCTCCATAATTTGCCCCGTTGCGCACCTGTTTATTCGCTCCCTGTTGAAATAACCGTTACCGATATCCGGTTCACTTTGACAGGTAATCCCATGACCACTTTCAGCTACCCTTCCGCAGAAAAGGCTCCGCTTTCCGGCCTTCAGTTGATGACGGCGTTACTCTTCTGCCGCACGGTGCCGGGTCCGTCATGGAAATTGCCGCGTTACCGGTTCAAATTCCTGTACCGTGCGCTGCTGCATCCGCGCCGGACATTCGCAATGCTCGATTATCTCGCGCATCATCCGCAGCGCGATGAAATTCTGGCGGCGATGCCTAGCCTGCCGTGCAAATTGCACCGTATTTATCAGACCGCCAATATCACGCCGGAACAGGCGATGAAGCGCATTACCGATCACTACGACATGATCGGCCACTGCCTGCCGGATGCGATTAATCACGGTTATCTCAGCAAAAAAGAGATGGCGATCGCCACGCTGACCGGCAAAGAAGAGCAGCGTTATGCCATCACCTTCAACGCTATCGCGCGCCTGGATAAAGAAGGCGAAGCCACGCTGACATTCCATAATGCCGAAGGCGTTTCCATTGCCATCGTGACGTTCTCATTTATTGAATATCAGGGGAAACCGACGCTGTTTATTGGCGCATTGCAGGGACCGAAGGCGAATGTGGATCATCAGGAAATTCAGCGCGCGACCAAAGCCTGCCACGGGTTATTTCCAAAGCGTCTGGTGATTGAAGCACTGACGACGCTCGCGGATGTCACCGGCATGACGCAGATTGTGGCGGTCGGCAACCGCACGCACATTTATGAAAATCCGCGCTATAAAAAACGCAAAGGCATGGTATTTGCCGATTACGACAGCTTCTGGGAAACGATGGAGGCAAAACCGGGCGAAGACGGATATTTCCATCTGCCGCGCCAGATTGCCCACCGGCCGCTGGAAGAAATCGCCAGTAAACGTCGCTCCGAATACCGCCGTCGCTATCAGTTGCTCGATGATCTTGAAAGCCAGATCCGCCAGACCTTCACCCGCGGACACGGTAATCCGGTCGGGAAACAGGAAGCACGGGCGGCTTAATCCGCCCTGCCGCGCGCCAGCCAGGCCACGCGGGAAAACATTTGCCGCAGCAGCGGAGGTATCGACGCGGTTCCCCGCAAAGACGCCGCCATCGCCACATCAATGGCCAGATCCGGCTTCGAGCTGCGGTGAATCGCTTTATCGATAATTCGTCGCGGCGCCATCGGCACATTCGCCGCTATCGCCGAATTCTTGCGATACACATCTTCAAACCCCTCGCGATACAGAAAATACTCGATGTCCTGCGCCGGCAACGCCGTCAGGCGGTAACGCAGCGTATCGTCGTGATTTTCCACGTTAGAAATGACCGTCGCCGCGTATTTGCGTCCGGCTTCGTCGCCGTCGACCAGCGCATGCCACTCGATGCCCATCTGCCGGGCGAAACGCAGCAAAGGCTTCAGGCCGCACTGCGCAAACTCAATCACCTTGATGCCTTCAGATTCGAAATGGTAACCGCACTGACGCGCCAGCTGATTGAGCAGCCATACTTCCGTTTCGCCTTCCACCAGCAGCCAGCAGCGCGCAAACAAAGACGAAGGCCGGTTGAAGCGGATATGGAAAGCAATCCGGCGGCTGTCTTCCATGCTCAGCCCTTCCGGCCCGATACCGTAAGCCGCGACGCGCCCGGATTCACGCACCAGCCTGCAAATCTGCTCAACCGGCACCAGGGAAAGCAAATCGCCCGAATTGGTTGTCGTGATCCGTTGCAACGGCAGTTGATCCAGCAATCCCCACGCCACCGACAACATGATCGGATGCAGACGGGTTTCGGGGTCTTCAATCAGCAATAAAGGTCGTGCGTCCGGATGCAACACCACTGAACCCTTCGCCTGCAATAAAGTGGAAAACATCCCCAGCAGCATCACGCGCATGCTGCGGCTGTTCGGCTCTGCAATCATGCGGTTGATGTTATCCAGCGAGCGCCACGCCCGGCGGCTCTCGGCGCGGCCATGCCGTTTTTGCTGCCACGGCATGCTGTTTGATGTGCCCTGCTCGGCAAAATAGTGCTCCAGTAACTGCTGCATCGCCGACAGCCCGCTGCGCAGTTCGCTGTTGGTCAGCGTTTGCGGGTTATGCACCAGTCCGCGCGTCAGTTCATCAAGCTGTTTCGCCAGTTCTTCATTATTCACCGCCAATCGAGGTGCCAGCGTTTCGCTGCGCAGACGGCGGATAAAGCGTGCATCGCGTAAACGCAGTACCGGATTGAGACGGATCAGCGCCTGCGCCAGCGGGTCGATCGTTGTCAGATTTAACGGCTGACCGTTTGACGACAGAAAACTGCGCAAGGTCATCACGCTGCCGTCATCGTCCAGCTCGCCTTCCAGCCGGTAATAAATCCGGTTCAGCTTGTCGGCACATTTCACCCATAAAGGGGATAACGGATTAAATCGCGGTGACGTATGGTGCCCTGCCTGGTTTTCACAAAACGTAAACACGACGTGCAGATACTGTGATTTGGATTCCTGTTCCCCGGCGGGAAAGTAGAAATCTTCCTCTTTGAAGCAGTAAAGTTTGGGTTCAGGTGAAAGCAGCAGTGTGAGGGCGTCGAGCAGGCTGGATTTACCCCAGGCGTTTTCACCAATCAGAACCGTATTGGTCAGGAAGGATTCTGCCTGTCCCTGACTGGCAGAACCGGTAATTGAAGCGCCGCGTTGCACGGGCTGAGTCAGTGTCAAAGACAGCCGGTTAATACCCCGAAAACCGACAATATCAATATGTTCCAGATACATCAGACGCCTCCTGTGCGCTCAGTGCTTCCCTGAGCATGGCGTTAAAAAAGGGTTCAGGTCAAGCCCGCAGAACGCGCACTGCGTGCGGAAGCCGCTTTACAGTCTGGTTACTTTTCGTTAGCGTGTCGGGCGGCATTTTCTGTGTCGCGCTCCGTTCATGGAACCTCACTTTTCAGGGATTTTTGCATTATGTATTCCGGGCTGTTAATTATTCTTTTGCCGCTGATTGTCGGTTATCTCATTCCGCTCAAAAACCGGTCCCTGCTGCATCTGGTTAACCAATTGCTGAGCTGGATGGTGTACGTCATTCTTTTTATTATGGGCATCAGTCTGGCTTTCCTCGACAATCTCAGCGCGAATTTATTACTGATTTTCAAATATGCCGCCGTCTGCTTCCTGTGCATTTTCGTGATGAACTACGCCGCGTTATGGTTGCTCGAACGCCGCCGTCCGTGGAAAACCCAGCACAAGCAGGAAAAGCTGCCTTCACGCGTCCACATGGCGCTGGAATCCCTGAAACTTTGCGGCGTCGTCATCGTCGGTTTTGCACTCGGCCTGACGCAATGGCACTGGCTGACCTTCGCTTCGCAGGCCAGTGAAATCGCCCTGTTATTCCTGCTGGCGCTGGTGGGGTTGCAACTGCGCAACAGCAGCATGACGCTGCGCCAGATTATCCTCAATCGCCGCGGCATGATGGTCGCGCTCGTGGTGGCAGTCAGTGCGTTAATCGGCGGTGCAATTGCCGCCCTGCTGCTCGGTTTGCCGCTGAAAACCGGTCTGGCGCTGGCCTCAGGTTACGGCTGGTATTCCCTTTCCGGTATCGTTCTGACGGATTCGTTCGGGCCGGTGATTGGCAGCGCCGCGTTCTTCAACGATCTGGCGCGTGAGCTTTGCGCCATCATGCTGATCCCGACGCTGGTCCGCAGCAGCCGTTCGACCGCGCTGGGCCTGTGCGGCGCAACGTCGATGGATTTCACCCTGCCGGTTTTACAACGCAGCGGCGGGCTGGATATGGTGCCGCCCGCTGTGGTTCACGGTTTTGTGTTAAGCCTGATCGCACCGGTGCTGATGGCCTTTTTCTCCGCCTGATGTCTGCCCTTCCCGCTGTTTTCTGACAGCGGGAAATACCCCTGCAAAAATTGCTTTAAATCAACTTCCCCCCACTTTGTCTTAAAAACTCCTTCATTTCTTTTACCGCCGGTCTTAGGCTTGCATTAAAACAAGCATTTAAAATGCAACTTTATAAAAGGACCTCATGATGTTTTGTGTGCAATGTGAACAAACAGTCCGTACCCCGGCGGGCAATGGCTGCGCTTATGCGCAGGGTATGTGTGGTAAAACCGCTGAAACTTCCGATTTGCAGGACTTGCTGGTCGCCGTTTTACAGGGCTTATCGGCCTGGGCGCTGGCGGCGCGCGGTTACGGCATTGTCGATGAAGACATTGACAGCTTCGCGCCACGGGCCTTTTTCTCCACGCTGACCAACGTCAACTTCGATTCTGACCGTATCGTCGGCTACGCGCGTGAAGCGATTATTCACCGTGAAGCGCTGGCGGTTCGCTGCCGTCTGATGGATCCGGAAATCACCGTGGATCACCCGCTGGCGGTACTGGAACTGGTCAGCGATAACCTGAATGATCTGCAACAACAGGCTCAGCAATTTGCGCTTAACGGCGACAAAGCGCAGATCGGCGATGACATTCACGGGCTGCGCATGCTGTGCCTGTACGGCCTGAAAGGTGCGGCGGCTTACATGGAACACGCGCACGTTCTCGGCCAGTCGGATACCGCGATTTATGCCGAATATCACCGTCTGATGGCGTGGCTCGGTACGCAACCTTCCGACATGGGCGTGCTGCTCGAAAACGCGATGGCGATCGGCAAAATGAACTTCTGCGTGATGGCGATACTTGATAAAGGCGAAACGGACGCTTACGGCCATCCGCGCCCGACGTCCGTCAATGTGCGCCCGCTGGCAGGGAAAGCGATTCTGATTTCAGGCCATGACCTGAAAGATTTGCAGATGCTGCTCGAACAGACCGCCGGCACCGGCATCAATATTTATACCCACGGCGAAATGTTGCCTGCGCACGGTTATCCGGAACTGAAAAAATTCCCGCATCTGGCCGGTAACTACGGCAGCGGCTGGCAGAATCAGCAGGTTGAGTTTGCCAAATTCCCCGGCCCGGTGGTGATGACCTCCAACTGTATTATTGACCCTAACGTCGGCAACTACGGCGACCGTATCTGGACCCGCAGCATCGTCGGCTGGCCGGGCGTACAGCATCTGGAAGGCGAAGATTTCGCGCCGGTGATCAGCCAGGCGTTGCAACTGACCGGTTTCCCTTACAGCGAAATCGAACAGGAAATTACCGTCGGCTTTGGTCGCCAGACGCTGCTCAGTGCAGCCGATACCGTGATTGATTTAGTTGCCGCCAAAAAATTGCGCCATATCTTCCTGATCGGCGGTTGTGACGGCAGCCGCGGCGAACGCAGTTACTTCACCGATCTGGCGCGCAGCGTGCCGCAAGACTGCGCGATCATGACGCTGGCCTGCGGGAAATACCGCTTCAACAAACTGGACTTCGGCACAATTGAAGGCCTGCCGCGTCTGCTGGACGTCGGTCAGTGTAACGACGCTTACTCCGCGATTATTCTGGCGGTCAATCTGGCCGAAAAACTCGGTTGTGGCGTGAATGATTTGCCGCTGAGTCTGGTGCTTTCATGGTTCGAGCAGAAAGCGATTGTGATCCTGCTGACGTTGTTGTCACTGGGCGTGAAAAACATCGCCACCGGACCGACGGCTCCGGCCTTCCTGACCGACAATCTGCTGGCGGTGCTCAACGAACAGTTCGGCCTGCGTTCGATTACGTCGGTTGAGCAGGATCTGAAAACCATGCTGGCGGAGTAAATCTGAGATGAACTTTCCTTTATATCCTGACCAGCCGACGGCGCTGTGCCAGAACCGCATGCAGGTGTATTCCGTTACGCAGGAAACGCCCGATGTCTGGACGTTGTCGCTGATTAGTCACGACGTTTATCCGTATCAGCCGGGTCAGTTTGCTCTGGTGAATATCGGCCAGAGCGGTGACATACAGCGCGCGTATACGCTCTCTTCCACGCCGGGCCTGAGCCGGTTTATCCAGCTGACGGTGCGCCGGATTGACGGCGGTGAAGGCTCCGGCTGGCTGACGCAACAGGTTAAACCGGGCGATTACCTGTGGCTTTCGGACGCTCAGGGCGAATTCACCTGTGAAACACCGCAGCCTTTATTACTGCTGGCCGCCGGTTGCGGCGTAACGCCGGTGATGTCCATCGCACGCCGTGTTCTGGCGCATTCTCCGGCACAAAGCGTGCAGGTGTTTTACAGCGTCCGCAGCCCGCAGGACGTCATTTTTGCGCAAGAATGGCAGCGTATGGCGGCGCAATATCCGCAACTTCGTCTGACCATTCTGGCTGAAAATGACGCGGCACCGGGCCAGATTGCAGGGCGTCTCAGTCAGGACTTACTGCAAAGCCAGGTGGCGGATATCACTGCGCGCCGGGTGATGATTTGCGGGCCCGCGCCTTATATGGAACTGGCCGGGAAATGGGCAGCCGAGCTGGGTGTTCCGCCACAAAACATCGTTAAGGAACAGTTCCAGGCCACAGAAGTGGTTGTTTCCGCAGACCAGCAACTGACGCTGACCCGCCTGACGCCGCTTGCAAATTTCCGCGTGCCGGTCGGTTCAACGCTGCTGGCCGCCATGGAACAGTATAAACTGCCGGTCATGGCGGCCTGCCGCGCGGGCGTTTGCGGCAGTTGCAAAACCCGCGTGCTGTCCGGTGACTACACGACCACCAGCCGCATGACGCTCACCGACGAGGAAGTCGCGCAGGGCTACGTTCTGGCGTGCAGCTGTCAGCTTCAGGGCGACGTCACGCTCGCCTGATCCCCGCGCCTCCCACTGCCCGCTCATGACTTTTTACAGTCTGCGCGGGCAGATTTACAAAACTTCACCTTCCCTCCCCGCGTAATTTTGTATGGTTTAAGGCTGTGCATTCATGGATGTAATCAGTGGACTATGCTTAATCCACTTATTTAAAACCCGCCCGAAGACTTCGTGCATAACGAAGAGCACGGGCACACCGGAGGGAATCAGTTGATGAAACAAAGCGTAGCGTCATATCTGGCGAAAACTCTTGAAGCAGCAGGCGTAAAACGAATCTGGGGCGTAACCGGCGATTCGCTTAACGGGCTGAGCGACAGCCTGAACCGCATGGGCACCATCGAATGGCTCGGCACGCGTCATGAAGAAGTCGCCGCCTTTGCCGCCGGTGCCGAAGCACAAATCACCGGTGAACTGGCGGTTTGCGCCGGTTCCTGCGGCCCCGGCAACTTACATCTGATCAACGGCCTGTTCGACTGCCATCGCAACCACGTCCCGGTGCTCGCCATCGCGGCGCATATTCCCTCCAGCGAAATCGGCAGCGGCTATTTTCAGGAAACCCATCCGACCGAATTATTCCGCGAATGCAGCCACTATTGTGAATTAGTCACCAACCCGGAACAGCTCCCGCAGGTGCTGGCGATCGCCATGCGCAAGGCGATCCTGAACCGCGGCGTTTCCGTGATTGTTTTGCCCGGCGACGTTGCGCTGAAACCGGCACCGGAAGACGCCAAAGTCAGCTGGTATCCGCCGCAGTTGCCGAAAGTACAGCCTCAGCAGACCGAACTGGATAAGCTGGCCGAACTGCTCAATGCCGCGACCAACATCACCCTGATGTGCGGCAGCGGTTGTGCCGGTGCACACGACGAAGTGATCAAGCTGGCGGAAACCCTGAAAGCGCCAGTAGTCCATGCCCTGCGCGGCAAAGAACATATTGAATGGGATAATCCGTACAGCGTCGGGATGACCGGGCTGATCGGTTTTTCCTCCGGTTTCCACGCCATGATGAATGCCGACACGCTGATCCTGCTCGGCACGCAATTCCCGTACCGCGCGTTTTATCCGACGGACGCAAAAATCATTCAGATAGATATCAATCCGGGCAGTATCGGCGCGCACTGCCACGTTGATATGGCGCTGGTCGGCGATATCAAATCCACCCTGACCGCCGTTCTGCCGCAATTGCAGATGAAAACCGGGCGTAAGTTCCTCGACAAAGCCCTGAAGCATTATGAAGAAGCGCGCAAAGATCTCGATGCGCTGGCAACGCCGAACGACAAACAGGCGATCCATCCGCAATATCTGGCACAGCAAATCAGCCGTTTCGCCGATGCCAACGCCATCTTTACCTGCGACGTCGGCACGCCTACCGTCTGGGCATGCCGTTACCTGCAAATGAACGGCCAGCGCCGTCTGCTCGGTTCGTTTAACCACGGCTCGATGGCCAACGCCATGCCGCAGGCCATCGGGGCGCAGGCGATTGACCGCACGCGTCAGGTGGTGGCGCTGTGCGGAGACGGCGGTTTTGCCATGCTGATGGGCGATTTCCTGACGCTGGCGCAGCAAAAACTGCCGGTGAAAATTGTCATATTCAACAACAGCGTGCTGGGGTTTGTGGCGATGGAGATGAAAGCCGGCGGTTATCTGACCGACGGCACCGAGCTGAAGAACCCGGATTTTGCGGCCATTGCCGAAGCGGCAGGGATCAAAGGGATCCGCGTGGAAAAAGCTTCCGACGTGGACGCGGCATTGCAGGACGCGTTTGCTTATCAGGGGCCGGTGCTGGTGGATGTCATCACCGCCACCGAAGAACTGGCGATGCCGCCGCAGATTAAATTTGAGCAGGCAAAAGGCTTCAGCCTCTACATGCTGCGGGCGGTGATCAGCGGCCGGGGTGACGAAGTCATCGAACTGGCAAAAACCAACTGGCTGCGGTAACCCCGACAGGGATATAGTGGAGAGTCAGGCGGGCACAGGTTGCCCGCTTTTTCCTCCACTTAACATTCACCTGGTAGAAGGATTATTACGTTGATCGATTTACGCAGTGATACTGTAACCCGCCCCAGCGAAGCTATGCGTCAGGCGATGGCCAGCGCTGAAGTCGGCGATGATGTCTACGGCGATGACCCAACGGTAAATGCTTTGCAGGACCTGGCCGCGAAACTGTGTGGCAAAGAAGCCGCGCTGTTTTTACCGACCGGCACACAGGCCAATCTGGTTGCCCTGCTGACGCACTGTCAGCGCGGAGAAGAATATATTGTCGGCCAGAAAGCCCACAACTATATGTATGAAGCCGGCGGTGCCGCCGTTCTCGGCAGCATTCAGCCGCAGCCGCTAGATATGGCCGCCGACGGTTCCATTCCGCTGGATAAAGTCGCCGCTGCCATCAAACCCGATGACATTCACTTTGCCCGCACCCGTCTTCTGAGCCTGGAAAATACGCACAGCGGCAAAGTACTTCCGCTCGATTATCTGCAAAAAGCTTACGCGTTTACCCGCGAAAAAGGGCTGGCGCTGCACATTGATGGCGCGCGCATCATGAATGCCGCAGTAGCGCTGAACGTTGAGCTGAGCGAAATCACCCAATATTGCGACACCCTGACCATTTGCCTGTCAAAAGGTCTGGGCGCACCCATTGGTTCCCTGCTGGTCGGCAGCAAAGAGTACATCCATCGTGCGAACCGCTGGCGCAAGATGACCGGCGGCGGGATGCGCCAGTCCGGTATTCTGGCCGCAGCGGCCATTTATGCGCTGGAAAACAACGTAGCGCGTCTGAAAGATGACCATGACAACGCGCAATGGCTGGCTGAACAGCTGAGCAATATCGGCGTAGAAATCGCTGAGCCCGGCCCGCAGACCAACGTTCTGTACATCAAACAGAGCGCAGAACTGGCCGAAAAAATGGGCCCGTGGATGCGTGAGCGCGGTGTCATCATCAGCGCCGGACCGCTGACCCGCGTGCTGACTCACATCAACATCAGCCGTGATGACCTGCAAAAAGTCATCGCCCTGTGGCAGGAATTCCTGCACCAGCACGCCTGACAGTCAACCTGTCTGCGGCGGCAAGCCCTCCGGCTGCCGCCGTATTTTCATGATTTCCCCTACACTCAGAGCAAACGGATTATGCCAAGAATTGTCGTCCTCGGCGCCAGCGGATATATCGGACAACATCTGACTGCCCACCTGAGCCAGCACGGTTTTCAGGTCACTGCGGCTGCGCGGCGCATCGAATGGCTGCAACAACAAAAATGGCCTCACGTCCGTTGCTGTTTTGCGGATGTCTACCAGAGTAAAACGCTGGCCCGCGCCTTCGAAGATGCCGACGTGCTGGTGTATCTGGTTCACGCGATGTCAGAAGATGACGACCTGCTGGAAAAAGAGCGCCAGGCCGCGCAGCACACCTTGCTGGCGCTGCGCGACTCCTCCATCAGACACATTGTTTATCTCGGTTCCATGCAGCCGGAAGGCAACCATTCCCCCCATTTGCAGGCGCGTAAACTGACCGGTGATTTGCTGCGGATGAGCAATATTCCGGTCACCGAACTGCGTACCGGCATTGTGATCGGCGCAGGTTCAGCGGCGTTCGAAGTCATGCGCGACATGGTGTACAACCTGCCCGTTCTCACGCCGCCGAAGTGGGTTCGCTCGAAATCCTCGCCGGTGGCGCTGGAAAATCTGCTGAATTATTTGCAGGGTCTGGTGACTTTACCTGCCAGCGGAAACCGTATTTTTGACGCCGCCGGGCCGGAGTACATTAGCTATCAGACGCTGTTCGAGCGCTTTATTGCCCTGAGCGGGAAACGTCGCTGGCTGATCCCCGTTCCGCTGCCGACCTCTTTTGTTTCGGTGTATTTCCTCAGCCTCATTACCTCAGTGCCCACATCGCTCGCTAAAGCGCTGATTCAGGGGCTGAACCACGATCTGCCCGCCGACAGTGATGCGCTTCAGGCGCTGATCCCGCAGGAGCTGATTTCGATTGATGAGGCGATTCGCCGCACGCTGAAAAAGGAACAACAGCAGGTCATGGATTCGCCCGACTGGGGCTATGACCCGGACGCCCGTGCGCGCTGGCGGCCAGGCTACGGTTACTACCCGAAACAGGCAGGCTTTACGCTGGAAACGTCGGCATCAAAAGCATCTCTGTGGAAAGTGGTGCAGAAACTCGGTGGCGCGGAAGGCTATTTTTACGCTAACGGATTATGGAGGACGCGGGCACGCATCGACGATCTGCTCGGCGGTGGCGTGCAGTATGGCCGCCCTGACCGGGATGCGCTGAAAATCGGCGATAAAATTGACGGATGGAAAGTGATCAGCCTGAAACCCCAGCGCGAACTGGCGCTGTTATTCGGGATGAAAGCGCCGGGGCTCGGGCGGCTGACGTTCACTATCACCGACCACGGCGAAAGCCGCAGTCTGGACGTTCGCGCGTGGTGGCATCCGGCCGGGTTCAGCGGTTTGCTCTACTGGTTCAGTATGATGCCCGCTCATCAGTTTATTTTTCGAGGCATGGCGAAACGCATCGCCAGTCTGGCCCGTCAGAAAGACCGCTGCGGAAGCTGAAAGGGTTTATTTAAAGCGCAATCGCACAGTTTCAGACATTGCTGCCCCCCTTTCCCATTGCAACCCGCACAATTTCACGAAAGAATGGCGCGCTTATTGCTGAGAGGCGCCCCAGCCTCAGTAATTTCACTCATTGGGATGTACTCAAAATCATTCGGGTTGCAGCAAGGCAGCAAACGAATGAATCCCGATGAGCTGACTGGAGTCAGTGATTCGGGTGAATGAGAGCAGCGAACACCGCTGCAACGTGAAGGATGAAGAGTAGTTATGAGAGTTTTGGTTACCGGCGCTAGCAGCGGTTTAGGGCGCAATGCGGTTGAGTTTTTGCGAAATAAAGGGATTAAAGTCCGGGCGACGGGTCGCAATGCCGCCATGGGTTCACTTTTGCAAAAAATGGGCGCGGAATTCATTCATGCCGATCTCACCACGCTGGTATCGGCACAGGCCAAAGCCTTGCTCGCCGATGTCGATACCGTATGGCACTGTTCCGGGCTGATGTCGCCGTGGGGCAGCGAACAGGAATTTGAACTGGCAAACGTCCGCGCGACGCGTCGTTTGGGTGAATGGTCTACAGCGTACGGCGTGGAAAATTTCGTGCATATTTCGTCACCGGCGATTTATTTCGATTTCCATCATCACCGCGACATTCCGGAAGACTTCCGCCCTCACCGTTTCGCCAACTCCTTCGCCCGAAGCAAAGCCGCCGGTGAACAGGTGATCCACACGCTGGCGATGTCCAACCCGCAAACGCATTTCACCATTTTACGCCCGCAGGGTTTGTTCGGGCCGCACGATAACGTGTTGCTGCCCCGTCTGCTGCAAATGCTGAAATACGGCGGCACGCTGATGTTGCCGCGCGGTGGCGAAGCGCTGGTTGATATGACCTACGTGGAAAACGCGGTTCACGCGATGTGGCTGGCGACGCAGTCCGAATCTACAGAATCCGGGCGCGCGTTTAACATCACCAATCAGCAACCACGCCCGCTGCGCACCATGGTGAAACAGCTGATGGAAAGTCTGGACATCAAATACCGCATCCGCTCCGTGCCTTATCCGCTGCTGGATATGATGGCGCGCGGCATGGAACGCATCAGCAAAAGCTCACACAAAGAACCGGTGCTGACACATTACAGCGTCGCGAAACTGAATTTCGATCTCACCCTCGACACACAGCGCGCACAGAAAGAGCTGGGATATGTGCCGGTGATTTCGCTGGATCAGGGAATTATCCGCACCGCCACCTGGCTGCGCGACCACGGTAAACTTCAGGGCCTGCACGGCATCGGCCCGAAACGCGACTGACCGCCGGGTCAGCCGCTTACTCAGTTATTCGAATCCGGGAATTGCTGCAACAGCGCCAGAACAATGGCTTCTGACTGCGCATCCGCATTCCCGCGATAATCACTCTGCCTGAAATGCATCTGGAACGCCGAAATCACACGGCGCGCCTGCTCAGGCGTCATGTTTTCCGTCACGGTATAACCGTACTGTTTCAGCAAATTCAGAAGATGCGCCTGATCTACCGGCTGCTGCGGATTTCTGCCCGCCAGAAAATGGCTGACCCGCGCCGCATCCGGCCAGGCACCAATCCCCCGCTCCGCCATCTGTTGCCACGGGAATAAAGGCCCCGGATCGTCTTTACGCTGCGGTGCGATATCGCTGTGAGCGACCACATTACGCGGCTCAATCTGATAGCGCGCGACAATGCCTTTGCTCAGTTCAGCCAGCAAATCGATTTGCGCGGGCGGGAACGGGTAGAATTTTTTTCCCAGCAGCGTCGTGCTGTAGCCTTTGTTTTCCAGCTCAATACCGATGGACGTATCGTTCAGATTGGTGCGTCCGCGCCAGCCGCTGGCTCCCGCATGCCAGGCACGCATGTTTTCCGGCACCAGTTGCCACGCGACCGGTTTGCCGTTTTCAAGCGGCGGTTGCGCCGGGATCAGGTAATGCGCACTGACGTGTTCATCGGTAAGCGTATTTAATGCGTTGTGGAAATCTTCAGCCGTGTAGTGGATGACCAGAAAGCGCACCCGCTGATCCATGCCCTGCGCCTGCCGCGTGGTTTCCAGCCGGTAAGGTAAATTTTTCGCCTGATCACTGCTCTGACAGCCCGTCAGGGCCAGAAAAAGCGCAGCAATGACGCCGCTTCTGATGCCCGAACGCGTCATTTGCGATGCACAATAACAGCCGTACCGGAGACGCTCACCATCAGCATGCTGCTGTCTTTGCCCACGGTTTCATAATCGATATCAATGCCGACCACGGCGTTAGCACCGCGTTCTTTCGCCTGTTCTTCCAGCTCGCGAAAGGCAATCTCACGCGCTTTACGCAGTTCTTTTTCATACGCGCCGGAACGGCCACCGACGATATCGCGTACGCCTGCGAAGAAATCACGAAAAATGTTCGCACCTAAAATCGCTTCGCCTGTGACCACACCGCAATATTCCGCGATGGTAAAACCTTCCAGGGTCGGAGTCGTTGAAATTTGCATGAGTATTCCTTATCAGTTGTCGTCCACATGTCGGAGAAAAGCACCCGGATAGCATAAACGATGTATCCCGCCTGAACGTATCATTTCTCTGTGCCATGCATTAAGCCAAATCGGTTTTATACTGTAGGATTAAGAAAGTCATGGTGAAAACGTTCAATCTTTCAGTAAGGAATACGATGAAAAAGAAAATTCTTGTCGCCGCCATCCCTCTGGTATTGATGTTAAATGCCTGTACCACGGTCGACCCTGCCTATAAGGATATTGGTAGCCGCAGCGCGCCATGTATCGACGGTGGCCCCGACAGCGTCGCCCAACAATTCTATGATTTTCGTATCAAACAGGGCGGCAGCGGGATCCCGAACTCCGGCCAGCTCGCCGCTTACCGGCCTTATCTGAGCACCGCACTTTACGCGGCGCTGCTTAAAGCGCAGTCGCAGCCAAAAGTCGATATCGCGGCCTCGCCAAATGAGAAAGCCGGTGCAGGTTCAGGCGATGGCGACATTTTCTCCAGTCTGTTTGATGGCCCGACGTCAGCCTCCGTGGACAGCGCATCGACCATTCCAAACACCGACGCCCGCAATATTCCTCTGCGCGTAACCTTCACGCATGAGAAAGACAAAGGCGCATCCACGAGCTGGAAAGATGAAGTGTTAATGGTGCGCGAAGGCAAATGCTGGACAGTCGATGATGTCCGCTACATGGCGAATCTTGATTTTGCTTCCAGCGGCACATTACGCCAGGTTTTGGAACACCAGTAACGCGCCCGGCTTTCTAAAAAAACCACGCAAAAACGGTTGGTCAGTGATGAATAACGTCATTGACCAACACCCCTGTCACAGATAGTTAACAATATGTTGTGCTAGACTTTAGCCTTCCTGCGGCAACACATAATTTTTAAGCCGTGATCGTTGCATAACTATGCTGTGGAAGTTACCATCTGCGGCATCAATGGCTATTCACTATTTGCGCATGAGTATTCAACTTAATAGCATCAACTGCTTCTATGGCGTGCATCAGGCGCTTTTTGACATTCAGCTCGACTGCCCTGCCGGTGAAACCCTCGTTTTACTGGGTCCAAGTGGTGCAGGTAAAAGCTCTCTGTTACGTGTTCTGAACCTGCTGGAAATGCCCCGTTCAGGCACTCTGCAAATCGCCGGTAACACCTTCGATTTCACCCGCAAACCGGATGAAAAAGCGATCCGCGAACTGCGTCAGAACGTCGGCATGGTTTTCCAGCAATACAATCTGTGGCCGCACCGCACCGTGCTCGACAACTTACTGGAAGCCCCGATGCGTGTTCTGGGTCTGACAAAAGATGTCGCGATGCAACGTGCCCAGAAATTGCTGACCCGTCTGCGCCTGACCGATTACGCCGATCGTTTTCCGCTGCACCTTTCCGGTGGCCAGCAGCAGCGTGTGGCGATTGCCCGTGCGCTGATGATGGAGCCTCAGGTTTTGTTGTTTGACGAACCGACCGCCGCGCTTGACCCGGAAATTACCGCCCAGATCGTCAGTATTATTCGCGAACTGGCAGGCACCGGGATTACTCAGGTGATTGTGACCCACGAAGTGGAAGTGGCACGTAAAACCGCCAGCCGCGTGGTGTACATGGAAAATGGCCGCATCGTGGAACAAGGTGACGCGTCGATTTTCGCTCAGCCGAAAACCAAAGAGTTTGCGAGCTATCTTTCCCACTAAAACTGTTTCCTATCAACATATTGATTGATGTTTTCTACGGAGTAAGCGATGAAAAAATTAGTAATTGCCGCGGTTCTGGCGACCGTCAGTTTGTCTGCCAGCGCTGCTGATACCATCCGTTTCGCGATGGAAGCGTCTTATCCTCCGTTTGAGTTTGTAGACTCCAGCAATCAGATTCAGGGCTTCGATGTCGATCTGGCCAACGCCATGTGTAAAGAGATGCAGGCTACCTGCACATTCACAAACCAGGCCTTCGACAGTCTGATCCCAAGCCTGAAATTCCGTCGTTTTGATGCGGTTATTTCCGGTATGGACATCACGCCAGAACGTGAAAAACAAGTGTCTTTCACCAACGCTTACTATGATAACTCCGCTATTTTCATCGCTCACGCTGGCCAGTTCGCTGACGTTGCGGCGCTGAAGGGCAAACGCGTCGGGATGCAAAACGGCACCACTCACCAGAAATTCCTGATGGATAAACATCCGGAAATTACTGCCGTGCCTTACGACAGCTATCAAAATGCCGTGCTGGATCTGAAAAATGGTCGTCTGGACGCTGTGTTCGGTGATACCGCCGTAGTCAACGAATGGCTGAAGCAGAACAAAAATCTGGCCGCTGTAGGTGACAAAATCACTGATCCAACTTACTTCGGTACCGGTCTGGGTGTTGCCGTTCGTCAGAACAACACCGAACTGCTGACTAAACTCAATGATGCTCTGGCAAAAGTGAAAGCAGACGGCACTTACAAGACGCTGTATTCAAAATGGTTCCAGCAATAAGTTTGCCTATCAATGACTGAATTCCAACCTTTAGCAAGCGCCGCCGGGATGACCGTCGGCCTTGCCGTTTGTGCGCTGGTCCTCGGCCTGATTCTGGCGATGATCTTCGCAGTTTGGGAATCTGCGCCGTGGAAGCCACTTAGCTGGCTCGGTACGGCGTGGGTCACTGTGCTGCGCGGTCTGCCGGAAATTCTGGTGGTGCTGTTCATCTACTTCGGGTCGTCACAATTGCTGATGGTGCTCGCGGATGGCTTTAGCCTTAACCTCGGCCTGTTCTCAGTGCCGATAAAGCTGCCCATCGAAAACTTTGAAGTCAGCCCGTTTGTCTGTGGTGTCATCGCCCTTTCGCTGCTGTATTCCGCTTATGCTTCGCAGACACTGCGAGGAGCGCTGAAAGCCGTCCCTCAAGGCCAGTGGGAATCCGGTCAGGTGCTGGGCATGAAAAAATCGGCGATTTTCTTCCGCCTGATCATGCCGCAAATGTGGCGTCACGCGCTGCCGGGCCTGAGCAATCAGTGGCTGGTTCTGCTCAAAGACACCGCGCTGGTGTCGCTGATCAGCGTGAATGACTTGATGCTGCAAACCAAAAGCATCGCCACGCGGACACAAGAACCTTTTACCTGGTACGTGATTGCGGCCTGCATTTATCTGATTGTCACCCTGTTCAGCCAGTTCGTAATTAAGCGCATCGAACTGCGTACCACCCGCTTTGAACGGAGTGCTTCCTGATGTGGGAATATCTACCTGAAGTCCTGAAAGGATTGCACACCAGCCTGACACTGACCGTGGCGGCGCTGATTGTTGCGCTGCTGCTGGCGATGATTTTCACCGTGATTCTGACGCTGAAAGTGCCGGTCGCCAGCCAGATTGTGAAAGGCTATATCACGCTGTTTACCGGTACGCCGCTGCTGGTGCAAATCTTCCTGATTTATTACGGGCCGGGTCAGTTTCCGTCTATTCGTGAAATCCCGTGGTTGTGGGAAGTGCTGTCGCAGCCGTGGCTTTGTGCGATGTTTGCGCTGGCGCTCAACAGTGCCGCGTATACCACGCAGCTTTTTACCGGTGCGGTTCGCGCTATTCCTTCCGGCCAGTGGCAGTCCTGCGAAGCACTGGGCATGTCCAAACCGCAGACCCTGCGCATTCTGCTGCCGTACGCGTTTAAGCGCGCACTGTCGTCGTATTCCAACGAAGTGGTGCTGGTCTTTAAAAGTACCTCGCTGGCCTACACCATTACGCTGATGGATGTGATGGGCCACAGCCAGCTGATGTATGGCCGGACTTATGACGTGATGGTCTTCGGCGCAGCCGGTGTGGTTTATCTGTGCGTCAACGGATTGCTGACCCTGATGATGCGTCTGATTGAACGCCGCGCGCTGGCATTTGAACGCCGCAACTGATTAAGCAGAAAATATCTGAAGGGACGAGAAATCGTCCCTTTTTTTGTGCCTGTAAAACCGTTCCCGCGCCGATTTATAATTTTTTAATCAAATTAATTGCATATAAATTCATTTGATGGCAATTTAATTACCGGTCTCACTTCCTGCCAGTTACCCGATTACATTAATAAAATCAGTAAACTGTACCGTGAAGGGAATGTCATTTTTTAAACAGGAATGTATTGCATGAAAAAGCTGATCCTCGCTGCCCTTTTGTCTGCCACTGCTTTTGCTGCCACCGCTGCGGATACCCTTCGTTTCGGGACTTCCGCTACGTATCCGCCGTTTGAATCGATCGGTGCTGATAACCAGATTATCGGTTTTGATATCGATCTGGCTAATGCGCTGTGTAAGCAGATGCAGGAAACCTGCACCTTTACCAATCAGCCGTTCGACGGTCTGATCCCGGCGCTTAAATTCCGTCGTTTCGATGTGATTATTTCCGGCATGGACATCACCGAAGAGCGCAGCAAGCAGGTCACGTTTACCCGACCTTACTACGCCAATACCGCGATGATCATCGGGCCAAAAGGAAAATACTCTTCCATCGCCGATCTGAAAGGCAAACGTGTCGGTCTTGAAAACGGCACTACCCACCAGAAATACCTGATGGAAAAACATCCTGAGATCACCACCGTCGGGTATGACAGCTATCAGAATGCGATTCTGGATCTGAAAAGTGGTCGTCTGGACGGACTGTTGGGCGATACCGCCGTGCTGAATGGCTGGCTGAAATCCAACCCGAATCTCGGTGAAGTCGGCGAACTGATTAAAGATCCGCAATACTTTGGTACCGGCGTGGGTATGGCAGTGCGTCCTGATAATAAGGAACTGCTGGCGAAACTGAATACGGCGCTGGAAGGTATTAAAGCCAACGGCGAATTCCAGAAGATCAATGACAAGTGGTTCCCTTCCCACTGATTCCCCGTCATCCTTCGAGCTGACTCTGCCTTGGCCGCGTTACCCGGCCCATCCATGGGCCTCGCTCCTGAAGGAGCCGCTCAAAGCAGCGTTCCAGTCTGCTCCCGGCAGATGGGTCACTCACCCCGGTCACATACTGATGTATGCTCCCGGGGTTCACTCAGTTGCCACCTGGATTCAACCCGGATGATGTTGGGGAAAGGAATAAAAAGGCGACTGTTCTGCGTAACATCTCTCAAAAATGTAATGACTCAGAACTTATTACATCGAAAAAGTGACATTCATCACACTACATTCATGGAATGACTTTTACACTGTTCAACCGTAATCACTGTCGAGATCGAATGTTTATGCACGCACGTTTTCATACCGCCTTTGCGGCACTCACTGAAAATTTATCCTCCGCGCTTGAGCCATTTCTGCGACATGACGACTTTCCGGCAATGTTCTCTGCGGCGGATGTTGCACAGATAAAACAAGAGACAGGATTGAATGACGACGCGCTGGCATTCGCCCTGTTACCGCTGGCAGCAGCCTGTTCCGTCACGCCGATTTCGCATTTCAACGTGGGCGCAATTGCCCGCGGAATCTCCGGTAATCTGTATTTCGGTGCCAACATGGAATTTGCCGGTGCGCCGATGCAGCAAACCGTTCATGCCGAACAATCTGCGGTCACACACGCCTGGCTGCGTGGCGAAACGCGTCTGGCCTCAATCACCGTCAATTACACGCCTTGCGGCCATTGCCGTCAGTTTATGAATGAACTGACCAGCGGCACGGCGCTGGATATCCATCTGCCGGATCGCGATGTCGCCACGCTTGGCGACTATCTGCCGCATTCGTTCGGGCCGAAGGATCTGGATATCACCACGCTGCTGATGGATAAAGTCGATCACGGTTACACGCTGAAAACCCACGATGCGCTGGCTGCGCATGCGCTGGATGCCTGCAACCAGAGCCATGCACCGTACAGCAAATCCCACAGCGGCGTGGCACTGGAAACGCTTAACGGCAAACAGTTTGCCGGGCGTTACGCTGAAAACGCCGCTTTCAACCCAAGCCTGCCTCCGCTACAGGCGGCATTAATCCTGCTGAACCTGTCCGGCGAAGACTGCCTGAAAGTCCGTCGCGCCGTGCTGGTCGAACAGGAAGGCGCATTGATCACCCAAAATGACGCCACCCGCGCCACGCTGAAAGCCATCGGCTGCGAAGACGTCACCACACTGAACTGCTGAAACTACCGGGTTTCGTGATCTACCTAACACTAATGACTACGTTCCTGTAGTCATTAGTTACATAACATTGTCTGATTTGAATTCCCCGTTTCCTCTCTGTTACCCTTTCGTCTCTAAACTATAAAAATTAACATTCTGAGCACCGGAAGAGTAAAACGATGGAACTTGAATACGAAAGCAAACGTCCCCTGTACATCCCTCACGCTGGCCCAATCCTGTTAGAATTCCCGTTACTGAATAAAGGCAGCGCTTTTACCGAAGAAGAGCGCAGCAATTTCAACCTTCACGGCCTGTTGCCTGAAGCCGTTGAAACGATTGAAGAACAGGCCGATCGCGCCTACCGCCAGTTCCAGAATTTCAAAACTGACATCGATAAACACATCTATCTGCGTAATATTCAGGACACCAACGAAACACTGTTTTACCGCCTTCTCGACAGCCATCTCAGCGAAATGATGCCGGTGATTTATACTCCGACCGTCGGCGAAGCCTGCGAGCATTTCTCTGATATCTACCGCCGCGCCCGTGGCCTGTTTATCTCTTATCCGAACCGCGCGCACATCGACGACATGCTGCAAAACGCCACCAAACAACACGTCAAAGTGGTCGTGGTGACTGACGGCGAACGTATTCTGGGCCTGGGCGATCAGGGTATCGGCGGCATGGGCATTCCTATCGGTAAATTGTCTTTGTATACCGCGTGCGGCGGCATCAGCCCGGCATATACCCTGCCGGTTGTGCTGGATGCAGGCACCAACAACCCGCAACTGCTCAACGATCCGCTGTACATGGGCTGGCGTCACCCGCGCATCACCGGCGAAGAGTACGAAGCCTTTGTCGACCAGTTCATTCAGGCGGTAAAAATCCGCTGGCCGAACGTGCTGTTGCAGTTCGAAGATTTCGCGCAGAAGAACGCCATGCCGATCCTCGAACGTTACCGCGACGAACTTTGCTGCTTTAACGATGATATTCAGGGCACCGCGTCCGTGGCACTGGGCAGCCTGATTGCTGCCAGCAAAGCCGCCGGCGGTAAGCTGAGTGACCAGACCGTCGCCTTCCTCGGTGCAGGTTCTGCCGGGTGTGGTATCGCAGAGCAAATTGTTGCACAGATGAAATCCGAAGGCCTGAGTGAAGAAGAAGCCCGTGCGAAAGTCTTCATGGTTGACCGCTTCGGCCTGCTAACCGACAAACTGCCTAACCTGCTGGATTTCCAGAGCAAACTGGTGCAGAAAAGCAGCGCACTGGCAAACTGGGGCATGGCGAACGACAGCATTTCATTGCTGGACGTGGTGCGTCATGCCAAGCCGACGGTGCTTATCGGGGTTTCCGGCCAGCCGGGTCTGTTCACCGAAGAAATCATCCGTGAAATGCACAAACACTGTGCGCGTCCGGTGGTGATGCCGCTGAGTAACCCGACATCACGCGTAGAAGCGACACCCGCCGATATCCTCAACTGGACGGACGGTGCGGCGCTGGTCGCCACCGGCAGTCCGTTTGCGCCGGTAAGCCATAAAGGCACGCTTTACCCTATCGCCCAGTGCAACAACTCCTTTATCTTCCCGGGCATCGGTCTGGGTGTCATTGCCTCAGGCGCAACGCGCGTGACTGACGGTATGCTGATGGCCGCTAGCCGGACGCTGGCCGAATGTTCACCGCTGGCAACCGAAGGTAAAGGCTCGCTGCTGCCGGACGTCGATGATATTCAGGGCGTGTCCAAATGCATCGCGCTGGAAGTGGGTAAAGCCGCGCAGTTACAGGGTGTGGCGATGGTGACATCGGAAGATACGCTGTCGAAAGCGATTGAACACAACTTCTGGGCACCGCAATATCGCAGTTATAAACGCACTTCATTCTGATAGCGTTTAGGTCATAAGCTGACTGACCATGATCCAGACCAATGCCTTGTGCATTGGTCTTATTTTTCGTCTAAATTGCAGCCCGTTACGCAGATTCGAAAGTAATTGCCTGAAAAGTGCTGAAAAAACCCGCGATGCCGGTGGATACAGAGTGCGACGTATTGCGTCCCCTAAACAGGTAAAGTAGCCTTGGATCCGATTTCAATCCGATCATAAACAGGGATACCTATGATTAAGCGACTTATAGCTGGCGTTACCGGCATCGTTATTCTGATGCTGGCGGTCGCTATCGGGCTTGATCAGTGGATAAGCCTGCGCACCCAGCCTTACATTTATGACGAAGTGCAGACCCTGCCTCACCGCCAGGTTGGCGTCGTTCTGGGCACTTCCAAGTATTACCGTACCGGCGTCATCAATCAGTATTACCTTTACCGCATTCAGGGCGCGATCAACGCCTACAACAGCGGCAAAGTGAAATACCTGCTGCTGAGCGGCGACAATGCACAGCAAAGCTACAACGAACCGAGCACCATGCGCCGGGATCTGATCGCCGCCGGCATTCCAGCCAGTGACATCGTGCTCGACTATGCCGGGTTCCGGACGCTCGACTCCATCGTGCGCACCCGTAAAGTTTTCGACACCAACGATTTCATCATCATTACCCAGCGTTTCCATTGTGAACGTGCGTTGTTTATCGCACTGCACATGGGTATTCAGGCGCAGTGTTTTGCCGTGCCTTCACCGAAAAATATGCTCAGCGTGCGCAGCCGCGAGATCTTCGCCCGCCTCGGCGCGCTGACGGATTTGTATCTGCTTAAACGCGAACCCCGCTTCCTCGGGCCGCTGATCCCCATTCCCGCGGTGCACAATATTCCCGACGATGCACAGGGTTATCCGGCAGTGACACCTGAACAAGTGCTGGCCCTGCAACAGCAGCTGGAAGCCGAGAAGAAAGCCGCCATCGCCAAAGCCGCAGCCGACAAGGCAGCAGCAGATAAAGCGGCTGCGGACAAAGCCGCCGCAGAGGAAGCCGCAAAACTGAAAGCTGAGCAGGAAGCCAATGAAGCCGCTCAGGCCGAAACTGAGGATGCCGCACCGGCACCCCGGCCTGAACCGCCGAAACCGGTGGGCAGAAATCCGTTCAGGCAGTAAGAACCGAATTTACGACAGCAAAAAGGCCGCATAAGCGGCCTTCTCTTTTATAACCCGATCATTTATTTCTTCTTGGCGTATTTCAAAGAGTCCAGCGCCACCGCGAAGATGATGATGCTGCCTTTGATAATGTACTGCCAGTAAGGGTTAACGCCGATATAGGTCAGACCGTAGTTGATGACGGTGAATATCAGCACACCAGTTACGACCCCGGCCACAGAACCCACACCACCGGCAAATGACACGCCGCCGACCACGCAGGCGGCGATAGCATCAAGTTCATACATAAAGCCGAGGTTGTTGGTTGCACTGCCGATACGCCCTGCTTCCAGCAACCCCCCGAAGGCATAGAACACACCTGACAGCGCATAAATCATGATCAGGTTTAACGGTACGTTAACGCCTGAAACTTTCGCCGCTTCCGGGTTGCCGCCGATGGCGAAGATGTTCTTACCAAAACGTGTTTTGTTCCACAGCACCCAGACGAAGGCGATAGCAATGACTGCGTAGAAGGTGATGTAGGAAAGCTTCAGGCCGCCCAGGTGGATAAAGCCCTGTGCGAACTTCGAAAAGCCCGGATCAAAACCGGCAATCGGTGAGGAGCCTACATAGTCGTAATACAGGGAGTTAATCCCGTAAACGATAATCATGGTACCCAACGTGGTGATAAACGGCGTTACGTTCAGATAAGCAATGATAATGCCGTTAAGCAAACCGATCAGCGCACCAACAATACACACGGTCAGGATAACCAGCGGGATCGGCACCACTTCCAGATGCGGGAAGACTTTGTTGACGTTATCCATCGCCTGCAACATGGTTGCCGCGACAACCGCAGCTAAACCGACCTGACGACCGGCTGACAAGTCAGTACCCTGCGTGACAATCAGCCCCGCCACGCCGAGCGCAATAATCACGCGCACAGAAGATTGCGTAAGAATGTTACTCAGGTTAACCAGACTGAGGAAGCTTGGATCCTGAATGATAATAATGGCCAGTAAGACCAGCAATACCACATAAATCCCGCCCTCTTTTAAATAAGTGAGCACGCTTTTCTTATTTAATGCTTTCATAATAAGAACCCTTAAAAATTAGAGATGCAAGGAGGCCAGGCGTAATATTTCGTTCTGCGAAGTCGTTTTTGTTTCAACAATACCCGCAACCTGTCCATTACTCATAACCAATATTCTGTCAGTAATACCCAGCAACTCAGGCATTTCAGAGGAGATAATAATGATCCCCTTCTCTTTTTTAGCCAACTCGGTGATTAACTGGTAAATTTCAAATTTAGCGCCAACGTCAATCCCGCGAGTTGGTTCATCCAGCATTAATATTTCAGGATTGGTTAATAGCCAGCGCCCGATAATGACTTTTTGCTGGTTCCCGCCAGACAAAGAGCCAATACTGGTTTTATGCCCTGGCGTTTTCACCCGCATGGAATCGATAACCCACTGGGTATCACTTTTCATGCGAGTGGTATCGAGCAATCCGGCTTTATTTTTATATTGACGGATGTTCGAAATCAGCGAGTTAAAACCGATATCCAGATAGGCATAAATACCGGTGGAACGACGCTCTTCAGTCACCAGCGCAAACCCGTGATTAATGGCTTCATTGGCGCTGTGATTATTAATTTTTTTGCCGTGCAGTTTAATGGTTCCGGAAACTTTCTCACGGATGCCAAATAATGTCTCGACGATATCTGTACGTTTCGCACCAACCAGACCGGCAATCCCGAGAATTTCTCCTTTGTGTAAATCAAAGGAAATATCACGGATCGAAGGCTGACGCAGTGAGGTCAGATTACGCACTTCAAGGATCACTTCACCCGGCACGTTCTGGCGATCCGGGAAGCGCTGACTCAGTGAACGGCCTACCATCATGGAAATGATTCTGTCCATGTCGAGGCCTTCCAGCGGCTGAGTAGCAATCCACTGGCCGTCACGCAGGATGGTGATTTCATCACACAGCTGGAAAATTTCTTCCATCTTATGAGAGATATACACAATACCGCAGCCGCGATCTTTCAGCTTACGGATAATCGTGAACAGGTGGTTAACTTCTTTTTCCGTCAGGGAAGATGTCGGTTCATCCATAATGACGATTTTGGCATTGTAGGAAAACGCCTTGGCGATTTCGATCATCTGCATCTGGGAAACAGACAATTTACCGACCTTGTCACGCGGGTCGATATCAATATCCAGCTCATCAAAAATCGCTTTAGTGTCTTTGTACATTTTGTCCTGATCGACAAAAATGCCTTTAGTCGGATAACGTCCCAGCCACATGTTGTCCATGACCGTACGCTGTAACACCAGGTTTAATTCCTGATGTACCATCGACACACCTTGTTCAAGCGCTTCTTTGGAGCTTTTAAAATTGACTTCCTGTCCCTGAAATAGAATCGTACCGGAGTCTTTACTGTAAATTCCGAAAAGGCATTTTAATAATGTGGATTTACCCGCGCCATTTTCCCCCATTAAGGCATGGATGGAATGCGGACGCACTTTTAAATTCACATTATCTAACGCCTTAACGCCTGGGAATGATTTATTAATGCCGCTCATTTCCAGCAGAAATTCACCTGGCTTTTCTGTTTTTGTGTCAGATAACGAAATATCGGCCATAGTTGTACCTGGCTAAAGATAAAAATAAACGGATGTATTAATACCTGATGTCAGTAATGCAGCCGGTAAGCGAACCTGCCGGCTGCATTATGACATGACGTCCTGTCAGACAAGCATTAACGTCTTATAACACTTACTGTTTTTTACGGCTTAACCGCAATATTAATTGCCACTGCTTAGCTTTGTTTTTCTTTATTGCTGTCTGTCAGTCTTAATACTTACTGCGTAAAGCTAAAAAGTCTGTCTTATTTGGTGAAAGTAGACAGGTTATCTTTATCTACAGCCACGTAAGGAATACGAACGACTTTATTTTCAACTTTCCAGTTGGTGCCATCGGCTGCTGATTTACCTTCAGCCAGATTTTTAGCCAGCTCAAATGTTGCTTTAGCCTGGTTGCTTGCATCGTTGAGCACAGTACCGGCCATCGCGCCAGATTTAACCAGTGCCAGCGCTTCTGGTAACGCATCCACACCGAAGACCGGAATGCTGGATTTGTTATGCGATTTCAGTGCTTCTACAGCGCCCATTGCCATTGCATCGTTGTTGGCGATAACCACTTCGATTTTGTTAGCGTTAGGACCGGACAGCCAGGCGTCCATTTTGTCTTTCGCCTGAGCGGTATCCCACATTGCTGTATCAAGTTGCAGCTGATCAGTTTTCAGGCCTTCTTTACCATTCAAAGTGCTGATGACGTATTTGGTACGCGCTTCAGCATCCGGATGGCCAGGTTCGCCTTTGATAAGCACATACTGGATGGTGCCGTCTTTGTTCAAATCCCAGGCCGGGTTCGCTTTCCAGTGTTTAGCGATCAGCTCACCCTGAATAACGCCAGACTCTTTAGAGTCAGTCCCGACGTAATACGCTTTGTCGTAGCTGTCTAAATCTTTACGGGAAGGTTCTTTGTTATAGAAAACGACAGGAATGCCAGCACCGCGGGCTTTCTCAATAATGACCGGGGCAGCAGCCGGGTCAACCAGGTTAATGGCCAGGGCTTTAACCCCTTTCGCCAGCATAACGTCAACCTGGTCGTTCTGGGTGGACTGGCTGTTTTGCGAGTCATTCATCAGCAGTTGCACATCTGGAGAAGCTTTTGCATCTTTCTCGATGGCTTTGCGCACTTCAGACATGAAGTTGTCATCGTATTTATAGATGGTGACACCGATTTTAGTATCAGCAGCGTGTGCGGCAAAACCAAACATCATGCTCGCAGCCAGAGTAGCCAGTGTGAAAACCTTTTTATTCATTTGTATCTCCGGTTATGTAGGGTGTTACAGAATTTGGCACCGGAAATCCCTGCGGGAGCAGTACAGCTCCACGTCATGATTGTGGGTGCCTGCCATCCTTGACTTATAACGTCCTGACTCGCTGTGAAACCAGTCCGGTAATGCCGGACACAAAGTGAATCATGTTGAAAACGAATGCATCATAAAGGCCGCGATGTTAATAAACTGTGAAAGTTCTCACAGATTGAAAACGGTTACATCGCGTTATTTGATCAATAAGTGACGGGTGCCACATTTTGCCACGGCGCCACTGAATGGCGTCTGACCAGCGTCGGCATAAAACAATGCGAAACGCCCGTAGCTAACTGTTCTGCCGCACCTTTTAATGCCAGTTCGGTGGCGAGCGTCGCCATTGAGACAATCGGGTAACGCACCGTCGTCATTTTCGGGCTGGTGTACCGGGCAATCGGAATATCGTCAAAACCTACCAGTGAGAAATCGTCAGGAATGTTAATTCCGTTTTCTTTCAACACTGCCATCGCCCCCGCCGCCATCGAATCGTTATACGTGAAGACCGCGCTCAGATGCAGATTGCGCCCGAGGAGTTCGACCATCGCTGCCTCTCCGCCCTGCAAATCCGGCGAACTTTGCGCGCGCCAGGCCGCGGGAGGAGCAACGGCTGAATGATGTGCCTGCGTCATGGCCTGTAAATAACCCTGATAGCGCTGCAAATCATCTTCAATGCCGTGGCTTGAGCCGATATAGCCGATGCGCTGATGTCCCTGAGACAGCAACAGACGCGTGGCCATTTCTGCCCCGCTGACGTTATTGAGCCACACGCAGCGATGCTCGTAGCCCGGAATAACGCGGTTAATCAGCACCATGCCGGAAACCTGATCCATAAAGCGAGAAAGCTCGTCATCACCAAGCGCCTTGGAATGCACGATGAGCGCGTTACAGCGCTGGCGAATCAAGACTTCAATGGCATGCCTTTCTTTTTCGGCAATGTGATAGCTGTTACCTATCAGAACGTATTTCTGATGCTGCTGCGCGACGGTATCAACCGCTTTCACCAGCGCGCCAAAAAAGGGATCTGATACGTCCATCACGACCACGCCGATGGTGTCGCTGGTTTGCGTTGCCAGCGCCTGTGCGTTGGCGTTAGGCCGGTATCCCAGCGTGGCGACGGCCTGCAAAACCTGTTCGCGGGCTTCTTTACTGGCGATAGACGGATTGTTCAGAACACGGGAAACAGTGGCGACAGACACGCCCGCCAGACGGGCGACATCACGAATGGTGACCATTTGTCGCTCCGTCATCGGCCAGAGAGTGGTACGGAGGAATACGGAAATGGTTAACCCAGGAGGTAAAAAATGCAGACAAAGAGAAGCGAGGTGAAGTGCTCATGGCGTTTCCTTTTTTAGTGTAGTGGTCGTCAGACTGGCACGACCGCTATCCTAAACATTTTGCGATAACGCCTGCGTGAATCACGTCACAGGAAAGAAAACGTTTACATACAATTCTGCAACGTCCATCTCAAATCTATAATTTAGGGTGATATATCAGCACACACCTCAAGCCGTTTTCATCTCAACGCCAGAGGCTTTAATGGTCAGTTTTCGCCATAGCCATTCCAGAGGCCCCTGACGGAAATAACGCAGCCACAGCAGCGTTACCATCAGGTTGCATGCCCAGACCAGCGGCACCATCGCCAGCAGTTGCAGCCGGTCGAAGTGCAGGAAGAAGCCGAAGAAATTGAAGAATGTGGTGCATATCAGCGTCTGTAACAGGTAATTGGTCAGCGCCATGCGGCCAACCTGAGAAATCCAGTGAACCAGCCGCCAGCGCGAAATCACCGACCAGAAGCCATAACACAGCGCCAGATAGCTGACGGCCTGCATCAGCGAGCCAATTTCACGTGGAACCTGCAACAAAAAACCGCTCCAGCGGTAATCCCAGCCGCTCTTCCATTGCAGGTAAATCGCCGGAATTTGTATCATCAATGAAAGCGGTAACAGCGCCGCCGCCACTTTGCGGTAATGCCGCTCGCTGAATTCGCCTTTCAGCCATCCACTGCGCATCAGCCCGGAGCCGATCAACATTGCGCCCGCCAGTTCCCAGCCGTATTGCGCACCAATCGCCAGCAAACTTGAAGATAAGAGATCCAGCCGGTTGTGAATAGCTTCCCAGCCGCCTTTCAGCCGCCAGTATTGCTCATACTGAATTTCAGCCGGTCCCGGCAGCCAAAAACTTCCCGCTTTGGGCGAAGAAATCACGCCCAAAATCGCCAGTACCGCGACGCCGATGAGATACAAAATAATCCCGGTCGAAACCAGCGACTGGCTGCTGCGCCCTTCCCTTACCATACGCCAGCACACCAGACCAATCAGTCCGTAGGACAGCAGAATGTCGCCATCCCACAACAATGTGGCGTGTATAAGGCCGCACAATAATAAAATCGAAAGACGCGACTGGATCCAGTGTTTGCCACGCGGCAGCAGCAAATACAAACCGCCGCCAAACAGCATGGCAAACATCATCAGGAATTTACCCTGCGCGACGGCGTCGAGCACCGCCCAGGTCCAGGCGTCAGAAGCTGAAGGAAGACCGGCATAGGCCGGATTCAGATAGGCGGCCTTCGGTAAGCCGAACGCGCTGATGTTGAGCAGAAGAATGCCAAAAATGGCCAGGCCACGGGCAAAATCGAGTGTGGCGATACGTGAGCGCACCCGGAGATTCCTTTTGAGGATTATTTAGATTTTAAGAATAAGTGAAGAGAATCATCGGAGCTACTCTTCAGGTAAATGAAGTTACAGCAAGACAGCAAGTAAGGAGAGCCCGATGCGCTGACACAGGTCAGTGATTCGGGTCTCCGGACGCGGCGAATGCAGCTCCAGCTTTATTTACGAAAAGCTGTGGTCTCCATTCAAGTAAATGAAGTTGCAGCAAGACAGCAAGTAAGGAGAGCCCGATGAGCTGACACAAGTCAGTGATTCGGGTCTCCGAACGCGGCGAACGCAGCTGCAGCTTTATTTACGAAGAATGGCGGACGGTACGCAGGAATTCCTGACGTGTATTCTGGCTGGACTTGAACAGACCGCCCAGAGACGTGGTGGTTGTTGCGCTGGTTGCGTCACGCACGCCGCGGGCTTTCACGCAGTAATGCACGGCATCAATCGACACTGCCACATTTGGCGTGCCGAGCAACGTCTGTAACGCCACCAGAATCTGCTGGGTCAGACGCTCCTGAACCTGCGGACGCTGCGAGAAGAACTGCACAATGCGATTGATTTTCGACAAACCGATCACGGTATCTTTTGGCAGATATGCCACGGTCGCTTTCCCGTCGATGGTCACGAAATGATGTTCGCAGGTGCTGGTCAGGGTGATATCACGCACCGTCACCATCTCATCCACTTTCATCTTGTTTTCGATAACAGTGATTTTCGGGAAGTTCGCGTAATCCAGCCCGGAGAAAATTTCATCAACGTACATCTTCGCGATACGACGCGGCGTTTCCACCAGACTGTCATCGGAGAGATCCAGATTGAGCAATTGCATGATGCCAGTCATATGTTCCTGGATCCGCTGTTTGCGCGTTTCGTTGTCGATCGGCAGGGCTTCACGCAGAGGGGTTTCCAGACCACGGGCTAACAATGCCTCATGGACTAAAATGGCTTCTTTACTCAGGGTTGGCATTCATTCTTCTCCGGCAGGTGTAATCACTTTGACGCAGATCACGCCAAAGTGAGGTGGCTTACTGTAGTGGAGAGCCGGTTCAGAATCCAGTGATAGTGTTTCATGATGGATGAAATAGCTGCAACTTATCGGTTCTGCCGGAAGACCAGCGCGCCGGCAATCACGAAACCGGCCAGCGCGACATACAGGGCCGGTTCCAGATGATGCGTCAGCGCAGTCGAAATCGCAGATAAAATTGGCCCGAACAGCTGCCCGACGGCATAACCGGTGGTGAGCAATCCGGCCATATAACGGCTGTGATTCGGCGCCAGTTCGCGGCTGCATTGCAACGCCAGCTGTACCACGCTGAGGAAACCGCCGCCGGTCAGCAATGCCCCGAGCACCAGCCCGGTCACGCCCGGCACGACTTCCGCACACAAAATCCCCAGTCCCTGCGCCCATAATGTCAGCGCCAGACGTTTATGCGTCGTCAGGCAATGGCGGGTCAGAATACCTATCACGATGCCGACAACCGCCGCGCCGCCGAACACCGGCCAGACAAACTGTGCAAACAGGCTGTCAGGAAAACGTGCCGTCGCCATCTGCGATAAAAATGTCGCGGGAAGGATGTACCCAAAGCCCGCCAGACTGTAACTCCACACCAGACGTTTCAGCGCCGGTGTCATGACCAGCGGTTCTGTCGCCACGTGGGAACGATGTAAATCACCTTTACGGGGCAGATTCGGCGTGATAATTGCCACAAAAATCAGCGCCAGCACACCGTAAACGCACCAGGCCTGTGCCGAGGACAGCTGTAAACTGTGGATACCTACGGCTAACATGCCGCTCAGGAAAATCCCGGCACCCGGACCGGCGAATACCGCCGCGCTCATCGCCGGACGGCCAAAATGCGCCAGCCGTTCGTTACACCATGCGGAGACCATCACCATCGCCCAGCCGCTGGTCCAGCCGATCAGGAAGCGCACGATGCTGTGCAGCACTTCGCCGGAAATCACCGCCGACAGTAATGTCAGTACTACGCCGCCCCACACACCCAGCCATAACCGGCGTTCGAGGTGTTTGGTCGCACGCATTCCGTCAAACGCGCCACACAGATAACCCAGATAATTGAATGCCGCGACCAGCCCCGCGCCGGTCAGCGTGAACTGATGTTCAGCTATCATTAAAGGAACCTGCGGCGTGAAGGCGAAGCGCCCGATACCCATCGCGACCACAAAAGCCAGAAAACCACTAAGCGCAATACGAAAAGCCATAACTGCTCCGCTGTAAGAAACCGCAATGCAACATGTCAGAAACAATGAATAAACATACTCAAAGCCTGTTGCTGAAAACAGCAGATTTCTTAAAAGAAAGTTAATTGGAAGTTGTGGCTATGATGCCTTATGAGTACAATCACGAAAACTGAATAATACAAACCAAGTTGTTTACGATTCGAGAACACAGGAACCCATCATGGATCTGACTCAGTTACGGATGTTTTGCTGCGTAGCGGAAACCGGTTCGCTGGCGCGTGCGGCAGAGCAACTCCACCGCGTGCCTTCAAACCTGACCACCCGCCTGCGCCAGCTCGAACTTGAACTGGGCACCGATTTGTTCATCCGCGAAAAACAGCGTATCCGCCTTTCCGCGATGGGCCACAACTTCCTTAACTACGCCGAGCGCATTCTTGCGCTGAGCGATGAAGCGATGAGCATCACCCATGCCGGAGAACCTGCCGGGAATTTCGCGCTGGGCTCGATGGAAAGCACCGCAGCAACGCGTCTGCCTTCGTTGCTGGCGGCTTATCATCAGAAATTTCCCCAGGTGGCATTGTCGCTGGTGACCGCCACTTCCGGCGAAACTATCGACAGCGTGCGTGCCGGACGTCTCGCTGCGGCGCTGGTTGATGGTCCGATAGATTTTGACGACATCAACGGCTGTATCTCATTTCGCGAACGCATGGTGGTGATCAGCCCGCTGGGTGAATCGCCACTCGTCGTACCTGCTGGTCGCAGCGGTCATACCGTATTTGCCTTCCGCCCGAGCTGTTCCTATCGCCAGCGTTTGCAGGGCTGGATTAAGGAAATGAATGTGCCGGTTGCCAATACGATGGAGATTCAGTCCTATCATTCAATGATGGCCTGCGTTGCCAGCGGTGCGGGTATCGCGATGATCCCGCGTTCGGTGCTGGAACAATTGCCCGGCCACGAACGCGTAGAAATTCACGAAATTCCGGATGAATTCGCCGATACCGCTACCTGGCTTATCTGGCGCAGGGACGCTTTCAGCCCGAATGTCCGGGCGCTGAAAGAACTGATTATCGAACAGAATGACGGTGTGATCCCGTTACTGAAACACCCTCTGGCCGGCGAACATGACCCGGCACTGCATCCGACTTATTAACCTGAAATCTGATTAAGCTAAAAACACCTGACTGGAGCAACATAATGGAAATGATTAAAACACGTGCGGCCGTCGCCTGGGGCCCGAATCAACCTCTGTCCATCGAAGAAGTCGATTTGATGCCACCACAAAAAGGCGAAGTGCTGGTGCGTATCGTTGCCAGCGGCGTATGCCACACCGACGCCTACACCCTGTCCGGCAAAGATCCGGAAGGCGTTTTCCCCGCAATCCTCGGCCATGAAGGCGGTGGTGTAGTAGAAGCTGTCGGCGAAGGCGTCACCAGCGTGGCCGTTGGCGACCACGTGATCCCGCTGTACACGCCGGAATGTGGCGAGTGTAAGTTCTGTAAGTCCGGCAAAACTAACCTGTGTCAGGCTATCCGTACCACGCAGGGTAAAGGCCTGATGCCGGACGGCACTACCCGTTTCTTCAAAGACGGCAAGCCGATTTTCCATTACATGGGCACCTCGACTTTCTCCGAATACACCGTCGTCCCTGAGATTTCTCTGGCGAAAATCAACAAAGAAGCGCCGCTGGAAGAAGTGTGTCTGCTCGGTTGTGGCGTGACCACCGGCATGGGCGCGGTGATGAATACCGCTAAAGTGCAAAAAGGCGACACCGTGGCGATCTTCGGCCTCGGCGGCATCGGCCTTTCGGCGATTATCGGCGCCGTGATGGCGGGCGCAGGCCGCATCATCGGTATCGATCTGAACACCAGCAAGTTCGATCTGGCCCGTAAACTCGGCGCAACCGATCTGATTAACCCGAAAGATTTTGATAAGCCGATTCAGGACGTGATCGTCGAAATGACCGACGGCGGCGTGGACTTCTCCTTCGAATGTATCGGCAACGTGAACGTGATGCGTTCCGCGCTGGAATGCTGTCATAAAGGCTGGGGCGAATCCGTGATTATCGGCGTTGCCGGTGCCGGTGAAGAAATCTCCACCCGTCCGTTCCAGCTGGTAACCGGCCGCGTATGGCGGGGTTCCGCATTCGGTGGCGTCAAAGGCCGCAGCCAGCTACCGGGCATTGTAGAGCGTTATCTGGACGGCGAATTCGCCCTGAACGATTTCATCACTCACACCATGCCGCTGGAAGAAATCAACGAAGCGTTCGATTTGATGCACGAAGGTAAGTCTATCCGTACGGTTATTCATTTTAACAAGTAAGGAAAGTTTTCGATGAGCAGCTCGATTGAACTACTCGAAGAACACCGGATGTTTGGCGGCTGGCAGCAGCGCTACCGCCATACTTCGGCCAGCCTGAATTGTGGCATGACGTTCAGCATCTATCTGCCACCGGCAAAAGATGACACGCCCCCGCCGGTGCTGTACTGGCTGTCGGGCCTGACCTGCAATGATGAAAACTTCACGCTGAAAGCCGGGGCGCAGCGCGTCGCGGCTGAGCTTGGGCTGATTCTGGTGATGCCGGATACCAGCCCGCGCGGCGAAGGTGTCGCCAACGACGAAGGCTACGATCTCGGTCAGGGCGCAGGATTTTATCTGAACGCCACCCGGTCGCCGTGGGCCGCGCATTACCAGATGTACGATTACCTGCTCGACGAATTGCCTGCGCTTATCAGCGGGCATTTCAACGTCAGCGATCGTCAGTCGATTTTCGGTCACTCCATGGGCGGCCACGGTGCGCTGATGCTGGCGTTACGTAATCCGCACCGCTTCTGTTCAGTTTCCGCGTTTGCACCCATTGTGAATCCGGCGCAGGTTCCGTGGGGACGCAAAGCCTTCTGTGCGTATCTGGGTGACGACGAAAGTCAGTGGCTGCAATACGACAGTTGCCATCTGCTGAGTGCATTGCCGGCAGATCAGAAGCCATTCCCGATTTTAGTCGATCAGGGTGATGGCGATCAGTTTCTCGCAGATCAGCTGCAACCGGCAAAACTGGCCGAAATCGCCCGTCAGCGCGGCTGGCCGTTACAGCTTCGCGTCCAGCCAGGGTACGATCACAGCTACTTTACGATTGCCTCGTTTGTGGAAGATCACCTGCAATTCCATGCAGAGTTTTTGCACTCCAGGGCATGAGGGCGTAATGCCTTTCAATGCTGAATGAGAGAATTTCGGTTTCTCACTTGCAGTGGTCACTCAACGCGCTGTGCCGAAACCGCCCAAGAGAGGGAAAGCACTTCCCGCTCTTGGGCGGTTTCGAATACCGTAGGTTCTGTGAAGGCTGTTTATGAGAAACCGAAATCTTCGAGATTCAGATAAAAAAGGGGCTTTGGGGAACCCCAAAATCTCAGCTCTTCAATTTCGGATCCAGCGCGTCCCGTAATCCATCGCCCAGTAAATTAAATGCCAGAACGGTGAGGAATATCGCCAGACTTGGGAATATGGCCACGTGCGGTGCCATGACCATGTCGGCACGGGCCTCGTTGAGCATGGCGCCCCACTCCGGCGTCGGGGGTTGCGCGCCCATTCCCAGGAACGACAGGCTGGCAGCGGTGATAATAGATGTACCAATGCGCATGGTGAAATACACCACTATCGACGACAACGTGCCCGGCAGGATATGACGGAACAAAATCGTGGCGTCGGATGCCCCGATGCTGCGTGCCGATTCAATATAAGTTTGCTGTTTCAGCACCAGCGTATTACCACGCACCAGACGTGCGAACGCCGGGATGCTGAAGATAGCAACCGCGATAATCACATTCGACATGCCGTTACCCATCACGGCAACCACGGCAATCGCCAGCAGGATACCGGGGAAAGCAAACAGCACGTCGCAAACGCGCATGGTGATGCGATCCCACCAGCCCTCGTAATATCCGGCCAGTAATCCGAACACAGTGCCGATAACTGCGCCGAGTACCACAGACATTACGCCGGCGGTGAGTGATATCCGCGCGCCCATCAGGATACGGCTGAAAATATCCCGCCCGAGTGAATCCACACCGAGCCAGTGCATCACCGACGGACCTTCGTTCAGACGGTCGTAATCGAAGTAATTTTCCGGATCAAAGGGCACCAGCCACGGCGCAAAGATCGCAGCGGCAATCAGTAAAAGAATGAAAACGCCCGCAATCATCGCGATATGTTGCCGGCGAAAGCGCCGCCAGAACGCTTTCCACGGCGTTCTTACCGCCTGCGAAGTTTCGGATGTGATTATCGGCAAGCTCGCCAGTACGGCATTTCTCCGCCAGTTTTTCATGCGACTGCTCACTTGTATCGGATAGAAGGGTTAATCACGGCGTACAGCATGTCCACCAGCAGATTGATGAGGATGAATTCGAGAGAGAAGAGCAGTACCTCGGCCTGGATCACCGGATAATCACGCATCTCCACGGAATCTACCAGCAACCGCCCTAACCCCGGCCAGTTGAAGACTTTCTCGACCACAATCGAGCCCCCCAGCAGGAACCCAAACTGTAATCCCATCATGGTCACAACCGGGATCATGGCGTTGCGTAGCCCGTGTTTTACCACCACAACGGCTTCATGAACGCCCTTCGCCCGCGCCGTGCGCATGTAATCTTCCTGCATAACTTCGACAAAAGACGCCCGGGTAAAGCGCGCCATAATGGCCGCCACCGCCGCGCCCAGCGTGATGGACGGCAGAATATAATGCTGCCAGCCGTCAGCCCCGACGGTCGGCAACCAGCCCAGTTCAACGGAGAAAACCTGCATCAGCAGCATACCCAGCGCAAAGGCCGGGAAAGAGATACCGGAAACAGCGAGCGCCATGCCCAGACGATCCGGCCAGCGGTTGCGCCAGACGGCGGAGACTACGCCAATGAGCAGCCCGATAATCACCGACCACAGCATGCTGGTCAGCGTCAGCCAGAAGGTCGGCATAAAGCGGGAGCTGATTTCATCAATGACCGGGCGTTTGGACACCATCGAGTGCCCGAAATCACCGGTCAGCGCGTTGCCGAAGAAGGTGAGGAATTGCTGATAGAGCGGCTTATCCAGCCCTAAATCCTGACGGACCAGCGCCACGACGCTGGCGTCTGCGTCCTGTCCGGCCATCAGACGCGCCGGATCGCCCGGCAAAAGATGTACAAATAAAAAGACCAGCACTGCCACAATCAGCAATGTCGGAATCAGTCCCAGTAATCGTTTCAGAAAATAATTAAGCATGATTCGCTGTCTGTGATTTCACGGTATGACATCCCTATTCCGTCTGCGGAACACGTAAGTTCAGGGCGCGGAAACTTTGAACCCGCACCCTGAAAGCTTCACCGCATATTATTTCACATCGGCATCATCAAAGCTGAATGCCGTATCCGGCATCACATAGAAACCTGTCAGACGTTTGTTGTTGGCAGAAACCAGACGTTCAGTCACCAGGAATGCCCACGGCGCGTCGGTCCAGATTTGTTTCTGGGCATCGGCGTACAGTTTGGCTTTCTCCGCTTTGTCAGTGGTTTTCAGCGCGTCGGACAAATCTTTATCCACCTGCGCATTGCTGTAGAACGCCGTATTGAATTGTTTCGGTGGCGCAGCCTGGGTTGAGAACAGCGGCGACAGCGCCCAGTCAGCTTCGCCCGTTGATGCCGACCAGCCGGTATAGAACATGCGGATACCTGCTTCTTTCTGCCCGACGTTCTCCACCTGAGCGGCACGCTGTGCGGCATCCATCGCAGTGACCGTCACTTTGATACCGACCTGCGCCAGCTGCTGTTGCGTGAACTGCAACACTTTTTGCGCGGTGCTGTTGTTATGTGAAGACCACAGCGTGGTGGTAAAGCCGTCCGGATAACCCGCTTCTTTCAGAAGTTGTTTGGCTTTTGCCGGATCGTATGGCCACGGTTTGAATTTCGCGGCGTACTCAATTCCCTGCGGCAATGGCCCTTCGGAAGGCACAGCGTAACCGGCAAACGCGACTTTAATCAGCGCCTGTTTGTTGATAGCGTAGTTGATCGCCTCACGCACTTTCACGTTATCGAACGGTTTTTGCGTCACGTTAAAGCTGATGTAACGATGCAAAATTGACGGCGCGGCCACCAGATCCAGTTTCGGGTTTTTCTCCAGCAGCGCGGCCTGCTCGTAAGGCACCGGGAACGCCAGATCAGCTTCACCGGTTTGCAGCATCGCGGCGCGGGTGTTGTTATCTACAACCGGACGCCAGGTGATGGTATCGAGTTTAGGCTCGCCTTTTTTCCAGTAACCGTCGAATTTCTTCACTTTCACGAAGTCGGTTTGGTTCCACTGATCCAGCGTATACGGGCCGGTGCCCACCGGATGGAAACCGATCTCTTTGCCGTATTTGGTCAGCGCCGCCGGGGAAATAATCACAGCCGATGGGTGTGCCAGAATATTGATGAACGCCGAGAACGGTTCTTTGAGCGTAATTTTCACGGTCGTGTCATCCACCGCTTCCGTGCTGGCGATATTTTTAAACAGGTTGTAACGCTTGAGATGATTGTCAGGATTGCTGGCGCGATCAAAGTTAACTTTTACCGCCGCCGCGTTGAAGTCGGTGCCGTCCTGGAATTTCACGCCCGGATGCAGCTTGATGGTGTAAACCAGCCCGTCCTTGCTGACCGTGTAGCTGTCCGCCAGCACGTTTTCCAACTTCATGTTTTTATCGAAGCCAAACAGCCCCTGATAGAAGGATTTTGCCACCGCCTGCGACAAGGTGTCATTCGCATCATAAGGATCAAGCGAGGTGAAGTTAGAGCCTACGGCGATCACAACGTCTTTGGCAGCCCATGCTGAAGCTGAAGCCAGAGAACCGAAAATAGCGGCAGCGAGCACCGCCTGGCGGATCACGTTCTTACCTTTACGTTTCTGCTGATTCATGTCAGTTCCTTTTCCTGTCTTACCCGTTTGTCTTACAAAGAATTGGCGCTTAAAAAACAAGCCACCACAAAAATCAGTAAAGCCCCGCGATAGCATGCCGGGCGACAAAGTGCCCTTCGCCCACCTGAACCAGCGGGGCGACCAGCGGCTCGTCGTTGAGCGCACGGATCGGGCTGGGGATTTCATCCACCAGCAAGGCCTGTTCTTTTCTTTTATGCGCCGGATCGGCCACCGGCACCGCCGCCATCAGTTTGCGGGTATACGCGTGCTGCGGATTTTCAAACACCGCACGCCGCGTGCCGATTTCAACGATTTGCCCCAGATACATCACCGCCACGCGATGGCTGATACGCTCGACGACCGCCATGTCGTGCGAAATAAACAAAAACGCCAGCCCGAACTCTTTCTGTAAATCCATCAGCAAATTAATGATTTGCGCACGGATCGACACATCGAGGGCAGAAACGGATTCATCCGCAATCACCACTTTGGGATTGAGCGCCAGTGCCCGCGCGATACAAATTCGCTGCCGCTGGCCGCCGGAAAATTCGTGAGGATAGCGCTGCGCGTGTTCCGGCAGCAGCCCGACTTTTTCCAGCAGCCAGGCGACGCGCGCCTCGGCCTCTGCGCCTTTCGCCAGATTGTGCACCAGCAAAGGCTCCATAATCGAATACCCGACTGTCAGCCGCGGATCGAGCGAGGCGTACGGATCCTGAAAAATAAACTGAATATCGCGGCGCAGGTGTTGCAGCGCACTGCCGGTGACATCGGTCAGCACCTGGCCGTTAAACGTAATTGTTCCGCCCTGGCTTTTCACCAGTTTCAGCAGCGAACGCCCAGTGGTGGATTTTCCGCAACCGGATTCGCCCACCAGCGCCAGCGTTTCACCCGGATGTAAGTCAAAGCTGACTTTTTCCACGGCATGTACGCGGCGCGTCACACGGTTGAAAATTCCACTGCGCAAATCAAAACGCGTGACGAGATCACGAACCTCCAAAACCGGCGCCGCACCCGGCGTCAGGGTGTCCTGCACCAGTTCCGGGTCACTTTCTTTTTGCTCCTGCACAGGGAAACGCGCGGGCAACGGTTTACCGGCCATCGAGCCTAATTTGGGTACCGCCGCCAGCAGCGAGCGGGTATAGGGCTGTTGCGGCGCACGGAAAATCGCGCCCACGTCGCCGGTTTCCACGCTGTTGCCCTGATGCATCACCAGCACGCGGTCGGCAATTTCAGCCACCACACCCATATCGTGGGTGATAAAAATCACGCCCATGTGCATCTCTTTTTGCAGCACACGGATCAGTTGTAAAATCTGCGCCTGAATCGTCACATCCAGCGCCGTCGTCGGTTCATCGGCTATCAGTAACGCAGGCTTGCAGGAGAGCGCCATCGCGATCATCACCCGCTGGCGCATACCGCCGGAAAGCTGATGCGGATAGCTGTCGAGAATATTGCGGGCTTCAGGAATACGCACCAGATCCAGCATGCGCAACGCTTCGGCACGGGCGGCGCGGTGGTCTTTATCCTGATGCAGACGGATTGACTCGGCGATCTGCTCGCCCACCGGAAACACCGGATTGAGCGAGGTCATCGGTTCCTGAAATATCATCGCCATATCCGCACCGCGTAAACTGCGCATGGCGGGTTGCGTCGCCGCGATGAGATCGACCACTTCGCCATTTCGACGGCGAAACTGCATTTGGCCCTGCGTTATCTGCCCGCCGCCTTGTTCCACCAGACGCATCAGCGCCAGCGACGTCACGGATTTACCTGAGCCGGATTCGCCGACTATCGCCAGCGTTTCGCCACGCCTGACCTGAAAACTGAGATTATTCACAGCCGGAATAATTTGCCCTTCATGCGAAAACTGCACGCTGAGCTGGCTGACGGCCAGAACGTGGTCGGGAGGCAGGGTCAGGGAACGGTTCATGAGCGGTAAATACTGACGACCGGCGCGTCGCCCACGCGGGCAAATCCGCGGTACATGCCTTCACTGTTGAAAGGCAGTTCGACGTTGCCAAATTTATCCACAGCAATCATTCCTCCGCTCCCGCCCATCGGCAGCAGTTTTTCCTGCACCACTTTGTGCGTGGCTTCTTCGAGCGTTAAACCGGCGTATTCAATCAATGCCGCAACGTCATACGCCGCGACCGTGCGCATAAAGACTTCGCCGGTGCCGGTGCTGGAAATCGCCACAGTGTTATTGCTGGCGTAGCAGCCTGCACCAATAATCGGGCTGTCGCCGACGCGTCCGGCCTGTTTGTTGGTCATGCCGCCGGTGGACGTCGCCGCCGCCAGGTTGCCCTGCCCGTCCATCGCCACCGCGCCGACGGTGCCAAATTTATGTTCCGGATCGATCGGGTCGCCAGACGGCTGAGCATTCAGGGACGCCCCGTCGTGATCGAGCATCACGCCGCCGTCTGCCGCAATCGCGCGCTGCAACTGTTCGAAACGTTCCTGGGTGTAGAAGAATTCCGGCTCTACCATTTCCTGCCCGTGCTCGCGGGCAAACGCTTCCGCACCCGCGCCGGTAAACATGACATGCGGGCTGTTTTCCAGCACCTTGCGCGCGGTGAGAATCGGGTTGCGGATATGATTAACGCAGCTGATGGCACCGGCCTCCAGCGTACGGCCATCCATGATGCAGGCATCCAGCTCATGCGTGCCCTGATGCGTGAAAACGGCCCCTTTTCCGGCATTAAATAACGGGCATTCTTCCAGTAAACGCACCGCTTCAGTCACCGCATCCAGTGCGCTGCCGCCCGCCGCCAGAATGGCCTGCCCGCTGGCAACAATACGTTCCAGCTCGGCTAAATAATGTTGTTCTTTTTCACGACTCATTGCTGCGCGGGTAATCGCCCCGGCACCGCCGTGAATGGCAATGACCGGACGCTTCTTGTCCGAAACGGAACTCGCTGAATTATCAGTAGAAGAACTCATTAGAACTGCACCCTGAGTTGTTGTATTTATGTATACAGAAAGTGATGTTGCCCTGTTTTTTGACTATATTTAGCCCGCTACAGTATGTAAAGCAGAAATGTAAAACTACAAAAACGCGCTAATTGCTTAGATTGTTTAAGAAAATCAAATACGAAGATTGAATAAACGTCCAAGACAAACCGTAAAAGAACAGGAATAATAATCGTCCTAACCGCAGATATAAGCACCTCTGGCAAAGCTTACTGTGGCCTTCTTATATTTTTTATTTTTAGGAAATCAGTTATGGAAACTGTTTATAACCGCCGTCGGATCAACGTGATCTCTTGGCTAAGTTACTTCTTTACCGGTGGGCTGGTTTCCACTTTAGGGATTGTCATCGGCCCGGTGGCGACCGCTTTCAATAAAGAGCCTGCATTTATCGGCCTGATGTTCTCGCTGATGAACATCGGTTTGTTCCTGCCGATCATGATAAGCGGCATTCTGATGCGTAAGTTCGATCTCGGTAAGCAGCTGATTACTGGTTCAATTATCACTATTCTGACCTGTATCGCGCTGTTCGTGATGCCGTCCATCACATTGTTCGGCGTCGGGGTATTCCTGATTGGTGCGACAGCGGGCCTGATGATGTCTATCGGCAGCTATCTGGTTGTGCGCATCAACGATGACCCGAAAAAGCGTTCTGCTAACCTGATTTTCACCGACTTCTTCTTTGCGCTTTCTGGCATGACGCTGTCGCTGGTGCTCGGTTTCCTGTTCAAACACGGCGCAAGCTGGCTGGCGATGTACGGCATTATGGGCACCCTGAGCGTGCTGATGATTTTGCTGTGCGTGGGCCAGAAATTTCCGGTTGTCGCTAAACCGGACGCCGTGGCAAAACAAGATCGTGAAGCGAAAGAGCCGTGGGGCTTTGCCGCGTATGTGCTGTGTTTTGCACTGTTTGCCTTCGTCTTCAGCGAACTGGTGTTCACCCTGTGGATGCCAAGCTGGTTGCATGAACACTTTGGTCTGGACACTGACCGCGCAGCGATTTACATCACCACCTACTGGATGGTGAAAGCGATTGGCCTGTTCCTTAACCAGTTCACCGTGCGTTTCGTCAAACTGCGTACGTTCCTTTTTGCCTCCGCGATTGTCGGCTTAATCAGCCTGTGCGTAGTGACGCACAGCGAAAACACGGCGCTGGTAATGGCTGCGGTGGGCGTGTTCGGGTTCTGTAACTCAGGGATGTTCTCCGGCCTGATGAGCTACGGCAGCCTGCAGGTGAAAAACTCACCGCCAACGCTGACCTCTGCCCTGCTGACCACCGCGTCAGTCGGCACGCTGATTTTCGCGTCATTCTCTTCGTTCATTTACCGCGAATACGGCCTGTTCTGGGCGCTGAATATCGCCACCGTTTCTTACGTGCTTCTGGTGCTGGCGGTGATCATTGCCGGTATCCGCAGTAAAGCAGAAAAGATTCATCGCGAAATGTCTGTCGGCTGAATGACAGACTGAGTTGTGAAAAAGCCGCAGGAAAGTTCAAAGTTCCAGCGGCTTTATTTTTTGGCTGAGAATTGTCAGAAGCAAAATGAATCAGAGCAGATCAAGAAACCGCGCCGTCGCCGGTGTCACCGAATCCGCCTGATAAATTGCGTAGAGATCGGCAGGCAGCATTTCCGTCAGCGCGCAAAATCGCACACCCGGCCAGTGGATCCGTGCATAACTTTCCGGCAATAACGTAATTCCGTAACCGTTCGCCACCAGTGCCAGCGCAGTCTGCGGCTCATTCACCTGCTGTTTCACCTGCGGCAGAAAACCGTGCTGACGGCACATCGAATATAAATAACTGCCCAGACTCGACGTGTTCATCGGCATCAGAATAAAATCCTCATTCGCCAGCTGGCTGAACGCCACACTGTTTCTGATCGCCAGCGGATGATTCTCTGACAGCGCCACGGCCACGTTCTCACGCCCCATCAGCTTGCTCGATAACCCCTGCGGCAGCGCCAGCTTGGCCTCTCGCCAGATACCGATATCAATCCTTTGCAGCTGCAACGCGTCGATTTGCTGAACCGGCGTAAGTTCGGTAATCGACCAGCTGATTTCCGGCGCATGCCTGCCGAAATTGTTCAGCACGGGCATCAGCGGCCCCCAGGCGGCAGTGCCCACCGTACCAAACTGAATATGCCCGATTTCCCCCCGGCCAATCTTACGTACCTGATGCAAGGAACGGTTGATGCTGTCGAGCATCAGCCCTGCTTCACGCATCAGCGCCGCGCCCGCCGGTGTCAGCGACACGGAACGGGTGGTACGCAGAAATAGCGGCGTACCGAGAAGATGTTCCAGCTCTTTGATATGCAGGCTCAGCGGCGGCTGCGACATATTGAGCCGCACCGCCGCTTTGCTGAAACTCAGTTCCTCGGCCACGACGCGAAAGTAGTGCAGCAGGCGGAGATTAATCTGGCCGAGATCGAAAACTGAATCGGTGAATGGTCGCGTCACATTTTCTCCAGCAACATTTATTTTCCCTTAAATATTAGCGTATTGGATTTATAGATTTTGACTATAAATCCCGGCGGCGAACGGTATTAGACGCCACAGGCCGCTCACCCTAGCATTGCCTTCAACTCAACCCTACTGTCAATAATGAGAGAAGTGATCATGCTCAATAACAACGCGTTTGACTGTGCAGCAATTATCCGCCAGCGTGCCCCGGGCTTTATCCCACGCGCCGCGCTTATTTTAGGTTCCGGCCTCGGCACGCTGTGTGACGATATGTCCGGTGCGATTACCATTCCTTATCACGACCTGCCGGGGTTCCCTCAAAGCAGCGTCGTCGGCCACGCCGGTGAACTGGTTCTGGGCCATCTCGAAGGTGTACCGGTAATGTGCATGAAAGGCCGCGGCCATATGTATGAAGGCCACGGTATGTCGGTAATGACCAGCGCCGTCCGCACTTTCAAACTGTTGGGCTGTGAATTCCTGCTGGCGACTAACGCCGCCGGATCCATGCGCAAAGAAGTCGCGCCGGGTCGTTTGGTTGCGCTCACCGACCACGTCAGCTTTATGCCGGAATCCCCGCTGGCTGGCCCGAATGACGACCGTTTCGGCCCGCGCTTCTTCAGCCTCGCGAACGCCTATGACAAAGATCTGCGCGCGCAGCTTCACGCTGTCGCCGGCAAACTGGATATCGACGTGGCAGAAGGCGTATTCGCCGCCTACACCGGCCCGAACTTCGAAACGCCTGCGGAAATCCGCATGATGCAAACCCTCGGCTGCGACGTCGTCGGCATGTCTATCGTGCCGGAAGTAATTTCCGCGCGACACTGCGGCCTCAAAGTGCTGGCGGTTTCTGCCATGACTAACTTTGCCGAAGGTCTATCCGACACCCCGCTTTCCCACGAACAAACCCTGAGCTGCGCAAAACTGGCGGTGGGTGATTTCACCCGACTGATCCGCGCGTTCTTCGCCGACCTGTCAGCGGCTGGGAAATAAGGGACTTCTATGGAACAGGCATTCAACCGCCAGCGGATCAATATGATTTCCTGGCTGAGTTATTTCTTCACCGGTGCGCTGGTTTCAACGCTCGGGATCGTAATCGGCCCGGTGTCGCAGGCGTTTGGCAAAGACCCCGGATTTATCGGACAGATGTTTACGCTGATGAACATCGGCCTGTTCCTGCCGATCATGATAAGCGGCGTGCTGATGCGCAAATTCAATCTGGGCAAACAGCTGATTACCGGCTCAACCGTCTCTGTACTGACCTGCATCGCGCTGTTCCTGATGCCGACCATCACCATGTTCGGTATCGGCGTTTTCCTGATTGGCGCGGCGTCCGGCATCATGATGTCCATCGGCAGCTATCTGGTCGTACGCATCAATGAAGATCCGAAGAAACGCTCGGCGAACCTGATTCTCACCGATTTCTTCTTTGCACTGGCGGGTGTGATTCTGTCGCTGCTGCTGGGATATTTGTTCCAGCATGGCGCAAGCTGGCTGGCGATGTACGGCGTCATGGCGGTGCTGAGCCTGATGATGATCGTGCTGTGCGCCGGGCAGAAATTCCCGTCGATTCCGCAGGCTGCTGAGAAAGAATCATCAACCGGCCAGCAGCACGACCGCTGGGGCGTTTCGGTGTGGGTGTTGTGCTTCGCGCTGTTTGCTTTCCTGCTGGCGGAACCGGTGTTCACCATGTGGCTGCCAAGCTGGCTGAAAGAGCATTTCGGGATGGCGGCTGACCGCGCGGCGTTCTACATCACGACCTACTGGACCGTGAAATCCATCGGCCTGTTTGTGAATCAGTTCACCGTTCGCTTCGTGAAACTGCGCACGTATCTGCTGATTTCAGCGGGTGTCGGGCTGGTGAGCCTGGCCGTGGCGGCCAACAGCGGGAACCCGATGCTTATCCTGATTTGCGCTGGTCTGTTTGGCTTCTGCAATTCCGGCCTGTTCTCAGGCATCATGAGCTACGGCAGTTTGCAGGTCAGAAATTCGCCGCCAACGCTGACGTCAGCCTTGCTGACTATCGGCACCATCGGGACGCTGATCTTCTCCACGTTGTCGTCGCTGGTGTACAGCCAGTACGGGTTATTCTGGGCACTGAATACTGCGACCATCGCTTACGTCTTCCTGCTGGCGGCGCTGATTTTTGCCTCGGTCAACAGCAAAGCCGAAGCGCTGGAGCAACAACCGTCGCACTGATTTTCTTAAATATTGTGTATAAAAAAGGGAAGACTCTGCGGAGCCTTCCCTTTTCTTATTTCACTGCCACGATTAAAGCTGGGGGCAGCGCTGCAAACTGTTGAGCCAGGATGTTTCAGGCTGAGCAACCAGACGACGGGCTCGACCGTGACGACGCAGAATCAATCCTTTATCCTGCATTTCACTCAGGTCACGACGAATGGTTTCAAGACTTACATCCAGCGATTGTGCCAGTTCGCTTACCTGTAACACTTCATGCTGTTCTACCAACTGAAGGATGGCCTGATGGCGATTTTTTTTAAGCACCGGTTATTCCTGTATATTTGACAGTTGTGTGACCCATGTCACAAATAACGGAAACCATCATACCTGCGTTACATTGTTAATTTTGGGATCGATCTCAATTTTTCAGGAATCCCCACGAAGTTTTTACGCCTTCCGCAATTTTTGGTTCGCCGCGTTTCTCTGTCATACTATGCGCATGCTCCAAATCCCCGCCCGGTTCCGGTGAAAACACCCGTCCCGCCGGGATGAACCTCAAAGGAATTTTCATGGAATTCAATACTGCCGGTCTGATCTCGCTGGAAGAAGCGCTGGAAAAAATGCGCGCTTATGTCCCGTCCAAAACAGCGAAAGATACCGAATCTCTCCCGCTCGCTGCCGCCGCAGGCCGCATTACCGCCACGCCGGTGAAATCCCCGGTTTTCGTCCCGCCTTTTGATAATTCCGCGATGGACGGTTACGCCGTGCGCTGCGCCGATTTGCACACAGACGCCGTTCTGCCTGTGGCAGGTAAAGCCTTTGCCGGTGCGCCTTTCCACGGTGAATGGCCTGCCGGAACCTGTATCCGCATCATGACCGGCGCGCCGGTTCCGCAAGGTGCCGGCGCGGTGATCATGCAGGAACAGGCCGACGTGTCAGAAGCGGGCGTGCGGTTTACCGCAGAAGTGCATAAAGGCCAGAATATCCGTCTGACCGGCGACGACATCAAACAAGGCGACAGCGTGCTGCCTGCCGGTGTGCGTCTCGGCGCAGCTGAATTGCCACTGCTGGCTTCTTTAGGCGTGACGGAAGTTAACGTCTGGAAGGCGCTGAAAGTCGCGGTGTTTTCGACCGGGGACGAACTGCAACCCGTCGGGACGCCGTTAGAGGAAGGCCAGATTTACGACACCAACCGTTTCGCCGTGCGTCTGATGCTCGAACAGCTCGGCTGCACCGTACTGGATTTAGGGATAATCCGCGATAATCCGCAGGCGCTGCGCACAGCCTTTGAAGAAGCCAATGCCTTTGCCGATCTGGTGATTTCCAGCGGTGGCGTGTCCGTGGGCGAAGCGGATTACACCAAGCAAATGCTCGATGAACTGGGCGAAATTGGTTTCTGGAAACTGGCGATGAAACCGGGTAAACCCTTTGCATTCGGAAAACTGAAAAACAGCTGGTTCTGCGGTCTGCCGGGTAATCCGGTTTCTGCTGCACTGACGTTTTATCAACTGGTGCAACCGTTTATCGCTCAGCTTTCCGGCCACACCGCCTGGAAGTTCCCGCCGCGCCTGAAAGCTAAAGCCGTGACACCGCTAAAGAAATCCGCCGGACGCCTGGATTTCCAGCGCGGTATTTTCAGCACAAATGCCGAAGGCCAGCTCGAAGTACGCACCACCGGCCATCAGGGCTCGCACGTCTTTAGTTCGTTCAGCCTCGCAAACTGTTTTGTGGTGCTTGAACGTGAGCGCGAAAACGTCGCCGCAGGCGAAATCGTAGAAATCGAACCTTTCAACGCCCTGCTTAGGAGCTGATCATGGCGACGCTGCCGGAACTGACGGATGCTGAAACCCTGCGTTATAACCGCCAGATCGTGCTGAAAGGGTTTGATTTTGATGCCCAGGAAAAGCTGAAAGCCAGCCACGCGCTGATTGTTGGTCTGGGTGGTCTGGGCTGTGCGGCGGCGCAATATCTGGCAGCCGCCGGAACAGGCACGCTGACCTTGCTGGATTTCGATACGGTTTCGCTCTCAAACCTGCAACGTCAGACGCTGCACACCGATGCCAGAATCGGCATGTCGAAAGTGGGATCCGCCGCGCTGGCGCTGGCGGCAATTAACCCGCACATTCAGCTGAATCAGGTTGATGCTCAGGCGGATGACGAAATGCTGCACGAACTGATTGCCGCCTGCGACGTGGTGGTCGATTGCACTGACAACGTCACGACGCGAAATCAGCTCAATCAGCAATGTTTTACGCAGAAAAAACCGCTGGTCTCGGGTGCTGCCATCCGCATGGAAGGCCAGCTCAGCGTGTTTACATGGCAGCCCGGCGAGCCGTGCTATCGCTGCCTCAGCCGTCTGTTTGGTGAAAACGCGCTGACGTGCGTCGAAGCCGGCGTCATGTCACCGCTGGTCGGCACCATCGGCAGTTTGCAGGCCATGGAAACCATCAAGCTGCTGACGCACTTCGGCGAAACGCCACGCGGAAAACTGCTGATGTACGACGCCATGACGCTGCAATTTCGCCAGATGAACCTGATGAAAGATCCGGGTTGCGAGGTATGCGGGGATTGCTGATTCTCAGAGTCTGTCGCTGAAATTCAGGTAAAAAAAAGTCCGCAAATTTGCGGACTTTTTTATCAGAATCAACGATTACGTATTAATACCCTGACTACGTAAGTAGTCTTCGTAATTACCGGAGAAATCAATCACACGGGTCGGTGTCATTTCCAGAATACGCGTCGCCAGCGAGCTGACGAATTCACGGTCATGAGAAACGAAGATCAGCGTGCCTTCGTACATTTCCAGCGCCATGTTCAATGACTCGATAGATTCCATATCCAGGTGGTTGGTTGGTTCATCCATGATCAGGATGTTCGGACGCTGCATCATCAGTTTCCCGAATAACATACGACCTTTCTCACCACCGGAAAGCACTTTCACTTTCTTCTTGATGTCGTCCTGACCAAACAGCAGACGCCCGAGAACACCGCGCACAGCCTGCTCGTCGTCTTTCTCGGATTTCCACTGACTCATCCAGTCGAAAACGTTCAGGGTATCGTCAAATTCGTATTCGTGATCCTGCGCGTAGTAACCGATTTTTGAGTTTTCAGACCATTTAACTGAACCGCTTTCCGGCTCATGCTCACCCACCAGCGTTTTCAGCAGGGTGGATTTACCGATACCGTTGGCGCCCAGAATCGCGACTTTCTCGCCGACTTCCAGCATCAGTCCCAGGTTTTTAAACAGCGGACCGTTGTCGAAACCTTTAGTGATTTTTTCCACTTCCAGCGCATTACGGAACAATTTCTTGTCCTGCTCAAAACGCATGTATGGGTTCTGGCGGCTGGACGCTTTGATTTCGTCGAGCTGAATTTTATCAATCTGACGGGCACGGGAAGTAGCCTGTTTAGATTTGGAGGCGTTGGCGCTGAAGCGGCTGACGAACGATTGCAGCTCGGCTATTTGCGCTTTTTTCTTGGCGTTATTGGCACTCAGAAGTTCACGAGCCTGCGTTGCCGCCGTCATGTATTCGTCGTAGTTGCCCGGATAAACGCGCAGCTCGCCGTAGTCCAGATCCGCCATGTGCGTACAGACCATGTTCAGGAAGTGACGGTCATGCGAAATGATGATCATGGTGCTGTTACGCTCGTTCAGCACCTGTTCCAGCCAGCGAATTGTATCGATGTCCAGGTTGTTCGTCGGTTCATCGAGCAGCAGAATTTCCGGGTCAGAGAACAGCGCCTGAGCCAGCAATACGCGCAGTTTAAAGCCCGGTGCGATTTCGCTCATCGGGCCGTAATGTTGCTCAACGGGAATACCAACGCCCAGCAGCAGTTCACCGGCGCGGGATTCGGCGCTGTAGCCGTCCATTTCGCCGTAAGCGACTTCCAGATCAGCCACTTTGTAGCCGTCTTCTTCGCTCATTTCTGCCATTGCATAAATGCGGTCGCGCTCTTCCTTCACTTCCCACAATTCGGTGTGGCCCATGATCACGGTGTCCAGCACGCTGAACTGTTCGAATGCAAACTGATCCTGGCGCAGTTTACCCAGACGCTCGTTCGGGTCGAGGACCACGTTGCCGCCTGATGGCACTAAATCGCCACCGAGGATTTTCATGAAAGTGGATTTACCACAACCGTTCGCGCCAATCAGGCCATAGCGGTTACCGCCGCCAAATTTGACGTTAATGTTTTCAAATAACGGCTTGCTGCCGAATTGCATGGTGATGTTGTAAGTACTTAGCACAACGCTCGCTCTTCATTGGGAAATGTGATTTGGCGCGCATTATGCCACAACGGCGCGATGGGATCGCCTGTAGTTGTGTTCATTTTTCACTCAATAGCTAAAAAAGTGTGTTATGCGCAGGATTATCAGAGGGTCAGAAATGCAAAAAACCCGGCATCAGCCGGGTTTTTTTGGGTTAACCACTGAAATCAGAAGTTGTAACCGATCACGCCGTAGTAACCCCAGCCGGTAGATTTCACGTCGAAATTACCGTTACCGAAGTTCAGCTCAGCGCCGTCGGCCCACTGGCCGCCGTTGTGGAAATAACGCGCCACGAACGAGTAATGCCAGTGTGTGTAGTTCAGCGAGAGGATGTGGCTGGACGCAATAGAGTTATTAGAACGCGCTTTGTTGCCGTTCAGGTCACGGAAATCGTCATCGCCCAGTGTTGAGCCCCAGTCAAAGTTGGTGAACCCGATGTAGCTCAGGTTACCGCCCCACAGCTGCGTCAGAGGAACGAAGTATTTCACTTTGAAACGGTAGCCGTCCCAGCTGTTTTCGTTCGCTGCACCGTAGTTTTCCCACTGGTATTTTGCATACACGTTCAGAGACAGGCTCATCGGCAGATGGGTATCAATGTCGGTACCCAGACCCATATACCAGGTGTTCTGACGGTTATCGCTGTCCGGGCCCATATCGTAGATATAGTTGTTCGCGAAGTACCATTCTTTGAACGGACCAAAGCTCAGGTCAGTGCCGGTCAGCTTATCGATAGAGAAACGTGGTTCGATTTCCATAAACAGCGGAGAACCGTTCTTATCCCAGATACCGGTATCGTTGCCGTTACCCGCACCGAAGGTTTTAGGAATATCGATATAGCCGTAGAAATCAAACCAGTCTTTGTGCGCAAACGCTTCATATTCAAGATAAACATCGTTACGCAGAGTAGGCCCGAAGCGGGTGTCGGCGCTGCCAACAACGTTAACACTCTGGTGCCACCAGTCAGAAACAAATTCGCCCTTGCTATCATCAGCGAGCACGGTCGCGCTGTAGGACAAAGCCATCAAAGCGCCTGCTGCAATAATTTTATTTTTCATATTTTTACCAGAAGCGGGGGTGGGACAACGCCTTGCCACTTTCAGACGTTGCATAAATAGAACCCTAAAACTGTGATCCGCAACCGATTGCTGCACATAGTGCAATAAACATGCAATTTCCAGTCACTTCCTACAAGAGTTAACTTTTCTTAGCTAATAAATAGATTTGGTCAAGGTTTGTCAATTTCTGTTTCATCCTGATACATGCTCAACGTGACATTGATCACACTTATGTTTCATGACGATTTCATCCGCATGTCATCCGGGCAAAACAAAGGGTGTACACAAATTCACCGCACCGTTAATTGTCATGCTATAGTTATGACAATTAACGGTGCGGAGACCGACATCATGACTTCAAAAATTACCGGGCTGTCTTCCAGACAAATGAAAGAGCCTGTAACGCCGCTGTGGGAATCTGCGGGGCTTCCCGCAGGCAGCGGAATCAGTTTGTTAAATGCCATACAGAAAGGTTTTCCGGTTGATAGCATCAACCGCCTGAACACAGAGCTGGGGTGGCCGAAAATGGTTTTGCTGGAAATAATGGGAATTAACGAGCGCAATTATGCGCGGCGTAAAGCCGGAAACGGATTACTGAAAAGCGATGAAAGCGAGCGCGTGGCGCGGCTGGTGCGCACCATCGATGCGGCGACGGATCTGTTTGAAGGCGACCGCATCGCGGCGCTGGACTGGATAACCCGCCCTGCTCCGGCGCTGGCAGGTTCAAGGCCGCTGGAGTTGTTGTCTTCAGAAGCGGGTGCGGTGGAAGTGAACCGGCTGATTGGCCGTCTTCAGCACGGGGTATTCAGTTGAAGCTGTTTCGCATTATTCAGACCCAACATTTAGCCACCGCATGGACGGGTGCCGGAGCCCAGATTTACGGTGGCCGCTGGAACCCGCCCGGCAGGCCGGTCGTGTATGTGACTACCAGCATCTCGCTGGCGATCCTCGAGATGCTGGTGCATTTGCAAAACAGCATGCTGATGCGCTCATACACACTGCTCAGTATTGAGGTGTCCGATGCGCTGCTCGATACGCTCGAGGTCGATGAGCTGGCAGCGGACTGGCGCAGCCCTTCCCCGCCGGACAGCACGCAGCGTCAGGGCGAAGCGTGGCTGGCAGAAGGTGAACATGTCGGGCTGAGGGTTCCGTCGGTGATTGTCCCGACGGAATATAATGTGCTGCTCAACCCGCAGCATCCGGATTTCGCGCAGTTGCTGGATTCCGTAGAACGCGAGCCCATGATGTTTGACCCGCGTCTGCAATAATTTTCCCGCCCTATGGCATGAAGCAAACAGCCCTCACTTATGCTGCTTTCCGGTTGCTCCGGTAAATCAGCGCCAGCGCGATAATCAGACAAGGGATCGCCGCAAGACGGTGCCATGACAGCGCGATTTGCGGATTATCCAGCCAGCCGAAATTGTCGATGAGCATTCCCATCGCCAGTTGCCCTAAAATCACGGCGACTGTAGCGACCGCCGTCCCTACCCGCGGCACGGCTGTCACCATCACAATGATGTAAGGCACACCAAATAACGCGCCCATCAGCTGCCATTTGGGTACGGTGAGCAGCGTTGCCTGCTGCGGTGTTTGCAAAAACAGAATCAGCACTGCCGTGATGGCCGCGCCGACGCTGAACGTCAGAAATGCGCTTTTCAGTACGCCAACCTTTTCGCCCAGTTGCCCGTTTACCGCCGCCTGCATACTCAGCGCCGCACCGGCCACGATAGCCAGGACAATCATAATCATTTCAGTCATTGGTTAACCCCAGGCAATCAGAACAAGTGCAGCAACAATAAACACCAGCGCCAGCAGGCGTTCACTGCCCACTTTTTTATGCGGCGTACCAAACCAGCCGAAATGGTCAATCAGAACACTTTTCGCTACCTGCCCGGACAAAATTGCAATCATCGTCATCCCGATACCAATCACTGGCGTCGCAATAGTCAGCACCACGACATACACCGGCCCCAGCACACCGCCGAGCAGTTGCCAGCCGGGTTGATCAGTATAAGAAGGCGCATTCCGCGGGCTGAAAAACAGTACCAGTAAACCGGTCAGCACCGCGCCGACGCCAAAAATGCTGAGCGTCGCCCACAAGTGCCCGACTTCTGTTCCCAGCGGACCGATAAGCCCCGCCTCCAGTGAAAGCCCCATCCCCGCCAGAACGACCAGCGGAATTAACATCAGATTCATCATTGCCCTGCTCTCATTATTTTTACTGCCGGTACTTAAGAAGCGGCGACTATAGCGTGACAACGCTATGCGAAAAACAGCACAATCAGGAAAATACCTTTGCAGGAATCGCACAGATGAAAAGCTTCAATCAGATCAACATTCAGTCTTTGCGCCTGTTTGTGGCGGTACTCGATCAGGGGAATTTCTCCGAAGTGGCGCGGCGCGAAGCGATGTCCCCTTCAACGGTTTCGCGCGTTATTGCTCAACTGGAGCAGGCATTACAAACGCAATTGCTGTACCGCAACACGCGGGCGGTCAGCCCGACTGAATCCGGAAAGTTACTGGCGGAGCATGCGCGTCAGGTGCTGACACAGCTGGATCTCGCCGAACAGGATTTGCAGGAACAAAGCAGTGAACCGGGCGGACTGGTACGAATTAATGCACCGGTGGTTTTTGGTCAGCGTCATGTTGCGCCCTGGCTACCGGAACTGAGTACGCGTTTTCCCCGGCTGAATATTGAACTGATGCAGACGGATGATTTTATCGATCCGTTGCAGGACAGCGTCGATCTGCTGATCCGGATTGGCGTCATGGCCGATTCCACCCTTCAGGCACGAACGCTCGGCCACCAGAACTTCCGTCTCGCCGCCAGCCCGGCGTATCTTGCCCGCGCAGGCAAACCGGCCACGCCGGACGATCTTTCTAATCACAGTTGCCTGGTTTTTAAAGGGTTTGCAGGTTCCCAGCGCTGGTACTTCCGCCAGCCGGAAAAGGAATGGCGCTCCTGGAATCTGCGCGGCGTTCTGACCAGCAATAATGCAGAAACCCTGACGCAGGCAGCCATCGGCGGAATGGGGTTAGTGGTTTTTCCAACCTGGCTGATTGGCGATGCATTGCGCGCCGGAACGCTGGTGAGCGTGTTGCCTGAGTACCAGGTTTCCACGTCGCCGGAACCACAGACTATCTCGGCGTTGTATCCAAATGCCCGCAAGGCTTCAGTTAAGGTGCGGGTGGTGATTGATTATCTGGTGGAGAAATTCGGGAGCCCGGCATACTGGGAGTGAGTCAGTTGCACTGAGGGCTCTTTCGATTAGTCCGGGAAAATTTCGGATTCCCGGTTCAAAACCTTGGGTGGCAGCCCAAGGTTTTGACGTTGACGCTAAAGGCTAACCCTTTACCTCAACTCCATCCCGACATGCGCAATCCCGTCTTCATCATAAATCTCCGTATACGCCACAAATCCCAGCCTGCCGTAAAACTGTTGTAAGTGCGCCTGCGCGGAAATCGCAATCCGCTCGCCCGGCCAATGTTTCTGGCAGGCGGCCAGCGCCTGTTCCATCAGCTGATACCCCAGTTTCAGGCCGCGGGCGGAAGGCGCGACGATCACACGTCCGATGGCGACCTCATCTTCATGACGCAAAATACGCGCGTACGCCGCCGGTTTCCCGTCCAGCCAGGCGACAATATGACGATTTTCTCCGCTCAGATCCTGCCCGTCGATATCCTGATACACGCAGTTTTGCTCGACCACAAAGACTTCGTTGCGCAGTGCCAGAATGGCGTAAATCTGCGCCGTGTTCAGTTCGCTGTGATGATAATCCTGCCAGTGAAGTGATGATTTTTCAGTCATGAATAAGTGCCCTGCCTGCGTCTGTAAGCCAAAAAAAAGAGATATTCCTGAGAATATCTCTTTTTAACATACGTTTTACAGCCAATTTGTCAGGCAGATTTTTTCAGCGGTGATGTGCGAACCGGCGCATCGCCTGCGGTGTAGTAATCCGCCGTGCTGCGCGGTAACGGCTGGCGACCACGGATTTTATCGGCAATCTTTTCGGCGATCATAATTGTTGTCGCGTTCAGGTTACCGGTTATGATCTGCGGCATGATGGAGGCATCCACCACGCGCAGGCTTTGCAAGCCGTGAACGCGCCCTTCTCCGTCCACTACCGCCATTTCGTCGGTGCCCATTTTGCACGAACAGGACGGGTGGAAAGCCGTTTCCGCGTGTTCGCGGATAAAGGCATCCAGCTCTTCATCCGTTTGCACGTTTTCACCCGGACTGATTTCGCGGCCACGATAAGGATCCAGCGCCGGCTGATTCATAATTTCACGCGTGATACGAATGGCATCGCGGAATTCCTGCCAGTCCTGCTCGCTCGCCATGTAGTTGAACAGTATGCTCGGATGCTGATGCGGATCTTTCGATTTCACCTGCACGCGTCCGCGGCTTGGCGAACGCATCGAGCCTACGTGCGCCTGGAAACCGTGCTCTTTCACCGCGTTACTGCCGTTGTAATTAATCGCCACCGGCAGGAAGTGATACTGAATATTTGGCCACGCAAATTCTTCACGGCTGCGGATAAAACCGCCCGCTTCGAACTGATTGCTCGCGCCGACGCCGGTGCCTTTGAACAGCCATTCCGCGCCGATCGCGGGCTGATTGTGCATCTGCAACGCCGGATACAACGAAACCGGCTGGGTACAGCTGTATTGCAGGTACATTTCCAGATGATCCTGCAAATTCTCGCCAACGCCCGGCAAATTATGAACCACAGGAATATCCAGCTTATTGAGCAATTCGGCCGGGCCAACGCCCGAACGTTGCAGAATTTGCGGAGAGGCAATCGCGCCGCTGCACAACAACACTTCCCGCTTCGCCTTGGCCTTTACCGCTTTATCGCCGTCACCTTTGAAATAGCTGACGCCCACGGCGCGCTTGCCCTCAAAGAGGATTTTGTCGGTCATGGCGTGCGTAACGATGGTCAGATTCGCGCGCGGTTTTGCCTGATCCAGATAACCGCGAGCGGTACTGGCGCGGCGACCTTTCGGCGTAACGGTCCGGTCCATCGGGCCAAAACCTTCCTGCTGATACCCGTTCAGATCGTCAGTGCGCGGATAACCGGCCTGAACGCCCGCTTCAATCATCGCGTGGAACAGCGGATTATTGCCTTTTTTAGGCGTCGTGACGCTCACCGGGCCATCGCCACCGTGGAAATCATTCGGGCCGATATCGCGGGTTTCTGCCTTGCGGAAATACGGCAGGCAGTCCAGATAAGTCCAGTCTTCCAGACCCGGCGCTTTCGCCCAGTTATCGAAATCCATCGCGTTACCGCGGATGTAACACATGCCATTGATCAGCGACGAACCGCCCAGACCTTTACCTCGTCCGCATTCCATACGGCGGTTATTCATATGCGGTTCCGGATCCGTCTCATACGCCCAGTTGTAACGGCGTCCCTGCAACGGGAAAGCCAGCGCGGCAGGCATCTGCGTGCGGAAATCCAGACGATAATCCGGGCCACCGGCTTCGAGCAGCAGCACATTGATGGCACTGTCTTCAGTCAGTCGGGTGGCGAGTACGTTGCCGGCAGAACCGGCACCAATAATGATGTAATCGTAATCCATTAAAATCTCCTCTGATGCGGCGGATTAAAAGACTGAGCTGAATTCGCCCAGTTCGACCTGCACGGATTTGATTTGGGTGTAATGCTCGAGTGTGCTGACGCCGTTTTCGCGGCCAACACCGGAATGTTTATAGCCGCCGACCGGCATTTCAGCCGCTGATTCGCCCCAGGTGTTGACCCAGCAAATCCCGGCTTCGAGTTTGTGAATAACGCGATGTGCCCGGTTGAGATCCTGCGTGACCAGCCCGGCCGCCAGACCGTATTCGGTATCGTTGGCGCGGCGGATCACTTCCTCTTCACTTTCATAGGTCAGAATGCTCATCACCGGTCCGAAGATTTCTTCGCGAACGATCAGCATGTCATCGCGGCAGTCGGTAAACACGGTCGGTGCCACATAAGCGCCTTTTGCGTATTCGCCGGTGGTGACGCGCTCGCCGCCGGTCAGCAATGTTGCGCCTTCACGCTTGCCGCTTTCAATGTAACGCAGCACAGATTCCATGTGCGCGAAGCTGACCAGCGGACCGAAGTTGACGTTTTCGTCAGTCGGATCGCCCAGACGGATACGCTTCACACGTTCCAGCACTTTGGCTTCAAACGCTTTATGGAGTGCTTTGGGAATAAACACGCGAGTGCCGTTGGTGCATACCTGACCGGAACTGTAGAAGTTCGCCATCATGGCGATGTCCGCGGCTTTATCGAGATCCGCGTCTTCAAAGACGATCAGCGGTGATTTGCCGCCGAGTTCCATGGTGACTTCTTTCAAGGTGGATGCTGACGCGCTGGCCATCACTTTCTTACCGGTTTTGATGCCGCCGGTGAACGAGACTTTAGCGATATCCGGATGATCGGTTAACGCCTGCCCGACACTGGCCGCGCCGGTCACCACACTGAACACGCCGTCCGGCACGCCCGCTTCGGTGTAGATTTCAGCCAGTTTCAGGGCGGTGAGCGAGGTGTTTTCGCTTGGTTTAAAGATCATCGCATTACCGGCTGCCAGCGCAGGTGCGGATTTCCACAGGGCAATCTGAATCGGGTAGTTCCATGCGCCGATACCGGCCACTACGCCCAGCGGTTCGCGGCGGGTGTAAACGAAAGAAGAATCGCGCAGCGGTATTTGCTGGCCTTCAATGGCTGGGATAAGACCGGCGTAATATTCCAGCACGTCTACGCCGGTGACAATATCGACTGCCAGCGTTTCCGACAGCGGTTTGCCGGTATCCGCGGTTTCAATTGCCGCCAGTTCGTCGTTGCGCTCACGCAGAATATCTACGGCGCGGCGCAAAATGCGTGCACGGCTCATCGCCGTCATCGCCGCCCAGACTTTCTGGCCTTTCTGCGCGGATTTTACCGCCAGATCCACATCAGCGTGCGTGGCGGATTGCAGCGTGGCAATCACCTCGCCATTGGCCGGATTGACTGCGTCGAAGGTTTCATCACCGGTGCTGTCCTGAAAACGCCCGTTGATATAAAGTTTTTGCGTGCCGTAGCGGGACATAAATCTCTCCTCGGTCTGTGCGGTCTGAAGGTTTTCTGCTGCGCTCAGGTGAGCTGCGACTCAATGTGGCGGCGGGTAATTTGCATCGCCTCGGCGCGGTTAAATTCCTTACCGCTCAGCGCACCGCGCAGCCACAGGCCGTCAATCAGTGCAGCGGTACTTTGCGCCGCGAGCCGCGCTTCACCTTTGGGCAGAAAACGCCTGAATTCAGAACATAAATTTGAATAGAGCCGGCGGCTGTTGACCTGTTGCAGCCGGTACAACTGCGGGTGATGCATGCTGCTCGCCCAGAAGGCCAGCCAGGTTTTCATCGCCGCGCTGTTGGTCTGGCTGTCGTCAAAATTGGCTTCTGCAATTGCATGCAGTCGCGCTGTCGGTGCGGTATCCGTCAGCTGCGCTAACCGCAACTGCACCCCTTCCCCCAGATGACTGAGCAGATAGCGCATAGTCGCTTCCAGCAGCCCATTCTTGTCACGAAAATAATGACTGATGATGCCGTTGGAGACGCCTGCGCGGCGCGCAATTTGCGAAATCGAGGCATCGTGCATCCCGACTTCGTTCACTGCGGCCAGCGTTGCCTCAATCAATTGCTGCCGTCTGATGGGCTGCATTCCTACTTTGGGCATGGATCCGGCTCCTGAAAATGAGCGGGTTGAGACGCGCTTAAAAAACCGTTTTTTTACGCTTTCGTCCAACCTTGTTAACGCTCTGACGTCACCTATTTAACTTTTTTTTGATTGAACGTTCAATTAAAAATGCATATATTTTATTACCAATACGTTAGTATTTTGTATGATTATTGAGATGAATTTAGCGCCAATTTATTGAAAAACAGTGAATAATTAACAAGACAGGGGAACAGATGGCGATTGCCGATACGACAGAAAAACAGAGCGAAAAACCTCGCGACCAGCTCAACAAGGTCGTGTTTTTCACCTCAGCAGGTTTGATTTTAGCCTTCACATTAATGACCATTTTCTTCACTGATTTATCGGGAAAATGGATCAGCCTGACCCTCAACTGGGTGTCCGCCACTTTCGGCTGGTATTACATGCTGGCGGCAACGCTGTACATCGTGTTTGTAGTGTTCATAGCCTGTTCGCGCTTCGGCTCGATCAAACTCGGCCCTGAACAATCCAAACCCGAATTCAGCATGATGAGCTGGGCTGCAATGCTGTTTGCCGCGGGCATTGGTATCGACCTGATGTTCTTCTCGGTCGCAGAGCCGGTCACGCAATACATGCTGCCTCCGGAAGGCAACGGCCAGACGCTCGAAGCCGCACGGCAGGCGATGACCTGGACGCTGTTCCACTACGGGCTGACCGGCTGGGCGATGTATGCGCTGATGGGCATCGCACTGGGCTATTTCAGTTACCGTTATAACCTGCCGCTGACCATCCGTTCGGCGCTGTACCCGATTTTCGGTAAGCGCATTAATGGCCCGATCGGCCACAGCGTAGATATCGCAGCAGTGGTCGGTACTATCTTTGGTATCGCGACCACGCTGGGTATCGGTGTGGTGCAGCTCAATTACGGGCTGAAAGTGCTGTTCCATATTCCGGAAAACCTGACTGTTCAGGCGGCGCTGATCCTGCTGTCGGTGATCATGGCAACCGTCTCGGTGACGTCCGGTGTGAATAAAGGCATCCGTATTCTGTCGGAACTCAATGTGCTGCTGGCGCTGGGGCTGATTCTGTTCCTGCTGTTCTTTGGTAACACCGAATTCCTGCTCAACGCGCTGGTGCTCAATATCGGCGACTACATCAACCGCTTTATGGGCATGACGCTCAATACCTTTGCCTTTGATCGCCCGACTGAATGGATGAACAGCTGGACCCTGTTCTTCTGGGCCTGGTGGGTAGCGTGGTCGCCATTTGTCGGCCTGTTCCTGGCCCGTATTTCCCGTGGCCGCACGATCCGCCAGTTTGTGCTGGGTACGCTGATCATCCCGTTCGTCTTCACCCTGCTGTGGCTGTCGATTTTCGGTAACAGCGCGCTGTATCAAATCCTGCACGGCAATCTGGATTTCGCGAACGAAGTGATCGCGCACCCTGAACGCGGCGTTTACAGCCTGCTGGCGCAGTATCCGGGCTTTACGCTCAGTGCGTCTGTCGCGACCATCACCGGTTTACTGTTTTACGTCACCTCGGCAGATTCCGGTTCGCTGGTGCTGGGGAATTTCACCTCGAAGCTCGCGGACATTAACAACGATGCGCCGAACTGGCTGCGGATTTTCTGGTCAGTTACCATCGGCGTGCTGACGCTCGGCATGCTGATGACCGACGGCGTTTCTGCGCTGCAAAACACCACGGTAATCATGGGGCTGCCGTTCAGTTTTGTGATTTTCTTCATCATGGCCGGGCTGTATAAATCCCTGCGTCTGGAAGATTACCGCCGCGCCAGCACCCAGCAAACGCTGGCACCGCTGCCGGCGACGAGCGATGCTGCGCTAAACTGGAAGCAGCGGCTTTCACGGGTCATGAATTATCCTGGCACGCGCCATACGCAAAAAATGATGGATACCGTGTGCCGTCCGGCGATGCAGGAAGTGGCGCAGGAACTGGAATTGCGCGGTGCAAAAGTCACGTTCAACGAACATGAGCCGCAGGAAGATGAAAAAATCGGGCCACTGGAATTACAGGTGGCACTGGGCGAAGAGCAGAACTTTGTGTATCAGATCTGGCCGGTGCGTTATGCCGTTCCTGCTTTTACCTACCGCGCCCGCGCCGGGAAATCGCATTATTACCGGCTGGAAACCTTCCTGCTCGAAGGCACGCAAGGCAATGACCTGATGGACTTCACCAAACATCAGGTGATCAATGACATTCTGGACCAGTACGAACGTCATCTTAACTTCCTGCACATCAACCGCGAAGCGCCGGGGAATACCCTGACCTTCCCGGAACAACCGGTTTAACACTGATTAACAAAAACCCGCGTAATGCGGGTTTTTTAATGTCCGGAAACGTGCGCCTAACCTAAAAACGGCAGGACTTTTTCCAGCAGCAATTCCGGTTGCTCTTCGGCGATGTAATGCCCGCAAGGCAGCGCTTCACCCTGTACGTCTTCAGCGACTTTTCTCCACTCCTCAAGCGGCGCAAAACATTGTCCGACCGTGCCTTTCTCGCCCCAAAGCACCAGCAACGGACAAGTCAGTTTGCGGGCTGCATCCAGATCTTCTTTGTCGTGTTGCAGGTCGATACTTGCCGACGCCCGATAGTCCTCGCAAATCCCGCGCGCCGTTCCATTTTGTTGCAGACAGCGCAAATAATCTGCGTAAGCTTCGGCGGTGAAAGGCTGCATACCGGCGCTGCGGCTGCCCATCACACTGTGCAGATACTGATCCGGATCGGCGGTGATGAGCGTTTCCGGCAGCGGTGCCGGACGGATCAGGAAAAACCAGTGCCAGTAAGCGCGGGCAAAAGCTTCATTGGTTTGCTGATACATCGAAAGCGTCGGCGCGATATCCATCAGCACCAGGCGTTTAACGGCCTGCGGATGATCCAGTGCCAACCGGTGCGCCACGCGAGCGCCCCGGTCATGGGCAACAACGCTGAACCGGCTGAAGCCGAGCGCCGCCATTAACTCCCGCTGGTCTTGCGCCATTTCGCGCTTGCTGTAGCGCAGATGTTCCGTGTCGGGTTCGGGTTTGCCGCTGTCGCCATAGCCACGCAAATCAGCCAGAACGACGGTGAACTGAGACGTCAGAAACGGCGCGACTTTATGCCAGATCGCCTGAGTCTGCGGGTGTCCGTGCAGCAATAACAGTGGTTCGCCCTGACCGGCAATCCGGTAGGCAATCTCTGTGCCGTTCACGTCCATCCGGCCTTGGGTAAAATGTTCAAACATGGGTTTTCTCCTTTTTTACCCATCTTAGTCGCTGGCTTTTGAGCAACAAGGTCACAAATGAAGATTGCCGCTTCACGATCTGTGTTTTGAGACACCACACTCAGGCCGTTGCCCGAAAACGGGTAAGTTTGCGACGCTGGCATTATCCATTACGTTCATCAGGGCAATGAAATGAAGCCAAAAACGCTGTATGAAAAGCACATTGATAGCCACACAGTCCGCACGCTGGACGACAAAGGGCACGTGTTGCTGTACATCGACCGGCAGGTAATTAACGAGTACACCAGCCCGCAGGCTTTCAGCGGATTGCGTGAAGCAAACCGCCGGGTATGGCGACCGGAAACCTCGCTGGCGGTGGTCGATCACGTCAATCCGACTGCGCCTTTGCGCACACGCCAGATGCCGGACGCCGGTGGCGCGCGCCAGGTTTCGTATCTGGCCGAGAACTGCGCAGAATTTGGCATCGAGCTGTTTGATATTCTCGACAGTCGTCAGGGGATTGAGCACGTTGTCGCGCCGGAGCAGGGCTTTATCTTGCCGGGCATGGTGATTGCCGCCGGTGACAGCCACACCACCACTTATGGCGCGCTCGGCGCATTCGGATTTGGTATCGGCACCTCAGAAATCGAGCATCTTCTGGCGACCCAGACGCTGATTTATAAACGTCTGAAAACAATGCGCGTCACCGTAAACGGCGCGCTGGCAAACGGGGTCACTGCCAAAGACGTGGTGATGGCGCTGGTGGCAAAAATCGGTGCAGCAGGTGCCACCGGCTACGCCATTGAGTTTTGCGGTGAAGGCATCGGCGCGCTGAGTGTGGAAGGCCGTATGACGATTTGTAATATGGCGGTGGAAGCCGGTGCGCGCGGTGCATTTATGGCACCTGACGACAAAGTTTTTGATTATCTGAAAGACAAACCGCGCGCGCCGCAAGGCCAGCAATGGGCGGATGCCGTGAATGTCTGGCGTGAATTACACAGCGATGCGCACGCCGTTTTCGACCGCGAAGTCGAACTGAGCGCCACAGAAATCGCGCCAATGGTGAGCTGGGGAACCAGCCCGGATCAGGCGGTGGCCATTGGCGGACACGTACCCGATCCGGAATCCGAAGCGGATCCCGCACGGCAAAAAGACCTGCAACGCGCACTCAGCTATATGGGATTACGCGCCGGGCAACCGCTTAACAGTATCGCCATCAGCCACGCCTTTATTGGCTCCTGCACCAATGCGCGCATCGAAGATTTGCGCGCCGCCGCCGACGTGGTTCGCGGAAAAACCGTTGCACCGACCGTACGCGCAATGATCGTTCCCGGCTCGAGTCAGGTGCGCTCCCAGGCCGAAGCCGAATGGCTGGCGGAGATTTTCATCGAAGCCGGTTTTGAATGGCGGCAGTCCGGCTGTTCAATGTGTCTGGCGATGAACGACGACGTGCTGTCGCCAGGCGACCGGTGTGCGTCGAGCACCAACCGTAATTTTGAAGGCCGTCAGGGCGCCGGAGCGCGCACCCATCTGATGAGTCCGGCGATGGTGGCCGCCGCCGCAATTTGCGGTCATCTGACCGATGTTCGCGAAGTGTGAGGAGAAAAAACATGCAAGCATTTACTGTGTTAAGCGGCGCAGCCGCGCCCTTCCCGGCGGCCAACGTCGATACCGATGTGATCATGCCGAAGCAATTTTTAAAAGGCATCGACCGCAACGGGCTAGACCGCGGGGTATTTTTCGATTTGCGCTTTCTGGCAGACGGTTCACCCGATCCGGCTTTTATCCTCAATCAGCCTGAATGGAAAAACGCCAAATTCCTGCTGGTCGGGCCGAACTTTGGCTGCGGCTCCAGTCGCGAACATGCGGTGTGGGGGCTGAAACTGCTGGGGATACGGGCGCTAATCGGCACCACGTTTGCGGGGATCTTTTTCGACAACTGCCAGCGCAACGGCGTGCTCACCGTACAGCTCGCCCCGAACCAATGGGCACAGCTGGCTGAACAGGTTACGCAGGCGGAAAGCAACGAAATTACCGTCGATTTACCGGCGCAGACAATAAGTTTGCACAATGGCAAAGAGATCGTTTTCAACATCGACGAACTGAGCAAACTGTCATTGCTCAACGGGCTGGATGCGGTGGGGAATACGCTGCGATATAGCGATGAAATCCTTGAATTTCAGCAGGCGTATTTGCAGCGTAACCCGTGGCTGGCGTGAAAGCCTTATTGCAGTAACTGGCTAAAGCGCTGATGCAGGAATTCAACGCAAACCCGCAGTTTTGCAGAATCTGCCAGCCGTGTGGGGTAGACCGCCCAGACGCTGGCTGGCTGGGAAAACTGCGGTAAAACCTGCACCAGTTCACCGCAGTCGATATAAGGCCGGACATCCCACTCAGAGCGCAAAATAATTCCGTGGTGTTTCAGCGCCCACTGCAATACCACTTCGCCGCTGTTGGATGACAACACGCCTTTGACCCGTACGCGCTGTTCCTGCCCTTCTCCGGTCAGCGACCAGATGCCAAACGGGTTGTCGCGCTCTTTGAGCACCAGACACTGATGTCGCGTCAGGTCGTCCGGCGAAACGGGTTCGCCGTGCGTGGCCAGATACTGCGCAGAAGCACAGAGAATACGCTGATGCTGCGCCAGCTTTTTACCGATGTGCTGTTCGGGAATGTCATCGCCGACCAGAATTTCGAGATCAATGCCTTCAGCGACGAGATCAACAACCCTGTCGAACAGGTCGAGGCGCAGGTTCAGCTGCGAATAACGTTCGGCAAGTTCTGCAACAGCGGGCGCAACGTGGCAACGTCCGAAACCGAACGAACTGCAAATATGCACGTTGCCGCGAACCTCACTGCGGGAGTCTGAAACATCACCAATAAACTGGTCGAACGTGTCGAGAATTTGCAGCGCCCAGCGTTGCGCCCGTTCGCCATCTTCAGTCAGGCGAACGCCGCGGGTTGAACGATGCAGCAAACGGGTGTTCAGGGACTCTTCGAGGATCTGAATACGCTTACTGACATAGGCCGGAGACTGCCCGAGTTCGGTCGCCGCCGCGGCAAAGCTTTGCTTGTTCACCACCGCCAGAAAAACCCGTAAGTCTTCAGCCAGCGGCAAGCGGTCACGTTCAGTTGTCATGGATTACGCCCTGGCCCTCACGTTATTTGTTATTGGCCGGTTCATTATTGGCCTGTTTTTTATTAGCAGGATAGATATCCGTGAGTTTTACACCCGCCAGCTCAAGTTTTTCTCTGGCTTCTTCAAGATCGTCATTTTCGATTTCCAGCGGTTCCTGATCTTTCCCCTGACAAGGCGTCAGCGCCAGTTCGACCAGGATCGGGAAGTGATCGGAGCCCATGAAATCCAGTCGTTTCAGATCAATCAGCGTGAAATCTTTGCTGTGGAAAACGTGATCCAGCGGCCAGCGCAGAAACGGATAGCTCGCATGAAAAGTATTGTACATTCCCCGACCGCGGCGCGGGTCAAGCAATCCGCTGATTTTCATAAATAAACGGGTGGTACGCGACCACGCGACGTCATTCAGATCACCGGTCACAATGGTCGGGAAATGCGCTTTCGCGGCGGTATGCCCGACGGCGATCAGCTCACCGTCACGGGCGGTTGATTCATCCGCTTCGGTCGGGCTTGGCGGCCTCGGGTGCAGACAGTGAAGCACCACCTGTTCGCCCGACGGCAGTTCTGCGCGAAAATGCATGGAAGGAATATCTTTCGCCACCAGAAACTGAATTTGCTCGCCGTGCATTGGCAGACGCGAATAGACGTGCATGCCGTAGAGGTTATCCAGCGGGCAGCGAAGGCTGTGCGGGTAATCGGCCTCCAGCGGAGCCATCTGGTCTTCCCACCACTGGTCGGTTTCCAGCAGCACGATAATGTCCGGTTTGTGTTCCTGAATCTGACTGAGTAACTGCGCGCTCTCCCGGTTGGTAGTGAGCACATTGCTGTTCATGATTTTGATACGCGAATGGCCGTTGGGCACCGTCTTCTTCACCTGCACGCGGTACAAACGGGTGTAAGGCAGGATCCACCAGCCCTGATACGCCATGCAGGCGACCGTCAGGATAATCACAATGCCGGTCAGCACACCGTCAAATGGTAAAATCAGCAGTTCAGTCAGAAGAAAAAGCAGGCACAGGGAAACCATTTGCAGGCGAGGGAAATCCCACACACGCACCCACCAGCGCTGATTTTTGGAAAGAGGAAGCAGCGTCAGTAAGGTCATAATGACCGTCAGAACGCAGACGATAATTCGGAGTGCTTGCATCGGTTATCAGCCCTGATAAAGAGAAATCTATTAGTAATACCCTGGATAATTCGCATTGCAGGAAGGCGGCAAGCTGAGGGAGCCCGATGAGCTGACATAAGTCAGTGATTCGGGTGAGTAAGCGTAGCCAGCGCACATGCAACGTGAAGTATGACGGGAATTTTGTTAGCCGATTGTGACTCAAAAAGGGTGGAGCGACCAGAAGGATGTCGCCGCCTTTTTCATTCATCAGAAAAAGACGGCGATTTTAGCGGTGTTACTTCGCCGGTGCTGCCGGATCAGGCGTATGACACCAGTTGTGCTGCTCTACAATCCCGCCGTTTGGCGAGGTGTATCCGATACAGCCGAGAAGGGTGTCGTACAGTTTTTCATGAAATGCCGGTTTCTTCTCAGCGGCCATTTTTTGCAACTGTGCAAAGCTTGCCTTGTTCTGATCGTTAGACAGGAACTTGTCCGACGCCCAGACCATGATCGGCACAGTGCGTTGCTCAACTGGCGCATGATCACGTGGCGTACCGTGGAAATGCATGCTTTTGGAAATCGATTCGCCGTGATCGGATGCGTAGAAAACAATAGCGTTTTTATCGCGCAGCTGATCAAACACCTGCGACAGGAAGTAGTCGGTATAGAGCAGCGTGTTGTCGTAAGCGTTGATCATTTCCTGCGTTGAACAGGAGTCATCGATGCCCATACATTCCGGCTGATATTTGGCAAATGAACGTGGATAACGGTCTGAATACAGGTAATGCGAGCCCTTGGTATGCAGAATAATCAGGTGTTTTCCCTGCGGATGATTAGCCATCGAATCTTTCATTTCATCGACCAGCAGCATGTCATCGACCGGCTTGCCTGCGTTACGTTTTTCAGAGGCGATGTTTTCACGCAATGAATAATCATCGGCGCGGGTTTTGTTGTAGAACCAGGCTTCACTTTGCATGGAATACAGCTCAGAGCTCCAGCCGTTGCTTTTCAGCACGGAAAAAACGTTCATCTCTTTCAGGGTACGCTGTGGCGCTTCCGAAGCGCCGCCCTCACGCACAAACATGCAGCGCAGGGAAAGTTTGGTGGCGGTATCGCAGGAATAGCCCTGCAACGCGACCAGATTTTTCTCTTTGTCGAGGTTCGGCGTGTTATCGCGGTCATAGCCGTAAAGGCCCATGTGGTCACGACGTGCACTCTCACCGATAACGAATACCACGTACATATCTTTGGCATCCGCCGGTGCGGTGTAGGTGAAATGTTTCGCCGGGTCGTAAAGATTTTTGGTGTCTTCGGCCTGGCTGTAGCTGCTGTAGGAGTACAAGCCCAGCGCGGACAACCAGTTGGACGGAGAATAAGTTCCTGCCACGACGCCGCCGTAGCTTGCCATCATGCGGTTACTTTCTTTGTCATGACGATCCTGTACTTTGCCCATCAGGCGGAGCGGCATGTAACAAAGCAGACCGGAGATCACCAGCAGGCCGGTTTTCACCGCCACATTTTTGAAGGTGGTTTGTTTGAGTGCCGCGCCCGGCAGGGTGCTGAGCCACATCAAAAGTACCGGGATCAGGCTGACGAGCGCCGTCCAGGCCACAAAATGCGTGCCGACAGATTCTTTCGATAAATCAATGGAGTCTGAGGCCAGCGCTGCCGCCAAAATCCCGTAGCCGATATCGACGTTGAACAGGATCATGTAATAGCTGGCCGCCGCCGAGGAAATCACAATGGCAGTCATCAGCACACGGAAAACCGTTTTGCCGGTATAGGAGAGCAGCATACAAAGGAAGTAAACCAGGGCAACACACGCCACCATCTCGACCACGATCGACAGCATATTGTCATAATGCAGCTGGCTGTAACGGCGGATGAAAATCGGAAGGTTTAACAGGATCCCAAGATAAAGCGCAATGAAAACAGAAATGCTCTGCAGCGAAAGTGAACGTATTTTATGCATTAGTAATAAATGGCTCTTTTGTGAGTCTGTTTACGTCGTACTGACCGTTCGAACCGGAGGATGGAACCCACTCCTTAGGACTATTCAGACCCCGGGACAAGCATTTTTGTTCAAATGCAAAGGTTTCTGCCATTGTGATAATGTAACCAAATTAACGAAACCCTTACTTTTCAATAAGTAAAAAATGAATTTTCTTTAAGATTTTCTGAAATTTTTCCGAGCTGTTGAAGAATTATTAAGAAAGCCTGTGATCCGGATCGGATAATGGCCCCGGAAATGACAGCGTGAACCGGGTCTCGCCCTGCGGCGAACTCGTTACCCGAACGCTTCCCTGATGCAGCGCCATAATCGCCTGAACTATCGATAAACCGAGACCGCTGGAGCTGCCGCCTTCGCTGCGTGATGCATCGGCCCGGTAGAAACGGTCAAAGAGTTTGCCCAGTTTTTCCGGCGGGATCGGATTGCCCTGGCTGGTCACATCAATCTCCATGCCTTTACCCTGCGGCCGGGCGCTGATCGTGATGGTGCTGCCCTCATCGCCGTAACGCACGGCGTTGGCGACAAGATTGCTGATCGCGCGCTGAAACAAGATAGCGTCCGCGTACAAAATCCCCTGCCCTTCGCCGTACAACTCCATTTCACGCTCTTCCGCCAGCCCTTCAAAATATTCCTGAATACGGGTAATTTCAGAGGAAACATCAATACCGGTGATGGTTAAAACAGACCGCGCGTCGGTGGCGCGGGCAAGAAAAAGGATGTTTTCCACCATGCGGGAAATACGTTCCAGCTCTTCCATATTGTTTGCCAGCAGCGTTTCATACTCTTCCACCGTGCGCGGCTGGTACAACGCCACCTGGCAATGCCCCATCAGGGCGCCCACCGGCGTGCGGATCTCATGCGCCAGATCGGCTGAAAACTGGGTCAGGCGCTGATAGCCCTCCGAAAGCCTTTCCAGCATGTCGTTGAAAGAATAGATAAGTTGCTGCAATTCCTGCGGCGCATTCTCCGTGCTTAGCCGGGTCGAGAGGCTGGACGGATGAATTTGCGTCGCCTCCTGTGCCATGTTGCGTAAAGGTTTTAAGCCTCTGCGGATCACAACATAACCGAGTGCGGCAATCAGCAAATAGGCGAACAGCACGGCGCCAATGATTTCCCAGCGAAATGTCTCCAGCAGACGCGATTCTTCCGTCATGAAATGCGCGCCGGTAATTTCTACCGTTCTGCCATCCTCAATCTGCACACTTGCACGGGCAAAGCGCACCGGCGTTCCGTCCGGTGCCATCAGGTGATGCACGGTTTGCAGGGTGAGCGGCTGGCCGTCGGGCACGGGCGCAACCGGCGGTAAGATCAGCTGCGAGGGATTAACGTTAATCAGTGGCGGCTCGCCTTCGAGACGAAAAGTCAGAATATCGCGCTCGTTGCCGAGCATATTTTCAAACAAACCGGGATTACGGCTCAGCTGTGATAACGGAAATTCATTCGCCAGCAGATGGCGGAAATACTGCACGCGCCCGCTGACCTGATAATCCGCACGGCGCACCAGCTCTTTATCCATCGAATAATAGAGATAAAAACCGACAGCGCTGACCACCAGCGAGGCAATCAGCGCAAACAGCAATGTCGCCCGCAAGGTCAGCGACATCGCTCGTTTTGAGGCAGACGGACGGGCAGTTTCTTTCATCACGTTAGTCATTGCGCACTTCACAAACGTAGCCAATGCCACGCACGGTATGGATCAGTTTCACCTCAAAGGCGCGATCCACCTTGGCGCGCAGGCGCTTAATCGCCACATCCACAACGTTGGTATCACTGTCAAAATTCATGTCCCAGACCTGCGAGGCGATCATGGTGCGCGACAGCACTTCGCCTTCCCGGCGCATCAGCAGCTCCAGCAACATAAACTCTTTATTGGTCAGCGCGATGGTCTGATCCTGACGGGTGACGCGGCGGCGCAGCACATCGAGATTCAGATCGGCGACTGAAAACGTGTCCGGCTCGCGTGCCGTCGGGCGGCGCAGTAAGGTGCGGATCCGCAGCACCAGCTCGGTAAATGAAAACGGTTTAATCAGATAATCATCCGCGCCGAGTTCCAGCCCGTGAATGCGATCCTGCACTTCGTCACGCGCCGTCAGAAACAGCACCGGCACGTCACTTTTTTTACGCAGCACTTCCATCACCTGCCAGCCATCAAGGCCAGGCAGCATGACGTCGAGGATCACGGTGTCATAACCCTCTTCCAGGGCCAGAAACAGACCGTCTGCGCCGTTGCGCGCCAGATCCACGCTGTAACCCGCCTCCGTCAGCCCTTTTTTCAGGTAGTCGCCTGTGCTGACATCATCTTCTATCACCAGTATCCGCATTCAGGCCCTCGGCGCCGCAAGACCATTCTCCCAAAGAATGATTCAGAGGAAGTTTATCAGTTTCATCAGACACCTTTGATGACAATTTTGTCATCAACTTGTCATCAACCAATCCCGGTTTATCGTCCACTCTTAATGAAGTTATTCATCACTGGCCGGTTCAGTGATTCATCTAACAGAATGAAATAACGCTAGAAAATGGAGAGTTGATCATGAACACACCTACACGCCTTGCCGGTTTATTACTGGGTTCCCTGCTGATGTGCAGCGGAATGACATCCGCCTTTGCGGCCGATAACGTGATTAAACCGACGCGCGGAACCATTGATTCAGTTAATGACTCATCGGTGCAAATCACCACACGTCAGGGTGAAAAGCTCGATGTGAAGCTGACTGACCAGACCAAGATCAACGCCGTTACCAAAGGCCAGATCAGTGATATCAAACCCGACAGTTTCATCGGTACCGCCGCAGTTCCGCAGGCTAACGGCACGCTGAAAGCGCTGGAAGTCCACGTCTTTGCGCCAAGCCTGCGCGGCAGCGGTGAAGGCTTCAACCCGTTTGAATCTGCTGACGGGAAAATCAATACCATGACCAACGGTACCGTTGGCAAACTGGTCAACAGCAATGGCCGCACGCTGACCGTGAAGTATCACGATGCTGAGAAAACAGTTGTTGTTCCTGACGACGTTCCTGTGGTTCTGCTGGCACCGGGCGACCGCAGCCTGCTGAAACCGGGCACTAAAATCGTGCTGTTCGCCATGAAAGATGACAAAGGTGCGCTGGTTGCCCGTGGCATCGCCGCCGGTAAAGACGGCATCGCGCCACCGATGTAATCAGGCTGTTTAACAGGAGATTTACCGTGAAACCTCAGCCCTCTTCAGTTCGAAAACGCAGGATCCATTCCTGGCCGGTGCGTATCAGCCACTGGATTAATCTTCTGGCAATGATTGGTATGGTGATGAGCGGCTGGGGGATTTATAACGCGGATCCCCTGTTTACCTTTACGTTTCCGCAAAACACCACACTCGGCGGCTGGCTGGGCGGCAACATCGCCTGGCATCTCGCCGTGATGTGGCTGCTGGCGGCTAACGCTCTTTTTTATCTGCTGTGGGGCGTTTTCAGCGGCCATTTTAAACGGGACTTTTTCCCGTTTTCAGCCCGCAGCGTCTGGCGCGATACCGTTCGTGCCCTGACCTTCCATCTGCCCCATAAACTCGGCCAGTACAACGCCGTGCAAAAACTGATGTACAGCGGCGTTTTGCTGCTCGGCGTATTGCTGGTGCTTTCCGGCTTATCCATCTGGAAACCGGTGCAGTTCAGCGGGCTGGTATGGCTGTTCGGCGGGTTTGATATTGCCCGATATGTACACTTTTTTGCGATGAGTGGCGTGATGCTGTTTGTGGTCATTCATGTCCTGATGGTGCTGCTGGTGCCGAAAACATTTGTGGCGATGATTACCGGCGGCAAAGTAATGAATAAAGAGGAAAGTGCCGATGAGTGAAAAATCGCAACGGCCAAAAATCATTCTGGAGCCCGATCAGCGCAAGCAACTGGTGAATATCCAGCGCCGTTTACTGCTGCGATCAGGATTAACGCTCGGTGCCGTTTCCATGCTGACCGGCTGTAATTTGCAGGACGGCGACGAAGTCGACAAAGTGCTGTGGGCGATGTCGCGCTGGAATGACCGCGTTCAGGGCTGGTTATTTGGCGGGCAGAAGCTGGCGCAAACTTACCGCGCCGACCAGATTACGACACCGTTTCGCTTCAACGCGTATTACCCCGAATACAATGTGCCGGAAATCGACATCCCGAACTACCGGCTGGAAGTGTCCGGACTTGTGCAAAAGAAAGTCTCGTGGACGCTGGAACAGTTACAACGATTGCCGCAGGAAAGCCAGATCACCCGGCTGATTTGCATTGAAGGCTGGAGCGCTATCGGGCAGTGGAAAGGCGTGCCGCTCAAAACATTTCTTCAATACGTCGGAGCCGATCTGACGGCTAAATATGTCGGGTTTAAATGCGATGATCGCTATTACTCAAGCATTGATATGGCCACCGCGCTGCATCCGCAAACTATTCTGGCACTGGATTTTGGCGGCAAACCACTGCCTCCGGATTTCGGGTACCCGCTGCGGCTGAGAATGCCTACGAAGCTAGGTTTCAAAAACGCCAAACATATCGGCGCGATTTTCGTCACCAATACTAATCCGGGCGGTTACTGGGAAGACCAGGGTTATAACTGGTTTAGCGGGATTTGATAATACCTTAGCCCTTTATTCTATATCCCGGCTGAAATTCAATAAGTAGAATTCATTATCCGGATCAATAATAAAGGGCATTTCCAGTCATCCCTGCCGGAAAGGCATAATTTCAACTTCATTATTTAAATTACTCGTCTTAAAAAGCCCTCCCTTCATTTAAGCCAGACTGATTAGTGAAATAGTTAACGGCTCATCCATTATATTTTTAAAACCCTGCAAAATAATAAATAATATACAACCCAGATCAACAAACAGGCTTTTTAACGACAGAGTCCACTTCCTCTATATTGCTGAATTTCGGCCCGCGTAATATACAAGGATTCATAAACACGCCATTAAGAGAAAGTATGGATACGTTTGAAGAGCTAAAAGGAACCTACTTCTATGCAGGGAAGTCCAACCTGACTGCGGGTGAACTCCTGTTTATGATTTTTTGTGAGAACACGGTAGATCAATTTGGCTTGGGTATCGCAGATTTTGGTGCTGTCGTCGCGTTATACAGTGGAATGAATAACCAGACAACGAGAGGGAAACCCCGAACTGCGATTGAAGGTACGTCTCGCGCTTCGAAAAAAGTAAGAGAAGTGTTCAATCAAGTAAAGTTCCCTTTTGGTATACAACTCCCTACCTGGATTGGAGGCTATACCCCCTGGACTGTACAAAGGAGGATGGTAGCTAAAATTGGAACATTTGTAGGTCGAACCATACCATTAATCGGTGAACTTATTATTCTCTCTGATATTTCCCAAATCCTTTACCGGTCGATACGCGACTATAACATCATAGCCAGAGGCAATGATAAAATATGGTAACTGACAACATTGAACAACGCATAATCGCACTAGTGACTCGAAAAAGTGGAGTTTATCTTTTTAAGAAAAAAAAGTATGACACTTACACAGCAGACTCAAACATTCAGTTTGATGTAAAGCTTGATCAGGATGATGTTGAAGAGTTGATGGAGGATTACTTTTCAGAATTCAACGTTGAAAGAGGCGAGTTTAAAATTGAAACCTATTACCCAGATGTAATTTTTTCATGGAATCCATTTAAAAAACATGTGGTTGACACTCCTGATTTCACTATCGGAATGTTAATAGAATCGGCCAAAGCGGGCCGCTGGTTATACGATTAATAAAAAGGAGTTTTAACGATGGCTGTACCTGTTCACTTATGGCTTAAAGATGATGGCGGCGCGGCAATCCGCGGCTCTTCCGATGTCAGGGGGCGTGAAGGCAGCATAGAATTGAGAGGAATTCATCATAACCTGAGCATTCCCACCGACGGTACAACAGGAAAACTGACCGGCACCCGTCAACATGCTCCATTTCAGTTTGAAAAAGAAATTGATAGCGCATCTCCTTATTTGTACAAAGCTGCCGCAACAGGCCAAACTTTAAAATCGGCAGAAATCAGATGGTACTGCATCAGCGACGCGGGGCAAGAAGTTGAATATTTCAATATCCTGCTTGAAGAAGTCAAAGTGATATCGATTTCACCGGTAATGCATGATACCCGAGAATGTACGGGAACGGGCCACATGGAAAGCGTTGCCCTGCGCTATGAAAAAATCACCTGGAAGTATACAGATGGAAATATTCAGTTCGCCGACGCGTGGAATGAACGTGCAACCGTGTGAGAGTAAAATACGTTGAATCACAGACATAAAAAAACCGCTCTTTCGAGCGGTTTTTGTTTTCGCGATAGGGTAACGGCAAGCGTTACACAGGGCGAAGAATTAGAAGCTGTAACCCACGCCTGCGATCCAGGTGCCAACATCAACACTGCGGATGCGGGACTGTTCGTAGGAAACGTCCAGAGCAACGTTCTGGATTGGGTTGAACTGCAGACCAGCACCGTAAGAGAAACCATAATCGCTGGTGTCTGATTTTTCACGGTTAGCAGTAGAAGCCACGTTTTCGTTGTACTGGAATTTACCGTAGCCCACACCGATCACGCCGTAAGCAGAAACCCAGTCGTTGATGCGGTAAGCAGGACCCGCAGTGATGCCGTAGTATTCTGCTTTACGGTAGTCACCAGAAGTTGGGTTGCTGTCGTCTTGAATGTAAGTGAAAGAGCCGATAACGCCCAGTGGGTTGTTATCTTGCTCGTAACGGTACTTCAGGTTGAAGCCGTTTGCTTTGTTTACAACGCCTTGTGCGTCACCCTGAGCGTAGCCAGCAGAAACGGTGCTGGTACCAGCGAATGCGCTAGAGGAAACACCCAGTGCTACGACGCAAGCTAATGCGGAAAGACATGCAATTTTTTTCATAAACCACCTCAAAAAGAGAAACCAAAGTAACCTTCACGTTCCAAAATATAACAAAAACCAGTGTGAAACTCTGCCTCAATTAAGATGTCCAAAGCATCATATGGTGTAACAGGAAGTTTCCAGTGCTTAGTATCTATCTAAATTTATTGAGATTTTCGTCACTAAAACTATAAGATAAACTTATTGAACTTTTTGGAATTAGCAGATAATTCCTAAATTTTTGGGCAAAAAAACGCCACTTTTTGACAATTTTTTAAGAAACTCATTCTGAAAAAACTTTTTTTGAGGATTTTTTCTCGCGTGATTTCCCACTACACTGACTGTGCTTTACCTTTCTTTTCAAAACTATAAATCTGAAGATTCTGGATTCATGGGATCACCTCAAAAGGCGCAATGGATGTCACAGTCAGAACAAAATCAGCCGCAGGACTCTCAGGACGCGGCACATAATAATGGCCCGCCACTTCCCGCGTTACCCCGGAAAGCTTCACCGCTGATCGCCATCCTTTTATTACTCGTCGCGATGCTCTCATTACAGGGTGGCGCGTCGCTGGCCAAAACGCTGTTTCCGGTCGTCGGGCCGCAAGGGGTGACTGCACTGCGTCTGGGCATCGGTTCTGTTCTGTTACTTCTCTATTTCCGACCGTGGCGGCTTAAAATGCGCGGCGGTAATTTCCGCGCGCTGCTGATGTACGGCCTCGCGCTCGGTTGCATGAACTACAGCTTTTATCTGGCGCTACGTACCGTGCCGTTAGGGATCTCTGTTGCACTCGAATTCACCGGGCCGCTGGCCGTTGCGATGTTTTCCTCGCGCCGTCCGGTCGATTTCATCTGGGTCGTGCTGGCCGTCGCCGGGTTATTGTTCCTGCTGCCGCTGGGGCAAAGCGCGGGCGGTGTGGATCTGAAAGGTGCCTGTTTTGCGCTGATTGCCGGTGCCTGCTGGGCGATTTATATCCTCGCAGGACAGCGGGCCGGCAGCAGTTATGGCCCGGGCACGGCGGCGATGGGTTCACTGATTGCCGCACTGATATTCTTCCCGATTGGTGCGATTCAGGCGCATACCTCAATTTTCAGCTGGGAGATTTTGCCGCTAGGTTTGCTGATTGCCCTGCTGACCTCGGCCATACCTTATTCGCTGGAAATGATGGCGCTGACCAGGCTTCCGGCGAAAACCTTCGGCACGCTGATGAGCATGGAACCCGCCATGGCGGCACTTTCCGGGATTATTTTCCTGGGTGAGTTCCTGACGGCCTCGCAGTGGCTGGGGCTGGCCGCGATTATTGCGGCATCTGCCGGTTCAACGCTGACGCTCCAACGCAAAGCCAAAATAGAAACGGTCGATATTCCGGGCAATAATCCTTCAGGGAAGTAAATTCATCCCGAATCTTCAAAAAAGCCACGTCATCACGATGTGGCTTTTTTCTTTTCTATCAATATGTTGAAAAATACTTTCGCCTTTTTCATTTTATTTCATCTTTTCCTGCATCCAAAAGCAGGGGGTCATTCGTATGTATAGATGTGAGGCAAGACCTTACCTACTTAACCTGCGAAGGACACCATCATGAAAACATTACTCCGTACTGCTATCTGTGCTTCTCTTCTGCTGAGCACTGCGTCAATGGCTGCAACGATGTCTCAAAACACCACCATGGTCGGTGGCGCTGAAATGTATCCGTCTAAAAATATCGTAGAAAATGCCCTGAACTCTAAAGATCACACCACGCTGGTGGCTGCCGTCAAAGCCGCAGGTCTGGTTGATACCTTACAAGGCAAAGGCCCGTTCACCGTGTTTGCCCCAACCAATGCCGCCTTCGCAAAATTACCAGCAGGCACCGTTGATAACCTGGTAAAACCGGAGAACAAAGCCACGCTGACCAGTATCCTCACGTATCACGTGGTTGCGGGTAAATATGAAATGAAAGATCTCGAAAAACTGCTGAAAAAAGGCAACGGCACCGCAGAGCTTAAAACCGTAAACGGCCAGCCACTGTGGATCCTCAATAATGGCCCGCACAATATTCAGCTTAAAGATGGCAAAGGGAATATCGCCAATATCAGCACTTATGACGTCCAGCAGAAGAACGGTGTGATCGACGTCATTGATACCGTCCTGATGCCAAAATAATACCGACTATACTGAGGGCATGATTTCTTTATGAAACAGCACCTCAGCATGTCAGGACGGGCGAATGCATGACAATTTTTTAGTTAAGCCAACACCAGAGAATGCGCTGGAAGTACAGCGTGAACTGATGAGCGCCATGGCCGTTGGCGATCGACAGGCATTTGAGCAGTTATACCGTCTGACGTCCCCCCGGTTGTTTGCCGTCGCATTACGCATGTTGCGCCGGCACGCCTGGGCAGAAGAAGTTTTGCACGACAGCTACATCACCGCGTGGAACCGCGCCGGTTCGTATAATCCGGCGCTCAGTTCCCCGATGACCTGGCTGACACACATTGTCCGCAACCGCGCCATCGACTGGATGCGCGGGAGCGACAATCAGCTCGATGAGCTGGATGACGACGTCATGAACAGCGACGCCAGCGACGTTGATGAGCCTTTGCAACGGCTGCAACAGGACAGCGATGCCAAAATTCTGGCGGCCTGCCTGGCCCACCTTCCCGCAGAACAACGGCAGAGCCTGATCCTTGCCTATTATCAAGGCCTGTCTCACGGCGAGGTTTCCTCACATTTACAACAACCCCTGGGGACGATAAAAAGTTGGATCCGTCGCGCCCTGGATCACCTTAAGAGCTGCGTCGGACTATGAAAAGCAGAAGCCATTATCAGGCTGCCCTCGCAGCCGAATATGCACTCGGCACCTTGCGCGGCGCGGCGCGGATTCAGTTTGAGCGCAAGATGCACGATGACCCGGGGCTCGCGGCTGAAGTCGCCCGCTGGCAGGAGGCGTTTACGCAACTCGATAACCAGATTATCCCGGTGATCCCACCCGCGTCAGTCTGGAAGCGCATTCAGCAGAATCTGACGTTACAACCCGATAAGCGCCCTGCTCCGGCGAAAAGACCGGTGCGCGGATACATTGGCTGGGCGCTGGCCGCCGGGCTGGCCGCGTTGTTGCTGATCCCTCACCTTCTGGTACAACCCGCTGCGACAACGCCGGTCGCCATTCTGGCCAGCAGCGCAGGGCAGCAAAACGGGCAATGGGTGGTCAGCATCGATATGAGCACGCGCAGCCTGTTGCTGACACCGCTCAGCGCACCGGATCTTGCGGCAGACCGCAGTCTGGAACTGTGGGCGATACCACCGGGTGGTAAACCGCGTTCGCTCGGCTTGCTCAACACTCAGCAACCGACGCAGTTAACGCTGGCCGCAAAAATGCCGGATCCGGGTTATACGCTGGCGATCAGCCTCGAACCTCGCGGCGGCTCTCCAACCGGACAACCTACCGGCACAGTGCTTTATAGCGGTACGCTGGCACTGTAATTCTGTCACGTTACTTATATAAAACGGCAGATATTTTCCTGCCGTTTTTGCTAATTCTATTCAAAATAAATAATTACCCGATCTGATTGTTATTCCCAGCCATTAAACATGAGAATCATGAATATATATTCACATCAGAAGTTACATTCACAAATATTTATCACGCTTAAATGAAAATAATTATCACTATTAATGCTTATGAATGCCGGAATAAAAAACACAATTACGGATGAATCCTATGCACCTGAGAAATCAGTATGATAGGTTAAACAGGTCGACGAGACAGTCCTTTTAGACACACGCTATCAGAACGATAGGAACGACTGTCCTGCAAAATTTCGATTTATTGCTATACTGAATGTAGTTAAGAAATACATTATTTAGCGTTTATTTTAATGAAACAAGGAGATATGAATATGAGTACCGCTAAACTGGTCAAAACGAAATCTTCTGAACTTATCTACACACGCAACGATTTAGATGAGAGTGTTAAACTCAATACCATCAAAGTGCTTAATCGTCTGGTGACTGAATATATCGATTTGTCGCTGATCACCAAACAGGCACACTGGAACATGCGTGGCGCAAACTTTATTGCGGTCCATGAAATGCTCGACGGCTTCCGCACCGCAATTATTGACCATCAGGACACCATCGCGGAACGTGTCGTTCAGTTAGGTGGCGTTGCGCTGGGTACCGTGCAGGTTGTTAACGATAAAACCCCGCTGAAAAGTTACCCGACCAATATCCACACCGTTCAGGAACACCTGAAAGCGCTGGCTGAACGTTATGCTGTTGTGGCTAACGATACCCGCAAAGCTATCAGCGAAGTGGAAGATGAAGACACCGCAGATATCTTCACTGCCGCATCCCGCGACCTGGATAAATTCCTGTGGTTTATCGAATCTAATATCGAATAATCACATTCCGGCACCGCAGGATCAGGCTGCGGTGATTTGAGTGATTAATGCGAGAAAGCCAGTGACGCGAGTCACTGGCTTTTTTTGTGCAATAACAAACGCCTGCCCCCAAGCTCTTATGAAAATTTCACTTAAAACACCCTATCTCTGTAACTTTTAATCAAAATTGAATAATGCCGCTAATGAATAGTTACAGGCTCAACTATATTGGCAACTTTCACCGATGGAACCGGTTTCACTATCTCACTGAAAAATAGAGTTTTTAATTTTTACCTCAGAGAAATCCTAAACCAATAGGCGTGATGAATGATTTAATGCAAATTAATAGTTCAAAGCAATTTTACATAGTTGTGATCACCCCTGAAACTTGCTGAAATATTTTTTCGCAACCTTTACATTTTTGTGAAAAATCATTTCTTGCTAACTCACTAAAAATTAAAAGGAAGATAGTTTTCAGGGATGGTATCCGGCGTTAACCCCCAACACGAAAACTCACGCAAAAGTGATTCTCCCCTGCGGCAGCATCACTGACGTGTAATGCATTGCTGTTTTCTCACATTCTGCTCAGTTTCAAAGCACATTGGCTGCTGTAAGCCAGGGGCGGTAGCGTGGAAAAACGTAAAAATATTGGAATAATCTGATGGCACGTAGTGGCTTGGAAGTACAAAAAGCAGCCGTTAAAGCGCTTTTTTTGAGGGAAATTAAAACCCGTTTTGGTAAGTACCGTTTAGGGTATCTGTGGGCAGCGCTGGAACCGATGGCGCATATGCTGATTATGATAGCCATATTCGGCTATATAATGCATCGCACAATGCCTGATATTTCATTTCCAGTTTTCTTAATTAACGGCATTATCCCTTATTTCTTATTTAGTAGTATAAGCACTCGCTCAATAGGAGCTATAGAGGCTAATCAAGGATTATTTAATTATAGACCCGTCAAACCAATTGATACCATTTTTTCGAGAGCATTACTCGAGAGCATTATTTATTCACTAGTATACATCTTAATGATGTCCATCGTTTTTATTTCTGGTGAAAACTTTAAAATAGTACATTTAATAATGCTATTATTTACATGGGTTCTTTTGATAATTTTATCTTGCGGCATTGGATTAATATTTATGGTGATAGGTAAAACATTCCCTGAAACTGAGAAGTTTTTACCTATAATGATAAAACCCCTCTATTTTATATCTTGTGTTATGTTTCCTCTACACAGTATACCGAAAGACTATTGGCCATATTTATTATGGAATCCTTTAGTACATGTAGTAGAGCTATTTAGATCATCTGTTTTCCCTGGTTATGTTAGTGATGGTGTGAGTTTAAACTATTTAGCAATCTGTACATTAATAATCTTCTTTATTGGATTAGCTCTCTACCGTTCGCAAGAGGAGGCAATGCTCACATCATGATAAAAATTGAGGGGTTGACAAAGTCCTATAAAACACCAAAAGGAAGACATTATGTTTTTAGGGACTTAAACATAGAAATACCTTCTAATAAAAGTGTTGCGCTTATTGGTAGAAATGGCGCGGGTAAATCCACTCTATTGAGGGTAATTGGAGGTATTGATCGCCCAGATTCAGGTAGGATAACAACAAATAAAACAATTTCTTGGCCAGTCGGATTGTCAGGTGGTTTTCAGGGAAGCCTAACTGGCCGTGAAAATGTAAAATTTGTTTCTAGATTATATTCAACTAAAGAAGAACTAAGCGGAAAAGTCGCTTTTGTTGAAGAGTTTTCGGAGCTTGGAAAGTATTTCGACATGCCAATAAAGACCTATTCATCTGGAATGAAATCAAGATTAGGGTTCGGCCTTAGCATGGCTTTTAAATTCGATTACTATTTAGTTGATGAGGTAACGGCAGTTGGTGATGCTCGATTTAAACAAAAGTGCTCAACCCTATTCAGTGCCAAACGTAGTGAAGCCAATTTCCTTATGGTTTCACATAGTTTAAATTCTCTGAGGGAGTTCTGTGATGTAGCTCTTTTCATTGGTAGAAATAACAAAGTAGAGTACGTTGATTCAATAGATGAAGCCATTCATAAATATAAAATAGACGAAAACATCTAAACCTTAAATTATAATATAAGATAAAAATATGACTTTTGAAGAATTCATTGCTTTGGTTGAATTGAAGGGTGGTAAAGTAATAGGAAAACCATCCATATGGAAATCTGTAAAAATTGATTTACGTGGATTGAATAGTAACTTCGAATTTCATGAAAATTCAAAAATAGATAATTTAACTCTCGTAGATTACGGCGGTAATAATAATATTAAAATTGGGAAATATTCAAAAGTTAATGGATTGATAAAAATTGGGCGTAAATGCAATCTTAAAATTGGAAGCAATTTTAGCTCTACTGGTGGTATGAAATTACACCTATCAGAATCATCAGATATTATCATAGGCGACAACTGCATGTTCGGCATTGATATCAATATCTACAATCATGATTACCACCCAATTTTCTCTATTGATACAGGAGAACGGCTTAATTTCTCAAAATCCGTTTATTTGGAAGATCATATTTGGTTAGCAAATAAAACAACTATACTTAAAGGCGTTACAATATCAACTGGATCAGTTATAGGCATTGGTTCAGTAGTAAGTAAAGATATTCCACCTAATTCTATTGCAGTTGGCAACCCGGCCATAGTAGTGAAAAGTGGGATTACGTGGGATCGTGCATCATTAAATACATCCCACTTAGATGGCATTAAACATTTTGATGAGATATGACAATGAATGTTTTGTATAGAAAAACAAGAAAGTTAATTCTAAATCCTAAAAAATTTATTCAAGACAGCAAGTTTTTAAATGCTAGTAAACAGCATAAAAAAAACACACAGGAACAAAATAAAAACCCTAGCATTAATAGTATAATTACTAAGGATATAATAAACCTCTACTTGTCAGAACAATATACAAACAGCCTTAAGCTTCAATCTCATATTGAAAACTGCTGTAGCAAGCATGTAAATTTAAAAATTGGAGATTATAGGCTAAGCTCCAATGAAGTGCTTTTTGAATTCGATGGCCATATATTAACCTACGACATTTCATTCCCATTTGAAAACAATACGATTATCAAAGGATTATTGCTTCTAACCCCTAAAGAAACAGAATTTGATGGCAACTCTGAATTTTTGAATAAAATTACAAATGCAGCACACCAAATAAACGTACTGCATATGAAGCTATTAAATGACTTTAACTCACTTTATTTTTACTATAAAGATAGACCCGAATGCACTGATGTATCAAAAGTTAAATATGCATTAAATGCAGGCATATACACAACGGAAATAATAACCGCAGCGACAACACTGCTTGATTCGAAATATTTAACATTACATCAAAATGACCTTATTTTGATATTCAGGAAACTATATAGAATTTTAGGCCCTGATCCCAAACTAGAAAGCATTGCAAATAAACTAGCTAGCTCTATAAGAAAACAACTTTTCCCTGTTCAATTTATTATGTTATTAGCGGCTTTTTTTACCGAAAGTGGGGAATATGAAAAAGCCATCGAGATGGCAAACAAAGCAAAATCTAAAGATAAAGATGCTTGGAGTCGTTATAGATTTTTGGGTCTAACTCATCTTCTTTTTAAAAGTGGTGCTTTGGAAGATGAATGGGCTAAAAAGGATCATGATTTATTTCTTCAATTGGCCAAAAATGAATGGGAATTTGAGACATATGCTTTAACAAATGGTTCGAGCATGTCTATTGTTGGTAACTCACCAATTGAAGTAGGTTTGAAAAAAGGCACCGAGATTGACAGAAATTATAAAGTTGTTAGGTTTAACGGTGCAATCACAGACTATCCATTTAGTGTTGATTACGGAAGAAAAACAAATATTCTAGTAATTAATCCGCGCTATTATGAAACGCCGCGCAATAGGAAGTTTGGCTTAGATTTTATAATCATTTCTGATGGAAACCTGTATTCAACTAAAAACCTTGCGCTTAAACTTCACGATTTACAAGAGCACGCAGATAAAATTTGCCTATTGCCTCGCAATATCGATCTTAAGTTAACCCAGCAAATCGGGGCATCACCTAGTAGTGGACTTAAATACTTGAGCTGGTTATATAGTATAAATGGGCCTGTTTCAAGACAGAACATATTCGGTTTTTCACTTACTGACCAAGCTCATGGCGTAGCGACATCTTATTCTAATGGCCGTAGAGTGGGTTTAAATACAATACACAATTGGTCAAGCGAAAAATACCACATGGAATCTATTTTAGATTAAGCTGGGAAGAAATAATGAACATTGATATATTAATTCCATTTAAAGATGCTGAAGCTCACCTTCCTAATATTTGTTATGATTTATCACAACAAACATTTAATAACTTTCAAGTCACATTCATTTCAGACGACAGTATCGATGGTTCTATTGAATATTTAGAAAATACGCACTTCCCCTTTAAATCCAAAATATTAGAATCGACTGGACAGGGGCCAGGAACCGCTAGAAATATTGGCATCAGAAACACTGACTTTGAGTACATCTGTTTTATTGATGTTGATGACCGTATTGAAACTAATTTTATTGAAGAATTCACGTCTGTCGCGATTAATCATAAACCTGATATTGTTGAATGTATGTTTAAATCTATTTCGCCAGATGGCGAAATAATTTCCGGCACACACATTGAAAACTTCATTTCCAACAAGGATAGGTTTCTGACTTTACTCGACGGCTCTACCCCTCGTTTATCTTGGGGGAAAATATATAAAAGAGAACATTTATTAAATATTGATTGTTTCTTTCCCGATGGAATCCACAATGGGGAAGATCATATATTTCTTTTAAATGCTTACAGTAGCAACCCTACGGTAGAAATAGTATTGAAGAAATTATATTCCTGGGTAAGACATCCAAACAGTTTAACTAATAGACCACCAACAGAAAAAACGATCGAAGACTTCATAAAAGTTAGCGAATTAAAAAGTGATATATTCGAAAAATACAAATCCTATATCACTGATAAAAACCTTTCTTCACTGGCATTTTCAAGAAGATTTTTCAAAGAAGCAAGAATGTTACAGCTACAAATCAAAGCGTTCCCTTCTACTTCTGGCAACTTAATTGTAAAGCTCCAACAAGGGATATTGCACTCAGAAAAACTGAAAAAAAGAAGGGACGACATTGAACATGACGCAACTAGTTACTGGAAAGATGTGATGACACAGTTTTAGATCCCATTAGTCTTCGACTTTAAAAAATTAATGAATCCCGAATGTTATTGACTCAACTAATGGCTTGGGATTCTATTATTTAAGCCCTTATCTTCAATATCAGCCACTACCCCATCAAATCTATTCCCCTCCACCACATTATTATCCGCATAATCGTTGAAGTACTTACCGGAACTGTCCCTCGGTTTATCCCCGCAATCAAATCCTGATAAGTCCCGGTTTTGCCGGGATGCCAGCCAGATGCCGACGGGTTCATTTACAAAGGTGTTATTGCGAATGACGTTGTAGTCGCTGTGCTGCCAGCGGATCACGGATTTGCCTGTGCTGAAATGCTCGCCGCAGTTCTTATACAGAAATACGCCCCCTGCCCCGTTCGATTCAAACCGGTTACCTTCAATAAGATTGTACGCCGACGAATCCACCGCTAATCCTTCCCGCTTTCCCTTGCCGAAACTCTCATGTCCATTATTGATAATCTGGTTATCCACGATTTTGTTATTGCGCGATGAATGTTCCAGGTAGATACCCGACATATACGAGTCGCGGACAACCGAGTGGCTCAACGTCGAATGAGTGACGTAATCGTCAAAGTATATCCCTACGCGTCCGCTGCCGGTGACTTCAACGTTTTCGAGGGTTATCCGTGTCGGTGTCCGGCGGTAGTTTTCTTCATGGTTCGGGCTGAGTTTGTTGGCGGCGATGTCGGAAGTGATACGGATGCCGCTGTGGGTAAAGTTGCGCACTTTGCAGTTACGGACAGTGACAGCGGATAACGGCTTACCCTTGCTGTTGATCAGTATGCCAAAAGGGCGTTGATTGTCCCCCTCGAGCACCGCACCCCGGCAGTCTAACGTGGTATTGCTGCTGGTGATGATGACCGCTTCTTTATAAACGCAGTGAGGGGATAGCGTGGTATTACCGCGGACATCAGGCAGTTCGCACTCATGAGAATGCATCGAGGGAACGGCGTCCGCGCAGGCGGTAAGAAACAAGGGGAGCAGGATGGATAATGAGAAATATGCGCAGAGTTTGATCGGTAAACATTTTTGCATCTGAGCATATTCCTCAAAGGTGATCGTTACGAAGGTTGTCGCTTGATGTAATTCATCACCAGCTTTTGGCTGATAAATACCGGCTGATACTGGCTGTCGGCTATTGCAGCAATATCGGCTTTGCGACCGCCATAATACACCGCATTAATCTGCGTATTTTGCAGCAAGTATAGTCGGAATTGTTTGAACAGTTTCATGTCCGGCTTATATCCTGAGGTCCAGAACTGGTTCAGATGTCCCTGATAGGTAATGCCTTTAATGTCATACAGCGCGCTGCCCATCACTTTCAGCGGCTTGTTATGGATAAGCGCGGAGATACCCGCTGTGCTGTTAATCGTAACCACGGCTTTGGAGTGTGTCAGCAACTCAGGCATCGGCAGGTCATGCACGTAAATAACGCGGTTAGCGATACTGTATTTTTTACCCAGCTGGCGGATAAGCGGTCCGTACAGACGGTGCCCCCTGTCCATCGGGTGATGTTTAATCACCAGAAACTCGGTTGAAGGCGCTTTTTTAGCGAACGAGTGCATCACTTCATTAATGTAATCACGCACGTCGTTATACGGGCTGTGGTTACGGATCTGGCTGTCGTTATACACCTGCAAAATGGCCAGATAATAGCGCTGATCCAGATCTGTTTGCAGTTGCTGCAACACATGGCGCTGACGGAAGGCATACAGTTTTTTACGCCAGGCAGCACGGGTCCAGCAACGCGCCTCGTACCACGGCGAGAAGGATTTGTGATGGCGGTATTTCGGGAAATCATGGCGATAGCGCCATCCGGCGAGATAATATACGGTCGCGTGGCGGACGCGCTGCCAGCCTGAAGGTTTCAGGTGCTCGATTTCCGGCATAGTCATTGTTGGCAGGCTGCGGTAGAACTCCGCGTCGCGCGGCAGGCCGGAATAGGCGTTCACGCCACCTTGTTCCAGCGTGATGTAATGCGGCCGCAGGTAGCCTTCCTCGAAGGCGAGGAATCTCACGCCCTTGGCCTGCGCCCAGCGTTTAGCCGCCTGATGCAGCGGACGACAATCCCCGAAACACACGATGGTGTCGAAGTCGTACTCCTGCCAGGTTTCTTTCAGCCAGGTCGGAAACTCCTGAGGCGTCTGCTGGTACAAACGGTATTCACGCTTTCGCGAATACAATCTGTCACCGCCGTTGAAAACGACGTTCACCGCTTCACGCCCCAGTGACTCCAGCCACTGTGCTAAATCACTGAAGAAAGGCCCCATCGGCCCCTGCAACAGCAGATATTTTTTACCAGAAAGTAATGTCGTAAGCGCCTTACTGTCCATTTCTGTCCGTGTCCATTTACGCAAAAAGCTTAAAAGAGGCTGGTTCAGGTGGTCAATGTCACCCGGATCAACATGAGCAGTTTCCTGTAATAGCGAACTATCCTGCCCGCCTTAATCTTTGAGAATTGCATTTGCGCCCGTGGCGTCGCAGCAAGAAGTTCAACCGCCTGCTCCGCTAAAATAGGCTCCCGGCTATGCGGGTCGATATACGACGGGTAGGCAATCAGCGCCTGATAAACCACATCGTCTAATGTGAGGCTGCGCGTTCTGCGTGAACAGGTATGTTCATCGTGCGTCAGTCCCCAACCGGCATAAAAAGGCATGCCGTAACACACCACTTTTTTGCCGTGGAGTAAGGCTTCAAAACCTGACAATGACGTCAGGGTATGCAGCTCATCAGCAGCCTGAATGCACTGAATAATGTCAGCATCCAGGGCCTGACTGTCTGCCCACCGGCTGACATCTTCAGCAGGAATATTTCCCTGCCGGTTCCCCACCAGAACATCCGGGTGCGGCTTATAAATAATGTAGGCATCCGGGTGGCGTTCCCGCACCGTGCGCAACAGCTCGCCGTTGGTGCGTAATCCCATCGTCCCGGTCAGGATCGACGCGTCGTCTTCCACCTGTCCCGGCACCAGAATCACGGTCTTTCCGCTGGCTCCGGCTGGCAGCGTAAACGCCGCGCCGAGGTTGTATTTACTGACTTTGCTGGCCACCAGTCTCTGGCGCAGTCGTGTTGCGCGTTGTTGCTGGAAACCGGTCAGACGGCTCGCACTGAGCAGCGTTTCGAGGTCACTTGGCCGCGTGGCGTCGTAGTAAATACCGGTTTTATCCAGCACCAGAGAAAGCGGCGGATGCAAATCAGAACCCAGCCCGGCCGAACGCAAAAATCCATCTTCCATTCGCCATTGCGGGAGTCTTTTTCTTTGTGCATCCTCGTGCCAGCGGCGTTCGCCTTTGGTGCCCCACACCACGCAGGCGGATTCACCGGCATGACGTTTACTGAAATTCACTTTGTTTGTTTTGGTCCGCAGGAACGGCGCAAGAATGCTGCGCTTCCAGAGTGTCAGACCCGGCGACCACAAGCGCCCTGTCCGCTGCTGGTGATGCTGACGCTGCATCAGCAACCAGTTCAGTACGTCAAATAACGTTCCCGCCTGGCCGTTTACCGGGTTCAGATATCTGCTGTAACGCAAACAGGCTGCCCCGAATAAATCCTCGATGCTGGCGTTACCGCGTCGGACGCGAAGTTCTGCGGCAAGCGCATGACGGTCATCCGTCAGACCCCAACCCGCGTACCACGGCTGACCAAACACGCTGACCGGTTTACCGGCGATCAGCGCTTCAAAACCATAATTCGACGTCACCACATACACGCGGCTGACGCGTTGCAATAACGACTGCGGGCTGACGTCCTGCGCAATCAGTTTTATGCGCGGATCCTGTTTCGCCTGCTCCCCGAGCTGCGTGAAGTAACCGGCTTTTTTCCCCGATAACACATCAGGATGCACCTTCACCCAAATCTCAGACTGCGGGTTTTCAGCCAGCGCCGCTTGCAGCATATTGTCGAACTGTTCTTTCCCGGCGTTGCCGTACACGACGGCCATGTCGCCAAAGGTCTGATCGACGACCAGCACCGCGCCCTGTTCCGGTTGCGCCAGGGTACACACCGGTGCCTGGTTGTATTTCGACAGGTCACCGTCGACGATCATCTGCATCGCCTGACGGGCATCGTCGTGCAGCAGGCGGTTCTCTTCATGCTGATGGATCAGCGTTTCCAGCGTGCTCGGCTGCGAGGCGTCGTAGTACATGCCCTGCGTGTCCAGCACCATGGAAAGCGGCGGACATCCTGAAACGCCCAGCCCCAGAGAACGGATAAAACCGTCCTCAAGGCGCAATACCGGCCGGCCAGATTTTTCGGCCAGCGCAACGGCTTTCGCGCCCGTTGGCCGGTAACCCCACACGGCAATCCGCGTGATGTCATCCGGCACCGGCCGCAGCAACGAAAGCTTGCGGCACGGTTCACCGAGAAATGCTTCCAGATGCGGGATGCGCTGAATGCCCGCAGAAAAGATCCCGATCATTAAATTGTCAGCACCACTTTCGCGGCAACGGCCAGCTGATACAGGATCGTCGAGATACCGCGCGTGACTTCGATGTTCTTCGATTCATACTTCGGCAGAACCATCAGCTCATCGCCCGGTTGCAGCGTTTTCACGTCATCCGCGTTAATCGCTTCGCCGTTCTGTTTAATCAGGATGACTTTCGAGTTACCCGCTTTCTGCGTAAAGCCACCGACTTTCTCGATGTAATCTTCCGGGCTCAGCCCTTTCTGCCAGCTGACGGCGTTCGGGAACAGCACTTCGCCGTGGATCATGACCAGCGAGGTTTTTTCCGGAATATTAATCACGTCGCCGTCTTCCAGGATCACCTGGTTCAGGTTGTCTTCGTTCAGGACCACTTCACCTTTCGGCACCACCTGACGCGCTTTATTCACAAAGCGGCTGACCAGCTGCGCTTCCTGTGCGCGCAGACGCCCTTCTTCTTGCGTGGAGGACTGGGCAGAAAGAGACGCTTCTTCCAGTTTCTGCAAGGTCAGATCCAGCATCTCTTTCTGGCGGATCGCCACGGAGCGGCGGTACAGCTGAATGGCATTGATCTGCGACATGGAGTTGGTGCGGATTTTCGGCAACAGCTGGCTCATGGTGGCGCCATACGGCAGTACCACGGCGTGTTCACCGGAATGTGCGCCTTCGATGCGCACCTGAATGGTGCCGGCATAGCGGTCAGAGCTGATGATCAGCTTATCGCCATCCTGCAATGACCGGCCCGGCGCAGAGCTCAGCGGGTAGTATTCGCTGCGTTTCATGCTGCCCTGCTGGCGGATGATGGTCATGTGCGTCGCGCCCGGTTTCGGACGTGCCCAGCTCAGGGCTTCGCTCACCGGGATCGTGCTGTCGCGGAATTCAAAGTCGTAGCTGTTGAAGACGTCGCCTTCCACGCTGAACGTGTGCTGACGCGGCCCGACAACGATGGTATCGCCGTCAGAGAATTGTGACAGGCGCAGATCGCCGTTCAGCAAAAAGTCATAAAGATTGATGCGCGAACGCACGCGGTCGTTGTGTTTCACCACGATATCGACATAGCTGCCGCGTTCGGTGTCGACGCCGCCCGCTTTGCTCAGGTAAGAGAGCAGAGAATCAGACGCCACGCCGCCGTATAAGCCGGGGTTAGTGACGTAACCGGTCACAAAGACTTTTACCGGTTGCGCCTGTAACAACGAGGCGTAGACGTTTACGTTGGCCTGATAAACCTGTTTCACTTTGGTGGTGATCACACTGTTTAGCTGGCTGTTAGAAATACCGGCAACTTTGAGCGGGCCAACGTTTGGCAGGAAGATATTGCCTTTGGGGTCAACAGTCAGCGCGCCGTCAAAGTTGAAAGCGCCCCAGAGGCGGATCTGAACCTGATCGCCCAGCCCGACCACGTAGTTCGGGTTAAAACCAATGCTTGCCGCGTTATCCGCCGCCGCACCGCCGGTGAACAACTGCGCACCAAACATACGGCTCATCACCGCCGGAACCGGCGGCGGTGGAGAATCATCAAACCCGGTATCCGACGACGTTTGCTGCGTCTGGCCGGTCAAAAATGTCGGCAAAGGTGCCGCACCGGTCATGTTCGGATCGGCATTAATTCCCACGGCATTCGCCTGGGTGAGCTGGCAGGCCAGCAAAATCAAAACGGACTTCAATAATTTCATAACAAGCTCTGTGTGCGATTCTTCAGGCTAAAAGGACAGCGGAACAAACCGCATTAATCTTTGTGGTCATCGATGACCGCCAGCAATAATTTGATCGTCCCGAACAGAAGGCAGCAGACCAGCAGCCAGCTGGCAATCATGTAAGGCACATTCGGGAAGCTGGATTCCTGCGGCAGTTGCGGCGAGCTGATCACCGACAGCACTTTCAGTTTGCGGGCGGCTTCGACGCGGGTCTTTTCAATCGACGTCAGCGTGAGCTTGTACAGGTCGGTGTCGAACTGAACTTTTGCCTTAATCTCTTCAAAATCAACCGCCATGCTGTTCAGCTGACGGCCATCCGGCGCGGTGATTTTGCTTTTTTCCTGATCAATCTGTTTGCCCAGCGACGTAATCGCATTCTGCGCACTGATCACCTGCGGCGCATCTTCACGCAGATAGGTCAGCAGATTGCGCAACTCGGCTTCCATCTGGATTTTTTGCCCGACCATTGTGTTCACCAGCGAGGTGGCGGCCACGGCCTGAGCTTCAGGATCAAGAATGTTGTTCTGGTTCTGATAAGCCAGTAACTGTGTTTTGCTGACGTTCAGACGCGCCCGCGCATCAAGCATTTCCTTTTCGGCAAAGGCTTGCTGGTCACGCGCAATCTTATGGGAGATTTCGTTGATGAAGCGTTCGGATTCTTTCAAAACCGCATTGTTGAACTGTTTGGCAAATTCAGGCGTAAAACCCTGCGTGCCGATGGTTAACAGACCCGTTTTATCGTCATAAGTGACGGAAATACGGTCGCGGTAATAGTTGAGGAATTGTTCGCTTGTCGCGTCTTTTGGCAGACGGTAGAAGAAATCCAGGCCGCTTTTTGCAAAGGCAGAATGGAAGTCGAGTTGCTTATCGAGCGCCATCATCATGTCAGGCGAGTTTATGTATTCTTTTAAATACATTGCGTCCTGAGCAGTGCTTGGGTTTGCAGCGCCCAGCAGCAAGCCGACATTCAGACTGGAGCCACTGATGTCGTTTGAGCTTTTAATCGCAACCGTAGATTCGCTGAGATAACGCGGGTGGCTGAAAATCACCAGATAGATAATCAGCAACGCCATCGGCAATCCCACTACAATTTTGCCCAAATTGCGGTTCAGCGTGGCCATACTAAAATGCGGAGATCGACGAACCCGGGCAATATGTTCCCCGGGCCAGGCAGACTTCATTTTTTCAATAAGCATTTATTTATTATCATCATGACAAATAGCACGCTTTTAGCGTCGTGCTTTATTAAAAGTCCCGTGAATCTGCCTTATTTCCCCTGCGGAATACTCACGGTGCGTAATTATTTCAAATATTATTTCAGTCGAAAATGCGCACCAGACCGGCGACGTTTTTCTCTTTGTTGGTGACCAGCAATACGGAAACCCGATGTTTCTGCATCAGCGTTTCTGCATCCGTAATCATCATGTCCGCCGGTAATGTCAGCGGCGAACGGGTCATCATGTCGGCGGCACAAGCGCTGTCGAGCTGTGCATTCTTTTCCATATAACGGCGTAAATCGCCGTCAGTAATAATGCCGACCAGTTGCTGCCGGGCATTATTAACGGCCACCATGCCCTGACACCCGCAGGTAATTGCTGAGATCACCTGGCGGAACAACGTATCTTCCTGAATGGTCGGCACGTTGGTTTGCATGACATCCGCTACGCGGGTCAGCAAACGGCGGCCCAGAGAACCGCCCGGGTGATAACGTGCAAAATCCGTCGGCAGGAATTTACGCTGATGGATCAGCGCAACGGCCAGCGCATCGCCAATTGCCATGGTTAACGTCGTTGACGTTGTCGGCGCGAGATTGTTCGGGCAGCTTTCGCTTTCCATCATCAGCTCAAGCGTGGCGTCAGCATATTTCGCCAGCGTCGATGCGCTGTGATTTGTGATCGCGATAATCCGGTTACCGAACTGACGCAGAGAAGGAATGAGCTTGAGAATTTCGTCCGTTTCACCGCTGGCTGAAATCAGGATCAGCAGGTCATACGGCGTGATCATTCCCAGATCGCCATGAAAGGCTTCTGCCGGATGAATAAAGAAGCTTGGAGTGCCGGTCGAGGCCAGCGTCGCGGAGATTTTACGCCCCACATGGCCTGACTTTCCCATGCCAGAAAGGATGACGTGGCCTTTGCATTCCATAATCAGTTTTAATGCTTTCTGATACTGGACGCTGTCGAGCTGAGCAGAGAGGCGTTGCAACGCATCGGCCTGCTCGGAAAGTGTGCTGCGAACGGATTCGATCAGACCCGGCTGTAAAGATGCACCTGCCGTGCCGCCAACTACCTGATTATCTGCCACTTTAATACCCTGCCTGGGATTAAACTCACTCCGTCACGATGCAAAAGAGTGGGTACTTATAATGGTTAGCCGATCAAGCAAATGTGTCCTGATGAATTCCATTTCTTAGTCGGGCCAGTTGCAGCTGCCATGCAGCAGAAGGGAATTGAATGAGAAGTCAGCGCAAACTGGCCTGAATAAGGTGTCCATGGGGAGAATAGCTGTTACAAATATGCACATATTCACACGAACAATTGATGACAGAAATACATTCATTCAATTCATGCGTTTTTTTAACATATGGCACGAAATAACACAAATCTTATCAGAAAACTCTTAGTAAACGCAGAGCTATAATAAAAGCAGAGCATTAACAAACAAAACAATTAACCCATTGTTTTACAAAAAAAATCATCTTCACTGCTAAGAATTATTCTTAAAATAGCGTTTCAGATTAATACTGAGATTGCTTTCCAATAAATCTGATAAACATTCGGAGGTCACCATGGCAAGCGGATGGGCGCAAGATGGCGCAGTTCAGGACCAGATAGATTCAACAGTCAATGATGCGGTTGACCGCGCTCGTCAGTCGCTCGGGCACGGCGAAAGTGAGCATTTCTGCCGGGAATGCGGGGAGCCGATTCCGGAAGCTCGCCGGAAAGCGCTTCAGGGCGTTCAGTATTGCGTCACCTGCCAGGCTGAGCTGGATAAAAAGCAGCAGGATCACGCCGGATATAATCGCCGTGGAAGTAAAGACAGCCAGCTGCGCTAGATTTTTTCCTTATGACCGGTTGCACCATAATGGTTCAACCAACCTCGGTTTTTCCTCAGATCCCACCCTTCCCCTCTTTACATTTGCTTCAATATTGAGCAGTGGTTTTACGCACGTTCTGAAAAAGTTAGAGCGAGTTATCATTTGGATGGCATGATTGTTAATTAATGATTGTTTAAAATACAACATCTGGTTAATGATGACGCGATGCACCACGATAGAACATTGCAAAATGTAACAATGCACCACAAATGTGCAATTTCGGATTTATCCGCTGCTTGAACGGTTCAGCAAGACGATAAGCCATTGAATTTAAATATAGATGAATAATGGCATGAATTTTGCAGTTAAGCGTCGTAACATAAGGTCGTTCCCATAATATGTACAAAGGAAATTCACTGATGAAGTCACTCTTAAAAGTTTCCCTGGCCGCGCTGACCCTGGCCTTTGCCGTTAGCTCACACGCAGCAGACAAAAAACTGATCGTAGCTACCGACACTGCGTTTGTACCGTTTGAATTCAAACAAGGCGACAAGTATGTCGGCTTCGATATCGACCTGTGGGACGCGGTCGCTAAAGAGATGAAAGTCTCTTATGAACTGAAACCAATGGATTTCGGCGGCATCATCCCTGCCCTGCAAACTCACAACATCGATCTGGCACTGGCCGGTATCACCATTACGCCAGAGCGTAAAAAAGCGATCGACTTCTCTGACGGCTACTACAACAGCGGCCTGATGGTGATGGTTAAGAGCAACAACGACGCCATCAAAAGCGTTAATGATCTGAAAGGCAAAGTGGTTGCAGTGAAAAGCGGCACCAGCTCCGTTGACTACATGAAAGCCAACGTGCAGACCAAAGATCTGCGTCAGTTCCCGAACATCGACAGCGCTTACATGGAACTGGGTACAGGCCGTGCTGATGCTGTGATGCACGACACCCCGAACATTCTGTATTTCATCAAAACTGCCGGTAAAGGCCAGTTCAAGGCCGTCGGTGATTCACTGGCTGGTCAGCAATACGGTATCGCCTTCCCGCAAGGCAGTGACCTGCGTGAGAAAGCCAACGCGGCTCTGAAAACCATCAAAGAGAATGGTACCTACGCGGCAATCTACAAAAAATGGTTCGATACTGAACCTAAGTAAGATTTTTTCATTTAAGTCGTTCCTCTATATAGAAATCTGACTTGATAAGAAGCGCCTGACGGGGAATTCTCCGGACAGGCGCAGTTTGTTGTTTTACCAGGAGATAATCCATGCAGTTTGACTGGAGCGTAATTTGGCCCGCTCTGCCTATCCTGCTCGAAGGCGCCAAGATGACATTGTGGATTTCGGTCCTCGGTCTGGTTGGCGGTCTGATTATTGGTGTGATTGCGGGTTTTGCCCGCGCGTTTGGTGGCTGGTTTAGCAGCAATATCGCACTGGTATTTATCGAGCTTATCCGCGGTACGCCTATTGTCGTACAGGTAATGTTCATTTATTTCGCACTGCCGATGATGGTTCCCGATCTGCGTATCGACCCGTTCAGCGCGGCGGTGGTGACAATCATGATCAACTCAGGTGCGTACATCGCTGAAATTACGCGTGGTGCCGTGTTGTCCATCCATAATGGTTTCCGCGAAGCGGGCCTGGCGCTGGGTCTGTCGCGTCGTGCGACCCTGCGTTACATCATCATGCCGCTGGCGTTGCGCCGCATGCTGCCACCGCTGGGCAACCAGTGGATTGTGAGTATCAAAGATACCTCGCTGTTTATCGTCATCGGTGTCGCCGAGCTGACCCGTCAGGGCCAGGAAATCATCGCCGGTAACTTCCGCGCCATGGAAATCTGGAGTGCGGTTGCCGTTATCTATCTGATCATCACGCTGGCTCTGAGCTTTGTTCTGCGCCGCTTAGAACGCAAACTGAAAATTATATGATTGAATTCAAGAACGTCTCAAAACACTTTGGTAAAACCCAGGTGCTCCACGACATCGATCTGAACATTTCTCAGGGTGAAGTCGTGGTTATTATCGGACCATCCGGTTCCGGTAAATCCACTTTGCTGCGTTGCATCAACAAGCTGGAAGAAATCACGTCCGGCGAGCTGATTGTCGATGGCCTGAAAGTGAATGACCCGAAAGTCGACGAACGTCTGATCCGCCAGGAAGCCGGTATGGTTTTCCAGCAGTTCTATCTGTTCCCGCACATGACCGCGCTGGAAAACGTGGCTTTCGGCCCGATCCGCGTTCGTGGTGCCTCGAAAGATGAAGCCAATAAACTGGCGAAAGAATTGCTGGCCAAAGTCGGCCTTTCCGAGCGTGGTAACCACTATCCGTCTGAACTTTCTGGCGGGCAGCAGCAGCGTGTGGCAATCGCCCGTGCGCTGGCGGTGAAACCTAAGCTGATGCTGTTCGATGAGCCAACCTCTGCGCTGGATCCGGAACTGCGTCATGAAGTGCTGACCGTCATGAAGCAGCTGGCCGAAGAAGGCATGACGATGGTTATCGTGACCCACGAAGTCGGCTTCGCCGAGAAAGTGGCATCACGGTTAATCTTCATCGATAAAGGGCGTATTGCGGAAGACGGTAAACCGGCAGATCTGGTGAATAATCCACCGAGTGAGCGTCTGCGGGAGTTCCTGCAACACGTTTCCTGATGCCAAAGGCCGCGGCAAGAGCGGCTTTTAACTCTGACCGGAATTATTTCGGTTTCTCAAGTGCGGTGATCGCTTAACGCGCTGCGCCGAAACCGCCCAAAAGGGGAAAGTGCTTTTCCCCTTTTGGATTTCCCCTCGCCTTTTTACTCCGCGCTATCGCTGGCTGGCTATGTTCCAGTTACCACCGTGACAGGCTGGAAATCTTGCCGCTACGCGATGCCTTCTCTCGGTCCTGAAGGCTTTGGTCTTCAGGCCGCTCCGTTCAGCAAGATTTCTGAATCGCCCGTAAGTTTCAACACACTCGCTCTGCCGGTCATTCCCTTATGGCACGTCCCCCCACAACGTTTTGCCACAATTTTTCTACAATACCGTCACCGATGCTTTACCCTTAGGGCAGCAACACTTCCGACTAACGCTATTTTGAGAGAGGAACAATGCCGCATAACGACAGGACTCCGTTGGCTCACCGCATCCAGACACCGATATTTTCAGCTCTGCTGTTTATCACAATCTCCCTGTTCAGCGCCTTCAGCCATGCGGCTGAGGAAAAACCCGCTGCCGCCGATCAACAGAAAGCTTCTTACGCCGCGCTGGCCGATATTCTTCAGGATGATAAAGCCCGCGCCCAACTGATTACCCATCTGCGGGAAGCCGCCGGAACCGCACCGGCAGCAAAAGCGCCTGCCGAAAACACCGCACCGCAGGCTGAACAGCTTTCGCTGATTGACCAGCTGGTGGATACCACGCAGCAAACCGCTTCCGGATTTATGAAGCGCGTACAGCAGCTTAAAGACACCATCAATTCCGGCCCGCAGCATCATTTTAATGCCGCGCGTTTCTTCCCGGCGTTGGGGTATTTTTTGCTGACCGTCGCGGTGACCTTTGCGTTTTTCCATCTGATTCGCCGGTTAATCGGGCCGCTTTATCTGCGCCTCGGGCGTTGGGGAAACCATGCGCGACTGAAAGAAGCCCACTGGTACAAACTGCCCGCCAGCATTATCGGGGCGTTCGCAGTTGACCTCGGTATTCTGCTGCTGACCGTCGCTGCCGGGAATTTGTTCACGCAATATTTCAACGGCGGCAGCCCGCTGATTGCGCGCCTGCAGGCTTTGTTCCTCAGCGCCTTTGCGGTGATTGAATTCTTCAAAGCCGTTTTGCGCCTGATCTTTGCGCCCGGCTTCAGCTACCTGCGCCCTTTCCCGCTGGCGGATGTCACGGCGCGCTACTGGAATACCCGTCTGGCGTGGGTCAGCGGGCTGATTGGTTACGCCCTGATGGTCGGCGTACCGGTGGTTGCCACACAAATCAATTACACCACCGCCGCTGTGGTAAATTTCGTGGTGATGCTGGCCCTGACGGTTTACGCCAGCTGGCTGATTCTGCATAACCGCCGCACGATTCATCATGAATTCAACCTGCTGGCTGAACGCTCGATGGCATTTTTCAGCGTCATTCTCCGCGCCCTCGGGCATGTCTGGCATCTTCTGGCGGTCAGTTATTTCGTGGTGCTGTTCTTCCTTTCGCAGTTTGATTTCGCCGGAAGTCTGCGCTTTATGATGGCCGCGACGATTAAAAGTCTGGTGATTATCGGCATCGGCGCGCTCATCTCCGGCCTGCTTTCGCGCTGGATTAACCGCCGTATCACCCTGCCCGATGACGTTAACCGCCGTTACCCGCTGCTGCAAAAGCGCATTAATTCGTACATTCCGGCGGGTCTGAAAATCATCCGCGTGCTGGTGGTGCTGAGCGTGACGCTCTCGCTGCTCGACGCGTGGCAGATTTTCAATCTCAACAAATGGTTTATGACTGAGACCGGTGGGAAAGTGATCAGCGGTCTGGGCCATATGCTGTTTATTCTGTGCTTCGCCATTGTGGCCTGGACGTTACTTGCCAGCGTGATTGAACATCGTCTGGCGCAGGAACTGAGTAACGGCGCACGTCCGAGCGCCCGTGAGCGCACGCTGCTGACCCTGTTCCGCAACGTCCTCGCGATCGTGATTTGTACGATCACCATTATGATCATGCTCTCGCAGGTCGGGCTGAATATCGCCCCACTGCTGGCCGGTGCCGGTGCGCTCGGTCTGGCCGTCAGTTTCGGTGCGCAAACGCTGGTGAAAGACGTGATCACCGGTATTTTCATCCAGTTCGAAAATGGTATGAATACCGGCGAATACGTCACGGTGATGGGCATCAGCGGCACGGTTGAGCGCATGACCATCCGCTCGATTGGCCTGCGCGATATCTATGGCGTTTATCACATCGTTCCCTACTCTTCGATAACGACGCTTTCGAATTATGAACGTGAGTTTGGCGTCTACCGCGCCAGCTATAACGTCAGCCGCAATGAAGATGTGGACGCCGCCAACGCCGTTCTGCGTAAGGCCGTAGAAGCGCTGCAACAGGATGAAAGCATCAAACCGTTATTGCTCGGTGAACCGACTTATCAGGGTGTCGTGGGATTAGGCGATCAGTTCTTCACCCTGCGGGTGCTGGTGCGCACAAAAGCGCTGGAACAGTGGACCGTGCAGTATGCGCTGGACAGACTGGTGAAGATTCACTTCGAGAAAGCGGGCATGGTGATGCCAAGGCAGGCGGTGCAGATATATAAAGATGAAGGAGATGCTGGCGGTGGGGGCACCTTACCGGTGGTAGGGTCAGTCAGGTGATGTGCTGGCCGCAGGGCTGAAGCTGTATCGAGATAATTTCGGTTTCTTCACTCGCCGTGGGGGCTTGACCGAGAATATTTCGGTTTTTTAAGTGCGGTGATCACGCGGCCTCTCGCGCCGAAACCGCCCAAAAGGGGAAAGTGCTTTTCCCCTTTTGGATTTCCCCTCGCTTTTTACTCCGCGCTTCGCTTGCTGGCTATGTTCCAGTTACCACCGTGACAGGCTGGAAATCTTGCCGCTTCGCGGTGCCTTCACTCGGTCCTGAAGCCATAGGTCTTCAGGCCGCTCCGTTCAGCAAAATTTCTGAATCGCCCGCACGATCTTAAATTCAAAAGAAGACTGTTTTCCATCTTTAAGAAATGTGGATTGCCATTTTTGAGCGCGCCATTCGACAAATTCAAAAAACTATTCTCTTGATTTGTCGTGGAGATTTCTTAATGTCTTGCTGATGAGTTGGCCATGCGCATCAAAATAACGGCTTGGCCTGATTTGTGCTGGTGCAATATTGAGTGCAGAAGCAATCAGCATTTCACCTTTCGGCCACGAACGTGACAATGCATTGGAAAGAGTCGAAGAGGACAAACCCGCTGCGCGTGAAACGGCGGCAAGCGTTGTTCCTTGCTTACGCAGTGCGGCAATAATGTCGGCCTGATGCCAGTCGGTATAAGTTTTCATTGGACACTTCCATTACAGAGGACAAATTGACGAAACGATCACGTTGAACGTTCTTTACCTCCAGTAATCTGGGCCGCAACTCCCAACTGCGGATGAGCCGCAGCGATGTGATCATACCGTCATGACTTACCGCGTGCCAATTGCGAAATCATGAAGTTGAGAACTTGATTCAGAGTAAATTTAAGTCGTTACATGGAGTTACATCAGAGACAGGCTCTTTGCCCGAGGGCGATTCAGAAATCTTGCTGAACGGAGCGGCCTGAAGACCTATGGCTTCAGGACCGGGAGAAGGCACCGCGCAGCGGCAAGATTTCCAGCCTGTCATTGTGGTATCTGGAACATAGCCAGCAAGCGATAGCGCGTGTTGTAAAAGCGGGGAGAGATCCAAGAGAGGGAAAGCACTTTCCTCTCTTGGGCGGTTTCGCCACAGCGCGTTAAGCGATCACCGCACGTGAGAAACCGAAACTTTCTCAAATCAGCCCTCACGGCCAGTGAAAAACCGAAATTTTCACAATTCAGCCCTCACGGCCAGTGAAAAACCGAAATCCTCTCGATCCCGCCTTCACTGCAAGTGAGAAAAAGATCGGTTAGCCGCCCCGGTGCAGCGACCTCCTGCAATCAATGCCTCGTTTGCCCCTGATCCCCGGTGATAACCGAAAACTCCGCCATCATCCGCACCAGATCCTGCATCCCCAGATTGACCTGATTAATCACATCTCCCGCATTACGGCTCAGCGCGACACCGCCGCCCGCTCGGTTAACGCAGTTCCCCATGCCATCGATTGCCGCCATCACACCGTCGCGGATACTTTGCGTCAATTGGTCAATCTCCACGGCGGCTTTCCGTGACTGATCTGCCAGCGAACGCACTTCACCGGCAACCACGGCAAATCCCCTGCCCTGTTCGCCCGCGTGCGCGGCTTCGATGGTGGCGTTAATCGCCAGTAAATTGGTTTGCGACGAGATGCGCCGGATGGTATCCACCATCTCACCAATCCGTTCTGAGGTTTGGCCGAGCTGACCGATAATGTCCGACGTGCGGCGCGCCAGCGCTTCCACTTCCTGCATATCTTCCACGGCTTTCTGGACGATGGTGACCCCTTCGGCAGCGGTTTTATCCGTTGTCAGCGACAGTTCGTGGACGTGCGTCATCATGCTTTCCTGCTGACGCTGCTGCGCCATCTGGCTGGTAATATCCTGAGCGATTTTGACGATTTTCAACACTTTGCCGTCATCATCCATGACCGGGTTATAGCTGGCTTCCAGCCAGATCGCCTGGCCGCGACCGTTCATCCGCTCGAAACGCCCGAGGATGAATTCACCGTTACGCAGACGCTGCCAGTGATTTTTATATTCGTGGGTATCACCAAACTTCGGCAGACAAAACATCGCATGAGAGTGGCCTTTAATTTGTTGCAGAGAATAACCCATGACTTTCAGGAAGTTATTGTTTGCAGAAATCACATTACCTTCCGGGGTAAAGGTAATCAGTGCCATTGAACGGTCAAGTGCTTGTAAAATCCCCTGATGCTCGTGCGATTCTGTAATTCTTTCAGAGACATCACTGGCAATTTTAATTATTTCAGTGACTTTGCCTTGTTTATTTTTAACAGGAACATAAGTGGCTTCGAGCCAGATTAATTTCCCACTTTTATGTACACGTTTAATATTTCCGCTGATGGACTTTCCCTGCCGTAAACCTTCCCAATGCAAGCGATAGGCATCGCTGGCAACGAACTCTGGCGTGCAGAAAATCCGGTGAGGCTGGCCGACGACTTCCTGCCTGTTGTAGCCCATGCCTTTCAGGAACAGGTCATTGACCTCAAGCACCACGCCCTCTGGCGTGAAGACAATCATCGGGACAGCGTCCTGAAGTGCTGCGAATTTATCACGCCATGCCGTACTAAACTGATGAGAAAATAATTGCATAGGACAGACACCCTGTGGCTGATAACGTGAATTAATGCGTGGTCGCAATTAATTTAAAAAATACGCACGTGCTAATCCCTGTGGGTTATTCGTCAAATAACGATAACTCACAGAACATTAGTCTGACCCCTGGGCGGGTTGCAGGAAGGTTTGCTGAACCAAAACAAAACGCGTTTAAATAAAGTCACGCGATAAATCATTATCAGGATAATTAATCAACTTTCTTATAGTGAATTAAGCATAATTTAATCCAATGAAAAAGAAAGGTCAGGCAGGAGTATTTTTTCCAGCCTGTTTTTCGTCAGAATAACAGGCTGGAATAAAGAAGATTACAATGTGATCAAACTGACCAGCGCTTAATCGCCCAACTTTTTTGCTGCGATGGCGTCAGGAAGGTCCAGGCGACGAAGCGGCTGATTTTATTCCCCTGCGTCATCTCGATGGTGCGGATATCCGTCACCCCCTCTTCGTTGAGCGCGTCATACAGTAGCGGAAGTGTTGTTTTTTTAGACACCAGCACGGTGTACCAGAAACAGTTCTGTGCTTTACCGGCGCTTTCTTCCGCCATGCGGACAACAAACGCTTCTTCGCCGCCTTCACACCACAGTTCGTTGTGCTGACCGCCGAAATTCAGATCCGCTGTACCGGCACGGCGATCCAGACCCAGATTCTGACGTTTACGCTGGCTGCCTGACGCCGCATCTGCCGCCGACGCATGGAACGGCGGGTTGCACAGCACGGCATCATAACGCTCATCGTGACGAATAATGGTGTCGAGAATACGCGGCGGTTTCGCCTGCAAACGGAAACGTACCTGATTGGTCAGTTGCGGGTTGGTCGCGACAATTTTTTTCGCGGCAGCCATCGAAACCGGGTCAATCTCACTGGCGGTGAAACGCCAGCCGTATTCACGCAGGCCGATAATCGGATAAATACAGTTCGCGCCCACACCGATATCCAGCACCGAAATGTCTTTACCCTGCGGGATGTTGCCGTTGTTGCAGCTGGCCAGCAAATCAGCCAGATGGTGAACATAATCAGCGCGCCCAGGAATTGGCGGGCAAAGATAATCTGCCGGAATGTCCCAATTTTCAATCTGATAGCAATCACGGAGCAAAGCACGGTTCAGCGCTTTTACAGCCTGCGGATTGGCGAAATCGACAGACAAATCGCCCCATTTATTTTCACTGACAAACGGCGCCAGTTCCGGGCTGCTGGCAATCAGGGCCGGGAAATCATAGCGGCTGCGATGACGATTTCGCGGGTGAAGACCGCTTTTTTCCTGAGGGAAGACTTTCTTTTTTTCCACCTGATTGACTCTCCGAAAGGTGTTGCGCGACGCACAAAGCATGCGATGGGGCGTTGATATTCATTAATGGCGCACAAGATAACACAAACCGGGGCAGCCTGCCGCGCGCATCCGGGCACATAAAAACGCTCAGCGCCTGTTTAAAACGGGTAATGTACAAATCAGTGTTTTGATGAATCTTTTAACTGAGGAATATCATGAGCGTTGATGATCGTTATTATTACGAACCCGCAAGCGGTCACGGCCTGCCGCATGACCCGTTGAACGCCATTGTCGGCCCGCGTCCGATTGGCTGGATCTCCTCGCGCAATGCGGCCGGTCAGCGAAATCTGGCACCTTACAGCTTTTTTAACTGCTTCAATTATCGCCCACCGATCATTGGTTTCGCCAGTAGCGGCTGGAAAGACAGCGTGGCGAATATCGTCGAAACCGGCGAGTTTGTCTGGAACCTGACCACGCGCCCGCTGGCGGTCAGAATGAATGAAAGCTCGGCCACGCTGAAACGTGGCGAAGACGAATTTACGTTTGCCGGCCTGACGCCGCAGCCGGGCAAGATTGTGGCGGCCGATCGCGTGCTGGAAAGTCCGGTGAATTTTGAATGCAAACTCACGCAGTGTATTCAGTTAAAAACGGCGACAGGTGAGGATATCGATACCTGGCTGGTGCTGGGCGAAGTCGTTGCCGTACATATCGCGCCGCACCTGCTGGTTGACGGTGTTTATCAGACCGCCCTCGCCGAGCCGGTTCTGCGTGCCGGTGGCCCTTCGGCTTACTACGGCATTTCGGAAGATTTGCGGTTCGATTTAATACGCCCTGACGCCCGCCAATAACCGCTGATTTAACCCATAAAAAAACCGCCACCGGTTCAGCACCAGATGGCGGTTTTTTACGTTATGCCGCGGTTATTTCGAACCGTAATTCTGATCCACAAAATCCGCAAAATCCTGGCACATAGCCTCATCGCCGTCGGCGCTGTCCGCCAGGATACGTTTCCCGTCTGCCACGCGAATATGCACGTTGAGATCGAAATCGGCTTCCGGCTGTTCGCGTTCAGAAGCGCCTGTGATTGTGCGCTGAGCATCTTCCCACGCGGCGTCTACCGTCTGATTACACGCCTGCGCCAGATAATCCGGATTGAAGCCCTCACCGGTCAGGCTGCGTAAGGTCTCGTCGTGACTAATACTGTTGCCAGGCGTCCAGTAATGCTTCGCCAGATCCGGGCCAATCGCCGGGTTATCGGTCAGGTAACCGTCACGTTTAAGGAAGAAAGCGCGCGTCTGTTCTACGGCCATCATTGCCAGCAGATAGCCCTGATAAGAACAGGCGGATTCCATCGACAGTAAATGCGGTATCGCCAGCGTCGGACGCGGGCTGCCGGTCACGCCGAGGATATGGGTTTCTACGTCACGCGCCAGCGCGATCATGGCTTCCGGTGTGCGTTTTTCATCCGGCCACTGATAAAGCTGCCATTCGAAATACGGCACCAGCAGAATATGGCGCTCGTTAAAGGAACGCATTGGCTGGCGGGCTTCGATACTGGCGTGAATCAGTTCATCCGGCACCGGCTCACCGGCGGTATTTTTCGCATAACGTTTCAGCCAGTCCGCGTCTTCCAGCAGGCTGTCGCAGAACATCGACTGCGTTTCGGCGTAGGCCATAGACGTTGGCGGGAATTCCTGTGAGAAGCATGGCGCATTCTGGCGGATATTGGCGAAATGTGCCGCGTGGCCGCCTTCGTGGAACAGCGTATTCAGCCCGCTCGCACCGCTGCCAATCTGATCCGGTTTTGCCAGACTGGTGAAGTTAATCACCGCAGGCACCCATTTGCCGTTGTCATAAAACGGTGGCACCGGTCCGTGCATAAAACCATTCTCAAATTTGCCTTCCCGCACCAGCAAATCCAGCTGCATCTCTGCGCCGTTAAAGCCGATATTCAGGCGCTTGAAGCTGTCAATCCAGCGACGCAGGGAATCGGCAAACGGGAAGTAAGGATCGAGCTGGCGGGTAACGTCACCGGCGCTGGCGAAACGAATATTCCACGGCAGCAGCGCGGCGTCACCTTCACGCGCCACCAGCTCATTAAGGCTGCGCGTGTTGCTCTCACGCGTCTGCTCTTCGAACCGGTCGAGGATGGCGAATAGCTGTTCCGGTGACATGCGCTCGGTTTTATTGACTTTGTAGTCGAAGTAATTGCGATAACCCAGCTGACGCGCAAAGCGGTTACGCAGGCTGATCAGCTGCGGCAAACCGTTATGCAGCAGCCACTCTTCCAGCTCACGTAAGGCGTTTTGAGAACTGCGGCGGTACGCTTCATTTTCGTTGTTCGCCTGATTGGTCAGCAGCTCACCCAGCGAGGCATTGACGCGCTCGCCCTTGCTGTTGATGTGCGTCATGCGGTACTGCTTACGTTTGCTAAACAGAGCGGATTCCGCCTGAATGATTTCATCAAGCAGCGCCAGCGCTTCAGGATCTTCGATGACGTTGCAGTCGAAGAAACTCAGCCAGCCGCGCAGGCCATGCAACAGCGCATCACGTTCTGCATCCGGCGTTTGTTTTTCGAGACGAGCGATGACCTCACGCAACTGCGCGGGGCGGGTCGGTTCGGAGATAAAGCGTTTATAGGCCGTTTCGGCAGCGGAGAAAGCACGGGAGACATTTTCATCGCCGGTGCCCATATAGTTTTGCCAGAACAGATTTTCTTTGTTCCGGTGGACTTCGAGATAGTCGTGATTGAGGGCGTTAAAATAGTCCTGAGCCTGTTTCATGTAATCTTCTCTGCTGAATGTTAAAGAGATTTTACATTGAGTGTATGTTCAGTCAGCGGTTCTGTCGATATGGCAAAACCGCTGAATGCGGGCAGGCTTCAGAATTTGGGATTAGTTTTTCTTAACAAACTCAGATTTGAGTTTCATCTGCCCAAAACCGTCAATTTTGCAATCGATATTGTGATCGCCTTCGACCAGACGGATGCCTTTCACTTTGGTACCGATTTTCAGCATGGAAGAGCTACCTTTCACTTTCAGGTCTTTGATTACGGTGACAGAATCGCCATCCGCCAGCAGATTGCCGTTTGCATCCACGACCTTCAGTGTATCGTCATCACCCGCCGGATCGCTGTTCATTGACCAGACATGGCCACATTCAGGACAGTTAAGCATTTCACCGTCCTGCCAGGTGAATTCGGACTGACATGTCGGGCAAGCTGGCAACGTTTCCATATTTAAATCTCCATAAAACTTTATAAAAAAACGAATGAAATCAGTAAATAGATTCCGTAGTTCCTTTATTTTAGCGTTTAACCACACTTTTGAACAGGGTAAGGGAGATTTTTGGGAAATGAGTCCGGCATATGGAGTGAATTTCTCGATGATAAATATGGCTTTTTAAGCTCCCTCCCCTGCGAAGGGGAGGGTTGGGGTGGGGTATTAAAGAAAAACTAAAAATTTTGAAGTATGCATTGACTACAGTTTTGACCTTAATACCCCCTCCCCGCCTCCCCCTTCGCAGGGGGAGGAGCTAACTGAGCTCATTGGGGCTTTTAAAAAATCTGATCCACAATCATTTTGGCTTCGGCCATATCGCCACAAATTTCTGCGGCGACCAGACAACACGCCATCTGCGTGATAATAGCCTGCGGGATAGCGCGTTCGCCCTTCAGACATTCCTGAATGTAGTTCACGGTCGTTTCGACATCTTTGCCGGCCGGTACATCCGCAGCAAAAATCTCTTCCTTCTCCGCCAGCACACTCAGTTCACCACCAGCGATAAAGTGCGTCTGTGGGAAACGTGACGGGTTCGCATACACTTCACCTTCAGTCCCTTGCGTCAGCAAAGCGCGACCGTCGATCTGGCGAAAGAATGAGGAAACGCGCTGCACATATTCCGGGTGAGAAACGCTGGATAAGCGCAGTGAATCCTGCCCGACAAATGGCGTAATGAGTTTTGCCAGCGTATGACTGCTGTTGCGTACGCCCATCTGCCAGCGCAGGGCCAGCTGTTTTTCAATGGGCGGGCACAGAACGGAAACCGGCACAAACACCGGCGCGTTGGCTGCATCGAGTTGCTGCTGGGCCTGCCCCTGAGACCGGGCGGCGTCGATACCCAGCGCCCGGAAAATCTCAGCGCTGGTGATACGCGTCGGGTCTTCGTCTACGCCGTGAACCAGCACCGGTAAACCCAGCCGGTTGAGCAAAACCGCCAGCAGCGGCGTGAGGTTCGCCTGTTTCCGCGCGCCGTTATAGGTCGGGATCACCACCGGAAGCGGGCGATTTTTGGGTGCCTGAAGGCGCATCACAAACGCTTCCATCGCGCTGTAAAAACCGAGCATTTCTTCCTCGGCTTCACCTTTGATTCGGAACGCAATCAGCAGCGCGCCGAGCTGTAAATCAGGTACGTCACCGGCGAGGATTTCACGATACAGCGCGTGCGACTGCTCCCGGTCCAGATCGCGGGCATGGTTTTTTCCGCGTCCGACTTCTTTGATGAGTTTGGTGTAATCCATCGTACCGTTACCTTATTAGTTCAACTGCTTATTCAGGGTAAACAAGACGTTGCGAGAAAAATCACCGGCGGCGCATACGGCGACGAGAGGGCTCTTTTTTCGCGGTTTTAAGGAGATCCGGACGTTTAACCGACCCCGGCGCGGGCATTTCAGGTTGCTCAATCGGGAACACCGGCAGAGCCGCCAGCAGGCGCGAACCGTAGCTTTTGGTCAGCAAGCGGCGGTCGTAAATCACAATTTCGCCAGTGCATTCATGGCTACGGATCAATCGCCCGACCTGCTGGATCAGATTGAATGACGCGCTCGGCAGACTTTGCACTTCAAACGGGTAACGCTTCAGCGTTTTCAGCCATTCGCCTTCCGTCAGAATCACCGGGCTGTCCACCGGCGGGAACGCAATTTTATGAATATGCACCTGCGTGAGCAATTCACCTTTCAGATCCAGCCCTTCGGCGAAGGATTGCAGGCCAATCAGCACGCTGGTGGTGCCCGCAGCTACGCGCTTGCGGTGCTCCTCGACCAGACGATAGCGCGGCTGATCGCCCTGTACCAGCAGCATCAGGCGCAGATCCGGCAGCAGTGAGACGAACTGTTGCAGGGCGCGGTTACTGGCGAACAACACCAGCTGGCCGGTATGTTTCCCTTTCGCCAGCTCCGTGCGGAAGAAATCTGCCATCTCCTGCAAATGCGCCGCTTCATTAGCCAGAACCGGCTCAAGCGTCATTTGCGGGATCACCAGTTTGCCCTGCGTCACGTGATTGAACGGAGAATCCAGGCTGATAAAACGGTCGCCCGCTTTTTCGTTCAGCCCGCTCATTTCCTGAATGCGCGAGAAACTGTTGAGCGAACGCAACGTTGCGGACGTCACCACCACGTGCGGCACTTTGCGCCACAGCATTTTTTCCAGCTGTTCGCTGACGCGTATACCCGCGCAGTGAAACACCAGATGCGTCTGGTTATCAGAATATGTACGCGTGACCCATTTGCCGATTGGCGCGTTTGACGCTTTGTCCAGCGCCGCCAGCCGCCACAGTTTGCTCATCGTTTCGAGATAACCCTGCATGCGGCTCATGTGCAAAATCGCCCGGTGCAGACGCATGATGTCGTGTTTACCGGTCTTTTCACTCAAATCATTCACCATGTATTCCGCCAGACTGCGCAGCCCGTCGGTCAGCTTAAACAGGCGGCTGCACTGCTCTGTCAGCTCCGCAGGCAACATTCCCAGTTCGAAACGGTATTCGGCTTCCGGCTCATCCGGCGGCAAGTACTGGCCTACTGTTTGTTCAATCGACAGCAGCAGTTCGCGCATTTCCGCACAGTGATTATGCAGACGCTCGGCGCTGGTCAGCGGCGGCGGATTTTTCGGGGTGAACAGCGCCAGACATTGCTCAATCTGGCGCACAAAATTGTCCAGTTGCAGGTGGTTCCAGACGGCCGTAATTTCAGCGTCCACTTCCAGCGCATCGCGTGCGACTTCCGGCAGATGGTGGCCTTCGTCGAGCACCAGCAGCAAATCTTTGGCCGGCGGAAGCACGGATTCAGATTCCAGCGCCGCCATCACCAGCGCATGGTTAGTGACCACCACATCGGCGCTTTCAATCTCTTTTCGCGCCACGAAATACGGGCATTCGCGGAAATAGTGACAGTTACGGCTCAGGCAGTTGGCTTTGTCAGTGCTGATTTTTATCCATAACGGATCGTCGATGGTTTTCTGGTAGTGATCGCGCAAACCGTCCCACTCGTAGCGTGAGAGCGCAGTTTCCAGCGTTTTAGACAGTTTCTGTTCTTCACCGCTGGAAGGCGCAAGTTCATCGCCGAGAAATAATCCCAGATCGCCCTGCGCGTTTTCATTGCTCATCGCCGCCAGATTGCGCGGACAAACGTAGCGCCCGCGACCGAAAGCGCCGGTAAATTTCAGGTCGGGAATGATTTTTTTCAGCAGGGGTAAATCTTTACTGAAAATTTGATCCTGCAACGCCACGTTGGCCGTGCTGACAATCAGCGGCTTTTCTTCTTCGCGGCTGACGGCAATGCCAGGGATGAGGTAGGACAGCGTTTTCCCGACGCCGGTCGGCGCCTCGATGGCCAGATGCCGGGCAGAATCACCGGAGAAAACTTTCGCCACCTCCGCAATCATCTCGCGTTGCGGAGCACGGGGAATGAAATCCGGAATTTGCTGTTGCAGGGCTTTATACCACTGGCTTATCTGATTTTTTACTGCGGGGGAAAGCGCCATGCATCTCTTTTTTGTAGGTCGGGACAGGAATGTTGGGGTCTATTGTCACACAGACCCGCCTCTGGCGCAGCCCGAAATCACGACGAAATTCGCCTTATAATTCGGCATAAAAAGTGGAGGACTTGTAAAAAAAAGAAAAGTTCATTTCTGATTGTCATAAATTGATCACAAATCTACGGTAAAAAATCCTCGCTAAGAAAATTCCCAACCGATGCGGAATGAATAGCAAAAATGATGATTAGCGTCTTTCCATAAGACTTCATATAAAGCTTTCCCGAAAAGCTTTTAATAAAAAATGCAGGGTACAATTTCATGAAACGTAATATTCTGGCACTTTTAATTCCTGGTTTACTGATTGCATCAGGAGCTCACGCAGCGGAAGTTTATAATAAAGACGGTAATAAACTGGATCTGTACGGTAAAGTTAAAGGGCTGCATTATTTCTCTGATTCTGCCAGCAATGACGGTGACCAGAGTTACATTCGTTTCGGTTTTAAAGGCCAGACACAAATTAATGATTTAATCACCGGCTACGGTCAGTGGGAATACAACGTGATGGCTAACCACGCTGAATCTGACAGCAAAACGCCAAGCACTACCGGTACCAAAACCCGTCTGGGCTTTGCAGGTTTGAAATTCGGTCAATACGGTTCCATCGACTACGGCCGTAACTACGGCGCACTGTACGATGTTGAAGCCTGGACCGATATGTTCCCTGAGTTCGGCGGCGACGGTTACACCAAAGCTGACCGCTTCATGACAGGCCGTACCAACGGTGTGGCAACCTACCGTAACCGCGGCTTCTTCGGCCTGGTTGATGGTCTGAACGTTGCCGTTCAGTACCAGGGTAAAAACGAAAACGACAGCCGCAGCAGCAGCACCGCAAACGGTGACGGCTATGCCCTGTCGACCACTTACGCACTGGGTGATACCGGCGTGAGCTTCGGTGGCGCTTATGCTTCTTCTGACCGCACAACGGGCCAGAGCAATTCTACTTACGGTAAAGGCGATAAAGCAGACGCCTGGACCGGCGGCATGAAATACGATGCAAACGGTGTTTATTTAGCCGCTATGTATGCTGAAACCCGTAATATGATCGCTATTACCGTGCCTGGCGGTATTGCTGGCGCACCTGCTGGCAGCGGTTTTGCTAATAAAACACAAACTTTCGAAGCTGTTGCACAATATCAGTTTGAAAATGGCCTGCGTCCGTCACTGGGTTATGTTCAGACTAAAGCGAAAGATATTGAAAATATCGGTGATGCAGACCTGGTTAAATATGTTGACGTAGCGGCAACTTATTATTTCAACAAAAACATGTCCGCGTATGTTGATTATAAAATCAACCAACTGTCTGACGACAATAAATTGGCTCTGAATAACGACGACGTGACGGCTGTCGGTCTGGTTTATCAGTTCTGATTTAAGTCAAATATCCTCCCTCATTGTTATTTCTCTGTCTTTGATTTTTTTGGCCGGACTCACCCTCCGGCTTTTTTCATCTCTGCCATTTTCCGACACGCCTCGCGTTAATCGTCATAAACTCTTCCACACCCCGCTGAATCTGCTACAGTTTTAACGATTTTCATGAATGCGAATCTTTCTTAACAAGCATAGGGATGACTAATGAATAAAATTTCGCTTTGCACCACCAGTGCGTTGATCATGCTGGCCCTCACCGGCTGTGCGCAGCAAAAGCCGGATACCCAGCAGAAACTGAACGATCAGTCGGTGATGGCGCTGAACTGGTTCCAGCAATCCGGTGAATATCAGGCGCTGGCTTATCAGGCGTTTAACACCGCGAAAATGGCGTATGACCAGGCCAAGCCACTGGCAGGACAGAAGAAAGCCGTCATCGTCGATCTTGATGAAACTATGCTTGATAACAGCGCTTACAGCGCGTGGCAGGTCAAAGCGAACAAACCTTTCGACAGCAAAACCTGGTCACAATGGACGGCAGCCCGTCAGGCAACCGCCGTTCCGGGCGCTGTTGAATTCGCCAACTACGTCAATACCCACGGCGGCACGATGTTCTATGTTTCAAACCGCAAAACCAGTGAATACGCCGCGACTGTCGACAATATGAACCGTCTGGGCTTCACCGGCGCCAACGACAAAACCGTGTTGCTGAGTTCCGATACCTCCAACAAGCAGGCCCGTTTTGACGCTGTCAAAGCCGCCGGTTATCACGTTGTCTTATACGTGGGCGACAATCTTAACGACTTCGGATCCGCCACTTATCACCAGAATAACGAACAGCGCCGCGCCTTCGTGAACCAGAACCATCAGCAGTTCGGCACCCAATATATCGTTCTGCCGAACCCGCTGTACGGTGACTGGGAGAGCGGTCTGGCGAAGGATTACAATAAGTTGTCGCCGGAAGCGAAATTATCTGTCAGAGAGCAAAACTTAAAGGCGTGGGACGGAAAATAATCGCTTTCAGAAAGCTGGCAAACTTTTCCGGTTCCACCGGAAGCTCAAATCGAAGAAGACTCGGTTTCTGGCTGGCCGCGAGAAAAAAGCCGCTTTTGCAGCGGCCTCCTGCAATCAGAAACTATAGTCGATCGCCGCAAAGTACCGGCGTCCGTCCTCGTTATAACTGTAGTCATCCCGGTTCAGGTCTTTATCCGTCAGGTTCAGCACACCGGCCCGCAGTTTCACGGCTTTATTCACCTGATACGAACCGCCGGTGTTCCAGACGGTGTATCCGCCAGGTGTGGCGTTACCGTCGGTGACGGTGCGGCTTTTACCTTTGTAGTTGGCGGAAACGTAGAAGCTCCAGGCATCCCACGGTTTCCAGTCCAGCGTAGCGTTACTGGTGTGGAATGGCAGTTCGGACAACGGTTTATTTCCACCGTTGCTCAGGTCACGCGCGTCGTTGTAGGTGTAGTTCAGCTTCAGGTTCAGCACGTCGGTAACCGGCAGGCTGACTTCGGTTTCCAGACCACGGATGCGGGCTTTATTGACGTTGTAGTAACGGAAGATCGGATTACCGCTGGCGTCAAAGCCGACAAAGTTCGCGTAGGTCGGCGCCAGATTACGGTTGGCGGTGCGGATAACGGTGATCATGTCGTCGATATCGTTCTGGAAGACCGTGGCGCTGGCGCTCACATCTTCCAGCCAGCCTTCCTGACCGGCGTAGTACATGCCGAATTCCACGCTTTCGCTGGTTTCTGCTTTCAGGTCTTTGCTGCCGACCACATTACAACTGCCGCGGCAGGAAGCACTTTGCCAGTCCGGGCTGAGCTGTAACAGGGACGGCGCTTTGAAGGCCGATGCCCAGCCGCCTTTTAGCGTAACGGTGTCGGTGGCGTTGTAGACCAGATACGCACGCGGGCTCCAGTTGACGCCGTAGTTTTCATGGTCGTCCATGCGCACGCCGCCGGTCAGCGCGAGGCTTTCGAAAATACGCCATTCGTCTTCGAGGAACAGCGCGTACTGGTTGGCCTGCGTGCTGCCGCCGCTCTTCATGTTGACGCCATCTTCGAGTTTATCGTTACGGTATTCGCCGCCGAACGTCAGGAACTGGTTGTAATCCCCCAGCGGGATCACGACTTTGCCGTCGAGGGAATTATTCTTCGAGGTGATGGTCTCGGCGTTTTTGTTCTCGATGTTTTCACCGTAGAAACGCAGTTCAGTGTTCGCCAGCCCCCAGCGCCCGTTGTGGCCCAGCGAGTAGTTTTCGCGCTCAATGCGGTTTTTATCCAGCGTATCGGAATCTCTGTCCTGACGATCCCTACCGTAGCCGAACGTCATATCCTGATCTTCGGTTGGCGTCAGGGAGAATTCCACATTGGCGTTGCGCGACGTGTAGCCTTCGATGCGTGGCTGGCCGGTGCTGCCGCTGGCGGAGCTGGCCTGATCTTTCTCACGTTTACCCAGCGCGCCGTAGACTTTTACGCCGAGCAGATCGTCAACCAGCGGGCCGCTGGCGAAGAAATTTCCGTTGCCGCTGTCGCCGCGATCGCGGTGTTCCTGAACCGTTGTGTCCGCGCTCAATGTACCGTGCCACGCGGTGCCGACTTTGCGGGTGATGATGTTAACCACGCCGCCCAGCGCATCGGAACCATAAAGTGAGGACATCGGCCCGCGCACCACTTCGATACGTTCGATTGATTCCGCCGGGATCCAGCTTAAATCGAAATCGTTATGGCGGAATACGGCGTTGCGGGAATTCACGCGTTTGCCGTCAACCAGAATCAGGGTGTAACCGCTGCCCAGCCCGCGGATACTGACGCCCTGACGGTTGTCGCTTTCATTGGTGATTTGCACGCCCGGCACATCTTTCAGAACGTCTTTCAGGTTCTGAACCGGTTTTTTTTGCAGGTCTTCGCGGGTGATGACGCTGATACTGGCTGGCGCATCTTTGAGGTTTTGCTGGATGGCGGAAGCCGTCACCACCATCTGGTCTTCTTTTTCTTTCACTTCAGAAACGTCTTCCGCCATCGCAGGACACGCGGCGGCAAACAACTGAGCGAGCAGCCCGGCTTTGATCGCCGGTGTAAATTTGACCTTAACCATTTCTTCTCTCCATGAGATAAAACAACCCCGCCGGTGCGGGACGTTGTAATTAAATTCCGTCAAACCGGTAAACGCGGCGCGAACAAACCCGCCCGGTTTATCAGGATGTATTTATTAGTTTCAGGCTCACAATGTGAAAGGCGGACGCCGCTGCGTTGGTTGCGTCCGTTTTTATTTCGTCAGAACTTAAATCGAAGGGTCGCTGACCAGTCCGTCGATGAGGATCTGCGGCGTTCCCTGCGAGCAGCGTTCAATTCTCCCGCGCACGCCGTAAACGCGCGCGAGACTTTCCGGGGTGATCACCGCTTCCGGCTCGCCGTCAGCAATCAGATTACCGTCCTTGAGCATCAGCACGCGGTCGCCGTGGCGCAGCGCGATATTGATGTCATGCACCACCACCACGGTCACGATATTGCGTTTTTGCGTTTCCCTGCGCACCAGATCCATCACGTGGAACTGGTAGTTCAGATCGAGCGCGCTGAGCGGTTCATCAAGCAGCAGCAGCGATGGCTGGCGGATCAGCGATTGCGCCAGCCCGACCAGCTGTTTCTGCCCGCCGGAAAGCTGATCCAGATAACTCAGCGCCAGATGTTCAATACCGAGCTGACGCAGCAGCGCCATCACGCTGTCCGTGCCTTCAGAGGCTTTTCCTTTACCGCCGGACGCACGCTGCGCCACGATAATGGATTCCAGCACATGCAGATGCACACCGGCTGGCAGCGTTTGCGGCAGATACACCACCTGCTCCGCGCGACGGGCAAACGGCATCGGCATTAAATCGTGGCCGTCGAGCATCAACTGCCCTTCCGCCCGGTTCAGCCCGGCCAGCGAACGCAGTAAGGTGGATTTCCCGCTGCCGTTGGGCCCGAGCAGCACGGTAATTTTCCCGCGCGGCAGCATCGGTACGTTCAGGTTGCGGATCACAGGGCGCTTAGGATAACCCGCGTTGAAATTGCGGATTTGCAGCCCCTGCGTGGCGGCATTGAGCAACGTTTGCGGATCGGTTTCGAGCATCGCAGACATCAGACGTTCCCCCTGTGGCGAAGAATAATGCTGAGGAAGAACGGCACGCCGACCAGCGAAGTCACGATACCGACCGGAATAATGACGCCCGGCACCAGATTTTTAGACGCCACCGACGCCATCGACAGCACCAGCGCACCAATCAGCGCACTCGCCGGCAGATAGAAACGGTGATCTTCACCAAACATCAGGCGCGCAATATGCGGCGCGACCAGCCCGATAAAACCAATCGGCCCGACAAATGCCACCGCCAGCGCGGAAAGAATACTGATACGCAGCAACGTGCCAAGACGTAAACGACGCACGTCGATACCAAAACTCACCGCGCGATCTTCACCCAGACGCAGCGCGGTCAGCTTCCACGCGCTCATCATCGACCACGGCAGTAAAATCAGAAACGCCAGCAGCATCACGCCCAGTTTCACCCACGACGCACGCGCCAGGCTGCCCATCGTCCAGAAAACTAAGCCCTGTAAAGTGTCTTCGGTGGCGATGAACTGCATCAGGGAAACCAGTGCGTTGAAGGTAAAGACCAGCGCGATACCAAACAGCACCACGCCGGAGCTGGCGACGCGCGTCCAGCGGGTGATGCCGTCAAGCATCAGCGCGGCGAGCAGCGCAAAAATAAAGGCGTTCGCGGAGATAAACCATTGATCCGGGATCCCCGGAATGCCGATACCCAGCACGATAGCCAGTGCCGCGCCGAACGCTGCCGCAGAAGAAACCCCGAGCGTAAACGGGCTGGCCAGCGGGTTGTTCAGGATGGTTTGCATTTCTGCACCCGCCAGCCCCAGAGACATCCCCACCGCCACCGCCATCAGCGCGTAAGGCATGCGGATATCCCACACAATCACGCGCGTGCCCGGATCTGCCGCTGCTGCATCGAACAGCGTTTTCCACAGCGTACCGAGTGACAACCCCGACGGCCCCATAATGAAATCAATCACCAGTGAGACGATAATCGCCAGCACCAGGACCAGCATGATTAACAGACGGCGGCGGACGATATTCTGGTATCGCCCCATCACGCTGTTGTCGGTAGTGGCTTTCACCGCCAGCGCGGGTTCGGTCGTTGTACTCATGATTCGCTTCTGTCTCTTTAACGTAAAACTGACGGCGGAATTACTTGCCGCTTTCCGGTTTAACCGCATCCGTCCAGTAAGTGCCTGTCGGTTCCACGGCAAGGAACTGCTTATAGAGTTGTTTCTGCGTTTCCTGCGGATCCAAATCCGCAAATTTCTCCGGATAAAATGCTTTGGCAAAGACCTGCACGGCCAGCACGTTATACGGCGAATTGTAATAATTGTGCCAGATGCCAAAACTGCGGCCATTTTCCACGGCTTTCAGCGTGCTGATGCCTTTACGTTGCAGGAGCGGCGTCAGGCTGGCACGTGCTTCTTCCGGCGTGGTTTGTGCGCCGAGCACTAATCCGGTTGGCGCCGGATCACCCGCTTTCGCCGGTTTCCCGCCACCGCTGACCAGATATACATCCGGCTGCGCCGAAATCACTTTTTCGAGATTGACCAGACCCAGCGGCCCCGGCAGCAACGGTTTGGCAATATTAACCCCACCCGCCTGATCGATGAAATCACCCATGTTGCCTTTACCGGCAGAACGGCAACATTCATCCGCGGTTGAGGCGCGTAATTCGATAAAGACTTTCGGTTTATCCTGCTCAGGAATGTCTTTCGTCACATCCGTGACGCGTTTGATGTTGTCCTGATAAAAGCGGATATAGTCCTGCGCCTGTTTTTCGCGGTTGAGCACTTTACCCAGCAGCTCCATGCTCGGCAGGGTATTTTTCAGCGGCGACGTGCGGAAATCCACAAAGACCACCGGCACACCGGCTTTCTGCAATTGTGTCACCAGCGCACTTTCTTTGCCCGGCCCGTGGCCCGACAAACCAAAAATCGCTAACTGCGGATTCAGCGTCAGCACTTTTTCCGGACTGATGCTATCGGCGCTGGTGTTACCAATCAGCGGGATTTTATCGATCTGCGGGAATTTAGCCTGATACGTCGCGTACGTTTGCGGATCCAGCTTACGGAAATCGCCCTGCCAGCCCGCAATGCGGTCAAACGGCTTCTGGCCTTCGAGCAGGGAAACGGCAAAGAACAACCGCCCTTCTCCCAGCACTACACGCTGGACGTCATCCGGCACGGTGACCGTTCTTCCGGCAATATCCGTGACCGTCACCGCCTGAGCGCTCAGGCTTAACATGCCAAGGGTGCATCCTAATAATCCGCCAGCAATTCGTTTGCTGAACAGCGTACTGATAAAATTCTGCTGATAATTCATCTTCTTCCGATTCCTTTACGTTTCCCTGAAGTGGGGCTAACAATAAAAGAAATGATAACGATTATCAATGCAGTTTACAGAACCTATCAAGGTTACAGAGAGATCGGGCGCGGGGAAACAGGGCTGAAGTAACAAAGCATTACGGAAAGAAAGGTATAAAAAAAGCGGAGCCTGAGCTCCGCCTTTGCAACAAAATAGCCGTTCCGGTCAGTTATTTATCCACGTGTTCCGGGAATTCCATTTCGCTGTATTTCACCACTTTGGTGCCTTTGGTCAGCTTGTAGCCAAACCAGATGATCAGGAACAGTGGCAGACCAATGTACGTCGCCGCAACGCCGCCCCAGTCAATGGTATCTTTCAGGAACGCCTGATAGTTCTGGCCCAGCGTGATGATCAGACACAGCACAAAGGCAAAGACCGGGCCGAACGGGAAGAAGCCGGACAGATAAGGCAGTTTCTTCAGGTCAAGACCTTGTGAAACATAGCCGCGACGGAAACGGTAATGGCTCACCGCAATGCCCAGCCACGCAATAAAGCCCGTCATACCGGACGTGTTCAGCAGCCACAGGTAAACGGTCTGGTTACCAAACATTGAGCTCAGGAAGCACAGCGCGGCCACAATGGTGGTGGCGTAAAGTGCGTTGCGCGGCACACCGCCTTTCGACAGTTTGGCGAAAATGCGCGGCGCTTTACCTTCGCTGGCCAGCGTAAACAGCATACGGGTTGACGCGTACATGCCTGAGTTACCGGCAGACAATACGGCGGTCAGGATCACGGCGTTCATCACCGCTGCGGCGGAAAGCAGACCGGCATTACGGAACACCAGCGTGAACGGGCTGACAGAGATATCGCCCACTTCGTTACGCAGCAAGCTTGGGTCGGTGTAAGGAATGATCAGGCTGATGACCAGAATCGCCAGAATATAGAACAGCAGGATACGCCAGAACACCTGACGCACTGCCCGTGGGATATTTTTGCCCGGGTTTTCAGATTCACCGGCGGCCACGCCAATCAGTTCGGTTCCCTGGAAGGAGAAACCGACGATCATCGCCACACCTATCATCGAGGCAAACCCGCCTGCAAACGGCGCATCACCGATTGTCCAGTTGTGCCAGCCCGCAGTTTCAGCACCGCGCATAATGCCGGTGATCATCAGCACGCCCACGGCGATGAAGATGATGACGGTGACCACTTTGATCAGGGAGAACCAGTATTCCGCTTCGCCGAAACCGCGTACGGAAATGTAGTTAAGCAGGAAGATCAGACCGAGGAACAAGGCGCTCCAGATCCAGCCCGGCGTGTCCGGGAACCAGTAGTTCATCACCAGTTGTGAGGCCACGAGGTCAACGGCGATAGTTACCGCCCAGTTGTACCAGTAGTTCCAGCCCAGTGCGAAACCGAAACCTTCTTCGACATAACGGGAGCCATACGTGGAGAATGAACCGGAAACAGGCATGAATGCCGCGAGTTCACCGAGGCTGGTCATCAGGAAGTAAACCATGATGCCGATCAGTGCGTAGGACAGCAGTGCGCCACCCGGGCCCGCCTGTGAAACTGTCGCGCCGGAGGCGACGAATAAACCCGTACCAATTGAACCGCCGATGGCGATCATCGTTAAGTGACGTGCCTTGAGCTCGCGACGCAGTGTGGGAGCCACCTGCGTATTTTTTGTAGGTTGTTGAGCCATTTTTACCCTATATCCGCTCGTCATTATAAAATTTAAGCGCGGATTGTAGCAAAACCTGCCGCTCTGAATAGCAGGAACGACCTGTTATAAGACACCTTCATAACAGGCCGCGGATCATTAGTGAAAGACCGTAATCAGGATTCGCGACAATAGGTTAAAAACCGCGATAAGGCGTTGGAGATGTGTTTCTGACGGTGATGAATGAGATAAAGCTTACGCACCAGCGGGGCAACCGGCAGGCGGATTTCCACCAGCGAGCCGCTGCTAAGCTGCTCGGCAATTACCCGGCGCGACAGACAGCTGATGCCAATTCCGTGACGCACCGCGTGCTTGATGGCCTCGGAATTTCCCAGCTCCATCACCAGATTGAAATCCGGTAACTGTGGCAGCAACATGTGATCTAACACTTCGCGCGTGCCCGAGCCGCGTTCACGCAAAATCCACGGTTCCCGCGCCAGCGCTTCAAGTGAAACCGTCTGCCCTGCCAGCGGATTTTCCGGTGCGACAAACACCACCAGTTCGTCATCCAGCCAAGGTTGCGTAATCAGCTCCGGCAACTGGCACGGCCCTTCGATAAGCCCCAGATCCACCCGAAAATCAGAGACGGCGTTAATCACGTCATTGGTGTTGCCGACGTTAAGTTCCATAGGCGTATGCGGGAAATCCAGCCGGTATTCCGCAATCATCGCCGGCAGCATGTAATTGCCGATGGTGCTGCTCGCACCGATGCGCAGCGAACCGTTGTCGTGATTAAACAGGCGCTCGATTTCGCCCGCCTGTTCAAGCAGCGCCAGCGCTTTCGGGTATAACAGACGCCCATGCTCATTGATTACCAGCCGTTTACCGACACGGTCAAATAATTGCACGCCAAGTTGGCCTTCGATATCGGCCAGTGCGGCACTCACCGCGGATTGTGATAATGAAAGCACCACCGAGGCCTGCGTAGTCGACCCGCTTTTCAGCACCTCGGCGAAAACTTCAAGTTGTCGCAATGTTATGTGCATAAATGTCCCGCTATCCTTACAAGCCCTCCGGTCCGCTGATTGCTTGTTCAAAAATGTCTGCTCAGAAATCTGTTCAGAAGAAAAACCGCCGCGTACCGCACGCTTTCTCTTTCTTCAGTATAGACCCGTAGATCGGGGCGACCATTTTGCCCCCGGTTTTCAGCGCATTCTATACCAGTTTTTCAGATAGGTTATAAAGTTATAATCAATTTCATTTTTATATAAGCGCGGCGTAGCCTTATCGCATCACTCCTTAGATGAGGAAACGACGATGAATACATTGCCGCTTAATAAACGCGACACACTCAAAAATATCATTCCGCAACCGCTGCGGATGAGTCGTGTCATTCCCGGCCTGGCGCTGACCGGCGTCATTACTGCTCTGGCTATCTGGCTGAGTGATTTTCCGGCGCTAAGCCAGCTCGGGCTGAGCGCCCTGACGCTGGCGATCGTTATCGGCATGGTTATCGGCAACACGTTTTATCCTGCCGCCCGGCCATGGTGCGAGGAAGGCGTCACGCTGGCAAAACAGCGCCTGTTACGGCTCGGCATCATTCTTTACGGCCTGCGCCTGACGTTTGCGCAAATCGCTGACGTCGGCGCAACCGGCATTCTGATTGATGCCATGATGCTGTGTTCCACCTTCGCGCTGGCCTGCTGGCTGGGACAACGCGTGTTTAAATTAGACCGCGACACCTCCATGCTCATCGGCGCAGGCAGCAGCATTTGTGGCGCGGCCGCCGTGATGGCGACAGAGCCGGTGCTCAACGCCAAAGCAGAAAAAGTCACGGTTGCCGTGGCTACGGTCGTTATTTTCGGCACCGCGGCCATCTTCCTGTATCCGTGGTTATGGCAACTTAACGCGCATTATCACTGGGTGAACCTCACGGCTGCACAGTTCGGGATTTATACCGGCTCGACGGTGCATGAAGTGGCGCAGGTGGTTGCCGCCGGTCAGGGTGTCAGCCCGGACGCTGAAAACGCGGCGGTGATTGCCAAGATGATCCGCGTCATGATGCTGGCTCCGTTCCTGCTGCTGTTATCCGGCTGGATTGCCCGCGGTAAAAGTGTGAAAGAAGCCGGTGAGAAATCAGGTTTGCGTAACATCACGATCCCGTGGTTCGCGCTGATGTTCATTCTGGTGGCGGCGTTCAACTCGCTGGATATTCTGCCGCACAGCTGGATCCCGCCGCTCATCACGCTCGACACCGTGCTGCTTGCGATGGCGATGGCAGCGCTTGGCCTGACAACACACATCAGCGCGCTGCGTCAGGCGGGGCTGAAACCGATGTTGCTGGCGGCAATATTGTTTGTCTGGCTGATTGCAGGCGGCGCGGGGATCAACGAACTGGTTCAGCATCTTTTTGGCTAATGTTGCGGGTTTTAACACTTCTCTGCTGCGCCTGCCTTGTGCAGGCGCTATCATTCTCCCTTAGATCAAGAATAAATGAGGAGCGGAAATGAAGTTTATAGGAGCACACGTGAGTGCTGCGGGCGGCGTCGATCAGGCCGTGCTGCGGGCACACGAGCTGGAAGCCACGGCTTTTGCGCTTTTCACCAAGAACCAGCGTCAGTGGAAAGCAGCACCGTTGCCGGAAGATGTCATCGAAAAATTCAAAATAGCCTGTGAAAAGTATGGCTATCAGAGCAACCAGATTTTGCCGCATGACAGCTATCTGATTAACCTCGGCCACCCGGTTACCGAAGCGCTGGAAAAATCCCGCGAAGCCTTTCTTGATGAACTGCAACGTTGCGAACAGCTCGGCCTTTCGCTGCTCAATTTCCATCCGGGCAGCCACCTGATGCAAATCGACGAAGACAAATGTCTCGAACGCATTTCTGAATCCCTGAACATCGCGCTGGCACAGACGCAGGGCGTCACCGCCGTCATCGAAAACACCGCCGGTCAGGGCAGCAATCTGGGTTTCCGCTTTGAACATCTGGCGAAAATTATTGATGGCGTCGAAGACAAAAGCCGCGTCGGCGTCTGCATTGATACCTGCCACGCTTTCGCCGCCGGTTACGATCTGCGAACTGTCGAAGAGTGCGAGAAGACCTTCAAACATTTCGAAGACGTTGTCGGATTTAAGTACCTGCGCGGTATGCATCTCAACGATGCGAAGAGCGAATTCAACAGCCGCGTCGACCGCCACCACAGCCTCGGTCAGGGAAACATTGGCAATACGGTGTTCAGCTGGATGATGCGCGACGCGCGGTTTGACGGTATCCCGATGATCCTCGAGACGGTTGATCCGGAGATCTGGAAAGATGAGATCGCGTGGTTAAAAGGGGAAGCGGCGGCTGAAGTCGCGGCTTAATTTTGCAGATAACCGCTGCAAAAAAAAGCGCGACTCATTTTTAAGTCGCGCTTCTCTCACCTGCTGAACAGCAATTATCAGGCTACTTTAGCGGCCAGCTGCGCATCTGAACGTTTCAGAACCGCATAAGCGCCACCCGCCAGAACGGTACCGGCAATAATCGCCACCAGGTAACCAAGTACCGGTGTGATTGCGCCTGGGATCAGCAGAACAAACAGACCACCGTGCGGTGCCATCAGTTGTGCATGGAATGCCATGGACAACGCACCGGTCAGTGCACCACCGGCGATACAGCACGGCAGAACACGCATCGGGTCACGGGCAGCGAACGGAATCGCACCTTCGGAGATAAAGCACAGGCCCAGAACCAGCGCTGCTTTACCGCCTTCGCGTTCACTTTGTTCGAACTTGTTACGCGCCAGCAAGGTCGCCAGACCCATCGCCAGTGGTGGCACCATACCGGCAGCCATGATGGCGGCCATTGGTGCGTACACGGAAGAACTCAGCAACGCGACGCCGAACGCGTAAGCCGCTTTGTTTACCGGGCCCCCCATGTCGGTACACATCATCGCACCGAGGATTGCGCCGAGCAGTACGGCGTTCGCAGTACCCAAAGATTGCAGCCATGCGGTCAGACCTGACATGATTTTTGCCACCGGCGTACCGACAACATAAATCATCACCAGACCCGTAATCAGGCTCGCGACCAGCGGGATGATCAGGATAGGTTTCAGGGCTTCCATACTTTGCGGTAGCTTCAGCTTGCCACTGATAGCTTTCGCCACGTAACCCGCGAGGAAACCGGCAATTATACCGCCAAGGAAACCGGCACCGGTGCTCACGGCTAACATACCGCCGATAAGACCCGGCGTCAGGCCAGGACGGTCAGCGATGGAGAAGGCAATAAAGCCCGCCAGAACCGGAACCATCAACGCGAAGGCTGAAGCGCCCCCGATTTGCATCAGCGCAGCCGCCAGCGTGCCTTTAACTTCAAAGGCTTTAATACCGAAAACGAAGGACAACGCGATACACAAGCCACCCGCCACTACCATCGGCAGCATGTAAGACACGCCGGTCAGCAGGTGACGATATGGCCCAGAACCGCCCGCTTCTTTCTTCTTCGCCGTGGAAGTTGCGCCCTGTGCATTAGGGGCAAACACTTCGGCTTCTACCAGTGCTTTATCCAGCTCCTGTTTGGTCTTTTTCAATGCCAGACCGGTAGAGGTACGGTACATCGGCTTACCGGCGAACTTCGCCAGATCCACTTCGATGTCAGCCGCAACGATGACCAGATCTGCCGCCGCCACTTCTTCAGGCGTGATGGCGTTACCGGCACCGACGGAACCACGGGTTTCCACTTTCACCCACCAGCCGCGTTTTTTCGCTTCGCTTTCAATGGCTTCAGCCGCCATGAAAGTGTGCGCCACGCCGGTCGGGCAGGCGGTGATAGCAACGATACGTTTTGGACCAACTGCACCGGCAGGTGCTGATACGGCTACAGCCGGTGCCACGTAAGGTTTGGCTTCTGTCAGTGCGCGTGCCAGAAATGCCTGAGGATCGCGAACGGCATCCGCCACATCACCGGTATAAATGTTTTTACCTGTCAGCGTCGCATCGTTGGGTACGGTCTCACCGGCCACGATCACAACTTCAGCGTCAGCGGCCTGATCGACCACCTGATGCCCTGCTTTCGCCGCAGCAGCAGCGAGCAAATTTTTCGCCAGATGGCTGCGAGCCTGTCCCAGCGAACTGTCTATCATCAGCAGCGTTTTCATTCTGCCTCCTGCGGATTAAAAGGGTTTCAGATCAACACGGGCCATCATCGCCGCGAGCTGCGGACGATCGGTGACACCGACATTACTCTGGCTGACAGCCAGTGCGGCAACAGCCGTTGCCAGGCGTAGCGTATGTTCGCTGGATTCGCGCATCAGCAAGCCGTAAATCAGGCCACCGACCATGGAATCACCGGCACCGACGGTGCTGACAACTTCACAGGCTGGCGGTTTGGCGATCCACGCGCCGGAGGCGTTAACCCACAATGCGCCTTCAGCACCCAGAGAAATCACCACGTGGGCAATTCCCTGATCACGCAAGGCATGCGCAGCTTCAACCACGTCACTCAGTTCCGGCAATTTACGGCCAGCCCAGATTTCCAGTTCACGACGGTTAGGTTTAACCAGCCACGGTGCAGCTTTCAGACCGGCCACCAGTGCTTCACGGCTGCTGTCGAAAATGATGCAAGGACACTGCGCGCGCAGACGTTTCATCCAGTCAGTGAATGCGTCAGGATCAACGCCCGCTGGCAGGCTGCCGCTCACGGCGACCATGTCGAACTGACCCAGCCAGGACAGGGAATCCGTCACGAAACGTTCCCAGTCAGCAGGCGTCACATTGAAGCCGGAGAAGTTGAAGTCGCTGACTTCACCATCTTTTTCGGTCAGTTTGACGTTAATACGCGTACGGCCATTGACGACCTGGAAACGGTTCGCGATGCCCAGATCGCTGAACAGCAACTGGAAGCCGTCCTGATTTTCTTTGCCCAGGAAGCCGCCAACGGTGACGTCGATGCCGAGATCTTTCAGCACCTTCGCAACGTTGATGCCTTTACCGGCGGCGTGCAGACCGGTGGTTTGCACCAGATTGACTTCACCACGTTCGATTTCAGGCACATAGCCCACTAAATCGTACGCAGGGTTTAAAGTAATTGTGGCGACCCGACGGCTCATGCGCCCTCCCCAAGACCTTCGGCAATCGCTTCGCCGATGGTTTTTAATGCCAGTTCTGCATCTTCACCACTGGCGGTAAAGCGCAGGTGGTGACCTTTTTTCACGCCCAGCGCCACGACTTTCATCAGGCTGCGGCCGTTGGCAGGTTTACCGCTGCCATCAAGATTGGTAACGGTGATTTCACTGCTGAACTGTTTGATCACGTTCACTAATGCCGTGCCCGGACGCGCATGCAGGCCATGTTCGTTACGGATAACGAATTCAGCCGTCAGCACGTTGGCTTGTTCTTCGACTTCGCTGGTCAGCAATGCCAGCACGCCAACGGCATCTGCCGTCAGCAAGCGTTCAGCTTTATTGGCAATCAGCAGGTCGCTCAGGTAATTCAGCACGTCCAGCGGCTGGTCATCTGCGACAGAAATCGTCAGCAGCATAGAAACCTTTTCACCGGCCAGATCAAACGCCTGATGCGCACGGCTGACGGTGGCAGCACTTTTCAGATTGCCTTCCGTGCTGTCGCTCAGCCAGATGCCGTGCCCCAGATTCAGTGGTTTGCGGCTGATAACATCGCTGACGAAAGCGGTATCAACGGCACCCACCTGTTGCAGACGGCCTGCGTTCAACGCCTGCAATGTGATCAGGCTTTCCGCCGCCACATCAACAGCAATCAGCTGGGTATCAAACAGGAATTCAGCGGCATTTTTCTCGCCCATCAGCAGGCTGCGCAGTTCTTCAGCTGAATCTGTTTTTGCCAGACGCTCAGCCACGCTGTCGTCACTTAAGACATGCGTCAGCTGACGCAGCAAACCGAGGTGTTCATCAGAACGCGCCGCGATGCCGATAACGACATAAGCAGTTTGCCCTTCGCCCCACGCGATGCCCTGCGGGAACTGGAAAACCTGGACACCGGTATCAAGCACCAGATCACGGGTATCGGTGGTGCCGTGCGGGATAGCAATGCCGTTGCCAAGGTATGTAGAAGTTTGCAGCTCACGCGCTAACATGCCGTCTACATAGCCTTCGCTGACGCGGCCAGCCTGAGTCAGTGCTGCTGCGACCTGGCGAATTGCTTCCTGCTTATCGCTGGCAGCCGCACCGAGATGAATATCTTGCTGTGACAGTTGGAACATAATTCTCCTCTCCTGCTGAAATTGAATCGTTTCAGCTTTACTGAGAAAAAAGGAGCGCCATCAAATTTCAGAAGAGAAACTGACAACGCTGAAACGTTTCAAGGAGTCTCAATCCGGCCTGTTTTTAAATCAAGCTTTCCCTGATTTGACGTAACAATTTTTTGATGCCACGCACAGTTTCCTTTTTTGCGACGCCCTGAAGCCTGTGACTTAACGCAAATGCTGAAGTCAGGCTGAAGCGGCCAAAAACAGTTTAGCTGAAGTTAGCTGGCGGGTTTGAGTGGATGACCTCCTGTGACCGGACGGCTGCCGGTTTGGGTTATTTTTAACACAATGTGCGGTTTTATTATTCAGTATGGCAAATACACTCCGGTTTACATTTTTGATGATCAAAACCTGTTTTTGTTTTTTTTAAACTGACGTAACATTCGCGCAAATTTCGTCCTCCTTCTCTTCACTCTGGTTCAGCTATCTAATGCGAATTTCTACAACGTCAGCCCGCCGCTTACCCGACATGACGTCGACTGCTTTTTTGATCATCGCCTTTCTCACAGGTATTGCCGGTGCCCTTCAGACCCCGACGCTCAGCCTGTTTCTGACCTCTCAGGTACACGTCAGCCCGTTTATGGTCGGCATCTTCTTCACCGGCAGCGCCGTGATTGGCATTTTCGTCAGCCAGCTGCTGGCGACCTGGTCGGACAAACGCGGTGACCGCAAAACGCTGATCCTGTATTGCTGCATTCTGGGCGCACTGGCGTGTGTCCTTTTCGCCTTCAACCGTAACTACTTTATTTTGCTGTTTATCGGCGTTTTACTGTCGAGTTTCGGCTCAACCGCCAACCCGCAAATGTTTGCCCTTGCGCGCGAGCATTCCGAGAAAACCGGGCGCGAAGCCGTGATGTTCAGCTCTATTTTGCGCGCACAGGTTTCTCTGGCCTGGGTTGTCGGGCCGCCGCTGGCTTTCGCCCTGTCGATGGGATTCGGATTTACCTTCATGTATTGCGCCGCCACGCTGGCGTTTCTGTTATGTGGCGCAATGGTCTGGATGTTCCTGCCCTCAATGCCTAAAGCGCACATCAAAACGACTGCCACGCTGGAAGCCCCGCGCCGCAACCGCCGCGACACGCTGATGTTGTTTATCGCCTGTTCTCTGATGTGGGCGGCCAACAGTATTTATCTGATCAATATGCCGCTGTACGTGGTGCGCGAACTGGGCTTGCCTGAGAAACTGGCGGGCGTGCTGATGGGCAGCGCCGCCTGTCTCGAAATCCCGACCATGCTGATCGCCGGATATCTGGCAAAACAGTTAGGTAAGCGTTTCCTGATGCGGTTTGCCGTGGTGGCGGGAGTGATTTTCTACACCTGTATTTTATTTACGACCGGAGCCGCAGCGATGATTGCTTTACAGCTGCTGAACGCCATTTTCATCGGCATTCTGGCCGGCATCGGCATGCTGTATTTTCAGGATTTAATGCCGGGTCAGGCGGGTGCGGCGACAACGCTGTTCACCAATTCCACCCGTGCAGGCTGGATCCTCGCCGGTTCACTGGCGGGCGTGATCGCGCAGTTCTGGACGTATCACGCAGTGTTTTACGCCGCACTGGTGATGGTGGTGGGCGCGGTCGCGTGCATCTGGAATGTGAAAAACGTCGATAAGCCAGCGGAAGAAACGCCGGAAGCCGCAGCTTAAGGCGCGGTATCGGCTTCGAGTTTGATGAGATATGTCAGCGCCTGGTCGCGGTGTGTGAAACACATTTCGCGGCTGGCCTGCAGGCTGCCACAAACTTTTGGCCGCAGCGGCGAGGTGAAAATCTGGCACAGGAAGTTATCGGCCAGATGAATGCAGCGGGTGTTGGCGGGTTTGCCGTCCGGCATTCCGGGGATCGGGCTGGAAATTGAAGGCGCTATGCAACAGGCTCCGCAATCGGTACGACAGTCCATTAACAGCCTCCTCAGGCCTCATTTTGAGGCGCGACAATAGCAGGCGCGCAACACCGCCACCAGCGAAATATTTACTACTCTTTAACACTGTATATCGAACATTTTTAATGTCGGCGGGCAGACCACAAAAATTGCGTCAGAAAGCGGGTTTTCCCGACTCTTTTTACGCTATCTGCTTGCCTGAAATCAGCGGCGCGGGTAACGTGTCGCAAATTATTATTCTCTCTGCTGACAGGTTATTTATATGGCACGTGCTAACGAAATTAAACGCGGCTTCGTTGTGAACTACGACGGCAAATTGCTGCTGGTAAAAGACATTGATGTGCAGAGCCCAAGTGCCCGTGGTGCCAGCACCTTGTACAAAATGCGTTTCGCCGATGTGCGTACCGGCGGCAAGGTGGAAGAACGCTTCAAGGGTGACGACATTCTCGACACCGTCACCCTGACCCGCCGTAAGGTGAATTTCTCCTACGTTGACGGCGATGAGTACATCTTTATGGATGACGAAGACTTCACGCCTTACACCTTCAATAAAGCGCAGATTGAAGAAGAGCTGCTGTTCATTCCTGAAGAGGGTTTACAGGGTATGCAGGTTCTGACGCTGGACAGCCAGCTGCTGGCGCTGGAAATGCCACAGACAGTGGATCTGGAAATCGTTGAAACCGCGCCAGGTATCAAAGGTGCGTCTGCAAGCTCGCGTACCAAACCTGCTGTGATGGCTACCGGCCTGAATATTCAGGTGCCAGAATATCTGAGCTCCGGCGACAAAATCCGCATTCATATTGCTGAACGTCGTTATATGGGCCGCGCAGACTAAGGTCAGTTGCCCCGCTTTTTAAGGGAACGCCACGGCGTTCCTTTTTTTTGCCCCGCATTTCTCATCACAAATATCTCAGACACTCGATCTGTATCACAAAACGAGTGGCTGTCTGGACTTACCAATTCCCCTTTCTATCATATGACTTTACACTCTAAAGCCTGATTTCGGCTTAAATCGTCGCTTTATCCAGCATACTTTTCAGTTTACGGGTAAACAGCCCCAATTTGGCCTGACCAATTTCCTTATTTCTGACTTGCCTGGAGTATTGCATGAAAACTATTGCCACAGCGTCCCTGCCAGCAGCAGTGTCATTACCTGGTTATGATCGTGACGCATTGAAAAGCCGCATTGTTCATCTCGGATTTGGTGCTTTCCATCGCGCCCATCAGGCATTGCTGACCAACCGGGTGTTAAACCAGCAAGGTGGCGACTGGGGAATCTGTGAAGTCAGCCTGTTTGGCAATGAGTCATTAATCAAAAGCTTACGCGGGCAGGATCATCTTTTTACCGTGCTGGAAAAAGGTGCCGAAGGAAATCAGGCCATTATCGTCGGCTCAGCGCATGAGTCGGTCCACGGCGGGATTGACGGGCTGGATGCCGTGCTGGCGAAACTGACCGAGCCACAAGTAGCAATTGTTTCACTGACCATCACCGAAAAAGGCTATTGCATTGAACCCGGCTCCGGCGAGCTGGATCTGCAAAATCCAAAAATTCAGCAGGATCTGGCCGGTGGTCAGGCGCCCTGCACAGCGCCCGGCGTGTTAGTGGAAGCCCTGCGTCTGCGTCATGAGCGCGGCCTGCCTGGCTTTACCGTACTGTGTTGCGACAATATTCCTGAAAATGGTCTGGTGGTCAAAAACGCCGTTCTGGGTATGGCGAAAGCCCGCTCATCTGAACTGGCGAAGTGGATCACTGAGAACGTTTCTTTCCCAAGCACCATGGTTGACCGTATCGTTCCGGCGGCCACGGACACCACGCTGGAAGAAATCACCGAAGCGCTGGGCGGCGTGACTGACCCGTGCGGCATTGCCTGCGAACCGTTCATTCAGTGGGTGGTGGAAGATCACTTTGTTGCCGGCCGCCCTGACTGGGAAAAAGCCGGTGCGCAGATGGTTTCCGACGTTCTGCCGTTTGAACAGATGAAACTGCGGATGCTGAACGGCAGCCACTCATTCCTGGCCTATCTCGGTTATCTGGCCGGTTATCAGCACATCAACGATTGCATGGAAGATGCGAATTATAAAGCAGCAGCCCATCGCCTGATGCTGTCAGAACAGGCACCGACGCTGAGCGTAGAAGGTGTCGATCTCACCGCTTATGCCGACAGCCTGATTGCCCGTTACTGCAACACGGCGCTGAAACACCGCACCTGGCAAATCGCCATGGACGGAACAATGAAGCTTCCGCAACGTATGCTCGACTCCATCCGCTGGCATGTGAAAAACGGCGGTTCTTACGAGTTACTGGCGCTCGGCGTTGCGGGCTGGATGCGTTATATCGGCGGAACGGATGATGCGGGTCAGCCTATCGAGATTAAAGATCCAATGGCTGAAACTCTGGCTGAAATCGTGTCGTCTACCGCTGATGGCGAACCGCGTGTGAAAGCGCTGCTTGCGCTGACGGGCGTATTCGGTGAGCAATTGCCGCAGGAAGAAAAAGTGGTGCAGGCCATCCTGAATGCTTACGCCGACCTGCAAAGGGTTGGCGCGAAGAAAACCGTCGCGAAATACATGGGCTGAAAATCCACCGTATAAAAAAACGGCTGCTCCGGCAGCCGTTTCTTATTGTAGAGCAGAATCAGTCATTCAGTTCCGAAGGCACTGACGAAAAAAGGAAGCCGTCAAAAGACGGGTCATCGGCATCCGAGACTTTCAGCAGCATATCTTTTACATTTTCCAGATGCTGCCACATGGCCTGTTTCGCGGCTTTGGCATCACGGCGTAAAACCGCCTGAAGGATCGCCTGATGGTCCAGCAGCCATATCTGGCTGTAGTTTTTATCCCCGACGTGCTGGTGGATCCCTTCCCACATAGAGCTGCGCTGGCGAATCTGCCATAAATCGTCCACCAGTTTTACCAGTACGCTGTTTTGCGATGCCTGCGCCAGCAGGGCGTGGAAACGCTGATCTTCCACATCATCCGAAACACCACGCGCAATACAACTTCGCTGCGCTTCAATCGCATCACGCATTTGAAGAATGTCGGTTTTGGTGGCCTGCATGGCCGCAAATGCCGCCACTTCACTTTCCAGCAACTGCCGCGCCTGCAACAGTTCAAACGGGCCGTAACCCCTGTCTGCATCTTCCTGCGGCAACACATCGGTCTGGTGCAACACGTAAACGCCGGAACCTTTGCGGACATCAACGACCTTCTCAAGTTCCAGCATAATCAGTGCTTCACGCACCACGCTGCGGCTCACCGAGTAAAACTCAGCAATATCACGTTCCGGAGGAAGGCGGTCGCCAGGGGCGTATTTTCCGGCATGGATATCACGGCGCAGATGGCCGCCAATCTCCTGATAAAGTCGCATAATGTCGCCCCGCTGGTGATGCTATGAAATTGGTCCTACACCTGAAACGGCTTTTTTCAGCGCTCCGGATGCCTGATACAGGAGGGGAAATTATAACATGTGGGCACAAAGGGGAAGAACCAGAGGGGAAAACTGACGACCCGATCAAAATTGGGTCAGCCAGTTTTCAAAGTTGTCGGGCCACTTAACGCTGATACTGTCTGTGCAGAAATGACCGGTGATGAACTAATCAGAAATGCTCATCGTTTTTCACAAATTCAGTTATACGACACCGTCATCAGCGCCAGATGAGGATTGTTGTTCACCTGTTGTGTCGTCACGTGGCCTAAAGACAGTGGCAGGCTGAAAGAAAGTGGATTCGTCGCGCTGATCTGACGCGCCTGCGTGACTTTCGCAGCGCCCCGCTCACAACTGCTGACAAGCTTATTTCCACCGGTTTTGAAGTTACAGCCACTTTCAACAATTGCGCCATAAAAATGGATAGTACCGGTTGATCCCGCGCTGGCGTACTGCATCATCCCTGAGGCCAAAACTCCCAAAAACAGTACCCATTTGATCCTGTTCATGGCAACACCTCATTTGAATTTACATTTTTAAAATTCACGATACATCCATTTAACATTAATACATCTAAACCAATTAGCACCGGTCCGCTAAAAATAATTGAGTGCCGCGACGTCGAAACTAAGCAATCCATGTTATCCATCGGCACAACGCTGGATTTTCTTAAGTCGTCATTGCACATTGGCGTGTAAATTTATTTAAAGGATGCATGAAAATGACCAAAACCAACCTGATCACCGGCTTTCTGGGCAGCGGCAAAACGACGACGCTGCGCCATCTGCTGGCTCAGAAGCCTGAGGGAGAAAAATGGGCTGTATTGGTAAATGAATTTGGGGAAGTCGGGATTGACGGGGCATTGCTGGCGGACAGCGGCGCAGTGCTCAAAGAAATTCCCGGCGGATGCATGTGTTGCGTGAACGGCCTGCCGATGCAGGTGGGTCTCAATATGTTATTGCAACAGGCAAAACCTGATCGTCTGCTGATTGAACCTACCGGGCTGGGCCATCCGAAGCAGATCCTTTCTTTATTAACGTCTGAGGTTTACAAAAACTGGCTGACGCTCAACGCGACGTTATGCCTGATTGATCCCCGCCAGTTAAGCGATCAGCGCGTCATCGGTAATGAAAACTTCCGCGATCAGCTCGCTTCAGCAGACGTCATTATTGCCAATAAATCCGATGTGGCGCAGGCGCAGGATAATCAGGCGCTGGAAGCATGGTTTAGCCTGAACGGCGGCGGACGTCAGCTGGTGACTGCCGTTCAGGGTGAGATTGACCCGGCGCTGCTCGATTTACCGCGTCTGAATCAGGCCGAATTACCCGCGGGTAAGCATCATCATGCGCACGCCCCGGTGCGCGGGCTGGCCGCACTGAGCCTGCCGGAAACACAGCGCTGGCGTCGTGCGTTGAACGAAGCCGACGGTTACACCAGCTGCGGGTGGATTTTTGATGCTGAAACCGTCTTTGATACCGCAGGTATTCTCGACTGGGCGCGTCAGGCACCGGTTGACCGTGTGAAAGGCATTCTGCGTATTAAAGAGGGGACGTTGCTGGTAAATCGTCAGGGTAATGACCTGAGAATTGAAACCAAACCAATGGCGCCCTCAGACAGCAGAATTGAGCTGATTACTCGCGATAAAGCACAATGGAACACATTACAATCCACTTTGTTGAAGGTTCGTTTAAGTTCAACCGATTAAGTTAACGCTGACTAAATTAATACTTATCCTGCTAACAATAGGGCTTCCTGCTATGTGGCGCCGAAATATTCCAGCAATCCTGATACTCAACGTATTAGGCGTTGCTCTTTTCTTATCTTTCTATTTACCTGCAAACCACGGTTTCTGGTTCCCGATTGATAAATCGATTTTCTTCTTCTTTAACCGTCACCTGACGACGGACGCCTGGTTCCTGCATCTGGTCGCGGTGACCAATAACCGGGCTTTCGACGTGATTTCCCTGCTGGCAATGGGGGTGCTTTATCTGAGCTACTTCCTGAAACAAGACACCGCCGGCCGCCGCCGTTACGTCATTATTGGTTTTGTGATGCTGCTCACCGCCGTGGTACTCAATCAGCTCGGGCATTTGCTGCCGGTCAGCCATAAGAGCCCGTCGCTGAGCTTTGAGGGCGTTAATCGCGTCAGCCAGCTGACCGGGATCCCGACCAAAGATTCGTCCGCAGACAGCTTCCCGGGCGACCACGGCATGATGCTGATTATTTTCTCCTGCTTCATGTTGCGCTATCTGAGTAAGACGGCATTTGTGATTGCACTGGTGATCACCGCCATCTTCTCGCTGCCGCGCGTGATGATCGGGGCGCACTGGTTTACGGATATCGCGGTAGGTTCACTGTCTGTGGTGCTGGTCGGGGCAAGCTGGTGGCTGATGACGCCCGCCAGTGATTTGCTGATTAACTGGCTGGAGAGAAAACTCCCCGGTAAAAAAAGTCCTAATACGCCAGCCTGATTTTTCCATACATATAATTTAATTATGATCATGCAGAACGTTTTGTTCTGCATGATCTTTTTTCCAGACAATTCCCAGATATACTTTGCTAAATTATGGCTTGAAAACCCGCTTGTGATGCGGATTTAACCCAAATTAGCATAAAAATCACCCATCGTTTTTAACATCTTTACTTACATCAGCTTACATCACAATTTCTTATAAAAAATCCCGTAAAACCTCTCGCAATCCCTTATTCATTACGGTAATCTCCAAAACGCTTGAACAGAAATGTGGCAAAAACACCCGGTTTGAAGGAAAAAACGTGCTCTGACGCACATTTTGCCCGTTAGGTGTTTGTCCCATCTGATCGCGGCAGGTAGTCTCGCTTGGTTTGGTAATTTTAATAACGATTTCATCGTTAAGGACAGCAAGGGATAACAACAATAATGGTCAAGTCTCAACCGTTTCTGAGATATATCACGCGGCTGATTCCCGCGATTGGCGCAGCAATTATTCTTTCTGCGTGTAGTGGTACACATTCTTCGAACACAGAAAACGCACAAACTGATATGCGTGCAGTAAATGACAAAGACGGTCTTCTACTGCAAGCCTCTCAGGATGAATTCGAAGCAATGGTTCGTAACGTCAACGTTAAATCCAAAATTATGGATCAGTACGCTGGCTGGAAAGGCGTTCGTTATCGGTTAGGCGGTGACAGCAAGCGTGGTATCGATTGCTCAGCGTTCGTCCAGGTAACATTCCGCGAACAATTTGGTATGGACCTTCCACGTTCGACGTATGAACAGGAAGAAAAAGGTAAGAAAATCCAGCGTTCTAAACTACGCCCGGGTGATCTGGTATTGTTCGGTGCGGGCTCAACAGGGCGCCACGTCGGAATTTATTTAGGTAATGATCAGTTCGTTCATGCTTCCACCAGCGCAGGTGTGATGATTTCGAATTTGAACGAGACTTACTGGAATAAACGGTACCGCGAAGCAAGAAGAGTTCTGGCTAACGGCTGATTCCGTTACCCCATGATTTAATTCTTGTTGTCCTATACCAAGCGAATAAAAAAACGTCATCTCCGGATGGCGTTTTTTTATGCCTGTAATAAAGTGTATTAAGGGTCTGGTGTTTTTTAACTACGTTATACTTTTATTTCTTTGGCGAGAAAAAGGGCAAAACACATGGGTTTACGAACGGCGCTGACACACACCGTATTGCCCAAGCGCCGTTATTTGATACGAAGCCTCCTTTTTTCAGTGTTATTCTTTATTCTGTTTATTATCGTCACGCTGACCGTGATCAAAGCCAACAATGCCCGCGAACAGGGGCAGATTGCCGAAAGAACCTCAGAATTCAGTTCCCGCTATTTTCATCAGCTCACCGACACTATGCGCAGGATTGGTCTGCTGACGTCGGAATCCTGCCCTTCCGTTGCCAGTGAAATTAACCGCGAGGCCGCATTCAGCATTGCTGTCCGCGATTTCCAGCTGGTGCGCAACGGCATGGTTTTCTGTTCTTCTGCTTCCGGTAACCAGAACATTTCGGCCACACATTCACTTCACGATATTGATTTCGATAAAATGATGAGCATCGACCTGCAAATGGGCACCCCGGCAGTGCCCAATCGGCCAGTGATCATTGTCTGGCAGCGTAATCCCGGCATATCGAACGATGGCGTGATTGCCACGCTGGAACTGACTCTCTCGCCTTATATGCTTTTTGCGTTGCCCGGCACAGGTTATCGCGGTTTTGCACTGCTTATCGGCGACAGCGCGCTGATTTCTTCCGAGGAAGGGCTGGTTCAGGTCAGTAAGCTGCCTCAAAGCCATTTCACTGAAGTGAACCCCGGCGATCTCCCGTTCACGCTGCGCCTTTACTCCCCTTCCCTGACCGGCGACAACATTCGTTTCACCCTGCTCGGCGGATTGCTGCTCAGCCTGCTGGTGTGCGCGCTGATCTATTTCAGCCTGCTTAACCGGCACAACGTCGAACGTGAAATTCTCCGCGGCCTTAAAAACAAAGAATTCTTCGTGGAATACCAGCCGGTCATTGAATCCAGAAGTTTGAAAGTCACCGGCCTGGAAGCCCTGTTGCGCTGGCAGCATCCGATTGAAGGGCGCATTCCGCCGGATATCTTTATCGGTTACGCCGAAACGCAGGGTCTGATTGTCGAACTGACCCAGCATATGATGTCGATGGTCGCCGCCGACGCACACCAGCTGCAACACGCTTTACCTGAAAAATCTAAACTCAGCATTAATATTTCCCCGCACCACATGAGCAGGGTCAGCTTCCATGACGACGTGCTGAATTTCATCGAGGCATTACCGGAAAACGCATTTCAGGTGATTTTTGAAATTACCGAACGGGGAATGATCGATACCGAAGGCGCACTGCGGGAATTCAACTGGCTGCGCCACCACAACATTGAGATTGCCATTGATGATTTCGGCACCGGGCACAGCGCCCTGATTTATCTGGAAAAGTTCACGCTTGATTACCTGAAAATTGATCGTGGATTCGTGATGTCCATTGACCAGAAAACGCTGATTGCGCCAGTGCTGGATACCGTCCTCAAGCTCACCGAAGAGCTGAAACTCAAGACCGTGGCAGAAGGCGTTGAAACCGAGTTGCAGTCGCAATATCTGCGCAATCACGGCGTCACCTATCTTCAGGGATATCTGTACAGCAAACCGCTGGGCGTCGGTGAACTGATGAATTTCATCCGCGATTTCAATGAGAAAGAAGCGACTTACCAGATTTAATCTGTATCAGCACTGTATTTTTTGTTCCATTTTTCTCTTCGCCGTCTGCCCATGAGTGTGATAAAAAGGCCGAAATCAGGGATGAAACCTGAGGCTGGTGTGTTACAAGGTCTTAGCGATCAATTGATTACCACTGAACAATAGCCTGCGGCGATCATGTCCGCGCCATGCTGTCGTCATCACAGGAGTGCAGATCCAGGATGTTTTCTCGCGTGTTTGCCGTTGCGCTGTGCCTGCTGAGTCTCAGCGCACAGGCCGAGGTCATACAAGACAGCTACGCGTTCGCAATTTTAGGCGAACCGAAATATGTCTCAAACTTCACCAGTTTTGACTACGTCAATCCCGCCGCGCCGAAGGGAGGGCAGATCACGCTGGCTGCCATCGGCACTTATGACAATTTCAACCGTTTCGCTTCCCGCGGTAATCCGGCGGTGCGCAGCGGTTCACTGTATGACCCGCTTTTCACGACATCAAGTGATGAAATCGGCAGCTACTATCCGCTGATTGCCGATTCTGCCCGTTACGACAGCCAGTACCGCTGGGTCGAAGTGGATATCAATCCCCGCGCCCGTTTCAATGACAACACGCCGATCACCGCCAGCGACGTCGAATTCACGTTCAAAAAATTCATGACGGAAGGCGTTCCGCAGTTCCGCGTGGTTTACAAGGGTGTGGAAGTCAAAGCCATATCGCGGCTGACGGTACGCATGGTGCTGCCGAAGGCTGACAAAGACATGATGCTGGGGCTGCTCGGCCTGCCGATCCTGCCCAAAGCATTCTGGGAAAAACATAAATTCAATGAGCCGCTGAGCACGCCACCGCTGGGCAGTGGCCCATATCGCATTAGTGATTACAAGCTTGGCCAGTACATCACTTACTCGCGCGTGCCGGATTACTGGGCCGCCAATCTTCCGGTTAACCGGGGTCGTTATAATTTCGATACGATCCGCTACGACTACTATCTTGACGATAACGTCGCCCTTGAAGCTTTCAAATCCGGTGCATTTGATTTCCGTATGGAAACCTCACCAAAGAACTGGTCTACGCAATATCAGGGCGGTAATTTCAGCAAAAACTTTATCGTGAAGGCCGATGAGGAAAATCAGGCGGCGCAGGATACGCGCTGGCTGGCGTTCAACATTCACCGCCCTCAGTTTGCCGACCGCAAGGTGCGCGAAGCCCTGACGCTGGCCTTTGATTTCGACTGGATGAACCGGGCACTTTACTTCGATGCCTATCAGCGCGTTGACAGTTATTTCCAGAATACGGAGTACGCCGCGAAAGATTACCCGAACGTAGCAGAACTTGCGTGGCTCGGGCCGCTCAAGAATCAGATTCCGGCTGAAGTGTTCAGCACGCTGTATAAGCCGCCGCGCACTGACGGCACCGGTAATGACCGGGCAAATCTGCTGAAGGCGACGGGGCTGCTGAAAGAAGCCGGCTGGGAAGTCAGAAATCAGGTGCTGGTCAACAGCAAAACCGGCAAGCCGTTTACCTTTGAACTCCTGCTGCCCGGCGGCGGTAACTCGCAGTATGTCCTGCCGTTCCAGCATAATTTGCAGCGTCTGGGCATCAAAATGTCGATTCGTGAAGTCGACAATTCTCAGTTTGTCCGCCGCATGCGCCAGCGCGATTACGACATGATCCCGACGGTTTATCCGGCGATGTCTTACCCGAGCAGCGATTTACAGATTTACTGGAACACCAAATATCTGGATTCCACCTACAACAAACCGGGGGTCAGCGATCCGGCCATCGACAAACTCACCGATGAGATTGCCGCTAACCAGGGTAAACCGGACGCGCTGCTGTCGCTCGGCCATGCTTTGGACCGGGTGCTGACCTGGAATATGTATATGATCCCGATGTGGTATACCCATCACGAACGCTATGCCTATTGGGATAAATTCTCGATGCCTGCGATCGCTCCGGCCAACGGTCTGGAGCTGGATACGTGGTGGTATGACATGAACCGTGCAGCGCGTCTGCCTGCACAACGCCGTTGAGGAGCACAATGTGGCCGCTTATCTCTTAAGACGACTGCTTCTGGTGATCCCAACGCTTTGGGCCATCATTACAATCAACTTTTTTATCGTGCAGATTGCGCCCGGCGGCCCGGTAGATCAGGCCATAGCGGCGATAGAAATGGGACAATCCAGCGGGCTGCCGAATTCTGCCGGTAACAGCGGTAACGGAAAAGCGTCACCCGGCGTGGCCCAGTTTGGCGAAGGCCAGTATCGCGGTGCACGCGGGCTGGACCCTGAAGTTATCGCAGAAATTACCCATCGCTTTGGGTTTGATAAACCACTGCACGTCCGCTATTTCGAAATGCTCTCCAGCTATGTGCGCTTTGATTTTGGCGACAGCCTGTTTCGCGGTTCAACCGTCATGGGGCTGGTGAAAAGCGCGTTGCCGGTGTCTGTCAGTATTGGTTTGTGGAGCACGCTGATTATTTATCTGGTGTCGATTCCGCTGGGGATCCGCAAAGCGGTGCGCAACGGTTCACGGTTTGATACCTGGAGCAGCTCCTTTATTATCATCGGCTACGCCGTGCCTTCGTTTTTGTTTGCCATCCTGCTGATTGTTCTGTTTACCGGCGGCAGTTATCTCGACTGGTTCCCGCTGCGCGGCCTGACGTCGCCTAATTTCGACACGCTGCCGTGGTACGGGAAAATCACCGACTATCTCTGGCATGTCACATTACCGGTGCTGGCGACGGTCATTGGCGGTTTCGCGACGCTGACCATGCTGACCAAGAACTCCTTTATGGATGAAGTGAGCAAACAGTACGTCGTGACCGCGCGGGCGAAAGGGCTGAACGAAAAGCAGATCTTGTACCGCCATGTCTTTCGCAACGCCATGCTGCTGGTGATTGCCGGTTTCCCGGCCACGTTCATCAGCATGTTTTTCACCGGTTCCCTGCTGATTGAAGTCATGTTTTCCCTGCAAGGCTTAGGATTGCTGGGCTATGACGCCATCGTCCAGCGCGACTTCCCGGTGATTTTTGGCACGCTTTACGTTTTCACGCTGATTGGATTACTGCTCAATATCGTCAGCGACATCACTTACACGCTGGTTGATCCGCGTATCGACTTCGAGGGCCGTCACTGATGACCGTGAGACTCTTCAAACTCAGCACAGTCACTCAGGCGCGCTGGGCACGTTTTTGCCAAAACCGGCGAGGATTCTGGTCCCTGTGGATCTTTATGGTTTTGCTGGTTCTGGTGCTGCTGTCCGACGTTCTCGCCAACGACAAGCCGCTGCTGGCGCGTTATCAGGGGCACTGGTATGTGCCTTTTATGGTGAATTACAGTGAAACCACGTTTGGCGGTGAGCTGGAAACGCCGGCGGATTATCAGGATCCGTTTGTGCTCAAACAGCTTGAAGATCACGGCTGGGCCATCTGGGCACCGGTGCGCAGCAGTTATAACTCGATTAATTTCTCGACCACGCAGCCCTTCCCTTCCCCGCCTTCGGCGAAAAACTGGCTGGGCACCGACAGCAACGGGCACGACGTGCTGGCGCAGATCCTTTATGGCTTACGGATTTCGCTGTTCTTCGGCATTTTCCTCACCGTCCTGACCTCGGTGATCGGCATTATTGCCGGTGCCACGCAGGGTTATTACGGCGGGCTTATCGACCTGCTCGGGCAGCGTTTTATCGAAGTGTGGTCCAGCATTCCGACGCTGTTCCTGATCATTATTCTGGCCAGCGTGGTGCAGCCCAACTTCTGGTGGCTGTTGCTGATTACCGTGCTTTCGGGCTGGATGACGCTGGTGAGCGTCGTGCGCGCCGAATTCCTGCGCACCCGTAATTTTGATTACATCCGCGCCGCGCAGGCGATGGGCGTCAGCGACCGGGCCATCATGTGGCGTCATATGCTGCCCAATGCAATGGTCGCCACGCTGACATATCTGCCGTTTATTCTTTGCGGTTCCATCACCACGCTGACGTCGCTGGATTTCCTCGGTTTCGGATTGCCGCTGGGTTCGCCTTCGCTGGGCACATTACTGATGGAAGGCAAAAATAATTTGCAGGCACCGTGGCTGGGCATCAGCGCATTTGTCGTGCTGGCGTCCCTGTTGTCCTTGCTGATTTTCATCGGTGAAGCGGTCCGTGACGCCTTCAACCCTTCTGCACATCACGGCGAGGCGCTCTGAGATGACGGACTCTTTACTGCAAATCCGCAACCTGAGCGTGGCTTTCCGTCAGGGAAATCAGCAGCGTGAAGTGGTCAGCGATGTTTCCCTGAATATTCATGCGGGCGAAACGCTGGCGCTGGTGGGAGAATCCGGTTCTGGCAAAAGTGTGACCGCGCTGTCCGTGCTGCGCCTGCTGCCTTCTGTCGCCGTCTATCCGCAAGGGGATATTCTCTTTGAAGGCCGGTCGCTGCTCAAAGCCGATGGCTCGACCCTGCGACAGATCCGTGGCAACCAGATTTCGATGATTTTTCAGGAACCGATGGTTTCACTCAATCCGCTGCATACACTTGAAAAGCAACTCACCGAGGTGCTTACGCTGCATCGTGGCCTGCGGGGTGATGCGGCGCGGAGCGAAATCCTAAGCTGCCTTGATCGTGTGGGTATCCGCCAGGCGGCTTCCCGTCTGCGGGATTTCCCGCATCAGCTTTCAGGCGGCGAACGCCAGCGTGTCATGATCGCCATGGCGGTGCTGACAAAGCCAAAACTGCTGATTGCCGATGAACCGACAACGGCGCTGGACGTGTCCGTTCAGGCCCAGATTTTGTCCCTGCTCGACGACCTTAAGCAGGAAATGGGCATGGCGATGCTTTTTATCACCCACAACCTGCGCATCGTGCGGCGTCTGGCGGATAACGTTGCCGTGATGCAACAAGGGCGTCTGGTGGAGCAGCAGCCGCGCGCCACGCTATTCAGCCAGCCTCAGCATCCTTACACGCAACACCTTTTACAGGCCGAACCGCAGGGGCGCCCGCAGCCGCTGAAAGGTGAACCTGCCGTTTTGCTAGACGTGAAAAACCTGGATGTGGGCTTTCCCGTCAGGCGCGGCCTGCTGCGCCGCACCGTCGGCGTTAAACACGCCGTTAATCAGGTGAGCTTTCAGCTGCGTCGCGGCGAAAGTCTGGGCGTAGTGGGTGAATCAGGTTCAGGGAAGAGCACGACCGGGCTGGCGCTTTTACGCCTGATGAAATCTCAGGGCGAAATCTGGTTTGATGGCCAGCCGCTGCACACGTTTTCGCGCAAGCAAATGCTGCCCTTCCGTAGCCGGATACAGGTCGTGTTTCAGGACCCTTTCTCAGCGCTGAACCCGCGGTTTACCGTGGAGCAGATTATTGCGGAAGGTTTGCTGGTTCACCGGAAAGTGAGTGCGCAGGAGCGCGAACAGGAAGTGATACGGGCGATGCAGGAAGTCGGACTGGATCCGCAGAGCCGTCACCGTTATCCGACTGAATTCTCCGGCGGTCAGCGCCAGCGTATTGCTATTGCCCGCGCCCTGATTTTACAGCCTGAAATGCTGATTCTGGATGAACCGACATCGTCTCTGGATAAATCGGTACAGGCGCAGATTCTGGCGATTCTGAGCGAACTTCAGCAACGCCACGGCCTGACTTATCTGTTTATCAGCCATGATTTACATGTCGTCCGGTCTTTATGTCACCAGCTTTTGGTGCTCAGGAACGGGGAAGTGGTCGAACAGGGAGATTGCGAGCAGATTTTTACCGCGCCGCAGCAGGCTTACACCCGTGAATTGCTGAGTGCATCAGATGCGTTCGATTCGCAGGAGCAAACCGCCTGACGTTGTTATCAGGCGTTTCAGAAGGGATAAAGTGCGGTGACAGATTCCGCGATCGCCGCGCCGATATTTTTCAGGCAGCAAAGGGTCGCGCTTTCATCTTCACGATGGACGAATAAACACGGTTCGCCGTCGATTTCAACAATCGCCGCTTTAACCTGAATATCTTCTAAGGCATCAGATAACTGATGCATCACCTGCCAGGCGAATTCACCCTCATGGCTGAGCAGTTTCAGGCCGATCAGATTGTTATCTTCATCGTTACCAGGCAGCGGAATCGGTTCAACTTTGATACCGGCAAAACCTGACAACCAGCGATAACTTTGCGGCAAACGATGTACTACCGAAAGTTGAATATTATTCACGTGGTTCCCCAGACAATGATGTTAACCAATCATCTACACGATATTTTTACAAAATAGCTACAACTACACGGATTAAGTTATAGCCGACAGACTTTGCTTTGCCCACTTCTTGCTCAAATAATTAACATTAAATTAACGTCATTCCAGTGCAAGCTCACAGACCCAGCTATTTTTATGACTGCTCCCGATGAATCTGAGAGGCAGATCTCATTTTGGTTTATTTGTAACCTTTTTAGTCTTGATTCACAACCATTTTAATCAAATGCCGCTACTTATTATTGCATTTTTATTTACATTTAATATACAAATCAATGTTATTAGTCTTCTCATTAACGTCAATAAAAAGCATTAAATCAGTCAGTTAAAATCAATCCTGACTTTTCACACCGCTCTTGATGGTGTTAATTTCATTTTGAAATGAACCAGTTGGTTACAAAATTTACGGCGTCGCATCATACGTTAAAATCTGGATCTAATGTTAATAAATCCGCACAATTTGTTTGCACAATTTCTTCTTCTTTGGCTTATCATCCGCATCGTTATTACTGGTATACCCTATCGCAGAGACCACAGGGCATCATCAACCTGCTGATAAGTCTCGACATTAGCGACATATAATAAGAATCAGATAAGCAAATCCTGAGTTATTTAGCTCACACCCAATCCCAGCGAGAAATGAGATGGAAAACGATCCTTCAATCATGGCAAGCAATAACACCGAAAATGGAACCGGTTTCAGTCGTCGCGAACTGCTGAAAGGGCTGACCTCCGCGATGGTCGCAACAACCCTTCTCGGCTTTCCCTTCCTGAGCCAGGCGGAGAAAGAAACAGCCACGCAGTCGCCGGTCATCTTCGGCCAGTTCTATCTGGTATCACAGGCCATCACCGAGCATAAAAATATCAGTGAAGGAACTTCAGCCCAGATTTTCAATGCCTTCTTCCGCTCTCAGACTGACTTCCCGGCTCAGGTCAGCAAACTGCATGCACTGGTTAAACCGGGGCAGGCTGCGAAAGATTTGCAGAAAGCCGCGCAGCAGAACGGTCTGGGCGAACTGGTGACGAGCATCGTCACAGCCTGGTATACCGGCACGGTCGGACATGGAACCGATTCCATTTTGATTTCGTATAAAGATGCGCTGATGTATCGCCCGGTGAGCGACGGTCTGATTGTGCCGACCTACTGCGGTAACGGCCCGCTGTACTTCACCGCCGCTCCGCCTGATGCCGCGATGCCTGAGTCCATGAACGCCGATCGTTTTACCCGTATTTCTGAATCTGATGTGAGCAAAGCCTGATGAAAAAACCCGTATTTACCGCAGACGGCGATGCGTCTGCTGATGTGATTGTTGTCGGTTCCGGCGTCGTGGGCGGCATGATTGCCGATCAACTGGTCAGCGAAGGTTATTCCGTTCTGGTGCTGGAAGCCGGTTTACGCATCGAACGTGCGCAGGCCGTCGAAAACTGGCGCAATATGCCTTTTGAAAACCGTGCAGGTTCAGATTTCCAGGGACTGTACCCGCAGTCAGAAAATGCCCCGGCCCCGCTGTATTTCCCGGAAAATAACTACGTTCATCTGACCGGACCCAGTGCGGGCAGCTTTAAACAAGGCTATCTGCGCACCGTAGGCGGCACGACCTGGCACTGGGCGGCGTCCTGCTGGCGTCACGTCCCGAACGATTTCAAAATGAAAACGCTGTACGGCGTGGGCCGCGACTGGCCGATTTCGTATGACGAGCTCGAACCTTATTACTGCCGCGCAGAAGAAGAAATCGGCGTTGCAGGCCCGAACGATCCTGAACTGCAATCCCCTTCTGAACGCAGCAAGCCTTACCCGATGGAACAGGTTCCTTACGGCTATGGCGATACACGTTTTGCCGAGATTGTGAACCCGCACGGTTACCGCTCGGTGCCAATCCCGCAAGGACGCAGCACCCGTCCGTGGAATGGCCGCCCGACCTGTTGCGGCAATAATAACTGTCAGCCGATCTGCCCGATAGGTGCGATGTACAACGGTATCGCACACGTCGAACGCGCCGAAAACAAAGGCGCCGTGGTGCTGGCCGAGGCCGTGGTTTACAAGATTGATACCGACGAAAATAACAATGTGACGGCGGTTCACTGGCTGGATAATCAGAAAAAATCCCACAAAGCGACCGGCAAAGTGTTCGCGCTGGCTTGTAACGGCATCGAGACTCCGCGTCTGCTGCTGATGGCAGCCAACGACAAAAACCCGAACGGCATCGCCAACTCCTCTGATCACGTGGGCCGTAACATGATGGACCACTCCGGTTTCCACTGTACGTTCATCGCTAAAGAACCGCTGTGGATTGGCCGTGGCCCGGCGCAAAGCAGCTGTCTGGTCGGCCCGCGCGACGGTGATTTCCGCAAAGATTATTCCGCCAACAAAATGATCCTCAACAACATCAGCCGCGTGATCCCGGCAACGTCCAAAGCGTTGCAGATGGGGCTGGTGGGTCAGGAGCTGGACGAAGAAATCCGCCGCCGTTCTATCTTCGGCGTGGACTTGTCCATCAGCCTGGAGCCGTTGCCGGATCCGGATAACCGCCTGACGCTGAGCAAAACCCGTAAAGATCCGCACGGTTTACCCTGCCCGGATATTCATTACGACGTCGGCGATTACGTGCGTAAAGGCGCGGAAGCGGCGCATAAACAACTTGAGCACATCGGCTCGCTGTTTATGGCGGAAGAATTCAACATCACCACCAGCCTGAACGCCAACAACCACATCATGGGTGGCACGATTATGGGCAACGATCCGAAGGATTCCGTGGTGAACGGCGATTGCCGGACTCACGATCATGCCAACCTGTGGTTACCGGGTGGCGGCGCAATCCCGTCGTCCAGCGTAGTGAACAGTACGCTAACCATGGCTGCGCTGGCGCTGAAAGCCGCAGACGATATGTCGAAAAAACTGGCAGGTGCAGCATGAAAAAACTTCTCACCGCCTGCCTGTTAACTGCGTCCCTGAGCGGTTTTGCCGTTGCACAGGACAACGAGGCAGAACTCGTCCGCCAGGGCCAGGAAGTCGCGACGGCCGCAGACTGTCAGGCTTGTCATACGGCACCTGAGGGTGGAAAGCCGTTCGCGGGCGGATATGAAATCCATTCGCCGATGGGCACGATTTACACCACCAACATCACGCCGTCGAAGCAGTTTGGTATCGGGAATTACACCGAAGAACAGTTCACCCGCGCTGTGCGCGAAGGTGTGCGTCCGGACGGTGCAAATCTGTATCCGGCCATGCCGTACACCTCTTACAGCCATATGAGCGATGCCGATATGCACGCGCTGTATGTTTATTTCCAGCAAGGTGTGAAACCGGTCGAACAGCCGAATACTGAAACTGCCCTGCCGTTCCCGTTTAACATGCGTATTGCGATGGCGGGCTGGAATCTGATGTATCTCGACAGCACGCCGTTTAAGCCGGATCCGACCAAAAGTGAGCAATGGAACCGGGGTGCGTATCTGGTGAACGGTGCCGGACACTGCGACACGTGCCATACGCCGCGTAATCTGATGATGGGTTCGGTGACGGATAAACCGCTGGCGGGCGGCATGGTCGGCCCGTGGTACGCGCCGAACATCAGTTCTGATCCGGTCAGCGGCATTGGCAACTGGTCGCAGGCTCAGCTGGTGGAATACCTGAAAACAGGCCGGACCGCCGGGAAAAATCAGGCCGCGGGCGGTATGGCGGAGGCGGTGCAAAACAGTCTGCAATACATGTCTGACACCGATCTGAACGCAATTGCCTACTACCTGAAAAACAGCACGCCGGTTCGCGATCCGCGCGATACACAGGCGGCAGACACCTTCGGTAAGCCGGTAAATGTGGAAGACGGCCTGCGCGGCGCACATCCGTTTAACGCGAATAAAACCATCGACAACGGCGCGGCATTGTTCAGCGGGTATTGCGCCAGCTGCCACCAGCCGGACGGCTCAGGCAGCAAAAATCAGGCGTATCCGTCGCTGTTTAACAACACCGCGACCGGCCTCGGAAATGCGTCTAACCTGATTTCCGCCATTCTTTACGGCGTCGATCGCCAGGTGGGCGACCATCATGTTCTGATGCCAAAATTTGGCGTGGGTTCGTACGTCGGTCAGCTCGACGATCAGCAGATTGCGGATATCTCCAACTATGTGTTGAAAAACTACGGCAACGCAGGCGTTCAGGTCAGCGTGCAGGATGTGGCGGTATTACGCGCAGGCGGCCCGGTGACACTTCTGGCAAAACTGCAACCTTTCATGGCGCCGGCGATGATCATCGGCGTGATCATTCTGCTGGTGCTGATTTTCTGGCTCGGCAGAAAGCGTAAAGTCAGAAAAGCATAATCACGAAAGATGAAATGCAAAACGGCCCGATTCGGGCCGTTTTTTTTGAATGCGAAAAGCGTTACCCCCGTCCGACCAGCGGCATCGCGCTGGCCATCACCGTCATGGTCAGAACGTTGGTGCCCGGCGGCAATCCGGCCATAAAAGCCACGGCTTCACCGACGCGCTCCACCGCAATGACCGGCTCTTCGGCAATATGCCCGTCGGCCTGCATCCTGCCTGCCAGCGCTTTATTGCCCATATCCGTTGCGGCGTTGCCGACGTCAATCTGTCCGCACGCAATATTGAATGCGCGGCCATCAAGTGCCGTGGATTTGGTCAGCCCGGTAATGGCGTGTTTGCTGGCGGTATATGGCGCGGAATTCGGACGCGGCGACAGCGCCGAAACAGAGCCGTTATTGATAATGCGGCCACCCTGCGGAGACTGCTGTTTCATCAGTTTGACCGCCGCCTGCGTACACAAAAATGCGCCGGTCAGATTAGTGTTGATCACCGAAAGCCAGTCTTCCACCGCAAGCTCATCAATGGGCACATCTTTCACGTTATTCCCGGCGTTATTAAACAATAAATCCAGCCGCCCGAAGGTTTCCTGAATATCTGCAAACAGCGCGGCGACCGACTGCGGGCTGGTGACATCCAGCTGACGCGCCACCGCTTGTCCCGGTGCAAACTGTGCCACGGCCTGCGCCAGTTTTTCCGTATTGCGCCCCGCCAGAATGACCGTAAACCCAATACCCGCCAGCGATTTCGCAGCGCTCAGCCCGATACCGCTGCCACCGCCGGTGACCAGTGCGATTTTGCTCATAATTTTCCTATACTAAACGGCGGCCAGCATGCCGCCATCGATAAAGAGTAAATGACCATTCACGAAATCTGACGCCCTGGATGACAGATAAACCGCACCGCCGACCAGCTCTTCCGGGTTGCCCCAGCGCGCGGCTGGCGTGCGTTTGCACAGCCATTCGGAAAACTCTTTGTTATCGACCAGCGCCTGCGTCATGTCGGTTTTGAAATAGCCCGGCGCAATGCCGTTCACCTGAATATTGTAGCGCGCCAGTTCGACGCACATCCCGCGCGTCAGCATTTTCACCGCACCTTTGGAGGCAGCGTACGGCGTAATGGTGTCGCGGCCCAGCTCACTTTGCATCGAACCGATATTGATGATCTTGCCGCGCTCACGCTGGATCATGTAACGCGCAACTGCCTGCGACACCAGGAAAACAGACTTCTGATTCACCGCAATCACGTCGTCCCAGTCTTTTTCCGGGAAATCGGTAAATTTGTGGCGACGCTGGATCCCCGCGTTATTCACCAGCACATCAATCGGGCCAATGGCCTTTTCGATATGGTCAATCGCCTGATTCACTGCCTGGCTGTTCGTGACATCAAATGACACAGCGTGTGCGATAAACCCTTCCGCACGCAGCGCTTCAGCGGCCTTTTGTGTCGATTCCTGCTGCGTGCCGTTGACGATAATTTCCGCCCCGTGCTGCGCCAGCCCTTTCGCCAGCAGGAAACCCAGACCGCGCGTAGAACCGGTGACCAGAATCTTTTTATTATCCAGGGAGAAGAGATTTGTCATGACGTTGGCCTTATTAAAAAGCTGCTTATGAAAAGTTAGCCCCACTACAACGGTTTACCGGCGGCCAAACTGTGATGCAGATCACCTTGGAGGATGTTAAAAAACCCTGTTACTCCCGATGTGATCATCATCATTTTGATAACAATCTCCGGCGCTTTCTGTTTCAATAATCGGGTATATTTTGGGAAATAATCAGGGAAACCCGCATGAGAAACCAGCGCGTGACATTACAGGACATCGCCCAACTGGCGGATGTTACCAAGATGACGGTCAGCCGTTTTCTGCGCACGCCGGAAAAAGTCTCTCCTGAAACCCGCGAACGCATCACCAAAGTCATGGAAGAAGTCGGTTATCCGCTGGAAGAAGCCCGCGGACCGGCCAAAGCGCCGCGCATCGGCATTCTGGTGCCCTCTTTTAACAATCAGATTTTCTCCGATTTGCTGGCCGGTATTGAGTCCGTGACGTCCGCGCAGGGCTACCAGACGCTGGTGGTGAATTATGATTACAGCAAGGACCGCGAAGAAGAGCACATTATCAATCTGCTCGGTTATCAGCTGGCAGGGCTGATCCTCACGGATTCCGTGCATACGCTCAAAGCCGATAAGTATCTGAATGCGGCTGAAATTCCTGTCGCTCAGGTGATGGATCTCGACGATCAGAATGGCCGTATTGCGGTAGGTTTTGATAATCAGCAAGCCGGATATGACATGGCGAATACGCTGCTCGCCAGCGGCAAGGAGCATGCGGTGTATTTCGGTTCGATGTCAGACGCGCGTGACCAGAAACGCTATCAGGGCTACAGCCGGGCAATGACTGAACGCGGGCTGACGCCGGTGCATATCACCCCGAATAAGGTTTCATCGGTGTCTATCGGCGCCGGAATGTTATCGATGGCGCGCCAGCTGTATCCGCACACCAATGCAATTTTGTGTACCAACGACGATATTGCCGTCGGCGTGTTACAGGAATGTCTGAAACTGGGCATCCGCGTCCCGCAGGACATGGCGATTTCAGGTTTTCACGGGCTGGATATCGGGCTGGCGACCACGCCGTTGCTGGCCAGCGTTATTACTCCGCGCTTTGAAATGGGCAAGGTTGTCGCCGAAATATTGCTCAAAAAAATCAAAAAACTGCCGACCATTGAGCGTGTCGATTTGCACTACCGGATTTCCCTCGGCGGCACGATTTAACGTGCCCTTTTCTGCTATTTCCTTCCTGTCATCCTGCATGCCAACTACGGTGCAGGATCACGTTGCAGGTAACACCTTTTCTTAACATAATTCAACGTGACACCTGTCACGAAATACTTTCCTCAAAATGCTTTTATTAGGTCATCGCCGGATACAAGCACACAGAGGAAAGACGATGAATAATAAAATTCCTAAGGCCCGCTGGTTACGTGTAATAGCCCCAATACTTATCGCCTGTATTATTTCCTTCATGGACAGGGTCAATATTAGTTTTGCCATGCCCGGCGGAATGGATGCCGAATTAGGTATCACCGCATCAATGGCCGGTCTGGCTGCCGGTATCTTCTTCATCGGGTATCTGTTTTTACAGGTGCCCGGCGGAAGCCTGGCGGTACACGGCAGCGGCCGTAAATTCATCGCCTGCTCGCTGATTGCATGGGCGGTGATCTCCATTCTGACCGGCTTTATCACTAACCAGTATCAGCTGCTGTTCCTGCGTTTTGCGCTGGGTGTGGCGGAAGGCGGGATGTTGCCGGTGGTGCTGACGATGGTCAGCAACTGGTTCCCGGATAAAGAACGTGGCCGCGCCAATGCGTATGTGCTGATGTTCGCGCCGCTCGGCGGGATGATTACCGCGCCGCTGTCCGGCCTGATCCTGGATACGCTCGACTGGCGCTGGTTGTTCATCATCGAAGGGGCATTATCTTTCGTGGTGATGCTGTTCTGGTGGTTCACCATCAGCGACCGTCCGGAAGAAGCGAAATGGCTGTCTGAGCGCGAACGCGATTATCTGGTCACCGAATTAAACCGTGAACGCGAAGCACTGCGGGCGCTGGCACCGGTCAATAACGCGCCGCTCAAAGAGGTCTTTCGCAATAAATCTATCGTCAAACTGATTGTCATTAACTTCTTCTATCAGACCGGGATTTACGGCTACACGCTGTGGCTGCCGACTATCCTGAAAAACCTCACCGGCGGCGACATGAGTTCAGTCGGCATGCTGGCGATTATCCCTTATGTGGGCACCATGCTGGGGATCCTGGCGATGTCCGTGTTGTCCGATAAAACCGGCAAACGCCGCATGTTTATCGCCCTGCCGTTGTGCGGTTTCGCCGCCTGTCTGGCCGCATCCGTGGCGTTTGGTCACAATATTATGGCGGCCTACGGTTTTCTGGTCGGTGCCGGTTTCTTCCTGCAAGCCGCGACCAGCGCCTTCTGGACCATTCCGGGCAAAGTCACCACGCCGGAAGTGGCAGGCAGCGCACGCGGTGTGATTAACGGTCTGGGGAATCTGGGCGGTTTCTGCGGTCCGTATCTGGTCGGCGTGTTAGTCAGTCTGTACGGTCAGAGCACGGCGATTTATGCACTGGTCGCATCCCTGCTGATTGCCGCGCTGGTGACTACACTGTTGCCGAAAGAGTGCGATATGGCGCTGATCCCGGGGGCAAAAGCCAAGGCCATGGCGGATGAATATGCCCGCGCCAAAAAAGCCCGCAAACTCCAGCAAATGGAAGCGCAGGGCGTGAACTGATTACTTTTGGATCCCCTGATGCCCGCCATATTCTGACGGGCATTTTTATTTCAGCCTTCAGGCTTCTTCCCGAGTAATAATTCCGTAGTGATGGAATTTATTCAGTACCGCTTCCATCGCTTCATCCGACAGAACCGGTACTTCCGGCGTCACCGGCAGCAGCATCAGATAAAGCCTCGCCAGCACTTCAACTTCCTGCGCCAGCCAGAGCGCTTTCTGCAAATTACTGCCGCAGGCAATCATTCCGTGGTGTTGCAGAAGAATCGCTTTGGATTGTCTGATCGCCGCTTCTGTATGATCAGACAACGCCTGCGACCCGAAAATCGCGTACGGCGCGCACGGGATCACCGTACTGCCGGTCGCCGCAATCATGTAATGAATGGCCGGAATGGGCCGGTTAAGAATGGAAACCGCCGTGCAATGTACCGCGTGGTTGTGAACAACGGCCTGTGCGTCGGGTCGTGCGCGATAAATGGCCTGATGGAAACGCCATTCGCTGGACGGTGTTTTGGCCGGATCGTGTCTGCCGTCTTCGCTGACCTCGACGATCTGCCGTGGCGTCAGCTCCTCATACGGGATCCCGGTTGGCGTAATCAGCATTCCGTCGCCATAACGCACGCTGACATTGCCGGACGTTCCCTGATTCAGCCCCATGCGCGTCATTTGCAGGCAGGTTTCTATAATTTGTTCAGCCAGCTGTTCTCTTTTCATGTTTGCCCCGTCGGTTTTGGTCTGCGTATTGTTGGTTTCTGTCACTTTATTTTGTAACGCAGGCGGCGCTGACCGGTGACCGGGCGGTAAAAATGTGACTGGCTTCTGATTATCCCGTATTCAGGGAACGATTCGCGCAAACCGCCACGCATTGGCGTGTCCGTTTCAGCGCAAAATGTTAAAAACGGTCAATCGGGATTGCCGTCATTGCCGGGAGAAAAATAAAAAATGAAAGCTGTGCGTCATCAGGCCATCCTGCAACTGATCCGCGAAACGGGCAGCCAGAGCACGGAAAATCTGGCCAGCCATTTACAGGTCAGCAGGGAAACCATCCGCCGCGACTTGCAGGAATTACAAACGCAGGGCCAGCTGATCCGCCGCCACGGCTGGGCGAAGATCGTTAAACGGGAAACGCAGGACAGCGGGGATTCTTTCCGCGTCCGGCAAAAAAGCCATCAGAGCCGGAAAGCGGACATTGCCCGGCAGGCGCTGTCGTGGATTGATGAAGGAATGGTGATTGCGCTCGATGCCAGCTCGACCTGCTGGTCGCTGGCGCGGCAGTTGCCGGATATCGGCATCACCGTGTTTACCAACAGCGCCCGCGTGTGCCGGGAACTGTCCAAACGCCAGAATATTCAGCTCATCAGCTCCGGCGGCCGGCTTCTGCGCAAATACGACTGTTACGTAAATCCGGCGCTGTTCTCACAGCTGAAAACGCTGGAAATCGATCTGTTTCTGTTTTCCTGCGAGGCGGTGGACGCCGCTGGCGCTATCTGGGATTCCAACGACAGCAATGCGGAATACAAAATCGCCCTGCTCCGGCGCGCGGCGCAGAGCCTTTTATTACTTGATAAAAGTAAACTGAACCGGACCAGTGAAGTGCAGATTGGGCATCTTGACGATGTCACTCAGGTCATTTCCGACCTGAGTGATGCAGAGCAGCAAAACGAAAAACCTTAGTCGGCCAGCGCATGCGCCGTGACTTTCGCCGGACGGCTGGCGTAGAGATACAGCAACGTGGCAGCAATGACGCAAAACGCCATCGAACCGACCATCGGCCAGGCGCTTTTAGCGGTAAACAGCGAAAGCACGGAACCCATTGCCGCACCGGTGCCAAAACGAATCGTTCCGGCCAGAGAGGCCGCGGTGCCCGCCATGTGCGGGAAGTCATCCATGATGACCGCCATCGCGTTGGAGGTCACCATCGCAATCACGCCCACATAGCCCGCCACGCCAATCACCATCGCCCAGAACGGCAGCCCGAACGCGCACACCACCAGCAGCCAGATGCCCATCGTCAGCTGAACAAACAGGCCGAACCGGAACATTTTCACCGCGCCCGCACGGCGCACGTTGCGGCTGTTAATCAGCGTCAGGATCACCAGCGCCACGATGTTCAGCGCAAAGTAGAAACCGAAATGCTGCGGCGAAACGTGATTGAGCTCAATGTAAACAAACGGTCCGGCGCTGAGGAAAGAGAACATTCCGGCGAACGAGAAACCACTCGCCAGCATGTAGCTCAATACGCGCTTGTGGCGGAACAGGGAGACGAAATTGCCAACGGTGGTGCGCAGATGGAATTTTTGCCGCCGCTCTTTGGGCAGCGTTTCCTTGATGTAAACGCCCACCAGCGTGGCGGCGATTAACGCTGCAATCGCCATCGCCCAGAAAATCGCGTGCCAGCTGAAAATCGCCATCAGCAGACCTCCGAGCATCGGTGCGAGCAGCGGCGCAACGGTCATCACCAGCACTACAAAAGACATCATTCGCGAGAATTCATCTTTGGTAAACATGTCGCGCATCAGCGCGTTAATGACCACACTGGCCGCTGCCGCCGCTAAACCGTGCAAGAAACGCATCCACACCAGCTGTTCGACGGACTGCGCAAGCGCACAGGCACCGGCCGCCACAGCAAAGATAAGCACGCCCCAGAAGATAACCGGCTTACGCCCGAGGCTGTCGGCCATCGGTCCGTAAAACAGCTGCCCTATCGCAAAACCCAGCACATATGCGCTGAGCGTCATTTGCACGCTGCCCGCCGCCACACCATATTCCTCGGCGATAACGGGCATGCTTGGCAGATACATATCGATAGCCAAAGGCATCAGCATCGATATCAATCCCAGGATGAAAATCAGTCCGATGTGGGATACCGGTTTTTCTTGCACTTTCAGCTGCTCCAGTTAACAGAAAAACTATCGCGAGGGAACGCCAACGCTGGCAATTTCCTGCTCAGTTAAAGGCCGGTACTGGCCCGGTTCCAAATCTTCATCCATCACGATTTCGCCGATCCGCTCACGGTGCAGCGCGACCACGCGGTTACCGACTGCCGCAAACATACGTTTCACCTGATGGTAACGGCCTTCGCTGATGGTCAGACGCACAAGATTCTCTTCGATTTGCTCGAGTTTGGCCGGTTTGGTCAGGGAATCTTCATTGTGCAGCTGTACGCCCGCTTCAAACTGCGCGGCGGTGTCGTCAGCCAGCGGATTTTCGAGCGTAACCAGATAGGTTTTCTCGCAATGATGGCGCGGCGAAGTGATGCGGTGCGACCACTGGCCGTCGTCGGTCATCAACACCAGACCGGTGGTATCGATATCCAGACGCCCTGCGGCATGAAGCTTGTACGCCACCGGCTCTTCGAGGAAGTACAGAACGGTCGGATGATCCGGATCATCGGTGGAACACACGTAACCCTGCGGCTTGTTAAGCATGAAATAACGCGGGCCGGTGATGAGATCCAGCACATTGCCGTCGAACTCGACGCGCTGTTCAGCGCTGATTTTCATCGAGCCGGTTTTGACGATTTCGCCGTCAACGGTGACACGTTTGTTGCGCAGCTCACGTAAAACGAGCGCACGGCTTACACCTAATTGCTGAGATAGAAACTTGTCCAGACGCATTGGATAGTCTTGCCTTCATGGCGATCTGAGTGATCGCGTTACTGATAAAACACAAGACCCCGCCGCTGCAACAGGGCAACTGACAGGGTTCAGGGTTGTTCGATTCGTAATACTTTCAGTTCGTATAGCTGCAACGAGTGATTATTACTTCGAGGGGGCAGATTCACTGCCGCATTGAGCGGAAGAGTATAGCTGTGCTTGGCGGCGCATCCTAGGAGGAAGAGGAAAAATAAGCAGGCTAAACATTCACGGCAGGTGATTTGATTGCAGATCGCCATGAAGAGGATTTCTTGGCATACTTCACCACTGTAGTTATTAACAGTGATCATTAATAACAAACTTTTTTAATAAGTCAGTCTGAGGTGATTCTCCCCGTGACCGCTTTTACCCTTCGTCCCTATCAGCAGGAAGCCGTTGACGCTACGCTGCGTCATTTCCGCCAGCACGATGAACCGGCGGTGATCGTATTGCCTACCGGTGCCGGAAAAAGCCTGGTGATTGCCGAGCTGGCAAGGGTGGCGCGCGGGCGCGTGCTGGTTCTGGCGCACGTCAAAGAACTGGTCGCGCAGAATCACAGCAAATATCTTTCTTACGGGCTGGAAGCGGATATCTTCGCGGCGGGCCTGAATCTCAAACAAAGCAGCGGTAAAGTGGTGTTCGGCAGCGTGCAGTCCGTTGCGCCCAATCTGGCAGAATTCAGCGGTGAGTTTTCCCTGCTGATTGTCGACGAGTGCCACCGAATTTCCGACGACGATAATAGCCAGTACCAGCAAATTATCGGCCATCTTAAAGCGCAAAACCCGCGTCTGCGGCTGCTCGGGCTGACGGCAACGCCCTATCGTCTGGGCAAAGGCTGGATTTATCAGTATCACCATCAGGGCATTGTGCGCGGCGATTCCAACAGCCTGTTCCGCGATTGTATTTACGAACTGCCACTGCGTTACATGATTAAAAACGGCTTTCTGGTGCCGCCGGAACGGCTCGATATGCCGGTCGTCAGCTACGATTTCAGCCGGTTGCAGGCCAACAGCAACGGGCTGTTCAGCGAGGCGGATCTTAACGATGAGTTGCGTCAGCAAAAACGCATCACGCCGCACATCATCAGCCAGATTGTTGAGTTCGCGCACGACCGCAAAGGTGTGATGATTTTTGCCTCAACGGTGGAACACGCCGGTGAAATTTTCGGTTTGCTGCCCAAAGGCGAAGCGGCGCTGATCAGCGCGCAAACCCACGCCGTCGAACGCGACCGGCTGATCACCGCCTTTAAGCAGCAGGAACTGCGCTACCTGGTGAACGTCTCGGTGCTGACCACCGGCTTTGACGCGCCGCATGTGGATCTGATTGCCATTTTGCGGCCGACCGAATCCGTCAGCCTTTATCAGCAGATTGTCGGGCGCGGGCTGCGTCTGTCGCCGGGCAAAACGGATTGCCTGATCCTCGATTACGCCGGAAATCCGCATGACCTGTTTACGCCGGAAGTGGGCAGTCACAAACCGGCAGGCGACAACAAACCGGTGCAGGTTTTCTGCCCGGCCTGCGGTTTCGCCAATATCTTCTGGGGCAAAACCACCGAAGACGGCACGGTTATAGAACATTTTGGCCGCCGCTGTCAGGGCGTGCTGGAAGATGACGACGGCAACCGCGAGCAGTGTGATTTCCGTTTCCGCTTCAAAAGCTGCCCGCACTGCGGCGCGGAAAACGATATTGCGGCGCGGCGCTGTCATCAGTGTCAGGAAATTCTGGTCGACCCGGACGATATGCTGAAAGCCGCGCTGCGCCTGAAAGATGCGCTGGTCTTACGCTGCGGCGGCATGAACCTTGAACACGGGCGCGACGACAAAGGCGAATGGCTGAAAATCACCTATTACGATGAGGATGGCGCGGACGTTTCCGAGCGTTTCCGCCTGCAAACGCCCGCCCAGCGGATGGCTTTTTTGCATAATTTCCTGCGTCCGCATCAGCGCGCACCGGGCGTGCCGCTGGAATGGAAGTCCGCCGCCGATATCGTGGCGCAGCAGGTTTTACTGCGTCATCCGGATTTTGTTGTCGCGCGGATGAAAGGCCAGTTCTGGCAGGTGCGCGAGAAAATGTTCGATTATGAAGGGCGTTACCGGCGCGCCAATGAGCTGCGCGGGTGAGTAAATAACCTGAAACCGGCTATTTATATTGCTGCAACTGCCCTGCTCCGGTATCATACCGCCCGCTTTCGCCTTGTGTGGAAGCTTGTAGTACTCAACTCGTCACTCGGTCGCAGGTGGCGGGGCAAACTTTTTTATATATAGAGAAACATACATGTTCACTATCAATGTAGAAGTACGTCCACAGGACGAGCAGGGCAAAGGTGCGAGCCGCCGCCTGCGTACAGAAAACAAATTCCCAGCTATCGTTTACGGTGGCTCAGCTGCTCCGGTTTCTATCAAACTGGACCATGATTCTGTTAAGAACATGGAAGTTAAAGCGGAGTTCTACTCTGAAGCTATTACTCTGGTTATCGACGGTAAAGAAACCAAAGTTAAAGTTCAGGCTGTACAGCGTCACCCGTTCAAGCCAAAACTGGCTCACATCGACTTCGTTCGCGTTTAATCGCTAACTGAGTTGTTGCGCATCGGGACGCCGTGCGAGAACAAATAAAAAACACCGCCCCGGCGGTGTTTTTTATTGGCTGCGATCCAGGTTTTATTTGCCGGCCTTACGCTGCAATTGATCCCGCAGGTTCGGCGGCGTGCCTTTAATAGTCAGCGTATCGGTCGCCGGATCCCAGAAAATACGTTCGCCCATTAACATCGCATCGAAGTTAATACTCAGGCCACCGCCGCTGCCGGCAAATTTGGTCAGCTGGCGAAGCGTGCTGCGATCGGCCGGGAACGTTTCTTCCAGCTGATAACCTTGTTCCTGCGTGAATTCTTTGAATTTCTTGTCATTCCACGGCGGCAGCTCTTCGGATAAATCATCCAGCGCAATTTCTTCGCCGGCCTGCAACTGCTCGTTGCAGTAGGTGTACACCTGCTGACGATAGTTCTGGCGCTCGTTTTTATCGAGCTGCGCTTCAGTACAGAAATCATCTACCGCCTGCAACAAACCGCGGTTTTGCGCTTTGGTATCCAGGCCTTCAGAAGCGCCCAGGAAATCCATGAAGAAGTCAGAAACTTTGCGCCCGACGCGGCCTTTCAGAAACGTCAGGTAGCGGGAAGATTCAGGATTGGTTTCCCATTCGGTCAGATCAATACGCGCCACGATATCGGCGTGATTGATATCCAGATAATGGATGCTGCTGACGTCGAGCTGTTCGTTGACGCGCATGCTGCTGCGGCTGTTAAGCACCGCAACCAGCAAATACTCCACGGCCAGGAAACGGTAATGACAAAACAGCACCACGCCGCCTTCTGCGAACGGGTATTTTGCCAGCTCATCACGAAGACGTCCGGTCGCGGCACGGCTGAATGACAGGAAATCGTCGTCCCCTTTACGGCAACTGCGCAGCGCCGCTGACAGTTCGCTGTCTTCGTTGAACAGGCCATAGGCTTTGCTTTTCGCGCTGTAAACACGGTGCAGTTCAGCCATCATTTCATCAACGGCGGCATTCGGGGTCAAAAGCGTATCGCGCAGCACAACATCCAGCGTTTGCTCATCACGTTTATTCAACTGGTGCAGAGCGATCTGCTCAATATCCAGACTCATGGGGACTTTCTCCTGTAAGAATTGCAGCCGTGTAAGAAGGGTCTGCCTGCGGGGCGTATTCAAACACCGAAGCGCTAAAGCCGCAACCTGTTCCAGCCCCTGAAATACTGATTCACAGATACGATCACGACCCCGACACGCCCCCCGTTATAAAAATGCGGAAAGTGGTGGCGTGATCGGCTAAGATATTGGACTTTGTCAGATCAAGAAGCACATTACTCTATGGCACAATCATCCCGTTACAGTGACGAACACGTTGAACAGATCCTTTCCGAGCTGGCAACTGTTCTGGAAAAACACCGCGCCCCGACCGACCTTTCTTTGATGGTCCTGGGCAATATGGTGACAAACCTTATTAACACCAGCGTCGCTCCTGCACAACGCAAAGCATTGTCCCAATCTTTTGCTAAAGCTTTGCAAGCGTCGATAAGAGAAGATAAAGCCCATTAATTCACTCATTGCCCAGACCCTCTCATGGTGACAAATAGTCAGCGCTATCGCGAAAAAGTTTCCCAGATGATCAGCTGGGGCCACTGGTTCGCCCTCTTCAATATCCTGTTGATTCTTGGGCTAGGCAGCCGCTACCTGTTTGTTTCTGACTGGCCTTCCTCTCTGGAAGGGCGTATTTACGCGCTGGTCAGTTGGCTTGGGCATTTCAGCTTTATCGGTTTTGCCGCCTACTTACTGATTATTTTCCCGCTGACGTTCGTGGTGATGTCGCAACGGTTGTTGCGATTCTTATCCGCGATACTGGCAACCGCCGGGCTGACGCTGATTCTGGTCGACACCGAAGTGTTTACCCGCTTCCACCTGCATATTAATCCGGTGGTCTGGGAACTGGTCGTTAACCCGGGTCAGGGCGAAATGGCGCGCGACTGGCAGCTGATGTTTATTGCCGTGCCGGTTATTTTCCTGCTCGAAATGTTATTCGGCACCTGGGCGTGGCAAAAGCTGCGCAGCCTGAACCGCCGTAATTTCGCCAAGCCAATCGTTGTGCTGTTTATCGTGAGCTTCTTTGCGTCGCACCTGATGTACATCTGGGCGGATGCAAATTTCTATCGTCCGATTACCATGCAGCGCGCGAATCTTCCGCTGTCGTATCCGATGACGGCGCGTAAATTCCTCGAAAAACACGGTCTGCTGAATGCCGAGGAATACCAGAAGCGACTGATTGAGCAAGGGAATCCGGAAGCGCTGGCGGTGGAATATCCGCTTAACAGCATCAGTTTCGCCAAAACCGGCTCGAAATATAACCTGCTGATGGTCGTGCTGGACGGCGTGCATGAAGCGACGCTCGATCAGGACATGCCTGCGCTGGCCGATTTCGCCAAGCACAATATTCGTTTTGACCAGCATTTCAGCTCCGGCAACCGTAATGACACCGGCCAGTTTGGCCTGTTCTACGGAATTTCGCCGACCTATATGCAGGGCATTCTGGCCGCACGTAAACCTTCTGCGCTGGTGACATCGCTGGAGCAACAAGGTTACGAATTTGGTCTGTTTGCTTCGGACGGCTTTGACAGCCCGCTGTACCGTCAGGCTCTGCTGACCGATTTCACCCTGCCTGCGCCTGTAAAACAGTCGGATGCACAAACCGTTTCTCAGTGGCAGCAATGGCTGAATGTGCGCGGCAACGGTCCGTGGTTCTCGTACGTCAACCTGAATGGCATCAGCAGCTCATTGCGTCAGGACGGCGACAGCGTACCGGTCGGAAATACGTTTATTCATCGCTATCAGCACGGCGCGCAAAGCGTTGATCAGCAAATTGCGGTCATGCTGCAATCGCTGAAAGATCGCGGCGATCTGGATAAAACCGTGGTGGTGATTACCGCTTCGCACGGTATCGAGTTTAACGAGAACGGCACCTGGGGTTCGGGTAACGCGATGAACCGCCGCCAGTTGCAGGTTCCGCTGATTATCCACTGGCCGGGCACACCGGCTCAGAGTATCAGCAAGCTTACCGATCACGCGGATGTAATGACCACGCTGATGCAGCGTCTGCTTCACGTCACCACGTCACCGGCAGATTATTCGCAGGGCGAGGATTTGTTTGCCGCGAAACGCCGTCACAACTGGGTCACGACCAGCGACGACGGAACGCTGGTGATCACCACGCCAGACCAGACGCTTGAGCTGGAAAGCGACGGGGATTACCGCGCCTTCGATAATAACGGTAAACGGATTAAAGATCAGAAGCCGGAACTTGGCCTGCTATTACAGGTTCTGACCGACGAAAAACGCTTCCTGGCCAATTAATCGTTTTGCAGGACACCTGAAAAACCAACCTTAACCGGTTGGTTTTTTTATGGAATCATCCCTTCCGCTTCCCGTCAAAATCCCCTTCAGTTTATTTGACCTTCTTTTTGAAAATTATGTCGTTTATGAACTCATACAAAACCGCTACGGTAAGTTCATCAACAATAATAACGTTATCGGAGTACAGCCATCGTGTCGGGACTGGTCAACGGAAAATGGGTAAGCGGCGACGTCGCTAAAGAAGAAATTAAAAACGGCGCCTTTCATCGCGAGGAAACCGCGTTTCGTGAAACACACATCGAGCCGCAGGCAGGCCGTTATCAGCTTTTCGTTTCTTATCTTTGCCCGTGGGCTTCGCGAACCCTGATATTCCGTCATCTGAAAGGGCTGGAAAAGTTTATTTCCGTTTCCATCGCACAACCGGTCATTGGCGAAAATGGCTGGACGTTCGACGAGCCTCAGGATGCCGGAGATAAAATCCCGGCCATCCGCCACGTTCATGAGCTGTATACCGCCAGCGATGCACATTACACCGGCAAAGTTTCTGTACCCGTTTTGTGGGATCGCCAGGCAGGTCGCATCGTGAACAACGAATCAGCCGACATCATCCGCATCCTTAACCACACTTTCGACGCCCTCAACGGCAATCAGGATGATTTCTACCCTGCCCCGCTGCGCGAGGGAATCGACCGCTGGAACGAAATTATTTATCACGACGTCAATAACGGCGTGTACAAAACCGGCTTTGCGAAAACGCAGGAAAGCTACGACGTGGCCGTCACCCGGCTTTTCAGCACACTTGATATGCTGGAAGCCCATTTAGACAGCCACCGTTATATCGCCGGGGAGTACCTCACAGAAGCCGACTGGCGTTTGTTCGTTACGCTGGTGCGGTTCGACAGCGCATATCACGGCGCTTTCAAATGCAATATCCGCCGTATTGAAGACTATCCTAATCTTTCAAATTATTTGCGTGAACTCTATCAGTGGCCGGGGATCAGTGACACCGTCAATCTGGCGCACATCAAACAAGGCTATTACGGAATTCTGTGGCTGAACCCGACCGGAATTGTCCCGGCGGGCCCGGAACTGGATTTACGACGCGCCCATAACCGTGAACGGCTGGACAGTCTGGGCATCATCCAGAAACTACGCTAAAAATTGCTTGGACCCGCAAAGATAACACTGTATATTTCAACAGTTATTTTTCTCCCCCAGCCAGAAAACGAGGAAAGCTATGCGGGTCGAACTGATTTTTGACAAACGGAATGTCTCAAGGATCCCAAATGCCAGTGAAAAAATTGAGGCAGAACTGGTTAAGCGGGTACACCGCATGTTCCCTGACGCTGAAGTAAAAGTGAAACCGATGCAGGCCAACGGGCTGAATACGCACGGAGCCAGCAAGCAGGAACGTTCGCAATTAAACCAAATGCTGGAAGAAATGTTTGAAGAAGCCGACGAATGGCTTTCGGTCGAGTAAAAAGGGGCGTCTCGGTTGCACTTGGTTACAAAGAGCAATTGAATTAAACAACCCATAGCTATCGCTTAATATAAGATGTGAACGTTATATAAATTCATTATCTTTCAGAGCGATGAGCCGCCGTTTTATCGGGCACAGTCTGGATTAATTTCATCCGGCTAACTGCCTTCGCGTCATCGCTTTTCGCTTCAAACGCGTCAACGACTTTGCGAAACAGCCATGCCACCGAGCCCAAGAAAATCCAGCGCCCAACCTCATTTTTACACCAAGCGCTTTGCGCTGATCTGTCTCGGCATTGTCTGCTGTCTGGCACTTCTGCTGGGCCGCGTAGGCTATTTACAGCTGCTCAATCAGCCCATGCTGGAAAAAGAAGCGGATTCGCGTTCACTGCGTTCCAGCATTATTCCCGCCGGGCGCGGCACGATTGCCGACCGCAACGGGCACCCTCTTGCGCTCAGTGTGGCGTCAAAAGATATTATTGCTGACCCGTTCCGTATTCTGGAACTACACAGCGACCTCAACAGCCCGAAATGGCAATATCTGGCTTCTGCGCTGAATGTCCCGCTTTCGCAATTACAGCAAACCATCAACAGTGATCCGCAGCGCCGTTTCGTTTATCTCGGTCGAAAAATCGAAGAAGGGATTGCCGGTGATATCGGCCAGTTGCACCTTGGCGGTGTCTCCAGCCAAAACGACGACAGCCGCTATTATCCGATGAGTGAAGCCGCAGCAAACCTCGTCGGCGTGGTCGGTACTGATAACGAAGGCCTTAACGGCATCGAAAAAGGTTTCAATGCCTTGTTGCAGGGCAAACCCGGCATGCGCGAATACCGCCAGGATCGCCACGGCAACGTCATCGGGATTTTGAAAGAAGTCGCACCGCAACAGCCGCCGACCATTAACCTGAGTATCGACAGCTTTATGCAGTACGTGTTGTATTCGCGGCTGCGTGAAGGCGTATTGCTCAACCAGGCAGAATCCGGCGCTGCCGTGCTGGTCGACGTGAGCACCGGTGAAATTTTGGGGATGGCCTCCTTCCCGTCTTACAACCCGAATAACTACGCGGGCGTTCAGCCTAAAGACATGCGTAACGTCGCCATCAGCGACAGTTTTGAACCCGGTTCGACGGTCAAACCGCTGGTGGTCATGGCCGGTCTGGCGCGCCGTATGATTCGCCCGGATTCCGTGCTCGATACCCATCCGTACACCGTTAACGGTCACCTGATTAAAGACGTTGGGCACTGGCCAGCGCTGACCATTACCGGCATCTTGCAAAAATCCAGCGACATCGCGGTATCACACATTGCACTTGCGATGCCTGCCAACGTGCTGGTTCAGCTTTATCAGTCGTTCGGGCTGGGTAAAGCCACTGATTTAGGGATCGGCGGCGAAAGCAGCGGTTACTTCCCGGCGCACCGTGACCGCTGGGCTGACATCGAACGCGCCACGTTCTCCTTCGGCTACGGCCTGCGCGTCACGCCGCTGCAAATCGCCCGTGAATACGCCACCATCGGCGCGGAAGGCATTTACCGTCCGCTGTCGATAACCAAGGTTACGCCTCCGGTACTGGGCACCCGCGTGATGTCCGCCGATGTGGTCAGGACGGTCATTCATATGATGGAAAGTGACGCCCTGCCCGGCGGCTCCGGCCTCAGTGCGGCGGTGCCCGGCTACCGTTTAGCGATTAAAACCGGTACTGCCGAAAAAATGGGTGCCAGCGGCAAATACGATGGCGGTTACATCAACTACACCGCCGGTGTTGCACCGGCCAGTAATCCGCGCGTGGCGCTGGTGGTGATGGTCAACAACCCGCAGGCCGGTAAACACTTCGGTGGCTCGGTAGCGGGCCCGATATTCGGACATATCATGGGCGAAATTCTTAACCACATGAACATTGCGCCGGATGCGCTGGTGCCGGAAACACCGCCAACGACCGTTATCAATGGCGGTCAGAAAACGGATCTGGTGCGTCGACCGGCAACTGATGGTTAAACGAAGCGTAGAAAAATAGCGAAAAAACGCTGACACGCTGGATCTCACCGAAAGAAGCGGTTAACGTGCGGATGTTTTGTCAGTTGAAGTCCACGCGGAGGAAGAGCAGCGCGCTCTGTCAGAAAAAAATGAAACGGCTTCTTATCGTTTTTATCGTTTTTGTCGCGGTTTGTCTGGGCGTTATTGCCCTCAATATGCAGGGTAGCGGCCCCTGGTAAACAGCGTTCACGAGGGAGACATCACTGTGCCAACCGGTAAGAACTTCGTCATTTTGATCGTTCTTATTCTCGTCGGGATTGTTGTGGTTGACGATGGCATAGCGCGGTTAATTCACTGGATCCTGCTACGTTAACATGATGGCCCGCCAGACGACGCGCGTCGTTCTGCCCACCGGGCCATTTCTGCAAGTTGTCTGCTCCGCCATCAACTGAGCAACACCTGCCACGCCATCATGGCGAAGTCGTGTATAATAGCGGTATTCAACCTTAATACAGACTGGTTATGGCTCAAGACATTCATATCGCTATCGTCTGCGCACTCAGCAAATGGATTGAAGGCCATCTTGGTCGCGTCATCCATCTTGAAGAACTGGCTGAGTATTCAGGCTATTCGCTTTGGCACATGCAAAAATTATTTAAAGAATCGACAGGTATTTCTCTGGGGAAGTACATCAGGGAACGCCGTCTGGCGAGCGCTGTTTATCAGCTGAGCAGCAGTGAAACCCCGATTTTTGATATCGCGATGGATTTCGGGTTTGGCTCGCAGTCGCATTTTACCTACATGTTCCGTAAGCGTTTTAACATCACGCCTCATGAATTTCGCCAAAACCCGAACATCGAACTCGACGTTTCTCCCCCGCTTCATCTGATCCATCAGAAATCAGCCTGAGAATCGTAGCCTTACAGTGACAAAAAACGCGGCCATCAGAGGCCGCGTTCTTTTACTGCTTTTTTGACTGCTTGTACTCAAGTCTTGCAAAAACAAAGCGCTATTCTGTGTCTGAGAAAGGCACGCTTAGAACTGATACACCAGACCTACCGCGGTAACGTCATCGGTGTTGATACCGGCGTTATCGGTGAAGGTGCTGCTGTCGATCAGGTTGATTTTGTAGTCAACATAGGCCGACATGTTTTTGTTGAAGTAGTAAGTCGCACCCAGGTCGACAAATTTCACCAGATCCTGATCCTGGTAGTTGTTGCCCAGACGGTCGGTTCCTAAATCTTTACCGCGCGTTTGGTTATAGGCGACGAACGGACGCAGGCCGAAATCGAACTGATAGCTTGCGTAAGCTTCGAAGGCCTGTGACTGGTTAGCATAACCATAAGCTTCTGAATCGGTAGAACCGAAACGGGAAGCGTTGTAAGCCTGAGTAAACATCGCTGCAAGATAAACGTTGTTAGCGTCATATTTCAGACCGCCGGTGTAACCTTCCGCTTTTTTACCGTCGCCCATGATGCCAGGAGCGGTATTTTGCTCATCAGTACGGTCAGAATTGAAGAAGGCACCCGCCACGCTGACGCCCGCGCCAATATCGTAGCTCAGGGACATCCCGTAACCGTCGCCGTTCTGCGTCAGCACATCACGTGTACCAGGCTCGCCGCCACCGCTGTCATTTTTGCCCTGATATTGCAGAGCGAAGTGCAGGCCATCCACCAGCCCGAAGAAGTTGTCGTTACGGTAAGTCGCAACGCCGTTGGTACGCTGATAAAGGAACTGGTCAGCACCGTAGGTGGAACCATCGAACTCTGGCTGCATGTCGGTCCAGGCGGCTACGTCATACATGACGCCATTGTTACGACCGTAGTCGAAGGAACCCATATCGCCAAATTTCAGACCGGCAAAACCGTAACGGGTAAAGGCGCGGTCACCGTCATCTGAGCTTTCGGCCTGGTTGGCCTGAACCTGATATTCCCACTGGCCGTAACCGGTCAGCTGGTCGGTAATCTGCGTTTCGCCTTTGAAGCCCAGACGGATGTAGCTCTGATCGCCGTCATTGCCCGCGTTGTTTGAAAAGTAATGCAAACCATCAACTAAACCGTAAAGGTCCAGTTTATTACCATCTTTATTATAAACTTCTGCCGCACTTGCTGAGCCTGCAACCACTAACGCAGGGATCATGAGTGAAAGAACACGGAGTTTCATTTTTCTGTCCTCGATAGGTGTCGGACCGTGCCACTGAATGTAAAGTACACGTTTTTTTACTGCTTTAGATATTGCATAACGCTTGTATGAATTTTGGCCCGACATGGCAAATCCATTCTCTGGATATAATTACTATTAATCCAGAAAGAAAATGATACGAAATTAGTTAAGACATTTCCTATTTATTAGAAGGTGTAACAATTTATTAAAATTGAGCATTTTTAGTGCCACTGATAATTGTTAAAATAAAGCACGCAAAGCTAATTTAATAATAATTACAATAAAAACAATAGAATACACATGATACTTACCGCACTAAGTGATAAAGCAACTTCCTCCTAATAATATATACTCCCTCTCGCTATCATCATTATTTGTTATTCTATTACCCTCATTCCCCGTCTTGTGGAAACAACAGCCGACCCTTAGTGGTCGGTTTTTTTTTGATTTTTATAAGAAATAATAACTTAATGTGACATTCATCACTTAATTATATCGCGCACAACAAGTACTTTTCTCCATAATTACCTCACAGTTTCTCCATTATTCACACCCCGATTTTATTAATAGTTGATATCTAATCCTAGGAATTATTAAGGAATTTCCGGATTATTATTAATCGATATTGTGGAGAGGGTTTATTGGTCAGCGACGGTTCAGATCCGTTACTATAGATAAAGTCAGACCAATCCCGCTGATCGCCTCAGGGGAGACAGGTACACTGCCGGTGCCACGCAAGATCTTATTTTTCAACTGTTCAGGGAACCCCATGCCACAACAGGACCAGCCAGATAACATCTCCAAAGCCAGAATGCTTCTGGCAACCCGCCGTTTTCTCAAACTCGACGAGTGGCTGTTGTCACATATGCGTAGCTGGCAGAATCAGGGCGAAAGCCACAGCGATTACGGATTATTAATGCATCCGTCCACGCTGTTTGGCGGCACGGAGTTCCAGGCACTGAATCCGCTGGAGATCCTCAGCGACTGGGCGCAGCAATGTCCGCAGAGCTATCACGCGCATGTTTTACTGGGGATGGTCTGGCACGAAAATGCCTGGATGATCCGTCAGGCACCCAATGAAGAAGACATTGAAGATCACCAGTGGCTTGGTGCCCAGCTCTGCTGCGATTACGCCGTGCTGGCTTTCCTGAAAGCCATTGAGCTGCATTCCCGCCCGACCCACGCTTTCCGCCATATGATGAATCTCAGCGGCGGCTTCGGTGAACCGTACTGGCTTAAATCTTTATTCGCCGGTGAAATCCCCAAACCGCTGCATGAGAAGTTCTCGATTCAGGGCAGCGAAATCTGGCAGGCGGGTATCGCGCACATCCATGCGCTGGGTTTTGAACCTGCGACACACTGGCCGCAGTCATTGCCTGCCGCCCTGCAACAAACCCGCAAAGCGGACGACGAAGCGCTCAGTTACTGGCTGCGCATGGCGATGTCGGTACGCCACGCGGACGTCGGCACGATGGAATCCTACCTTTTATTCCATTCCGCATTCTGGGGCGGCAGCGATGAGCAGCAGATGCTGATCATCGACGGCCCGCTCTGCGCGGAATTCAGTGACAATGAGCGCAACCAGTTCCGCGCAAATGCGCTGTGCGATGCCTTATCCGGCGAAATCGCGGACCGGGAATCCCCGCGAGCCGCGCAATTACAACAACAACTGGCTGGTTTACTTGCACAACCACTGGAGCCCGCCACCCGCGTCCGTTTGCTGGATCTGGCCGGGATCTGCATGGCGTACTGGAAGGATGACGATCAGGCGGGGCTGGCGGTTTATCAGGATCTCTTCGCGGTTTCCCCGCAGGCGATGCCCGGTCATTTTGCCGCGCTCTTTATTTCCCGCGCGGTGCTGGCGAATGGCCATCAGGAAGGATTGCCGGTTCTGACGCACTTGCTGACCCGTGCGCTGAGTCAGGCCACCGATCCGGTGCTGGTCAGCTTTGCCGCTGCCGCGTTGCAATATGGTTTGTACGGATTGCCCGCCAGACCAGAGCTGAGCAGCGGATTAATGGAACACGCCTGGTCTATGATGCAGCAATCCGGTGACGAACAGCCGGTGAAAGATCTGGTCACACTGGCGCACGACATGGCGATCAACGACGATCTGGACGCCGCGCATTTCCTGATGACCGAAATGGCCCGTCACGGCAGCGCCATTCACTGCTACGAACTGTACTTTTTCTACCGCAACGGCTGGCATCAGGATGTGCCGGAGCAATATCACAACGACAGCAACGCGATGGATTGCGTGCTCAGCGCCGCACGCTCCGGGCTGGTGCCCGCCATGTTTACCTGTGCCAACGCCCTGCGGGAAGGCCTTGGCGCAGAGCCGGATTACGAGCAGGCCATGCATTGGTATCAGCGCGCCGCCGACGCCGGACATCTTTCCGCCGCCTACTTCCGCGCCAGCTGTGCGCTGGATAACGGCACAGAAGCGGAAAAACGTCTCGCCACCGGCCAGTGGTTACCCGAAATTCTGCATAATCCTGCGCATCCCGATCGCGCCGAAGCCGCCTACACGCTGGGCATGGCGTGGCTGACAGGCACCGGCACAAAGAAAAACCGTTACACCGCCAGCAAGTTTATTGAGTTTGCTCTCGAACTGAATCCCGAATCCGAAGCCACCAGACAGGTGCATCAGGATCTCAACGGCTCACTGCGGGCACGCATGAATTTATGGCAGGATAAACGGAAAGCCGAAGTGGAAGATCCGGTGGCGGAGTTTCGTTTGCAGGAGCCGCTGCAATAGCGGGTGATATTTTGGGCTCGCCGCCCAATCCGGGCTTAAATTCAAAAACGGAATGGATTTATCTTTTAGATAAGTTTATTGGCGTGCTCAAAAATGGCACCGAATGAATGGTTCGAGACCAGAGGCTCGAGCCGAGCGGAGCGAGACAACGTCACGTAGTGACGGCCCGAAGGGCGAGGCCGTAGGCCGAGTAAACCTGAAATTCGGGAATCGCGCAGCGATGACATTTTGCGCCACCCACAATTGCGTCAGAACATGTCCGTCGTGCCCGCAAAACGCGCAGTGAAAGAGCCCGGGGGGTCTTGGGGGGCGGCGGCGATAAGCCGTCCCCCAAGTCGGTGTGGGCCGACGCCCGCGACCTTGAAGTTGAAGTTGAAGCCACACAAGCAACGCCCTCCTCCTCACCGCTCCCTCAGAGACTCCTTCACTTTATTCAATGGTTTAATCAGATAATCCAGAACACTTTTCTGCCCTGTTTTGATATCGACGTTCGCCACCATCCCCGGCACAATCGGGAACTGGCGTCCGGCTTTATTGGTCAGGAACGCCTTATCCGTCCGGACGTAAACACGGTAGTAATACTGATCGCGCTTCACTTCATCCTGCAAGGTGTCCGGCGATACGCCTTCGACTTTGCCTTCGAGGTCGCCATAAATCGACGAGTCATAGGCCGAGATTTTTACCGTGGCCGGTAATCCTGGCCGGATGTAGGCGATGTCACGTGGGTTGATGCGCGTTTCGATCAGCAACTGGTCTTCAATCGGGACAATTTCCATCAGCTTGCCGCCCGGCTGGAGTACGCCGCCGACGGTGGAGACCTGAATGTCTTTTACGATGCCGTGAACCGGCGAATACAACTCGGAACGGGTGACCTGATCCTCTTTACCCGCCATGACCTGCAACTCTGCATCCAGATCAGCGTTATTTTTCACCTGCTCTTCGCGCGCACGCACCGCGTACTGGTTGGTCGCATCGTCGATTTTGCCACGCAGTTCGCTGGCCTGACGTTTCAGGCGGATGACTTCCACCTGCCCCGCGGCACCTTTGGCGACCAGCGGCTGGGTCATGTTGATTTCGTCATTCACCAGTTTGAGGGACTGATTCAGGTTGGTCACCGTCTCATCACGGTTCTGTTTACGCGACAAATAAAGCTGACGTTCGCGCGCCACCAGTTCCGGGGATTTCATGGTTTCCGGGCTGAATTTCAGCGGCGCACCGGTCAGTTCCGCGCTCAGACGTTCAGAAGACGCGCGAAGGGTTCTGACGCGTGAGGCCGCTTCGCCGTAGTTTGATTGCGAACGGGTCGGGTCGAGTTGTGCCAGGAGCTGGCCGCGGCTGACGACCGAACCTTCCTGCACCATCAGTTTTAAAATCACGCCGCCGTCCAGAGAATCAATCTGCTGCGCTTTGCTCGACGGTGTCACTTTACCGGTACCTACCGTCACTTCATCCAGCACGGCAAAACGCGCCCAGATGAAAAAGACCAGCAGACTGCCGAGCGTAACCCAGATAATCCACGACACTTTCCGGCTTTCGGCTTCCAACTCATCATTCAATGTTACGTGTGCCATGCGGGACCCTTAGCAGCTCAGGCTGCGCCCTGTTTGGTTTCAGCCACCACCGCCGCGGCCGGAGCCGGTGTGTTGGTGGCGGCAGTTGCCAGAATTTGATCCCGTGGCCCGTCGGCAACCACCCGTCCGTTATCCATCACCACAATTCTGTCAACCAGTTTGAGCAGCGCCGGACGGTGCGTCACCACAATCAGCGTGCGTCCGACCAGCCAGGCGTGAAGCTGGCGGATCACGTAATCCTCAAGCTGTTCATCCATCGACGCGGTCGGTTCATCGAGCAATACCACCTGCGGATTTCGTAAAATCATGCGGCTGAGCATCACCATCTGGCGTTGGCCGCCGGACAATCCGCGCCCGCCTTCGTTGATGATTTTGTCGAGGCTGGAGGCATCGGCCTGCACCATCGACAACGCGCCGCTGATGCGCAGTGCCTGCAACATTTCCTGATCGGTCGCATGCGGATACCCGAGCATCAGGTTCTGGCGCAAGGTGCCGAAGAACAGCCGCGAATCTTGCGACAGATAACCAATCTGGCGGCGGATATCTGCCGGTTCGACTTTGGTCATATCAACGCCATCAATCAGGATTTTGCCCTGCGACGGGCTGGCCTGGCCGGACAGCAATTTCAGCAACGTCGATTTCCCTGCCCCGACTTTGCCCAGAATCGCCACGCGTTCGCCGGGTTTGATTTCCAGCTGACCAATGCCGAGCACGTTCGGCGAATTCTCTTTGTCGTAGGTGTATTGCAGATTGCGCACGTTGAAATGACCGCTCAGCGTCGGGCAATGCGACAGCTCCGCATCAGCGGGCCGGTCAACCGGTTTTTTCAGCAGCTCATCCAGCCCGCGCATGGCGCTTTTCGCATGCTGCCAGCGGGAGAAGACCATCGTCAGCTGCATTAATGGCGCGATGGTCCGTGAGGAAAGCATGCTGCTGGCGACCAGCGTACCGGTAGTAATATCACCGCTCAGCACCAGATAGACCCCGAACACCAGCATGCCGCCGTAGGTCAGTTGCTGAACCGTCGATGCCCAGCCGGTCAGGCGCGCGCCCCACAAACGTTGCTTCATACCCACGGCGGCGCTGACTTCATGAGTCTGCTCCCACTGACGCTGGAAATACGCTTCCGCCTGCAAGGCTTTGATGTCTTCAATGCCTTCGATGGTTTCCACCAGCACGGCGTTGCGCAGCGCACTTTCACGCATGCCTTCTTTCGCCAGTTTTGCCATCGGCCACTGGATCAGAATGCCGGGGATAACAATCAGCGGGATAGCCAATAGCGGGATGATCACCAGCGGGCCGCCGATGAAAAACATGATGCCGAGAAACAGCAGGACAAACGGCATATCGGCGGCGGCGCTGACCGTGGTGGATGTCAGCAGTTCGCGCACCTGATCGATTTCACGCAGCTGGGAAATAAAGGAGCCGGTGGATTTTGGCCGGTCGTCATTTTTGATGCTCATCGCCCGCACGAAAAACAGCGATGAAACCTTGAGGTCAATCTTTTTGCCCATGAGATCCGACACCAGCGTACGCATCAGGCGGATGATGTATTCCATCCCCGCCGCCAGCACCACGCCGAAGAACAGTACCCACAGCGTCGGGAAAGATTGCGCCGGGATCACCCGGTCGTAGACCTGCATGGAGAACAAAATCCCCGCCAGTGCCAGCACGTTACCCAAAACAGAGGCTAGCGAGATTTCTGCGATTTTGCGCCCGGAACCGCGGAAGTTTTCCCAGAACCAGTGTTTTTTATGCGGCTGAACAAACTGGTCGATACGCTGATCGCGCCCGCGCGGCGCGACGCCAACCAAAAAGACCGGGCCGGTGCTTTGTTCAAGCAGCGTTACCAGCTCGGCCGAACGCAGTAAATCGCCACCGTCGCTCAGCCAGTAATCAACGTTGCCGTCGTCATGCAGCTGTTCAAGAACCGCAATACCACCCTGCTCCAGCGTAATAACGGCAGGCAAAACTTCCTGCCGCCAGCGTACCTGATTCCAGCTGACCATGCCGATTTGCAATCCCATCAGGCCGCTCAGGCGATCAAGCTGACGGCGTAACGGCTGATGTTCGAACCAGCGCATTTGCTGGCGAAGAAAAAGAGGATCTGCTGGTTTACCGAATGTTTCGGCCACGCGCCCCATGGCGCTTATCCAGACGTCGATCGACAAAGGTGTTGCTGCTTCATTGCTCATTTCAACCTCGTTATCGAATGCTTCTGGCTTCTCCCGGCGGCTCTGTTTTTACAGCGCCGGGAGGGTGTCACCGGATTGTTTCTGGCGGTCAATGCCCAGCATATCGACCAGATTATCGACCGCTGCGGCGTAACGCACCGTGGCGTCCCAGCCGTCGTACAGCGCGCCAATACGCATGGTGTCAGCCTGAAAAACGTCCTGCTCCACGCTGAGCAAATCGTTCAGGCTGCGCTTGCTGAGTTTGTATTCATCCTGATACACGCTGCGGGTGTGTGTGGCGCTGGAATACTGTTCCTCGCCTGCCACCTGCCGCTGCTGGCCGCCAATCATGTCGGCATAGGCGGTGGAGGCTTTCTGGTTGATATCCAGCTTGGCTTTTTCCACATCCGCCTGCGCCGCCTGACGCTGACCTTCCGCCGCACGGACTTTGGCGCTGACCGCACCGCCCTGATAGACCGGCGCATCCACCGCCAGCTGGAGCTGATCGTCCCAGTACGAACCGCTGCCACCGTTATTGTCATAACGCGTGCGCCCGGCCTGAACTTTCACTGTCGGCCAGTGCTGCGCTTCGGCCTGATTGACCTGCTCAATCGCCGCCTGCTGCTTGGCCTGCGCCGCGCGCACCAGTGTGCTGTTTTCATAAGGGATTTTGTCGAGAGTGACTTTCTGATTGAGCAGACTTTCAGGCAGATCCGGCAGGTCGCTGGACACCACACCGGTCAGTACGGTCAGTTGCGCCTGTGAGGAACGCGCCTGCGCACGGTATTGTTCGACGGTTGCCCGCATCCCGGCGATGCGGGTTTCCGCCTGCAAGACGTCAGACTGAGAACTCAGCCCGGCGTCGGCGCGCAGTTTAGCGGTATCCCTGACGCGGGTCAGCGATTCGATATTGTCCTGAGACGCCAGAACCAGCGCCTGATAGCGTTTGACCGACAGATAGGCCTGCATGGTGCTGAGCGCCACATCGGTCATCGTGCTGTAAAGTGAAAACCGGTAAGAGTCCGAAAGGTACTCCTGCTCGCTGATACTGCCGTTGGTTTTCCCGAAATCCCACAGCAGCTGGCTGAGCTGAATGCCCGCCGACCCGTTGCTGCTCTGATCTCCGGATGCATACGTCTGACGGGATTTCCCGCCCGCCCCTTGCAATGAAACCTGCGGATACCACGCACTTTTCGCCGCATCCAGATTCCCGCCGCCTACGCGGATTTGCGCCGCCGCCTCCGCGATTTGCGGATTTCGCGCAAACGCCCGCAAGATGGCATCCCGTAATGTCAGACTGGCGCGCATCTCTTCCGTCGGTGCCGCCTGCCAGTTAAATTCCGGCTGTTTAACCGCCGCCACAACCACATTGAAATTCCCTGTTAACCCGGTCAGGCACAACGTGCCCAAGATAACGGCCACAGGCCGTATCACTTTCTTATTTTTCATTACCGACACCACTTAATTACGCCGATTGTTTTGGTGTTGCGCCTCCCCCCGCTAAAAGGGAGGCGCAGGTCTGACTTAGCTTTGCTGGACGTGTAAACCGTGTTGCACCAGTACGTCTCCCAACGTGTTGGATGTATCGAGTGAAGCGTTGTGATAAACGTCGAAGGTCAGGCCATCCACCGTACGTTGCCCGGTTTCAGCCCATGCGCCGTCGGTACCCATTTGCAGGTTCACCAGGCTGCCTTCGCCCCCTTTGATGATCACTTCATCCGTCGGGTTGTCCTTCACGTTCAGCGCCTCGTGCAGATTCAGCGAGATGCTGTTGGTGCCGGAAGTGCCCAAATCGAAGATGTCGATATGTTCAACTTTCAGCCCGAGCAAAGTCAGATCCAGATGCTGATTGGTGCCCGCCAGCAACAAGGTATCGACACCGGTCCCGCCGTCGATTTGCGAGAAATCAAGGGTATGAACCGAGATGGTGTCGTTACCGGCGCCGCCGATCGCCACGCCGTCCGTTGCCGTCAGGTCGATGGTGACACCACCAATCGAGAACGCCGTGTCCGCATGAGATGTGGTTTCCGACGTTGCACTGGTCGAGGTGCTGGTGGTGGACGAACTGGTGTCCGCTGTGACCAGCGGATCGGTCAGCGTACTGGTGGTGTGGGTGGTGGTGTCTGTGGTTGAACTGCTGGTATCGGTGGTGTGAACCGCCGCCAGCGTATGGGTGTCCTCTACCGCCAGAGACTGTACGGCGAGCGTCTGGGTGTCAGCCGGCAACGTTGAACCTACGGTCAGACCGACATGTGCATCAAAACCATTACCTGCCACATCGACGGCTTTAAGTTCAACAACCGCGCCAAGTAATGCCGCCAGCAACCCGGTCAGTCCGTAACTGCTCAGCAATGCGCTGCTGAACTTAACCGTCCATGAACCATCGGCCTGTACGGTGCCCGCCAGCGTATTCCCCAGCAGGGTCACGCTGACCAGACCGCCTTGAGCGATGTTGCGGCTGGTCCCGCTCAGCGTCAGCCCCTGTCCGCCCAGAATACCGCCCACCACGCCAAGGGTCAGGCCGAGCAACGGATTCAGCGCGACCAGTGGCAGTTCATGAGTCAGTACGGTCAGCAGGTTCGAAGACGTTGCAATGTTGCCCACGGAGTCCGTGACCACCACAGAAACCTGTGTCGAACCGTCGGCCAGCCCTTTGAGTTCTGCAGAGGTAAACGGCACGCTCCAGACGCCGTTCGTGATGGTGCCGGTATGCGTCACCGTCCCGACGGTCACGCTCACCGTACCGTTCGTCAGGTTGGACGTCCCGGTAATGTTGGTATTCACCCCCGCTTCCGCCGCATTCAGATAATGGTCGCCACCGAACAGCGTGTTGACCACCAGCGATGGCAGCGTATGAATCCCCACCGTCGCCGTTGCGTTGCCGCTCACCGCATTGCCTGCGGCGTTAGTGACGGATGCAGCCACGTTCAGTGTGCCGTCGAGCAGGCTCGAAAGCGTCAGTTGCGGGATCGCGACACTAAAGGTGCCGTCGGCTTTCACCAGCGCGGTCAGGATATTACCGCCGACGTTGATGCTGACTGTCGAACCCTGCGCGTTAGTGGTAGTCCCGCTGATAGTCTGGGTGAGCAGCGCATCGGCGGCGTTGAGCAGGCCATCGCCAAACAGCGGGTTGAGGGTAATGGTTGGCAGAGACTGTGCGACTACGCTCAGTACACTGGTCACCGACGCCGGGTTGCCGGTGGCATCCGTCAAACTGGCGACCACGTTTGGCGAGCCATTGAGAATGGTCTTCAGATCCACCACCGGAACGGTGACGCTGAATACGCCGCCGGTACCGGTTGTCGCCACGTAGTTTTTACCGTTGAGGCTAATCTGTACCTGAGTTCCCACCGCCACGTTGCTGGCGACACCGCTGATGGTCTGGCCCGTCAGCAGGTCAACCACGTTAAGCACGCCATCGCCAAAGATCGGATTAAGAACAATCGATGGCAGATTGTGGATACCGACGTTGATGCCGACAGTATTCGATGCGGTGTTGCCCACCGGATCGGTCACCGAGGTGACGATCGTCAGGTTGCCGTCAAGCAATCCGGCCAGTTGCAACGGCGAAAGTGACGCGGAGAATTTGCCGTCACTGCCGACGACCGCAGTCAGATTCAGCAAGCCATCACCAATGTTGATGTTGACCGTTTCACCGACGCGTCCGTTGGTCACCGTCCCGCTGATGGTCTGCGTGAGCAGCGCTTCAGCAGCATTAAGAATTCCGTCACCGCCAAAGATCGGATCCAGCACAATTTTCGGTATCGCGTTGACAATGGACGTCAGCGAACCATTGACCGTGGTGGTGTTGCCACCGCTGTCCGTGACAGAAACGCCGACCACAAAGGTGCCGTCGCCCAGTGCTTTCAGGTCACCCGGTTGCAGGGTGATGCTGAAGGCACCGGTGTTGTCGGTCACGCCGAGGAAGGTTTTCCCGCCAAGCGTCACCTGAACCTGCGTGCCGGTCGCCACACCCCCGATCGTCCCACCAATCACCTGAGTAGTCAGGGCGTCAGCGGCGCTGAGCAGCCCGTCACCCAGCACAGAAGTGAGGTTGATGACCGGCCTGACGAGGTCGAGTACGGCGTTGGCAGCCGCAGTGCCGACGTTACCCGCCGCATCCACAACGCTGACGCTCACAGCCGCTGTCGTACCGGCCAGCGTGCTGAGAATATCCGGTGTAACGGTGACCAGGAAATGCCCCGTCGCATCGACCACGCCATTAATAGTCTGTGTACCGACCTGCACCGCAATCGCCGTTCCTGCTGCCACGTTCGACACGGTTCCGCTGATCGTCTGATTGACCAGCAAATCGGCGATATTGAGCACGCCGTCGCCAAACACCGTGTTAAGCACGACGGTTGGCAGGTTGTGGATCGCAATACCCACCGGAATCGTAGTGCTGGTGGAGTTGCCCGCCGGGTCTGTCAGCGTAATGCCTATGTTCAGATTGCCGTCGAGCAGCGTGGCCAGGTCACCCGGCAGAATGCTGATGTTCCAGGCACCCGCCGTCACCGTTGTATTGTAGGTTTTACCGCCCAGCGTGACGGTCACCTGCGTGCCATCCACTGCCGTTGCCACCCCGCCGATAGTCTGTGCGGTCAGTGCTTCGACCGCATTCAGCAGGCCGTTGCCGCCAAAGATCGGATCAAGCGCACCCAGCACCGGCAGGGTTTTTATGACGTCAATGTTCAGCGGTTCAACTTTGACGTTACCGGCAGCATCAGTGATGGTCAGGTTCAGAACCTGTGTGCCATCACCCAATGCACCCAGCAACGTTGCCGGAATGGTGAAGGCCCATGCACCGTTGGCGCCGACGATGGCAGACAGTGTCGTGCCGTTAATCACGGTAGACACCACTGAACCCACGCCTGCGCCAATTGCCGTACCGCTGAGGATTTGCGCGACCTGAGATTCCGCCAGACTGAGGTAACCGTCGGTTAGTCCCAGTCCGCTGGCCACGCTCACATCGAGCAGTTTGTTGAAGAAAATATCCAGACCGGCTGAGACGCTGGTGGTGTTACCCGCCGCATCGGAGACCGTCGCCGCCAGGGTCAGGGAACCGTCATTGAGCAGCAACATCTGCGCTGGCGTCAGGTTCAGAGACCAGGCGCCGCCCGGCTGAATGAGTGCCGTCCCGATGGTTGCACCACCGAGTGTCACCGTCACCGTCTGACCATCCGCACCGGAGGACGTCCCGCCGAGCACGACGTTTACCAGTGATTCAGCCAGATTAATGATGTTGTTTCCGGCAACCGCATTAAGGGCGAGCAGCGGCGCGGAAGTATCGACAGTAATCGGATGTGGCGTCGCAGCCCCGAGGTTACCGGCAGCATCCGTGACCGTCGCGGTAATGGTGTTGCCGGTGCCCTGCGGCAGCGCCTGCAAATCGGCGGCCGGTACGCTGACCGACCAGAGACCGCCCGCCAGCACGGTCGTGGTGTAGGTTTTACCGTTGAGCGAAACGGTCACCACACTGCCCACATCGTTATTGTTGTTATCAACCACCGTACCCGAAATGGTTTGCGCCGATTTCGATTCAAGGTTGTTGATAGTGTTGTCCGCAGTAAAGTCGTTGATGGTCACCACCGGCGCGCTGGTATCGACCACGACGGTTTGTGTGGCAATGGTCGGCGGAAGAAGGGTGGTTGCGGTGACCGTTGTATTGGTGCCGTTCACGAATTCAGAAGCCGCCACAGAAACTGACCAGGTCCCCCCGGTGACCGTGGCCACATGCGCATTGCCCCCCACCGTCACATTCACCGGCGTGCCGTCCGGCACGTTGATGGATTTACCAGAAACGGTGATGTTGGTCGGATTGTTATCCGCCACGTTGATGACGTTGTCGCCGGTAACCGGATCAATCGTCAGCGTTGGCGTGACTGGCGGCGTCAGATCCACGCTGACCGGCAGGGAAACACCGTTAGCCAGGTTACCGGCCAGATCGGAAACTTGCGCAGTGATAATTTCACCGGTGGTCAGCGTAGCCAGTTCCGCCGGGGTCAGCGTTAATGTCCATGAGCCATCACCGAGTACCGTTGCCTGATGGGTAATGCCGCCGACAGCAACAGTCACCTGTTGCCCGGCCTGCACATTCACGGTGGTACCGGTAATGGTTTGCGGGTTTTGACTTTCTGCATAGGTCAGGTCAAAACCGGTACCGGCAAACGAGGTGACTGCCACTGATGGAAGCAGGGTGACAGCAATGCCGACATCGGTTGAGGCCGAACCGGTATTACCGCCGCCGTCCGTCGCGGTCACGCTGATCAGCTGCGGTCCCTGCGGCAGATCGGCGATTTCCCCCGCGCTCAGAGAAACCGTCCAGTTACCGTCCGCATCTACCGTCGCGCCCGGAATTGCGATACCGCCGACAAGTACCACCACGCTTTGCCCGGCACCCGTCACGCCCGTCGTCCCGTTGAGGATGACTGGCGTTGTGGCAACCGCGGCTGCTTCGGCGGCACTCAGATAACCATCACCAAATGGCGTGTTGATGGTGACACCTGGTGCGGTGAGATAGCTGGTGAATGGCAGCGTCGCTGGCGCACTGTTGCCCGCCGCATCCGTAACCGTCACGTTGATATCATGCGTACCACTGCCCAGAGAATTCAGTACGCCCGCAGGCAGGCTGACAGTCCAGTTACCTGTGAGCGGATCGACAGTCGCGGTATAGGTGGTGCCACCGACGTCGATAGTCAGTTTAACGTTCTGGTTGTCGCCGGTGATGCCGGTGTTACCCGTGATGATGTTCACACCTGCGGCTTCAGCGATATTCAGGTTGCCGTCCGCGAAAGGTTCATTAATGACCGGCACCGGCCCGGACAGGTGGGAGGTAAAGCTTACCGTTGCATCATTATGGTTACCGACAGCATCGGTCGCCGTGACTGTGATGGCATGCGTTGCCGTCGCCAGCCCCAGCGTTGCCAGCTGGGCAGGCGTCAGGTTAAGACTCCAGGCGCCGGTTGCCGCATCCACCGTTGCCGTAAACGGACTGCCCGTGATGCCCGCAATAGCGACGCTGACGGTTTGCCCTGCGCCGATCACTCCGGTTGTACCGGTAATGGTCTGCCCGCCGGTCGCCACAGAGGCTTCCGTAATATTCAGCGTGCCGTCACCGAATGGCAAATCGATGGTTGGTGCAGGCAGGGAATGAATCTGTACCCCGACAGAAACTGGCAGCACCGAGGAGTTTCCGGCGCTGTCGGTCACGGTTACAACAACCGGCCAGGTGCCATCCTGCAAGGACAACAGCTGGGCAGAAGTGAGTGAAACGCTCCAGGTTCCGTTCGCTGCATCAACCACCACCGGCACAGCGTTACCGTTGATGACCACGGTAACTGTCTGGCCTGCACTGGTGATCCCGGTGGTGCCGGTGATGACCTGCCCCAGCGGATTAGATGCTTCATCGAAGTTCAGAATGCCGTCGGTAAATGGCGTGTTGATCCCGGCTACCGGCAGTGTGTGCGTGAGGGCGGTGAAATCAAGGGTTCCGGCAGTGCTGACGTTGCCCGCACTGTCGGTGGTGGTCACGCTGATGGTGTGTGTCGCATCCGCCAGCCCCTGTAACAGGCCGGAAGGCACGGTGGCCGTCCAGACGCCGTTATTGCCGACTGTTGCCAGCACCGGTGTGCCGTCAATCGTCACCAGAACGGTCTGGCCCGGACCGGTAATGCCGGTAGTACCGGTAATCAGCTGAGTGGCTGCCGCTTCGGCGGCGTTCAGAATGCCGTCGGTGAACGGCGTATTAATCGTCGGCACCGGCGGTGCGCCCAGCTCGATATCCAGACTGGCGCTGGAAGACGCCGGGTTACCGGCCACGTCCTGCGCCGTCACGGTGACCTGCACCACGCCGCTCGTCAGCCCGCTGAGCGCACCCGGCGCAACGGTTGCAGTCCAGCCAAGTCCGTCCGGATTGACCGTCCCGGATACCGGCGTCGCCAGCCCCGGAATGGTCACCAGAACGGTCGAACCCGGTGCCAGCCCGCTGCTGGTGCCGGTGAGTGTGATCCCTGCGGTTGCTTCACTGATATTGAGCACACCATCGCCGGCCACAACGCCCAGCGTCAGCACCGGCAACGCATGGATTGCCAGCGTAAAATCAGCAGAGTTACTGGCGGTGTTTCCGGCTGCATCGCTGACGCTGACGCTGACCGTTTTGTTGCCGTCCGTGGTGATGGCCTGAAGATCCACGCCCGGAATATTCAGCGTCCACACGCCGGATCCGTTGGCCGTACTGAAGTAATCCTTACCGTTAAGCGTAATTTTGACGACCAGATTCGGGTCAGTCTGACCGGTAAGCGGAAGGCCTGCCACGGCCTCAGCCAGATTGATGTAACCGTCACCGCCGGTATTCACCGTGACACTCAGCGTCGGAGCAATCAGGTCTACCGTGACGTTTTGCGTCGCAGTCGCCACATTTTGCGCCACGTCATCCGCCGTCACGGTGAAGGTGTTATTGCCCGCTGGCAATTCCTGCACCTGCGCCGCCGTCAGCGGAATACTCCAGCTACCATTGGCCTGCACGGTCGCGGTATACGTGTGGGTATAACCTTCACCGGTGATGACCAGCGTGATAATTCCGCCCACAGGAACACGGGTTGACGTGCCGGTAATGGTTGTCGCCTGGTTGTGTTCGATGATGTTGAAGTTGCCGTCGCCGGACACCGCGTTAATGGTCACCGTTGGCAAGTCACCCGGCTGGGCAATTACGGTAGCATTGTGCGACGCCGTGGCCGGATTCTGCGCCGCGTCGGTCACGGACGCCGTAACCGTCAGCGGCCCGTCGGACAATCCGACCAGATCTTCCGCTGGTACACTCGCCGTCCAGCTTCCGTTCGGCTGCACAATGGCCGTGTAGGTCTGGCCGTTAAACACCACTGTAACAACCTGGTTTGCTTCTACATGCGTCGTGGTACCGGTAATCGGTACCGGCTGGCCTTTTTCGATAGCGTTGATGTAATCATCAGTGGAAACCGCGGTAATGGTCAGCGTTGGCAAATTAGCCGCAGCCGCATCGACGCTGAAGGTATGGGTTCCGGTCGTCACGTTCCCGGCCGCATCGGTGATGGTTGCCGTCAGCGTATAAGTAGTATCCGTCAGTGCCTGCACCACACCACTTGGCAGCGTGAAGCTCCAGCTGCCATCCGGCTGAACAACAGCGTTGTACGTCACGCCGTTGAAGCTCAGTACGACAGAAACCGTCTGACCGGCATCCGGCAGATCGGACGTTCCGCTGATCACCACCGGTTGCAGCGCTTCGGCGGCGTTGATGATGTTATCCGTCGCCACCGGGTTAAAGCTCAGCGTTGGCAACGTGTAATCGACTGTGATTGCACTGCTGACGGTACCCACGTTGCCGACGCTGTCGGTTGCCGTGACCAGAACCGTTTGCGGGCCTTCCGATATGGCCTGCAAATCCGTTGCGCTGAGGGTAACCGTCCAGACACCGTTCGCATCTACAGTCGCCGGGTGATCGACACCCTCAATATTCACTACCACCGTCTGGCCTGCGCCCAGAAGGCCGGTCGTCCCGGTCAGGGTTTGGGCAACATCGGCTTCATTGAGGTTGAGGAAGGTATCGCCAAACGGCGTGTTGAGTGACGGCACCGGCGGATGCGCGGCAACTACGGTGTAGGTTTCCGTCGTCGTCGTGGTATTTCCCGCCAGATCTTTCAGCGTGGCGGTCAGCGTATAGCTACCGTCTGCTGTGCCGGTCAGCGTGCCCGCCGGAACATCGAAGCTCCACGCACCGCCAGGTTGCACGACGGCCTGATAAGTCTGGCCGCCAAATTGCAATGTCACTGTCTGCCCGGCATCGGCCGCATCCGCCTGCCCGGAAAGCGTAATGATACCCGCCAGCTCCTGCGCGTTGATGACGTTATCGCCTGCAACGTTGGCAAGCGTCAGCGTCGGCGGTGTGAAGTCGATATTGACTGAACCGGTCGTAGTGCCGGTGTTGCCACCGGCATCGGTCACGTTAACCTGAATTGGCGTCGGACCTTCGGTTACACCGGTCAGGGTGCCCGCTGGCACGGTGACCGTCCAGGTGCCATTGCTGGCCACAGTGCCGGTCAGGGTATGACCGTCGATGATCACCTCAACCGTCTGGCCGTCACCGGTCAGGCCGGTCGTCCCGGTCAGAGTCTGTACGGCGGCCGCTTCAGCGGTGCCCAGCTGGCCGTCACCAAACGGTGCATTGATGGTCGGGACAGGTACCTGCGTGTAAATGCCAATATCGACCGTACTGGTGACGTTACCCAAATCGGTGCTCACCGTGGTGGCGATCACATGGCTGGTGCCATCCGCCAGCCCCGCAAAGGCGGATGATGGAATATTGACTGACCAGTGCCCGGCCGCATCAATAACCGTTGTCGGGTAATTCTGCCCGCCCAACGATACGGTGACGACTGTGCCAATCGGGACATTGCTGGTGGTGCCGCTGACGGTGATCCCCGCAGCCGCCTCCGTCGCGTTGACGTTATTGTCACCGGCAATGGTATCAATCGAAATCCCCCCCAGCGTTGTATCAACCGTAATCGGGTGCGAGGCGTTTTGCGGATTCCCCGCCTTGTCACTTACGCTGGCCGTAATGATAAACTGGGTATTACCCAGTTCCTGTAAATCAACCGCCGGAACGGAAACGCTCCACGCACCGCTGGCCTGCACAGTGGCGCTATAAGTGTGTGCACCCAGCGTAATCGTCACTGTCTGACCTGCTTCCACATGCGTCGTGGTTCCGCTGATCAGCTGCGCGGTCTGTTGCTCGGCGCCATTAAGCACATCATCACCGGCGAAGGTGTTAACGGTAATCGTTGGCAGAAGCGCCGGATCCGCCACGATAGTCACCGGCGTGCTGGTGCTGCCGGTATTGCCTGCCACATCGGTAATGCTCGCCGTCAGGGTGTACTGACCGTTAGCAACGCTGGCCAGCGCGTCAGCCGGAATATTCACCGTCCACGCGCCCCCCGCAGCGACCACGCCGGTGTAAGTGTGCCCGCCGATGGAAACCGTCACGGTCTGGCCGACTTCTGTCACGCCTGTCGTGCCGGTTACCGCAATAACAGCGTCCGCTTCCGCAGCATTAATGGTGCCATCACCGGCAACAGGGTTGATTGTGACGGTCGGTGCGACAGTATCAACAGTGACCGGGACCGTGATGTTGCTGGTATTGCCCGCGGCATCGGAAGCCGCGACCTGAACCGTTGTCCCCCCCTGACCCAGTGTGGAAAGCACCGTTGACGGAACGGTCACGGCGAATGAACCGTCGCCGCCCACCGTTGCGGTATACGTTTCCCCGCCCAGCGTCACAGTGACAGTTTGCCCGTTGCCGGACACGCCGGTGTTACCGGTCAGCGTCTGACTGGTCGCCGTTTCAGCGGCATTCAGAATGCCATCGCCAAATGGCGGGTTGAGGGTCACGGCTGGCAGGTTATGAATGATGACGTTCAGAACGTCGGTGTTGCTGACCGGGTTCCCTGTCGCATCGGTCGCGCTGACACGGATCGTGTTCGGGCCATCGCTGAGCGTCGCCAGATCGCTGGCTGAAACCAGCGCACTCCAGGCACCGCCAACGCCGACAGTGGCGGTGTAGGTTTTACCGTTCAGCGTAATGGTCACGACGCCGTTCACCGGCACGTTGACCGAGGTTCCGCTGATGGTGACACCCGCCGCCGCCTCAAGTGCGTTCAGCTGGTTATCGCCGGTTACCGGATCCACGGACAGGCCGCTTTGCAGGTTGTTAACGGTGATCTCTTCCGAACCGCTGGCCGGATTCCCGGCTTTATCAAGCACGGTGGCGGTGATTTGCAGCGTTCCGTTAGTCAGTGCGGTCAGCGCCGAAGAAGGGACACTGGTGCTCCAGCTGCCATTTGCCTGCACGGTCGCCGTGTAAGTAATGCCGTTGAGCAGGATGGAAACGACCTGACCGGCTTCCACATGAGTGGTCGTGCCGCTCAGGGTCTGCGCCGCTCTCTGCTCAGCTCCATCGACAATGTTGTCACCAGCAAAGGCATTGAGGGTAATGGTCGGCGCGGAGGTCGGATCGGTGGCCAGCTGAACGTTAGCGCTGACTGTCGTGCTATTGCCCGCCGCATCCGAAAGCTGTGCGGTCAGCGGATATTGTCCGTCGGCCACACCGGCCAGCGCACCGGCTGGCACTGTCACACTCCACTGTCCGTTGACGCCGACAACGCCGGTATAAGTCTGGCCGTTTAGCGTCACCGTGACGGTGCGCCCCGCATCCGCAACAGAGGCGGTGCCGGTGACGGCGATGTCTGCCGCCGCCTCACTGATATTGACGTAACCGTCGCCGGAAACCGGGTTGATGGTCAGCACAGGCGCGGTCAGATCGACCGTTGTGGTGGCGTTCAGCGTGGCGGTGTTGCCTGCGCTGTCCGTTACATTGACCACTATCGCATTACTGCCCGCCGGTAACGCCTGCAAATCGGCGGACGGAAGGCTGACCGACCATGCGCCGGTACCATCCACCGTGGCGTTGTAGGTATGTCCGCCAATCGTCACGGTCACAATCTGCCCGTCACCGACTTTCCCGGTGGTGCCGGTCAGAGTTTCAGCTGTTGCCGCTTCGGCAATATTGAGATAACCGTCGCCAAACGGTGTGTTAAGCGTCGGTACCGGACTGATCGCATCGTAATTGACCGAAACGCTGTTACTTACCGTCGAGCCATCCATTGCCTGAACAATCGCGGTAAATTGCAGGTTGCCCGTCAGGCCCCCTGCCGCAGCAAGCAAATCGTTGGATGTCAGTTGCACCGACCAGGTACCGTCCGGCTGTACCAGCGCCAGACGAACCAGGGATCCGAAAGTAAGTTGTACCAGCTCAAAGGTTGAGACCCCCAGCGTGGTACCGGTCACCAGGAAACCGTTCTGCGTTTCCTGCACGTTGATAACGTTGTCGCCGGTAATCGGCGCAATGGAGATACCTTCCTGCGTAATATCCACATTGAAGGTGTCGGTGCCCGGAGTGGCCGCATTACCGGCCTTATCCGAAACCGTCGCCGTAATAGTTTGCGTACCGTTTGTCAGCACAATCATATCCGCAGCCGGAACGATGACGTTCCAGTTACCGCTGGCCTGAACAGTAGCGGTATAGGTATGTCCGTTCAGGGTGATCGTCACAATCTGACCGGCTTCTACCCGCGTTGTGGTGCCGCTTAATACCTGCGCCGTTTTGACTTCCGCACCGTTGATAAAATCATCTCCGGTAAACGGATTGATGCTGATAACCGGCGGCAGGAGAGGATCGGAAGCCACGTGGATCGTGCTGGTATTGGTGGTCTGGTTGCCTGCGGTGTCTGTCAGGGTCGCGGTGACCGTGACGTCCTGATCGAGATTACTCAGGGAACCGGCCGGAATACTCACGCTCCAGGTGCCGTTCGGCTGAACCACCGCGCCGGGATAATCCACGCCGTTGATGGTGATAACCACCGGGCGCCCTGCTTCACTGACCGATGCTGTCCCGGTCAGGATCATGACCCCAGCGGCTTCGGCCACGCTGATATAACCGTCGCCTTCCAGCGGATTGACGGTCAGGGTTGGCGCAATGGTGTCAACGCTCACTGGCGTGGTGAGGGTGTTATGGTTGCCCGCGGTGTCCGTCACGGTCACCGTAATATTGTTGGTGCCTTGTGGCAGAGTGCCGAGTACAGATGGCGGTACGCTGACGGTAAAGCTGCCGTCGCTGTCGACCGTGCCGGTGAGTTGCTGCCCGCCAATGGTCACGGTAACTGTCTGGCCGTCGCCTTTCAGGCCGGTGTTACCCGTCAGAATCTGCGTGGCGGTGGATTCAGTACCATCAAGCGTGTTATCGCCGCCAAATACCGGATCCAGAGTTGGCGGGACGCCGTGAATGGCAACATTAAGACCGGTCGACTGACTGATAGTATCGCCCTGAGCATCAACCAGACTGACGGTCAGGGTCGTTTCGCCATCGGTCAGCGCCTGTAGCGCCGGGGAAGGCACGCTCAGGCTCCAGCCGCCGTCAGCGTTAGTGGTTGTGTGATACGTCACACCGCCAAGAACTACGGTAATTTGCGTACCCGCCGCGACATTTGACGTCGTTCCGGTGATCACCAGCGCGGACTGTGCTTCGGTTGCATTGAGCTGGCCGTCGCCGGAAATCGGATTGACGGTCAGAATGCCCGCGCTGTCATTGATGACAAAGCTTTCCGGTGTCGTGGTTGAGTTACCGGCGGCATCCGTGAGCGAGGTGGCGAGGGTGTAATTCCCTTCGGCCAGCGCAGAAACGACGTTGGCCGGAATAGTGACGGACCAGGTGCCCTCTGAGGTCACGGTGGCGCTGTAGTGCACGCCATTAAGCACCACATCGACGGTGCGCCCGGCTTCAGAAACCGAGGCGGTTCCACTCACGACCAGCGGTTGCTGATGTTCAATCGCATCGATGACGTTGTCACCATCCACCGGATTGACTGTCAGCACCGGCGGGGTGGTATCAACCACCACGGTGACGCTTTTGGTCACGCTATCGCCATTGGTGTTGGTTACAGTCACACTGACCACGTAAGTGCCGTCGGCCAGCGTGTGCAGCTCAGCCGCCGTCAGCGGAACACTCCAGTTGCCATTGCCGTCAACGGTGGTTGTGAAGGTTTTGCCATTGATGGTCAGCACGATGGTGCTGCCTGCGGCGGCGTGAGTGGTGCCACCGGTGAAATTCTGGGTACTTTCTGCGGCCGTTTTATTGACGACGTTGCCGTTGGCAAACGTGGCCAGCGTCAGCGTTGGCGCTTCATTGGTGGTTCCGCCGTTGTTGCCGCCGTTATTCCCACCATTGTTGCCGCCGTTATTCCCGCCATTGTTGCCACCGTTATTCCCGCCATTGTTGCCGCCGTTATTCCCGCCATTGTTGCCGCCATCGCTTCCGCCGTTATTACTGCTGCTGCCCCCGCCGCCACCACCGCCGCCGGCGGCAATCGCGATACCCGCGCCGAGCGCCACAACGCCCAGCACCGCGGCTAATACGCCCGGGCTAAAGCTTGAGGAATCTTCAAGCAGAACACCGATATCCGGGATGGTCTGATAAGCGGGAACAATCGGTACGGCACCGGCTGTGGCACCGGTATCGACAAACGCGGCGTGTTCAATGGGATGAACCCCATCATCGAATACCAGAACGCTGTCTTCGGCACCTTCGGTGTTGAAGAAACTGTGGTAGCGGACGGTGCTGCCGTCTTTCATGTGGATGACGAGATCATTGCCCACGCGCTCATAGCTGGACACCGCTTCACGGGTGCCGTGAATGCGAATTATGCTGGCCTGATTGAGGGTAACATCCTGACTGGCACTGGAAACCTGAGAGATTACTGCACCATTTTTACGAGAGAGAACATCAATAACAACGCTACCGTTCTGAGCCATGTTGTACCCCTATAACATCCAGTTGAGACTCACACGCGCATGGCCCACGCTTTCCGTTATCGGAGAAGAGCGGTTCAGCAGGTATGATGACCATTACGAAAATGGGTTAACTTCCAACTGGTGTTGGGGAATGCCATAGACTACAAATCGAGCAATTAACACGTCATTTAAGGCTAGAATGTTCTTTTTATGTAATCGTTACGGTAACTTTTTGTCCGAAACTCCATAAGTTATATGCATGATTTAAGTTAAGTGCATAAAAAAAAGATAATCTTTAAGATAAAATTTATTTATCGTTTGGAGTGGAAATATAAGTTTGACGCGAGGTAATTCCTGTTCTAGCCCAAAGCGTTAAAAAACAACATGATGATAAATAACAAGTTTGCAACTTCATCTTAAAGACTAAGCGGGATCATTATTAATAAAATCAAGCATTAGCCGCACTGATAACTCATCAAATTGACTTACCAATTGTGTGATCGCCTCTTAGATTTTCTGGCACTACTGTATTCCGCCAGCAAATATTTAAGACTATGCGCAATCACAGTGACTTATGCTTTCTGATAAGATGCCCGGTTAGTAAGTTTGTGTGATGTTTTTCAGAACCTCTCAGCCGTTAAAAGCCTACGGGTTAAGCGAAAACCGGGTTGTCGTGCAACCCCTTCCGGCCCGTTTCAGAGAGAAAACCGGCAGCAGGATTGATTAATTAATTTTTTTTATAATTTCGCCAATCAGTACAAAGGGATTTTGCACCATGCCTCATGACCCGCTGCTCACACAGCCTGCTAAAGAAAGTATTTCAGACGTTGATTCACAGAATTCTTCAGAAGAACAAATCGCCGGAACGCCACAGCCCGGCGTCGCACAGCAACACGCGACACGGCTTATTTTTCTGCTTTCCGGCTTTGCCATGGCAGCCTGGGCGCCGCTGGTGCCGTTTGTAAAATTGCGGCTCGATATCAGCGACGGCACGCTCGGATTATTGCTTCTGTGTATCGGCGCAGGCTCGACGTTTTCGATGCCGCTGACCGGTTTTCTCACCGGTAAACTCGGGTGCAAAACCGTGATTTTAATCGCCAGCACATTGCTTTTGCTGGCGCTGCCGTTACTGACGCTAATGAACAGCGTTGAAGGTATGGCGCTGATTTTGCTGGTATTCGGCGCAGCAATTGGCATGGTCGATGTGGCGATGAACGTTCACGCCGTGGTGGTCGAAAAAGCCAGCGGACGCGCGATGATGTCCGGGTTCCATGGCTTTTTCAGCATGGGCAGTATTTTTGGCGCACTGGCCATCACCGGCCTGCTCTTTCTGGGCATGACACCGTTTATTTCGGTGATGATCGTGGTGGCCGCGCTGGCTGTTTTAGTGGTGCTGACCAGCCCTCATTTTTGGAAAGACACCCGTCACGACGGCGACGGGCCGATGTTTGTTCTGCCGCGCGGCTGGGTGATTTTGCTCGGTTTTTTATGTTTTGTGATGTTCCTGACCGAAGGCTCAATGCTGGACTGGGGCGCGCTGTTCCTGACCACGGAACGCGGCGTTTCCGCCCATCAGGCCGGTCTGGGTTATGCGGTGTTTTCTATTGCGATGACCCTGGGCCGCCTGACCGGCGACCGTATTATTGCGGCAATGGGACGTTATAAAGTGCTGATGTTTGGCAGCCTTTGCGCCAGCCTTGGTATGATTTTACTGACCACGGTAGACAATCTCTGGTTTGCCGGTCTCGGCTTCATCATGACCGGTTTTGGTGCGTCGAATCTGGTGCCTATTATGTTCAGCGCCGCGGGGAATCAGACGGCGATGCCCGCCAGCATGGCTATCGCTTCCGTGACAACCCTGGGTTATGCCGGTATTTTGGCGGGTCCCGCGCTGATTGGCTTTATCGCGCAACTGAGCAGTTTGTCTGTCGCACTGGGCTGCGTGGCAGCAATGATGTTATGTGTCACGGCCTGCGCGAAAGCCGTGCTCCGATAAAAGAGTGATAACAAGAATGAAGGAAAAAATTCATCATCATGGCTGGTAAATATTTATCACTGACATCAACCAACATTACGCGTTTCTTCTGGTTGTTCATTCTGTTGCTGGTCGTGGGGCTGGGCCTTTACGGTTACAACTACACCAACGCGTACATGAATGACAAACTGCACACGACGCAAACTCTTGCCGATCAGTTGCAAAAACGCATCGATAAATATCGCTACATGACTTACCAGATTTACGATGATTTTTCCGGTCAGCCGATGACGCCCGATGCAGTGAATGCGCAGGAAATCCGTCTTCGTCAGGATATGTTCTTCGTTTCCAAGCCGCATAAGAAAACGGATGCGCTGATCTTCGGTACGCACGACAGCTCGACGCTGGATCTCACGTTGAAGGTCTCGGCATTTCTCGACGATCAGTGGGGCTCAACCACCCTGCCTTATTCCCTGTATTATCTGAATGGCCAGGACAACAGCATGATGCTGATTACCACAGTGCCGTTGCAGCAGCAGGATTCCCGGCTGAAAGAAAACTATTTCACCAGCACGCTGCAATCGCGCCGTGCGGAGATGCTCCAGCAAGCCAACACGCTGGACGAGCGGGAAAGTTATTCTCCGCTGCGCAAATCCCGCCAGAGCAATGAATATTCATTCTCCCTGCGCACGACCTTCAATAATCCGGGTCATCTGGCAACGGTAATTGCCTTTGATTTACCGATGAGCGACCTGATCCCGTCGAGCATGGCGCGGGATAATTTCCAGCTCAACGGCAATACCTCGGACGTCAATGAAGGGGATCCGACCGACGACGGCGCCGCGAGTACCATTACGCTGCAAGGCTGGTCGATGGTCTTTAATGTCCCTCTGAACAACTCTCCGCTGTCGCTGACTTACCATGTGCCGCTGTTTAGCCTGGTCGTGGATCTGTCGCGCAACAACTTCTGGCTGATCCTCATCAATCTGTTCCTGATGGGGCTTGCGATGGCGAGTATCTATTTCATCCGCCATCAGTACATCCGCCCGAGCGAAAATATGGCGGCGCAGTTGCAGATGCAGCAGGCGCTCAATCAGGAAATTATCTCCGGTCTGCCGCTCGGATTGCTGGTGTACAATTTCAGTAACCACAGCGTGATCCTGAGCAACAAGATTGCCGATCAGCTGTTGCCGCACCTGAGCCTCAATAAAATTGCCAATATGGCCGAGCAGCATCACGGTACGATACAGGCCACCGTCAATAATGAGGTGTACGAGATACGCATGCTCCGCAGCCAGATTTCACCGGAAACCTACCTGTTCATGCTGCACGATCAGGACAAAGAAGTGATGGTGAACCGGACGCTGCAACAGGCCAAACGCGAGTTCGAAAAGAACCTCCAGGCGCGCAAACTGATGCTGCATAATCTGGGCATTGAGCTTAACCAGCCGCTTCAGGAACTCAACGGACTGGCGCAGGCGCTGACCGAAGAACAGCAACCGGAAGAGCGTCTGGCGCTGGAAGCCAAACTGCTCAATGAATCGCGTAACGCACTGACGCTGGTGGACAATATTACCCTGCTGACGCGGCTGGAAACGCAGGACTGGCAGCCTTCCAGCGACGGTTATGTGTTATCGGCGATGGTTGATGAACTGTTACTCGACGCCCTGCCCCGCCTCAGCCAGAAAGGGCTCGGGCTGCTGAACCATTTCCAGATTGCGCCGGAAGCGTCCTTTGTTGGCGATATGCAGGCGGTGAAGAAAATTCTGTCGCTGCTGATCGATTACGCCATCGTTACCACGTCGCTGGGCAAAATCACGCTGACCAGTGAACAGGACGAAGATCGCCCGGATCAGCTGATTTTCCACATTACCGACACCGGCAGCGGAATTTCGAAGGAAGAATTGAGCAATCTGAATTATCCTTTCCTGAGCCAGACGTTAGTCGATCGCTTTAATCACGGGTCAGGACTGACGTTCTTCCTGTGTAATCAGCTGTGCAAGAAGCTCGGCGGTCAGCTCGAAATCCGCAGTAAGCTGAACATCGGAACCCGCTACACCGTGCGCGTGAAGCAGCGTCCGCAGGCGCAGGAAGTGGAAGCCGAACATGAGCAGTTGCTCAATGATGTCACGGTTTTACTCGACATCACCTCGGAAGAAGTTCGCGGCATTGTCACCCGCACCATGAATGCATATGGCGCGGTGTGTATTGTGGCAGACGAGCGCCAGGTGACGCGCGAGTACGACGTTTTACTGACGGATAATGCGCAAAACAGCGATAAATATACGCTGCTGCTGACCGACGATGAAGCCGGTTTCCAGCCGCTTGAAAAGCATTATATTCGCGTCAATTACAACATCAGCAGTGCGCTGATCGACGCAACCTTACTGTTAATCGAACAGCAATTTTCTGTTTCCGATGACAGTGTTTCACCCGAAGAACCCGGCGAAGACTCTCTCGATCAGTACGAAAAGCAGTTAAAATCAAGCGATTACTATCAGCTTTTTGTCGAGACAGTACCGGAAGATCTTGAGAAACTGTATAATGAAAACCAACGTCGTGATTTTACGTCACTGTCACAAACAGCACATCGCCTTAAGGGGGTATTCGCCATGCTGAATCTGACTCCCGGCAAGCAAATGTGCGAAGCGTTAGAACAATACATCGCAGACGGCGATGCATTACAGATTACTGAAACCATCAATCACATTGATTCTTTTGTCTCCAGACTGCTCCAGCAAGGTAGCTAATCACATGAATAATATGAACGTAATTATTGCTGATGACCATCCTATCGTCCTGTTTGGTATTCGTAAGTCCCTTGAACAAATTGAATGGGTGAACGTTGTCGGTGAATTCGAAGACTCGACAGCACTGGTTAACAGCTTAAGCAAACTTGACGCCCATGTTCTGATTACTGACCTTTCAATGCCAGGCGACAAATTCGGCGACGGCATTACGCTGATCAAGTACATCAAACGTCACTATCCGCAGCTGTCCATTATTGTTCTGACCATGAACAATAATCCGGCGATCCTGAGCTCTGTCCTGGATCTGGATATTGAAGGGATTGTGCTAAAACAAGGCGCGCCAACCGATTTACCGAAAGCGCTGGCCGCGTTGCAGAAGGGCAAGAAGTTTACCCCTGACAGCGTTGCCAAATTGCTGGAAAAAATCAGCGCCAACGGTTACGGCGACAAGCGTCTGTCTCCGAAAGAAAGCGAAGTTCTGCGTCTGTTTGCAGAAGGCTTCCTGGTGACAGAGATTGCTAAAAAGCTGAACCGCAGCATCAAAACCATCAGCAGCCAGAAGAAATCTGCGATGCTTAAACTGGGCGTGGAAAACGATATCGCCCTGCTTAACTACCTGTCTTCCGTCAGTTCCCAGCCAGTCGATAAAGACTAACGTTTCAGGACGTTACTCTGATTATTGAACGTTAAGACATAAAAAAGGCACCTCCGGGTGCCTTTTGCTTTTCTATTACTGCTCACTTTCCCGTTTCTTGCGAACCAGCGCGCTGTAGTAACTAAGCGTATCGCGCAACGTCTCCAGCGTGACCGGTTTCGACAGGCAGTTATCCATCCCCGCTTCCAGACAACGCTGACGTTGTTCGGCCAGTGCGTTGGCAGTCACGCCAATCACCGGCAGCGTATGGCCCAGCTCACGCAGTTTTTGGGTCAGCCCGTAACCATCCAGCCGTGGCATGTTTACGTCACTGAGAACGATGTCGATTTCATGGGAACGCATGGCGTCCAGCGCGTCCATACCGTCATTCGCCGTCACCACGACGTATCCCATCGTGCCCAGCTGATCTGCCAGCAGACGCCGGTTGATCGGATGGTCATCCACCACCAGCAATGTGATATCGCTGTAATCGTGAACCACAGTGGCTTCCGGTGCCGGTAAACCGCCTTCTTCTGCTGACGTTTCCAGCCGGTAAATACGGTTAAGCAGCGCGGTGATTTCCAGCGGCGTCGAGGTGCTGTGAACCCAGTACCCCGGGCGTGTCTCGACCGGCGGCCCGATGTGCGCGATAGAAAACTCAATCTGTGCCGCCAGTTCACCTTTGTGGATGAGCGGCGTATCGGTGATCAGCACATCTTCGCGCTGGCTTTGCATTCCTGCCTCAAAGCGCTGAATATTCGCGCCGTGGTAACGTAGCAGCTGCATCAGATAGCTTTCCAGATACGCGTTACGCACATCCAGCCAGACCGTTTTGTCCTGCCAGTTATCGAGCGGTTCTTCGGACGGGAACGTGGCGTTGTACAACGGAATACGCACGGTAAACGAACTGCCCAGCCCCGGTTCGGATTCAACGTCAATGTCGCCATCCATCAGGTTGATCAGCTTTTCACAAATCGCCAGCCCGAGCCCGGTGCCCTGGAAGTGGCGCTGCACGCCGGTTCCGACCTGGAAGAACGGGTCAAACAGGCGGGTGATTTCCCGCTCCGGGATGCCCACGCCGGTATCGCGCACCTGGAATTCCAGATAATTACCGCAGGTTCTGACGTTCAAAACGATACAGCCGGTATCGGTAAATTTGATCGCGTTATTCAGGATATTCGAAATGACCTGCTGCAAACGCACCGGATCGCCGTTAAACGACAGCGGCACGTTGTGCTCGATAAAACAGTAAAGGCCGAGGTGCTTTTTCACCACCAGCGGCAGATAGTTGCCGGCAATGTGGGTAATCACTTCACGGCACGAGAATTCCTGCGGCTCGATTTTCAGCTGCTCGGATTCAATTTTCGAGAAGTCGAGAATGTCGCTGATGATTTTCAGTAAAAGCGCCGAGGAGTTGTTCATCGCCGTTACCAGACGGTCAACGCCCTGCGGCAGCCCCTGCGTTTGCAGTAAATCCAGGTTACCGATAATCCCGTACAGCGGCGTACGCAATTCATGGCTGACCGTCGCCAGGAACATGGATTTCGACTGGCTGGCCTGTTCCGCCGCATTGGCCATTTCCTGGAGTGATTCCTCCATTTTCACCCGCGAGCTGACGTCTATCAGAACGCAGATGGCCACGTCTTCATTCCGGTAGCGAGAGTGAACGAAACTCAGCTGGATGTTGTTGTTATTCTTGGTAATCACATCAACAAAATTGACCTGCTGGTCGCAGATGATCCGCGTAATACGCTGGCGGTCTTCCTGCGTCAGCATATTGATATAATTATGCGCCAGCTCATTACTCAGGATATTCACGCCATCACTGATGCGCAGAATCGAAATTCCTACCGGCGCCGAGGCAACGATTTTATGGTTAAACTGCTCATGTTCTTCCAGACGGAACGCGTTTTCTTCCGCCGGTAAGAACATCTTACGCTCAAATACCCAGGCCAGAATAAATAGCAGCAGACCGGAGAAGATATTCAGCAATACGGCGTTGAAAATCAGTATCTTGAACCGTTCAAGCAAGGTGTTGAACGGCATTGAATAGACTACGCTCAGCGTGGATGGTGTCAGCGGCTTTTTATAAATGAGATCTTTATAGCCGTTCATGTAGCCGAAATAAGAGCTTTCTTCCGGGTAATTTCCCAGCGTCGCCGTGTTACCGTCATCTTCAGAAATGCTCAGCAACGGCTGATCGTCTTCATCCAGCAGCGTCACGCCGGTGTGCTGGGCATTAGGATTCAGTAAATCTTCAAGACGCAAATTTTGCTGAATACCCATCAGCGCTTCGAGTTTATTACCGACATAAATTGGGGTTAATACATACAGATAGCCGGAATCTTTATTACCGGACTGCGACACCCAGTACAGGCTGTTGGCCTTGTCCTGGTTTTTACCGTTGCGGTATTGCAGGATTTTCTCATGCAACGATTTCAGCTGCTCCTGACTTTCACGCTCCAGCGGTTCGCTGCTGACCCCAAAATCCACCAGACACAAATTCTCGCCGCTGATATAGAACACACGATTCAGATCGTAAGCATCGGAGAAATTGTCTTTCCAGTAATGGATCATGTTACCAAGCGACGCCAGCGAGTTGCGGTAGCTGCTGTTTATCTGAGAACAATCGGACTCAGGAAACAGCGAAAGATAGGTCGGCGGCGTGCTTTTGGTGCTGATCATGCCATTGATGATATCCAGCCCGTTCATGGAATCGCTGAGACGCTTTTCGGCCATGAACTTTATGCTGTGCATGACGTCATTGGAGTTTTTGACGTAGCTCTGCGCCAGATCGTAGTTGAGGTTATCCTCATCGCGGATCTCAGATTCTTTGTTGTGGAAGATATTCAGCACATAAAAGGTGGTCAGCAGCACACCCAGTGTCCACAACATAAGCGCCAGCACCCGGAACAGATAGCGGGATATTTTTAGCGTTGTTCGAAACGAAGCAAGATATTTCAAGGATTAACCATCGGTGTAACGGCTCAGTGAGCAGGATACGTTTAGGATTCAGAATACACTATTGTCGTGGTTTCTAAAAAATACGATGTTAATAAAAAAGGCATAACACGTTGCCATGTTATGCCCTTCATTTATCCGACTAAGAAAACTTATTCTTCTTCGTCGTCTGCTGGCTGATCGTCTTCACCTTCTGCGTCGTCCGGCAAATCGGCTGCTTGTGCCGCTTCCAGTTCGCCCGCTTCAGTGGCTACGCCATCCAGTTCTTCGTCTTCTACCGGCTCTGCAACACGTTGCAGACCGACGACGTGTTCTTCTTCTGCGGTACGGATAAGCGTCACACCCTGGGTGTTACGGCCTACTGTACTCACTTCAGAAACACGGGTACGCACCAGCGTACCGGCGTCGGTGATCATCATGATCTGATCCGCTTCATCTACCTGAATCGCGCCAACAACCGGTCCGTTACGCTCGCTCACTTTGATTGAGATTACGCCCTGCGTTGCACGGGATTTGGTTGGATATTCTGTGGACTCAGTCCGTTTACCGAAGCCGTTTTGCGTCACAGTCAGAATACAACCGTCGCCGCGTGGGATAATCAGGGACACAACGCTGTCGCCTTCGCCCAGACGGATACCGCGTACACCGGTCGCCGTACGGCCCATCGAGCGGACGGCTTCTTCGGAGAAGCGCACCACTTTACCGGCGGCAGAGAACAGCATGACTTCGTCTTTACCGTCAGTCAGGTCAACACCAATCAGCTCATCACCCTCGTTCAGGTTGATGGCGATGATGCCGGCGCTGCGCGGACGGCTGAAATCGGTCAGAGCAGTTTTCTTCACGGTACCGCTTGCGGTTGCCATGAACACATGACGGCCTTCTTCGTACTCGCGTACTGGCAGAATGGCGGTAATACGTTCGTTTGGCTCAAGCGGCAGTAAGTTGACGATCGGACGGCCACGGGCACCGCGGCTGGCTTCCGGCAACTGATAGACTTTCATCCAGTACAAACGTCCGCGACTTGAGAACATCAGAATGGTGTCATGGGTGTTAGCCACCAGCAGACGGTCGATAAAGTCTTCTTCTTTAATGCGTGCGGCTGATTTGCCTTTACCACCGCGACGCTGCGCTTCATAGTCGGTCAGAGGCTGATATTTCACATACCCCTGATGCGACAATGTCACCACAACGTCTTCCTGATTGATCAGGTCTTCGATGTTGATGTCAGAAGAGTTCGCCGTAATTTCGGTGCGACGCGGATCGTTATACTGATCGCGGATCGCTTCCAGTTCTTCACGAATGACTTCCATCAGACGCTCAGGGCTGGACAGGATGAACAGCAGCTCGGCGATTTGCACCAGCAGCTCTTTGTATTCATCCAGCAGTTTTTCGTGCTCAAGGCCGGTCAGTTTCTGCAAGCGCAGATCCAGAATCGCCTGTGCCTGCTGTTCAGTCAGGAAGTATTTACCGTCGTGAATACCAAACTGTGGTTCCAGCCATTCAGGACGAGCCGCATCATCACCGGCGCTTGCCAGCATCGCAGCAACGTTACCCAGATCCCATGAACGCGCGATCAGGCCCGCTTTCGCTTCAGCCGGCGTCGGTGCAGCACGGATCAGTTCAATGATTGGGTCGATGTTTGCCAGCGCGATGGCCAGTGCTTCAAGGATATGTGCACGGTCACGGGCTTTGCGCAGTTCGAAGATAGTACGACGCGTGACGACTTCACGACGGTGACGGACAAACGCAGACAGGATCTCTTTCAGACCGAGAATTTTCGGCTGACCCTGGTGCAATGCCACCATGTTGATGCCGAAAGAAGTCTGTAGCTGCGTCAGTGAATAGAGGTTATTCAGAACCACTTCACCGACAGCGTCGCGTTTGATTTCAATGACGATACGCATACCGTCTTTGTCGGACTCATCACGCAGTGCGCTGATGCCTTCGACACGCTTTTCTTTCACCAGCTCGGCGATCTTTTCGATCAGACGGGCTTTGTTCACCTGATACGGGATCTCGTGAACAATGATGGTTTCGCGACCGGTTTTGGCGTCCGCTTCCACTTCAGCGCGGGCACGGATGGAGATTTTGCCACGGCCTGTACGGTAAGCTTCTTCGATACCACGACGGCCATTGATGATCGCTGCCGTCGGGAAGTCAGGCCCCGGGATGTGTTCCATCAGCCCTTCAATGCTGATGTTTTCATCTTCGATGTACGCCAGACAGCCGTTGATCACCTCAGTGAGGTTATGCGGCGGAATGTTCGTCGCCATACCGACCGCGATACCTGACGAGCCGTTAACCAGCAGGTTAGGAATACGCGTTGGCATTACCGCAGGAATTTGTTCGGTGCCGTCATAGTTTGGCACGAAATCGACAGTTTCTTTTTCTAAGTCTGCCAGCAATTCGTGTGCAATTTTTGACATGCGGATTTCGGTATAACGCATGGCGGCGGCGGAGTCGCCATCCACCGAACCGAAGTTACCCTGCCCGTCCACCAGCATGTAGCGAAGTGAAAAAGGCTGAGCCATACGAACGATGGTGTCATAAACAGCAGTATCACCGTGCGGGTGATATTTACCGATAACGTCACCGACCACACGGGCCGATTTTTTGTAGGCTTTATTCCAGTCGTTACCGAGAACATTCATTGCGAAAAGTACGCGGCGGTGCACCGGTTTCAAACCATCGCGCACATCTGGGAGCGCACGTCCGACAATAACGGACATCGCATAATCCAGGTAAGAGTTTTTCAGCTCTTCTTCGATGTTAATCGGTGTGATTTCTCTGGCAAGGTCGCTCATGGAGCTGCTATCCCTCTACTGATTATTCATGGCCGCTGCCCACGTAGGCATATATAGCGCAAAGGTGTAAAACTATACCACAAACCAGCCAAACGTGGAAAACAACCTCCCCCTTTTGCGCAGTATTATCCAACATGATTCAAACCTTTGCGCAAAGCGCGTGAATTCGTACAAAGATTAGCCAGTCGCGACAAAACTGAACCAAACCGGACGGAATATGTATAATCCGCTCATCTGGATATAAGGAGTTCATCACGCTCATGACAACCACACCGGCCTCTAAGCCACAGAATATTGACCATGAAGAAATCGCCAAGTTTGAGGCCGTCGCCTCGCGCTGGTGGGATCTGGAAGGCGAATTCAAACCCCTTCACCGCATTAATCCACTTCGTCTGAACTACATTCTGGAGCGCGCCGACGGCCTGTTCGGGAAGAAGGTTCTCGACGTCGGCTGCGGCGGCGGAATTTTAAGTGAAAGCATGGCGGTGGCTGGCGCAGAAGTGACCGGTCTGGACATGGGCGGCGAGCCGTTGCAGGTCGCGCGTCTGCATGCGCTGGAAAGCGGTGTGAAAGTCACTTACGTGCAGGAAACTGTCGAAGCACATGCCGATGCGCATCCGCAGCAGTACGATGTCGTGACCTGTATGGAAATGCTGGAACACGTACCGGACCCGGCGTCAGTGGTTGCGGCCTGCGCCCGTCTGGTAAAGCCCGGCGGCCACGTTTTCTTCTCAACCATCAACCGCAATAATAAAGCCTGGCTGATGGCGATTTTCGGCGCGGAATACGTGCTGAAGATGGTGCCGAAGGGCACGCATGACATCAAAAAGTTCATCAAGCCGTCAGAGCTGCTGAACATGATTGACCGCACGCCGCTGTTTGAACGCCACATTATGGGGCTGCATTACAACCCTCTGACCGACCATTTCAAACTCGGGCCAAACGTCGATGTGAATTACATGATTCATACGCAGGCTGAAAATAACAGCGTGAGCTGAGTGCCCGAAATCACCCCTGCGTCAAGCCCGGAAGATGCGTTCCGGGCTGAAATCTTCAGACTTTACCCAAACATCCCTGCTCATAATTTCACTTAAACCTTAGTTTTTAGGGTGTTGGTTCATCCGGCAGGCGCAACATGTTTTTTTAGAATAGTTATCCAGATCAATATAGCGTTTTTTTCTAACGTTTAATAAACCGGCAGTCGATCACCTTTCGCAAAAATATAAGAAAATCGTATCTCAGATATTGACAGGTTTGTCGCGCCAGCAATGACGGACTCCTCAGGCTTGAGGCAAAAATTTCTCCCCAACTTATCCACAAAACAGGCCATTTTGTTCACTTGCAAAAGGGCCATTCAGTCACTATCTTGTCATCAGAAAATAACAAACCCACAATATATTGTGTTTATATCCTGACCAGCACACAAGGGACTCTTTGTGCTGTCGCGCGTGTTTTCACGGCCAGGTCAGGCACTGTATAAACCTTTGAGGTATCACACCGAATGAACCAAAGTCTGCTTGTTACTAAACGTGATGGCCGCACAGAACGCATCAACCTTGATAAAATCCACCGTGTCATTGACTGGGCAGCGGAAGGTCTTCAAAACGTATCAGTTTCTCAAGTAGAACTTCGTTCACACATCCAGTTCTATGACGGGATTAAAACCGCTGATATTCATGAAACGATTATCAAAGCGGCTGCCGACCTGATCTCCAAAGATGCCCCGGATTACCAATATCTGGCCGCCCGTCTGGCAATCTTCCACCTGCGTAAAAAAGCCTACGGCCAGTTTGAACCGCCAAAACTGATCGACCAGGTCACGCGCATGGTTGAAATGGGTAAATACGACAAACATCTGCTGGAAGACTACACGGCTGAAGAGTTCGAGCAGATGGACAGTTTTATTGACCACTGGCGCGACATGAATTTCTCCTACGCAGCTGTGAAGCAGCTGGAAGGGAAATATCTGGCACAGAACCGCGTGACCGGCGATATCTACGAAAGCGCACAGTTTCTGTACATTCTGGTCGCGGCCTGCCTGTTCTCCGGCTACCCGCGTGAAACCCGTCTGGATTACATCAAACGTTTCTATGACGCGATTTCTACCTTCAAAATTTCTCTGCCTACGCCGATCATGTCTGGCGTGCGCACCCCAACCCGTCAGTTCAGCTCCTGCGTTCTGATTGAATGTGGCGACAGCCTGGATTCCATCAACGCGACGTCCAGCGCTATCGTGAAATACGTTTCCCAACGTGCCGGTATCGGCATCAATGCCGGTCGCATCCGTGCGCTGGGCAGCCCGATCCGTGGCGGCGAAGCGTTCCACACCGGTTGTATCCCGTTCTACAAACACTTCCAGACCGCCGTGAAATCCTGTTCTCAGGGCGGCGTTCGCGGCGGCGCAGCCACATTGTTCTATCCGATGTGGCATCTGGAAGTTGAAAGCCTGCTGGTGCTGAAAAACAACCGTGGTGTTGAAGGCAACCGCGTCCGTCATATGGACTACGGCGTGCAGATCAACAAACTGATGTATCAGCGTCTGGTGAAAGGCGGCGATATCACGCTGTTCAGCCCGTCCGACGTGCCAGGCCTGTACGATGCCTTCTTTGCCGATCAGGACGAGTTCGAACGTCTCTACGAGAAGTACGAGCAGGACGCCAGCATCCGTAAGCAGAAAGTAAAAGCGGTTGAGCTGTTTTCGCTGATGATGCAGGAACGTGCTTCTACAGGCCGTATCTACATTCAGCACGTTGACCACTGCAACACCCACAGCCCGTTTGATCCGGCTATCGCGCCTGTTCGCCAGTCCAACCTGTGTCTGGAAATCGCGCTGCCAACCAAACCGCTGGATGACGTCAACGACGAAAACGGCGAAATCGCGCTGTGTACGCTGTCTGCTTTCAACCTCGGCGCTATCGAAAGCCTCGACGATCTGGAAGAGCTGGCAGTGCTGGCAGTTCGTGCCCTTGACGCCCTGCTCGATTATCAGGATTACCCGATCAAAGCCGCGAAACGTGGCGCGATGGGCCGTCGTACGCTGGGTATCGGCGTGATTAACTACGCGTATTATCTGGCGAAAAACGGCGTGCGTTATTCCGATGGCAGCGCCAACAACCTGACGCACAAAACGTTTGAAGCCATTCAGTATTACCTGCTGAAAGCCTCCAACGAGCTGGCGAAAGAGCAAGGCGCGTGTCAGTGGTTCAATGAAACCACCTATTCCCAGGGCATCATGCCGGTGGATACCTACAAGAAAGATCTGGATGCGATTTGCGACGAGCCGCTGCATCTGGACTGGGATTCCCTGCGCGAAAGCATCAAAACCCACGGCCTGCGTAACTCCACGCTGTCCGCGCTGATGCCTTCCGAGACGTCTTCGCAGATCTCCAATGCCACCAACGGTATCGAGCCACCGCGCGGCCACATCAGTATCAAAGCGTCGAAAGACGGCATCCTGCGCCAGGTTGTGCCGGAATATGAGCGTCTGAAAGATCAGTACGAACTGTTGTGGGATATGCCGAACAACGACGGTTATCTGCAACTGGTTGGCGTGATGCAGAAATTCATCGACCAGGCGATTTCGTCTAACACCAATTATGATCCGTCGCGCTTCCCGAACAGCAAAGTGCCGATGAAGCAGTTGTTGAAAGACCTGCTGACGGCCTACAAATTTGGCGTGAAAACGCTGTACTATCAGAACACCCGCGACGGTGCTGACGATGTGCAGGAAGACATGAAAGCTGAAGTGGCTGATGACTGCGAAAGCGGCGCCTGCAAAATCTAATCGTCTGTTTTAACTCAATTATTATTCGAAACCCCCGTCAGGGGGTTTTTGCCGAGAATTTCGAGGAAGTTATGGCCTACAGTACTTTTTCCCAGAATAAAAACGATCAGCTTCTTGAGCCAATGTTCTTTGGCCAGTCGGTTAACGTTGCCCGTTTCGACCAGCAGAAGCATGAAATCTTTGAAAAACTGATCGAAAAGCAGCTGTCCTTCTTCTGGCGTCCGGAAGAGATTGATGTTTCCCGCGACCGTATCGATTTCCAGGCACTGCCGGAGCACGAAAAGCACATCTTCCTCAGCAACCTGAAATACCAGACGCTGCTCGATTCCATTCAGGGCCGCAGCCCGAACGTCGCGCTGTTGCCGCTGATTTCTATCCCGGAGCTGGAAACCTGGGTCGAAACCTGGGCGTTCTCGGAAACTATTCACTCGCGTTCTTACACGCACATTATCCGCAACATCGTTAACGATCCGGCGATTGTGTTTGACGATATCGTGACCAACGAAGAAATCCTCAAGCGCGCGAAAGATATCTCCGGCTATTACGATACGCTGATTGAGATGACCAGCTACTACCACCTGCTGGGCGAAGGCACGCATCAGGTGAACGGCAAAACTGTCGTGGTAAACCTGCGTGAACTGAAGAAAAAACTCTACATCTGCCTGATGAGCGTAAACGCGCTGGAAGCCGTGCGTTTCTACGTCAGCTTCGCCTGTTCGTTTGCGTTCGCAGAACGTGAACTGATGGAAGGCAACGCGAAAATCATCAAGATGATCGCCCGTGACGAAGCCCTGCATCTGACCGGCACGCAGCACGCACTGAACCTGCTGCGCTCAGGTCAGGACGATCCGGAAATGGCTGAGATCGCGCTGGAATGTCAGCAGGAATGCCATGATTTGTTCGTGCTCGCCGCGCAGCAGGAAAAAGACTGGGCTGAATATCTGTTCAAAGACGGCTCGATGATCGGCCTGAACAAAGACATTCTGTGCCAGTACGTCGAGTACATCACCAACATCCGTATGCAGGCTGTGGGTCTGGATGCGCCATTTAAAACCCGCTCTAACCCAATTCCGTGGATCAACGCCTGGCTGGTGTCCGACAACGTGCAGGTTGCACCTCAGGAAGTGGAGGTCAGCTCCTATCTGGTCGGTCAGATTGACTCTGAAGTTCATGCTGACGATCTGAGTGATTTCGAGCTGTAAATGACGGACAGAACCATCACACTTTCAGCCGGTGGCAGACAGCTGGTGTGCGAAAGCCACCATCGCAATCTGCTGGAAGTGTTTGAACATCATGATGTTGACGTCGAGTATCAGTGTCGTGAAGGCTATTGCGGATCGTGCCGCATGCGGCTGGTTAGCGGTGCGGTGGAGTACAGTGAAAAACCCTTAGCGTTCATCTCTGACGGCGAGATTTTGCCGTGTTGTTGTATGCCGGTCGGGGATATTGAGATTGAGTTTTAGTGGGTTTTGGCCCACAGCCCGATGTTGCGAACTGCTTTAACAACCACTTCAAAACCGACTTCAACGTCAAGGTCGTGGGCGTCGGCCCACACCGACCAGAGGGAGAATAAACCTTCTCCCTCTGGACTCCCGCGTTTTTTTAAAACATGCGCTGTCGCAAGGCCGATGGACGTGTTCTGTGACTCCACATGTGGCTCAAAACCCTGCCGCTGCGCGGTGCCTTCTCTCGGCCTTCGAGCCTAAGGTCTCGAAGCCGCTCCGTTCAGCAGGATTTTTTTATCGCGCCATCCCACCATTTTAAAAGAAAAAACCAATTGAATATTAAGCAAAGTGTTTTGCTTTTCATGTGATCCGAGCCGGTGAAGCTGTGACCTAAAAAGCCTCTGGCCGCGTTCAAAAATCGCGCCGGAGGAGAGGTGGAAAACCGCGCGATTTTGCGCGGGTTGTAACCCGAACGGAGGGCACCGCGCAGCGGCGGGATTATGCGGCAATAGCTGGCGTTTCTGAAACAGAGCCGGGTTGCTTGGCACGTGTTTTAAAAAACGCGGGAGTCCAGAGGGCGCGCGTTTACGCGTCCTTTGGGCCAGTTTGGGCGGCAGCCCAAGGTCTTGACCTTAGAGCCAGTTTGGGCCGCAGCCCAAGGTCTTGACCTTAAATAATCACCAGACTTTCTCGACTCGGTCGAGCCAAGGATAGTCCGCTACCGGCTCCCACCCGTTCAGATACCGCCGCAGCATATCCATTCCCACCATCGCGATAGTCTCCTGCCGTAACGTAAGACCGTGTCGCGTCGCGGTGTAACGAATCGTTAATCCGCTGGTTCCTGATGGCGTATGCAGTGCCAGACTGAGCCGGTCGCCTGATAATGCCCCGACGGCCAGCGCCAGCTGTGCACCGCTGCTTTCGGCCAGTGACCGGGCGCGCGCCAGTAAGTTTTCGAGGGATTTCTCCGGTGAGGCATCGTCGCTTCGCGGCAGGAGCTCGCCGTTAGCCAACGGAACACCTGCGCTTTGCAGCCGCCAGTTCAGCAGACCACCGGTGAAACTTTCACTCACCGCAAGACGCAGATTTTGTGCCAGCAGACGCTCAGCCAGACGATCTGGCAGACTGCCCAGCCCTTCGAAAATCGTGCTCTCCCCCGCCACTTCCCGTACACGCTCAAACGCTTTGTGCATCGCGGCTTCCTGCGAACGCGGGCCGGTAACTTTCAGCTCGATAATCGGCGATGACGAACGGTAACCCATCACCACACCTTCCGGCAGTTCAAGCTTATCCAGTTCGGTGGCGAGATCGCTTTCGCCGCGTCCGAACGTGGTCAGACGCAGACACAACGGCGCTTCAAGTGCGGGAAATTGTTTGTGAAGTCGCGGAACGATTTGCTGCTCCACCATCACTTTAAATTCAGAAGGTACGCCCGGCGTGAAGAAGATCTGACAGCGGTTGAGCCTGACGCTAAACCCGCAGGCGGTGCCGACCGGGTTATCCAGCAGTTCGGCATTGGCCGGAATTTGTGCCTGTTTACGGTTAGATTCGGCCATCGGACGGCCACGTTCATTAAAGAATGCCTGCATGGTTTCAATCCAGCCGGCATTCTCCACCAGTTCTACGCCGCAGGCTTTAGCCGCGGCCAGCGCACTTAAATCATCCGTTGTTGGCCCTAAACCGCCGTTTACAATCAGCACATCCGCGATATGGCTGCGTTCTTCGAGAACGGCCACCAGCGCGTCGAGACTGTCACCCACGGTTTCGCGGCTGGTCATCGGTAAACCCTGTTCGAACAGATAATTCGCCAGCCACGCAGAATTGGTATCCACAATCTGGCCGTGCAGCACTTCGTCACCCGTACTCAGCATCTCAACCCTAAGCATCCCGTTCTCCTTCTGTTTTTGTCACTCCACTGTAGAAAGGCTCAGGCCGAAACACAATTGCAAAAGCACAAAGTGAGAGTGCGGAAGGGAACATTCAGGCGAAAAAAAAGCCTGCTAAGCAGGCTTATCAGGAGATTTCCCGAAAGAGGACGGGGATCAGAAGTTGATGGCGCCGCCGAGGTATGCGCCATCAGCCACGATGTTGTCACGGTTGCCATCTTTGCCGTCCAGCGCCATGTACCGGTAACCCACGCTCACGGTCACTAACGGAATCGCGGTCAGACGGACGCCTGCATTAGCTTCTTTATAATTGCCAATGCCGCTGGACAGGGAATCCGGGGAATAATAGTAATCACCGTACAGGGTGAACAGTTTAGCGATTGGCAATTGCAGGCCGCCACCAACTGCTGCCGCGTAACCTTCGTCGCCGTCTTTCGGGTTGGTGTAAAGCCCTTTACCGCCAACGGTGGCCATGAACGGACCCAGCGGGATGTTGTAGCCCAGACCCAGACCGGCAACATCGCCGTCGTCATCGTTATGTGTCCAGTCACCGCTTAAAGCCAGACCCGGAGAAGTGGTGCCGAAGCCCACGCCTAAGTGAGTGTAATGCTCGCCAACTTCACCATTCACGCTGATTGCATTTGCAGAAGCAGCCGCGAACATCAGGCTGGCAGCTACACCAGCGACAAGAAACTTTTTCATTATTTATCCTAAATAATTGCTAAACGACAATGATTCTTCCGCGTGAAGTCTAAAGCAATTCACTCTGTTGTAACAACTTTTTGGAACTTTAAAACATTCGCGAAAAGGCGGTAAATTGTAAGAAACATCGATTTCATTGATGAAACGACGATTTCTAATCGGAATGATAACTCCAGCCTATTTGCCCCTGATCAATATAGGGTTTATTACTTGTGGGTAGAGTGAATTTTGCTTAGGAAAGCAACCCTCAGACAAGGAATGTAAAAAGGCTTCCACAGCCCCTTTTACCCCACACCCGTTTCAAACTGGAAGGAATTGTCATGACGAAGAAAGGATTAACAACAGCCTCTGGCGCACCCGTCGTCGATAATAACAATGTCATCACCGCTGGCCGCCGTGGCCCGCTGCTTCTGCAGGATGTCTGGTTTCTTGAGAAATTAGCGCACTTCGACCGCGAAGTGATCCCTGAGCGTCGAATGCACGCGAAAGGTTCCGGCGCGCACGGTACCTTCACCGTGACGCACGATATTACGCAGTACACCCGCGCGAAGATCTTCTCTGAAATCGGCAAGCAAACCGACATGTTTATCCGTTTCTCTACCGTGGCCGGTGAGCGCGGCGCGGCGGATGCAGAACGTGATATCCGCGGCTTCTCCATGAAGTTTTACACCGAAGAAGGCAACTGGGATTTGGTCGGTAATAACACGCCGGTATTTTACCTGCGTGACCCGCTGAAGTTCCCGGATCTGAACCACGTCGTGAAACGCGACCCGCGCACTAACCTGCGTAACCCGGCGTATAAATGGGATTTCTTCTCGCATCTGCCGGAAGCGTTGCATCAGCTGACCATCGACGTCAGTGACCGTGGCCTGCCAACGTCTTACCGTCACATTCACGGTTTCGGCAGCCACACCTTTAGCTTTATCAACGCAGAAAATGAGCGTTTCTGGGTGAAATTCCATTTCCGCTGCCAGCAGGGTATTGAAAACCTGATGGATGATGAAGCCGAAAAACTGGTCGGCACCGACCGCGAAAGTTCACAGCGCGACCTGTATGACGCCATCGAACGCGGCGATTTCCCGCGCTGGAAACTGTTCGTGCAAATCATGCCGGAAGCGGAAGCCTCCCAACTGCCGTACAACCCGTTTGACCTGACCAAAGTCTGGTTGCACAGCGATTATCCGCTGATTGAGGTCGGTGAATTCGAGCTGAACCGTAATCCGGAAAACTACTTTGCCGAAGTTGAGCAGGTGGCGATGAGCCCGGCGAACGTGGTGCCGGGCATCGGCTTCTCCCCGGACAAAATGTTGCAGGGGCGCCTGTTCTCTTACGGCGACGCGCACCGTTACCGTCTGGGCGTGAACCATCATCAGATCCCGGTGAACGCACCAAAATGCCCGTTCCATAATTATCACCGCGACGGCGCGATGCGCGTTGACGGCAACAGCGGTAACGGCGTGACGTACGAGCCGAACAGCGCAGGTTTATTCCAGGAACAGCCCGATTTCAGCGAACCGCCGCTGAGCATTGAGGGCGCAGCCGATCACTGGAATCATCGTGAAGATGATGATTATTTCACTCAGCCGCGTTTGCTGTTTAACCTGCTGTCTGAAGCCGAACATCAGCGTATGTTTGCGCGCATTGCCGGTGAACTGAAGCATGCGTCACCTGAAACGCAACTACGTCAGCTCGACCTGTTCTATAAAGTCGATCCGGCGTATGGCGCGGGCGTTGAAGAAGCACTGAAAGCCTGATCCGGTTTACACCGTAAGCAATGATAAGGGCCGCGCAATGCGGCCCTTTTTTCGTCTACGCGGTCAGCGTTTCAATCCACTGCCGGATGCGCAGCCGGGAGATTTTGATACCGCCCTGCGCCAGCGTTTCGGGCAACGCGTGATACGCCACCGGCAACTGGAAATGCGGTAATTTCCGGCTAAGCCAGAGATTCAGTTCCGCATAAACCAGCCCGGCCTGTGCGTCAAGCACCGCCACCGGACGATGTCCGAATTGTTCATCAGCAACGGGAACCACAAAAGCCTGCGAAACCTGAGGATGGCTGACCAGCACTTTTTCGATATCTTCCGGCTGAATGCCTTCGCCGCCGCTGAAAAACAGATTGTCCAGACGCCCGGCGATAAACAGTTCTCCGGCATGCCACCCGCCGCGATCGCGGGTATGCAACCAGCCATCGGCATCCGTCAGCGGCATCAGACTACCGTTTTTCCAGTAACCGGCCGCCAGACTGTCGGCACGGATCAGGATTTCTTCGTCAGAAATACGGACGTCTTTTCCGGCCAGCGGCATGCCCACACCCGCCGACGCATCAGCGCGTTTGGCCGCCACCGTGGACGCCGTTTCCGTCATCCCGTAACCGCACCAGCACTGCACACCAGCCTTTTCGGCCTGCGTGGTCAGCTCCAGCGGGATCTGCGCACCGCCGAGCAGAACGTGTCGCAGGGACGCCGGGAATGCCGTTTGTTGCAACAAACGCCAGAGCTGCGTCGGCACCAGCGACGCATGGCTGCATTCCGCCAGCGCGGTCTCGATATTTTTATCCCCAGCCAGCACCAGCGTGGCACCGGCGGTAAGCCATCGCCAGATAATCCCCTGCCCCGATACATGAAACTGCGGCAGCGAAAGCAGCCAGCTGTCGTTGTGTGTAAACGGAATCAAACCCAGAACGCCGCGCGCACTGGCAAGATGAGCGGAAAGGGTATGCGCTGCGGCTTTCGGCAACCCGCTGGAGCCGGAAGTGAGCGTCATTGTTGCAATACGCTCCGGCTGCCATGAAACGCAGCTGACGGAAAACGCGTTACGCAAATGCAGCGGCGTCTGGCTCAGGGACAGCGGCTGTCCGGTCAGATCCAGCACAAAACTGATGTCCAGCTGGGGTAATAATTTTTCGCAAAGACCCTGCGGCAACTGCGGATTCAGCGGCAGTAAACGCGCGCCAGTCTGCAACAGCGCCAGATAACTGAGCAGCGCATCCAGACTGTTTTTACTGCGCAGCACAACACCCGCGCCTTCACTGACGCCCTGCTGAATAAATCCGGCGGCCAGTGAATCAACACGATGTTGCAAATCACGCCAGCACCAGGTGATATCCCCGGCTTTCAGCGCCATGGCAAACGGCGAACGGTTCGCCCGTTCACGCCATGGCCAGTCATTGATCATTTGCTCTGCCATACCTTTTCCAGTTGAGAAACATCCGTCAGCGGGAGTGTGGAACCCGGCCATTGCCGGATCAACTGTGCCTGCATCAGATCCAGTGTATCGAGCCCCGGCACGGCGTCGGGCGTCAGCCATTGCGCGATACGCGCCAGCTGCGTCAGCCCGAGGCTGGATTCAATCGATGAACTGATGACTGCTTCCAGCCCCGCCGCGTGGGCCTGCGCAATCAGCTGGCGGCAGCGCAACAGGCTTCCCGTCAGCGTAGGTTTGATGATGATCGCCGCCAGACCCGGCTCGGCCTGAACGGTAAAACCGGGCTCGCGCACGCTTTCGTCCCAGGCAATCTTAATGCCGGTGGTACGGGAAAAATCGCGGGATTGTTCACGCGTCAGGCAGGGTTCTTCGATAAAAGCGATGCGGGAACGCAGCTCAGGGGCGACGTGACGGGCAAACCCCTCGGCTTTGACCGGCGTCCAGCTGCGGTTAGCGTCGAGGCGTAAACGCAGCTCCGGCAACGCCTCCAGCAACATGCTGACATTCAGCCCGTCGCCTACCGATTCGTACAAACCGACTTTCACTTTGGCGACTTTCTGGCCAAATAAATCACCCGGCAATTCACCCAGACGCGCATACAGTTCGTTCGGATCGCCATGACACAGCGGCGCACAGCGCAAACTCATGACTTCCGGCAATTCGCCGCGCAATTCCGCATCGGCACAACTGAGGCCGAACGCCACAGAAGGCAAACTGCTGAACGCCGACGCAACCGCCGTCAGCGATGCGCCCTGCACCCACTGGCTCAGCCCGTGCTGAACGGCATCCTGCGCCTGCGGCAACGCTTCCTGACTAACACCGGGCAGCGGCGCAATTTCGCCCCAGCCGGTTTTATCGTCCTGCCACAGTGATACCAGCAAACCGTCACGCGTTTTCAGACGCTGATTGCGCAGCACCACGCCCGCCTCCATCGGCAGGCTATACCGGTACACCGTGGCGCGGCGCATTACGGATTACGCTTAAATTTGCTGAAGTCCGGCTGGCGTTTTTCGTTAAACGCGTTGCGGCCTTCCTGACCTTCGTCGGTCATGTAGAACAGCATCGTGGCGTTACCCGCCAGTTCCTGCAACCCGGCCTGACCGTCGCAGTCAGCATTGAGTGCAGCTTTCAGGCAACGCAGCGCCATCGGGCTGTTTTCCAGCATTTCACGGCACCAGCGCACGGTTTCCTTTTCCAGATCGGCCAGCGGAACTACAGTGTTAACCAGGCCCATTTCCAGCGCGGCTTTCGCGTCGTACTGACGGCACAGGAACCAGATTTCGCGGGCTTTTTTCTGGCCGACGATGCGCGCCATATAAGAAGCGCCCCAGCCGCCGTCGAAGGAACCGACTTTCGGGCCGGTCTGGCCAAAGATGGCGTTATCCGCGGCAATCGTCAGGTCGCACATCATATGCAGAACGTGTCCGCCGCCGATGGAGAAACCGGCTACCATCGCCACAACAGGTTTCGGGCAGGTACGGATCTGACGCTGAAAATCCAGCACGTTCAGGTGGTGCACGCCGCTGGCGTCCTGATAGCCGCCGTAATCGCCGCGGACTTTCTGATCACCGCCGGCGCAGAAGGCTTTTTCGCCTTCGCCGGTCAGCACGATCACGCCAATACCTTCGTCGTTACGGGCATCGTCGAGCGCACGGATCATTTCTTTGACGGTCAGCGGGCGAAACGCATTACGCACCTGCGGACGGTTGATGGTGATTTTAGCAATGCCATCTGCAGATTTGTGATAACGGATATCTTCGAATTCGCCGGTGCAATCACGCCATTCAACCGGCGCATACAGTTCTTTTTCATCAGGATAAATCATGCTCAACTTCCTTTAAGACAGGTGAATTAATGAACGCCAGCGCCTGACGGGCAAATTCCGCCGGATTGTCACGATGGGCGTTATGCCCGGCATTGGCGACGGTACGCAGTTCGAAACCGGACTGCTGTGCAAGATGGATAAATTTGGTGTCGGCACTGCCACACAGCCACGCCAGTGGACGGGAAAGCAGACGCAGTTCAGGGCGCAAATCCGGCTGCACCGACAGCGACGTGGAGGCCAGCATCGCGGCAACGGCGCGGGGATTATTGCCCTCACGCAATAAAACCAGCTCAGCGCGCTGTTCGTCCGTCAGGCTGGAAAACACCGGCTGCTGATACCAGCTGGCGAGTGTCTGCGGCCAGGATGCTTGCGTGAAACGGGCGGCCCATTGCTGATCGTGATGACGGCGCTGCGCGCGTTCTGCCGGACAGGTCAGCCCGGGATGTGCACCTTCCACCAGCACACCCTGCAAGCCGGACGTGTCGCCGTGACAGGCGTGATACAGGCTGATGCGCCCGCCCAGCGAATAACCGATCAGCCAGTAAGAAGTTATGCCCTGCCCGTTCAGCGTTTCGGTCAGCAACTGACTGACGTCGGCAAAACCAGCGGCGGTAATCGCGGTGGAACGCCCGTGCCCCGGCAAATCCACCCGTAAGCACGGCCATCCGGTCAGCGAAGGCAAAAGCGGCTGCCAGTCTTCAGCACTGCCCAGCAAACCGTGGAGAAAGACCAGCCACGGACGCCCTTCGGCGTCGCCACTGAGCCGCGTGCAGGCCAGCGTCATGATGCGCTGACCTCTCTGACTAAATCACGCAGACACTCAGCGCCTTCCGTTTCACTGACTTTCAGCTCGATAAGTTTTACACCGCCGTGCTGCCAGCACTGGCTGACGGCGTCGCGTAACGTGCTCATGGAATCCGGGCAGGCGTAATCCAGACCAAACATCGCTGCCGCATGGCTGAATTCAACGTTTTGCGGCATGCAGTAAAAACGCTGACGCTCGGCCTCCGGCGTCGGCAACAAAGAGAAAATCTGCCCGCCGTTGTTGTTCACCACGATGATGACCGTCGGGGCGGAACACTGGCGCATCAGCGCCAACGCGTTTAAATCGTAAAGTGCGGAGATATCGCCGAGAAGCACCAGCGTGGGTTTGCAGGTTGCGCGCTGAACACCGGCGGCTGTTGAGAGCAGGCCGTCAATTCCGCTGGCGCCGCGGTTGGCGAAAACCGGATAACCGGCAGGCAACTGCGCGAAAGCATCCACGAGCCGGACAATCAGGCTGTTGCCAAGAAAAAGCTGACCGTGCTCCGGCAATAAAGCGGGAAGACACCACGCCACCGCGGCCTCACCAAAGGTGCCTTCAAGACGATTTTCCACGGCGTTTAGCGCGCGTTGGGAACACTGTTCCAGCTCTTCTGCCCAGTCCGGCTGAGGCTGCGCAGGGTGCGCCAGAAGCCACTCAGCGACATCGGCCTGAATACGGTGGCCACGGTGCTGCGCCGGATCCTGCCTGCCCGGTAAGGTGTCGATCAGCCAGTATTCCTCCGGCTGGCACGCGGCCTGCCATTGCAGCAAACGCTTACCGGTTAAACCGCCGCCAAACTGAATGACCAGCTGAGTTTTCGACAGCACAGCCTGCGCCTGCGGGGAGGCAAGCCATAAATCGGAACAGGGAAGCGGATTACCGGTTGATGCCTGAACGTCAGTTATCAGCGGCCAGCCAAGCAGTTCTGCCCAGCGGGCGACCAGCTCACTTTCCTGCGCTGAAATACGACCGGCGATAATCACGCCGCGCTTTTGCCGCCATGAAAACCAGTCAGACTGTGCCACCGGATGCTGCACCGGCGAATAAGACAGCCACGGCTGATCTCCCTGCCACCAGTCGCCCAGCGTTTGCAGCCAGACCTGATGTTCACCGTTATCTTCACCATAAAGCGGCTCAGCAAACGGGCAATTTATATGTACCGCGCCATGCGTCTGCTGCGCCAGCGCGTTATCGAGCGCCGACACCAGCCAGCGGGCACTGATTTCCGGCGTCGGACGCGGCAAATCCAGCGTCTGAACCGGATGGCTGGCAAAAATACCGGTCTGGCGGATAGCCTGATTGGCGCCACAGTCGATGAGTTCCGGCGGGCGATCGGCGGTGAGCAGCACCAGTTTTTCGCCGGTGAGTCCCGCTTCGATCAGTGCCGGATAAAGATTGGCGACCGCCGTGCCGGAAGTGACAATGACAGCCACGCGCTGCCCGCTGGCTTTTGCCAGCCCGAGCGCCAGATGGCCGAGGCCGCGTTCGTCAAAATGGGTGTGACAGATCAGATACGGATGTGCCGCGGCTGCAAGGGTCAGCGGCGTGGAACGGGAACCGGGAGCAATACAGACATGCTGCACATTATGGCGGGTCAGTGCTTCAAGGATCAGCGTCGCCCAGCGACGGTTAAAGACGGCAACAGACATGATGAACTCACTCCGGCAAAGGATTATCCGGCCTGAACGGCAGGCGTGTAGTGCTCTTCCAGCAAAGTACGCAAACCGGCGGCTTTGTTTTCGATTTCCTGCCATTCCTGTGCAGCGTCAGAACCGGCGACAATCCCCGCCCCGGCGTAAAGTTCCAGCTGTTGTCCTTTTACCGCCGCAGAGCGCAATGCCACGGTAAATTCACTTTGTTCGGTACTGAGATACCCGGCAGAACCGGCGTACCACTGGCGGTCAAATGGCTCATAACGGGCGATAAATTCACGCGCGGCCTGACGCGGTAATCCGGCCACCGCCGCCGTCGGTTGCAGACGTTGCAGGCATCCGGCGTCATCGGCCTCGGCGAGCTCGCCGTGGATGCTGCGGCGCAGATGCTGCACTTTGCGTAACCGCAGAATCTCAGCGGGCATCACGTCCAGAGAATGCGCCCCGCCCTGCAAACGCTGGCAAATATCATCAACCACCAGCAAGTTTTCACGCTGGTTTTTGCCGTCATTCAGCAGCCATTCACCCAGCATTTGTGCTTCACCATCATCAGGATGATTAGCGACAGTGCCCGCCAGCGCTTCGGTGAATAACTCAGTATGGTCGCGCAGGAACAGACGTTCCGGGCTGGATCCCAGAAAAGCCTGTTGCGGCGTGAACGCCAGCATAAAGTGATAACAGCGATGATTGACTTCGCGGCTGGCGGCGAGGAAAGCGCAGGCGTTCAGCGGCTGGCTGAGCGTTAGGGTAGTTTTACGGGCGAGAACGACTTTGTCGAATTGCTGCTGTTCGATACAGGTCAGCGCCTGTGAAATCAGTTCGTTCCACTGCGGCTGAGCGGGCAAATGCTGGTGCTGGATGACGCGGGAAGTGATCGGCGGCAAATCCCGGCTGGCGACCAGCGAACGCAGGAACAACCGGGTCCGGCGCGCTTCATTCCATAACGAAAGGGTGCTGAAAACGGTACAGCGCAGCCAGTAAGTGGTGCCTTTGCGGCAGAGCTCAATGCGTGGCAGGAAGAGAGCGTTGGCCGCAAATGCGGCGTCATCGTTGTCCGCATTAAAGGCGTTCAGGCCCCAGATATGCAGATCGGAAATGTCCTGGTACTCTCGGATAAAATCCTGCGCCTGCGACAGGTTGCCAAACGCATAGGCATCGCCACACACGGCGGCTTCTTCATCGCCATCGCGCTGCTGCCAGTAGAATTTTGGATAGCAAGGTTGTGCGGATAACCATTCAAGCAGGCCGGTGTCAGGCTGTTTTTGCAGAGAATAACTGAACTGTCGGATACCCGCGGTATCAGGCCATTCGCCTGCCAGGGCTGTATCAAGCTGTTCAATGATTGCTGATATTTGTTTCACCGCTACCTCGGGCCATACCGGATGTTTTGTGACGGGCAGAAATACCCTTCTGGATCAAAAAACGGGTTGGATCAATTACGGATGAATTATGCGGCGATACGAAAAATGAAAATATGCGACAGATCAAGCTGAAGTGAGTGACGTTAGCTAAGAAGGAGTATAGGAGGAGAGAAAGGAGTAATCAAACGTGAGGTAGCAGGAGCAGCGAAAACCGCTCCTGCTCAGCGGGATTAGCGACGCAGAAGGAGGCCAACCACCAGACCGACAGCCGCGCCTACACCAACGCCGTGCCATGGGTTTTCGCGCACATAGCTGTCAGTTTGTTCTGCAACTTTGCGGGCTTTTTTGCAGTAAGAGCGAGCCTGCGGATCAATGCGCGATTTGATATCTTTCAGTGCATTTTCTGCACGCGCTTTGATTTGGACATACTTCTCATCGGCTTTATCACCGGAAGATTTCAGCACTTCTTCCAGAGTTTCAGTCAGCATACGCAAATCGTCATCTAACGAGTTCTGCTGTGTCTCAAATTGGTCAGCCATATTTATCTCCTTATGATGTGAAAGTTCACACTGCCTATAACCCTAGCGCAGAACGGGAGTAAATGCCCGCCGGATCCCATAAACTGCCGTAAATTCGGGAGTTTTAAGAACCTTCTGACCCTTTGGTTTCCACAAAAACGACGGATTTTTCCAGCTGCGCACGCGGTTTTTCACGCTGTTTCGCCAGCCATAATCCGCTGTTTTTCATCGCGTAACCGAATACCAGTCCGACCAGCAATGACACCACCACCTGACGCCAGTCGCCCTGCGCGGCAAAAGTCGCACAGGCACCGATAAATGTTCCCGGCACAAAAGCCAGCCACTGTTGCCGGGCCTGAATGCACATCAGGAAAGCGACGACGCCGGTCAGCATGTAACCGAGAATGCTCCATTCGGGGCGCATGGCGCTGCCCGCGATAATGACGACCGCCCAAAAGACACCGCTCATGCAGGTCAGCGTACTGATCAGTAATCCGCGTAGTCCACCCTGCGGACAGGCGAAATATGCCGTGCATCCGAGGAATCCCGCCCAGCTTATCAGCCCAAGGCTGATGGCCACCCAACCCCAGACACCGGAGAGGATGCCGGTGGTTATGGCAATCATCACTAAAACATTCATGGTGTAAATCCATACGAATCTGAACAAGCGCGCAGTGTACGCATTGGCGGGAATAATGGAATGGGCAAGATCACAAAACAAATGTAATATTTGAATGAACGTACATATAAATGTGATTGATATCACAAAAATGCATCGATACGATTAAAAAAGCCGCTCATGAGAGCGGCTATGTCAGCTTTCAGGACTGCGTGTACAGGCTTTATCAGAGCAGCGGTTGCGCCATCTGCACCAGCGAGATCAGCGGTTGCGGGAAGATACCCAGCAGCAGCACGAGAATCGCGGAAATCAGTACAACCACCCCGCCTGCCGTGAGCGCCCAGTTATTAGGCGTATCACGAACCAGCGTTTCAGGCGCGCTCAGATACAGGCTCACCGTTACGCGCAGATAGTAGTAAAGACCAATCGCAGAACCGACAACCACAGCACCGGTCAGCCACCACAGATGCGCGGTCACACCGGTCGCAATCACGTAGAACTTACCGATAAAGCCCAGCGTCATCGGAATGCCGGCGAGTGACAGCATCATCACGGTCATTACCGCAGACAGAATTGGCTTATGCCAGAACAGACCACGGTAGGAGAACAGCGATTCCGCGTCCGGACCTTTGTACGGGCTGGACATCAGGCTGACCACACCGAAAGCACCGAGGCTGCTGAACAGATAACCGGCCAGGTAAACGCCGACAGTTTCCATCGACAACTGATGCGTTTGTACCGCAATCAGCGCCACCAGCAGATAACCAAGGTGAGCGATGGAAGAGTAACCGAGCAGACGTTTGATATTGCTCTGGCTGATTGCCATCAGGTTACCGACCAGAATTGAGCAGAACGCAATAATGCTCAGCACAATCCGGATCGATTCGCTGTCAGCCACCGGCGCGTAGAGGAACAAACGCATCACTACCGCGAAGATTGCGATTTTGCTGGCGGTTGCCAGGAAAGTCGAAACCGGTGCAGGTGCGCCCTGATAAACGTCTGGCGTCCACAGGTGGAACGGAACCAGCGACAGTTTGAACCCCAGACCGACAATCATCATGCCCAGACCGGCCATCAGCACCGGCTGATGCAGCATCACGCCGTCACCCAGATTTTTGCCCAGAGATGCGAAGGACAAATCACCGGACTGTGCGTACAGCAGTGCCATACCGAACAGCAGGAAAGAAGACGCAGCAGCCGACAGCAGCATGTATTTGATAGCGGCTTCCAGCGAACGTTTCTGGCGGTAGGCGTAACCAATCAGGCCGAACAATGGCAGGGAAATCAGTTCGATCCCGAGGAACATTGACGCCAGATGGTTTGAACATGCCAGCAGAATGCCGCCCATGGCCGCGATGAGAACTAACAGGTAGAACTCTTCACGGTTGTCCGGATAACCGGCCAGCCACGGGTAAGCAAACGTACTGGTGGCCAGACTCGCCAGCAGCACCAGCCCGATGTAGAACATCGAGTAGCCGTCAACGCGCAGCAACGGTGTGACGTCCTGCGGCCCGACCTGCCCGACGTAGTAAAGGGAAAGTAAGGCAACGTTCAGCCCGATGACTGTCAGAGTGGCATTAAGAAAATGGTCGCGTCGCCACGCAATGGACAGCATCACCACCACCACCGTCAATCCGACGATCATCAGCGGTAATAGTGCGATCAGATTTTGAAGTGTAAATGTCATGGCGAATTACGGCCTTGTCGTTGAAATAGTGGAAACTGAAGACCCGAACCAGTGCTGAATGTTGCTCATCGCGGCGCTTGAAGTATCCAGAATTGGCTGCGGGTAGAAGCCCAGCGCCACCAGCAATACTACCAGCAACAAGATGATCGACAGTTCGCGTGAGGTCATGCCCGGCAGCGGTTCGTCAGATTTTGCTTTGCCATAGTAAGCGCGCTGCATCATCACCAGTGAGTAAACCGAAGCGAACACCAGACCAAATGTTGAGATGACAGTGATCACCGGCACAACCGGGTAGCTGCCGAACAGGATCTGGAATTCACCGACGAAGTTACCGGTACCCGGCATCCCCAAGGTGGCGACGGCGAAGAACAGCGACAACGCTGGCAGGTATTTAATCCGGCCCCACAATCCGCCCATCTGGCGCATATCACGGGTATGCAGACGTTCGTAAAGCTGACCACAGATGATGAACATACCGGCTGCGGACAGGCCGTGTGCAATCATCTGAATCACTGCGCCCTGGTATGCCAGCTGGCTGCCGGTGTAGATAGCAATCAGTACGAAGCCCATATGCGAAACTGAGGTGTATGCAATCAGACGTTTAATGTCGGTCTGACAGAACGCCATCCACGCGCCGTAGAAGATACCAATCACACCCAGCCACATGGCAATCGGGGCAAACTGGTGTGACGCTTCCGGGAACAGCGGCAGACAGAAACGCAACATCCCGTAGGCTGCGGTTTTCAGCAAAATACCGGCTAAGTCGACGGAACCGGCGGTCGGTGCCTGACTGTGTGCATCGGGCAACCAGCCGTGCAATGGCACAACCGGCATTTTCACCGCGAACGCGATGAAGAAACCGAGCATCAGCAGGTATTCAACACCGTGCGACATTGGCGTTTTCAGCAGGTCAGCGTAATTGAACGTCCATACACCGGTGGCGTTGTAATGCACAAACACCAGACCGAGTATGGCAATCAACATCACCAGACCGCTGGACTGCGTATAGATGAAGAATTTGGTTGCTGCGCTGATACGCGTTTTACCGTCTGACGCTTTGTGTCCCCACAAGGCAATCAGGAAGTACATCGGCACCAGCATCATTTCCCAGAAGAAGAAGAACAGGAACATGTCGATGGCGAGGAACACGCCGATTACGCCGCCGAGGATCCACAGTAAGTTCAGGTGGAAGAAGCCCTGATACTTCTGGATTTCACGCCACGAACAGAGGATCGCCAGGACACCCAGCAGACCGGTCAGAACCACCATCAGCAGGGACAAACCGTCCAGCGCCAGATGGAAGCTGATGCCAAAACGAGGGATCCACGGCACCGAAAATTCGGATTGCCACTGTGGAATACCCGCAGGCGTCGTTAATGAATATCCTCCCTGCAACCACAATTGCACGGAAAGAGCCAGCGTCAGCCCCATCGCAATCAACGCGATCCAGCGCGGTACTTTGCTCCCAAAGCGCTCAGTCTGCCAGCACAGCAGCCCGCCGATAAAGGGGATAAATATTAGCCAAGGTAATAGCATGGCGTGTCGTTCCCTTCTTTTATGCCCGAAGGCTATTTCACTTGCCGGTCAGTTACACCAACAGACCGGCATTGATAACTACACCCGTAATGCAGGCTTAAATCACCAGCAGCAGCGCCAGAACGACGACCGCACCGAGCCCCATTGACGCGACGTACCAACGTACCTGACCGTTTTCGCTCAGAGTCAGACCACGGTTACCCAGACGGGCAAACAGCGCAGGCAGATTCATCATCGAGTTCAGCGGATCACGTTGCAGGAGTTTCGCGACCAGCAGATAAGGTTTCACGAAAATCATGTCGTACAGCCAGTCGAAGCCCCAGGCATGGAACCACCAGGTCGTGAAGAAACGACCCGGTGCGCTTTTCGCAATGCTGTTGACCAGCGAGCGTTTACCCAGATACAGGGCCGCCGCCAGCAGAATGCCAGCAATTGCAATCACGCCTGATGTGATTTCCAGCGTCAGCACGCTGCCATGCGCCAGCTCAGTGGTATCCGGCAGTACGCCTTTCAGTGGCGGAACAATCATCGCGCCAATGAAGGTGGACAGAACCAGTAACACCAGCAGCGGCAGGTGGTGAGTGATGCCTTTACCCGCATGCGCTTTGATTTTCTCTTCGCCATGGAACACGATGAAGATCATGCGGAAGGTGTACAGCGAGGTCATAAACGCACCGACCAGACCGGCAACCATCAGATTCAGGTGTCCGTTAGCCAGCGCACCCGCGAGGATTTCATCTTTACTGAAGAAGCCCGCAGTGATGATTGGCAAGGCCGACAGCGCCGCACCACCGACCAGGAAGCAGAGATAGACAAGAGGAATGGATTTACGTAATCCACCCATTTTGAAAATGTTCTGTTCGTGGTGGCAGGCCAAAATGACCGAACCGGAAGAAAGGAACAACAGTGCTTTGAAGAATGCGTGCGTCATCAGGTGGAAGATAGCGGCATCCCACGCCTGAACGCCCAGCGCCAGGAACATGTAACCAATCTGGCTCATGGTCGAGTACGCAAGAACGCGTTTGATGTCGGTCTGTACCAGCGCAGCAAAACCTGCCAGAACCAGCGTTACCGCACCAATAATGCCCACCAGATGCAGGATCTCCGGCGCCATCAGGAACAGGCCATGAGTACGTGCAATCAGATAAACACCGGCGGTTACCATGGTCGCGGCGTGGATCAGCGCAGAAACCGGCGTCGGACCAGCCATCGCATCTGCCAGCCAGGTCTGCAAAGGAAGCTGCGCGGATTTACCCACGGCGCCACCCAGTAACATCAGGGTTGCCCAGGTGATTGCCGTGTCGCCCACTGCCAGTTTTTGCGGTGCCAGGATCATCAGTTCGCGGAAGTTCAGCGTACCCAGTTCGCGGTAAAGAATGAACAACGCGAAAGCCAGGAATACGTCACCAACACGGGTCACGATAAAGGCTTTCATCGCCGCCGCACCGTTGGCCGGATGGGTGTAGTAGAAACCGATCAGCAGGTAGCTGCACAGACCCACGCCTTCCCAGCCGAGGTACATCAGCAGCAAGTTGTCAGCCAGTACCAGAACCACCATGCTGGCGATAAACAGGTTGGTGTACGCAAAGAAGCGTGAGTAGCCTTCTTCACCGCGCATGTACCAGGAAGCGAACATGTGGATGAAGAAACCGACGCCGGTTACCACAGACAGCATGGTCATAGACAAACCGTCGAGCGTCAGTGTGACTGGAATATTGAAGTCACCCACCTGCATCCAGTTCCACAGATGCTGGTTGAAGACTTCAACGCCCGCCGCTTTCTGGCTGAAGAAGTTGATGCCCACATAAACGGTGGTAAGTGCTGTCAGACCAATGGAACCCACGCCAATGGTAGCGGAGGTATTTTCAGACCAGCGACCGCGAGAAAAGGCCAGTAACAGGAAGCCAATCAGCGGGAACAGAATAGTTAAATAGAGTAAGTTCATCCGCGCATCTCACTGACAGTATCAATATTGAGAGTGTGGCGACGGCGATACAGTTGCAACAGCAACGCCAGACCAATACTGGCCTCCGCCGCAGCCAGGCTGATGGCCAGAATGTACATCACCTGCCCGTCTGCCTGACCCCAGTAGCTTCCCGCCACAATAAACGCCAGCGCTGCCGCGTTAATCATCACTTCAAGACTGATTAGCATAAACAACAGATTACGACGAACCAGCAGCCCGGTAAGCCCCAAAACAAAGAGGATCGCGGCCAGAATAAGACCATGTTGTAGAGGGATCATGCTCTCTCCTCCGGTTTTCTTTTTGTAGCCATTTCGGTCGTGGCCGGTGCGTCACCGAAGACTTCACCCGGTTTGTGTTCACGACCAACATGGAATGCCACGACCAGACCGGCCAGCAGCAACATTGACGCCAGCTCAACCGCCAGAACGTAAGGCCCGAACAGCGCGATACCCACCGCTTTCGCGTCAATCATGTCGCCTTTGATGCCATGGTCATGCACACCGAGAATAGACAGGATCATCACCACCAGCAGGATGACTGACAAAACTGAAGGCCCGATCCAGGTGGCAGGTTTGAGCCAGGCACGTTCCTGTTCTTCGACATTGCCGAGGTTGAGCATCATCACGACGAAGACGAAGAGCACCATAATGGCGCCCGCGTAAACGATGATCTCCAGTGCACCGGCGAAGTACGCGCCGAGCGAGAAGAAGACCGCAGCAATCGCCAGTAAAGAGACGATCAGATACAGCAGTGCATGCACCGGGTTGGTGTGCGTGATAACACGCAATGTCGCCAACACGGCCACCAGGGCTGCAATATAAAATGCAAATTCCATGCTTGCGGCTCCTTAAGGCAACAGACCTTTGACGTTGATCGGTTTGGCTTCGTTTTCAGCTTCGCCTTTCGACTTGCCGTCAATCGCCATACCGGCCATCCGGTAGAAATTGTATTCCGGATATTTACCCGGCCCAGAAATCAACAGATCTTCTTTTTCGTACACCAGATCCTGGCGTTTGAATTCGCCCAGCTCGAAGTCCGGCGTCAGCTGAATCGCTGTTGTCGGGCAGGCTTCTTCACACAAACCGCAGAAAATGCAGCGTGAGAAGTTGATGCGGAAGAACTCCGGATACCAGCGGCCATCTTTCATTTCTGCTTTTTGCAGAGAAATACAGCCTACCGGACAGGCTACTGCACACAGGTTACAGGCAACGCAGCGCTCTTCGCCGTCCGGGTCGCGCGTCAGCACGATACGGCCACGGTAGCGCGGAGGCGGATTGACCGGAACTTCAGGGTACATCTGGGTTTCGCGCTTGGCGAAGGCGTGCATGCCTATCATCCACAAGCTGCGAACCTGGGTACCGAACCCGACCACTATGTCTTTCAATGTCATGGTTTCATTACCCCTTATTGCGCGTTGTACAAGATGACCGCAGCGGTCGCCAGCAGATTAAGCAAGGTCAGTGGCAGGCAAACTTTCCAGCCAAATGACATCACCTGGTCGTAGCGGGGACGCGGCAAAGCAGCACGGATCAAAATGAACATCACCATGAAGAAAGCGGTTTTCAGCGCAAACCAGATAAACGGCGGCAGGAACGGCCCCTGCCAGCCACCGAAGAACAAGGTGACGATCAGCGCAGAGACAGTCACGATACCGATGTATTCCCCGACAAAGAACAGACCGAATTTCATACCGGAATATTCAATGTGGTAACCGTCGGCCAGTTCCTGCTCGGCTTCCGGCTGGTCAAACGGGTGGCGGTGACACACAGCCACACCGGCAATCGCAAAGGTCACGAAGCCAAAGAACTGCGGGATGATGTTCCACACATGTGCCTGAGAATTGACGATGTCTTGCAGATTGAAAGAACCCGCCTGCGCCACGACGCCCATCAGCGATAAGCCGAGGAACACTTCGTAGCTCAGCGTCTGAGCGGATGCACGCATCGCCCCCAGCAGCGAGTATTTGTTGTTACTGGACCAGCCAGCAAACAACACCGCATAGACGGTCAGACCGGCCATCATCAGGAAGAACAAAATACCGATGTTCAGGTCTGCGGCGAACCAGGTCGGGCTGACCGGAACAATCGCAAAGGAGATCAACAGGGATGTAAACGCAATCATCGGTGCCAGCGTAAAGATGGCTTTGTCGGTGAATTTAGGTACCCAGTCTTCCTTGAAGAACATTTTGATCATGTCAGCGACCAGTTGCAGGGAACCGCCCCAGCCGACACGGTTTGGTCCGTATCGGTTCTGGAACAGGCCCAGCAAACGGCGCTCGCCGAAGCTCATGAAGGCCCCGCAGGTCACAACAACCAGCAGGATCACCACCGCCTTCAGAATGGCGATCAACGAATCGATGACTACAGGTGTAAACCAGCTCATTGTGCTGCCTCCCGCAGATTTTCAACCGTTGCGCCAACCAGCACCGGAGGAATGCCCGGCAAGCCCAGCGGCAGGCCAACCTGGCCCTGACTCAATGTTTCACTCAGACGAACGGGCAATCTGAGGGTCTGACCGGCACAGGTGAATTCCACCTGAGAACCTGCATTCACCCCTAACTGCGCAGCATCTGCAGGGTTAACCATCACATACGCTTGTGGCATACGTTGCTGGATAACTTTCGAGCGCTGTGTCATTTCTTCACTGCCGAACAGGTGATAATAAGGCGCTACACGCCAGTTATCGCTCTGCGCAGTAAAGGCCGCCGGGATCGTGGTGAAGTAATCGAGTGTTCCCTCACCGGCTTCAATCAGACGCACACCCGGATCACCGTGGCGCAGACTGCCGCCCACTTCACTCTGGAATTTGTTCCAGGCTTGCGGTGAGTTCCAGCCCGGCGCCCAGGCGAATGGCACCTGGTTGCGGTTGGCTGTCGGGCTGTTGTTCCCTTCCATCGAGAAGGCAAACATGGTGTCTTTATCTTGTGGCTGACGCGGTTCATGAACGCTGATGTTCGCGCGCATAGCGGTACGACCACTTGAACGTGCCGGAGAACGCGCCAGCTTCTGACCACGAATACGGAAGCTGGCGTTTGGCGCTGCTTCTACCATGCCTTTCAGCTGTGGCAGAGCTTCAACACAGGCTTCAATCACGTGATCAAGCTGAGTCCAGTCAACATGACGGCTGTTGATAGTGGAATGCAGCGAGTGCATCCAGCGCCAGCTTTCGAGCATGGCAACCGTTGTGTCGTAGTAAGCCGGGTCATAAACCTGGAAGAAGCGCTGTGCGCGACCTTCCTGATTTACCAGCGTACCGTCGCTTTCGGCAAAACTCGCCGCAGGCAGGATCAGGCTGGCTTTATCCATGATGCGGGTACGCTGATGGTCAACGACCAGCAGGTTCTGCACATTAGCTAATGCTGCATCGACTTTCGCCTCAGGCGCCTGACGGTAAAGGTCATTTTCCATCACAATCGCGCTGTCTGCTTCGCCACGGGTCAGCAACTCAAGTGCTTCATCGAGTGTGCCACCACCAATCATCGAAAGACCGATGCTGTTAGCCGCAGAAGCCACGAACGTAATGCCGACATCACTGCCCGCAATTTTCAGCGCTTTGGCGATATTGGCCGCTGCTTCGATAATGGCGTCAGAGCCGGCGTTAGAACCGGTGATGATCAATGGCTTGCGGGCACCGGTCAGCGCCTGCACGATCACGTCGATTTTCTTGCTCAGGCCATCAGCCAGATCGGTGACCGCTGGCGCAGAATTATCCAGTGCATGAGCGATAGCAAAGCCGAAACGCGCCTGCTCATCGACCGGTGCACGGTAATTGTAGGCCGCGATATCGTCGAGTTTGGTGTTGTCTACGTTGGTCATAAACAGCGGGTGTTTGGCGTGCTGACCGATGTTCTGAACAGCGGCGATTTGCCAGTCGGCAACGCGCTGAGCCGCAGCCATCGCGCGGGCTTTACCTTTAACAGCCTGACGCACAGACAGTGCGATACGCGCACCGGTCTGGGTTAAATCTTCGCCCAGCACCAGAACCGCATCATATTCTTCGATTTCACGCAGCGCTGGCGTGTGAACGCCGCTGTTGCGCAGAATGTTCAGCATCAGTTGCAGACGCCCCTGCTCTGCCGCGTTAATTCCGGTATAAAAGTTTTCAGCACCGACCAGTTCACGCAACGCAAAGTTGCTTTCCAGGCTGGCACGCGGAGAACCGATACCGATGGTTTTCTTCGCCTGACGGATAATATCTGCCGCGCCCTGCATCGCCTGTTCGGCGTTAAGTTCGATCCAGTCGTTACCACGCAGCTGCAAAGGTTTCTTCGGACGATCTTTCAGGTTCACGTAGCCATAACCGAAACGACCACGGTCACACAGGAAGTAGTGGTTTACGGTACCGTTATAACGGTTTTCGATACGACGCAGTTCGCCGTAACGCTCACCCGGGCTGGTATTGCAGCCAACAGAACATTGCTGACAGATGCTTGGTGCAAACTGCATGTCCCATTTACGGTTATAGCGTTCGGAGTGCGTTTTATCGGTGAATACGCCGGTCGGACACACTTCTACCAGGTTACCGGAGAACTCGCTTTCCAGCGGGCCATCTTCCGGGCGGCCGAAATAGACGTTGTCGTGTGCGCCATAAACGCCCAGATCAGTGCCGTCCGCGTAATCCTTGTAGTAACGGACACAGCGATAACAGGCGATACAGCGGTTCATTTCATGCGAGATGAACGGACCGAGATCCTGGTTGTTATGGGTACGCTTGGTGAAGCGGTAACGGCGCATACTGTGGCCGGTCATCACTGTCATATCCTGCAGGTGACAGTTACCACCTTCCTCACACACCGGACAATCGTGCGGGTGGTTGGTCATCAGCCATTCCACGACGCTTTCACGGAATTCTTTCGCTTCAGAGTCGTCGATGGAAATGAAGGTGCCATCAGACGCTGGTGTCATACATGACATCACCAGACGACCGCGCGTGTCTTCCGCATTTTGGTATTGCTTAACCGCACATTGGCGGCAAGCGCCGACGCTTCCCAGCGCCGGATGCCAGCAAAAATAAGGAATATCGAGGCCGAGAGAGAGGCAAGCCTGTAACAGGTTGTCCGCTCCGTCTACGTCGTATTCTTTGCCGTCTACATGAATCGTAGCCATAGTCAGCATGCTTCCACGTGGCCCGCCTGAGCGGGCGTTAATCAAAAATTCTTGCCGGGTTGGCGTATATCATTCGACAGCGCGTCCCTTGTTCCGGAAATTCGCGCACAGCGGGCTCACGTCCGCTGCCTGTTGCCTTCACTACCAGCGCTCTTTCAGCAGATTGTTTGGCTGAATGCCCGCAATCGCATGTGCGTTGTTGTAATGCTGTTTGGCGATACCCGCCTCAAATTCTTCCCGGAAATATTTAATCGCACTCTGCAATGGCTCCACGGCACCCGGCGCGTGTGCGCAGAAGGTTTTGCCCGGGCCAAGCTGGCGGCAAAGTTGCAGGAGAGTTTCGATATCCCCCGGCTGACCTTCACCCCGTTCCAGCGCACGAAGAATTTTCACACTCCACGGCAGGCCATCGCGGCACGGTGTACACCAGCCACAAGATTCGCGGGCGAAGAACTCTTCCAGGTTGCGTACCAGCGGAACCATGCCGATTTCGTGATCCACTGCCATCGCCAGCGCAGTCCCCAGACGGCTGCCGGCTTTACCAATGCTGGCAAAGTCCATCGGCAGGTCCAGATGATCGGCGGTCAGGAAGTCAGTCCCTGCCCCGCCCGGCTGCCAGGCTTTGAATTTCAGACCATCGCGCATGCCACCGGCATAGTCTTCAAGAATTTCACGTGCGGTAGTCCCAAACGGCAGCTCCCAGACGCCCGGATTTTTAACCCGGCCGGAGAAACCCATCAGTTTGGTGCCGGCATCTTCACTTTTGCCCGCAGACATACCTTTGTACCAGTCCACGCCGTGCTCAAGGATCGCTGGCACGTTGCACAGGGTTTCGACGTTATTAACGCAGGTCGGTTTACCCCATGCTCCGGCAGATGCCGGGAACGGTGGCTTGGAACGCGGGTTAGCACGACGGCCTTCCAGCGAGTTAATCAGCGCAGTTTCTTCACCGCAGATGTAACGCCCTGCGCCGGTGTGAACAATCAGTTCAAAATCAAAACCGGTGCCGAGGATGTTTTTACCCAGCAGGCCCGCTTCGGTAGCTTCGGCAATCGCACGACGTAAGTTAACAGCCGCTTCAATGTATTCGCCGCGCAGGAAGATATAACCACGGTAAGATTTCAGCGCGAATGCCGAGATCAACATGCCTTCCACCAGCAGGTGCGGCATTTGCTCCATCAGCATGCGGTCTTTATACGTACCCGGCTCCATCTCATCGGCGTTACACAGCAGATAGCGGATGTTCATGCTTTCGTCTTTCGGCATCAGACTCCACTTCAGACCGGTGGAGAAACCTGCGCCGCCGCGCCCTTTCAGGCCCGCGTCTTTAACCAGATTGACGATTTCTTCCTGAGCCATGCCTTTGAGGGCTTTTTCTGCACCGACGTAACCGTTTTTGCTGCGGTATTCGTCGAACCAGACAGGCTGTTTATCCTCACGCATACGCCAGGTCAGCGGATGCATCTCCGGTGTGCGTTCGATATGTCTTGGAATGTAGGTCATGCGTAGCGCTCCAGTAGCGAGCCGATCGCTTCCGGCGTCAGGTGGCTGTGCGTGTCCTCGTCAATCATCATTGACGGGCCTTTGTCACAGTTACCGAGGCAGCAGGTCGGCAGCAGGGTAAAGCGTCCGTCTTCGGTCGTTTCGCCCGGCTTGATGTGCAACTGTTGTTCCAGAGCAGCCTGGATCCCCTGATAACCGGTGATGTGGCACACCACGCTGTCACAGTAACGGATCACATGACGCCCTACCGGCTGACGGAAGATCTGGCTGTAGAATGTCGCCACACCTTCGACGTCGCTGGCAGGAATGCCCAGAACATCGGAGATCGCGTAGATAGCGCCATCTGGCACCCAGCCACGCGCCTTTTGCACGATCTTCAGCGCTTCGATAGAGGCCGCGCGGGCATCTTCGTAGTGATGTTTTTCGTGCTCAATCGCTTCACGTTCAGCGTCGCTCAGCACAAACACCGGCGGCGCGACGGGCTCGCTGACGTTGATGTACTGAACTTCTGAGTCTTTATTGATATCTGTCATCGTTAGCGGTCCACATCTGACATTACAAAATCGATACTGCCCAGATACACGATCAGGTCGGATACCAGGCTGCCACGGATTACGGACGGGATCTGCTGCAAATGCGGGAAGCTTGGCGTACGGACACGGGTGCGGTAGCTCATGGTGCTGCCGTCACTGGTCAGGTAGTAGCTGTTGATCCCTTTGGTTGCTTCAACCATCTGGAAAGATTCTTGCGCAGGCATGACCGGCCCCCACGACACTTGCAGGAAGTGGGTGATCAGGGTTTCGATGTGTTGCAGCGTGCGCTCTTTCGGTGGCGGCGTGGTCAGCGGGTGATCCGCCTTGAACGGGCCTTCCGGCATGTTTTTGTAGCACTGTTCCAGAATGCGCAGGCTCTGACGCAGTTCTTCTACTTTGAGCATGACGCGGGAATAGCAGTCACTGACGCCATCACCTGTCGGAACTTCAAAGTCAAAGTTTTCATAGCCAGAATAGGGACGCCATTTACGCACGTCGAACGGGATACCCGTTGCGCGCAGGCCAGCACCGGTGGTGCCCCAGGCCAGAGCGTCATCTGCATTATACGCAGCCACGCCTTTGGAACGGCCAATCAGAATGGTGTTTTTTAGCGCCGCTTTGACGTAGGAATCCAGACGCGCTGGCATCCAGTCAAGGAACTCACGCAGCAGGCGATCCCAGCCTTTCGGCAGGTCATGTGCAACGCCACCAATTCGGAACCAGGCCGGGTGCATACGGAAACCGGTGATCGCTTCCACCAGATCGTAGATTTTCTGACGATCGGTAAAGGCAAAGAACACCGGCGTCATCGCGCCCACGTCCTGAATAAACGTAGAGATGTACAGCAGATGGCTGTTGATACGGAACAGTTCAGACAGCATCACGCGGATGGTGTTAACGCGATCCGGCGTTACGATACCGGCCAGTTTTTCAACTGCCAGCACGTAAGGCATTTCGTTAACACAACCGCCAAGATATTCGATACGGTCGGTATACGGGATGTAGCTGTGCCAGGACTGACGTTCGCCCATTTTTTCAGCACCACGGTGGTGGTAACCGACGTCCGGAACGCAGTCGACAATTTCTTCGCCATCAAGCTGCAATACGATACGGAACGCACCGTGCGCGGACGGATGGTTTGGCCCGAGGTTGAGGAACATGAAGTCCTCGTTGTCGGTACCGCGCTTCATGCCCCAGTCCTCCGGCTTGAAGGTCAGCGATTCCATCTCGAGTTCTTCTTTTTGCTTAGTCAGCTCATAAGGGTCGAACTCAGTGGCGCGCGCCGGATAATCTTTACGCAGCGGGTGACCTTCCCAGGTCTGCGGCATCATGATGCGCGTCAGATGCGGGTGGCCATCAAAGGTAATACCGAACATTTCCCAGGTTTCGCGCTCGTACCAGTTGGCGTTCGGGAACACCTTGGTAACGGTCGGAACATGGAGATCGTTTTCTGACAACGCCACCTTGATCATGATGTCGCGGTTACGCTCGACCGAGATCAGGTGGTAGAAAACGGAAAAATCCGCAGCCGGTAAACCGTCGCGGTGAGTACGTAAACGCTCATCAAAGCCATGCAAATCGAAAAGCATGACATAAGGTTTTGGCTGTTTTCGTAAAAAGGTAATCGCTTCCAGTACCTGTTCGCGTTTGAACCACACCACGGGAATTCCGGTGCGGGTCGCCTGAACAGTAAAGGCCTCTGGCCCAAAACGGTTACGCAATTCGCCAATAACCGGATCATCGAGATGATCACGGGTATGCCATGCTGGCAGGGCGGAATCTTGCGTCGTCAAATCTGTCATATTTTTTTCACCACACTAAATGGTCATTTATGCCATAAGGGGGACACCTCACCCCTCAGGGTTGACTCTCAGACCGCAGTGTTAAATCTCGTCCGGCGAACGCAGATTTGTCACGGCAATACGCTCAGCACGTTTACGCTCTTTTTCAGACTGCATATTCGCGCGGTAAACACCCTGATCGCCGACAACCCATGACAATGGGCGACGTTCTTTACCGATAGACTCCTGCAGCAGCAGTAATGCCTGCATATACGCTTCCGGACGCGGCGGGCAACCCGGGATATACACGTCGACAGGCAGGAATTTATCCACGCCCTGCACAACAGAGTAAATATCGTACATGCCGCCGGAATTCGCACAGGCGCCCATCGAAATCACCCATTTTGGTTCCAGCATCTGGTCGTACAGGCGCTGAATAACCGGGGCCATTTTGGTGAAGCAGGTACCTGCAACCACCATGAAGTCAGCCTGACGGGGTGATGCACGCAGAACTTCTGCCCCAAAACGCGCAACGTCATGCACCGCAGTGAATGACGTCACCATTTCGACGTAGCAGCAGGAAAGGCCGAAGTTGTAGGGCCAGAGGGAGTTTTTGCGTCCCCAGTTCACCATGCCGTGCAATGATTCCTGGAGATTCCCCATGAAAACGCTGCGCTTAACCTGCTCCTGAAGAGGATCGCCGACGACCTCCTGGTTTTGCAGGGGGTAACGGTCGTTCTCACCGTCCGGGTCTATGCGGGTGAGCGTATAGTCCATCTTAATGCCTCGCTATGACTGCTTACTGAGGGTGATTGTTGGTATTAATTGCCGGGCTCGGTTTAACAGGTCCTTTCGAACGTGTTGGGGTCCAGTCGAGTGCGCCAATTCGCACCAGATAGAACAAACCGGCCAGCAGTACCAAAATGAAAATGGTGGCTTCAACGAATCCCGTCCAGCCGCTTTCGCGGATTGACGTTGACCATGCATAGAGATACAGGGCTTCAACGTCGAAAATGACGAAAAACATTGCAACCAGATAGAACTTTGCGGAAAGGCGCAGACGGGCAGTGCCCACCGAGGCGATACCTGATTCAAAAGGCGTGTTTTTGTAGCGTGCTCTGGCTCTCCCGCCAAGGAACGCGGCGCCCAGTAACATCAGGCAGCACAGCCCAACGGCAACGATAAGAAAAACGGCGAACGCCCAATGTTGAGCGATGACTTCAGTGGCTGTTGACATACTCATTGCTTACTCATCAAAAGTGGCACTTTGGCATCTGCTCTTAGGGCCGGCAGTTTGCGTACCACATCGATTCAAGGGAAGGATTAATAACCACACAGTTCACGGCTCAACAAGGCATTAAGCCAGTGATTTGTTGTGGGCTTTTTACCCTTTTCTATAACCTTTTGTCAACTTTGACAAAAGTATCTCCACATTAGTTTACATGCTTAGCATTTAATTAACATATCATGCGACGGAACTTAAGCTAAATCGTGTCAGTTAAATACCGTGATAAAGCATGGGCCTGGGATGGGAGTTATTACATCTTTCGGGCTTTCCTATTGTCGCAGGAATAGTCGGCTCTTCCACTCTCTTAATAGGGGTATTTTTTTGATCCATGTCAGAGTTCTGTCAATTTTGAGACAGAAATGGCCACACATTTAACAAGTTTTATTGATTTTCAAAAAATGACAAGCGAATTACGGAGAAATTTGATGCATTCTTTTAACCTAAAAAAGTTCAGGATTTTGCGTCGTTTAGTGAAGTGATAGTCAACGGGAATGACAGTCGTAGCGGGAAAGAAACGGGGTTAATGCAGAAAAAGTCAGGTTTGAGTGGAGTTATTAAATTAAACCGCTAAAAATACAACTTTTGCACCTCTAAAGAGGTAGAAACCTTTACCCCCGCCCCGCTGATCGGAGGCGGAAGGTAAAGCCGGGTTTATTTTTAACTTTGAGAGTCTGCCAGGAACTCATGATCGTCATCCACAACCGGACGCGGACCATAGGCACTGAGAGAATAAGGATCATTCCCTTGCTCAACAGCGTTGAAAATCGCCATCGCCAGTTCATTTTCGCAACGGGCATTTTTGTACAGCACGTACTGAGTGTCCGGCAAGCGTGGCAGACCATCCTGCTCACCCAAAACACGCAGTTCCGGGCTCATCATTTCAATCGGCCGCGCAGTCACGCCCAAACCGGCACGAACCGCAGCACGAATGGCAGACAATGTTGATGCCACATACGCAATGCGCCACGGGATCCCCGCCTGGTTGAGATGCTCTATCGCCATCATGCGATACGGGCTGGGTTCATCCAGCACCACCAGCGGCACACTGTCTCCTGACGGATAGGCAAAATCAGCCGAGCAATACCATAATGTTGGCGAAGTCCGCAGGACGATATGCGGATGATCGGTGTTGGTCATCGTCGTGATGGCCAAATCGACTTCCTCACTTTCCAGCATCGACAACATAAACGGGCTGCGTTTCACGCGAACATCAATAGACAACTTTGGATATACCGAAGTCACGCGGCTGAGCAGGAAAGGTAAGATGGTGTCAGCCGTATCGTCTGACGCACCAATCGTTATCCCGCCCTGGACGTTGCTGTACATCAAAGAGGTGCACGCTTCGTCGTTAAAACGAAGAATTTTCCGTGCGTACCCCAATAACTGAATACCATGTTCAGTTAATAATTTATTGCGTCCATGTCTGGCAAACAGTTCTTTTCCAACGAGTTGTTCTAGACGTTGCATCTGTTGGCTGACCGCCGACTGAGTACGACACACGGCAGCAGCTGCCGCAGCGAACGTATTTAAATCGGCAACAGCGACAAATGTCCTCAACAGGTCAAGGTCGAGATTGAGGATTGGACGATTTGCTATTGTCATAGTTTTTCTTCACTTTATAGAATCTAATAACAAGCTACCCTGATGGTGCGTCAAAGTACCCGCAAAAAGCAGAATACCAGATATGGCAGATACTCACTCATTTGATAAGTGAAATTGAGAAATATTTGTGCACGAAAGTTTTCCACTTTGTGAGCATCGAACCTTTTAAAGCACGCACAGTAATTCCGCACAAAGCAGGAATGATTAGAGCGTCTTAATTAATATAGTCCGTCCCGTGAAACCCTTCCACATACCTACATACCGGCCTGCTGCTGACAAAACCCTGACAATCGTTAAATCATCTGGAGAAAAAACATAAGTTAAATTAACGAATAAAAGTAAGATATGGAAATATAACCTATTAAATTCATCGGCTCAAACGAATAACCATTTAATGCCACTGGTCATTAGTTAAATGATCATTAAGACTTTTCTTGTTTTATCAAATTTTGTTTATAGCGATTTTTATTATATATATGCCAGTAAAGCATTCACTTATTCAAAAAAGAATAGGTTTCAGATATTGCCCCGACATGATCATTCATCCAGCATTTACTATTAATCATTAGATAAATAAAACTAATTCTCATCAGACATTTTTCCTTGTTAATCATCCGCACCCGATTTTTTTTCAGAATTTGTCGAGCTTTGGTAAGTTTTCATGATGTTCTGCCCAAAAAGAACACAGCCGCTAAGCCGGAACGAAGATCGTAGTGCAGCAAAAACAGTGGAATTACCGGTTATAGAATCAGCTATTGCAAAATAAAAAATTACACAAACACCAATTATAAGAATTAAAAACCATCCACCGTCATGCAAGCCATGGGAAAGAACCACCTCCGGTCGCATTACTGCTGTTTTTCACCAAAACGGTGCACAGCCCTTCTCACACCCGCTTCGGGGGAGTAAATTGACCCCTTCGCACTGTTCTACGGTCGCCTGGCGCCAGGGAAGAACAGGCTTTACTGCAAAAGGCTCCTATTTACATGTCCCCGATTGAAAAATCCCACAAACTGGACAACGTCTGCTATGACATTCGCGGCCCGGTGCTCAAAGAAGCTAAACGTCTTGAAGAAGAAGGCAACAAAGTCCTCAAACTGAACATCGGCAACCCTGCCCCGTTCGGTTTCGACGCGCCTGATGAAATCCTGATCGACGTAATCCGCAATTTGCCGACTTCACAGGGCTACTGTGATTCAAAAGGCCTGTTTTCTGCACGTAAAGCGATCATGCAGCACTATCAGGCGCGCGATATGCGCGACATCACGGTTGAAGACATTTACATCGGTAACGGTGTTTCTGAGCTGATCGTTCAGTCAATGCAGGCATTGCTGAACACGGGCGATGAAATGCTGGTGCCTGCGCCCGATTATCCGTTGTGGACCGCCGCAGTTTCCCTGTCTGGCGGTAACGCGGTGCATTACCTGTGTGATGAGGGCGCTGACTGGTTCCCGGATATCGCCGATATTCGTGACAAAATCACGCCGCGTACCCGTGGCATTGTGATCATCAACCCGAACAACCCGACCGGCGCGGTGTACAGCAAGGAATTGCTGATGCAGATCGTCGAGATTGCGCGTGAACACAATCTGATCATTTTTGCCGATGAAATCTACGACAAGATCCTGTACGACGACGCTCAGCACATTTCCATTGCGTCGCTGGCGCCGGATCTTCTGACCGTAACCTTCAATGGTCTGTCAAAAACTTACCGCGTTGCCGGTTTCCGTCAGGGCTGGATGGTACTGAACGGCCCGAAAAAGCACGCCAAAGGCTATATAGAAGGTCTGGAAATGCTGGCCTCGATGCGTTTGTGTGCCAACGTTCCGATGCAGCACGCCATTCAGACGGCGCTGGGCGGTTACCAGAGTATCAGCGAATTCATTCAGCCGGGCGGGCGCCTGGTCGAACAGCGTGACCGCGCGTGGGAACTGATTAATCAGATCCCGGGTGTGTCCTGCGTGAAGCCGAAAGGCGCGCTGTATATGTTCCCGCGAATTGATGCCAAGCGTTTCAATATTCAGGATGACCAGAAAATGGTGCTCGATTTGCTGTTACAGCAAAAAGTCCTGCTGGTTCAGGGTTCCGCCTTTAACTGGCCTTATCCGGACCACGTTCGAATCGTGACGCTTCCGCGCGTAGACGAACTGGAAATGGCAGTGAACAAGTTCGGTCGTTTCCTCGAAACTTACCGTCAGTAATGATCAGGGCGCAGACATCTGCGCCCTTTTTTCTTTCTGCGCATTTCCGCATTTGCATAACGGTTTCGCACTGCTCACAATGGACTCTCATTCACCGTTGTTATTGAGAGTGCTATGAGTCAGAGCCATTTTTTCGCCCACCTTTCCCGTCTTAAACTGATCAGCCGCTGGCCGCTGATGCGCAACGTCCGCACCGAGAATGTGTCCGAACACAGCCTCCAGGTCGCCTTTGTGGCTCATGCTTTAGCCGTGATTAAAAACCGCAAATTTAACGGCAATCTGAGCGCCGAACGCGTTGCCCTTCTGGCGATGTATCATGACGCCAGTGAAGTACTGACCGGCGATATGCCCACACCAATTAAGTATTACAATCCGCAAATTGCTCATGAATACAAAAAGATCGAGAAAATTGCTCAGCAAAAACTGATCGAAATGCTGCCGAAAGAACTGCAGGAGGATTTCCGTCCGCTGATTGACGAGCATTACTATACGGAAGATGAAAAACTGACAGTAAAACAGGCCGATGCCTTGTGCGCATACCTGAAATGCCTGGAAGAATTGTCTGCGGGGAATAACGAGTTTACGCTGGCAAAAGCGCGTCTGGAGAAGACGCTGGCCGACAGAAAAAGCCCGGAAATGGACTACTTCATGGAAGTCTTTATCCCGAGCTTCAGTCTGTCACTGGATGAAATCAGCCTCGATTCTCCGCTCTGATCGCCTCCCGCGCGTCAGAACGGGAAAAGTACCGGCACCAGAAAAATGCTGACGACCATCACCAGCAGCGTAAAAGGCACGCCGATACGGATGAAATCGCCGAACTTGTAGTTACCGGGCACCATCACCAGCGTATTCACCGGTGATGAAACCGGCGTCATAAACGCCGCTGAGGCCGCAATCGCGATAATCATGGTAAACGGGTAAGGCGAAACACCCATCTGATGCGCCGCCGCAATGGCGATCGGCGCCATCAGAACGGCCGTTGCAGTATTGGAAATAAATAACCCGATACCGGCGCAGAGCACAAACAAACTCAGCAGCATCATGTACGGACCGTATCCCCCGCTCACTTCCATCAGGCCTTTCACAATCAGCGCCACCCCGCCGGTTTTTTGCAGCGCCAGCGCGAAAGGCATCATCCCGACGATCAGCAGCAGACTCGGCCAGTGAATGGCTTTATATGCGCCTTCCATCGTGATGCAGCGGAACTTGCCCATCAGCATGCAGGCAATAATGGCCGCGATGGCATTCGGCACGTCGTCGGTAAGCATTAACGCGACCATCAGCGCCAGGCAAAACAGCGCATGGGGTGCCTGGCTGAGTGCAGGCGCGACTTCATCCACTTCTGCGGGCAGATTCAGCACAATGAAATCATGCATTTGCTGTTGTAGCTGGCGGATGAGTTTCCAGTCGCCAATCACCAGCAACATATCGCCCAGTTGTAAAACCTCATCAACAAGTTTGCCGTCGAGCGCTTCGCCCTGCCGGCGAATACCGACCACGTTCAGACCGTAAGTTGAGCGGAAAGCCACGTCGCGCAGCGTTTTACCCAGCAACTCGGAGTCGGGGATCAGAGACACTTCAGCCATTCCGACATCCCGTGACTGCTCGGAAAAATACTCACCGCGTAAAACCATCGGCTCAAGCATTTCATCGGTACAAAACTGGCGGACAGAAACGTCAGGATCAGCCATATCCAGCAGCAGCACATCGCGGGCACACAGCTCGGTGCTCCCGGTTGCACTGACCATCACACGACGAAATTTGCGCCAGCGTTCAATCCCCACCACGTTTGCGCCATAGCGGGAACGCAGATGCACGTCGTCCAGCGTACGGCCGACCAGCGGAGATCCGGGACGTACCGTCATCCGCCGCGCACGACCGGTCAGATGGTAATCGCGGATAAGATCACGAAAAGTACGACGCTTCCAGCGCTGTTTATCCTGTAAGGCGTCATCGGAAGACAGCCAGCGGCGGGCAAGCAGCATATATCCTACGCCCATTACCAGCACGACCAGCCCCACCGGTGTCACGCCGAAGAAACCAAAACCATCAAATCCTTCACGCAGTAACTCGCTGTTAACCACCATATTGGGCGGGGTCGCGACCAGTGTCATCATGCCGCTGATAAGCCCCGCAAAACTCAGTGGCATCATCAGGCGGGCGGGAGAGGTTTTCATGCGGGCAGAGACACTGATAACAACGGGAATGAAAATCGCGACTACGCCGGTCGAACTCATGAACGCGCCCAGCCCGGCGACGGTCAGCATCAGTAAAACCAGCATACGGGTTTCGCTGTTACCCGCGACTTTCATCAGCCAGTCGCCCACCTGATAAGCCACGCCGGTCCTGACCAGCCCGTGCCCGACAACAAAAAGCGCCGCAATCAGAATCACGTTCGGGTCGCTGAATCCGGCCAGCGCTTCATTGATGGTCAGCGTTCCGCTCAGCACGAAAGCAATGATGACGAGTAACGCCACGATATCCATCCGCAGCGTATTGCGCGCGAACAGCACCATGGCGATCACCAGCAGTATCACTACCCAGATTAATTCACCGGTCAAAACAAACTCCTTTTGCGTTGAGATGGCAGAAATAAGCTCAATGAGGTTATTTGAAGAATAACGGGGTTCAGGATGGCATAAAAAAACCCCGTGGCTGCGGGGTTTATATCAATTAAAAGGCGTTAATTGTACTTTTTATGCGCTTATCGCAGACTGACGGTCACGCCGTTATCGGAAGGATTAAGCAGTAAATCTTTCAGCGAGGAAAGGTCGAAATCTACGTCTTCGATTCCCGGAGTGTCAGACGGCGCGTTAACCGCAATCACTTTACAACCGGCAGCAAGACCGGCCATTACGCCCGCCGCGGCATCTTCCACCACGACACAATCTTCCGGCGCCAGGCCCAGATGTTCTGCACCCAGCAGATAAGCATCTGGCTTAGGCTTACCGTGTTTAACCTGTTCTGCCGTGATGAACACTTCCGGCTCAGGCAAATTCGCGGCTTTATGACGCGCACTGGCCACCGGCATGGAACCCGAGGTCACAATCGCCCACGGAATATTCATACGGCTGAGTTCACTCAGAATAAGATGAGCGCCCGGCAGCGCCGTAACCCCTTCAGTATCAGTGGCTTCGATCTTTTCCAGTTTATCGAACTCTTCCTGAATCTTTTCTTCGCTTGCGCCTGCCATGAAATGACGTAAAGAAGTGATTGCCTGTTTGCCATGAATAAAGGCCAGAACCTCCTGCGGGTTGGCCCCCCAGCTGAGTGCCCAGTTAATCCATGAGCGTTCTACGGCGGGCAGTGAATCCACTAACGTTCCATCAAGGTCGAACAAGAAACCTTTGCACTCCACAGGCAATTCCTCTTTAGTTATCTCAATTTAGGCATTTATGATTTGCGCTATCTCGACGGCGCTCAAATGATACTGACGAGGACAAGATTGCCAGACGGCCAGCATGCGCTGGTATTTATCCCACATTTTGGTCTGTGCGTTAAAGCCGTGCGTCCCCGCATCAAAATCAGTGTAACGTCCTTCGGTGTTCACCATAAAGCGGACATAGCTTAAATAGCGGGATTCTGTTGCAGCATCAAAACCGAGGAAATCAATACGGCGGCGATCCAAATCCTGGGTGTCTTTCAGATTGGTCCATGAAACCTGCATCGCATGATGCATCTCCATAATGTTAATTACGGTGCGGCAGGTTTCTTCCGGCAATTCGCCAAAGTCCCTGTCCAGCTCGCGCATTTGCAAACCAAAACCACGTTCGATCACCGTTTGTAACCGGCGATAACGCTCCGCGTTATCAGGGTCCAGCATGGTCATCATTTTATATTGATTCGACAAAATCAGGCGTTGAGCGTTCGTCATTTCCATCGTGAAAATCCTCATGTCTGCATAATGAGCAAAGCATGGCATAGCGCAAAGTTCTGCGAAATCGCAAGCACACCATTCTTTGATTTGGGTCTGGATCTCATCTGAAATAATCACCGGAGGAGACGTTCCTCCGGTCAAAATGCGGCGTAAAACGATGTTAATGACGGGACGGGCAGAATTACAGATCGTCTAAAAAGGTTTTATCAAGCTGCTTGAAAGCCCGCTTCAGGACATCGGCCAGCGACTGATATGTCGGCGTGCCTTCAATCGGGGCTAATGCCTGCCCGGCTTCGACGAGTTTATTGCGCACATCGTGGAACCAGCTCATCAGCGTCGGCGGCAACGGCGTCAGGGAACGACGGCCAAGCCACCACAACCCTTGCATCGGCAGGCTGCAGGCAAAAATAGCGGTCGCCACGGCCGGGCCCAGTTGTCCGCCCATGGCAATTTGCCAGCTCAGCGTGAAAACGGCCACGGCGGGCATAACGCGTACGGCAAATCGGGTGGCACTGGAAATCCGGTTCTCAGGGAATACCGGAGCCAGACGCTTATCTGACGGCCATGTCTTCATGTAGTGCTGCCCGCGCTGGAAAATCTGGAACCAGCCTACGGAGCCTGTTGGCTTACTCGTCATAGATGCACCTCAACTTCACGCATAAAATTTAAAAAATATTTGTAAAACACAAACTGGAGTTTACCACGATAAAATATATTTTGTTTTTGCTGGCACCTGTCGGTATTCTATCGCAGCCTTGCATACCTCTCAGCCGACAAGGTTAATATAAAGTTGGGGCGGAAACGCGAAATTGCAATGTTTTCTCCCTACATTAAGCATAGTGCCTTGCGTCGGGTGGTTTTGTAATTAGTTATTGTATTTTTTGTTAGTGTTTTTACTTATTAGCAACATTCTGAAGAGGCATAACAGAAACGTTTTCGTCTGCAGGACGGACGTTTCTCCGTTATCCGGGAGATTAAAAAATCTGCTCCCAACGATTCTTCAGCTTTTTCATCGTCATGCCTGTTATGGCTCTCTGGCATGATGTTAATCATAATTGTCGCCGCCATTATGCGCTACGCTTGATGTCAGACTGACGATTTATTAACCATGTGTATTGTTTTTTTTAAACAGCACCAACAATAAATAGGTACTTCCATGTCGAGTAAGCTTGTACTGGTTCTTAACTGTGGTAGTTCTTCCCTTAAGTTTGCCATCATTGATGCTGCAAACGGTGAAGAACACATTTCAGGTTTAGCCGAATGTTTCCATCTGCCAGAAGCACGCATTAAATGGAAAATGGACGGTGGCAAAGAAGAAGCCGCTTTAGGTGCGGGTGCCGCACACAGCGAAGCGCTGAAATTCATCGTTAACAATATTCTGAGCAAAAAACCTGAACTGTCTGCTGAGCTGGTAGCAATCGGCCACCGCATCGTTCATGGCGGCGAGAAGCTGACTAAATCCATGCTGATCAACGACGCTGTAATCGAGGGTATCAAAGAATCTATCCCGTTTGCACCGCTGCATAACCCGGCCCACCTGATCGGTATTGATGAAGCACTGAAATCTTTCCCTAAACTGGCTGACAAAAACGTTGCTGTCTTCGACACCGCGTTCCATCAGACCATGCCTGAAGAATCTTACCTCTACGCGCTGCCGTACAGCCTGTATAAAGATCACCACATCCGTCGTTACGGCGCACACGGCACCAGCCACTTCTATGTGACTCAGGAAGCCGCGAAAATGCTGAACAAACCAGTGGAAGAAGTGAACCTGATCACTTGCCACCTGGGTAACGGCGGTTCTGTCAGCGCAATCCGTAACGGTAAATGCGTTGATACTTCTATGGGTCTGACCCCGCTGGAAGGTCTGGTCATGGGTACCCGCAGCGGTGACATCGACCCGGCAATCATCTTCCACCTGCATGATTCTCTGGGCATGAGCGTTGATCAAATCAACAAAATGCTGACCAAAGAATCCGGCCTGCTGGGCCTGACTGAAGTCACCAGCGACTGCCGTTATGTTGAAGACAACTACGCCACCAAAGCTGATGCTAAACGTGCAATGGACGTGTTCTGCCACCGTCTGGCGAAATACATCGGTGCATATACTTCACTGATGGAAGGCCGTCTGGACGCTGTCGTGTTCACTGGTGGTATCGGCGAAAACGCGGCAATGGTCCGCGAACTGTCTCTGGACAAACTGGCTCTGCTGGGCTTTGAAGTTGACCACGAGCGTAACCTGGCTGCACGTTTTGGCAAATCCGGTGCTATCAACAAAGAGGGCACCCGTACCGCGCTGGTTATTCCAACCAATGAAGAGCTGGTCATTGCACAAGACGCCGCGCGCCTGACCGCATAAAACGACCCTAAACTGCCAGCGAAAGCTGGCAGTCATTTTTCTATTATCATCAAAGGCAAACGCCGCCCGTTTGGACGCACCGCGCAGGATAATCGTCGCGCTTATGCTGATCATTATCCCCTCTGCACAAACCTGCGAATGTTCTTGCCTGGCAACCGTTAAAGAGGTTTAGCCGTGTCCCGTACAATTATGTTGATCCCCACAGGCACCAGCGTAGGTCTGACCAGCGTCAGCCTGGGTGTGATCCGTGCCATGGAACAAAAAGGCGTCAGCCTGAGCATCTTCAAGCCTATCGCGCAACCGCGCACCGGCGGCGATGCTCCGGACCAGACCACCACCATCATTCGTGCTAACTCCACCGTGACCGCAGCGGAACCGCTGAAAATGAGCCACGTTGAAACCTTGCTGAGTTCAAACCAGCAAGACGTGCTGATGGAAGAAATCATCGCGCGTTACCACGAAAACACCAAAGACGCTGAAGTCGTTCTGGTTGAAGGCCTGGTTCCTACGCGTAAGCACCAGTTCGCGAACGCCCTGAACTATGAAATCGCCAAAACCCTGAACGCAGAAATCGTCTTCGTTCTGGCGCTGGGTAACGATTCTCCGGCACAGCTGAAAGAGCGCATCGAACTGGCGCGCAGCAGCTTCGGCGGCAGCAAAAACAAAAACATCACCGGCGTTATCATCAACAAACTGAACGCACCGGTTGACGATCAGGGTCGTACACGTCCTGACCTGTCTGAAATCTTCGATGATTCCACCAAAGCCAGCGTTGCCAACGTTGACCCGACTCAGCTGTTTGCCAACAGCCCGCTGCCGGTTCTGGGTTGCATTCCGTGGAGCTTCGAGCTGATTGCCACCCGCGCAATCGACATGGCGAAACACCTGAATGCCCGCATCATCAACGAAGGTGATGTCAAAACCCGCCGCGTGAAGTCCGTGACGTTCTGCGCACGCAGCATTCCTCATATGCTGGAACATTTCCGTCCGGGTTCCCTGCTGGTGACGTCCGCAGACCGTCCTGACGTGCTGGTTTCCGCGTGTCTGGCCGCAATGAACGGCGTTGAGATCGGCGCAATCCTGCTGACCGGCGGTTATGAAATTGATGACCGTATCAACCAGTTGTGCGAACGTGCCTTCCAGACTGGCCTGCCGGTCTTCATGGTAGACACCAACACCTGGCAGACTTCCCTGAGCCTCCAAAGCTTCAATCTGGAAGTGCCTGCGGACGACCATCAGCGCGTTGAGAAACTGCAACAATACGTGGCTTCTCACATCAACGCTGACTGGATTAACTCCCTGAGCGCACACTCCGAGCGTTCACGTCGTCTGTCTCCTCCGGCCTTCCGTTATCAGCTGACCGAACTGGCCCGCAAAGCCGGCAAACGTATCGTGCTGCCAGAAGGCGACGAGCCGCGTACCGTGAAAGCCGCAGCGCTGTGTGCTGAACGTGGTATCGCGGAATGCGTTTTGTTGGGTAACCCTGACGAAATCAAACGCGTTGCAGCCGCTCAGGGCGTAACGCTGGGTAAAGGCATCGAAATCGTTGATCCGGTTGCTGTGCGTGAAGAATACGTTGCCCGTCTGGTTGAGCTGCGTAAAAGCAAAGGGATGACCGAAGTGGTTGCCCGCGAACAGCTGGAAGACAACGTGGTTCTGGGCACACTGATGCTCGAACAGGGTAACGTTGACGGCCTGGTTTCCGGTGCTGTTCACACTACCGCAAACACCATCCGTCCTCCGTTGCAGCTGATCAAAACCGCACCGGGCAGCTCATTGGTTTCTTCCGTATTCTTCATGCTGTTGCCTGACCAGGTTCTGGTTTATGGCGACTGCGCGATCAACCCGGACCCAACGGCTGAACAGCTGTCAGAAATCGCAATCCAGTCTGCGGATTCCGCGGCTGCATTCGGTATCGAACCGCGCGTTGCGATGATCTCCTACTCTACCGGCAACTCCGGTGCAGGTAGCGACGTTGAGAAAGTGCGTGAAGCGACCCGTCTGGCGCAGGAAAAACGTCCTGACCTGATCATCGATGGCCCGCTGCAATACGACGCCGCTATCATGGCTGACGTAGCGAAATCCAAAGCACCAAACTCACCGGTTGCAGGTAAAGCTACCGTGTTCATCTTCCCTGATCTGAACACCGGTAACACCACGTATAAAGCGGTACAGCGTTCTGCGGATCTGGTCTCTATCGGGCCGATGTTGCAGGGCATGCGCAAACCGGTTAACGACCTGTCCCGTGGCGCACTGGTTGACGATATCGTCTACACCGTAGCCCTGACTGCGATTCAGTCTGCTCAGGCAGAAGCGGCGGTTCCGGCTAAATAAGCTGAACCCTCTGAACGCAAAACGCCGGTCTTGATGACCGGCGTTTTTTTTGGCGCAAAGGAAATTACAGCAACGCTTTTGCGGCTTCCAGAATATGCTCTGCCGTCAGGCCATACTCCTGCTGTAAAAACTCCTGTGTTCCCACCTGACCGTAACGCTCTTTCACACCGACACGGCGCATCGGTACAGGGTGATTCTCTACCAGCACTTCAGCTACCGCCGATCCCAGACCGTTATGAATACTGTGGTTCTCACAGGTCACGATTTTGCCCGTTTTCGCGGCGTACTTAATGATGATGTCTTTATCGATAGGTTTGAGTGTAAACATGTCGATCACGGCGGCGCTGACGCCTTCACGCTCCAGCATTTCTGCCGCCTTCAGCGCTTCCGCCACCATAATACCGTTGGCAATCAGCGTCACATCGCTGCCGTCGCGCAGCAGATTCGCCTTGCCGATGGTGAACGTCGAACCTTCCTTATAAACCTGCGTGGCCTGTTTGCGGATAGTCCGCACCCAGTAAAACCCTTTCAGATCCATCAGCTGCAACAGGATATTGCGGAACATCACCGCGTCGGTCACTTCCATCACCACCGAGCTTGCCAGCCCGCGCACAATGCCCATATCTTCAAAAGACATGTGAGTCCCGCCATTGTGGCAGGCGCTGACGCCCGCATCCGAGGCGATGATTTTGACGTTATTCTTCTGGTAATCCAGCGACATAAAAAGCTGGTCGAAACAGCGGCGGCTGGCAAAAGCGGTAAACGTATGCACAAACGGCACGCGTCCGGTCAGCGATAAACCGGCCGCCACGCCAATCACGTTGGCTTCCATGATGCCGCAGTTAATCACGTGATCCGGGTGGTCTTTATGCACGCCGTCCATTGCCATTGAGCTCATCAGATCCGCTTCCAGCGCGATAATCGGCGTGTTCTCGACAATCTTCTCGCGAACGGTATTGGCATAGACTTTACGCATCTCAACCGCATCTTTCTGCAATTCCAGCGTGACTTCAAACATGGGCGGCCTCCAGCTCAGCAATAGCGTTTTCAATTTCCAGTTTTACATCCGGCGTTAAGCGCAGGTGATGGGAGTTCGCCAGTTGTTCGAGATACTTCACGCCCTGCCCTTTTATGCTGTCGAGGATCACCACCAGCGGACGCTGCTCTGCATGACGAACCGGCGTAACGGCTTCACTGATAGCCACCACGTCATCGCCTTTAATGGTCTGAACATCAAACCCGAACGCACTGAATTTTCCTGCCAGATCAAACGGCTTAATCACTTCGTCCAGCGTGCCGTCGAGTTGCTGTTTGTTGTAATCGATGAACAGCGTCAGGTTGTGCAGATTGTGGTGAGCGATGAACTGGAAGGCTTCCCAGCACTGGCCTTCGTTGAGTTCGCCATCGCCAAGGATGCAGAAAACGCGGTTGGAACGGCCGGCCAGTTTATGGGAAAGCGCCATGCCCGCCGCGATGGAAACGCCCTGCCCAAGTGATCCGGTTGTGGCATCCACACCCGTGGTGCGCAGACGATCCGGATGGCTCGGCAAACGGGTGCCGTTTTGGTTCAGCGTTTGCAACTCACTGACCGGGAAATAACCTTTCAGCGCCAGTGTGGCGTAAAGCGCCGGGCCCGCGTGGCCTTTGGAAAGCACGAAATAATCGCGCTCCTGCCAGTCCGGTTTATTCGGGTCGATACGCATCACATCACCGTACAAAACAGCCAGCGTTTCCACCACTGACATACTGCCGCCGTAGTGCCCGAACCCCAGACCGGTCAGCATTTTCAGCGTCTCGATGCGGATATGGCGGGCCAGTTCACGAACCTCCTGGACATCTTTCATCTTGATGGGTCCTTATTTTAGTGAGCACTTATCCTGGCCTGTTATTGCTAACAGGCAGGACAGTGTTTCCCGGATGGATTTAAGAAACGTATTGATGCAGGGAATTACTTCTCAGTGACTTCTTTATCAGCCACTGGTTTTTTGCCGAGATAGTTCCAGGCAACCAGTACCGCGAAGATGCCGACAATCAGCGCCATGATGCCTTCCTTCGACATGAAACGGGCCAGATTACCCAGCAGGATGCCGATGACGCCGAAGTCCGCATCTGAGAATGTCGCGTTGGCAAAGCCCAGCGCGCCAAGCACTGGCAACAGCAGAACCGGCAGGAAGGTAATCAGCACGCCGTTGGCAAAAGCACCGACCATCGCGCCGCGGCGACCACCGGTTGCGTTACCAAACACGCCCGCCGTTGCTCCGGTGAAGAAGTGCGGTACAACACCCGGCAGGATCAGCACCAGATGCATCTGGCCTAGCAGGAACAGTCCGACCAGCCCCCCAAGGAAACTGAACAAGAAACCAATCAGCACAGCATTTGGCGCGTACGGATACACAACCGGACAATCCAGCGCCGGGCGGGCATTCGGAACCAGTTTTTCGGAGAAGCCGACGAACGCCGGAACGATTTCAGCCAGAATCAGACGCACACCTTGCAAGATGATGAACACACCGGCCGCAAAGGTAATCGCCATGATGATGGAGTACACCAGATAGTTCTGGCCAGCGCTGTAGGTTTGCTCGACGAAAATCTGCCCGGCAAACACCGCCATAATCAGGTAAATGATGATCATGGTCAGCGAGATGGAGATTGAGCTGTCACGCAGGAAACTGAGGTTTTTAGGCAAGTTCATTTCTTCGGTTGAGCGTGAGCCCTTGCCGACTTTGCTGCCGATCCAGCCCGATAAAACATAACCGATGGTGCCGAAATGGCCGAATGCCACATCGTCGCTGCCGGTGATTTTACGCATATAACGTTGCGCGAGTGCCGGGAAGAACGCCATGATCAGGCCCAGCGTCAGGGAACCGGTGAAAACCAGTGCAACCCCTTCAAAACCGGCAACGGTCAGGATAACGCTGATCATACAGGCCATATAAAACGTGTGATGTCCGGTCAGAAACACATATTTTAGACGGGTAAAGCGCGCCACAACCAGGTTTGCCACCATACCGAACGCCATAATTAATGCCGTCGGTGCACCAAACTTCTCAAGTGCGATGGAAACAATGGCTTCGTTGTTTGGAATAATACCCTGGATATTAAAAGCATGTTCAAACATGCCGCCGAGTGGATTTAATGCGCCCACTAATACGGTGGCACCGCCAGCCAATACTAAAAAGCCCAGTATTGTTTTAACGGTTCCCTTGACGACATCTGAAAAGTTTTTCTTTTGCGCAACCAGGCCAATTAATGCAATAAGCCCGACCAGTACAGAAGGCACTTTTAATATATCAACCACAAACTTGAGCGTTTCCTGGATAAACATATCCACCTCGTTTGTCTATTCGTTTTATTTGTAGGGTTATTCAGTGCCGGTCAGGACACTGGGTGTTTTTCAAAATGCGCAATCAGTTTGGTTTCAAGTTCATTGATATCAATAATATTCGTAATGACTACCAGCTGGTTTTCCGGAATACTGGCACTGGCGGCAATGTCCTTCGCCATAACAAAGAGATCCGCTTCACCCGGGATAGCTGATGACAAATCGGAGTGCTGAACATCGGCCTGAATGTTTAATTTCTTCAGGACTTTCTTGATATTCATTTCTACCATAAAGCTGCTGCCTAAACCGGAACCGCAAATCGCCATAATCTTCATAAATTCACCTGATTTTTATCTGTTTTGAAAGGCGTAGGGTACACGTATCCGCTACGCAGGATAATGCATATGAAAAACACTATTTTTCTGAGAGTGAAATCGTCGGCCTGTTAATAATTAAAACAACTCTTAACCTAAATTAATAACGGGCGATGACTTCCTGTATTTCATGTAAGGCTTTGGCATGGAATATTTTCTGCATATCTTCTTCACTGGAGAACAATTCCGCCAGTTCGGAAATAAGCTCAATATGGCTGTGCTTATCGGGTGCAGATAACATCACGACCGTATACACCGGGTCGTTATCTGCCGAATTAAACTTCACCCCGTGCGGCAATGTCAGTAAAGACAATCCTAATCCGTTAGCGCCCTCTTCCGGCCTGGCATGTGGCATCGCAATGCCGGGTGCCAGAACAAAATACGGTCCCAGTTTTTCACGCTGAGCAAAAATTGCCGTCAGATAGTCGGGCGTAATCGTCCCTTCTTTCAGCAACGGTTCAGCGCTCACTTCCACAGCCTGACGCCAGTCAGTGATATCTGTTCTGATCTGAATCCTCTCAGAAGTCAGCCAATCATTCAGCATAGTTATGGCTCCGGTTTATTTTTTTAAGATGGCGGGTCGAATTTCCCCCAGACACCACCAACGATCCAGACTCTACTTCAGCGGTAGCGTTAACATCTGTGATACAACTCACAAAGATAGCGCTACCAAACTTCTATCATTAAGATCTGTGATAGCGCTATCAAAAATAGTCCCATTGCGGAACCATCAGCCCGCTGGCCGCACAAATAACGGTATACTTTGTCTGGAAATTGCCGATAATTTACCGAATTCTGCCGTGGTTGCTGTTCGATACCGGTCCTGCTGCGGCCTGTTTTTTTCGCTATGCCTGCGGGTATAATTTGTGCGCAAGATGCGCAGCCAGGATCGTGAATGTCCATTAACAAAAAAAGACGCAGTACCGGAAGAGTGACGCTGGCCGATGTCGCGCAGCTTGCGGGCGTGGGAAGCATGACCGTTTCACGCGCACTGCGAACGCCGGAACAGGTCTCCGATAAGCTGCGGGAAAAGATTGAAGAAGCGGTCAGTCAGCTGGGATATCTGCCCAATCAGGCCGCGAGTTCGCTGGCCTCAGCGTCCTCCAATACTATTGCGATGATTGTGCCGAGCCTTTCTGAATCCGGTTGCGCCGAGATGTTCGCCGGTCTGCAAAAAGTGCTGCAACCCGCCGGATATCAGATCATGCTCGCCGAGTCCCAGCACCGGATCGAGCGTGAAGAAAAGCTGCTGGAAACCCTGCTCTCTTATAATCTGGCTGCCGCTATTTTGCTGTCGGTCGAACACTCCGCTAACGTGCGTCAGTGGCTGGATAATCTGACTATTCCGGTTCTTGAAATTGGTGCGCTGACTGACTCCCCGATAGACATGAATATTGGGATTGATTACGTTGAAGCCATGTTTCAGCTCACGCAAACCGTGGTGGCAAAGGGTTATCAGAACATCGGTATGCTGTGTGCCAATCAGGAACAGTGGATTTTCCAGCAACACCTGCAAGGCTGGCGCAAGGCGATGCTCAAGGCGCACATGTCGCCGCATCGCGTAATTAACGCGGCTGAACCGGCCTGCTTCTCAACTGGTGCACAGCAGTTACCGGAATTCCTGCTCGCCTGGCCGGAAATTGACGCACTGGTGTGTGTTTCTGACGATCTGGCCTGCGGCGCACTGTACGAATGTCAGCGACGTCGCATCAAAGTGCCGGACGATCTGGCCGTTGTCGGGTTTGGTAACGCAGATGTGAGCAAAGTCTGCCAGCCGCCGCTGACGACGATAGCGATCCCGCATAAAGAAATTGGAATACGCGCCGCGCAGGCACTGCTGGCGAGGATTAACGACGAAGAATGGGAAGAAGTGACGATCGCCTCGTCATTGTGTAAGCGGGACAGTTGCTAGAAAAGCGGCGGACAACTTTACATCGTCCGCCGGCGGCCTTACTCCGCGTCACCTTCAGAGCGCGCGCTGTCTTCATCGTGCACGCTTTCCGGGGCTAACACAGACGGTTCGCGCGTCAGCGGTTTACCGTGTTCTTTTTCGTTGTTGCGCGTCATCCACAGGGACAATGCCTTCAGGGAATCCGGGGTGAATTCGTCACAGCGTGCCGTAATTTCTTCCGGCGTCATCCAGCGGACGGCATCAATCTCTTCTTCCTGCAAAGCGAAAGGCCCGTGTGAAACGCAGCTAAATAGTGCGCCCCAGACGCGGCATTTATTCTCTTCCTCGAAGTAGAACTGCCCGTGTTCAGCAAACGGAACACCGGCAATGCCCAGCTCTTCTTCCGCTTCACGGCGGGCAGAATCAAGGATATTTTCACCGCTTTGTACCACTCCGCCGGCCGTGGCATCGAGCCAGCCCGGGTAGAAGTCTTTAATTTCAGTTCGGCGCTGAACCAAAATATTGCCCATGCCGTCATGAACCACAATATAGCTGGCACGGTGACGCAGGACCTGAGCGCGCATTTGTTGTCGGCTGGCCTGGGCAATGACCTCGTTTTCTTCGTTGACGATATCTACCCATTCATCCGTACTGATGTTTTGCTCTTGTTCTGACATCCGATGAACCTTCTCTTTTAAGCGCTGGTCTGTGCGCAATAAGTCTGTGCGCAGTGATTTTGCAACACGTCGATAATGTTCGGAGATTCTATCTGGGTCTGCGGGGTTGCTTCAATAGCCATGGATGCATTGGTGCATGGTAAAAGCTAAGTTATGGCGCAAAGTTCGCCATCAGACAACTCTGACATAGACTCCTATTTACCCACGTTATGTTACCCTATTAAATCTGATAATAAGCTTGTGATTAGCAGTAACACATAGGCGCATTTCGCCCCGCAAATCGCCAAGAGTGATTAAAACAACGCAGGAGGCAATATGATTGATCTTTATTATGCACCAACACCCAATGGCCATAAAATTTCTCTTTTTCTTGAAGAGAGTGGCCTGCAATACCGGCTCCACCGCATTGATATCAGCGCCGGAGACCAGTTCAAACCTGAATTCCTCGCCCTATCCCCGAACAACAAAATCCCGGCCATCGTCGACAGCCAGCCTGTTGACGGCGGCGCGCCCGTCAGCGTTTTTGAATCCGGCGCCATTTTGCAGTATCTGGCAGAAAAAACCGGGAAATTCCTGAGTAAAGAGCTGCGCGAGCGCACATCCACGCTGGAATGGCTCTACTGGCAGGTGGCCGGATTTGGTCCGATGCTTGGCCAGAACCATCACTTCACGCATTACGCCCCGCAGCCGGTGCCTTACGCCATCGAACGTTTCCTTCAGGAAACCCGGCGTCTGTACGGCGTTCTGAACCGCCAGCTGGAAAAAAACGCCTATATCGCCGGTGACCATTACAGCATTGCGGATATCGCCACGTATCCGTGGGTGGTGGCGCACGAGCGTCAGCGCGTTGATCTGGCTGAATACCCGGCCGTCCGCAACTGGTTCGAACGAGTTAAAGCGCGTCCGGCCACCCAAAAAGCCTACGCGCTGGCCTCTGTGCAATAAGCCCTCCCGCCTCCGGTATCTGCCGGAGGCGTTCTGATTTCCGCTGAATAAATAATTCCTAATTGTGCTCCATATCGCGCGTTAATGGTGATGACTCATCTATGATTAGAGACAGTTCATCCGCGTATTCAGACAGTTAAGGATCACGATATGAAGATCTTGATTACCGGCGCTACCGGGCTTATTGGCCGTAAACTCACGGAACGGCTTCTCGGGCAATCTCATCAGATTACTGCGCTAAGCCGTGCGCCTGAACGTGCGGCAAAACTGCTGGGGCCACAGGTTCAGATCTGGGAAACCCTCGACGGCAAGACATCGCTGGACGGTTTTGACGCGGTAATTAATCTGGCGGGCGAGCCGATCGCCGACAAACGCTGGACGAAAGAGCATAAAGCCTTGCTGTGCGAAAGCCGCTGGCAGTTAACGGAAAAGCTGGTGACGCTGATCAACGCCAGCCAGACGCCGCCTTCGGTCTTCATTTCCGGCTCCGCCGTGGGTTATTACGGCGATCAGGGTCAGGCGCTGGTGCCGGAGGATGAACCGCCGAATAAGCAATTTACCTGGCAACTGTGCGCCCGCTGGGAAGCGCTCGCGCTGACTGCCGAAAGCCCGCGCACCCGCGTTTGTCTGCTGCGTACCGGTATCGTTCTGGCTGAAAAAGGCGGCGCGCTGGCCAAAATGGTGCTGCCTTTCCGCGCCGGTCTGGGCGGTCCGCTGGGCGATGGCCAGCAATATATGCCGTGGATCCATATCGATGACATGATTGATGGCATCATTTTCCTGCTGACGCACGAAACGCTCTCCGGCCCGTTCAATATGGTTTCACCTTATCCTGCCCGCAATGAACAGTTCAGCGCCCTGCTCGGTGAAGTCCTGCACCGCCCGGCGTTTATGCGCGCGCCAGGTCCGGTAGTGCGTTTGCTGATGGGGGAATCCGCCGTACTGGTGCTGGGAGGCCAGCGGGCCGTGCCGCGCAGGCTGGAAGCAGCTGGATTTGTGTTTAAGCATCAGGAATTGAAAGAAGCCCTGGTGGATTTGCTGGGGTGATTGGGCAAGTCTTGCTCATGCATGTGAAGAAAAACCGTTTTGGCGTTGCTCCTCCCCCTGCAAAGGGGGAGGAGCTGACTACACGGATCGTTTTACTGCTTCACATCCACCTGATAAAAAACATGTTTCCCAAACGGGTCAATCTCATACCCACTCACTTCTTTCCGTACAGGTTCGAAAATCGTCGAGTGCGCGATCATCACCGCAGGTGCCTGATCATGCATCATCTGCTGAGCCTGCTCGTAGAGCGCGACACGCTTCGCATGGTCGGTGGTTTCCTTGGCTTCGGTAATCAGCTGGTCGAACGGCGGATAACACCATTTCGCGGAGTTTGAACCGCCTTTTGCCGCATTACAGGTAAACAGCGGGCCGAAGAAGTTATCCGGGTCGCCGTTGGCCGTTGTCCAGCCCATCAGCGCAGCCATATGTTCGCCGTTACGGATACGGGTCTGATATTCGCCCCACTCATAGCTGATGATGTGCGCTTTCACGCCAATCTTCGCCCAGTCAGCCTGAATCATCTCCGCCATGCGGCGCGCGTTCGGGTTGTACGGACGCTGAACCGGCATCGCCCACAGATCGATATCAAAACCGTTCGGCATCCCGGCTTCTGCCAGCAAGGCTTTAGCTTTCTCCGGCGAATAATCGTAATCCACCAGCTTATCGTTATAACTCCAGACACCCGTTGGCAGCAGCGTTTTGGCGACAGTTCCGGTGCCGTGGAAAACAGCGTCGATGATTTGCGGCTTATTGATCGCCATGCTCAGCGCCTGACGCACTTTCACATTATCAAGCGGTGGCTTCTGGGTGTTGAACGACAGGAAACCGGTGTTCAGGCCGGATTTGCTCATCAGATTAATGTCTTTGTTGGCACGCAGACGATCAAGATCGGCCGGATTCGGGAACGGCATCACCTGACATTCGTTTTTCTCAAGCTTGGCCATGCGCATCGAGGCGTCTGGCGTGATGGTGTACACCAGACGATCGATTTTAGATTTGCCCTGCCAGTAATCCGGGAACGCTTTGTACAGCAGGCGCGTGTCTTTCTGATACTGCACCAGCTCAAACGGACCGGTGCCGATCGGGTTCTGATCCACCTTCTCCGGCGTACCGGCTTTCAGCATCTGATCGGCATATTCTGCCGAGAGGATAGACGCAAAATACCAGGCCAGATCGGCGACAAATGGCGCTTCCGGGCGGGTCAGATTGAAGCGCACGGTGTAATCATCCACCCTGTCAATACTGCCAATCAGATCACCCAATTTCAGGCTGTCGAAGTTCAGATACGTGCCGCCGGAGATTTTATGGTAAGGATTATTTTCGTCTTTCTGACGCATGAACGAGAAGATAACATCGTCAGCATTAAAGTCGCGGGTCGGCGTGAACAGTTTGCTGCTCTGGAATTTCACGCCTTTGCGCAGATGGAACGTGTAGGTTTTGCCGTCCGGGCTGACATCCCAGCTTTCCGCCAGGCTTGGCACCAGCTCCGTCGTGCCGGTTTTGAAATCCACCAGACGATTGTAAATCGGCACGGCGCTGGCATCCACCGAGGTGCCCGAGGTGTAAAGTTGCGGGTTGAATTGCTCCGGCGAACCCTCAGAGCAGTAAACCAGCGTTTTCGCCGAAGCGCCGCCGGTGAGGGCTAATGCCAGTAAACCTGTGCTTATTTTTAAGATGTTGTGTTTCATTCTTTTCCCTATTTTCCCTGTCCGGAGAGTGTTTAGATCTTCTTCATCGTGGAACATAAAGCAAAAACAGATTAACATCTGGATAACACCTAGTAATGCTTTGTTATATATGAAAATCTTATAACAACACACCTTATTGGCGATCATTCAGAGGTCAAGATGTCGACACAAATCGCAAAACAGCTTACCGAACGTTTCTACCGCTATCTCTCCGTGACGTCACAAAGTGATGCCAGTGCGACTACGCTGCCGAGTACGCCGGGGCAGCATGATATGGCGCGTTTACTGGCCGATGAGCTGCACCAGCTCGGTCTGGAAAACATTCAGATTGACGAACACGCGACCGTTACTGCCGTTAAACCGGGCACGAAAAAAGGTGGCCCGCGCATCGGTTTCATTACGCATATTGATACCGTGGATGTCGGCCTGCGCCCTGACATTCACCCGCAAACGCTGCGTTTCACCGGCGATGATTTGTGTCTCAATAAAGAACAGGATATCTGGCTGCGACCTGCGGAAAGGCCTGAGATTTTACCGTATCTGGACGAAGAGATTATTTTCAGTGATGGCACCAGCGTACTCGGCGCGGACAATAAAGCGGCCGTCACCGTGGTGATGACGCTGCTGGAAAACCTCGGCGCAGACCAGGAATACGGCGATATCGTGGTAGCGTTTGTCCCTGATGAAGAGATCGGCCTGCGCGGCGCAAAGGCGCTGGATCTCGCCCGTTTTGACGTGGATTTCGCCTACACCATAGACTGCTGCGAGCTTGGCGAAGTGGTATACGAAAACTTCAACGCTGCTGCTGCTGAAATTACCTTTACCGGCGTCACCGCGCATCCGATGTCCGCCAAAGGCGTGCTGGTGAATCCGCTGCTGATGGCACAGGACTTCATCAGTCATTTCGACCGCGCTGAGACGCCGGAAAATACCGAAGGCCGCGAAGGTTATGTGTGGTTTAACGGCATGAGCGCCTCGCAGCAAGGGGCTAAGCTGAACGCGTCAATCCGCGATTTTGACAGCGCCAGTTTTGCTGCACGTAAGCAGAAAATTCACGACGTCGCGAAAGACATTGCCGCGCAATATCCGGCGGCAAAAGTGTCAGTTGAAATCAGCGACACCTACAGCAATATCAGCAGCGCCATCGGCGAAGACCGTCGTGCGATTGATTTGATTTTTGCGGGTCTTAAAGAGATTGGCGTTGAGCCGAAAGTGATCCCGATGCGCGGCGGTACCGACGGCGCAGCGCTGTCAGCGAAAGGTTTGCTGACGCCAAACTACTTCACCGGCGCGCATAATTTCCACTCGAAATATGAGTTCCTGCCGGTGAATTCGTTTGTGAAATCCTATGAACTGACCGTACAGCTTTGCCTGTTGGCTGCGAAAGGCTGATCCTGCTTTAGTTGAGAAAAACCCACACGCCATCCCAGCCTTCCCCTCGTGAGAGGGGAAGGAGCACGGATATCACTTCAATGCACCTGAAAGGAACTGTTGCAGACGGGCACTTTTCGGGTTGCCAAAGACTTCATCAGGATCACCCTGCTCTTCGATAACGCCCTGATGCAGGAAAATCACATGGCTGGAAACGTGACGGGCAAATTCCATTTCGTGTGTGACCACCACCATGGTTTTCCCCTCTTCCGCCAGTTTTTGCATGATGCGCAAGACTTCGCCTACCAGTTCAGGGTCAAGTGCTGACGTCGGTTCATCGAACAGCAGCACTTCCGGTTCCATCGCCAGTGCACGCGCGATAGACACGCGCTGTTGCTGTCCGCCTGACAAGTTTACCGGATATTTCCCCTGCGCACGGGCATCTATGCCCACTTTATCGAGGTATTTCACCGCACGTTCGCGCGCTTCGGCTTTGCTTAATCCCAGCACCTGAACCGGCGCTTCCATCACGTTTTCCAGCACCGTCATGTGGCTCCACAAATTGAAATGCTGGAAGACCATCGTCAGTTTAGTGCGCAGCAGTTGCAGCTGTTTTTTGTCGAAAACTTTCAGTTGCCCGTCGGTGTCGCGCACCATACGGATATCCTGATTATTGACGCTGATCGAACCTTCGCTCGGTTTTTCCAGGAAGTTAATGCAGCGCAAAAAGGTACTTTTTCCGGAACCGGACGAACCGATAATGCTGATGACATCGCCCGCATTCGCAGACAAAGACACGCCTTTCAGCACTTCGTGGTCACCGTAGCGTTTGTGTAAGTCGAGAACCGCTAATTTGTTTTCTGGCATAATATTTATATCCGCAATGGTTATTTTTATCAGTGGCTTGACTGAGGCTTCACGTGCGCCAGCCAGCGTTTTTCCGCCTTGCGGAACAGACCAATCAGGACAAAAGAAACACAAAGATAAATCACCGCCGCAATCCCGAATGCGTAAAAAGGCTGATAGGTCGCGGAGTTAATATCACGGGCGATTTTCAGCACATCCGGCACCGTGGCGGTAAAGGCCAGCGCGGTGGAATGCAGCATCAGAATCACTTCGTTACTGTACGCAGGCAGCGCGGTGCGCAGAGCCGACGGCAAAATAATGCAGGTATACAGTTTAAAGCGTGAGAAACCGTACGCATTAGCCGCTTCAATTTCACCGTGCGGAACGGAGCGGATCGCGCCGGCAAAAATCTCGGTGGTGTACGCGCAGGTATTGAGCGTCAGCGCCAAAATCGTACAGTTCAGCCCGCTGCGGAAGAAAGCATTGAGGAAGTCTGTGCCACGCACAATTTCCAGGCTGTACATGCCGGAGTAAAACACCAGCAGCTGCACGTAAAGCGGTGTACCGCGAAAAACGTAGGTATAAAGCCAGATTGGATAGCGCAGGAATTTGTTGGAGGAAACGCGGCCAACCGCCATCGGCACCGCCAGTAATCCGCCCATCACGACCGAGCTTATTAACAGCCACAGCGTGATCGCCAGTCCGGTAAAACGGTAACCGTCGCTGTACAGCAAGGACATGCCGTATTGTTGTAAAATTTCGATCATAGGTCTGCCCTCTTCACACCCAGCGAATAACGGCGATCAAGCCAGACCAGCACGCCGTTCGACAGCGTGGTGAAAATCAGATAAACCACACCCGCGACAATCGCGAAGTAGAAAGGCTGATACGTGCCTTTGCCTGCCAGCTGCGTCGCTTTCACCACGTCATTCAGGCCAAGCAGGGACACCAGCGCGGTGGCTTTCAATATAACCTGCCAGTTGTTGGCAATGCCGGGCAGCGCAAAACGCATCATGGCCGGGAATAAAATACGACGAAAAATCTGCGAGCCGCTGAAACCAAACGCCGTCGCGGCTTCAATCTGACCGCGGGGAACCGCCATAAAAGCACCGCGGAACGTCTCGGTAAAATAAGCGCCGTAAATAAAACCCAGGGTAATAATACCCGCGCTCATAGGATCGATATCAATCTGAGAAAAACCTAAGGATTCAGTCAGGCTGTTAAGCGCAATCTGCAATCCGTAGAAAATAAGCAACATTAAAACCAGGTCAGGGACGCCGCGAATAAGCGTGGTGTAACAACCAAAAATACCCGAAATAACCCGGCTTTTTGACAGTTTCCCGCCAGCCCCAATAAGCCCGATCACCAACGCTAAAATCACTGACGAAATCGCCAGCTCCAGTGTCACCAATGTGCCCTGGATAATTACCTGGGAATACCCATACAGCATGTATTTGTCCTGTCTTCAGTGGATCCCGGCACAGGTTACGCTAACCCTGCGTCAGAACCGCAGGGAGCGGCGAACCGCTCCCTTTGGCACATCTCACAGCGCAAATCAGCCGCCGTAAACGTCAAAATCGAAGTATTTTTTGGCCAGTTTGTCGTAAGTGCCGTCTTTACGCATGCTGTCGAATGCTTTGTTTAGCGCAGCCTGCAAATCGGTTTCGTTCTTACGCAGACCCATGCCTGTGCCCACACCGAAGAATTTATCGTCTTTCACGGAAGGACCCGCGAACGCGTAATCTTTACCGGCAGCCTGTTTCAGGAAGCCTTCGCTGCCTGCCACTTCATCCTGGAAAGCCACATCCAGACGACCTGAGGCCAGATCAGCGTAGATCAGATCCTGGTTCTGGTAAGCCACCACGTTGATGCCTTTTGGCTGCCACATTGCGTTGGCATAGGCTTCCTGAGTAGAACCTTGCAGAACACCGACGTTTTTGCCTTTCAGCGCGTCCAGCGTTGGCAGAATTTTAGAACCTTTTGGCGCGATCAGACGGGCGTTAGCCGCGTACAGTTTTTCCGTGAAATCAATTTCCTGCTGACGTTTTTCAGTGATCGACAGGGAAGAGATAATCGCATCAATTTTCTTCGCTTTCAGAGAAGGGATCAGCGCATCAAAGTCACTTTCAACGTAAGTACATTTGATGGCTGCGCGTTTACACATCTCGTTAGCCAGGTCGATATCAAAACCTACCAGCTTGCCGCTGGAGTCTTTTGATTCAAATGGGGCGTAAGTCGGATCAGTACCGATATTAATTGCTTTAGGCGCGGCAGCAAATGCACTACCTGCACTGGCTAAGACCAGAACCAGCGGAAGAACCTTGAACAACTTTTTCATACATTAGCCTCAGTGATTATTCATCTGTTGTGGTTGTGTGTGCGTGAATGAACGTCTTTTTATAGTTTGCTGAACGGCGCAAATGGCTTTTTGCCAGGTTTTCTCATGCACGTTCCGTGCCGTTTCTCCGTAAGGTGATTTTCATCTCATGAAGAACGAAAACCGTTCAAAAAAGCATCGGGATAATGAAAGTTTTCAAAGGTCTGAAGGAAGAATAGCTGAAGCGCCCGTGAACACTGCACCTTAATGAATCAAATTGTGATCATTGTTGGTGCAATGTAACGGTGTTGCGCAAAAGAGGTGCGTAACGCGGTGAGAAAGTTTAGTGACTGCCCTGCCATCGAACAAATAAGTCTTGCGGAAGCTCGATATCAAACTGGTCGATCACCCGGTTGACGGTCTGATCGATAATATCTTCCACGGTTGCCGGCCGGTGATAAAACGCCGGAACCGGCGGCATAATAATCGCGCCCAGCTCGGCTGCCTGCGTCATCAGCCGTAAATGCCCCAGATGCAGCGGGGTTTCACGCACGCAAAGTACAAGGCGTCGCCTTTCCTTGAGCACAACATCCGCCGCGCGCGTCAGTAAACCGTCGGTATAACTGTTCACAATGCCGGAAAGGGTTTTGACCGAACAAGGCAAAATCACCATGCCCGTGGTTTTAAATGAGCCGGAGGAGATACTGGCGGCGATATCGCGGGAATCATGCACGACGTCGGCCAGCGCCTGAACATCGCGCAGTGTCAGATCCGTTTCCAGCGTCAGCGTCTGGCGGGCGGCATTGCTCATCACCAGATGGGTTTCAATATCCGGTACGCTCTGCAAAACCTGCAAAAGCCTGACACCATAAATTGCGCCGCTGGCGCCGGAAATACCGACAATAAGTCGTTTCATGAACACTGCCTTAGAAAATGTTACCGGACCTGATGCCGCCAATACTGACATAAATTCAGACATAAAAAAACGCGCCCGCCCGGAGTTCACCGGAGGAGCGCGTTTAAGCGGATGTCAGCAACCGGCTAATCAGCCTTCGTTGTGCATCTCAAGGTTTTCCGCTTCCTGCTGACCACGCAACGCCTGAGCGTCGTCGTTGCGCAGCGCTTCGAGGTATTCCAGATAGTTCTGGTCAACGTCTTTGGTGACGTATACACCGTCGAACACGGAACATTCGAATTTCTCGATGTCGGTATTGTCTTCTTTCACTGCGGCGATAAGGTCGCTCAGGTCCTGGAAGATTAACGCATCGGCACCAATGATCTGGTTGATTTCGCTGACTTCGCGACCATGGGCAATCAGTTCATTTGCGCTTGGCATATCGATGCCGTAAACGTTCGGGAAACGAATTTCCGGCGCCGCAGAGGCCAGATAAACACGTCGTGCACCGGCTTCACGCGCCATCTCAACAATTTGCTGAGAGGTGGTGCCGCGCACGATGGAGTCATCGACCAGCAGCACGTTTTTATCACGGAACTCAGCGCGGTTAGCGTTCAGTTTACGACGTACAGATTTACGGCGTTCCTGCTGGCCCGGCATGATAAAGGTACGGCCTACATAGCGGTTTTTCACAAAACCCTGACGGTACGGTTTATCCAGAATACGCGCGATTTCCAGCGCGATATCGCAGGAGGTTTCCGGGATCGGAATGACCACATCGATATCCAGATCTTCCCATTCACGGGCAATTTTTGCGCCCAGCTTTTCACCCATACGGACACGGGCGCTGTAGACGGAAATTTTGTCGATGAAGGAGTCCGGACGCGCGAAATACACATACTCGAACAGGCACGGATTGTACTGAGGATTCTCAGCACACATGCGGGTAAACAGCTGGCCTTTCTCGGTGATGTACACCGCTTCGCCCGGCGCGACGTCACGCAGGAACTCGAAGCCCAGCGTATCAAGCGCTACGCTTTCAGATGCGACCATATACTCGTTGCGGCCATCTTCCAGCGTACGTTTACCGATAACCAGCGGACGGATACCGTGCGGGTCGCGGAACGCCAGCATACCATGGCCGATGATCATCGCCACGCAGGCATAAGCACCACGAATTTTCAGGTTCACGGCAGCTACAGCGGCGAAAATGTTGTCGGCTTCCAGCGGGTAATGCTGGAAACGGTCCAGTTCACTCGCCAGGATATTGAGCAAGATTTCAGAATCGGAAGTCGTGTTCACATGACGGCGCTGGCCTTCGAACAGGTTGCTTCTCAATTCGTGAGCATTGGTCAGGTTACCGTTGTGGGCGAGTGTGATGCCGAACGGAGAGTTGACGTAGAAAGGTTGAGCTTCTGAGGCACTGGAACTGCCAGCCGTTGGATAGCGAACATGGCCGATACCCATGTTGCCTTGTAAGCGTTGCATATGGCGGGCTTCAAAAACATCTTTCACCAGGCCATTGGCTTTCCGTAAACGGAAATTGTTATTGGCATCGATGGTGGTGATGCCAGCAGCATCCTGCCCACGGTGTTGTAGCACCGTTAACGCGTCATAAATCGACTGGTTTACCGGCATGAAACCGGCGATACCGACAATACCGCACATGTTGTCTTTTCCTCTTCAGCGCTGCCAGAACTAAATATGTTTTGGCAAGAAACTCGACGTGCTCTGCAGGTAGTCAAAGAACCACCTGATGATATAACTGAACTGTGGGATCAACTGGGATTGTTTCCAGTCGTCACTTTGCGAAAAACTGGTGAAGGTATCCAGGAAGAACAGCATCGCGGAGACGATAAGTACGCCGCGCAGTGCGCCGAAGCACACACCTAACACCCTGTCAGTGCCGGACAACCCGGTTTTTTCAACCAGTGAACTGATCACATAGTTGACAATTGCACCTACGATCAACGTCGCGATGAACAAGATGGCAATTGCGATCCCGTTTCGAACTAACTCATCTTCGAAACGCGTGAAGTAGATGGCGAGATACGGGTAATAATGACTGGCTACAAAGAAGGCGCAAGCCCAGGTAACCAGTGATAAAGCCTCGCGTACAAAGCCACGGATTAAACTGACTAAAGCAGAAAATCCGATAACCGCAATGATGACGTAATCAATCCAGACCATTAACAATTCCAGTGTCTAATCCAGTCGCGTCTACCCCGGCATCCAAATCGCTGCGAATTCTAACAGAAAAAGAAAACGTTTGCGTAGCGGAAATCAGCCGGTCAGACAAATTAATAATAGCGATTAAAAAAACCTCAACCGCAGCATAAACCTATAAAATCCCAACCCGGCGATCTTATAGAAAAAGGGCACAAATCGCTTGTGCCCTCCCTGGTATTTTTTGTGTTTTTAGTGCCTTCCGGCTTCCCCGCTCTCACGGGGAACCGCAAGATTAGTGCGCCGAATAAGCACGCACTTGTCCGCCTAACCCGCTGAGCTGTTGCAGCTGAGGAAGTGAAGCTTCCAGTTTTTGTTTTGACGCATCCGGGCCCACATAAAGCCGCGTGATTTGTCCCTGCACCGGCGTCGCCGGAACAGAATAAGCACGGAACCCGGAAAGCCGCAGAGTCGCAACAATCTCGGTCGCTTTCGCCGCATTTTTCAATGCGCCGAGCTGCACAACATAAGACTGACCCGCCGGCGCTTTTTCTTCCGGCGCAGGCTTAGGCTGTTCCACGGCTTTCGGTTGTTCAACCGGTTTCGGCTGTTCAGCGACGACCTTCGGTTGCTCGACCGGCTTCGGCTGTTCGACCGGTTTTGGTTTCACCACCGGTTTGGCTTCCGCCAGCGGTTTAGGTTCAATCGTTTTTGGCTTCTGCTGAACAGGTTTTGCTGGCGCCGTTTGCACCGGTTTCCTCTGCTCAGGCAGCGTCGTGACCGGCGGTGCTTCGACCGTCGTATTCCCCGGCGCTACGTTGCCATGATTTGCGGCATTGGTATTTGTTGCCGCACTGTCGATGTCCTGCGCACCGTTCATAGCCTGATTTGCGCCTTCCGGCGGCTGAGCGGGCAATGACTGCGTGACAGGCGGTACAGAATCCTGTTCCTCAACATCACCCGGTTTTGGCACCAATGGAATAGACGCAAATTCGTCTTCATAATGCTTTTTTTTGCCGTCGAGTAAACCGGGCAAAATGATAACGCCCAGCGCCACCAGAATGACCGTCCCGACCAGACGATTTTGAAACTTACTTGCCACTGGTTTTCCCCGTGTCGATAGCATCCATTACGTGAGCTACGGTGTGGAACGAACCGCAGACAACCACAATATCCTGAGGAGCCGCCTCCTGCATAGCCTGTCTCCAGGCAGACTCCACATCATCAAACCGGCGCGCCTGATGCAGGTGCGAGGCCAGTTCTTCAACGCTGGCGCCACGTGACCCTTCCAGCGGTGCGCAATACCATTCATCCACCTGAGGCGAAAGACAAGCCAGCGTACCGGCAATATCTTTGTCTTTCAACATTCCCACCACCGCACGCACTTTCCCTCCATGGCGCGGCTGTTCAGCCAGGCGTCCGGCCAGATAAGCCGCGGCGTGCGGGTTGTGCGCGACGTCAAGGATCAGGCGTGGCGATTCACTGACCGTCTGGAAACGCCCCGGCAGCGCAGCACGCTGTAAGCCGCTGCGTAACGCCTCTTCAGGAATATCCAGCGCTGAATAATGCAACGCGGCCAGTGCCGTCGCGGCATTCGGCAGCGGAACATTCGGCAGCGGCAATCCGTCCAGTATGGTGACTTCTTCGCCATCCTGCAAAGCCGCCCAGCGCCAGTTTCCGGCGTTTGCCGCGAAATTCCAGCTCTCACCCCGGCGGTATAAATCTGCATGTTTCTCTTTTGCCACATTGGCAATAGATAGCGGCATATCCGGCTCACCGACTACGGCTGGTTTGCCTGAACGGAAAATACCGGCTTTCTCGCGGCCAATGCTCTCGCGATCTGAGCCGAGCCAGTCAGTATGATCCAGCGCGATGCTGGTGACGACCGATACGTCCGCATCAACGATATTGGTCGCATCCAGACGCCCGCCCAGCCCGACTTCGAGGATAACAATATCCAGCTTCGCCTGTTTGAACAGCTGTAACGCCGACAGCGTGCCGTACTCGAAATAGGTCAGGGAAATATCGCCCCGCCCGGCTTCCAGCAGCGCAAAAGAGGCGCAGTGCGCAGACTCAGGCAACTCTGCGCCCTGAATACGGACGCGCTCGGTATAGCGGACAAGGTGCGGGGAACTGTAAACGCCCACACGGTAACCCGCGGCCATCAGAATGGCTTCCAGCGTCGCACAGGTAGTGCCTTTGCCGTTGGTTCCTGCGACGGTAAAGACGCGCGGCGCAGGTGTCAGCAAATCAAGTTTTGTCGCCACCGCTTTGACCCGGTCAAGGCCAAGCTCGATAGCCTGAGAATGGAGGTTTTCAAGATAATAAAGCCACGTGGCCAAAGGCGACGTGGCTTGAGGGATAAGTTGATTTTGCATGAGTCCCGTTCAACCTGAGTTAGGTTCACTTCGACACTACATCACCAGACTGTGATAGCAGGCAATGCCCTCTTTGTCAGAACTGACGAAGAGTAAAAGCACAGCCAGGAGGTGCCGGGCGGCATAAAACAGGTTACCGCCCGAAAACTGACCGGCTTTTACCTCGTCCGATCAGGCATCCTGATGATGGTCAGCGGCAGAACCGTTGACAGGAACATGGACGTCAACCACATTCGGCTCCGGGTGCCCGGTCAGTTTCGCCAGAACGCTGCCGAGTTTGGCGCGCATGTCCGGACGACGCACGATCATATCAATCGCGCCTTTCTCAATCAGGAATTCACTGCGCTGGAAGCCCGGCGGCAGCTTTTCACGAACTGTTTGCTCGATAACACGTGGACCGGCGAAACCGATCAGCGCTTTCGGCTCAGCGACGTTGATGTCACCCAGCATTGCCAGGCTGGCAGAAACGCCACCCATGGTCGGATCAGTCAGTACAGAAATGTACGGCAGACCGCGTTCCTGCAATTTCGCCAATGCGGCGCTGGTTTTCGCCATCTGCATCAGCGACATCAGCGCTTCCTGCATGCGCGCACCGCCACTGGCAGAGAAGCATACCAGCGGGCAGTTATCTTCCATCGCCTGTTCAACGGCACGCACAAAGCGAGCCCCCACCACCGACGCCATTGAACCGCCCATGAAGGCAAATTCAAAAGAAGCTACCACGATTGGCATACCGAACAGCGTGCCTTTCATGACGATCAGGGCGTCTTTTTCGTTGGTTTCTTTCTGTGCAGCAACCAGACGATCTTTGTATTTTTTGGAATCTTTAAACTTCAGAACATCTTTAGGCTCAAGCTCGCTGCCTAATTCAACCTCACTACCCTCGTCCATGAAAGTGGACAGACGCATACGCGCGGTAAGACGCATATGGTGGTCACACTTAGGGCAAACCATGAGGTTGCGCTCAAGCTCGGCGCGGTAAAGAACCTGCCCGCAGCTGTCACATTTAGTCCAGACGCCCTCAGGAATACTTGCCTTACGGGTTTGCGAGTCAGTGCTCTTACTAAGAATTCGTTCAATCCAGCTCATCGATAACCTTTCTGTTTGAACCCGGCCGAAGCCAGTCCGCTGTTCATGCTGTAACAAGTCCCCTGAAACCTACCCAAATACGCCTGCGCACGGAGTGTCAAAAAACCTCACACACCGCATTGCAGAAGGGTTGTTCGCAGGAACAGACCATAAATTGTCGCTCATTAAACCATAACGGCCAGACACTGTGGATAAAAAACTGGTCCACCCTCTGGTTTAATGTCTTAAATTTTAAAGCGCTTGCGCAAAAAATCGCCGCAGATTAATCCTGCTGACGCTTTTCTTTCGCCGCTGCGCGTTTGTGCCGCCAGACTTCTACCACGCCCGGCAGAATAGAAACCACGATGATGGCAACAATCAGTAATTTCAGATTTTCCTGAACAATTGGCAGATCGCCAAACAGGTAGCCCGCGTAGGTAAACAGCAGCACCCAAATCAGCGCACCAATCACGTTATAGGCCGCAAAGTGTCGGTAGGACATATGCCCCATACCCGCTACAAACGGCGCAAAAGTCCGGACGATTGGCACGAAGCGCGCAAGAATAATCGTTTTGCCGCCATGTTTCTCGTAAAACTTGTGCGTTTTGTCTAAATAACTGCGACGGAAAATTTTCGAATCCGGATTGCTGAACAGCCGCTCACCAAACACCCGTCCGATAGTGTAGTTCACCGCATCGCCGAGGATCGCCGCAATTGCCATCAGCAACACCATCACATGTACGTTAATGTCATTACCCGGCAATGCCGCCAGCGCGCCAGCCACAAACAGCAGCGAGTCGCCCGGTAAAAACGGCGTCACCACCAGACCCGTTTCACAAAACAGGATCAGGAACAAAATCCCGTAAACCCAGATGCCATACTGCGCAACCAGCTCCGCTAAATGCACATCAATATGAAGAATAAAATCAATAATAAAGTGGATAAAACTCATTTGATTTACCGTCCCATGTATTCTTAAAAACGTGGCGTAAAAATCACGTGTACTGTTCCCTAATCTTCCAGGAACAAGGGGCCCATACTGACCTGAGGTAATGCAAATTTCTCAGGGTAATCAACAGATACCAGATACAACCCTTCCGGTTTTCCGGTCGCCGCAGCCAGATTGCGATCTTTCGCTGCCAGCAATTCTGCCATCCAGCCTACCGGCTGATTTCCTGCACCGATTTCGACCAGGCTGCCAACAATATTTCTCACCATATGATGTACAAAGGCGTTCGCCTTGATATCGACCACCACATAATTACCGTGGCGGCTGACATTCAGATGCATCACATAACGCCAGGGCGTGCGCGACTGGCACTGGGACGCACGGAACGACGTAAAATCGTTTTCCCCGAGCAATGCCTGCCCGGCGAGTTGCATTTTTTCCACATCAAGCGGCATGTGGACGTGCGTCACACCGGTATGCAAAATCGCCGAACGGTAGCGATTATTGTAAATTACGTAGCGATAACGGCGTGCCGTGGCGCTGAAGCGTGCATGAAAATCTTCAGGAACACTGGCACACCAGCGCACGGCAATATCTTTCGGCAGATGGGTATTGACGCCCATCGTCCATGCGGCATCTTTGCGCAAAACCGGCGTATCGAAATGCACCACCTGCCCGGTGGCACTGACACCCGCGTCGGTACGCCCGGCGCAGAGCACCACAATTGACGCATCCGCCACGCGGCTCAGGGCTTTTTCCAGACATTCCTGGACGCTCGCCGCGCCCTGCTGTCTCTGCCAGCCATAATATTCACTGCCGTTGTACTCAATGCCTAACGCTACGCGACCCGCAACAACCGGAGCCGCGACGTCAGCAATTACATCATCGGACATTATCAGTACCAGTATTCGTTAATCAGTTTTTCTGCGGTCTCAACCGCCATCAGGGCACCGCCGAAACGCACGTTGTCAGCCACTGACCAGAATTGCAGTAATTCAGGCACGCCGTAGTCATTGCGGATACAACCGATGCTCAGATTCGCGTTACCGGAAGCGTCGCTGACCTGTGTCGGGAAATCATCTTCTTCGCTGAGGCTGATATCATCGATACGTTCGAGTTCAGTACGCGCCTCTTCCGCAGACAGCGGACGCAAACCTTCAAGATGCACAACCTGCGCATGGCCGTAAAATACCGGTGACTGCACACAGCTGACGGAAATTGGCAGACCGTCATTTTGCAGAACTTTGCGAACCTGATCGACCAGACGACGTTCCTGAAGAACGCTGCCCTCTTCGTCACTCACCAGCGGCAACAGGTTAAACGCCAGCTGCTTAGTGAAAATACCTTCTTCTGCAGGGATGCCGTTGAGCAGACGGGCGCTTTGCCCGGCCAGATCGTCCACGGCGGCTTTACCCAGCGCGGAAACAGAGAGCAGAGAAGTGACGTGCAGGCGGGCAAGACCGGCCTGTTCGGTCAGCGGCTTGATCGCCGTCAGAAGCTGGCTGGTCAGGCTGTCAGCAACCGCCACGATATTACGGTTACGATAATGGGACAGCGCGTCCGGGTTCACGCCCGGCACCACCAGCGGAATATCGTTTTCGAGTGAGAACAGACCGCTGCTGTCAATCACCAGACACCCCTGATTGGCGGCTTCTTCGGCATACAACGTCGAGGCTTCGGTACCGGCAACAAAGAACGCCAGCTGAACCTGGGACCAGTCAAACCCGGATGCCAGCTGCACGCGCAGGCTTTTGCCATTAAAGCGCACGGTCTGACCCGCACTGCGGTCGCTGGCCAGCGGGAAGAGCTCACCAACCGGGAACTGACGATCAGCCAATAATTCCAGTAACGCATCACCGACTGCACCCGTCGCGCCAAGCAGCGCAATATTCCAGCCATCAGACATGTTGGTATTCTCCAGAAATAAAAGTACAAAATACAAGGGGCGATGAATAATCACCGCCCTGCTTTCAAATGGTTATCGCGTCACTGTAGGCTAAAAAGCTTAAGGGCGCGTTAAGGCTTAGCCCGTAACGCTGTTAAAGCCCAGTTTTTTCAGCACATCAGCAGTTGCCGCATCGTCGCAAATCACCCGCAAAGATGACCACTCACGACGTTCTTCGTAGAACTTACGCAGCTTATCGAATTCGCCCGGTTTCCCGGCCACACGGCGCAAAGGCCGGTCATCGCGGCGCACATCATACACTAAGTGGATGAGCCGCAGCAGTTTGGCTTCGCTGAGCGCGCCACTGAGCATCACTTCGGCAAATTCCGGAGCAGGAAGTAAGGATTCCAGCGGCACGGTTTGCGGTTGTCCGATGAACTGGCTGAACGCTTCGAAAACCTGCGTGGTGCCACGTGCTTTGCCTTCCAGACTGTAACCGGCAATGTGCGCCGTCCCGATGGCGACTTTATCCAGCAGCGCCAGCGATAAATCAGGTTCCGGTTCCCAGACATCCAGCACGGCGGTCAGTTTTTTGCTGCCGTTAAGTGCTTCAAGCAGCGCGGCGTTGTCGACAACTTCACCACGGCAGGCGTTAATCAGAATACGGTCACCCGGCAGACGCGCCAGTAAATCCGCGTCGACCAGATGATGCGTGGCATAAGGGCCTGACATGTTCAGCGGAGTATGGAACGTCAGAATATCGGCTTCGGCGACCAGTTTTTCCAGCGGCCAGAATTCACCGGCATCGCCACGATCGGCGCGCGGCGGATCGCAAAGCAGCGTACGGACACCCAGCGCTTCCAGACGGGCGTTCAGGCGCGAACCCACATTACCGACGCCTATGATCCCGACCGTTTTGTCGCGCAGCTGAAAACCATCGCGCTGCGCAAGGATCAGGAGCGAAGAAAAGACATATTCCACTACCGCAATCGCATTGCAACCCGGCGCCGCCGAGAAGCCAATACCCTGCGTGGCAAGCCATGCGTCATCAACGTGATCGGTACCCGCTGTTGCGGTACCTACAAATTTCACCGGTTTTCCCGCCAGCAAACTTTCGTTCACTTTCGTCACGGACCGCACCATCAGCGCGTCAGCATCATTGAGCGCATCTTGTGGAATTGGGCGGCCAGGCACGGCCTGCACGTTCCCCAGCCGGCTAAAAAGCTCGACGGCATACGGCATATTTTCATCAACCAGGATTTTCACGTTTGTCTCCGGCAGCAAGGCCTAAGAAAGAATAGAAAATAAAGAGGACACTGATTTTGCCACGATATGAAATGAGATCCCAACCGGGTTTACCTGTCGTTACGAAAACGTTGTGGCGTGGTGCCGGAAATGTGCTGGAACATGGCAATAAACGCCGACGCCGAGCTATATCCTACATCCAGCGCAATCTCATGTACGGTTTTACCCTGCTCTAACAACGAGATGGCATGCAGAAAGCGCAACCGCTGACGCCACTGCGCAAATCCCATGCCTAACTCCTGCTGGCAGCGGCGCGAAAGCGTCCGTTCGGTGGTATAAACCTGCGTCGCCCATTGGGCCAGCGGCGTATTATCCGCCGGATTTTTTTCCAGCGCACTCAGCACCGGCGAGAGCAATTTATCTTCGGAAGTGGGCAGATAGGTATTCTGACGCGGTGCCTGACTGATTTGATCCAGCAGCACGCGACACATGCGCAGGTCCGCTTCGGTGACCGGCTCCGACATATTGCGCGAAAAGCAGTCATCAGCAATCGCATTGAAAATGGCCGTCGGCGTCAGCAAACACGGCGTGGAAGGCAGATCTTGATTCAGCGCCGGAGCGATATCAATCGCACAAAATCGCGTCGTTTTGCGGTTATAACTGGAATGCTCCACGCCGGCGGGCACCCAGATCGCAAACTCGCGTGGTGCCAGATAGCGCTTCCCCCCGACCAGCATCGCCAGAACGCCGGACTTCACGCAGATAATCTGGCTCCACGGATGTGAATGCTGAACATACTCGGAATTCCCTTCAACAATCTCGCCGCGAAACAACAGTGTCACCGGCACTTTTTCCGGCAACGGCGGATAATAGCGGGGAGACGACGAATGTTGAGATGAAGCACGTGGAGTTGGCATAAAACCCTATTGTCTGTGAGCGATACTGCAATTGTCTTAATTGCGTGAACAGTTGTCTGATTATCGTTATCTCTAACAAATAAGACAATCGTACACTTGCGTTACGATTTACTCAGAGACAATTTCCAATGAATGTACTTTTTCCGCTGCTGGCCGTGCTGATCTGGTCACTGAATGCGGTCGTCAGCAAGGCAGCCTCAGGTACGATAGACCCGGCTGCTATCTCTTTCTACCGCTGGCTTCTGGCGCTGGTGACGCTAACGCCTTTTGTCCTGCCCGGCGTTCTGCGTAACCTGCAAGCCGTCAGACAATACTGGTGGAAACTGCTGATCCTTGGCCTGCTCGGAATGGTGCTTTATCAGAGCCTGGCGTATTACGCCGCGCACAGCGTCAGCGCCCTGTTTATGGGGATCCTTAACTCCCTGATCCCGCTGCTGACCGTTCTGATTAGCTTGTTTATGTTGAGCGTGGTACCGACGGTCGGTGTGGCCGTGGGCAGCATTGTTTCTCTCAGCGGATTAATCTGGCTGGTCAGTGCGGGGGATCCGGCGCAGTTGCTGCAACACGGTATCGGCACCGGTGAGCTGATGATGTTTGCCGCATCGGCGTCCTACGCGCTGTATGGCGTCCTGACCAAACGATGGGCGATCCCGCTGCCGAACTGGCAGTCGTTGTATGTGCAGATAATTTTCGGCGTCTTACTGTTGCTGCCTAACTTCCTGATGGCGAAAGATGTCAGCCTGACCATACACAATATTCCGCTGGTGGTTTTCGCGGGGATCCCCGCGTCAATCATTGCGCCTTTTTTGTGGATACAGGGCGTTATCCGCCTCGGCGCGAACAAAGCCTCTATTTTCATGAACCTGTCACCCATTTTCACAGCAATAATTGCGGTGTTGTTCCTGCATGAACACCTGCAAAGCTACCATCTGATCGGCGGCGGCATCACGCTGGTCGGGGTTATCCTTGCACAGCGTCTGCGTAAGCCTTTGTTTGGCCGCACATCCGGCGAACGGCACAAAGAAACGCGTTAAACCTCACTGCCATCCCCCGTTCAGGGGGATGGCACCTTCCCCTTTTACGCTTTTGCGTACAGTAAGATGTTTTTACCCGCCGTTTTCAGAAACAATATCCTCATGAATGTTCACTGGGCTGCTATTCACGGTGTCGGTTAAAACACTTTGCAGGTATGATGAGGCGCTTCTGCGCTTTGCACCGCGCTTACTCATCAAGCGACGTTTAAATTTCCAGCGAAGGACGGTGATATGCAACCTTTGAGCGGCCCGGGCATGCCGGTTGGCGACAACAGAACACAGCCCCAGGGTCAGACCGTTCCGGTTAAACCGGGAGGCGAATTACCGCTCACACCGGCACAGCGCACCACGCTGGAAAAGCTGATTGTGAAACTGATGGCGCTGACTCCCATAAAATCTGCTGAGATCTGGGCCAACCTGCGCCACGATCTTTCGCTGCCTCATGGTGCGGAAATCACCTCATCACAATTTCCTCAGGCGCAGACGTTGTTGCAGGGGAAACTGACTCAGGCGCAGGACAGCCACGCGACCCGCCAGCTGATGTTGCAGCTGACCGAGCTGTTGCCGCAGGGCAATAATCGTCAGGCCGTCAGTGATTTTATTCGCCAGAACTTTGGTCATACTGTTCTGAGCCAGCTGACGCATCCGCAGCTTCAGCAAGTGCTGGATCTGATCCAGACACGCCAGATGAATATTCCACAACCTCAGCAGACGCCGGTCACCGATCGCCCACTGCTACCTGCGGAACATAACAGCCTGCAACAACTGGTCACACGTCTGAGCGCGGCTACCGGTGAAGCGCCGGTCAAAGTCTGGCAGGAACTATTCAATCTGGTGGGCGTAAAAGTCGGCGATTCGATCCCGGCTAAGCATTTTCAGCTGTTAAGCCAGTTCATGCAGGTAAAAGCGTCACTCAGCCAGCAAACCACTGCGCCGACGCTGACAACACTGCTGAGCGTACTGAAACAACCGGCCAGCACGCATGAAATACGTCAGCTCACCGAGTATGTCGAAAACCGTTTCAGCGCGACGTTATCCACGCCGCTGACGCCGGTTCAGGTCAGTGACCTGATTGGCGTATTGTTCAGCCAGCGCGTTGACCGCTCCCCGCACGCGGAAGACATCGATGACAGCTTTACCACCGTCTCACGTACCGATCCGCAGCCGATCATGAATCCTTTCGTGGCCATGTTGCCGCCTTCCATGCAAGCGCTCGGCGGCAAACCGTTAGTGTTTATCGCTTTTGTGGTCGTCGTATTGCTACTGTGGGCGGTCTTTTAAGACGCTGCTCACGCACAGCCGCAATCTTCAGGGGCGGAGTCCGCCGGATAAACTCCGCGCGCTTCGCCCTTCTCGACCGGATGCCGGTCACGAGTCCAGAAATCCAGCCCGCCGATCATTTCTTTCACGCGAAACCCTAGCTTCGCCAGTTTGTACGCGCCCTGCGTAGAACCGTTACAGCCAATCCCGTCGCAATACGTCACATACACGACGTCTTTATTTAGGCCGAGGGTGCTTTCTGCCGTCATATTTTTATGCGGAAAACTGACCGCACCGGGCACATGACCGCGCGCATAATGTTCAGCAGAACGGGTATCAATAACCACAATGCCGGTCACGCCATTTTGTAAATCGGCTGCCACATCCGCGGCATCGGTATAAAAGCTCAGTTTTGACTGTAAATAGGCCGCGCTGACTTCGGGAGAAGGCGGTTCGTAAGCCAGAACATAAGACGTCTGTGACATAAAATTTTCCTCTGCAATTTACTGTGTTGAAAACAGGTCCATCATCTCTGGTTTTGGCCTTATGATTAATACCAATTTACGTCCATCAATAAGACCCATTATGACTATCCTGCCTCAACCGTCAGCACTGATTACTCTTTTTGAAAACGCCGGCGAAATGCCCGGTCTGCGCGACCGGCTTTGCACGGTTCTGCGGCAGGCCATTAATACCGGTGCGCTGGCTGTCGGGCAGCGGCTTCCTTCTTCCCGAATGCTGGCTGCCGATTTAAAACTCTCACGCATTACAGTGGAAGCAGCCTATGCGCAGATTGAGGCCGAAGGGTATTTGCAGCGCCAGACCGGAAAAGGCACGTTCGTCAGCCAGTCGCTTCCCCGCCCTTCCGCACCGCGTGCGAACGGCAGCGCACCAGCGAAACTTTCCACGCTTTCAGCACGTGGCCGGAATATTGTGGCAACCGGCGGCTGCAACGACCCGCTGTTCCCCAAGGCTTTTGCAGCGGGCTCCCCGGATTTACGCGCGTTTCCCCTGAAAGTCTGGAAGCAAATCACCGCTAAACAGCTGCGCACGCACGGCGAACGTTTGCTGGGTTATGGCGATCCGCAGGGATATTCGCCCCTTCGCCAGGCGATTGCCGGTTATCTGCAACAGTCACGCGGTGTGCTGTGTTCCGCTGATCACATCATGATCACCACCAGTTCCCAGCAGGCGCTGCAACTGCTGTCGATGTTGCTGATTGATCCCAACGATACGGTCTGGCTTGAGGAACCCGGTTATCCGGGAGCGCGTAATGCGTTTACCAGCGCCGGCGCGCGACTTTGTGCAATACCGGTGGATGAACAGGGCATCAATCCTGCTGCCGACTCTCCTTCGCCGCGCCTGATCTATCTCACGCCTTCTCACCATTACCCCACGGGCGTGAGCCTGAGTCTGCCCCGACGCCTGCATTTGCTGGATTACGCCAGACGTCACGAAAGCTGGATCATCGAGGATGATTACGACAGCGAACTGCATTACGACGGACGCCCGCTTCCGGCCATGCAGGGGCTGGATAAGCATCAGCAGGTTATTTATCTGGGCACCTTCTCGAAGGTTTTATTCCCGTCGCTGCGTCTGGCTTATATCGTGCTGCCTCCGTCACTTGTCGCACCGATGGTGACGCTGCGCACCGTCAGTGACGGCCATTCTTCACAGCTCATGCAGGCGGTGACGGCTGAATTTATGCAAAGCGGCCATTTCGCCTCGCACCTGCGTCTTTCCCGTCAGCTTTATCACAGCCGCCGCGATCATCTGCTGGAGCAAATCCGGCAAAAAATTGACTGGCTGACCCCGCAGGTTGCAGCCGGAGGCTTACAGCTTGCGGCGCATTTGCCCGCAGGACAAGAGCAGCGACTCAGCGCACTGGCCGCAAAAGCGGGGGTTGAAACACCGCGGCTTTCACCGCTGTTTCTCAATCAGAGCGAACCGTATGCGCTGCATCGTGATGGCTGGCTTCTGGGCTTTTCTGCCCTTACGCCCGCTGAAATCACCTTCGCCGTTAACCGGCTGGCGGCTCTCGATACCGGCGCGATCAGCTGACTAACGGAAGCAGGAACCAGCCGGTAAGACCGCTGAAGAGCAGAAACGGGAAAGAGTAAAAGTGAAATTTCAGCCAGATCTTTCGGTCATTCGCCATGCGCAGCGCAATCAGATTAGCCAGCGATCCCATCGCCAGACCAAAGCCACCGGCGTTCACAGCGTAAGCGAGTAACGGGCCGGAAGGCAGGTAGTTGATCATCAGGATTGTCGCCGGAACGTTGCTGATCACCTGAGATAAACCGATGCTCAGCAGATAGTGTCCGTAATCCGGCAGCCCGTTAATTCGCGCGAAGACCGGCTGTAAAACGTCTAATCCGACAATCAGGCGTACATCGATAAACATCACGATAAACACCAGGATCAGCGGCCAGTCGATCCGCAGCAGGACTTTTCGCGCCAGCAGCAGAAAACACAAAATCACCGCCAGCAATCCGTACAGCGCCAGCCCCAGATCCACGCAGGCAATAAACACGACATACAGCACGCCGCAGCTGGCTAAAAGGCGTTTCTGAAACGGATAGCCCTGATTGTTCGCCGTTTTTTTAAGGCTGCGCGACGGGAAACAAAAGCCGGTGACAATCAGCAATGCAACCAGCGTTACCAGCGCCAGCGGAGCCATTTGCCCGATAAAATGCAGGAATGACTGGCCGGATTTATTCCATAAAAGGATATTTTGCGGATTGCCAATCGGCGTGAGTAAGGATCCGGCATTCACCGCCAGCGCTTCAAAGATAATCAGCCGCGTAACCGGCAGTGACGTCAGTTTTTTCAACGTAATCGTCAGCGGAATCACGATAAACAGTGCCACATCGTTGGTCATAAACGTGGAAAGCACCGCCGCCGCCATCACCAGAAACAGTGCCAGCCGGCGTTCATTGTCGATGGCATTGATCATCTTGCGGCCAACAAAATCAAAGTAGCCGCTGACTTCCACGCCTTTGGTCAGCATCAGCAGGCCGAGCAAGGTGATGATGGTGTCCCAGTCCACGAACAGCGGAAACTGCATGATTTTCTCAGTCTGGAACAGCATCAGGGCGACGCCCAGCAACACCAGAAGATGCAAGAATCTGTCGCGTAGAAAGGGTTTAAAAACTGTGCTGAAAGCCGTTATAAGCATGGTTCTTCTTAATTAAAAAGCCGGTTATCCGATGCGCTGACGTTACCCGAAGAAATTAATCGCTGCCACTCCAAAAATGATTTCCCCGAGGCATCGCGCAAATAAAAAACCGGCGCTGCAAATATTGCAGCGCCGGAAGAGAATTCAGCTTAAAAAGCCCGAATTCAGCTCAGGGCTGAAGCCGTTTTCAGCGCCTTTTTCTGATGCTGCCAGCGCACGATATCAATCAGCAGGAATATCAGCAGGCTGCCGCCCATGACCGGCAAGGAAATTGCTAAACCCAGAGTGACCAGCGCTATCGGGCATTGCAAGGCAAAAGGCACCCGTTTCCAGGTTTGCAACAAGGTGATGGCCGGGCTGCTGCTGCCGACGTCGCCCTGACGGCGCAGCCACCACAACCGGTATCCCCAGGCAATCATCGTGCAAAGCCCGGTGCCAAAAGCAACCAGAATGACCTGATTCCAGATGCCAAACAGGATGCCCATGTGAGCATCAACGCCCCAACGCGTGAGTTTCGCCAGCAGAGGGAAGTCCGCAAAACGCACGTGGTCGGTAATCTGTAATGAAACCGGATCGACCGAAACCGCATCAACCTGTGTCGGCCAGCTGCGGTCAACTTCCGTCACCGTCCACGCTTTATCGGCAGTATAAGCCGGGCGGATTTCTATCCGGTGCGCCTCAATACCTGACGCCCTTGCCGCCTTAACAACGCCATCGAAAGTGAGTGCGAAAACCGCCACGGCAGCCGGTAAGGCGGGCATCTTGTCTCCTGACATATTCATGCCAGGCATATCCGGCATCTCATCCATATGCGCATGATGCTCTGCATGTTCATTTGCAGGAGCAGCCACTGACTCAGGAGATAAACTGGTTTTGACCGCCGGTGTCATCCAGCCCATATAGGCACGCAAGACACCAATATTGTCCCCTGCCCACTGCGACCACGTCAGCCCCGTTGCCGAAAAGAACAACAGTCCTGCCAGCAGAATCACGCCCAGCGTGCTGTGCCAGTGGCGGCTGCGCTGCTGCTTTTCAATTTTTTCGCTCAGTTTGCGTGACGTACGGAGTTTTCGGCGTCCGGTGAACCAGAGCGCGACACCGCCCAGCGCGGCTACCCATAACCATGAGGCGGCCAGTTCACTGTACACGCGGCCAATATCGCCCAGTAACAGCCCGCGATGTAAATCATCCAGCCAGGTGCGGAATGGCAGAATCCCGCTGGTTCCGTAAACTGTCATGTCGCCTTTTACCGCCAGCGTCACCGGGTCGATGAATATTGCCCGGCTTTTGGATGCGCCCAGTTGCGGATCAGAAAACATCACCCGCGTGGTATCTCCGCGTTCCGGCGCAGGTCTGACGGCATAAATTTTTGGATTTACCCCTGCCACTTTTGTCGCCGACGCGATCTGACGTGAAAGCGGCTGTGATGCGCCCTGTGAATCGGTGAATAGCGCGTCCGAGTACAGGTAATTTTCGAGCTGCGGCGTCAGCACATACAGCGTGCCGGTCAGCGCAGCGACGAAAATAAACGGCCCGACAAAGAGGCCTATATAAAAATGCAGACGCCGCAACAGGGCGAGAAACGCGGTTTGCGCAGACAGTTTTTCCCCTGCGTTTGCACGCAGGTTTGCAGGCTGGTTCATAAATCTGATTTCCTGAATTTCAAATAGCACATCGCTAACGCCGAAAAATCGTCGTTAACCTGAAAAGAAATGGCTTAAAAAGGGAAGATTCAGAAAACAGGCGGAGCGCGGGCTTGTGAATCGGTAAAGAACAGCGAAGGTACATAACGTTGTTTGAGAGAACGCGGAGGCGCACGGCTGGAAAGCTCCAGCGACCAGAGCATCGGCATGGCCTGCAAACCGAGCAGCGGTAAATGCGCCAGCAGCACACAATAACCGCAGGCAGCATCGCTCATGTCGCCGGAAATCAGCCCTTTCACGGTGTCATGTTGCGCCGTTTTACAGGCTTGCGGATGGCAATGTTCACCTGATGTTTCGGTGTCTGACCACCCCATATCAGCCATTTCCCCGTCAGGCATGTCCATATCGGACATCACCATTCCGGGCATCATCATGTGCTGCGCACCCTCAGCCACCCGTGATTTAGAAACCACCGGTGCGATAAACAACATCAAAATCGCCACAATACCCAGCCAGGCTGGGAAGTGCCGATGTCGGTGATGAAGGCGTTGGAGTGAGAGCATTATGTCAACAAGGTGAAAATAATAAGCGGCGAAATTGTACCTGAATTGTTGAAATATAACAGAAGGGATAAACAACGGACGTAAAAAAGCCCGCTCGAAAGCAGGCTTTATTTTTAGCTTAACGACAGGAATTATTTGTCGTTTTTCAGCTTACGCATCACCAGAGTGGCGTTGGTGCCACCGAAGCCGAAGCTGTTGGACATCACAGTCGTCAGCTCGCGCTGAGTCGGTTTAGTGATGATGTCCATGCCTTCTGCCTGCTCATCGAGGTTTTCGATGTTGATGCTTGGCGCGATGAAACCGTGTTCAGCCATCAGCAAGGTGTAGATAGCTTCCTGCACGCCCGCGGCACCCAGAGAGTGACCTGTCATGGCTTTAGTGGAAGACAGTGCCGGAGTTTTGGAACCGAACACTTCACGGATTGCACCCAGTTCTTTCACGTCGCCGACAGGGGTAGAAGTCCCGTGAACGTTAACGTAATCGATTGGGGTATCCACGCCGTTCATTGCCATTTTCATGCAACGCACTGCGCCTTCGCCAGATGGAGCTACCATGTCTGCGCCGTCAGACGTTGCGCCGTAGCCAACGATTTCTGCGTAAATGTGTGCGCCACGTGCCAGAGCGTGTTCCAGCTCTTCAACCACGACCATACCGCCGCCGCCTGCAATGACGAAACCGTCACGCGCTTTGTCGTAGGTACGGGAAGCTTTTTCAGGGGTTTCGTTGTAGCTGGTGGACAATGCGCCCATCGCGTCAAACTCACACGCCATTTCCCAGCACAGTTCTTCACCGCCACCGGCAAAGACAACGTCCTGTTTGCCGAGCTGAATCATTTCTACCGCGTTACCGATGCAGTGAGCAGAGGTTGCACAGGCAGAGCTGATGGAATAGTTAACGCCACGAATTTTGAACGGAGTTGCCAGGCAGGCAGAAACGCCGGAAGCCATCGCTTTGGTCACCATGTAAGGGCCAACGCCGCGCAGGCCTTTGGCACGCATGCCGTCAGAACCCGCAACCTGGTTGCGTGGAGAACCGCCGCCGGAACCTGCAATCAGGCCGGTACGTTCGTTGGAGACCATTTCAGGCGTCAGACCGGAGTCTTCAATCGCCTGTTGCATGGACAGGTAAGCGTAGATCGAGGCATCACTCATGAAACGCACAATCTTACGATCGATAAGGCCTGCGGTGTCTAATTTGACATCACCCCAGACGTGACTACGCATCCCGGCATCTTTCAGCTCTTGCGAGAAGGTGATCCCAGAGCGACCTTCCTGCAGAGATGCAAGAACTTCCTGCTTGTTGTTACCGATGCTCGAGATGATACCCAGGCCAGTAATCACTGCACGTTTCATTTAATACCTCTTGTACTATTCACCATTTGGGATTTCGTCACGCACTCTAGCGTACAGTTGTACGCCGAACAAGTCCGATCAGCAATTCCTTGTGTAAATCGCGGTAAATTTGCGCGAGGTCAAACGCAGCGTTAAACTCCGGCATCGCCTTGAACTGAGAGAGTTTCACGTGAGCCACAGCCCGATCACGCCCGCTGAATTAAGCTGGAACGAACAGGGTACACCTGTTTCCCGACATTTTGATGACGTCTATTTTTCCAATCAGAGCGGCCTGCTGGAAACACGTCATGTTTTTCTCAACGGCAACCATTTTCCGGCGCGTTTTTCCGCCCATCCTCGCCCGCTTTGCATCATTGCCGAAACTGGTTTTGGCACTGGCCTGAACTTTCTGTCACTGTGGCAGGCCTTCGACGCTTTTGGCGAGGAACATCCCGACGCCACCCTGCAACGCCTGCATTTCATCAGCTACGAGAAATTCCCGCTGTCTGCCCGTGATCTGGCGACAGCGCATAGGCAATGGCCGGAACTCGCCGCGTATTCAGCACAACTTTGCGAACAATGGCCGATGGCTTTTTCCGGCTGCCATCGCCTTCTGCTGGCGGACGGACGTATCACCCTCGACCTGTGGTTCGGCGATGTGACTACCCTGCTGCCCGCATGTGACACCAGTATGAATCAGCAGGTCGATGCCTGGTTCCTGGACGGATTTGCGCCATCAAAGAATCCGGACATGTGGACGGAAGAACTTTTCCGTTCGATGGCCAAAATGACCCGCCCGCAGGGAACGTTCGCCACTTTCACCGTCGCCGGTTTTGTACGCCGCGGATTGCAGGACGCCGGTTTCGACATCGCAAAAGTGCCCGGATTCGGTGAAAAGCGGCATATGTTATCCGGCGTTCTGCCTGCAGGAATTGATATTCCTCATTCTGCGCCGTGGTATTTCCGCCCGCCCGCTAAAAATGCCACTGAATTTGCGATTCTTGGCGGCGGCGTCGCCAGCGCCGTACTTTCGCTGGCGCTTTTGCGTCGTGGTTATGCCGTAACGCTGTACTGCGCCGATGAAAAACCGGCGCTTGGCGCATCCGGTAACCGTCAGGGCGCTGTTTATCCGCTGCTCAATGGCCGTGGCGACACACTGGAAAATTTCTTTGCGCACGCCTTCACCTTCGCCCGCCGTCAGTATGCGCAGCTGGAAAAGCAGGATGTGCCTTTCGACCACGGCTGGAGCGGCGTGACGCAGCTCGGTTATGACGAAAAAAGTCAGGGCAAAATTGACGGCATACTCAAAGGTGGCTGGCCGGAAGAACTGGCAAAGGGGCTGAGCGAAAAAAATGTAGAAGCGTTGTGCGGATTACCGTGCGGCAGCGGCGGCATCACGTATCCGCTCGGTGCATGGTTGTGTCCGGCGGAGCTGACCGCCTCGCTGCTCGCACTGGCGCAAACGCAGGGATTAGCGGTGCATTATCGTCAGCGGGTCAAGGCGTTAAGCCGCGATGCAAACGAAAACTGGACGCTGAAGTTTGCTGACGGACATGAAACCCGTCATCAGGCCGTGGTGCTGGCAAACGGCGCGGATATCACTGATTTCACCCAGAGTGAAAAACTCCCGGTTTACGCGGTCAGCGGTCAGGTTTCACATATTCCGACCACACCGGCGCTGAGCAAGCTGAAGCAGGTGCTGTGTTACGACGGTTATATGACGCCAGTCAGCCCGCAGAACCAGCATCATTGCATCGGTGCCAGCTATCATCGCGCCGATAAATGTACGGATTACCGCGAAGACGATCAGCAGGAAAACCGTCAGCGCCTGATTAACTGTCTGCCACAACAGCAATGGCCGCATGACGTGGATGTCCGTGAAGGTGAAGCCCGCAACGGCGTACGCTGTGCAACACGCGATCACCTGCCGATGATTGGTTCCGTATCTGATTACGACGCGCTGCTGGAAAGCTATCAAAAGCTCGATCTGGATGTTAAGCGCAACCGTCCGGTTGCGCCTGCACCGGTATACGAAAATCTGTTCCTGTTTGGCGCGCTCGGCTCACGCGGACTGAGTTCCGCGCCGCTTGGAGCAGAAATTCTGGCCGCGCAAATCGCCGGTGAGCCCATACCTCTGGACAGCGAAACGCTGGCAGCTCTCAATCCAAACCGTATGTGGGTCAGAAAATTGCTGAAAGGCCGTCCGGTCGAATCGCAATAATTTGCTCTTTCTCAGGCAATAAAAAAGCGCAGCCGGTTAATCCGCTACTGCGCTTATTTTTACTGAAAAGAAGATTAGTTTGGCAGGGAAGCCTGATAGAGATTTTCCCACATCCCCTGCACGAGAAGCTGATCGCGCGGCGAAAGTTCTCCGGCTTTAATGGCTTTATCCAGCCCATCCTGAACACGAATTTTCAGCGCTTCGGCGGTATGTTCGCCATTCTCTTCCGCCTCGGCAACCGCGACGGTCAGATGGCCTCGCAGATAGCCACTGGCAAATAATTCATCGTCGCTGGCGCTTTCGACCATGTCGTCGATCAGCGTTAAAATCCGCGTTTCAAATTCTGCGATCATCACTCTTCCTCTCGTATTCAGTTCTTATTCGACCGGCTGCAATGCAGGGAAATCTGCAGGCGTCAAAGGGGCCGTATTGTAAAACGATTGTAACGCTTTAATAAAGCGCGCCGGTCTTTCAGGAATGCCCTGCTCCAGCATGCGCAGCACTTCTTCGCGGACTTTATTCTGGAAGCCCACGCGATCTGGCTCGCAATCGCCGCTCAGATTGTCACAGCTGACGTTGAAATTAAAACCCGCCGCCGCGCAAAACAGCCATTCATAAGATTGCGGTTTGATTTCCACTTTTTCAAATTCGCTTTGCGTTTGTGCGTCACGACCGTCGGGGCAGTACCAGTAGCCAAAATCGACCAGCTTGCGGCGCTCAGCACCGGCCACGCACCAGTGCGAAATTTCATGCATGCCACTGGCGTAATAACCGTGTGCGAACACAATGCGGTTAAACGGTTCTTGTTCATCAGCAGGCAGATAGATCGGTTCTTCGTCGCCTTTCACTAAGCGAACGTTAAATTCCTCAAAGAAGCAGGAATCAAAAATGTCGATCAATTGATGATAGTTATGTGTTGCAGTCGAATCAGACATAATTGCAGTGAAACTCATTAAAGTAAGATCAGGGGCGACAATATACCCCTGTTTAAACGCGTATTTTCATGACTTCAGGCAAGCATTTTGCTGCTGCTGACATTATAAATGCAGGCTTAACCACTGGTGGATTTCTGCACCATGATTGTCATAAATCAGTTTGCAGCTCATCACCACCGAAACGACCACCACCATCGGGCGGATCATCTTCTGGCCTTTGGTGAGCACCATGCGTGCGCCGAGACGCGCGCCGATAAACTGCCCTGCCATCATCACAAATCCTAATCCCCAGACAACTTTGCCGCCCAGAATGAAGAACAGCAGACCACCAAAGTTTGAGGTGAAGTTCAAAACTTTGGCGTGCGCCGTAGCTTTAGCGAGGTTAAAACCGCATAACGTCACAAAGCCTAATGCGTAGAACGAACCGGCTCCGGGGCCGAAAAAGCCATCATAAAACCCGACGCAGCCGCCACCGACCAGCGCATAAGGCAGCGCAGAAAGACGTCGCTGGCGATCGCTTTCGCCCAGCTTCGGGGTCAGCAGGAAATATAGCCCGATGCAGATGATCAGCAGCGGTAGGATCTGACGCAGCATATCGGCCTGTAAGCGCTGGATCAGGATCGCTCCCAGCACAGACCCCACAAACGTGCAGGCAATGTTGAGCTTCTGATCGTTAAGATCCACCACTTTCCGGCGCACGAAATACAGGCTGGCGGAGAAAGAACCGCCTACCGCCGAAAGCTTGTTGGTTGCAATCGCCTGGGCCGGAGATACCCCGGCTGCCAGCAATGCAGGCAGGCTGATAAGGCCGCCCCCGCCTGCGATTGAGTCAATAAATCCCGCCACTAACGCTACTAAAAACAGAACACCTACTACCCAGGGGGCAACAATCAACCAGTCCATTTTTCTATCAGTCCCGCTTTACGTGGCGAAGAGGTATTGAAACGTTGTTAAAGAACGTGTTTATCCAGCAGCGCCTGACAAGTTGGCGGCAGCGGAGGTGGCTCAGATTTCACCGGTTTACCTGTCGAAGGTTTCGGTGGCAGGAACCAGCTTTGCAGCTCGGCACCACATCCGTCACCCGGAGGAGGCGGAGCCTGATTTTCACATTCGGTGCTCCCCGCAGGGCAACGCAGACGCACATGCATATGCGCACGATGGCCAAACCACGGACGCACTTTGTGCAGCCATTCACGGTCTGCACCCGCATCCTGACAAAGCTGTTGTTTGATCGCCGCATTCACAAAAATACGCACCACGTCTTTATCCTGCGCGGCCATTTTGATCAGCGTTTCGATACGCGGTTGCCACTGGCTCGGCACAATAGATTTGCCATTAGCACTGACCAGATCGATAGGCTGTGGTTTGAGCAGCATCTGCTCGCTCCAGCGCTGACGCGGCAGTTGCAGCCAGATATCCACATCCAGCCCGGACTGATGGCTGGCATGGCCGCTGCTAAAACGCCCGCCCGCAGGCATCGCCATATCGCCGACCAGCATGGTACCCAGCCCTTTTTGCTGTGCCTGAGTACCGAGTCGCGTGATGAACGCCAGTAAATCTGGCTGGCCGAAATAACGACGCTGATCGGTACGCATTACCTGATAATCCGGTGAATTCAGCGGCAAAGGTTGTGCGCCAATCTGACATCCGTTGGCGTAACTTCCCACTGCCTGCGGCGCGCCGGAAATCGGTTGAGTAATTTTCTGCCAGGGCGTTGCCGCCATGGCCGGTGCGCAAAGCGCAAGCGCCAGAAGACTGGCGCAGGCGGTTTTAAACGCAGGAACGTTACGTAAGAATTTCATCGAAGGCTTACCAGCGTGGCACGGTCGAATGAACGTCGCCGTTCTGGGCACGCTGACGCAGCAGGTGATCCATCAGCACAATCGCCATCATGGCTTCGGCGATCGGCACAGCGCGGATCCCCACGCACGGATCGTGACGGCCTTTGGTGATCATCTCAACCTGCTCGCCTTCACGGTTAATAGTGCGTCCCGGAACGGTGATGCTGGACGTCGGTTTCAGCGCCAGATGCGCAACCACCGGCTGGCCGCTGCTGATCCCGCCGAGAATGCCACCTGCATGGTTGCTTTCAAAACCGTTTGGCGTAATTTCGTCACGGTTTTCGCTGCCACGTTTGCTGACTACGGCAAAACCGTCACCGATTTCCACGCCTTTCACGGCGTTAATGCTCATCAGCGCATGCGCCAGATCTGCATCAAGACGGTCGAATACCGGCTCGCCAAGGCCAACCGGCACATGCTCGGCAACCACGGTGATTTTGGCACCAATCGAGTCGCCTTCTTTTTTCAGCGCGCGCATGAGTTCGTCCAGCGCTTCCAGCTTGCTTTCATCCGGGCAGAAGAACGGGTTGGTTTCGACCAGATCCCAGTCTTTCAGTTCACATTGAATGTCGCCCATCTGGGACATATAGCCGCGCACTTTAACGCCGAATTTTTCGAGCAGGTATTTCTTCGCTACCGCGCCTGCGGCCACACGCATTGCGGTTTCACGGGCAGAAGAACGCCCGCCGCCGCGATAGTCACGTACGCCATATTTTTGTTCGTAGGTGTAATCGGCATGGCCAGGACGGAATACGTCTTTGATCGCGCTGTAATCCTGCGAGCGCTGATCGGTATTCTGGATAATCAGGCCGATGCTGGTGCCCGTCGTCACGCCTTCAAAGACGCCGGACAGGATTTTGACTTCATCCGCTTCACGGCGCTGCGTGGTGTAACGCGAGGTTCCCGGACGACGACGGTCGAGGTCGTGTTGAAGATCTGCTTCTGTCAGCGAGATGCCCGGCGGTACGCCGTCAATGATGCAGCCGAGTGCCACACCGTGAGATTCGCCGAAGGTGGTGACGCGGAAAAACTGCCCAATACTGTTCCCTGCCATCACGGCTCCTTAACCATTAATAAGTTGTTTATTTGCAAAATGACCGGCTGACGAACAGCCGGTCAACAGGGTGTCTAGTCGCGGTAAGCGCGGAACTCTTCTGCGCAATCAAGCAGTTGCTGTTTAGTCAGCATGAAGACACCGTCACCGCCGTTTTCAAACTCCAGCCAGGTGAACGGGATCTCAGGATATTGATCCATCAGATGTACCATGCTGTTGCCCACTTCACAAATCAGCACGCCGTCATCGGTCAGGTAATCCGGCGCGCAGGCCAGAATGCGGCGGGTCAGTTTCAGGCCATCGCTGCCGGAGGCCAGACCGAGCACCGGTTCGTGGCGGTATTCCTGCGGCAAATCGGACATGTCATCTTCGTCAACGTACGGCGGGTTCGTGACGATCAGGTCGTATTGCAGCGGCGGCAGTTCACGGAACAGGTCAGAACGGATTGGTGTAACCCAGTTCTCAATACGGTGCGTGTCGATATTGCGTTCGGCCACGGCCAGCGCGTCTGCAGAAATATCCACGGCGTCCACTTCCGTTTCCGGGAAAGCATAAGCACAGGCAATCGCAATACAGCCGCTGCCGGTACACATGTCGAGGATGTGCTGAGGTTTGTCGTGCAAAATGCCGGAGAAGCGGTGGCTAATCAGTTCACCAATCGGTGAACGCGGCACCAGAACGCGCTCATCGACATAAAATTCCATGTCGCAGAACCAGGCTTTGTTGGTCAGATAGGCGACCGGAATGCGCTCGTTGACGCGGCGGATCACGCGCTCAACAATACGATGACGCTCACTGGAGGTCAGACGCGCCGTGTGCATGTCTTCAGGAATGTCGAGCGGTAAAAACACGCTTGGCAAAACCAGCTGCACGGCTTCGTCCCACGGATTATCGGTGCCGTGACCGTAATAAACATTGGCCGCATTGAGGCGGCTGACGGTCCAGCGCAGCATGTCCTGAATGGTATGCAGTTCACTGACGGCTTCGTCGACGAAAATTTTGTCCAATTTTGTTCTCCAGGCAGTACAGGGTTTTTAACAGACGTTTAACCCGTAATTTTCCGCATAGTTTGCCACGAAGCCCGCCACAAATCAGTAGCTAGTCAACGCACTTGCGCGATGCCTCGAAGAATTTAACCCTGAGTTTTCTTTAAACCGCAGGGTGACGGAAGGTACACTGTCGGAATTGAGCGAAAATGACGATAAAAAAATGAAGAAAAAACACCGACTGAGCCCGGAGGAAGCGGCCCTGTTTCGTGAAGCCGTTCCGGGCGTCAAGCGCCTGAAAAACGATACAATTACTCACCGTCCGTTGCGAAAAAAAGTGTCAGAGTTGTCACCAAAAAAGCTGATTCAGGAGCAGGTGGACGCCAGTTATTATTTTTCTGATGAATTCCAGCCGATGTTGCAGGAAGAAGGCCCGGTTCGTCACATCCGGCCAGACGTCAGCCATTTTGAATTGAAGAAATTGCGCCGCGGAGATTATTCCCCCGAGCTGTTTCTTGATTTGCACGGTTTAACGCAGAAAGAAGCCAAGCAGGAATTAGGGGCGCTGATCGCCGCCTGCCGCCGCGAACATGTTCACTGCGCCTGTGTGATGCACGGTCACGGCAAACATATTCTCAAACAGCAAACCCCGCTTTGGCTGGCGCAACATCCGGACGTCGAAGCGTTCCATCAGGCCCCGAAAGAACTGGGTGGCACCGCCGCCCTGCTGGTGCTGGTGGAACTGGACGACAAAATAAGCTGACCCCGTACAAACATCGATTTCAAGAAACGAGAAAGGCACAGCCGAAGCTGTGCCTTTCTTTGTTTAGCTTTCCGTCCCGGAAAACTAAACCTTAGCCATGACCTGGCACGGACTAAACTGCCAGTCAAAGCTGCCCTGCCCGGTTTGCGCATTCAACTCCACACTTGCCATGGCAGAGGTGGCGAACATCGGCGGGCAAACTCCCGGGCACAATTCTGCGACCAGATAGCCGACCAGCGGCAGGTGGGAAACCACCAGCACAGCGCTGACGCCGGTCAGCGCCAGATGTTGCAGTTCACTGGCGACCAGAGCAGGATCACCGCCCGGCGTCAGCTCTTTGAGAATATCAATTTCTACGTTTTCAGACAGAGACAGACACTGGCGAACTTTTTCAAGCGTCTGCTGCGCACGCAGGTACGGACTGACCAGGACGCGATCAATTTTGACGCCACGACCATTCAGCCAGGCCGCCATATGGACTGATTCGTCACATCCGCATTCGCTTAACGGGCGAACTGAATCGCTGGCAGCTTCGAGAACTGCATCACCGTGACGCATAATTACAACTTGCATATTGCACCGCTTTTGTTAACAAAAATAGCGCTATACAGAAACGCCGTGCGTGCTGTATTACCCATTGCCCAGCTGTTTTTCATCATGTTTAAAATGACCTTTCTCATTACAAGATAGCTGTAAGGCAGTACATCCACTTAACCGGCTGTGCCCACATGCTTTGCATGGTAAGTATCAGCGGTCGGGCATTTTGCCTGAAAGTTCACGTAAAGAAAACGCTGTTTTTTACACCAACACTTACCGCTTGTAAACTATTCAGGCGATTATTTAACCACTCCGGTTGTAGATCAATCGGTTGGGATCGTTTCTGTACAAAGTCAGTCTCACTATAAAAAAGATCCCGCAGGCCTTGTCTGGCCACAAGCAGGATCCATTCCAGATTCCCGCGAAACTCAGTAATAAGCAGTGACCACAGTCACACTTTACTGACCTTTTCGCTGGTGCCCTCCGCTGGATAAAAACGTTCGCCCTGCTCCGCCCTGCGTACCAGAGCGTCGCACGGCGTGAAATGCTCACCGTAACGCTGGGCCAGTTGTTCCAGCGTTTTCACCACGGTGGCAGCACCGAGCGTGTCGATGTAACGGAACGGCCCGCCACGAAACGGCGGAAAACCAATACCAAAGACTGCCCCGAGATCACCATCACGCGCACTGCGGATAACATTTTCATCCAGGCAGCGGACGGCTTCATTCAGCATCAGCATGACGCAGCGCTGTGCGATCTCTTCGCCTGACTGCTGAGCTTTTGGCGTGACATTCAGTAAACGATAGACCGACGGATCGACCTGTTTTTTCTTCGCCCCACGCCCTTTCTGGCCGTAGAGATAAAAACCTTTGCCATTTTTACGGCCTTTGCGGTCGTCTTGCAGGACTGCATCAAAGCCGGATGGGGCGGCAAAACGATCGCCAAACGCCTCCACCAGAATCGGGCCAATTTTAGTGCCGACATCAATGCCCACTTCGTCGAGAAGCTGAACTGGCCCGACCGGAAAACCAAAGTTCACCAGCGCATTATCGATGTGATCGACAGGCTCACCAGCCAGCAGGCAGCGTGCCGCTTCGTTGATATAAGGAGCAAGAATGCGGTTTACGTAGAACCCGGCGCTGTCACCGACCACAATTGCCGTTTTCCCCTGTTTCTTCGCCAGCGAGACCGTGGTCGAAATCGTCTGCGCACTGGTGCCCGCATGGGGAATAACTTCCACCAGCGGCATTTTGTCTACCGGGCTAAAATAATGCAGGCCGATAACCTGATCAGGCCTTGTGGCCTTTTCCGCAATCAGATGAATCGGCAAAGAAGAGGTGTTTGAAGCAAATATGGTACGCGGTGTCGCATTTTTCTCGATCTCCGCTACCATGGATTGCTTGAGCGCAAGGTCTTCAAATACCGCTTCCACCACAATATCAATCTGCGAAAAACCGCTGTAATCCGTAGTCCCCGAAATCAGCATCATCTGCCGCTGCTGTTCGTTACGGGTGAGCCTGCGGCTGCGGACTTTTTTCTCCAGCAGATCCCAGCTGTATTTCAGCGCATGGCGGATGCCTTCCTGATTAATATCTTTAATCCGCACCGGCAGCCCGGCGCGGGTCGCGGTGACATTCGCAATACCGCCGCCCATCAGCCCGCCACCCAGGATACCGACGCGGTGGACCGGCAACGGCTCAGCGTGAGCGCCTTTTTCTTTTTTCAGCGCCGTCGAGGCAAAGAATAAACCGCGAAGCGCGGCAGATTGCGGCGTCATCACCAGTTCGCCAAACGCCTTGGCTTCGGCCTGATAGCCGTTTCCGCTGCCCTGATCGAGACCGGTTTTCACCACATCAATGATTTTTTCCGTGGCCGGATAATTACCGTGCGTTTTTGCGCGGGTCTGTTTACGCACAAAAGAGAACAACAGGCTTTTTCCCAGCGGACCGCCCGCCAGCCGCGCCTGCCACGGCAAAGGTGGCCGGGATTTGCGACCTTTGGCGACACGTTCCAGCGCCGTTTTCAGCAAAATAGAATAAGGCACGGCGTCGTCCACCAGCCCCATTCTCAGCGCCTGTTTCGCGCGAATGCTGCGCCCGGTGAGCATCATATCCAGCGCTTTCGGCGCACCGATTAACCGCGGCAAACGCTGCGTGCCGCCCGAACCGGGTAACAGCCCGAGCTGAACTTCCGGCAGGCCGAGCTGAGTTTTATCATCAAGGGAACAGACGCGGGAATGGCACGCCAGCGCCAGTTCGAGTCCGCCACCCAGGCAGGCACCGTGAATAGCCGCCACAACCGGCACGGAAAACGAGGCTATCTGCGACATCACCGTCTGGCCTTTTTGCGCCAGTTCGCTGGCTTCAGCCGCCGTTTTGCAGCCGGAAATCATCGTGATGTCGGCACCGGCAATAAATGAATCGCTTTTACCGGAAACCAGCACCAGACCTTTCAGATTCGGATATTGCTGCGCTTTTTGCAAAATAGCGCAGATTTGCTGAGCAAATTCAGCCTTCAGGGTATTCACTTTTTCACCGGGAACATCAATGGTGATGATGCCCACATGTTCTGCCGTAAACATCAGCGAGAATGCAGAAACCGGTTCTGCGGATGACTGTTCTGCCAGCACGGAATTGTCCATGTTGTCCCTCATTGCGCTGCCTCCAGAATCATTGCGGCACCCAGGCCCCCGGCGGCGCAGGCGGTGGTCAGCCCGTATTTTCCGCCGCGACGGCGTAATTCATGCAGCGTTTGCGTGATCATCCGTGCGCCGGTTGCGGCAAACGGATGGCCGTAGGCCAGCGAACCGCCTAAAACGTTGAATTTATCCCAGTCGATTTCGCCAACTGCCTGACTGCGCCCCAGTTTTTCGCGGGCGAATTCATCACTGGCCAGCATTTTGATATTTGCCAGCGTCTGCGCGGCAAAGGCTTCATGCATATCAATCAGATCCAGATCCGCCAGCGTCAGCCCGGCGCGATCTAACGCCAGCGGCGTGGCGTATGCCGGGCCGAGAAGCATGTCTTCCCAGACGTCAATAGCGGAAAACGCAAAGCTCTTCAGATAGCCCAGCGGCTCAAGCCCTAATTCACGGGCGCGGGATTCGCTCATCATCAGAACGGCGGCGGCACCGTCGGTGAGCGGCGTACTGGTTGCCGCCGTCACGGTGCCGTGTTTACGGTCAAATGCCGGACGCAGTTTCGCGTACTGCCCGATTTCTGAATTCAGGCGGATGTTGTTGTCTTTTTGCAGCACTTCACGATAAGGCGGAACCTGCGCCGCCATTACCTGTGAGCTCAGATAACCCTGTTCCCAGGCCAGCGCGGCCAGCGTGTGCGAACGGTGCGCCAGCTCATCCTGCTGTTCGCGGGAAATACCGTGGCTTTTCGCCATCTGTTCAGCGGTATCACCCATGCGCAGGCCAGTGGAATATTCCGCCACCGCCGGAGGAACCGGCAGCAGATCGCGTAATTTCAGTTTGCTGAAAATCGCAAGACGCTGCGACAGCGTACGCGCTTTATTGACATCAACCAGTGCTCTGGCGAGGCGTTTACTGACACCAATCGGCAGCACCGATGAGGAATCAGCCCCGCCCGCAATCCCGACGCGCACTGTGCCGCTGAGAATACTTTCGGCAACGTTCGCCACCGCCTGAAAACTGGTCGCGCAGGCGCGGGAAACGCTGTAGGCGTCGGTCGAAACATTCATTCCGGTGCCGAGCACAATTTCGCGCGCAATATTCGGCGCTTCGGGCATCTGGACAACCTGTCCGAACACCAGCTGATCAATGTCTTTCGGATCGATTCCACTTTTCGCCAGCAGCTCGCTGACCACGGTTTTACCTAAATCCACAGCGGGGATCCCGTGATAGGCGGTGGCCTGCTTGGCAAACGGCGTGCGCAAACCATCAACAATCGCAATGCGATCGCCTTCACGCGTAACCAGTGGAATGACTTTGTTCATACAAGCTCCTGAGTAAATAGGGTCTTAAGAGGTCAGACCTGATAACTCAGTGTTAACTATGTATTTACATTTGGCAAAGTGAAAGGGTTTGAAGTGCGAGCAACAGCAAATTTTTCTGAAATGAGAGTGAGAAAAAAGAGGCTGTAAAAAATAGCAGACAAAAAAATACCGCTGTCTGGCAGCGGCATTTTAAAAGCAGAATTAATTAACGTAATCCGAGCTGGAAGATCATGGTCTCTGCCTGGCAGGAGAAAGTGAAATCCACTTTGAGCTCAACGCCATCGTCAACTTTTTCAATCTTACTGTTAATTTCGCACGGCTCCGATTCAACGCCGCGTGCGCGTTCGGTCAGAGTTTGCAGCATTTCTTTGGCCTGCGCTTCGGTTTCGAAAACGTGCAGGTAAGAAGCGGTGCAATCGGTGTTGTCCATGATGGTACCCACATCAACACAGCAGCAGGCCGCAGTTTCTTCTGCGCCGCATTTGTTAATGGAGTGCAGAGGTTGAGTGGATTTAGAGGACATGGTTACGTCAGACATAATTTTCTCCCCGGCATCAACGGCAACGTCCACCGTCTGGCCTGTTTGCGAATAAAGTTTTATTTCCAGCCTGTATTTTACGCCGCCGTTCTGACAACACACTAGCACTTACTTATTATGTGCCTTTGAAGTGATCCAGATCACGTATATGTAAGTAATCGATTAAAACTACGTCATCGTTATCACTTTAACGTTTCTTAATTGAACTTTTATTGTTGGTTTTTTGTTAAGTGGATCCAATTTCTTGCATCATTTTATAAATATCAATGAAACATTATTGCAACTACACCACAGGTCAGACCTATACTTCGCTCACTGGTCTGATTTGTCAGACTGATAACGAACCCTACAATCCCGCGCTCATTGTTACTTCATGTAACATTGTTTGATAAAAAACATAAAATTGAGGTTTTGGTCATGAACCAGAAAAACCTGTTTAAAAGATCAGCTCTGGCAGCTGCAGTGGCAATTGTTTCCTCCAACGTATACGCAGCAGGTTTTCAGTTAAATGAATATACTGCTGCGGGTTTAGGTCGTTCTTTCTCAGGCGAAGGTGCTATCGCTGACACCGCCGCATCCGGCAGCCGTAACCCGGCAACCATGACCATGTTTAACCGCCCGGCGTTTTCTATGGGCGCGGTTTACGTCGATCCGGACGTCAGTGTGACGGGCAAATCCCCGGTCACCGGTGCCAGTACTGATGCAGGTAACATTGCGCCTAATCAGTGGGTGCCAAATATCCACTTTATTATGCCGCTGGATGACCAGTGGGCGGTCGGCGCATCTGCGACGTCTAACTACGGTCTGGCGACAGAATTTAACGATAGTTATCCGGCAGGCCCGATCGGTGGTGAAACAGACCTCACTACCGTTAACACTAACTTAAGTGTTGCTTACCGTTTGAACCAGAATTTCAGCTTCGGTGTGGGCTTTGATGCCGTCTACGCGAAAGCGAAAATCCGCCGTACTGCGGGCGAACTGGTGCCGCTTAAAACCGGCGGTTTGCTGCCGGCAGATACCGAAGCCGCTAAGCTGAAAGGCAACGAATGGGGCTACGGCTGGAACGCCGGTATCTTGTATGAAGTGGATGATAATAACCGCTACGGTTTCACCTACCGCTCTGAAGTCAAAATCGATTTCGACGGTGAATACCGCAACGGCATTCCGCAAGCGTTAGGCGGCACGGGCGGCCATACCGTTCCGGGTTCCCTGACCCTGAACCTGCCAGAAATGTGGGAACTGTCCGGTTATAACAAAGTGGCACCGAAATGGGCGATTCACTACAGCCTGGCTTACACCAGTTGGAGCCAGTTCCAGGAGCTGAAAGCCACCGGGTCTAACGGCCAGACCCTGTTCCAGAAAGATGAAGGCTACCATGATGCTTACCGCATCGCGTTGGGTACCACCTATTACTACGATGATAACTGGACATTCCGTACCGGTATTGCCTTCGATGACAGCCCGGTTCCGGCAGATAACCGCACCATTTCTATCCCGGATCAGGACCGCTTCTGGATTTCAGCCGGTACCACTTATGCCTTCAATAAAGATGCTTCCGTCGATGTCGGTGTGTCTTACATGCATGGCCAGACTGTGAATATCAGCGAGAAAGTGGCTGACGGCGTACCTAACTATGAGTTCCAAGCTAAAGGTACCGCGATGTTGTACGGTGCGAACTTTAACTACAGCTTCTAACCGGTTTTCACGACAGAGCACATAAATGAAAAAAGCGCCGAAAGGCGCTTTTTTTGGCACTGAATCTGAAACGGATAAACTTGATCAGAAGATTACTCTGAATCGATATCCTTCAGATCACCCTGAATCAGTGCAGCATTCGGGTTCACCTGCGGCGTCAGCTGACCGCCTCTCGCCAGGAAGTCATGGCGCTGGAAGTACGCTTCGCGGATCATCAGGTAAGGGTCGGAAGAGTTTCGGATCAGGCCGTCAGAATCGAGCAATTCAGCACGGGTTTCTACGCCCTGCAATACCCACTTACCGGCTGACATCCAGAAGGTCAGATAGCTGAGCATCGGATACAGGTCATCGACCAGATCGCCACCTTCATCACGAATTGTCGCACTGCCGTAAGCTGGCAACATCACGTACGGGCCGTAACCCACCCCGTAATGTCCCAGCGTACTGCCGAATCCTTGCGCTTCTTCGCGTGCCAGTTTCGGGTTCGCCATCGACGCCACATCAATCAGACCGCCCATCCCCAGAAGGGTATTAAGGAAGAAACGGTTGAAGTGGATCGCCGCACGGTACGGATCGCCTTTCAGCAAGGAGTTCACCATGCTGGCCGGTTCATCAAGGTTACTCAGGAAATTACTGGTGCCGTTACGCGCCGGTTGGGGCACGTAATCACGCCAGGCAACAGCCACAGGACGCAGTACATACGGGTCCATGTAGTTAAAGTTGAAGTTAAACATCGCGCGGTTGAAACCTTCCAGCGGATCAGATCGTCCCTGCTGTTCGCTGTCCGATGATCCGGACGTGCCGGCACAACCGACCAGCAAAACTGTCGCAAACGCCAGCCCAGTCAGGCGTAAGTTCATGGATATCTCCCTGTTTTTGATCGTCGGTTCCTGATTAAGGAACCTGCTGATTAATTTCAATGCTGACCTGGCCGTTACCGGCAAAATGGGTCAGCGGACTGTCGCCGTACCAGTCACCTGTGGCCGGTGTTGCCAGGCCGTTTTGTGAAATACGAACGCGTACTTTTAATTGATGCAGCGAAGAAAGCAAGCGTTCCGGCATCATCGCGTTGCTGTCATCCACGGTAATCGCCAGCGGGAAGCGGCTCATCGGCAACTTTTTCACTGCAACCGGCACCGGACTGCTGCCATCAGTCACCGAGATAAAGACCGTGCCATCCTGCGGAAGTTTCTGCTGAGCATCCGCAGAAAGCGTTACGTTTACCGCCAGTTTAACCTGATCGATTCCCGCTTTCTGCTTTGCCTGTTCAATGCTTGCCTGAACCATCTCAAGCCGTTTATCACCCGCAGGCAGAATTTTCAGCATAACTTCCCACGCGCCAATAGCTTGCGGATAGTGACCTTGTTCATATTCATTATAGGCCAGCAAGCTTAATACACGCAGATCACCCTGAGATTTTTCCAGCATACTGCGTAAAAGATTGCCGCCGGTAAGGTTATCTTGCGGATCAGACGAACGGGTTAACACTTCGGCATAACCGAGTTTTACTGACATATCATTCGGGGCCAGTTCATACGCATGGCCGTAAGCCTGCGTGGCCGTAGCGGCGTTATTGAGCGCCATCCCCACGCGGCCAAGCATCACCCAGTCCTGCACATTTTTCGGATCGGCCTGCAAATCGGTCCGTAATCCCAGCCCTAAATCCTGCACATCTCTTGCGGTCAGCGGCGTACCGTGGTCATCCGCGATACGATGACGCAAATCAGGCATGTGCTGCATCACCTGATTCCACGCACTCACCTGCCCTAATCCGCCCGCATATAAATAGAGGCCCAGCGTGATGATCACCAGCAAAATCGCACCCGGTACCAGCGTCCAGCGGCCGATCGGTTGTGATGCAGCCGGTGCGTAGCCGTCAGGGATATCAGTCAGCAAGTTTTCCTGCAATTCCTGAATATGCGCCGGACGTTCATCCACCACGCCCTGCGCTTCGTCTTCTTCAAGCTCACTCAAACGGTGATGATAAAACGCTTTGTTCAGCGCATCGCGCGATGTATGTTCCGCGCGATCGCCACGGATCACCGGCACGATAAACAGCGCCAGCGCGATCACCAGCATCACCAAAATACACAGCCAAAAAATACTCATGATCCTGTCCTGTCGCTGTCTTTAAGTAACTGTGCCAGGCGCTGTCTCTCTTGTTCTGACATTTCTTCGGTCATATTTTTCAAACGCACTTCGCCACGGCGGGAACGCATAAAAATCATCACCGCGCCGATAATGACCACCAGCACCGGTCCGAGCCACAATATAAAGGTGGATGGCGTTACCGGCGGTTCGTAGGTCACAAAATTGCCATAACGCGCGACCATGTAAGCCACGATTTGCTGTTTGTTCTGGCCCTGCTCAAGCAACTGGAAAACTTTGGTACGCATATCCGCCGCGATAATTGAATCGGACGCTGCAATATTGGTGTTCTGGCATTTCGGGCAGCGCAGTTGCGCGGTGATCTCGCGGTAATCCTGCTCCTGCTGTGGCGATTTAAACTGATAGGTATCGATGGCGGCGAAAGCGCTGAAGCTCAGTGCCACACCGAGCATTAACGCAGGCAATGCACGTAAGATTTTCATGCGTTGCCACCGTATTTTTTGTACAACGGCAACACTTCGCTCTGCCAGACTTTCTCATTCAAATCACCCGCATGGCGATAGCGGATAATGCCCTGTCCGTCGATCAGGAAAGTTTCCGGCGCACCGTACACGCCGAGATCTAACCCCAGCATTCCGTCGCCGTCGTACAGACTCAGCATGTACGGATTACCCAGCGTATTCAGCCAGTTCACCGCTTTCTGCCGGTCATCTTTGTAGTTCAGCCCCACCACACGTACGCCTTTCGCCGCCAGGGTATTGAGATAATCATGTTCGGCGCGGCAGGTCGGGCACCACGTCGCCCAGACGTTCAGCAATATCGGTTTGCCGTCACGCAACACTGACTGATCGTAAGTTTTTCCGGCCTGCGCCAGCGATTCCAGCTTGAATACCGGCACCGGTTTGCCGATCAGGGCAGATTCCAGCAACGTAGGATCATCGCCGTTGGCGTTGCGCGTCAGCTGGACTAAAAATGCCGCCGCCAGCGCCAGAAACAGAACCAGCGGAATAAAAAGAAGTTTACGGTTCATGCTTCAGCCTCCGCCTTGCCTTGTTTCTTCAGTTTTTTGCTCATGCGGTATCGCGGATCGAGAATACACAACACGCCGCCGGCAGCCATAAAGAGCCCGCCCAGCCAGATCCAGCGGACAAACGGTTTGTAGTACAAACGCACCGCCCACGAGCCGTCATCCAGCTCTTCGCCCAGCGCGGCGTACAAGTCACGCGCCAGATTACCGTCGATGGCAGCTTCGGTCATCATGCTGCGCGCCACGCTGTAAAAGCGTTTTTCCGCGTGCAGCGTGGTGACTTTTTTGCCGTTCTGCGTGACGTCGATGTTCGCTTCACCGCCGGTATAGTTCGGGCCGGTAATGTCGCGAACGTCACGAAAGACAAAGTGATAATTATGAATATCCACGGTATCACCGGCTTTCATGCGCACATCGCGCTCAACGCTGTAATTCTGGCTGAACGCAATACCAATCACCGTGACTGCCACGCCCAGATGACCGAGCACCATGCCCCAGTGGCTGCGGGAAAGTTTGGTCAGGCCGCGCCAGAACGAATGACGGTGCGTGGCGCGTTCATGCAGCTCCATCAGCGTCAGCACAATCACCCACACCGACATCAGCAGGCCGACAACGGTCATGCCAACAATTTTGTCCTGCAACAACCACGGCAGAAGAATCGACAGAATCAGCGTCACCACCAGCGCAACGCCCAGACGACGCCACATTTTGCTCGGTTCGTCACGACGCCAGCGCACCAGCGGGCCGATGCCTAACAACAGCGCCAGCGGCGCCATCAGCCAGGTAAACATCGTATTAAAGAACGGTTCGCCGATGGAAATGCTGCCCAGCCCGAGCTGTTTATGAATCAGCGGTAACAGCGTGCCGAGCAAAACCACCAGCATGGCGGCGACCAGCAAAACATTATTGCCAAGCAGATAACTTTCGCGCGAATGCAGTTCATGACGGCTCGGTGCGCGCACCGAGTTGCCTTTAAAGGCGTACAGCAGCAAGGAGCCGCCGATAACAATCACTAAGTACGCGAGGATAAACATGCCGCGCGCCGGATCTGAGGCGAACGAGTGAACCGATACCAGCACACCGGAACGCACCAGGAAAGTCCCGAGCAGACACAGCGAGAACGCGGTGATCGCCAGCAGAACCGTCCAGGCTTTGAATGTCCCGCGTTTTTCAGTCACGGCGAGCGAGTGGATAAGCGCGGTTCCCGCCAGCCACGGCATAAATGAGGCGTTCTCGACCGGATCCCAGAACCACCAGCCGCCCCAACCTAATTCGTAATATGCCCACGCAGAACCGAGCACGATGCCGATGGTCAGAAACACCCACGCCGCCGTGGTCCACGGACGCGACCAGCGCGCCCACGCGGTATCAAGCCGCCCAGCCATCAGCGAAGCAATCGCAAACGCGAATGCCACCGAGAAACCAACGTAACCCATGTACAGCAATGGCGGATGGAAAATCAGCCCGATATCCTGCAACACCGGATTCAGGTCACTGCCATCCACCGGGAAATTCGGTAAAGAGCGGATAAACGGATTCGACGTCAGCAGAATAAACAGCAGGAAACCACCGGTGATCATGCCCATCACGGCGAGCACGCGCGCCACGGCATCTTGCGGCATCTGACGGCTGAACAACGCAACGGCCAGCGTCCAGCAACTCAGCAGCAACACCCATAACAGCAGCGATCCTTCGTGCGCGCCCCAGGTGGCCGCCACGCGGTAATACACCGGCAAATGGGTATTGGAATTGTTAGCGACATACGCGACGGTAAAATCATTCACCACAAACGCGTGAACCAGAATCGCAAACGCCAGCACGATGCAGGCGAACATGCCGTACGATAGCGGACGCGCCATCGCCATCATCCGGTTATCCTGTCGCGCCGCGCCCCATTGCGGGTAAATACTCAGTAAAACCGCCAGCCCTAACGCCAGACAGAGTGCAAATGTTCCCAGTTCCGGCATCATGAGCGGTTATTTCCTTTATCGTTACCCACGTAGGCAGAAGCGGGCCCTTTGTGGTTTTCTTTCATGGCGTCGGCAACTTCCGGCGGCACATATTTTTCATCGTGTTTGGCCAGAACCTGAATCGCATTCACGACATTCCCCGGCTCCATCACACCCTGCGCCACCACACCCTGTCCTTCACGGAACAGGTCCGGGAGAATGCCGTTGTACGTCACCGCAATCGCGCCGCGTGCATCATAAATCTTGAAGCTCACCTGAAGGCTTTTCGGATCCCGTTTTACCGAACCGGGCATCACCATGCCGCCGATGCGCAGGCGCTGGCCGACTTCCGGCATTTCGTGGTTTTCGCCTTTGCCCTGCAAGATTTCACTCGGTGTATAGAACAAATCAATGTTGGAACGCAGCGCATACATCACCAGTGAAATGCTCAGGCCGAGGCCGATCAGCACCACCAGCGCCAGCGACAGGCGCTTCTTACGACGTGGATTCACAATAACTTCTCCCCGGATGTGTCCGGTTCCAGCGGTGACGTCTGTGCGCCTTGCTGTTTTTTAGACGTGGACTGATTAATGCGTTTTTCGCGAGCCTGACGGCGTTTCACATCGTCCAGAATCTGACGATGCTGCACGAGGGTATGCACCACCAGCGCAATCAGGGAAATCAGGGTTGCCGCCACCGACAGCCAGACATAAAAGGCATATCCGCCCATGGCGAAAAAATCGTGCCAGCTTGAGAATGCAGGGCTCATCCGCGAGGCTCCTTTTTCAGCAGGCCAGCCACCCACGGACGCAGGCGCTCCTGATTCAGGATCAGGTTGCGTAAACGCATCAGCGTGAGAGTAATAAAGAAGAACAGATAACCGAAAATCGCCCAGCGCAGCGGATAACGCATACTCGGGTCGATAGTTTGCTGCATGTTGGTGGAACCCTGATGCAGCGTGTTCCACCACTGAACGGAGTAATGAATGATAGGAATATTGACCACGCCGACCAGTACCAGAATCCCCGCAGCGCGCCCCGCCAGACGGCGATCGTCAAAGGCATTATATAATGCAATCACCCCGAGATAGAGGAACAGCAGCACAAGTTCGGACGTCAGACGCGCATCCCAGACCCACCAGGTGCCCCACATCGGTTTGCCCCAGGCCGAGCCGGTAACCAGCGCGATAAACGTGAAAACGGCACCGACCGGCGCCATCGCAGCAACGGTCAGATCTGACATTTTCATCTGCCACACCAGGCCGATGAATGCCGCAATGGCCATTGCGCTGTAAATCCCCATCGACCAGATCGCCGCCGGGACGTGAATGTACATAATCCGGTAGCTGTTACCTTGCTGATAGTCGGGCGGCGCATAGCCAAAACCCCAAACCCAGCCGATCACCAGACAGGCAATACCGATAAGCCCGAGCCACGGAATGAACCGGCCACAGACGTGGTAAAGCCGTTCAGGCCGCGCAAGTTGATGTAACCATTTCCACATTGTTATCGTTGCTCACTTTAAAATGTCACTGTGTGGGTTGCCGTGGAACCTCGGTGGGCTCTTGTGCGGTCGGAAGGAAATTCCCCGCACTTATTGTTGGCATGTCTATTGTTCACTATAGAGAAGTGTGATGTTAGTCAAAGGTTGCGTTTTTTCTTCTCTATTGTAACGGCACGTAAAATAAATCCGCGCCAGCGCACTTACAGACACAAACGGTTAGTGAACGCTGACTCTTAATGCGGCTGCGGTAGCAAACGGCGTAAGCGTCGCACTGCCCGCTAACATCGCACCGAGGATCGCCAGATACCCGCCGATGGGCATCGACATCGACGCGGCATCAATGGCACCGGTGGCAAAAATCAGCACCGGAATATACAACGGCAGAACCAGCAGACTCAGCAACACACCACCCTTGCGCAGCCCGACGGTGAGCGCCACACCGATGGCGCCGATAAAACTCAGCGTCGGCGTCCCCAGTAAAATCGTCAGCGCGACGGCTTTCCAGGTCTCAAAATCCAGCGAAAGTAACAGGGCAATCAGCGGAGACAGGATCAGTAACGGCAAACCGGTCACCACCCAGTGAGCACATACTTTCCCCAGAACCGTGAGTGCCAGCGGCGAGGGTAATAACAAAAGTTGCTCAAGCGTGCCGTCGAGATAGTCATCGCGAAACAACCTTTCCAGCGCCAGCAGGGACGATAACAGCGCTGCAACCCAGACAATACCGGGGGCGATCCGGGCAAGCAGTTTTGGCTCCGGGCCAATTCCTAACGGAAACAGCGTAATAACAATCAGGAAAAACCACAGCGGGTTGATAATTTCTGCGCTTTTTCGAAAAGCAATTTTCAGTTCGCGGCTCAGAACCTTAGTAAACATTCCGTCTCTTTCCCTTTCGCGTCACGCCAGCGCTGCGCCGGTCAGTCGGATTTTCCGCACGTCGCGGTTAACGCCCTGCAAATCCTGATGCGTGGTCAGCAGCACCATTCCGCCCTGCTCCGCATGCTGTTCGAACAGCGCAATCAGCGTCGCAACACCCTGCTTATCAATGGCAGTCAGCGGTTCATCGAGGATCCACAGCGGCGCATTGCTCAGCCATAAACGCGCCAGCGCCACGCGCCGTTGCTGCCCGGCGGACATCTGCGCGACCGTGACATCTTCGTAACCCAGCAGGCCGACATTTTCGAGTGCCTGATAAATAGCTTCCGATGCGGCGTCACCGCGAACAGACGGACTGCTGACAGACAGATAGAAGGCAAGGTTTTCAAACGCAGTAAGCACTGACTTTATGCCGGGCTGATGACCGAGATACAGAAGTTCCTGATGAAAAACATCGCGCTGACGGCGGGTATTGACGCCCTGCCAGCGGACTTCACCGGCGTCCGGAGAGGACAGCCCGGCCAGAATACGCAGCAAACTGGTTTTACCGGCACCGTTCCTGCCTTCAATCTGCACCATTTCGCCCGGTAAAACCGTGAAACTCAAGCCACTAAACAAGGTCCGCTCATCGCGAACGCAGCTCAGGTTAAGGGCTTCAAACATGGAGATGTCTCTTATTTTTCACAAGTCCGCATCATATCACAGGCGTCCGGCACGACGCAGCTTAGGGAGCGGTACGTTATTACATATAAACGCCCGCCAGAAAAGTCTGATATCGCAGACATTGCCCCAAAAATGACCCATAAGGTTCATGGGTTAACGATTTGTAACTTATTTGTATATCTGCTCATAAATTCCCGGCCTCGCCTATGCTTATGCATGACGTACTTTTTTATCACTTTGATTTTTTTTCGGGGGAGAACGATGAGCGACGATAAAAAACATGAGAGCAGCACCGATGTTGACAGCGAGGAGCATTCGCAGGGCAAGAAAATCGAAACCGGTGAAGAGAATCTGCCCTCCAAAGCGGCCGCCGTGCATGAAGTTATCCGTATGGAAGGCGAGAAAGAGCTGGAACGTGACGGACAGGCGTTGCTCTGGTCAGCGATTGCCGCCGGGCTTTCGATCAGTGCTTCGCTGATGGCGAAAGGCATTCTTCACGCCCGGCTGCCCGATTCGCCCGAACGGTTTTTTATCGAAAACATCGGTTATACCGTCGGGTTCATTATCGTCATCATGGCGCGCCAGCAGCTGTTCACCGAAAACACCGTCACCGCCGTATTGCCCGTCATGCAAAAACTGACCGGCAAAAACGTCGCGCTCTTGCTGCGTTTGTGGGGGCTGGTGCTGATCGGAAATATCATCGGCGGCGGCTTTGCAGCGCTGGCATTTCATCTGGTGCCATTTTTTGATCCGGAGACCGACAAAGCGTTTCACGAGATCAGCATGGAAATTATGGAAAAAGGCCCTGGCGCGATGTTTGTCGGCGGCATGGTTTCCGGCTGGCTGATTGCCACCATGGTCTGGATGATCCCTTCCGCAGGTGCCGCCAAACTGTGGGTAATTATGCTGATGACTTACATGGTGGCGATCGGCGACCTGACACACATCGTGGTCGGCTCAGTGGAAGTCCTCTATCTGGTCTTCTCCGGCGCAATCCCGTGGACTGACTTCGTCTGGCCTTTCGCCCTGCCGACGCTGGCCGGAAACATCGCGGGCGGTACCTTTATCTTTGCGCTGATCAGCCACGCACAAATCCGTAACGACATGAGTAATCAGAAGAAAGCCAAAGTTAAAAAGGCAGAACAGGAAGCCGCGAAGAAGGAAGCGGCGAAACCGTGAAGAGAGATAAAAGCGCAGAACTGGCGACGAAACGACCAAACGGCAGGCTAACGCCTTATTATTGAGAGAAAAAAGGGTATACTACGCGGGCGCTTTCCACTGGCGTCCGTGTCTCCTTAGTTAAACGGATATAACAAGCCCCTCCTAAGGGCTAGTTACAGGTTCGATTCCTGTAGGGGACACCAAGCATCTCCAACAAAATCCTGTGAATTTACCTGCCTTACTGCAAATTCCCCCATACCCACAAATTCCCAATTTTGAGATCTCGCGCATTTTTTTTGATGAAGAATTTGTTTTACTTACACATGTTAACAAATGTTACGAAAATGAGTTCGTAATGAAAATTCTAATGTCCGTAAGGAAACCTTCATGAAAATTGTAGCTACTTTTTGTCTCGCGGGACTTTTCTCTGTCAATGCTTTTGCCCTGACCGGCAATGATGCGACCACCAAACCAGACTTGTACTATCTGAAAAACGACCAGGCAATCAACAGCCTGGCGCTGCTTCCGCCGCCACCGGCTGTGGGCAGCATTGCGTTTCTCAACGATCAGGCGATGTACGAACAAGGGCGTCTTCTGCGCTCGACGGAACGCGGCAAGCTGGCGGCTGAAGATGCCAACCTGAGTGCGGGCGGCGTTGCGAATGCGTTCTCCACGGCGTTTGGTTCACCGATTACGGCAAAAGATACACCGGAGCTGCATAAGCTGCTGACCAATATGATTGAAGATGCGGGCGATCTTGCGACCCGTTCGGCGAAAGAGAAGTACATGCGCATTCGTCCGTTCGCGTTCTACGGCGTACCGACGTGCAACACGACCGAGCAGGATAAGCTGTCTAAGAATGGATCTTACCCGTCGGGTCACACCTCCATCGGCTGGGCAACGGCACTGGTATTGACGGAAATTAACCCGCAGCGTCAGGATCAAATCCTTCAGCGCGGGTTCGATTTAGGCCAGAGCCGCGTGATTTGCGGATATCACTGGCAAAGCGATGTCGATGCAGCGCGTATTGTCGGCTCGGCGGTCGTCGCCACTTTGCACACCAACACCGCTTTCCAGCAGCAATTGCAGAAAGCCAAAGACGAGTTTGCGAAACAGCATAAGTCGTAAAATCGTTATCTTGTAAAATACAGAAACGCTTTTGCCTGACGTTGGACTTTCAGGCAAAAGCGTCAAATTTTATTCATCTCTTTAAAGCCTGTTACCAGCCCGGAACTGCGCCACCGTTGAAGATTTTCTCTGCGGCTTTTGCCACTTCCGGCGACTGATAAGATTTCAGAAACTCCTTCACGTTCTCCGCGTCTTTATTGTCTTCGCGCGTCACCAGCAGGTTCACGTAAGGCGAGTTCTTGTCTTCGATAAACACGCTGTCGTGCACCGGCGATAACCCGGTTTGCTGAATGTAAGTGGTGCTGATGATCGCCACATCGACTTTCGGGTCGTCGAGCACACGCGGTAACTGCGCGCCTTCTAGCTCCATAATGTTCAGATGATGCGGGTTCTCAACGATATCCGGCGCCGTCGGCAACAGACCTTTACCCTCTTTCAGAGTGATCAGTTTCTCTTTTTGCAGCAGCAAAAGCGCGCGGCCCAGATTAGTCGGATCGTTCGGGATCGCCACCGTCGCGCCGTCTTTCAGCTGACCGACAGTTTTGATTTTTTTCGAATAACCGGCCATCGGGAACACAAACGTATTACCGACGGCGACGAGATTGTAGCCATGCGCTTTATTGTCCTGATCGAGGAACGGGCGATGCTGGAAAACGTTGGCATCCAGCTCACCGTGCTGCGTGGCGTCGTTCGGCAACAATGAACCGCTGAACCCGACCAGCTCGACATCCAGCCCGTATTTCTCTTTCGCGACTTTTTTGGCGACTTCGGCGACATCCTGCTCCGCGCCGTTAATCACACCGACCTTGATGTGCTTCGCATCGCTGCCCTTTTGATCACAACCCGCCAGCACCAATCCTGCGAGTAATATGAAAGCGCCTGTCCGAAAATGAGGCATTGTCAGTTTCACGGTTTTTCCTTAAAAAATAAGCCCTAATCCAAAGTGAAGCTGACTATAGCAGGGTCAGGGTAGCGGCTTAAAAAACGAAAAAAGCATCAATAAGAAGAAAAAAGCATAACCCGTAAATAATGCGCAGCACTCCCCTGCCCGATTCTTTCCGAAACGTGTAGGCTGGAGGAAACTGACTGACGAGAGCCCGGAAGAATGGAAATTATTGAAGCGGACGAACAGCACGTTCCCGAAATGCAGAAAATTTATGCCTGGCATGTTAAACACGGCACCGCGTCCTTTGAAACGGAGCCGCCTTCTGTGGATGAAATGGCCGCGCGCCTGAAGAAAATCAAAGACGCCGGGCTGCTCTGGCTGGTGGTTCTGCATGAAGGGGAAGTGAAAGGCTATTGCTACCTCGGGCGATATCGCGAGCGTTACGCCTACCGGCATACGCTGGAGGATTCTATTTATATTGATCCCGGTTTTCAGAAACGCGGGGCGGGAAAAGCCTTGCTGCGCCGGGCGGTGGACTGGGCGGAAATGCAGGGGTATCGCCAGCTGATTGGCAACGTCGGCGACAGCCAGAATCAGGCGTCCATTCACCTTCATCTGGCGGCCGGTTTTAGTGTTACCGGCACCCTGAAATCCGTCGGTTTTAAACACGGGCGCTGGCTGGATACCGTATTTATGCAGCGCCCGTTAGGCGGCGGCGACCAGACGCCGCCGGAATAACGCCTTTCAGAGCCCGACCGCGTCACCGGGCGCGGGGGCTAATTTTGCTCCGGCGGTTTTGTGCGTCGCACTGCCGCCCCACACTTCCTGATAGTCGTAACCGGTCAGATCCTTGATCACTTTCTGACACTCCGGCGTGCAGTCATTCAGTTCGCCGCCGAGTTTCAGGCGCGCGACTTCTTTGATCAGCGTTCTGTGCGTATCCCGCGTCAGCTTAAATTTAAATGTCATATAGAAACTGACGGCCAGCAGGATGCCGGTAGCAAAAACCATCAGCCCGATAATCGCGTGCAGCGCGCTTTCCGGCTGAATACCCTGGCCTTTAACGAAACCGCTTTCTTCCAGCACCACACCAATCAGCATAATCGCCAGCGCGACCGTGCTTTTTCGTGTTAACACCATTACACCGGCAAATATCCCTTCGCGGCGTTTTTTGGTGACGATTTCATCCACGTCCGGAATAAAGCTGTAGATATTCCACGGAATATAATAAAGACCGGCGCGCGCGAAACCGAATATGGCAAAGACCGCTGAGAACAGCAGCAGGGAAACCGCCATTTCGGTGATATAGACATAGAACAGGAAAGCCAGTACGCAGAATATAATGCCGTACGCCAGCCGCAGTGCACCCGAAGGCGACATATTTAATTTTTCAAGCAACATCATAAATATAAACGTCGAAGGTACGGAAGCCAGCGCCGCCACACTTAAATACCCTGAAACCGACGAGGCACTTTGATGCAATCCGTAAACCACATAATAGGTGAATACGGCACCAAAAACGTCCAGTGCGGTAAACGAGAAGATATAGATAATGATATGCTGGCGGAACATGCGTATTCTGAACGAGGAAAAAAGATCTAATACCAGGCTTTTTAAATGGTGCCACAAACTGCCGCCACCGGCGGTGACCGGCTCCGGTTCAAACTCTTCACGCACGTCTTTCGCTTCCCACGTACACATCCAGGTGGTGAATACCGCCACGCAGAAGATGCAGGCAAAAATGATACCGGTGTAGGTGTACGTCAGGGAATTATCTTTGCCGGTGAACTGCATCAGTATGCCCGGAATCGACACCGCCAGCAGACCGCCGAGCTGGGAACAAATCATGCGTACGCCCGAAAGACGGGTGCGTTCGCTGAACCGGTTGGTCATTTCCGCCGACAGTGTTTCCCACGGCACCAGCACCATCGCGGACAGCAATTCAATAGAAAGATAGGTACCGAGGTAGTACCAGTAGCTCATATCTGTGACCCAGACCAGCGCGTAAAGGAACATCAAAGGAGCGCTGATCAGCAGGAAAAAACGGCGGCGGCCAAATTTTTTCCCCAGCCAGGTGTTGCCGAAATTATCGGTGATATAGCCCATAATCGGGCTTAATATCGCATCGATAACGCGGGCAATAGCGAAAATAGAACCGGCTTCAAAAACAGATAATCCGCAATAAGTGGTATAGAAGAATAATAGCCAGGTACCAATAACGGCAAAAGCGCCGCCACCAAATAAATCGGTCACGCCATACCCGATGGCCGTGCCATAACCGACTCTGCGCTCAGTTGGTTTCATTTTTATTATCCTGTCAGTGTAGGGTTATTATTAAAATTATTTAATCGGTAAGCGTTATCCATTTCCGCAACTGAGATGACCGGTAAATAGCCCCGACAATATTCAGGGATATTTCGGCGTCATAAATATCGGTATAGTTTTTGTTTTGGTTATAAAGAGTATTCCCTGAATGACGAACTGACAGGTAGAAATTAAATACCGCCTGTCGATGGCTGTCACCCCAGTAGCTTTTAGCATTGCCCGACGGATTTTCATCGCTGATTAACAGCGTTTTGTTTTCCCCGTCAATCAGCCAGAGCGTGTTGTGATGCAGCTGCAACAGCCCTTTTTCGCAATGAATTTCCAGCAGCAACGGAGAATCCGTGCTGTGGCAGTTGGTCGCATAGAACAGCCCGCGCGCGCCGTTACCGAGTTTAAAACTGGCCATCGCGGTATCTTCATTTTCGGTGAGTTCGCTGAGAAAACTGCTCTCCACCACGCCTTTCACCGCCAGCACGCCGCCGCCAAACCACTGCATAAGATCCAGCGTATGAATGGCCTGGTTGATCAGCAAACTGCCACCTTCTGTTTCGAAACGACCGCGCCACGGGCTTTCGGTGTAATACGTGCCGCTGCGCGACCATGTCAGCACGGCTTTAATACTGAGCATTTTGCCGAGCTGCCCGCTTTCGAGCAGCGCTTTAATTTCACGGCTCGTCGGGTTTAGCCGGTTCTGATAACAGACACCCAGCCGGGCGTCTGTTTCCGTCAAGGCCTGCCTGATGGCGGCGACTTCCCCGGAATTCAGTGCCACCGGTTTTTCGGTGAACACATGTTTTCCGGCGGCCAGTGCGGCAAGAATGGCTTCCTGATGCAGATGATGCGGCAGACAAATATGCACAACATCAATCTGCGGGTCGCGCAGCATTTCATGATAATCGGCATAAAAATCGCAGTTATACCGCTGCGCCAGCGCACGCCCTTTTTCAACATCAATTTCTGCAATCGCCCGCAGCGTGCTCGCAGGTTCCTGTTCTATCGCCGCCACGTGACAGGAATGGATGGCACCACAGCCAATGACGGCGGCATTAATCATATTCATCATGCCTCCCGTTTCAGCGTGTCCCGTTCGCCAGCATCTGCGCCCGCACGCAAAGCTCTGCGGCTTTAAACGCATGCTCCTGCGTCATGGCGTTTTCAGTGCGGTTCAGACAATCGAGGATCAGTTGGCCGAAGAACGGGAATCCGACCTGTCCGGAAACCGGATAACGGAATTCGCCTTCCTTATTCACCAGGTACACCACGTCCTGTTCGCCACGTGTGATATCGACATATTTGCGCACCTCAATGTAACCTTCAGTGCCCAGCAGCGTCAGACGCCCGTCGCCCCAGGTGCTGAGCCCTTCCGGCGTAAACCAATCGCAGCGAAAATATCCACGTGCGCCGTTTTCACCTTCCAGCATCGTATCGCCAAAATCTTCAAAGTTCGGGTATTGCGGATGGTTGAAATTCAGCGCCTGCGCCGCGACCACGCGGGCATTGCCGTTGCCGGTATAAAACAGAAACTGCTCAATCTGATGACTGCCGATGTCGCACAGGATCCCGCCAAATTTCTCCCTTTCGTAAAACCAGTCAGGCCGCCCTTCACCCTCGCGGTGCGGGCCGGTACCGAGCGTCTGAACCACGCGACCAATCGCCCCTTCCTGCACCAGTTGCCCGGCAAATACTGCGCTTTCCACATGCAGACGTTCGCTGTAATACACCGCATATTTACGCCCGGTTTTCGCCGCCTTTTCTTTTGCTGCCGCCAGCTGTTGAAGCGTGGTGAGCGGCGCTTTGTCGGTGAAATAATCCTTTCCGGCGCCCATCACTTTCAGCCCGAGCGCGCAGCGTTCCGACGGAATTCCCGCGCCAGCCACCAGTTGCACCTCTTTATCATCGAGAATCGCGCTCAGCGATGGAGCGGCCGTCACCTGCGGATACTGGCTGACGAACTTCGCCACTTTTGCCGGATCCGGATCGTAAACCCATTTCAGGCTGGCACCGGCTTCAATCAGCCCGTTGCACATGCCGTAAATATGCCCGTGATCGAGCGCGGCGGCGGCAATCACGAATTCGCCCGGTTTCACCACCGGCTGCGGTTTCCCGACAGGTGCATAGTTCATTCCGTCTTTGATGCTCATATTTACGCTCCTGTATCCATGTTTTTACCCAGCGGGATTGCCTCTTCGTTGGCGAAGTTTTCCACGGAAGCCGATTTCTCGTAAAAGTGCGGGGCCAGCGAAACCAGCCCGCCGGTCTGATAGAAAGGATCGGTCTGAACCAGCGGCAGCGTCACAATGCTGCGCGTAATGGCCGATTTATAAATCGCGGCAATCAGTTCCAGCGAACGCTTGCCCTGAACGCCGTCGATCAGCGGGGCGCTTTTCGTTTCCAGCGCGGTGAGGAAGTTGTCTATCTGGCCGGTGTGCAGGGTATAAGTGAGTTTGGGAATGGACTGATACACATCCTCGAGGCGGTTTTCACGCGCGGTATCACGCTCTTCCACCGGAAAACCGTTCGGGGCAGAAATGCTGGCGAATTTATCCCATGGTGCAGAAACCCGGGCTTTTTCGCCCTGAATGACAATTTTCTGATCTTCACCGTGATGCACTACGGAAGCCGTCAGCTGCGTCAGCGCACCAGTGTCATATTTGAAAATCGCCGCCGAAAGGTCTTCCACTTCGGCATTATCGTGAGCGGCGTTGGTGATCATCGACACCACTTCGGAAGGGAAACCGAGCATCCACTGAATGGCGTCAATATGGTGCACCGCGTGATTGAGGGTGCAGCCGCCCGCCTCTTTTTCCCAGGTTCCGCGCCACCACAAATCGTAATAGGAATGGCCGCGCCACCAGAACGAATCCACCTGCGCGTGGCAAACTTTTCCCGCCTCGCCGGAATCGAGCACCTGTTTCAGCCGCCAGAACGCATCGGTAAAACGGTTTTGCGCAATGATGGAAAGCGTTTTACCGCTTTCCTGCGCGGCGCGGATCATCGCGTCACACTCCTGCAAGGAAGCGGCCATCGGTTTTTCACAGAGCACATGCTTTCCGGCGTTCAGCGCGTCAACAGAGATTTCGGCATGCACATACGGCGGCGTGCAGACGTCAAAAACGTCAATGTCCGAATCATTAAGAATATCCTGATGACTGGCGTAAACCTTCGCGTCAGTGAGCCCGTAATGCCGTTTTTTCTCTTCCGCTTTCTCCGGATAAATATCCACCAGCGCGACCACCTGGCAGCGATCGGCAAACTGCAAATATCCCTGAATATGGTTATGTGAAATATTACCCGTACCAATAATGGCTATTTTAAGCATTATCCTACTCCCGATAAAAACCTAAGGGCGATCGTCACCTTGCTGAATTTATTAATAATTCAGGGCAGGCAAATACGATATTTTTTCTCTGACGTTGTTATTCAGGAGAGTAGTAACGACTTTTTTTTCCAACAACCGCTATTTGTGACAGGAATTGCAGTGCGGCAGAATGGTTTTGCTATGATTGCGAATAGCTTAAGAATTACAACCAGTTAACCGTGGTAATAAGTCCATACTCTAATGAGGCGTTGATCACACAATGACGGGAAAATTAAAAATCAGGCAAATTGCGGAGCTCACCGGGCTTTCTCCGAGCACTGTTTCCCGTGTCCTTGCTGGTAAAGCGAATGTCAGCCCGCGGGCAAAAGAAAAGGTATTTACCCATGCAAGAACCATGGGTATTTTGCGCGACATTCCCGCCAGCCGTTTGTTAATGAATACCCTGTTAATTTGCGCGCCGCCTGCGGCATTTTCCCAGCGTGAAGATCTCTATTATTACGAAGCCATTCAGGAAATTACCGCTGAAGTGGCGCGCTTTGATATTCATATCCGTAAATGCGCGTTGTCGGTAAATGACCCTGATATCGCGGTTTTTATGCAGGCGCTGAATCTGTCCGACGTGGACGGCGTCGTTATCATCGGAATTGATGACGTGATGCTTTATCGTCTGGCGGCGGAATCGAATAAACCGGTGGTGATGCTGAATGCGAAAGACAGCGAAATGCGCCTTGATTGCGTGTCAGCGGATCACTATTCGATCGGTTATTGCGCGGCGAATTTCCTTTTCCAGAAAGGCCACCGGCCGGTATTGCTCTTCACTGACCTGCGCCGCGAAACCATGATGCAAAGGCTGGACGGCTTCAAACGCGCCTGTCTTGAGCATCACGTCATTTTTGACGAAGCGACACATCTGCTGATCAATCACGGCAACGGCAAAGAGCAGGCGCGCAAATGCTTCGATAAATACCTGAAAGAGCGCAACCGCGAATGCCTGCCGTCAGCCATTATCTGCGGCAGCACGCCGATTGCGCACGCCACCGTGGAAGCGTTGCGGGATCAGGGCATCCAGGTGCCGGAAGACATTTCCGTCATGAGCATGGATTTCGAGCACGACATGAAACTCACCTCGCCGATGAATTTCACCTCCGTCCTTCTGCCCTGCCGCGAGCTGGGCAGCGAGGCCGTGTACATCCTGCAAAGCCGCCTGACGCGGCCATCAGGCGCGAAATTTAACCTGCTGTTGCAGGGCAAAATCCACACCGGACAATCAGTTGCGGATGTGAAATGGAAGCGTAAAGGGTTATATCCGCAGCCTTCCGGTTTATAATCAGAAGATGATGATCAGTTGCGACCGGCCATCACCCCGCCGTCAATATCCCAGATGGCGCCGGTGACCCAGCCCGCTTTTTCGCTCAGCAGAAACGCGACGGTTTCAGCGATATCACGCGGCTTACCGACGCGGCCAATCGGGTGGAAACTGTTGAAGCTGTTCATCACACCTTCCACTTCATCTTTCGCGATAAAACCTTCATAAATGGGCGTCTGCACCACCGCCGGAGACACGGCGTTGACACGGATGCCGTGACCGCCCAGCTCAATCGCCATGTTTTTGGTCAGCGCATGCAGCCCGGCTTTAGCCATTGAATAGGCGGAAGAAGGCGTGGCACCGATGGCCTGCTGCGCCCACATCGACCCGATATTCACCACCGAACCGCGCGTTCCGGCTGCCAGCATATTTTTCACCACATCACGGGTGATAAAAAACGTCGCGCGGTTAATGTTCATATACATGTCGTAATCGGCTTCTTCATGCTCCGCAAAAGGTTTCGGGAAGAACACACCCGCGGCATTCACCAGCAGACTGATATCCTGATGCTCCGCGTTAATCGCGTAACGGATGTGATTCATGCCCTGCTCCGTCATCAGATCCCCCACCAGCACGGAAACCGGACCGAGTGCGGAAAGCTCACGCTGCGCGGCGTCGGCTTTTTCCTGACGGTTACCGACCAGCACCACACTGCCGCCCTGCTCCAGCAGCAGACGCGCGGTTTCCAGCCCCATGCCACTTGTACCACCAACAACCAGTAATTTTTTACCGCTGAATGTGTTGCTCATCATTTTTATCTCCGCAATATTTTCTTTGTCTGTGTAACCGGAGCAGTTCGTCGTTCCGGCTGATGAGGTCATCATGCCAGCCATGCGCACCGCCAGCGACGCATAATAAATAAGTCATCGACAAAGAAAAACTATCTCATTACTGTGCGCTGGTACTTTGCAAAAAATTTCCCCGACGATGAGAACATCATGCGAACCCTCAACAGACTGAAATGGTTGCAAGCTTTTGAAGCCACCGCGCGACACGGCAGTTTTACCGGCGCGGCGAATGAGCTGGGCGTAACACCCGCTGCGGTCGGCCAGCTGGTGCGGGCGCTGGAAGAATGGGTCGGACATCCGCTGCTTACGCGCACCCGCTCCGGCAGTGAACGCCTCACGCTGCTCAGCGATGTGCATGATGCGCTCGATGACATCTCGCTCGGGCTGGATAAACTGGAAAGCGGCCTGACAAAACTTCGCGGGCGCAGTGCGCGCTCCGTGGTGGTGGTCACCGCCTCGCAGGTGCTGGTGATGAACTGGCTGATGCCGCGGCTTAACCGTTTTTCAGAACGCCATCAGAATATTGATATCCGTCTGGACGTCGCAGACCGGCTCACCGATCTTGCACACGGTGAAGCCGATATTGGTATCCGCTGCGGGCCGGGAAACTGGTCAGGTTTACACGCAACCTGGCTGATGGATGAAGAAGTGGTGATGGTGTGCAGCCCGTCTCTGCTGCCCGCCGATAAGAAAATCAGCCACAACTGGCTTTATGAACAAAAGCTTATCCACGACGACACGCCGCACCCCGGCGCGAATTTCCCGCTGTGGGAAAGCGTACTGAAAAAATGCGGGCTGGACGGCGTGCGTCAGTCTCATCAGCATATCAATTCCACCGCCGCGGTGATCCAGGCCGTGCTCAGTGGTCAGGGCATCACGCTGGTACGCAAAGCGCTGGTGCAGCAGGATTTAGATATTCACCGGCTGGTGCAGTTATTCCCGCAAATGTCGCTGCCAATCACCTGGTCTTATTATCTCGTCAGGTCTGCAAAATCCTTACAACGCCCGGAAGTGAAGGCATTTCACGACTGGATGGTGGAGGAAATTCAGTAAGATGTTACGATTATCGCGCCAGCCCTCCCCTGAAACTCACTGCTGAGACTCCGATGAACAAACTCACTTCTTCCGTTTCTGAATCCATTACCCGTGATCTGGCGCTGCGCATTATTCGCGGCGAACTGGCTGTCGGGTTACCGATCCCGGGGGAAAACGAGCTGGCGCAGCAGTATGAGGCATCGCGTACGTCGGTGCGAAATGCGCTTCAGGTGCTCGGGGCGAAAGGCATGTTACTGATCCAGGCCAAGAGACGCAGTATCGTTACACCGCGCGAGCAGTGGAGTTTTCTGGATGCAGAAGTGTTGTCGTGGCTCGAAGATGTCGGTATCGAATCGGAACTGGTAGAACAACTGATGCTCACGCGCCTGATTTTTGAGCCAGACGTCGCGGCCATGGCGGCGCTCAATGCTACCGGTCATGATCTGGCCGCGATTGAAGATGCGCTGGCGACCATGCAGTCCGGCCAGAAAAACAATTCTGCTGCAGAATTCGAACAAGGCGATCTGGCATTTCACACCGCCGTTTTGCAGTCGTGCCATAACCCTTTTCTGGCGTCAGTCGGTAACGCGCTGTCGGCAGCTATGCTTCTGTCTTTCAAGCAAACCCTCGAAGCTGACCTGCAACTCACGCAGGAAGCCGTACAGCAGCACCGCGACTTACTGGAAGCGATCCGCCTTAAACAAGCTGATTCCGCACGTAAATGTATGCGCCACATCCTATTGAGCGCCGCCCACAAACACATCTGGCGCGAAATCCCCGAAAAGTATCAGCACTTCTTTTAACGATCTTTTTTATCCCCGTTAGCTAACTTTGGATCTCCATCACAGTTATAAGGTTATTTTTTCCTCATCATTCTTGTCATACAAGATTTTACTGGTTGTAACTCAAGAATGAAAAATTACTGGATTGCCATCGACTGGGGAACCTCGAATTTTCGGGCGTTCCTGATGAAAGAACATCAATGCCTCGACACTGTCAGCGCGCAGTGCGGCTTGCTGCATGTGCCCGACCGCCAGTTTGCCGCTGCGCTTAAACCGCTGATCGCCCGCTGGCTGGCGCTGCATCCACAACTGCCTCTGCTGATGGCGGGCATGGTGGGCTCGCAGCAGGGCTGGCAGGAAGTGCCGTATATCGCGCTGCCCGCCAGTTCGCGGCAGCTGGCGCAATGTACCGCCTCGCTGAAAACACCGTGGGGAAGCCCGTGCCAGATTGTCGCGGGTGTCAGCGGGAAGAATGAATTCGGTTTACCGGACGTCATGCGCGGCGAAGAAATTCAGCTGCTCGGGCTGGCGGCGCTGCATCCCGATCCGCAAAACAGCCAGTACGTGATCCTGCCCGGCACGCACAGCAAACACGCCGAACTGCATAACGGTGAGATCCTGCGGTTCAGCACATTCATGACCGGTGAGATTTATTCGGTAATGCTCAGCCATTCATTGCTGGGGCGTGATGTACCGGAATCGCCAGAAGATCCCCGGGCTTTTGCTCTTGGCGTCACCAACGCACTGCACGCGCCACACCTGAGCAATGCGCTGTTTTCAGCCCGCACTTTGCGGCTGAACGGCGAACTCACTCCCGCGCAGGTCGCCAGCTATCTTTCCGGTTTACTGATTGGCGCGGAATTATATGCCGTTGCGGGCAAAGAAGCGTGGATCGTCGGTTCGCCCGCCTTAACGGAACGCTATACCCGCGCCGCAAAACAGCTCGGGATCACCCTCACTTCTGCCGACGGCAATGCGTGCTTCATTCAGGGCATGACGCAGATTTATCAGTGTCTTCACGGAGAGTCGTCATGAATTACCTGAATTTTTCCCGCCGCTGGCAGGAATGCACGTTGCCGCTGATTGCTATTTTGCGCGGCATCACGCCGGAGGAAGCGCAGGGCGTGGCGCAAACGCTGCTCGAATGCGGCTTTACCTATCTGGAAGTGCCGCTCAACAGCCCGCGTCCGCTGGAATCCATCACCATCATGGCGAACACTGTGGGCGACAAAGGTTATGTCGGCGCAGGAACCGTGCTGACAGAACATCAGGTGCATCAGGTCGCAGAGGCTGGCGGACAGCTGATTATCTCCCCGAACATGGAGCCGTCGGTGATCCGCGCCACTCTTGAACTCGGGCTGCTGAGTTTGCCGGGCATCGCCACGCCGGGTGAAGCTTTTACGGCGCTGCGGTCGGGTGCCAGCGCGCTGAAATTTTTCCCTGCCGAGTTAATGACACCTGCCGTCACCAGGGCAATGCGTGCGGTTTTACCGGCGGAAGTGGTTTGCCTGCCGGTTGGCGGCGTGAATGCCGATGCCGGGCAAATGCGCGCCTATCTGCAAGCGGGCGCAAACGGATTTGGTCTGGGCGGCGGGCTGTATCAGCCGGGCATTACACTGTCTGCCCTTCGCGAACGGGCGCTGGCGTATCAGGCGACATGGCTGCTGGCAGCGCAAAAATGAAAAACCCTCTGCCGAAAAGCTCTGCGCTGAAAAATTTATCAGTTATCGGTGATTACCGTGCCGAGCTGGGCGAAACGCCGGTCTGGTGTTTCAGCTCACAGTCGCTGATTTGGGTCGATATTGTGCAGCGGCGGTTACTGCGTTACTGGCCGGAGCAGGACGATCGTTTTGAAATCCACACCTTACCTTCTGTGTGCAGCGCGGTATTACTGACCGACCGACCGGAGCATTTTTTGCTCATCACCGGCGAAGGCATCCTGCTGTATGACTATCACAGCATGACCCGTTATCCGCTGTGCGGCTGGCCGGAAACCGCCGCCACGCGCCCGAACGAAGCGGCCGTCGCGCCGGACGGTTCCGTGTGGTTCAGCACAATGGACACCACCGCCAGAAACGCCCTCGGCAGCTGGTATCGCTTCGCCACTGGCGACGCGCAGCCGGTGAAAATGCTCGGCGATCAGCATGTGCCTAACACGCTGGTATGGCACGGCGGCCACGCCTGGTTTATCGATACTTTTGCGCACTGCTTTTACCAAAGCCCGGCCAGCCTTATCACACATCCGACGCTGCGCACCTGGCCGCTGCCGGACGATGTTTTTGCCGACGGTTCTGCCGTAACCAATACAGGCCTGTTGCTTAATGCCCGCTGGGGCGGGGCTTGTCTGGCGGCTTATCAGCTTAATGATTATGCCCCGCAATTTCTCACGACGTTGCCTTTGCCCGTCATGCAGCCATCGAGCTGCGCTTTCGGCGGCAGGAATTTTCAGGATTTGTACATCACTTCGGCGCGCGATGGGCTCAGAATGCCGTCCGCCACGGACGGCGCTTTGCTGCGCTACGAAACGCCCTACACAGGACAGCGGGCCTCCCTGTTCACCCTGTAAAACCCCATAAAATCAAAATAATCTCAAAGGTGACTTATGACGACGAATATCATTCCCCGGGCGGTGCCGCACACCAACCGGCAGACCCTGCTGGTCTGTTTATTGGCCGCGCTGGCGGGCCTGCTGTTCGGGCTGGATATGGGCGTGATTGCGGGCGCGTTACCGTTTCTGGCGCAGGAATTCGGCCTGAGCAGCCATCAGCAGGAAATGGTGGTCAGCGTGATGATGCTCGGCGCGGCGCTCGGTGCGCTATGCAGCGGGCCACTGTGCTCTCGCATCGGACGTAAAAAAACGCTTCTGATTGGCGCAGCACTTTTTGTTGCTGGCTCAATCGGCTGTGCCTTTGCGCCTGATTTGCAGATCCTTATCGTCTCGCGTTTCCTGCTGGGCGCAGCGGTCGGCGTGGCCTCATTTGTGGCACCGCTTTATCTCTCCGAAATCGCGCCCGAACACATCCGTGGCAGCATGATTTCCCTGTATCAGCTGATGATCACCATCGGGATCCTGGCGGCATTTCTGTCTGATACTGCGTTCAGTAGCAGCGGCAACTGGCGCTGGATGCTGGGCATTATTACGTTCCCCGCACTGATTCTGTTTGCCGGTGTTTTAACGCTGCCCGAAAGCCCGCGCTGGCTGATGATGAAAAACAAAAGTGAGCTGGCGGAAAAAGTGTTGCTGTTGCTGCGCTCAACAAAATCCGAAGCGCACATCGAATTGGAAGCCATCCGCCAGAGCGTGCAGATGAAACAGCGCGGCTGGCACTTATTCCGCGCTAACAGCAATTTTCGCCGCACCACCTGTCTCGGCGTGCTGTTGCAGTTCATGCAGCAGTTCACCGGCATGACCGTCATCATGTATTACGCCCCGAAAATCTTCGCGATTGCCGGTTTCGCTTCCACGCAGCAACAAATGTGGGGAACGGTGATTGCCGGATTAACCAACGTGCTGGCGACCTTTATCGCCATCGGTCTGGTCGATCGCTGGGGACGTAAACCGATTCTTAAACTGGGTTTCAGCGTAATGGCAATTTGTATGACGCTGATGGGCTGGATGTTCTTCACCGGCATCACCAGCCTGACCCAACAATACGTGGCCGTCACGCTGCTGCTGATTTTCATCGTCGGATTTGCCATGAGCGCCGGGCCGCTGATCTGGGTGTTGTGCTCTGAAATCCAGCCACTGGCAGGCCGCGATTTTGGCGTCACCTGCTCCACGATGGCGAACTGGATTGCCAACATGATCATCGGCGCGACATTCCTGACGCTCATCGACACCGTCGGCAGCGCGGGCACGTTCTGGCTATACGCCGCACTTAACGTCGTCTGCATCGTCCTGACCCTGATTTTTGTACCTGAAACTAAAAACATCTCGCTTGAAAACATCGAGAAAAACCTGATGGCCGGTCTGCCGCTGAGAAGCATTGGCAGCTCACGCTGATTAACCCTTCCCCTCCACCCGGAGGGGATATTAAGAGGTCAGACAAATGGCATCTTTAAAATCTGAGAGTAAGGTCAGTGCGGTCTATAGCAAGATTACCCGACGCCTGATCCCCTTTTTGATCCTGTGTTATTTCTTTGCTTATCTGGATCGTGTCAACATCGGGTTTGCCAAACTGCACATGCAGGATGCGCTGAATTTCAGCGATACGGTTTACGGCCTCGGTGCCGGGATCTTCTTCATCGGCTATTTCCTGTTTGAACTGCCGAGCAACCTGATGATGCAGCGTTTCGGCCCGCGTTTCTGGATTGCGCGCATCATGATCAGCTGGGCCGTCTTATCCGCAGCGATGATCTTCGTAAAAACACCCACTCAGTTTTACGTGCTGCGTTTTCTGCTCGGCGTGGCCGAAGCCGGTTTTTTCCCCGGCATCGTGTTCTATCTGACACTGTGGTTCCCGTCATGGCGTTCGGCGCGCACGCTGGGGTTATTCATTCTGGTCACCCCGCTTTCCACCATTGTGGGCAGCCCGCTGTCCGGCTATATCCTCAAAGCTTTTGAAGGCGTCGATGGCCTGCACAACTGGCAATGGCTGTTTCTGGTCGAAGCCATTCCCTCTTTCCTGCTGGCGTTTGTAGTCCTGAAATTTCTCGATAATGACGTTAAATCAGCCCGCTGGCTGACAGACGAAGAAAAAAAGATTGTGGCAGCCGATCTGGAAACCGACCGTCAGCGCAGTCTGGACGCCAATGCCGGTAAGCCGCCGCAAAGCCTGAAACTGATGTTTAAGAACGGCTATGTCTGGCTGCTGGCGCTGATCTTCTTCAGCTTCAACATCGGTTATTACGGCATTAATTTCTGGCTGCCGTCGATTATCAAAACTTCCGGCGTCACCGATGATTTTCACATCGGCCTGCTGGCTGCCCTGCCCTATGTTTTCGGCGCACTGTTTATGGTGTGGAACAGCCGACATTCCGATTTACGCTGCGAACGCCGCTGGCACATCGCCATCCCGGCCATTATCGGTGCGGTGGGTCTGAGCCTGAGCGCCTGGTGCAGCGGCTCCACGGTGTGGATGATGACCTGGATTTGCCTGGCGATGTCCGGAACGCTGGCCCTGATCCCGACTTATATCAGCCTGCCCGGCACGTTGCTGTCGGGGACGGCCGCTGCGGCCGGGATAGCGCTGGTCAACTCGGTCGGCAATCTGGCCGGATTCTTTGGCCCGACCGTTCTTGGCTGGCTGAAAGACAACACCGGCAGCACCAATACCGGCCTGTATATCCTGGCCGCGTTCCTGCTGCTGTGCGCCCCCCTGATATTTTTATTACCAGCAAGACTGGTTAACCCTCGTCGCAGCCCTGAAAAAACGGCGGAACGCGACGCAGAACCATCATTAAAACGAGGCAGCTTATGAGTGGATGTGGCAACGGATGTGGTAACGGATGTGGAGGCGGTGACGGGCACTTCAATCCGGTACTGAGCGGAGATGACGGCGCGCTGAAACGTGCGCTGTACAAATCCATGGGACATACCGACGAACAGTTGCGCCGTCCGGTGATAGCCGTCGTGAACAGTTACACCAACGCCACCGCAGGGCATGTCAATCTTAATGAACTGACCGCGGAAGTCCTGAAAGGAATCGACGAAGCCGGTGGCGTCGGCATGGTATTCGGCACTATCGCGCCGTGCGACGGCATCGCCGAAGGCCATCTGGGGATGCGCTATATCCTGGCTGCCCGCGAAGTGATCACCAGTTCTATTGAGGTCATGATGCGCGCCCACCGTTTCGACGGTATGGTGCTGCTCGGCTCTTGCGACAAAATTGTCCCGGCCATGCTGATGGCGGCGGCGCGTCTGGATATTCCGGCCATTATGGTCAATGGCGGCCCGATGTATCCGGCGCACTATAAAGGCAAAGACTGGGACGGCAACATCGTGACGGAAGCCATTGGCTGGAAACGACGCGGTGAAATTGATGAAGCGGAATTCCGTCACATCGAAGACATCGCCGAGCCGGGTCCGGGCTCCTGTACCATGTACGGTACGGCCAACACCATGTGCTGTATTGCCGAAGTGCTGGGCATGAGTTTACCGGGCAGCAGTACGTTGCCGGCCATTTCGAAAGAACGCCGCGAATGTGCTTATGCCACCGGTCAGAAGGCTGTAGATCTGGTGATACGCGGAGTGAACGCGCGCCAGATAATCACACCGGAATCCATCCGTAACGCCATGATTTATCTGCTAGCGACCGGGGGTTCCACCAACGCCATTCTGCATTTACAGGCCATTCACTACGAAGCGGAATATGGCCATCTGCCGCTGCTGGAGTTCGATAAACTCAGCCATCATGTCCCTCTGGTGGCCGCCCTCTATCCGGCTTCTGAATACGACATGATTGATTTTTGGGAAGCCGGTGGCGTGCCTGCGGTAGAAAAAGAAATCAGTTCGCTGATGGACCTCAGCGCCCTGACGGTCAGCGGCAAAACCAAAGCCGAATGGCTGGCAGAAGCACCAAAAACCCGTCGCCCGGAAGTGATTCACACGCTGGCTATTCCCGTGCGTAACGAAGCGGGAGTGGCCGTTCTGCATGGCAATATTTCGCCGCTCGGTTGTGTGGTGAAACCGGCTGCCGTACCGGAAAACCTGATGATTTTCAGCGGTCCGGCGGTGGTATTTAACAGCGAACAGGAATCCGTAGATGCCATTCTTTCCGGCGAAATTGCACCGGGCAGCACGCTGGTGCTGCGTTATGAAGGGCCGAAAGGCGGACCGGGCATGCCGGAAATGTACAAGCCGATGAAATGTCTGGAAGGTATGGGGTTGTCTGACAGCTGCGCGCTGATCACTGACGGACGTTTTTCCGGTTCCAACCGCGGCTTATTCGTCGGGCATATTTCGCCAGAAGCCAGCGACGGCGGCGATCTGGCGCTGGTCGAAAACGGCGACATCATCACCATCAATATTCCCACCCGCGAACTGACGCTCAACGTCAGCGCGGACATTCTGGCCGAACGCCGTAAGCATTGGGTGCCGGTTGAAAAACAGGTGCCACGGGGATTCCTGCGTTTATACCGCCGCTGGGCGCTGCCTGCGGCGCAAGGTGCGGTGTTAGCTGACCGCGACGAGGAGTAATCATGTACACATCTTCTGATATTTGCGGCGTTAACCCGATTGCCGCCCTGCCCTTCACGGCACAGGGCGAGCCGGATTACACCAGTTTCAGCCGCTTGCTGGAACACCTGGCGGCTACCGGCATTCAGGGACTGACGCTATTTGGCATCGCCAGCGAATTCCCAAAACTCGACGACAGCGAGCGGCTGTTGCTGGCCGATTGTTTTCTCTCAGACCTGAAAGGCAGCGGCATTTTTCGCGCGATGTCTGTGACCGACCACAGCACCGAAGTGGCGGTGAAACGTGCGCGGGATTATCAGAAACGTGGCGCTGATGCCCTGATGCTGCTGCCGCCGTTCTTTTTACAACCCGACGCCGACGCGATTTCGCACCACATTTTCTCGGTGCTGGAAGCCGTCGATATTCCGGTGATGGTGCAATACGCGCCGGGGGAAACGGGTCTGGCCATCACACCCGAACAACTGAGCGAGGTGGCGGCCCGTTATCCGCATGCGGTCTTTAAAATCGAATGCAATCCGCCGGTGGATTACACCCGTGAATTTCTGAAACGTGCGCCACAGGCCAGTGTTCTCAACGGCTACGCCGGTCTGTATATGCTGGAAATGCTGGCAGCGGGCGGAAAAGGCGTCATGCCCGGCTGCTCATTTAGCGAAGTCTACGTGCAGATTTACCGGCTCTGGCAGGCGGAAAAACAGCATGAAGCACAGGAACTGCACGGGAAGCTGTTGCCGTGGATCCGCCGCTGGATGACCCATTGTGAATATATTATTCAGGTGGAGAAAACCATTTTGCACAAACGCGGGATCATCGCGACAGATTACTGCCGCCATCCGGGCTGGACGCTGACCGCCGAAGACCATCAGATGATCGACACGTTCATCACCACTTTCGCGCTTTAATTCAGGGATAAATTATGACTACTTCTGACCACTCACCCCGCGTCGTTATTGTGACCGGCGCCAGCCAGGGCATCGGCCACGCTATCGCGCAGACATTTTTGAATCATGGCGATATTGTGATCGGTTGTGCGTTTTCATCCCCGGAAAATGCACCTCACGCGCAGGAACTGCTGGCGCAATATCCCGAAAAATTCTTCTATTTTTCTGTGGATATCACCCAAACCGAAAGCATCGCCGGGTTTATCAGTGACGTCGAATCCCGCTTTGGACGCCTTGACGTACTGGTATCCAATGCCGGCAAAAACGTATTCAAAGGCATTGATTGCGAACTGGAAGACTGGCATCACAACCTCGATCTGAATCTGCGCTCGCACTGGTACATTGCCAAATGCTGCCGTGAGATGCTGGAAAAATCCAAAGGCGTCATTCTGGTGATGACCTCCAACCACGCCTTTTCCACTATGCCGGGCTGCGCACCGTACAACATCACCAAACGCGCCCTGCTCTCGCTGGTACAAAGCCTGACCATCGAATGGGGCCGGGCCATCCGAACCGTCGGCATTGCCCCCGGTTTTATCGATACCGCCGGAAACCAGGTGTGGTTTGACTCGCACGAAGACGGCGAAAAGTCGCGTCAGGACACCATCCGTAAACACCCGGTCGGACGCATCGGCACATCAGAAGAAGTGGGCGAACTTTGTCTGTATCTGGCCAGTCCGGTCGCCGGTTTTATTGCCGGCACCACCATCGTTATGGATGGCGGACGCAGTGCCTTAATGCAGGATTAAATCCTCTTCGTGCCCTGATTTCGTCAGGGCACATTCTCAGCGTCATCGTTGATTATCTCCTGCTAAACTTTTGAGTCTTAACCTCAAAAAAACGCTGCGGAGAATGTCATGTCAGAACAGTATCAGCCACCCAAAGTCTGGACCTGGAATAAAGACGAAGTCAGCAAGTTCTCAAACATCAACCGCCCGATCGCAGGCCCGACTCACGAGAAAACCTTGCCGGTCGGCAAACATCCGTTGCAGCTTTATTCTCTGGGTACACCGAACGGCCAGAAAGTGACGATCCTTCTGGAAGAGTTGCTGGCGCTGGGCGAAAGCGGTGCAGAGTACGACGCACATTTGATCCGCATTAACGAAGGCGATCAGTTATCCAGCGGCTTTGTTGATGTGAACCCGAATTCGAAGATCCCCGCACTGCTGGACAACTCGGCCAAACCGCCAATCCGCGTGTTTGAATCCGGCAATATCCTGCTGTATCTGGCGGAAAAATTCGGTCAATTCCTGCCGAAAGACCTCGCGGGACGCACTGAAACCCTGAACTGGCTGTTTTGGCTGCAAGGCTCCGCGCCATATCTTGGCGGCGGTTTCGGGCACTTTTATCACTACGCGCCGGTCAAAATCGAATACGCAATCAACCGTTTCACGATGGAAGCCAAGCGCCAGCTCGACGTGCTGGACAGACAGTTAGCCGGTCACCGCTTTATTGCCGGTGAAGAATACACGATTGCCGATATCGCCATTTTCACCTGGTACGGCAGCCTCGCGCAGGGCGGTCTGTACGATTCCGCCGAGTTCCTGGATATCCAGTCCTACAAAAACTTCCAGCGCTGGGCGGCGGAAGTGGCGGATCGTCCGGCGGTCAAACGCGGCCGTATTGTTAACCGCACCTGGGGCGAGCCGGATCAGCAACTGGCAGAACGCCATGACGCGTCAGATTTTGATGACAAACTGAAATCCTGATCCATACCGGATTGAGTCAGAATGCAAAAAGAGCAGGATTCGATCCTGCTCTTTTCATTTATGCCGTTTCAGTTTGCGGGTCGAGGTACTTTTTAAACCAGGCGATGGTGCGATCCCACGCCAGATCGGCTGCCGCTTTGTCATAGCGCGGCGTCGAATCGTTGTGGAATCCGTGGTTTACGCCGGGATATACATACCCTTGATACACTTTATCATTCGCCTTGAGCGCAGCCTCATAAGCGGGCCAGCCGTCGGTAATCGGCTTATCCAGTTCGGCGTAGTGCAGCAATAACGGTGCTTTGATGCGCGGCACGTCTTCGGCTTTTGGCTGACGTCCGTAAAATGGCACCGCCGCAGCCAGTTCCGGGTATGCCACCGCAGCCGCATTCGCCACGCCACCGCCATAACAGAAACCGGTAATGCCCACTTTTCCGGTCCCCGTTTCGTGGTGCATCAGAAACTCCACGGCGGCAAAAAAGTCATTCATCAGCCTGGCCGGATCCACTTTCTGCTGAAGCTCGCGGCCTTTCTCATCGTTCCCCGGATAACCGCCGACAGAACTCAGGCCGTCCGGTGCCAGCGCCACAAATCCGGCTTTCGCCACGCGGCGCGCGACGTCTTCGATATACGGATTAAGGCCCCGGTTTTCATGCACCACGACCACGCCCGGGACTTTCCCCGTGGCTTTGGCCGGACGCACAAGATAGGCTTTTACGCTACCGTGCCCTTGCGGCGACGGATACTGAATGTATTCCGCCACAATATCGGGGTCGGTAAATTGCACCTGTTCAGCGTAGGCATAGTTGGGCGTCATCAGCGTGGAGAGCGCCGCCAGCGACAGGCCACCCGCCACAAATTTTGCCGAGAGATCGAGAAACTCGCGTTTTGTCATTTTGCCATGAACATAAAAATCAAAGTATTCGAGCAGTTCTGGCGGAAAATCTTTGGCTGTCATTCGCGTCATCGTCAGGCTCCGTTTCAGAAATTCGAAGCCTAAATAATGGTCTGATTTTGACTGTTTTGTAAACTGATTGTGAAATTGGATTTCAATACGACGCGCACCACCGCCTTTTGCCCGCCGACAGTGCTAAACTGCGTTCAGTCAAAAGGAGACGCTATGAATAATAATCTCGCAGGTCTTACCCAGGAAGAAATGGAAAAAGTGAGCGCCGGGCTGGCGGCCGGAACCGTCGCCGTACGCGAGCGCAATAACCTTCCCGTCAACGCGGAAGCCGTTGAGATGGAACAGCCGGAGCATCTGCGTGCATACTTTCGCGAACGACTTGAATACTACCGCAGCCAGCCCGCTAGAAAGTAAAACCCGTTACTGCCCGGTGGCGAAAAAACCGGTGATGGCATCAGTCAGATACGTCGCCGGTTCGCCCGGCTGCATCTGGCTCTGATGAAGAGTAATACCGATTTCGCCCGGCGCGGGTAAATCTTCCAGAACCTTCAGGGCTGCCGGTCTGCCAAAGTCCGTCCGTAAAGTAATCCCCAAACCGGCGGACAGCGCCGCCCAAATCCCGCCCAGGCTGCGGCTGGTGAAAGCAATCCGCCACGGGATCCCCGCTTTATCCAGCGCCGCCGTTGCGGCACTTCGCATCAGACACGGCGCTTCAAAAACCATTAAAGGCAGCGGTTCGCCGGTTTCCAGATAATGCGCCAGTGAGAAATTCTGCGGCCCAATCCAGCGCAGCGGAATGCGGCCCAGCGCCCGGCTGCTCGGGAAAAGCGGAATATCATCCGCCTGCCAGCACACCGCCAGATCGAATTCGTTATGCCGGATCCCGTCGAGCAATTGCTGATTGCGCGTGATGCTGGCGGATAACTGCACCTGCGGATGTGCACGGGTAAACGTGCCGAGAATGGCCGGTAACAGCGCCTCGCCGAAATCTTCCTGCATACCGAGGTTAATGCTGCCACTCAGCGTGCTGGTTGATAACGCCGCGCTGGCTTCATCGTTGAGACTCAAAATCCGTCGCGCATAACTGAGCATAACTTCGCCCTGCGCAGTCAGAATCAGATGCCTTCCGGCTTTTTGCACCAGCTCCGTACCTGCCTGCTGTTCCAGCTTTTTCAGCTGTGCGCTGACCGCCGACGTCGAGCGCCCGAGGCGATCAGCCGCCAGCACAAAACTTCCCAGTTCGATGCCGGTGACAAAACTGCGCAGCGCTTCTGCATCAAAAGTTACCGGTCGTTTAGCCACGTTTAATCATCCCGTTTTTATGGATTAATACTGCTGATATTTTCGATATTAAGGATAATAATAACGCCTTATGCTCATTTTCACACCCGCGAAAAGGAACCTGACATGAGCATCAAGACCCCCTCCCCTATGCTGCCGCCTGAAGCTATGACGCGCCTGACGCCAAAACTCGCGCAGGTGACTGAACAGGTTTTATTTGGCGACCTGTGGCAACGAAGCGAGCTGCCTGCACGCGACCGCAGCCTGATTACCGTCGCCGCACTGATTGCGCTGAACCGCAGCGAACAGCTGCCGTTTCATCTGGATCTGGCGGTTAAAAATGGAGTGACGCACGGCGAACTGAGCGAAGTGATCACGCATCTGGCGTTTTATGCCGGATGGCCCGCCGCTGCTACCGCACTGACCCGTTTCGCAGCGCTCGACCCGCAATAACTGAGGAAAATCATCATGCCGTTTACCCGAATTTCAATCCCTGAACACCGCCTTGAAGGCTGGCGAAACATGATTTCTACTGTTTTGCAGGACGCGCTGGTCACTACGTTTTCCGTTCCCAAAGACGACTGTTTCCAGCTGTTTGAACCGGCAAGCCACGGCCAGCGGGTAATCAACCCGACGTATCTGGCAGGCCCGGACAGCCGTCGTTCAGACGATTTTCTGCTGTTCCACATCACAGCCGGGAAGCCCCGAAATATCGAACAGAAAGCCGCTCTGTATCGTTATTTGAATGAAAGATTGCACACTGAGATCGCCATCGATCCGGCGGATATCATGGTAGTGGTGAATTTCACCCAGCCGGAAGACTGGTCGTTCAGCCACGGTGACGTCTTCCGCGTAACAGATAAATAAGTGACTGAGGTTTTTTGCAGAAATAAAAAAGCCCTGAATCTGTCTCAGGGCTTTGTTATTTATGCCATTCAAAGAGGGTCAGTGCGCTGCAATGCCTAATTTTTTCATGCGCGACAGCAAGGTGGTGCGTTTTAATCCCAGACGCTGCGCGGCACCATGCGGCCCGGCGACCACACCGTTGGTTTCTTTCAATACTGCGATAATACGCTCGCGCTCGTCGTCTGCGTTCACCGGCGGCGCAGGTTCAGAGAATGCCGGTGCGGCAACCGGTGCCACCGGCAACGGGTAATTCAGCTCGGGAAGTTGCAGATCCAATACCGTTCCGCGTGTCAGAAGCACCGCCCGTTCGATGACGTTTTCCAGCTCACGGACATTCCCCGGCCACGGCATGCGGCTCAGCAGACGCAGCGTTTCCGCCGGAATGCTGTCGATGGTGCGTTTCATTCGCTTGGCGATTTTGTAGGTCAGAAATTTCACCAGTTGCGGAATATCTTCCGGTCGTTCGCGCAGCGGTGGGATCACAATCGGGAAGACGTTCAGCCGGTAATACAAGTCACTGCGGAATTCTTTGTCGGCCACCATTTGCCGCAGGTCACGGTTGGTCGCGGCGATCATGCGCACGTTCACTGAGATCAGCTTGTTGCCGCCTACCCTTTCGAATTCACGTTCCTGCAAAATACGTAGCAGTTTAGGTTGCAGCTCCAGCGGGATTTCCCCGACTTCATCGAGGAAGAGCGTGCCCTGATCCGCCAGTTCAAAACGCCCCATACGCTGGGCGGTCGCGCCGGTGAACGAGCCTTTTTCATGACCAAACAGGTCACTTTCCATCAGCCCGGCGGGCATTGCCGCGCAATTCATTTTGACCATCCGCTGATCACGGCGATCGCCGAGGTTATGAATCGCTCTGGCGATCAGTTCTTTGCCGGTGCCTGTTTCCCCGAGGATCAGCACGGAACAGTCGCTTTTCGCCACGATCTCGACCTGTTTAAGCACAGCAGACATGCCCGGACTGCGTCCGACGATGTCGCTGAAATCCGGGTTATTGCTGTTAATCTGCTCGGTCAGATAGAGGTTTTCGTGTTGCAGTTTTTCCTTCAGGCTTTTGATTTCCTGATAGGCCAGCGCGTTGTCCACCGCAATGGCAATTCGCTCGGCGATTTGCTGCAAAACCCGCAGATTGGCAGAATTGAAATTATCCGGCTGGCACTGCGCCAGTTTGAGAACGCCCAGCGTTTTATGCCCGAAACGCAGCGGCAGAATGCACAGCGTTTTGGTCTGATCGCGCCACAACAACTGGAACAGCGTACTCTCGTCGTCGTCCGGTTCTTCGGAAGGCCGCACGTTGGTCAGCAACATTTCGCCGTTTTTCATCACCTGCTGTTCCAGCGATCCCGCCAGCGTCATGCGCGATTGTTCGCGTTCGGCAACATGCGTTTGTATATAATGCGTGGCGTAAACGCTGGCCTGTTCGCTGTCTTTGTCGGCGTCGCACAGCACGATGCTGATGGCGTTGATGTGGAAAAAGTGATGAATGGTTTTAGCGATTTCGCCGGTCAGTTCGTCGAGATCCAGCTTGGAAAGCACCGCATTGGTGATGTCCACCAGAATGCGGAAATCGTCACGTTCGTGGCGCAACAGCGATTGCTGAAGCAGCGCGTTTTCGCGCAGTTTAATCTGTTCAACCGCAATCGCCGCCAGCATACAGAGTTCGTGCAGCCCGTTTTTATCTTCTTCGCTGAACGTTACCGCGTGCTGACGGGTAAATTCACAACCGCCCAGCAGGCCGGAAGCCGCCAACAACGGAACCAGACAGTAATCGGTAAACGCCGGATACAGGTTGAGCGCGGCCAGCTGCGGGTAACGCAAATGCAGCGCATCGCTGCGCCAGACCTGCGTTTTCGGATTGCTGAGCAGCGCATGCACCGGCCCGGTGGCAAGCAGGGTTTCGTCTTCGTAACTTACCGGCTGATGATGCGGATCGATGCCGTAAAAACTGACGCGTTCGCTGGTGCTGTCAAACAGAACCAGCGTCACCGATTCTGCAATGCCGGCACTCTGTACCACCTGGGTCAGAGTTTCCAGCAGCGAGGTCATGGTCTGTTGCAGCAGCAGTGTGCGCGTCAGTTCCAGCAATCCTTTGTGTTTTGTCGTGCTCATGGTTGCACTCTGCATAGCGTTAGCTCTGGATAACGTAGTTTCTGAAAAAAGGGCAATACGGAAAAGTCTACCCCTTTCGTGGGACTCAGCCCCCCTGATGAGATCAACAAATGCGGGGTAAAGGTTCGGTATGTGGCAGCATCAGCTGTCGGGAGACACCCAGCGCGCCGCGCAGACAGACCTGCGGATTTTCGGTGACCTCGCCGATCGTCGCGGCGTCCGTACCCAGCGGGTGATTTCGCAATAAATTCAGTACCCTTTCTTCCGCCTGCGCAGCTACCACCACTACCAGTTTGCCTTCATTGGCAAAATTCAGCGGCCCCAGCCCCAGCAGTTCGCAAATTCCCCGTACCGCGGATTTGACCGGTAGTGCATTTTCATCAATGGAAATGCCGAAACCGCTGGCCTCGCTAAACTCATGCAAAATCGCGTTAACCCCGCCGCGCGTCGCATCGCGCAGGGCGTGGACGCCGGAAACGGCGCGCAGCGGCGCAACCATTGGCGCCAGCACGGCGCAGTCGCTCTGAATACCGAGATCCATTCCCAGCTGCTCGCGGAGATTGAGAATGGTGGCGCCGTGATCCCCCAGCGTGCCGCTGACGATCACTTTATCGCCGCACTGAATCTGCCCCGCCCCCCACGCCACATCACCGGGGATCACGCCGATCCCGGCGGTGTTAATGAAAATTTTATCGGCTGCGCCACGCTGCACGACTTTGGTATCGCCGGTGACAATGGCGATCCCCGCCTCGCGCGCGGTTTGCGCCATCAGGCTGACAATTTTCTGCAAATCGTCCATCGGCAGCCCCTCTTCCAGAATGAATCCGCAGGAGAGATACGCCGGTATTGCACCGCTGACGGACAAATCGTTTGCCGTGCCGCACACCGCCAGTTTGCCGATATTACCGCCGGGAAAGAAAATCGGATCAATGACATAGCTGTCGGTGGTAAAGGCCAGACGATCGCCCTGCTCGCTCATCGCGGCCAGCGATAACCGTGCGCCGTCTTCGCGTTCGTTGAGCCACGGATTATCAAATGCGCTGAGAAACAGTCTTTCAATCATCTGCTGCATCGCGCGACCACCGCTTCCGTGCGCCATCGTCACTACGTCATTGCGCTCGCTCATCCTGCCACCTTCTGTTTCATCTCTTGCTGTTCCTGTGCGGGTTCATTTTCCAGATACCGGTACTGATACCAGGCGGCGCAGGCACCTTCTGAGGAGACCATCAGCGCGCCAAACGCGTTATGCGGCGTGCAGCCGGTGCCAAACAACGGGCATTCATGCGGCTTGCAGCGCCCTGTCAGCACGTCGCCGCAGCGCGAACGCGGATCATCGGCCACCGATTGTGTCTGCGGCCTGAAACGGCGTTCGGCATCGAAGGCAGAATAGGTTTCCGTCAGGGAAATTCCCGACGCCTCAATAAGGCCCAGCCCGCGCCATTCGCTGCTGCCGGAAAGCTGAAAGACTTCGCGGATCGCGTTTTGTGCCAGCACATTACCCTCTTCGGGCACGATGCGCCGGTATTGGTTTTCGGTTTTACACGATGCCTCGCAAACTTGTTCTACGAGCATTAAAACGCCTTGCAGCATGTCCAGCGGTTCAAACCCGCTGACCACCAGCGGTTTGCCGAATTGCGTATTAATGAAATGGTACGGCGCGGTGCCGATCACCATGCTGACGTGGCCGGGCGCGAGAAAAGCGTCGATGCGGACATCGTCTTGTTGCAGCAAACTGCGCAACGTCGGGATCAGGCTGATGTGCTGGCAAAAGACGCTGAAATTGGTCAGCCCTTCGCGCCGCGCCTGTTGCAGTGTGACCGCCGTTACCGGCAGCGTAGTTTCAAAACCGAGCGCGAAAAATACCACCTGCCGCTGCGGGTTTTCCCGCGCCAGTTTCAGGGCATCGAGCGGCGAATAGACCACCCGCACATCCGCGCCGCGTTCGCGTGCATTCAGCAGCGAACCCTGTTTTCCCGGCACCCGCAGCGCATCGCCAAAGGTGCAGAAAATCACGTCCGGGTGCGCCGCAATTTCGCAGCAGGCGTCAATCCGCCCCATCGGCAACACGCACACCGGGCAGCCAGGGCCGTGGATAAATTCCAGCTGCGGAGGCAGCAGTTTATCCAGACCAAATTTGAAAATAGCGTGCGTATGACCGCCGCAGACTTCCATAATTTGCATCGGCTTTTCAGCGCTATACGGCAGTTGTGCCGCCCGTTTATGCAGGCGTTCAATCAGCGTTTTCGCCAGCTTCGGGTCGCGGAATTCATCGACAAAACGCATTATCTGGCCTCCCCCGCGCCGAGAAACAGCGCGACATCGGCTTCCACTTCTTCCATGGCGTGCAGTGCCGCCAGCGTTTCCTGCGCTTCGTGCTCGTCGAGACGGCTCAGCGCAAACCCGACGTGAATTAACACCCAGCCGCCAATCAGCTGTTCGCGTTCGCTGATGCCTTCACAAACCAGCGCGATATTCACCTCACGCCGTAAGCCGCAAACTTCTGCCCACGCGTGATCGGGCTGTTGCTCATGCAGCGCAACGATTTGCCCCGGAATGCCTATGCACATCGCTGCTGCTCCAGCCACGCCAGCCACTCGTCCATGCCTTCGCCGGTGGTGGCGGAAAGGCGGATCACTTCAATTTCCGGGTTGACCTGCCGCGCATTGGCGATGCAGGTTTCGACGTCAAAACTGACGTACGGCAACAGGTCGATTTTATTGAGGATCATCAGGCGCGAGGCCGCAAACATATGCGGATATTTCAGCGGTTTGTCTTCGCCTTCAGTGACGGAAAGCACCGCCACTTTATGCCGTTCGCCGAGATCAAAACTGGCAGGACACACCAGATTGCCGACGTTTTCTATAAACAGCAGGCTGTTATTGTTCGGCGACAGCTGATGTACCGCGTCATGCACCATCTGCGCATCGAGATGGCAACCTTTGCCGGTATTCACCTGAATCGCCGGAACGCCGGTCGCCCGGATACGATCCGCATCGTTGGTGGTTTGCTGATCGCCTTCCACCACTGCGCAGTCGAAATACGGCGCAAGACGGGTCAGCGTGCTGGTCAGTAGCGTCGTTTTGCCGGAACCGGGGCTGGAGACCAGATTCAGCGCCAGAATGGCGGCCTGCGCAAAATGCTCGCGGTTATGCGCGGCGATATGATTGTTCTTCGCCAGCACATCCATTTCGATATCCACCAGCCGACGCGGCGCAAACGGCAAACCGTGCGAATGGCCGTGCTCATGTGGATGCGAATGATCGTGGTGAGAATGTTCACTGCTGACGCCTTCAATCCGAAGCTCGCCGCTGGCACAACCGCAGGTACTGCACATAGTTTTCTCCCCCGGGTTTCTGATACCCGTTATTCGATTTCAATACGTTTAATTTTCATACCGTCGTCAGCGATTACCCGCACATTTCGGCCGCCGCATTCCGGGCAAAGCAGCACGTCGGGGCGAAACAGGCGGATATCTTTCTGGCAATCGTGACACCAGCTTTGCGCCGCGGGCGTATCGAGATGCAACGCGCAGCCTTCGGCCAGTGTTTTCCGACACGCCAGCTCAAAACAAAATTGCAGCGCTTCCGGCTCGACGCAGGAAAAAGCCCCAATTTCCATCCATACCGCGGTTATTCTCCGCGCATTATTTTGCTGACCAAATTCCTGCATTATTTCCACGGCATTCTGGCACAACGTTATTTCGTGCATGATTTCCCCTCCCGATGGAGTCAGATAAAAGGACTTCTGCAATATTAATGCCAGATTTCATGACGCTTATTAAAAGACCGGACTTTTCCGGTGACGGAATTAGTGCGTCATAACTGTCGAAATAACGTGTCATCGACACACCCTTTATTCGCCCGCGTTGAACCACGAACGGGCGAAAAACACCTAATACACTGATTTATAATCATTAATAAAATAAATATCGAAACTGGCACGCTTTATGCCCTTAGAGGGTTATGCGCCATTTTTCAGTCGTCACGGGGCGATGAAAAATGACACTCACGCACAACACAATAACAGGGTATGACATGAGCACTCTCAGCGAACTGACCACGAAGGCCGATTATATTGCCAGCAAAAACAGCCATCTGAAATCACAGTGGCGCGCTTACCAGAACAGCCTGATTCAGGCGGTAACTCATTCAAATAAGAAGATTAATCACGAGTTCTCCTGTGGCGAAGATCAGGATATCCGCTTCACGCTGTTCAACTATTTCACCGTCAGCATTCACCTGAGCGATGACTTCTACAGTCAGGACATCGTGTACAGCCTGAACATGGCGCACAACGGTGAAGAGCCTGATTTCAAAACCTTTGCCCACGCCGCGCTGAGCGAAGAAGGTAAGATCGACGACACTGTGGATATCCACGATAAAAACGCCGTTCTGGAACATTATTTAAATAAGATTTCCGCAATTTATCAGTGTATTTACGACTCCCTGCACAACAATCGGCCTATTGCGGCGCAATTAGAAAAATTACTTAGCCACGCCTGATTCATATGCAGAAATACATTATTACGCCGGTCTGACGGAAATGTTTTCCCGCGTCATTTGATTACCGGTTTTTACGGGGATTAATTCCGACATAAATGTCGAAATGTCAATTTAAGTGCCGATTTCGTCACCTTTGACGAAATGAAAAGGAGACTTCATGAGTCGCGTCGCCGCCATGAATCAATATGTGATAGCCGATCCGAAATTGTGTATCGGCTGCAACACCTGTATGGCCAGCTGTTCGCAGGAACATCAGCTGCACGGCTTGCAGTCTGCGCCCCGTTTGCAGGTGATGCGCAACCGGCTGGATTCCGCGCCGGTCATGTGCCACCAGTGTGAAGATGCGCCGTGTGCGCAAGTCTGCCCGGTCAATGCCATCACCCGTCAGGACGAGGCCATTCACCTCAACGAAAGCCTGTGCGTGAGCTGCAAACTGTGCGGAATTGCCTGCCCGTTTGGCGCGATCACCTTTTCCGGCAGTTCGCCGCTGGATATTCCGCACAACTGTAATACCTCAAAAGCGCTGCCCGCCCCGCGCGCGCCGCGCGCCGTCAGCCCGTTCCTGGATTGCGTACCCGGATTGCGCGCCGTGGCCGTGAAATGCGATTTATGCAGCTTTAGCCCGGACGGACCGGCGTGCATCAAGACCTGCCCGACGCAGGCCATCACGCTGGTTACCGCCAGTCTGGCCGAACACAGCAGCCAGCAAAAACGCCTGAATGCGATGAATGCTTTCCCTGACGGTTATTCCACTTTCACCACGCCTGACGCGGGGGCCAAATAATGACGGCTTTGTTTGCTTTAGAACCCGCCTCTTTGCTGGCGCTGGCGCTACTTATCTGGCTGGTGAGCGGCGTGGCGGGCTGGGTATTTTCTGCCGCCGCACGGCTCAGCAGCCTGCTTTGCGGGCTGGGCGGCATGCTGGCTTCTGCGGCGGCCATCGTCGCGGCTTTTGAGACCGTTCACCGCGGCACCGCGGTGCAGACAGTCGCGTTGCCCGCGCTGCCTTTCACCGCTGAACTCAGCCCGCTGAACGGATTATTATTGCTGGCAATGTCAGTCACGGCGCTGTTTTGCAGCCTGTACGCCTGGGCGTGGCTGGCGGGAACGACGTCACGAAAACGCGGCCGCACCGGCTTGTTGTGCAACTTCCTGACGGCGGCGCTGACGGCGGCGGCAGTCGCGAATAACGCCATTGAACTGCTGGTGATGATGGAACTGGCCGCGCTGTGCGCCTACTTCCTGATCGTACAAACCGACGATGTGAAAAGCCGCCGTGCGGGTCTGAATCAGTTTTTATCCGGCCGCCTCGGCACGGTTTGCCTGATGCTGGCGTTCACGGTTTTACATCACGTCAGCGGAAGTCTGGATTTTGACGTTCTGCGCCACACCACCTTCCCGGCGGGCGCAAAATCGCTGGCCTTCCTGCTGGCGCTGGCGGGCTTCGGGCTTTACGCCGGGATTATTCCGCTGCACGCCTGGGTGCCGCAGTCTCATTCCAGCGCACCGGCGCATGCCGCAGCGCTGTTCTCTTCCGTGCTGATGAAAATCGGCATTATTGGCATCGTAAAAGTCGGTCTGGATTTGCTCGGCGCACCGCCACTCTGGTGGGGCCTGCTGGTGTTGTTGCTGGCAATCCTGACCGCGTTTATTGGCGGGCTGTACGCGCTGATGGAACACGATATCCGCCGTCTGCTGGCCTATCACACGCTGGAAAACGTGGGGATTATTCTGCTTGGCGTCGGCGGTGCGATGACCGGCGTGGCGCTGAATATGCCGGAACTGGCGGCGCTGGCGCTGCTGGCCGGATTGTTCCATCTGTTCAACCACGGTCTGTTTAAAACCGCGCTGTTCCTCGGTGCCGGTGAAATTGAAATGCAGACCGGCATAAAGGATATGGAAAAGCTCGGCGGTATCGCCCGTCTGATGCCGTGGACCGCCGTGGCGATGCTTGTCGCGCTGATGTCGATGGCCGCGCTGCCGCCGCTTAACGGCTTTGCCAGCGAATGGCTGCTGTATCAGTCACTGTTCCAGCTAAGCGCCGCGCCGCTGTTTATCGCACGTCTGCTCGGCCCGCTGCTGGCCGTCGGGCTGGCGCTCACCGGCGCGCTGGCCCTGATGTGCGTGGCGAAAGTTTTCGGCGTGACGTTTCTTGGCGCGCCGCGCAGCAAGGCGGCAGAAGATGCGACGCCTGCCCCGCTGGCTATGACGCTGAGCAGCGTTTTGCTGGCACTGCTGTGCGTCATTTTCGGTGTCGCCTCACCGTGGATTATTCCGCACTTCGCCGCCGTTGCCGCTTCCGTTCTGAACACGCCTGTTTTGCAAACCGCGCAGCACGGTGCTGTGTTCTCCCCGACTTCCGCTGTTTCCGCCCCGATGGTGGCGCTCCTGCTTTTGGGGATGCCTTTATTGCCGTGGATTATTGCCGCCGTTCTGCGCGGTGCCCGCATGCCGAACCGTTTGCGCGGCGAGGCCTGGGCCTGTGGTTACGGGCATTCCGCTGACATGGTGGTCACTGCGACCGGTTTTACCCAGCCACTGCGCGTGATGTTTGGCCCGCTGTACCGCCTGCGCCAGTACGTCATGCCCGCAAAACTGGTGAGCACGCTGCATCAGGGCTGGCTCGGGGCTTTCTGCCGTCGTCTGGCTTTCATTGAACTGGCCGTGTTGCTGGTCGTGGCTTTTGCCTGAGGAACTGACTATGAATTTTCCCTTTTTGCTGAACGGTTCTCTGTGGCCGCTGGCGCTGATTCAGGCCTTCTCGCTGCTGGCGGTGGCTCCGCTGTTTGCCGGATTCAGCCGCGTCATGCGCGCCCGGATGCACAACCGCCGCGGGCCGGGGGTATTACAGGAATACCGTGATATCGCCAAATTACTCAAACGTCAGAGTGTGGCACCGGCGGCGTCCGGCCCGGCGTTTCGCAGCATGCCGTATCTGCTGACCGGCGGATTGCTGGTTATCGCCACCGCCCTGCCGGTGGTGACGCTGGCTTCGCCGATGGGCGCAGCAGGTGACCTGATTACCGTGATTTATCTGTTTGCCGTGGTGCGCTTTGTGTTTGCCATCGCCGGGCTGGATACCGGCAGCACGTTCACCGGCATCGGCGCCAGCCGTGAAGCAGTGTTGGGCGTGCTGGTCGAACCGATCCTGCTGCTCGGCCTGTGGGTCGCCGCGCTGGTGGCGGGTTCCACCTCGCTCGGCGCGATTGCCACCCGCGTGCTGCACTGGCCGGTGTCATCTTCCCTGACGCTCATTCTGGCCGGTCTGGCCTGCGCGTTTGCCACGTATATCGAAATGGGCAAATTGCCGTTTGATATGGCCGAAGCCGAGCAGGAATTACAGGAAGGCCCGCTGACCGAATATTCCGGTGCCGCGCTGTGCGTGCTGAAAATCGGCATCAGCCTGAAACAGCTGGTGGTGTTGCAGCTTTTTCTCGGCCTGTTCTTCCCGTTCGGGCAGGTGGATCACATCACGCCGGTGGCATTGCTGACTGCCGTGGTGCTGAGCCTGGTGAAACTGCTGATCGCCGTTTTTCTGGTGGCACTTGTCGAGAACAGCGTCGCCCGTCTGCGTTTTCTCAAAACCTCCCGCACCACATGGGCGGGCTTCGGGCTGGCATTTTTGGCGCTGGTTTCCTGGCTGGTCGCAGGCTGACCTGACATTTTTCTTATCCCGCCACGGCGGGAAGAGGCTTTGCAATGAGTGAGTTCAATACCGCATTAAATCAAAACCCGGTCGGCAAACATTATCTTGCTGCGCTGGCGAAGCAGTTCCCGGCGGCCATTTCAGGCAGCGAATGGCAGACCGATACGCAGGCGACGGTGACTATCAAGCTGAACGCGCTGCCGGAAGTGGTCGAGTGGTTGTATTACCAGCAAGGCGGCTGGCTTTCCGTGTTATTCGGCAATGATGAACGCACGCTGTGTGGCAACTATGCGCTGTATTACGTGCTGTCGATGGAAAAAGGCGTGAAGTGCTGGATCACCGTGCGCGCCGAAGTGGATCCGGTTTCGCTGGAATTCCCGTCCGTGACGCCGCGCGTGCCCGCGGCAGTCTGGGGTGAACGCGAAGTTCGTGATATGTATGGTTTACGCCCGGTCGGGTTGCCGGACGAGCGTCGTCTGGTGCTGCCGGACGACTGGCCGGATGATTTATATCCGCTGCGCAAAGATTCAATGGATTACCGTCAGCGCCCGGCACCGACGACCGACGACGAAACCTATCCGTTTATTTCGCAAGCCAAAGAAGGCAGCAAAATTGTGCCGATTGGCCCGCTGCACGTCACTTCTGACGAACCCGGACATTTTCGTCTGTTTGTCGATGGCGAAGACATTATCGACGCGGATTACCGTCTGTTTTACGTCCACCGCGGGATGGAAAAACTGGCCGAAACCCGCATGGGCTATAACGAAGTCACGTTCCTTTCTGACCGCGTGTGCGGCATCTGCGGTTTTACCCACAGCGTGGCGTATACCTCATCGGTGGAAAATGCGATGGGGATTGTGGTGCCGGAACGTGCCCAGATGATCCGCTCAATACTGCTGGAAGTGGAACGTCTGCACAGCCATTTGCTGAACCTCGGGCTGGCCTGCCATTTCGTCGGTTTTGACTCCGGCTTTATGCAGTTTTTCCGCATCCGCGAACAGTCCATGAAAATGGCCGAAATCCTGACCGGCGCTCGCAAAACCTACGGCATGAACCTGATCGGCGGGATCCGCCGCGACATCTTAAAAGACGACATGATCCAGACCATTGCGCTGGCGGGCAGCATGCGTCGTGACCTCGGTGAGCTGGTGGATATTCTGCTCAGCACGCCGAATACCGAACAACGCAGCGTCGGCGTCGGCATTCTGGATCCGCAGGTCGCGCGTGATTTCAGCAACGTCGGCCCGATGGTGCGCGGCAGCGGCCACCGCCGGGATATGCGTCAGGATCATCCTTATGCCGGTTACGCCAAACTGCCGTTTGAGATTTGCAGCGAAACCGGCAACGACGTCTATTCCCGTCTTAAAGTCCGCATCCACGAAGTTTATAACGCCCTGAATATGATTGAGTTTGGCCTGCAAAGCCTGCCGGGCGGCCCGCTGGCGGTGGAAGGGTTTACCTATATTCCGCACCGCTTTGCCCTCGGTTTTGCCGAAGCCCCGCGCGGCGATGACATCCACTGGAGCATGACCGGCGACAACCAGAAGCTTTTCCGCTGGCGATGCCGTGCGGCGACGTACGCCAACTGGCCGACGCTGCGCTATATGCTGCGTGGCAATACCGTCTCCGACGCTCCGCTGATTATCGGCAGTCTCGATCCTTGTTATTCCTGCACCGACCGCATGACCGTGGTCGATGTGCGTAAGAAAACGACCATCGTCGTGCCTTATAAAGAGATCGAACGTTACGGCATCGAACGCAAAAACTCGCCGCTTTAAGGAATCACTTAAATCATGCTGAAACTGATTAAAAAAGTGCTGAAAACGGGCACAGCCACCGTGGGTTATCCGTTCACGCCGCTGGATTTGGCACCGAATTTTCGCGGAAAGCCGCAATACACCGCGCAGCAGTGTATAGCCTGCGGGGCCTGCGCCAACGCCTGCCCGTCTAACGCGCTGACCATGACCACGGCGGAAGACGGTGAAATCCTGCGCTGGCAACTGTTTTTAGGCCGCTGCATTTTCTGCGCCCGCTGCGAGGAAGTCTGCCCGACGGCAGCCATCAAACTGTCGCAGGAATTTGAACTGGCGGTATGGCGCAAAGAAGATTTGTACGAAACAGCGGATTTCCCCATCTGCCATTGCCGTGAATGCGGCAAACCTTACGCCGTGCAAAAGGAAATCGACTTCGCGCTCAGCCTGTTGCAGGAAAGCGCCGCGCTGAGTGACCGGCAAATCGCCGACCGCCGCGTGCAGTACGAAACCTGTCCGTCATGCAAGAAAATGCACAGTCTTTCTTCCACCGACCGTATTGATATCGGCCGCCATATGACCACGGAGGCCCGTTCATGAGTCATAACCCGATTGCACCGCGCGACGAAAATGGCCTGCCGGTGCCCGTCACGCTTGATGAAAGCATCGCAAAACTGAAATCCACCCTGCTGCACAGCATCCGCCGCTCCGCCTACGTTTACCGCGTGGACTGTGGCGGCTGTAACGGCTGCGAGATTGAGATTTTCGCGGCGATTTCACCGCTGTTCGACGCCGAACGTTTTGGCATCAAAGTCGTCCCGTCACCGCGCCATGCCGACATTCTGCTGTTCACCGGCGCGGTCACCCGCGCCATGCGTATGCCCGCACTGCGCGCCTGGGATTCCGCACCGGATCCGAAAATCTGCATTTCTTACGGAGCTTGTGGCAACAGCGGCGGCATTTTCCACGACCTTTACTGCGTCTGGGGCGGCACTGACAAAATCGTACCGGTCGACGTGTATATTCCGGGCTGCCCGCCGACACCGGCTGCCACCATTTACGGCTTCGCGATGGCGCTCGGTTTGCTGGATCAGAAAATCAAAGGACAGCAGCACGACGACGCCGCAGCGACGCAGGCGGAATTACTGCATCCGGATCTGCCGCAGCCGTTGCGCGTTTTACTCGACCGCGAAGCGCGCCGCATGGCCGGTTACCGTTATGGCCGCCAGATTGCCGATGAGTTTATGAATATCGTGGCCGCGCCCGGTCTTCAGCCGGTGGAACAGCGCGTTTCAACCTACCTCAGTGAACGCGGCGACCTGCGGCTCACTGAAATTATCGGCAACCTGCAACAAATTTATCAACAGGTTCTGCGCGGGGAGGTGCGTCTGTGATGACATCAGGAAACGACCAGCGCTACGCGCAGCATCAGCCTTTTTCCGGTCATCAGGCCGAAAAGAACAAAGTGATTTTTTACTCACTGAGCAGCAAATTTGTCGACGAGAAAAGTGCGCAAAAGCGCAGCTCGCAGAAAGTGCAGGAAGTGGTGTATTACAGCCTGGCGATCGGCCACCACCTCGGGGTGATCGACTGCCTGAAATCCCGCCTCGAATGTACGCTGACCGGTTACCAGCAATGGGTCAGCTGCCTGCCAGAACAGGGGGAAGCTTACCGAAAACTGGCGGGTGTACAGCGTTTTGGCGAAATCAATATCGACAGCAGCCACACCCATTTACTGGCGCTGGCGCTGCGCGATGCCCGCCCGCAGATGAATGAAGAACAGCAGGGCTGGAGCGACCAGCTCATCGCCCTGCTCGGACAAATCGAAAGTGACCCCGCGATGTACCTGATGGTCAGGAGATACGATGCCTGATTCCACTTCCCGCTACGCGCTGCTTTGTGTGGGCAACAGCATGATGGGCGATGACGGGGCCGGGCCCCGGCTGGCAGAACTGTGTGCAGAAAAACCGCTCAGCGGCTGGACAGTCGTTGACGGCGGTGCCGCGCCGGAAAACGACATCGGCTATTTACGCGAGCTGCACCCGGCGCATCTGGTGATCGTGGACGCCACCGACATGGGGCTGATGCCCGGTGAGATGCGCATTCTCGAAGAAAGCGACATCAGCGAAATGTTCATGATGACCACCCACAATTTGCCGCTGACGTTTCTCATGCAGCAGCTGCGTGAGGATATCCCGCAAATCACGTTTGTCGGCATTCAGCCGGACGTCGTCGCGTTTTATTACCCGATGAGCGACGCCGTGGAACAGGCCGTCATCCGTTTGCATCAGCTGTTACCGGCGCTGGAACAGGGCATGGGCATCGCGCCTTTTCAGGCAGAAACCGCCTGACCTTGCTGTCGACATAACTGTCGATGTGGTGACGACGCGGACATGACGTCAGTGACACGCGTCGTCATCGGCAGGCAAGAGAATCATTAACTCATTGAAAGACAAGTATAAAAATAAAACCATAAAACTGGCATGGTTTATGTATAGCAGTAGATGAAAACTTTTAACCACTTCAATTTAAGTACACAGAAATCCCCTAAGGCACTGGCATTGCAGGAAGGCGGCAAGCGAAGGAGTCCCGATGAGCTGACATGCGTCAGTGATTCGGTCGGGTGAACGCAGCCAACGCACCTGCGGTGCCAGGGACGACGGGGATTTGGAGAGTAGACATGAACCGGTTCATTATCGCCGACCCTAAAAAATGCATCGGCTGCCGTACCTGTGAAATTGCCTGCGTCATGGCGCACAGCGATTCTCAGGATATCTCGCTGCTGAACGCCGCCACGTTCGCCCCGCGCCTGCACGTCATTAAAGGCGTGAATCTCAGTACGCCGGTGATGTGCCGCCAGTGCGAAGACGCGCCCTGCGCCAACGTCTGCCCGAATGGCGCGATCCTGCGCACCGGCGACCACGTTCAGGTGATGCAGGAACGCTGCATCGGCTGCAAAACCTGCGTTGTCGCCTGCCCGTATGGCGCGATGGAAGTGGTCACCAAACCGATTTTCCGCCAGAACGGTGCCGCAATGGTTGCCACGTCCGACAAAGCTGAAGCGCATAAATGCGACCTGTGCCACACCCGCGCAGAAGGCCCGGCGTGCATGGAAATCTGCCCGACCAAGGCGCTTTACGCCATCGACCGTAATCACTTACAGGAAATGAACGCAGAAAAACGCCGCCGCGCTGCGCTCGACAGCACATCTCCCCTGCTGTTTTAACTCCGGATAGAGGAAGTAATCACATGAAAAAAATCACCACCGTCTGCCCGTATTGCGGGGCCGGCTGTAAATTGAATCTGGTTGTGGATAATGGAAAAATCATTCGCGCCGAAGCCGCCAATGGCGTCACTAATCAGGGTGAACTCTGTCTGAAAGGTTATTACGGCTGGGATTTCCTTAACGATACCAAACTGCTGACCCCGCGCCTGACGCAGCCAATGATCCGCCGTCAGAAAGGCGGAAAATTTGAAGCCGTCAGTTGGGATGAAGCCATTCGCTATACCGCGCAGCGCCTGAAAGAAATCAAACAAAAACATGGCCCGCGCGCCATCATGCATACCGGTTCTTCCCGCGGTACCGGCAACGAAACCAACTATGTGATGCAAAAGTTTGCCCGTGCGGTCATCGGCACCAACAACGTCGACTGCTGCGCCCGCGTGTGCCACGGCCCGTCCGTTGCCGGTTTGCAGGCGACGCTCGGTAACGGCGCAATGAGTAACTCCATCGGCGATATCGAGAATTCAAAATGCCTGCTGGTAATCGGCTATAACTGCGCGGACTCCCACCCGATCGTCGCGCGCCGCGTGATCAAAGCCAAAGAAAAAGGCGCACAGATTATCGTCTGTGATCCGCGCCGCATCGAAACCGCGCGCATTGCGGATCAGCATCTGCAAATCAAAAACGGCTGTAACATGGCGCTGGTGAACGCGTTCGCCCATGTACTGATCGAAGAAAACCTGTATGACCACGACTACGTGGCGAAATACACCGAAGGCTTCGAGGAATACCGCAAAAACGTTGCCGATTATTCACCGGAAGCGGTCGCCGAACAGACCGGCGTTTCTGCACAGCAAATCCGTCAGGCGATGCGCACTTACGCCGCCGCCCCTTCTGCCACCATCATGTGGGGCATGGGCGTGACTCAGTTTGGTCAGGCTGTAGACGTGGTGAAAGGGCTGGCCGGGCTGGCGCTGCTGACCGGTAATCTGGGCCGAGCCAACGTCGGTGTCGGGCCGGTTCGCGGACAAAATAATGTGCAGGGTGCCTGTGATATGGGCGTTCTGCCGAATGAATTCCCCGGCTATCAGGCTGTCACCGACGCAAAAGTTCGTGCGAAATTCGCCGATGCGTGGGGCATTGACGTTAACCAGATGGACGCGGAAGTCGGCCACCGCATCACCGAAATCCCGCACCTGGCGATTGAAGGCCACGTGAAAGCCTACTACATCATGGGCGAAGATCCGTTGCAGACCGAAGCTGATTTAGGTCTGGTGCGCAAAGGCTTCGAGGCGCTGGAATTTGTCGTTGTGCAGGACATATTCATGACCAAAACCGCTGAACAGGCCGACGTCATTCTGCCTGCCACGTCGTGGGGCGAACACGGCGGTGTGTTCTCTTGTGCTGACCGCGGCTTCCAGCGTTTCGAAAAAGCCATCGAACCGAAATACAACGTCAAACGCGACTGGGAAATCATCAGCCTGCTGGCGACAGAACTCGGTTATCCGATGCATTACAACGATAACCAGGAAATCTGGGACGAAATGCGTGAGCTGTGCCCGCTGTTCTACGGCGCAACCTACGAAAAAATGGGCGAACTTGGGCACGTTCAGTGGCCTTGCACCACCCTCGAAAGCCCGGGGACGCAGTACCTTTACGCCGACAACCGATTCGATACGCCAACCGGCAAAGGCCAGCTGTTTGCCGCACCGTGGCGCGCACCGGCAGAAGTGCCGGATGACAGTTATCCGCTGGTGCTGTGTACCGTCCGCGAAGTCGGTCACTATTCCTGCCGCTCAATGACCGGCAACTGCGCCGCTTTGCAAACACTGGCCGACGAACCGGGCTTTGTGCAGATGCACCCGCAGGACGCCGAAGCGCTCGGCATCCGCGACCAGCAACTGGTCTGGGTCGCCTCGCGCCGTGGCAAAGTCATTTCACGCGCCAACTTCAATGAACGTATCAATATCGGCGCGGTGTACATGACCTATCAGTGGTGGATTGGTGCCTGTAACGAACTGACGCAGGATAATCTGGATCCGGTCTCTAAAACGCCGGAAACCAAGTATTGCGCCGTTAACGTTCAGCAGATTGCCGACCAGCGCTGGGCGGAAAACTACGCACAGCAAACCTACAGCGACATGAAAGCGCGTCTGCGCAGCGCCGTTGAGGATGTGATCCCGGTGATTGAGGTTTAGTTTTTTTAACTCCCAAAATAGAGGGTTTTAAGCTCCTTCCCCTGCGCAGGGGGAGGAGCACACCCAAAATCCCAAGAGGCTGTATGTTTGATTCTCACGTGATCCGTATCTGCGGCAAGGTTCAGGGCGTCGGTTTCCGGCCTTTTATCTGGCAACTGGCAGAACGGATGCAGCTTCGCGGCGAGGTGTGTAATGACAGTGCGGGCGTGGAAATCAGACTTTTTCAGCCGGGCGATATCGACGCTTTTATCGCTCAGGTAAAACGCGATTGTCCGCCGCTGGCGCGCATCGACAGTATCCGTTTCGACCCTTTCGACTGGCAAACGCCTCCTGAGGATTTCACCATCACGCCCAGCCGCCAGAGCCAGATGGACACGCAAGTGGCACCCGATGCGGCGACCTGTCCGGAATGTCTGAAGGAAATCACCCGCCGCGGCGACCGCCGTTTCGGCTATGCCTTTACCAACTGCACGCACTGCGGTCCGCGTTTTACGCTGATCCGCGCCATGCCTTACGACCGTCCTTCCACCAGCATGGCGGAATTCATGCTCTGCCCGGAATGTCAGCGGGAATATCAAAACCCGGCCGACCGGCGCTTTCACGCACAACCGGTCGCCTGTCCGGACTGCGGGCCACAAGTGCGCGCCACGCGGCAAAACGGCGAAACGCGGGTGCAGGGAAATGCAGCGCTCAGCTACGCCGTGGCCGCATTGCAGGCGGGTGAAATTGTTGCGATCAAAGGGCTGGGCGGTTTTCATCTGGCATGCGATGCCACGCAACAGAATGCAGTTATGCGGCTGCGGGAACGCAAAAATCGCCCGTCAAAACCGCTGGCGGTAATGCTGCCGGATATCGGCTGGCTGGCGCAATGCAGTGACGACAGTCCGCAGTTTGCGTTGCGGGAGCTTCTGAGTTCGCCTGCCGCGCCGATTGTGCTGACGGCAAAAAGCACCACGTCGCCTTTGTGCGCGGCGGTGGCGCCGGAGCTGGATGAAGTCGGGCTGATGCTGCCGTTTACGCCGTTGCATCATTTGCTGATGCAGGCCTGCGGCACCCCGCTGGTGATGACGTCAGGGAATGCGGCAGGGCGTGCGCCGGTTTTAAACAATGACGATGCACTTCGTCAGCTCGGCAAAATTGCCGACGTCTTCCTGTTGCATAACCGCGACATCGTTCAGCGCGCCGACGATTCGCTGGTTCGCCTGACACCGCAGGGCACCGAAGTTCTGCGTCGTGCGCGAGGTTTTGTGCCGGATGCGCTGCCACTGCCCGCCGGTTTCAACACCCAGCCGCCAGTGCTGGCGCTGGGCGGCGACCTCAAAAATACGTTTTGTCTGGTACGCGGCAATCAGGCCATTCTCAGCGCGCATTTCGGATCGCTGGCTGACGGCGATATTGCCCGCCAGCAACAGCAGGCCATGGAGCATTTCCGGCAGCTTTATGAATGCACGCCGGTGGCGATTGCCCGCGATGCGCATCCTGCTTATGTCAGCCACGTTCAGGCAGAAAGCCACGGAATACGGGTGGTTGATGTATTTCACCATCACGCGCATCTCGCGGCGTGTCTGGCAGAAAACGGCTGGCCGCTGGACGGCGGAAAAGTCATCGGGCTGGCGCTGGACGGGCTGGGTTACGGCATTCCGGCAGGCAAAACCGGCACGCTGTGGGGCGGTGAATGTTTGCAGGTGGATTATCTGCATTGCGAACATTTAGGAGGTTTACCTGCCGTAGCGCTGCCCGGTGGCGACCGCGCGGCGCGTGAACCGTGGCGCAATTTGCTGGCACAGTGGCAGGCTTTCGTGCCCGGCTGGCAGTCGCTGCACGAATCGCGCGTGCTGGATGAACACCCGTGGCTGCCGTTGTCGAAAGCCATCGCCGCCGGAGTGAATTCGCCGCTGGCGTCTTCCTGCGGGCGACTGTTTGATGCCGTCGCTGCCGCGCTCGGCTGTGCACCGGCGCAGCTGAGTTGGGAAGGCGAAGCCGCCTGCCGGCTTGAAGCACTGGCTCACCGCGCGGAAGGCATTTCGCATCCGGTTACGCTCCCGCTGTGCCATACATCCGGTGGCGTATTTCTGGATTTAGCCACTTTCTGGCAGCAGTGGCTCGCCTGGCAGGCACCGCCTGCTGCACGGGCTTTCGCTTTTCATGACGCCCTCGCGCAGGGTTTTGCCGCCCTCGCCCGTTTTCATTGTGCCCGCACCGGTATCCGTACCGTTGCACTCGGCGGCGGTGTTTTGCATAACCGCCTGCTGCGCCAGCGTTTGCACCATCATCTGTCGCCCTTGCGGGTGCTGATGCCGCAAAACGTCCCGGCCGGTGACGGCGGGCTGGCGCTGGGTCAGGCGGTGGTCGCCTGTGCGCGCCTTCAGTTCTCTTCTTTTATTTCTGCTTCTGTTTCAGCTTCTGTTTCAACTTCTTTATCAAAACAATAAGGATCCCCATGATTAGCCGTGACATTTTCCACACACACCGCCGCGCTTCCTGGCTTTTAACCGGACTGGTGGTCATCAATTTACTGGCCTGGGCCTGGGCATTTCTGGTGTTTCGCCATCATACGGCACTGATGGCAGCGGCGTTGCTGGCTTACGGCTATGGCTTGCGGCACGCGGTCGATGCGGATCACATTGCGGCTATCGATAACGTGACCCGCAAGCTGATGCAACAGGGACAGCGGCCGGTGGCGGTCGGGGCATTTTTCTCACTCGGGCATTCCAGCATTGTGGTGCTGGCCTGTGTGGCGATCGCCGCCACATCGCTGGTTTTCGGCAATAAAATCGGCTGGCTGCATGATTATGGCGGCACCCTCGGCACGCTGATTTCTGCACTGTTTTTACTGATGATGGCGCTGCTGAATGCGTTGATTTTGCGGGATGTATATCGTCGTTTTCAGAAAGTTAAACAAGGGCAGACTTTCTCAGATAAAGAAGAGCTGAATCAGGTTCAGGGCGGCATCATGAGCCGGATTTTCAGTTTCGCATTTAATCTGGTGAATAAAAGCTGGCAGATGTATCTGGTCGGATTTTTGTTCGGGCTGGGGTTTGATACCGCCACGGAAATCGGTCTGCTGGGCATTTCCGCGGCGGGCGCGTCTTCCGGGATGTCCGTCTGGAGTATTTTGATTTTCCCGGCGCTGTTCGCCAGCGGCATGGCACTTGTCGACTCGCTCGACAATTTTGTCATGGTGGGCGCGTACGGCTGGGCGTTTGATAAACCGGTTCGCAAGCTCTATTACAATATGACTATTACAGCCACCAGCGTATTTATCGCCCTGTTTATCGGCGGGCTGGAAGCGCTCGGGCTGATGGCGGACAAGCTGGATTTGCACGGCGCATTCTGGCGCGTTGTCGGAGAACTCAATGACAATATGGGCAGCGTCGGGTATGCCGCCGTGGCAATTTTTGTGGTGTTCTGGGGCATTTCCGCCCTCAATTATCGCCGCAAAGGCTACGACAGTCTGGCGGTCTGACTCGTTAAAACGCCGTCTGCTCTATATGTTAACCGCTATGCGTCATTGGGCAGCGTTAGCTGTTTTTCCAGCCGCAGTTTATCGCCGTCCGTAACCGTAATCATGATTTGCGTTTTCCCACCGGGTCTGACGGCAAAACGCATTTGCCCGAGCGGTTGCGCCTGGCTGGCGGAAAGATTCATGTTCTGGCTCTGGCGGCTGGTGCTGGTTCCGGCGGTGCTTTCCTGCGAAACGGACACCGCCACCTGACAAGCGCAGGCTTTGGTGAGGCTGACCATCGGCGTTACCGTGTAGGTTTGGGCGTCATTATGGGTATCAAACCAGAGCTGGTTGGACATTACGGCAGCAATCAGAAGTAAGTGCATCACATTTATCCTCTGGATCCAGTCGAAAAAAAACAGGGCTCGTGCCCTGTTTTTCATTTCGCGCGCAGGCTTAGTGCTGGTTAGTATAAGCCACGTTTGAAGTGCCTACCTGAGTCACACTGGTCAGGCTGCCATTGGCACTCTGACTGTTCTGAGACAAGTTGGCCCAGCCAGACTGAGATACCAGAACCTGGCTCTGATCGGCGCTTTGGTTCACGTTAGCCGTGTTAAGACCGCCATTTTTCTGAATAATGCTGATCAGGCTCTTATCACCGGTTTGAGACGTGGTTGCGGCATTTTTGTAGCCATTCTGATTAATAGCGGTCAGTGAATTCTTAACCCCGCTTTGGTCAGCATTGGCATAGTTACCGTTACCTTCCTGATAGATCTGGATTTCAGAGTTCCACTGAGTCGTCGAGAATGTGGGTACTGTTGACGGAGGAGTGGACGGACCGGATGGGCCAGAACCGCCCCCACCGTAACCACCACCTGCAAATGCACTGCCACTGACGACTAAAGCGGAGACTGCCACAATTTTCCAAAGTTTCATGATGCTACCCCATTGGTTTAATATCGGATGTCATGTCATAAGAACGTATGTTTGCTAATGCTGTGTCACTCTAATCGCCATTCCTGACGAGTTTTGTACGACACCGCTGCTCTGGTTCGTACCATTCTGGCGAATTTCCGTCACACTCCGGCCTTTTTGCAGAATGTAAGCCGTATTGCCAAAATTTTGTTGCGTAATGGATGCATCCCCGCCGCCGCTTTGCGATATGTAGGCAAAATTATCGCTGCCGCTTTGGGAAATATCAGCGTTATTCCCATTACCTCTCTGATTTACCACCGCGGTATTTTCTGTACCTATCTGACGAATAACGCTTGAACTGCCGGAACTCGTCTGATTCGTATAGGCCACATTACTGTTACCGTTCTGGTAAATCGTTGATGAATTCCCTGATGAATTTCTCGCGCCAGCAAAATACTGATCCGGACTGTCAGAATTTAAATCTGAGTAACCCATGTCAGATTGTTGTGCGTGAACGACCCAGGATATGGAAAGTAACGCCAGGGTCAGTAATGTCTTCTTCATTTCGTCACCTTTTTAAACCCGACGCCTGATAATAAGCTCGCCGGTTTTATTGCTGCTGACGAATTGATTATGGTGTTTCATCCGAATAAGAAACTCACCCGCACGTCGTATTTTAATTTCCAGCTTCATCAAAAAGTATGAGGATGTACTTCTCATGCGGATTGACCAGAACATTTAAGTAAAAGGTCAGCGCGGCTAATCTACCCCATGGCATTAATCCTAAAGTGCTAAAAAATAGCCGGCCAAATAATCACACAAATGCAACTATTCTTAATAAAATACTGACACGCATTCGGCCATAAAAGAGATCTTTCGCACATTTCCAACCCTTAACATTGCCCGTAAAGCTCCTGTTCAGCTTGCTTCACCCCGCGTTATCTGGCCGCAAAAGGGCTTTTGCACTGCCTCACCTAAGCTAAATCAAATGTATGACAGGCTGATAATGGGTTTATTCACGATGAATCATGCAGACCGTTGCAGTTTCCGGAGGGATATTTGCGTTAAGTAATCCTTAAATTCGCAGCCTTAACAAGGACGAACGTTAAGATTGTGTAAGTTCATTACTTAAATTCTCTTTAAGCTGGGCGCTGAAAAATTAATACAATACATTAAGAAAATTTTATACATTTTACGTTACATTTTGAAACATAAATAAGCCTTGCGTAAGGGAAACCAAAAGCTAAATTGAGTCTGTACCGCACATAAAACGACCTGAAATATTATGTGCCTCAGGTTGCGTATATTTTCAGTTTTCAGATATACACAGCAAACATACAGCTATAGATTTAGCAAAATAAAATCACAGTCTATTTTATGCCTGTTTTAATTGTCAGGCATTGGCCGGCTGTGGCGATAATAAATCAGGGCAGGGTTTCATTATGAGTAATGAAGCAGCAATCAATAATAATATTCTTTTATTAGTGACCAAACCATCATTACAAGCCAGCGCTTTATTGCAGCAATTAAAACAACAACTTTACGTTAATACCCGGTTGCACAATATTCATAAGTCTCTGGACGATCAATATCTTCAGGAGACATTAATTCTCTTCGATATGATGGAAGCGGACCGCAGGACCATTGAATCCTGGCAGTCAGCCATTAACCGGTATCACAGCAGCGTAAAGTTACTGCTGCTGAATACGCCCGATAATTATCATTTCCGTGAAATCGAAACCTGGCCACGGATCAGCGCCGTTTTTTATCTTTCGACCGATGAAGAGCATCTGGTGGAAGGTATCAGAAGCGTGATCCGCGGGGAATGCTATTTCTCTCAGGGGTTCGCCAGCTATCTGATCAATCAGTCCGGCGCTTTCCGCCATCTTCACAGTGAAGACACCGGTCTGACCCACCGTGAAAAAGAGATCCTGAATAAGTTACGTGTTGGCGCGTCGAACACGGAAATCGCACGTCTGCTGTTTATCAGCGAGAACACCGTCAAAACGCATCTTTATAATTTATTTAGGAAAATTTCCGTCAAGAACCGTACTCAGGCGGCTTCCTGGGCTAACGACAATCTCAAGCGCTGACATCATGACTCCTTGTATGAAATCGTTCTGGCTCTGGCTGGCGCTGCTTTGTGCTACCTGCGTACATGTCCAGGCCGCTGATGTACGGGATCCGGGGTTGATTACCGACCGCACGGTGACGTCGGTGGGTCACGATTTTTACCGTGGTTTTACCGACCGCTGGGATCAGAACTACCCGGAAACGATCACTATTTCAGAAAGACCCAGCGCCCGCTGGGGCAGTTGGATCACCATAAAAATAGGTCAGGACACCTTGTATCAGACTCTGCTGTTTCCGAACCGTCGCAATTTTAATAAGGACATCGATACCGCCATTGCCGGGGTCACGGAAGCCTTATCACGGCGGCAGCTAGACAAAGCACTACTTGGCACCGGGGATCTTGCCCATGACGAATTTTAATGCACAGCCTCTTTTAAGGAGAGCATCGTGAATATTCCAGTCTCTGTCCCGCGTTCGGTGATGCTGCTGGCATTGCTGACGGCGTCCCCGTTGTCCTGGGGCGGCAATATGGTTTTCCAGTTCATCAACCCGAATTTCGGCGGCAACCCGAATAATGGCGCGTTTCTGCTCAATGAGGCGCAGGCGCAAAACTCGTATAAAGACCCCGATGCGTATGATTTCGGCACGTCCAGTACTTCAGCGCTGGATAACTTTACCGCGTCTATCCAGTCGCAATTACTGGGCAGCCTGATGGGTAACGTGAATCAGGGGAAACCGGGGCGGCTGGTGACACAGGACTTTATTGTGGATATCCAGAATACCGACGGGCAGCTGGTGATGAATGTCACTGACCGCAAAACCGGCAAAATTTCCACTATTCAGGTTCAGGGTTTGTCTGCAACGACTAACTGATTCCGATGACCAATAAAAACAGGAACAACATCATGCGCAGCTATTTATTACTCATCGCAGTTTTTGTGCTGAGCGGGTGCCTCACAGCAGCACCGAAAGAAGCCGCCAAACCCACGTTATTGCCGAGAGCACAAAGTTATACGGATCTGACGCATCTCCCGTCACCCCAAGGGCGAATTTTTGTCTCGGTTTACAATATTCAGGATGAAACGGGCCAGTTCAAACCGTATCCGGCGAGTAACTTCTCGACGGCAGTACCGCAGAGCGCCACGGCCATGCTGGTTTCCGCATTGAAAGATTCGAAATGGTTTATTCCTCTGGAACGTCAGGGTCTGCAAAACCTGCTCAATGAACGCAAAATTATCCGTGCCGCACAGGATAACGGCAGCGTCGCCATCAATAACCAGCGCCCGCTTTCCTCTCTGGTGGCCGCGAATATCCTGATTGAAGGCTCGATTATTGGCTATGAAAGCAATGTGAAATCAGGCGGGATCGGGGCACGTTATTTCGGCATTGGCGCCAGCACGCAGTATCAGCTGGATCAGATTGCGGTGAACCTGCGCGCGGTCGACGTCAATACCGGGGAAGTGTTGTCATCGGTAAATACCAGCAAAACAATCCTGTCGTATGAAGTGCAGGCCGGGGTGTTCCGCTTTATCGATTACCAGCGTCTGCTGGAAGGCGAACTCGGTTACACCACCAACGAACCGGTGATGTTGTGCCTGATGTCGGCCATTGAGTCGGGTGTAATTTATCTGGTGAATGATGGTATCGACCGCAATCTGTGGCAGTTGCAGAATCCTTCGGATATCAATTCTCCGATCCTGCAACGCTACAAAAACAGCGTTGTCCCCACCGATTCCTGATAATGGAGGGGAGTTGCGAAGGGAAGTGGCGGGTTGAAGCCACTTCCCTTCTTTTTTAAGATGGTTCAGCTTTCACTGTCTGGCGGTAATTGCTGACGCGCTTTTTGTCCTCAAGATTAAAGTCCGGATCCAGATAAATACTGACCCGTTTTATCAGTAAATCCTCGAACACAAACACCGTGCAGAAATGATGACGCCCCGCTTCTGACGTTGGCCAGCGGTCGCCGTTTTGCATCACGCCGCGCATCTGTCCTTCCAGCACAATCGTGTCGCCATCACTCAGAAAGGCGAAAGCATCCTGAATATGCTGAATTTTGTCTATCTCCAGCGCAAAACGTTTGCCCAGCTCTCCCAATGACGATTTACCCTGGGCGGTACCAAATTTCGGGAAGAACAGCACGACGTCTTCAGCAAAGAGATCTAACAATGAAGCATCCGCCTGATCCAGTTTGGCGTAGAAATTCTTAACGATTTCAATGCGTTTTTCTTTCAGTTCGTGTTCAGCCATTTTCACCTCGAAATTCTCCATCCAATATTTAAGCCTAGTGACTGCCGCTGATTTTGCCAGTTATGCGGTGAGGCTCACAAAATTGCCAGTACCGTCCGGAGAAGAGTTTTCTGCACTCAGCCGCGGAATTCTCTACACTGGCAAGAATTTTCTGATCATGTCCCCTTACACTTTGGAGAGTCACGGATGCCTCAGTTCAACCGGGCAGGAAGCGCAATGCCCCCTGTTCCTTCGCCCGCACGTGCTTTTATCATGGCGATATGCCTGTTGCAGGGCCTGTTGCTGTATTTCTTTTTCTCTGCCCCGGAAACGCCCGCGCTGATTCGCTTTACGCATAATATTTACGGGCAAACTATGGCACTGGTATTACCGGTGCTGATTTCGCTGGCGGTTACGCGGCTGAAAGACGGCCGGTTCTGGGCAAGTATTATCGTCTTCACCCTGCTGCTGGCCGGGCTGGCGGCATGGGCAAAAAGTAATATTTTTGCAAATATGACGGACAGCATTCTTGTTCCATTCCAGCTGTCGCTGGGGTTACTGACGTTCTTTATTTTGCCGTGGCTTCAGGTTCAGGCTTTCCCGCCGGAGACGCGCTACCGCTACATCCATCTGGCGGCCTGTTACAGCCAGAATATTCTGTGCGTGATGTTAACGGTGCTGCTGATGCTGCTGGCCGTTGCGGTGGTCGCGCTGTGGGCGGCACTGTTCCGGCTGATCGGCATCGAATACTTCCACCAGTTGTTTTACGATACGCCGCTGGTCGGCTGGCTGCTTTACGGCGTGCTTCTGGGCATCAGCATTGTCACCTGCCGCACCCAGCCTTCGCTGATGAACACGACGCGCAACATCATCCGTTTTATCCTGAAAGGTCTGTTGCCGCTGGTGGCGTTTATCGCGCTGATTTTCCTGTTTGCGCTGCCGTTTACCGGCCTGAACGCGCTGTCTCAGGCGTGGTCGGCGGCAAGTCTGCTGACCACCATGGCGCTGAGCGTGCTGATCCTGGTAAATGTGGTGCGGGAAACTGACAGCCCGGTGAAGCCTTATCCGCGAGCCATCCGCCTGATGGTCAACGCCGCGATTTTGCTGCTGCCGGTGTATGCCGCGCTGGCGCTGTACGCCACCGGTCTGCGCGTGTCGCAATACGGCTGGACGCCGTCGCGGATCTGGGCGATGCAGATTATTGTCGTCACGCTGATCGCGTCGGTTTGCTACAGTTTTTCCGTTATCGATAAGCGCCCGGACTGGTTGCCGCGCATTACGCAGTTCAACAAACCACTGTCGCTGCTGGTGGTTTTACTGGTGATTGCCTGCAACAGCCCGCTGCTGGATCCTTACCGCATCAGCGTGAATAGCCAGATTGCGCGGCTGGACAGCGGGAAAACGCAGGCTAAAGATCTCTCACTGAATCTGCTGCGTTTCGACACCGGCCGACGGGGGAATGAGGCGCTGGTGAAACTCCAGGAGAATCCGGCGTTCACCCGGGATCCACGATTGCAGGCGTCCTTGAAAAACATGATGGCGCAAACTTCCCGCTGGGGGGCTTACAGCGTTAAAGAGGCTGAAAATGCCGCGAAAAACTACCGCATTGAAGACGCGAAAAAACAGATCCTCCTGGCCAAAGGCGCATCGCAGCCGGATGACTCCTGGTGGAAAAGCCTGCCTGAGCTAGAGAATTACCGAAGTACCCTGCGCGATTGTCTGAGTTTAGAAGGCGCATGCATCATCAATACGCTGGATCTGAACAACGATAAGCAGAAAGAAATTTTCTTCTGTAATACGTTTGATACGCCGTCCATCAACTGCCGGATTTTCGCCCGTCAGGCCGGAAAATGGGCACAAACCGGAGAGCTTTATCTGTATGAAGGGAAGGATAAAGACGCGCTGATTCAGGCGCTGCGCAACGGTGAGGTCAGGCCTGTACAACGGAAATGGGCAGACGTGCAGATCGACGGCAAGCGTCGGGTGATCCACTACAACAGCGATAACGACTGATTGATTTCTTCACCGGCAGACGCCCTGCCGGTGAAGCTTCCCGCATTTGCATTCCCCCGGACTATTTTCCCGGCAGCATCCGCGTAAAGGTATCGTCTTTGCGAAAATAGTGATGATAAATCCCCGCCAGCGCGTGTAAGCCAATCAGGTAATACCCGCAGTTCGCCAGGAATTCATGGGCCGTGCGTACCGTGCGGCGCGCAGAAGGATCCGGCGAGATAAACTGCGGCACCTGCCAGCCAAACAAAACCCAGTCGCGCCCGCCAAATTCCAGCGTCAGCACGCCGAGCACCGGCAGCGAAAGAAACAGCAGATACAAAACAGCGTGTACGGCGTGAGACGCCGCAATCTGCCAGCGCGGCAGCGGCGGCGTGATGGCCGGCGTGGTATTTCGCGTGCGCAGGAAAATGCGCACCCACATCAGCAGCCAGACGCAAATCCCGAAATTGAAATGCAGCAATCGCACCAGCGGCTGATTATCTTCCGGGAAATAATCGCGGGTCAGCATGGCGGCGTAGGTCAGAATAATCATCAGTAACGTCGCCCAGTGCAGGCTTATCTGGGAAAGCGAATAACGGGTTTTCATAAATCGTTTCCTGTCCGGAGATAAGTATCAGGGAACCATCGGCACGAAAAATGAGTATAGGAAATAAATACGCAGACTTTATGAAGACCGCAGGACTCACCCTTCCGGTCATTATGACGGGAAAAGTGAATAATCTGACGGGATATGTCATCCTGCCGGAAGCGCATCGCGATAGAATCTCTCCATACCCCAGTCCAATGACATGCAGAGGATTTTCCAATGAAATTGATCAGTCAGAATTTTGAGAACGGCGCACCGATGCCGGGCGAGCTGGCATTTGCCGTTCAGGATGCACAAAACCACCTGGCGCTTTCCTCCAACCGTAACCCGCACTTAGCCTGGAGCGACGTACCGGAAAACACCCGTTCGTTTGCGCTGGTTTGTGTGGATCCGCATGTGCCGGGCCGTCCGGACGACGTGAATCAGGAAGGCAAGGTGGTTTCCGCATCATTGCCGCGTATCGATCTGTTCCACTGGCTGCTGGTGGATATTCCTGCTGATACCCGTGAGATTGCCGAAGGCAGCCACAGCGACAGCGTGACGCCAAAAGGTAAACCGGCGTTGCCCGCTGAAGCCGGAATGCGTCATGGCATCAACGGTTATACCGCGTGGTTTGGCGACGACGAAAATATGGGCGGCGATTACTACGGTTACGACGGTGCCTGCCCGCCGTGGAATGATGAAATTGCGCACGACTACGTGTTTACGCTGTATGCACTGGATATTCCTTCACTGGAATTACAGGATAAATTCTACGGCCCGGATGTGCTGGCCGCTATCGAAGGCCACGTTCTGGCACAGGCCAGCCTGACCGGGACTTACACCTTAAATCCGGACGTGAAGTAATGCCCTCTGGCAGGAGAAACTATGCCCTCTGAAGGTCGCAGCAATGCAGAAAATCTTCTGCCAAACCAACTGCCGGTCATCCACGACCGGCTTTTTTCGCTGGCGCGGCCTTATCTGCAACAGCCGCATCAGGTGTCCAGTTTCCGGTTTTTCGAGCCATCGCTGCTGCGGGTGAATTCCGGGCAACTGACGCTGAGTCAGGAGCACGACGCGCCGGTGAAGCTGGGAAACACGCCGCATCTGATGGTGATTTCGCAACATACGCAGGCGCACGTCAGCAAAACCGTCAGTGCAGAAAGCGGGATTTTCTCGTCGCTGTTTCTCGGGTTTTCGCCTGCGCTGATCGCCGGGTTTTACCGCGATAACGCCCCGCTTCTGTCGCCCCTCACGCCGCTTAACGGCTTTCAGATCGTACCGCTGGACGATGAATTACAGGAAACGCTGGATTATTGTCTGCACGGTCTGAAAAATCCGGCCAGCACGGCGGTGCAGCAAAACCGTCTGACCGGCGTGCTGATCGCACTGGCGGAGCGCGGAATTTTATTCATGCCGCGCGCCGGTGAACCGCTGGGCACCCGGCTGACCACGCTGCTGGCTTCCGCGCCGGAATTTGCCTGGACCGCCGCCAGCGCCAGCCAGCAACTGGCTATGAGTGAAGCCACGCTGCGGCGGCGGCTGGTGGAAGAGCAAATCAGCTTCCGGACATTGTTGCAGGATATCCGCATGCATCACGCCATGACCCTGCTGCAAACCACGCGCTGGAGCCTGTCACAAATCGCCGATGCGTGCGGCTATCGCGCCAGTTCGCGGTTTTCCCTGCGTTTTCGCGAGCGGTTTGGCTGTTCACCTGCTGACATCCGTTAAACAAAGAGCCGTTAATAAAAAGAGTGAATAAAAAAGCCAGTCACCTCAGATGACTGGCTTTGATGTTTTCCGCTTTTAACGCGTCAGAAAATTATTCAGATTCAGCCGGCGGTTCGTTACCGTTTTTTTTCGGTGCCAGCAGGCCATCGGCGCGGAACATCGCTTTAATGCCGCGCACCGCCTGACGGATGCGATCCTGATTTTCGATTAACGCGAAACGCACATGGGTATCGCCGTAATCACCGAAACCAATGCCCGGCGACACGCAGACTTTCGCATCCGCCAGCAGACGTTTGGCGAATTCCAGCGAGCCTAAGTGGGCATACGCAGGCGGGATTTTCGCCCAGACGTACATCGACGCTTTCGGATTTTCCACCATCCAGCCCGCTTCGTGCAGCCCGCGCACCAGCACGTTTCGGCGCTGACGATATTGTTCGGCAATGTCTTTCACGCATTGCTGGTCGCCTTCCAGCGCCGCAATCGCCGCCACCTGCAACGGGGTAAATGTGCCGTAATCATGATAACTCTTGATACGCGCCAGCGCGCTGACCAGCTCAGGATTGCCGACCATAAAGCCGATACGCCAGCCCGCCATGTTGTAGCTTTTGGACAGTGTGAAGAATTCCACCGCGATGTCTTTTGCGCCCGGCACCTGCATGATCGACGGCGCTTTCCAGCCGTCATACACGATATCGGCATACGCCAGGTCGTGGATCACCAGTACGTTGTATTGTTTTGCCAGCGCCACCACGCGCTCGAAGAAATCCAGTTCCACGCATTGCGCCGTCGGGTTCGACGGGAAACCGAGGATCATCATTTTCGGTCGCGGAATGGTTTCGCGAATGGCTTTTTCCAGCTCGGCAAAGAAATCCACACCTTCCGCCAGCGGCACGGAGCGCACCTGCGCACCGGCAATCACTGCGCCGTAGATGTGGATCGGATAACTTGGGTTTGGCACCAGAACGGTATCACCGTGATCGAGCGTCGCCAGCATCAGATGCGCCAGCCCTTCTTTCGACCCGATGGTGACGATAGCTTCGCTTTCCGGATCGATTTCAACCTGATAGCGGTCGGCATACCAGCGGGAAATCGCCCGGCGAAGACGCGGAATGCCGCGGGATGTCGAGTAACCGTGCGTGTCTTCACGCTGTGCAACCTGCACCAGCTTTTCCACGATGTGCGGCGGTGTCGGGCCGTCAGGATTCCCCATACTGAAATCGATAATGTCCTCGCCACGGTGGCGTGCAGCCATTTTCAGCTCAGCAGTAATGTTGAAAACATAAGGGGGAAGACGATCAATGCGCGAAAAACGACGGGGTGAACTGGAATCAGCCATAATTTCCTCTGGGATACGTAAGCGCCCGGACCGTCCGAGCGACGCTGGCCGCGTTGCGGCCTTCAACGAACATATCGCAGAGGAAAAAATCTGTCGAGAGATTGAGCAACATTTTTTTAACTAAAGTTTTTAGCTAAGATCTTTAACTAAAGGCGCGTATCGCTGGCAAGCAGCCCCAGCAGCCAGTCATTTTTCCATTCGTCGCCAATGCGGTAGCTGTCACGCAGCCTTCCTTCATACTGAAAACCACATTTCTCCAGCACGCGTCGCGATGCGTCGTTACCTTCCAGCACGTTGGCCTGCAAACGGTGGAATCCGCACTGGTCGAAAGCAAAATTTAATACTTCGCGTAATGACTCGACCGCATAGCCTTTGCGCTGATGTTCCGGTGCCAGAATGAAGCCCACTTCGCCCTGCTGATACGGACGCCAGTCGGGGAAAAATCCGGTCAGCCCCACCGCCGCGCCGGTTTCTTTTTCGCGGATCAGCAGGCAGAGCCAGAAATCGCAGTAACGATCCCAGTTGCCAAGACGCTGCTCAAAACGGCTGTGAACCTGCGCGGGCGTTTCGATATCGCCGATAAAACGCATGACTTCCGGCGTCTGGTACAACCGCAAAAAGAACGCCCAGTCGTCAGTCTGGATTGGCTGCATGATAAGCCGCGGCGTTGATAACGAGATCATTTCTGGCTGTTCTCCATTTTTAGATAGCGTTTTGGACCTGAACCGGACCGCATTCCGTCCTTTGGTGGTGAATCTCTGACCTTTTATTTATAATAACGGCTGAATCCATTTGGCACAGATATGTATTACTGTGCAGAGAAATCACCATGCCTCACATGTTTGATATGCTGCTGGCGGTCTTTGACCGTGCGGCGCTGATGCTCATCTGTCTGTTCTTCCTCACGCGTACCCCGCTGTTCCGTAAACTGCTGCACAAAGAAAATGATAATCATACGGCGCTGGAACTGGCGGCGGTCACCGCGATTTTCTCGCTGTTTGCGATTTTCGGCACACTTTCGGGGATAAACGTTGAAGGCTCGCTGATTAACGTGCGGACTATCGCCATTATGTCCGGCGGCATTCTGTTCGGGCCGTGGGTCGGTATTATTACCGGCGTGATTTCGGGTACTCACCGTTTTCTTATCGACATTCACGGGCCGACGTCCATTCCGTGTCTGATCACCAGTATTACCGCCGGTTTTCTTTCCGGCTATATCAATAAAAAAGTCAAAAAAGCACTGCACTGGAAAGTCGGTATTCTGGCCGGCATGCTGTGCGAAACGCTGACCATGATCCTGATTTTACTGATGGCCCGGCCGTTTTCGCTCGGGCTGGATATCGTGATGAATATCGCCGCGCCGCTGATCCTCGGTGCCAGTTCGATTGGCCTTATCGTGATTCTGGTGCAAAGCGTCGAGGATGAAAAAGAAGTTATTGCTGCCCGGCAGGCGCGGCTCGCGCTGGATATCGCCAATAAAACGCTGCCCTACTTCAGGAATATCAATGCTGAATCGTTAGACAGCATCTGCCGGATTATCCGCGATGATATCGACGCCGATGCCGTCGCTATTACCGATACCAGGAACATTCTTGCGTACGTCGGCACGGGTGCGGAAGAATACAATATCGGCCACGAAGCGCTCAGCGAGATCACCAAGGCTACGCTGGAAAGCGGCCAGATTACCGTCAAAAATAACGACGAGATGCACCGCACACCACAAATTCACTCGCTGATTATTATCCCGCTGTGGGAAAAAGGCGAAGTGACCGGTTCCCTGAAAATCTATTATTGCGACCCGCACCGAATAACCTATTCCCTGAAAGTCATGGCGATCGGGCTGTCGCAAATTATGTCGACGCAGATGGAAGTTTCGCGCACCGAGCAGCTGCGTGAGATGGCGAATAAAGCTGAAATGCGCGCCCTGCAAAGTAAAATTAACCCACATTTTCTGTTTAACGCACTGAATGCCATATCGTCTTCAATTCGCGCCCGCCCTGACGTCGCACGGCAGCTGATCATCAATCTCTCCCGCTATTTGCGCTATAACCTGGAACTGAACGATGAGCTGATTGATCTGCGCAAGGAACTGCATCAGGTGCAGGATTACATCGCCATCGAGCAGGCGCGGTTTGGCAGCAAGCTGACGGTGATTTATGACATTGATGACGATATTTCGGTGAAAATCCCCAGCCTGCTGATCCAGCCGCTGGTGGAGAATGCTATTGTCCACGGGATCCAGAAGTGCAGCGGAAAAGGTGTGGTGGTGATTTCAGTGAAGCATCAGCCTGACGGCGTGAAGGTTTCTGTGAAAGACACCGGCCACGGCATCAATCAGGAAACCATTGACCGCGTTGAGCGCAACGAAATGCCGGGCAATAAAATCGGCCTGCTAAATGTGCATCACCGCGTTTCGCTGTTATACGGCCAGGGGCTGACAATCCGCCGCCTTGAACCGGGGACGGATATTTCATTTTTAATCACCAAGGCCTCTTCCGCAGTGGCAAATGCCCTTGAGAGCAAAATAGCCTGAAGCGGAAGACCCGTGCAGTTACTGTTCGCTAATTATCATTTTTTGAAGCATTTAACCTGCCGCCCGCGTTTCGGGCGAACGCATCGGGGAATATTCCATGAAAGCCATTATCGTCGAAGATGAAATACCGGCTCAGGAAGAACTGAGTTATCTGATTAATACGCACAGCAGCATCAAAATTGAAGCGATATTCGATGACGGGCTGGATGTGCTGAAATATCTGCAAACGAATGAAGTCGATGCGATTTTCCTCGATATCAGCATTCCTTCGCTCGACGGCGTTTTGCTGGCGCAAAATATCAGTAAATTTGCGCATAAGCCTTACATTGTCTTTATCACCGCCTACAAAGAACACGCCGCCGAAGCCTTTGAAATTGAAGCGTTTGACTACATTCTCAAGCCGTATCACGAATCCCGTATCGTCACGATGCTGCAAAAACTCGAATCGCATTTTCAGCGTGACAGCCAGGATAAGCAGGAAGCTTCCGCGCCCGCGCCGAGTAACGCGCCGCGCGTCAGCCACAGCATTAATCTCATCAAAGATGAGCGCATTATCGTGACGGACATTAACGATATTTATTACGCAGCCGCGCAGGAAAAGGTGACGCAGGTGTATACCCGCAAAGAAGAATTCACCATGCCGATGAATATCACCGAACTGTGCAACCGCCTGCCGGAAGAGCATTTTTTCCGCTGCCACCGTTCGTATTGCGTGAACTTGTCGAAAATCCGCGAGATTGTGCCGTGGTTTAACAACACCTACATTTTGCGGTTAAGTGATCTGGATTTCGAAGTGCCGGTCAGCCGGAGCAAGGTAAAGGAATTCAGGCAGTTAATGCGGTTCTGATGTTACGGCCTCCCCTTTACAAGGGAGGCCGTAAACATTAAATCGTCAAACCAATCGACTGACGCAGATAGGCACCTGCGCCCAGTAATCCCGGCTGATCGTGGGTGATCAGAAACACCGGAATATCCATCAGATAATCTTTGAAACGCCCTTTATCTTCGAACGCCGCACGGAAACCGGAGGCTTTGAAAAATTCCAGGAAGCGCGGCACAATCCCGCCCGCGATATACACACCGCCAAACGTCCCCATGTTCAGCGCCAGATTGCCGCCAAAACGCCCCATGATGACGCAGAATAACGACAGCGCACGACGGCAGTCGACGTTTTCGTCTGACAGCGCCAGCTCGGTGACATCTTTAGGTTTGAAGTTTTCCGGTACGCGGTTATCGGATTTCACAATAGCGCGGTACAGATTCACCAGCCCCGGTCCTGACAGAATGCGTTCCGCAGAAACGTGGCCCATTTCGGTGCGCAGCTGTTCCAGAATAATGTCTTCTTCTTCGCTGTTTGGTGCGAAATCAACGTGACCGCCCTCGCCCGGCAAACTCATCCACTGTTTGTTGGCGTGGATCAGATGCGCAACCCCCAGACCGGTGCCCGCGCCGTAAATCACCGCCGGTTTGCCGTCCTGCGCTTTTTTGCCACCAAACTGCAGCAAATCCGCTTCTTTGAGCATCGGGATCGCCATGGAAACGGCGGTGAAATCGTTAATCACTTCCAGATGTTTCAACCCGAGGCTTTTCTTCATCTCCGCAATGGAGAAGGCCCAGGTGTGGTTAGTCATCGCAACCCAGTCGCCGGTAATCGGGCAGGCAATCGCGATACATGCATCCTCAACTTCCTGTTGCTGCTGCGAAAGATACTCACGAACCGTGGCTTCGAGGCTGTCATATTCCAGCCCGGAAAAGGTCTTCGACTGAGAAATCTCACCGCTGTCCAAAGCGCAAAGCGCCAGGCGGCAGTTGGTGCCCCCGACATCGCCCACCAGGGAGTATTTGGTCATGTTATTCTCCACAAAAAGTAAATTCGTTATGCTGCACACCCGCGCAAAAGTTGCTGTGCTAAAGAGTACGCTGCCGGGCGTGCTGATGTAAGCTGCACATCACTTAACGACCGGCGAAAGCCTGCCAGCGGGGCAAAGCTTACAGATTCGTGTGGGCAAAATAGCGGTAATTGCTATACGCTGCAACGCAGTTTTGAACCAACGCACATTTATGCGGCATGTCACACAAAATAATGTCGACCGCCGGTAAACAGACCTTGCTGAGTTTCATCTAAGCTATTAGGGCAAACAAAACTATAAAATAAGGAAATACTTGCATGTTTCATCCCCGCGCCAGACTCATGCTGGCCTTTGCGTTGCCTGCGATCATTATCGGCGTGCTGTCGAGCCTGATTCTGGTCGCCATTATGATGCTTGCCGGTGCGTTACAAACTTTGCTTTGGCAAAACATTCCTGCGGTTTTAAATGTGAATACTCAGTCCTCCAGCTGGACGCTGTTCATGCTGACGCTGACCGGGGTCGGCGTGGGCGCATTAATTAAATATATGCCGGGCCACGCGGGGCCGGATCCGGCGACCGAATCGCTGATTGGCGCGCCGGTTGCAGTCAGTTCACTGACCGGTCTGGCGTTAGCCTTAATGCTCGGGCTGGCCGGGGGCGTCAGTCTCGGTCCTGAATATCCGATTACCGTGATTAACATTGCGCTGGCCGCCGCGTTTGGCGCGCGGTTTATGCCGAAAGTACCGACCACCGACTGGGTGATTCTGGCTGCCGCCGGAACCATCGGCGCGTTGTTTGGTACACCGATTGCCGCCGCGCTGATTTTCTCGCAAACGCTGGGCACCAATAAAGATGTGCCGCTGTGGGACCGGCTTTTCGCGCCGCTGCTCGCCGCGGGTGCGGGGGCGATTACCACCGATCAGTTTTTCCAGCCTGACTTCTCGCTGACCATTCCGGCTTATGACAGCTCACGGCTGATTGATATTTTCAGCGGTTCGGTGGTCGTGTTAATTGCGATTGCGCTGGGGATGCTCGCCGTCTGGCTCTTTCCGCATATGCACCGGTTGTTTAACAGTATCCAGAATCCTGTGCTGCGGCTGGGTCTCGGCGGGTTTGTGCTCGGGCTGCTGGCGCTGATTGGCGGAGAAATCACGCTGTTCAAAGGGCTTGATGAGATGAAGGAGCTGGCGCATTCGAATCAGCTGTTTGAGATGGGGCCGCTGCTGGCGATCACGCTTACCAAGCTGGCGGCGTTAGTGGTCGCGGCGGCCTGCGGTTTTCGTGGCGGGCGTATTTTCCCGGCGGTGTTCGTCGGGGTTTCACTGGGTCTGATGTTGCATCAATATGCCCCGGATGTGCCGGCAGCGGTCACCGTTTCCTGCGCCGTGATGGGCATGGTTTTAGTGGTCACGCGCGATGGCTGGCTCAGCCTGTTTATGGCTGCCGCCGTGGTACCGGGGCTTAAATTGCTGCCGCTGCTGTGTATCGTGATGTTACCAGCCTGGCTGATGCTGGCCGGTAAACCGATGATGCTGGTGGCGAAACAGTCATTACGCCGTCAGGATCCTGACGCCGGTTAATGGTCTTTCAGGGCGAACTCGGCCGCTGCCAGCGCGTGAATGGCAGTCGTATCGAAAACGGGAACGTCCGCGTCTTCAGCGCCGACCAGCAGGGTGATTTCGGTACAGCCGAAAATAATGCCTTCCACGCCCTGCTGTTCCAGGCTGGCAATAATCCGCCGGTATTCCTCGCGTGAGTCGTCCCGGATAATCCCCAGACAGAGCTCTTCGTAGATGATCCGATGGATGATTTCGCGGTCACCGGCATCCGGCGTCACGACATCAATCTGATGCAGTTCCTGTAAACGTCCGCGGTAAAAATCCTGTTCCATGGTGAAACGCGTGCCCAGCAGGCCAATTTTCTTCAGCCCGTGCGCTTTGATTTTTCCGGCGGTAGCATCGGCAATGTGCAGCAACGGCAGGCCGCCAATCCGCTCAATATCACCGGCCACTTTATGCATCGTATTCGTGCAGACCACAATGACATCAGCCCCGGCGCGCGCCAGCGAGCGGGCCGCGTTGCCAAGAAGTTCGCCCGCCTGCTGCCAGTCACCGGCCATTTGCAGCTTTTCAATCTCGTAGAAATCGACGCTGTAGAGGAACAGTTTGGCCGAGTGTAATCCGCCCAACTGTTGTTTTATGTGTTCGTTAATCATCCGGTAATACGGCACGGTGGATTCCCAGCTCATGCCGCCAATCAGCCCTAACGTTTTCATTTCTGCTTCCCTTTTGTCTGCGTGACAAAACCATAACCGACAAAAAGCCCGCAAACAAAGAAAATGTCTGCGGGCTTTTTCCGGACGAAGGTCAGCGGGAATTAATGCTTCGCCGGGCAATCCTGAACCATTTCGCGGCGCTGCATCCAGCGCTGGCGCACCGTGTCGTACAGCCAGTTATACGCCACGGTGTACGGCAGGAAGAACAGGAAGAACCCGATTTCCAGCATAAACGCATCGAGCAGGCCGATACCCAGCCACAGCGCGGCAATCGGCAGGCCAATCAGAATGAAACCGCCCTCGAAACCCAGCGCGTGAGCAATACGGATTTTCAGCGTTCGCACCACGCGGGTCACCGGCCAGAATTTGTCGAAGAAGGTGTTGTAAATGATGTTCCACACCATTGCCGTCGTCGACAACATGATAGCCAGCGCGCCCATTTCCCAGATCGGTTTATTCAGCGCCCATGCGGCGACCGGGGCGGAGATCAGGACGGCCAGCGTCTCGAAGCCGACGGCATGAAAGATGCGCTCGCCCAATGTTTTCTGAGATGAATTGCGTGTTTGCTTAGACATAAAAACCTGCCTGATTCCTGATAATTAATGGGTGACGGTTGTCACAGGCGGGCATTATCATCACTAAATAAGATGGATGAAAGATAGTAAGTATCGATAAAATAGATGGATTGAAATCACAGGAGAGTTGTTTATGCGCTATTCACCGGAAGCCCTGACGGCGTTTGTAGAGGCCGCCGATGCCGGATCTTTCTCCGCCGCCGCGCGCAAATTGCGCAAAAGCCAGTCGACGGTCAGCACGGCGATTGCCAATCTGGAAGTGGATTTAGGCGTGACGTTGTTTGATCGCCAGAGCCGCCATCCGGTGCTGACGCCTGCCGGGCAGCGCGTTCTGAGCCACGTTCAGGCCATTCTGGCCGCCAGCGAGCGCCTCGATGAGCTGGCCGTGCGGTTATCCACGCAGCCAGAAACCCGCCTGACGTTTGTGCTTTCCGATACCTATCAGCCGACCCACCATGAAGCGCTGCTGCGCCGGTTTGAGCAGCGTTATCCGGATATCGAATTTGAATGTCAGATTGCCGAAGATCAGGACGTCATCGAGCTGTTGCAGTCAGGTCGCGCGCATATCGGCATGGTGGAAGCGCAGGCAAGTTATCCGCCGGATATTGGCGCGGCGCGTCTGCCCGAGCAGACGGATATGTCGATTTTTTGCAGCCGTGAACACCCGCTGGTGAAAATGGAGAGCCTGCAACCCGAGCAGTTACACACGTTTCGCGAGCTGTGTTTACAGCCATACAGCCGTCGCGAAATGCCGCGCGCGCAGGGCCAGGTGTGGTCAGCGCCCAGTTATCTGATGCTTTTGGAAATGGCGGAACAGGGATTTGGCTGGGCGACGCTGCCCCACTGGCTGGTGAAACAGTTCGGGCATGACAAACTGGTGACGCTGCCGTTGCGCGGCTGGCCGAAAAAGATTTCCGTGGATGCGGTGTGGAGTAAAAATAATCAGCCCGGCCCGGCGGGAAGCTGGTTCATCGACCAGCTGATTGACCCGCCGGAAACGGACGACGATTTATTGCCCTGAGTTACGTTTCGCCAGCGATTTTGTCACCGAGCTTAACAGTTCGGGGATATCCATTTTCGGCAGAACCACTTCAATCCAGGCCATCTGGCGATGCGCACCGGCTTTTTCGATCGCCTCTTTCAGCGCCTGCGGAGAATCGGCCCGCGCGGTGAAAACATCATTGCCGCCAAACGCCGACGGGAACTGCGTCCAGTTCCACTGCGCAATGTCGTTGTAGCGCTGCGTTTCGCCGTGGATCGCCCGCTCAACCGTATAGCCGTCATTATTAATGACGAAAATCACTGGCGGCAAACCATAGCGGATCGCCGCGCCCAGCCCCTGCAGGGTCAGTTGTGCAGAACCGTCGCCGATGAGCAACACCACGCGGCGCGCGGGAGCCGCAATCTGTACGCCAAACGCGGCGGGCAGCGTGAAACCAATCGAGCCCCACAATGGCTGGACGACAAACTGGCAATCTTCCGGCAGGTTCAGCGCCGCCGCGCCGAAACATGCGGTGCCCTGCTCGGCGACCAGAATATCGCCTGGTTGCAGGAAATCCTGAATCTGCTGCCAGAATTCGTATTGCCCGAAATGTCCTTCGTGCGAGGCAGGCAGCGCCGTGCGTTTCACCGGGTAGGGTTGCCAGCCGGAAGCGAGTTCCGCGGTCAGGCGATGCAGGACGCTGACGGTTTTAGCCATCGGTAACTGGTGGAAAATCTGATCGCCCACGCGGGCAGAAAATGGCTGGAGATCAATGCATTTGCCGTCGGGGAGTTGCTGGGTAAATCCGGCGGTGATCGTGTCGGTAAATTTCACCCCGACGTTAATCACCACATCCGCGCCTTCAATGGCCTCGCGGGTTGACGCCGCGCTGCCTGCGCCGGAATAGGTTCCGGCGAAATTCGTTTGCTGCTCGTTAAACAGCCCTTTGCCCATCAGCAAGGTGGCGTGCGGCAGCGGCACTTCTTCCATCCACTCTTCCAGCGCGGCTTTGAGGTCAAAGCGGTCGGCAAGGAAATCTGCCAGCAGCGAAACGCGTCTTGCATCGCGCAACTGAGTTTCAGCGGCGGCAACAAAAGCTTCCAGAGAAGATGGCGAAAATGGCGGCTGACGCGCCGGGAGCGCGTGGGCTCGGGTTGTGACCGGCAACGCAGCGACGTCACTGGGCAGCAAAATATAGCCCGGACGTGAGTGGTAGATCACTTCTTCAATCACGCGGTCGATTTCAGACAGCGCATTTTCCGGCGTCAGCGCGGCTTGCGCGACGCTCACCGGTTGCGACATCCGCATGAAGTGGCCGAAATTGCCGTCGCCCAGCGTGTGGTGCATCAGTTCGCCTTTGCGCTGCGAGGTCAGCGCCGGTGACCCGACAATGTGGATCACCGGAACATATTCGGCAAAGCTGCCCGCAATGCCATTGAGCGCGCTCAGTTCGCCCACGCCAAAGGTCGTCAGGAGCGCGCCGATGCCTTTGGTACGCGCATATCCGTCTGCACCATACGCGGCGTTAAGTTCATTAGTGCAGCCGACCCAGGTGATTTGCTGATGATTAATCACGCTGTCGAGGAATTTCAGATTGTAATCCCCCGGCACGCCAAACAGTTCGGCGATCCCGCTAAATGATAAGCGGTCTAAGAGATAGTCACCTACGGTATAGATATTATCCATGACGATCCTCTGTTAAAAATAGAGTAAACAGTTAATCCCACTAGCCTAAGTATTACTCCAAACCGGGGAATAGGATATTTATTATTCGAAATAGAATGTGGAAACGCAGAGTTACAGCATTGCACTGAGATCACGCAGGCGTCTTTGTTCAGCAGTTACGGTAATAGAAAAAGAATCCGGGATTTAAGCTGCTGCGCCTTTATTCATGCAAACAAGCGTTACGTAAACAGGAAATAAGGATTGTTCCGGATGTGATCTGAATATCTGGAAATGCGTGTGAAAGCGCATACACTAAAAGGGCTTTTTACCTCATTCTTACATGATTCATACAATTTAAAAGAAAGGTCTCTATGCCGTATTTAGCGAGTCCCAATCGTTACGAGAAAATGGAATACCGCCGCTGTGGCCAGAGCGGGCTAAAACTCCCTGTCGTTTCCCTTGGCCTCTGGCACAATTTCGGGGATAACGCTCACTTTGAGAATGGCCGGAAGCTTATCCGCCACGCTTTCGACCACGGGATCACCCACTTTGACCTTGCCAATAACTACGGCCCGCCTCCGGGTTCTGCCGAGCAGCATTTTGGCCGTATTTTGCAGGAAGATTTGCTGCCGTATCGCGACGAGCTGATCATCTCTTCGAAAGCCGGTTACACCATGTGGGACGGCCCTTACGGCGACTGGGGATCGAAAAAATATCTGGTTGCCAGCCTGAATCAAAGCCTGAAACGCATGGGGCTGGATTACGTGGATGTCTTCTATCATCACCGCCCGGATCCGGACACACCGCTGGAAGAAACCATGGCGGCGCTGGATTTGATCGTACGTCAGGGCAAAGCGCTGTACGTCGGCTTATCCAATTATCCCGCTGCGCGCGCCAAAGAAGCCTTTGAGATCCTCAAACAGCTCGGTACGCCGTGCCTGATTCACCAGCCGAAATACTCGATGTTTGAACGTTGGGTTGAAGCCGATTTACTCGATACGCTGGCGGATTACGGCGTGGGCTCGATTGCCTTTTCGCCACTGGCGGGCGGCGTGCTGACGGACCGCTATCTGGCGGGCATTCCTGAAGATTCCCGCGCGGCCAGCGACAGTAAATTCCTGACCGCCGAACAGCTGACGGAAGAAAAACTGGCGAAAGTGCGTAAGCTGAATGACATTGCGCAGGCGCGCGGGCAGAAACTTTCCCAGATGGCACTGGCCTGGGTGCTGCGCGGCGATCGCGTGACGTCTGTGCTGATTGGCGCCAGCAAAACCGGGCAAATTGATGATGCGGTTGGCATGATGGCTAACCGTCATTTCAGCCCGGAAGAACTGGCGGCCATCGAAGCGATTTTAGTGTAAACGGTTACCCATCTGCTTAATAAACGCGCCTTTATGGAGTTTTCGTAAGGTTTCCGTTAAGGCGCGTAAATCAATCAAAACAGGATTGTAAGCAATAGAACCCGCCCCCTCTTCCCCTTATAACTGTCAGCATAAATTATAAGGAATCTGGGGCCGTCTATGATTAAGCCAATACTTCTCGGGACATTGCTGTTTGCTTTGCTGCCTGCCGCAGCGCCTGCTGTACAGGCCAGCAACTTTAGTCTCAATACACCCGGTCTTTCCATCAGCATTGGCGACCGTGACCGTCGCGGTTATTACTGGGATGGGTACGACTGGCGCAACCCGAGCTGGTGGAACAGTTACCGTGGTCACAATTATGGTCATCGTGGCCCGCGCGGGGATTACTGGGACGGCTACCGCTGGCGCGATCAGGGCTGGTGGAATCATCGCCATCCACCACGTCGTCCGATGCCGCCGCCGCGTTATTATCATGGCGACCACGGACGTCCGCATTATGACCACGGCCGCGGACCGGATCGCGGTCACGGACACGACCGGGATCACCGCGGCGGGCATGGCGATCATCGCCATTAATTCAGTGAATGACACAAACAAAAACGGGACAGCGCAAACTGTCCCGTTTTTTATGGCCTGAATCTTTCAGCCGGATATTATTTCAGCATACCGATCAGCAGATAAAGGTTGAGGCTGACGACAATCAGCACGATGATGCGCCCCGCCCACTGCACGGTTTTGGTATTCACCATTTCGCCCATCAGGCTGCGGTTACCGGTAAACGCCAGCAGCGGCAGCAACGCCAGCGCAATCCCGAAACTCAGCAGTACCTGGCTCATGACCAGAATTCGCGTGGCATCCAGCCCCATCAGAATCACGATAAAAGACGGCATCATAGTGACCGTACGGCGCACCCACAGCGGAATGTAGAATTTAACAAAGCCCTGCATCACCACCTGACCGGCCAGTGTACCCACCACGGTTGAGGATAAACCGGCAGCGACCAGGCTCAGGCCAAATGTCGTCGCAGCGGCGTGGCCGAGCAGCGGTTGCAGCGTCAGATAAGCTTCATCGAGTTCACTGATCCCGCTGTGTCCGCTGAAATGGAACGCAGCGGCGGCGGTCGCCATCATCGCCAGATTAACGAAACCGGCGATAGTCATCGCGATACCGACATCCAGTTTTGTCGCGGAATAACGCTGCTCTTTCGATGCCTTACCGCCTCGCTGAGTCAGCGAAGAGTGAAGATAAATGACGTGCGGCATGATGGTCGCGCCCAACACACCGGCGGCCAGATAGACGGAATCGCTGGTGGGCAGTGCAGGGATCAGCATGCCTTTGCCCAGCGCTACCATGCTTGGCTGAGAGAAAAACAGCTCGACAATATAGGCGGCGGCCACGAACAGCAACAAACCGGCGATAACCAGTTCCAGCGGTTTTTGCCCGCGTTTTTGCAGACCCAGGATAATAAAGGTGGCAATCCCGGTGAGCACGGCGCCCTGAAGCAGGGTAACCCCGAGAAGTAATTTGAAGCCGATCGCCGCACCGATAAACTCAGCGAGGTCGGTCGCCATCGCGATGATTTCTGCCTGCACCCAGTAAGCCCAGACGGCAGGACGCGGGAAACGGTCACGGATGTGTTCGGCGAGGTTTTTCCCGGTGGCAATACCCAGTTTGGCAGACAAGAGCTGGATCAGCATCGCCATGACATTGGCCCAGACCACCACCCACAGCAACTGATAACCATACGAGGCACCGGCCTGAATGTTAGTCGCAAAGTTGCCCGGATCGATGTAACCGATGGCGGCAATAAACGCCGGTCCCATCAGTGAAAGCTTCATCTTTCTGGCTGCGCGGCCTGTAGATTCGGCCCGGCTGTTCAGCATAGTCAGTTAACCCTTACGATTGTTACGCTTACATAAATCATAGCTAATTGATAATGATTATCAAGTGCATTTAGAATGATCTGAGTAATTACTTTGATAGGCAGTAGCGTAAGCGGCAAAGTGTGAACTGAGTGGTTAATCATTCTGTGAGCTTTCATAAAGACTTACAGAACGCTTTTTCCTAAAACAGACATTTACTGGCCAGATTCAGAACGCATTACGGCACATGATAAAACTAGCACAAGAATGCTAACTGTGCTTAGTTTTATTAACATCTTGATTTTTTGTGTGATAGGCCTCGATTTGTTGCAATTCGTGTCTGTAATTTCTATATTTGCAAGCGACTTCACGTTTTAAATGTACGCGTTACATAAAATGTCCGTCGAAATATAGCCTGCCTCTAATTTGGAGCACCCATGTCCCGAATATTGCACTTTGTATTAGCGTTGGCCGTTGTCGCTGCACTCGCTTTACTGGTGAGCCGTGACCGGAAGAATATCCGTTTACGTTTCATTGTTCAGCTGTTGGTCATCGAAGTCTTATTAGCCTATTTCTTCCTGAACTCTTCAATCGGTTTAGGTTTTGTGAAAGGCTTCTCAGACTTGTTTGAGAAATTATTAGGATTCGCTGCGGAAGGGACCGGCTTCGTATTTGGAGGCATGAGCGATAAAGGATTAGCGTTCTTCTTCTTGAAAGTCTTGTGTCCGATCGTGTTTATTTCCGCACTGATCGGTATTTTACAACACATTCGCGTACTGCCTTTCGTCATCCGTATCATCGGTACAGTCTTGTCGAAAATTAATGGCATGGGAAAACTGGAATCTTTCAACGCCATCAGCTCCCTGATTTTGGGTCAGTCAGAAAACTTTATCGCGTATAAAGATATTCTGGGCAAAATGTCTGAAAAACGTATGTACACCATGGCAGCCACAGCTATGTCGACCGTTTCGATGTCGATTGTGGGTGCGTACATGACCATGCTGGAACCGCGCTTCGTTGTTGCTGCGCTGGTGCTCAACATGTTCAGTACCTTCATCGTACTGTCGTTAATTAACCCTTATAAAGTTGATTCAGAAGAAGACCTGCAAATCGGTAACACGCACCAGGGTCAGAGCTTCTTTGAAATGCTGGGTGAATACATCCTGGCCGGTTTCAAAGTCGCGATCATCGTTGCAGCCATGTTGATTGGTTTCATCGCTCTGATTTCCTGCCTGAATGCGCTGTTCGATGTGGTGTTCGGTATCACCTTCCAGGGCGTGCTGGGTTATGTCTTCTATCCATTCGCATGGATGATGGGCGTGCCAAGTCACGAAGCGTTGCAGGTCGGCAGCATCATGGCAACCAAACTGGTTTCCAATGAATTCGTTGCGATGCTGGATCTGCAAAAAGTGGCGACCGAACTTTCACCACGCGGCGTGGGCATCTTGTCCGTGTTCCTGGTGTCTTTCGCCAACTTCTCGTCTATCGGTATCGTTGCCGGCGCTATCAAAGGCCTGAACGAACACCAGGGCAACGTAGTTTCACGCTTCGGCCTGAAACTGCTGTACGGCTCAACGCTGGTCAGCGTGTTGTCAGCTTCTATCGCGGGTCTGGTACTGGCGTAGTAAGTAGCAACAGAACGACAAAGAAAGGCGCTCCGGCGCCTTTTTTTATGCCTGCAATTCAGGGAACCGAAAGGGATATAGCAGAAAACAAAAAACCCGCCGAAGCGGGTTTCTTTAATATTTGGTGGAGATAAGCGGGATCGAACCGCTGACCTCTTGCATGCCATGCAAGCGCTCTCCCAGCTGAGCTATACCCCCACACGAGGTCGTCCACATTGTACTTCTTGTGTTCCCTTTTAAGGAACTCACCCATTCACTCTGGTAAGTAAGTTGGTGGAGATAAGCGGGATCGAACCGCTGACCTCTTGCATGCCATGCAAGCGCTCTCCCAGCTGAGCTATACCCCCAATTCGTGCCCGTAAAAACGGGTGAACGGGGCGCATAATATGAAACGTCGCTAACCCTGTCAACGGCTAAATCCGTTTCTCAATTCAAGCGCTGAAAAAGCCGCCAAATACCCCATTTTGCAGGGAAAAAACCTCTGCCCTCACCGAAATTTTTGGTGTGATGAATTGTTTTACAATTTGCCCGCCAGCCCGCGTGGTGACTAGCTTTATGATCTGCCTATGCATTTTCTTAACATCTATGTCTGAATGATTAATGGAATGTTAGCAGACTATGAAGATCGGCTTGTTTTGAGATAATTCTAAGAATAGACTGCTCGCGCAATAATCATAACTTACTACTTCGAGCAATCTCATGTCCTTGTATTCACCTAAAGAAATCGCATCCATCGCTGTCACGGCAGGCGTTAATAAAAGCCATGCTTCCGTGTTGAATTTGTTAATTTTGGGCTTTCTGGCCGGCGCATTCATCGCCACCGGTTTCCTGCTGGATCTGCACGTAATAGGGACGTTACCTGCATCCTGGGGATCATTCAGTAACTTACTGGGCGCCGCCGTGTTCCCGGTAGGGATTATTCTGACCGTTTTAGCAGGGGGAGAACTGCTGACAGGTAATATGATGACCTTACCTATCGCCTGGTTCGCGCGTCAGATCAGCCTTTACGCTGTTCTGCGCAACTGGTTCTGGGTGACCCTCGCTAACCTGTTGGGCAGTCTGGCCGTGGCCTATTTCTTCGGCCACGTTCTGGGGCTGACCGAAGGCGCTTTCCTGAGCAAAACCGTTGCCACCGCCACCGCAAAAGTGAATGCAGACTTTATGCATGCCTTCATTTCCGGAATTGGCTGCAACTGGCTGGTGTGTCTGGCGATCTGGCTGGCGTTCGCCAGTAAAGAAGTCGGCGGCAAAGTGATCGGGATGTGGTTCCCGGTGATGGCATTCGTGGCTATCGGCTTCCAGCACGTCGTTGCAAACATGTTCATCGTGCCCGCGGCTATTTTTGCCGGTGCGCTGAGCTGGTCTCAGTACTTCCCGAACTTCGCAGCCGTGTTCCTCGGCAACGCGGTCGGCGGCGCGGGCTTCGTGGGCCTGATGTATTTCCTGGCCTACCGTCCTACCGTTGCAGCACCTGCGACTGAACAACGTTAATTAAGACGTTTTCAGGCAAGCGTTTCACAGAAAGCAAAAAAGCCAGCCGGTTTCCCGCGCTGGCTTTTTTTATCGCTATTTAACAGCGATTACTGCGCTTGTGTTTCACGTTCAGCAATGAAGGCTAACGCCATATCGATACGCGCCAGTACACGGCTCTGACCGATTGCATGAACGGTCACGTCCACGCCCGGAGACTGACCCGCGCCGGTGACAGCAACGCGCAGTGGCATCCCGACTTTACCCATCCCGACTTCCAGCTCATCCGCCGTGCCCTGAATCGCATGGTGAATATTCTCAGCCGTCCAGTCAGTAATGGCAGCCAGTTTCGCGCGAACCACTTCCAGCGGCTGACGTGCAACCGGACGCAAGTGTTTCTTCGCCGCATCGGCATCGAACTCTGCGAAATCTTCGTAGAAGTAACGGCAGGACTCCGCCATTTCTTTCAGAGTTTTGCAACGTTCGCCCAGCAAAGTAACGATTTCGAACAGCTGCGGGCCGTTGCGGGTTTCGATACCGGCCTGCTCCACGTGCCACAGCAGATGGGTCGCCACATACTGCGGATCCATCGTATTGATATAGTGGTGGTTCAGCCATTGCAGTTTTTCAGTGTTGAACGCACTGGCAGATTTGCTGACGTTTTCCAGTGAGAACAGCGCTTTCATTTCGTCACGGCTGAAAATTTCCTGATCGCCATGGGACCAGCCCAGACGCACCAGATAGTTCAGCAGCGCTTCCGGCAGATAACCGTCATCACGGTACTGCATGACGCCAACCGCGCCGTGACGTTTAGACAGTTTTTTACCGTCGTCGCCCAAAATCATAGAAACGTGCGCGTAAACCGGTACCGGTGCGCCCAGCGCTTTCAGGATGTTGATCTGACGCGGAGTGTTGTTGATATGATCTTCGCCACGGATAACGTGAGTGATTTCCATATCCCAGTCATCCACCACCACGCAGAAGTTATAGGTCGGGGAACCGTCGGTACGGCGGATGATCAGATCATCAAGCTCGTCATTGCTGAATTCGATCGGGCCGCGGATCTGGTCATCAAAGATGACCGAACCTTCCTGCGGGTTACGAAAACGCACCACGCAAGGTTCATCAGCGGCGTGATGTTCGTGGCTGTCGCGGCAACGACCGTCATAACGAGGCTTTTCGTTATTGGCCATCTGATGTTCACGCAGCGCTTCCAGACGCTCTTTAGAGCAATAGCATTTATACGCTGTGCCGTTTTCCAGCATTTCATCAATCACCGCGTTATAACGGTCAAAGCGCTTGGTCTGGAAATACGGGCCTTCATCCCAGTCCAGATTCAGCCAGTTCATGCCATCCATAATCGCGTCAATTGCAGCCTGAGTGGAACGTTCGAGATCGGTGTCTTCGATACGCAGCACAAACTCGCCGCCCAGGTTGCGGGCAAAAAGCCAGGAATAAAGCGCGGTACGGGCGCCACCGACGTGCAGATAGCCGGTCGGGCTTGGGGCAAAACGGGTTTTGATTTTCATCTGGGTGCAACCTTAATAACGCAACGCCGTAAAACGTCGCTATCAATTAACAAAAAGTGGCTGACATTCTACCACTCTGCCCTGATTCCTCAACGCTGATACAAGGGCAGTAACCTTGTTTAAGGCCATGAATGCGTAAAGAATCGACTACGCGGGCGAGAAACGCGTCAGGTTGACTAAAAATAAGCCGAACGATCATTTTTGTTTTTAAAAAGCGTTGACGTAATTTCAAGTATCCCTATAATGCGACTCCATCACGACGGGGGCGATTAGCTCAGTTGGTAGAGCATCTCCTTTACACGGAGGGGGTCGGCGGTTCGAGCCCGTCATCGCCCACCACTCTTTAAGAGTGCCGCGTTGTGATAAGTAGGAAGAATTGAGAAATGGGCGATTAGCTCAGTTGGTAGAGCATCTCCTTTACACGGAGGGGGTCGGCGGTTCGAGCCCGTCATCGCCCACCATTTCTCAGCACGTTTCTTCTTACATGGGGAAGTACCCAGAAGTGGGCGATTAGCTCAGTTGGTAGAGCATCTCCTTTACACGGAGGGGGTCGGCGGTTCGAGCCCGTCATCGCCCACCACTTCTGCGGGCCGTTAGCTCAGTTGGTAGAGCAGTTGACTTTTAATCAATTGGTCGCTGGTTCGAATCCAGCACGGCCCACCAATTCAGAAAAAAGCGCCTTTAGGCGCTTTTTTCGCATCTGTACTTCGGTAACCCTTTCCCCTCCCCTACTCCAGCTTAAACATCGGCACCACTTTATTGTGCAGCGCCGGGTTATCGCTTTCATCCTTCAGGTTCACGCCCGATAATTTGCGCTGAAACGATTGTTCGAGCAGCCATGCCAGCTTAAAAGCCGCCTGCGGATAGTTCAGTCCTTCCGGGCGCACATTCGAAATACAATTGCGTTCCGATTCCAGCCTTTTGGTGTGCGGCCCCCAGGTCATGTAAATCCCGAGACTGTCCGGTGAAGATAAACCCGGACGTTCTCCAATCAGAATCGCCACCGCTCTGGCTTTCATTGCCTGCGCAATGTCATCGCCCAGCGCGACCCGCGACTGATGTGCCAACACCACCGGTCCTAATTTCAGCTCAAGGGTACGCAGATACGGCAATAACGCCGCAATCAGCGGCACAGCCTGCCGGTGAACAGCTTTTGATGACAACCCGTCGGCAATCACCAGTACCACGTCGGCGGGCTCCGCCGTCAGCCGCTGCAAAGCCTGACGGCTATTTTCGGACAATCTGCGCCCGAGATCTGGCCGGCACAGATACGTTGCCCTGTCAGGCGCGGCGCTGGCGACAGTCAGGGTTTCCAGTCCCAGTGCAAATAATTCCGGCTCGAGCGACTGGCTGTCGAACGGCTGATGCACCGCGTCCCGCGCCTGTGCGTGAGCCAGACCAAAACGCAGCAGTTCATCCGTCGGCAGACTCGAACCGGTTCGTCCCAGCGCAATACGTGCGGCGGTAAACTGGCGCAATGTCTCCCACGGGTTGTTATGCACCAGCGGCGATAACCCCTGCTCTTTTTCTTTCTTCATCAGCGCAGACCTCAGTTGAGTTGCGGTAACTGGCGCAGTAAAGGATGCGATGCGCGGGTATCCTGCAACGCGCCCTGCGGATCGATTATTTTCATTTTCTCCAGCCAGACGGCAAATTCCGGCGCATGTTTCAGCCCGAGTAATTCGCGGATGTACAGCGCGTCATGGAAAGAGGTGCTCTGATAGTTAAGCATGATGTCATCCGCGCCCGGCACGCCAATCAGGAACGTCAGCCCGGCGGCGCCCAGCAGCGTCAGCAAAGTGTCCATATCGTCCTGATCGGCTTCGGCGTGGTTGGTGTAACACACATCGCAGCCGAGCGGCACGCCCAGCAATTTTCCGCAGAAATGGTCTTCCAGACCGGCGCGGATAATTTGTTTGCCGTCATACAGATATTCCGGCCCGATAAAACCGACCACGGTGTTAATCAGCAACGGGGAAAAATGGCGGGCGATGGCGTAGGCACGCGCCTCGCAGGTTTGCTGATCGACCCCGAAATGCGCATTGGCGGATAAACAGCTACCCTGCCCGGTTTCGAAATACATCACGTTGTCGCCAAGTGTGCCACGTTTCAGGCTGAGCGCCGCCTGCTGGGCTTCTGCCAGCAGCGCCAGATTGATGCCGAAACCGCTGTTCGCCGCTTCCGTTCCCGCTATCGACTGAAAGACCAGATCGACCGGGGCGCCGCGCTCCACCAGTTTGATGGTATTGGTGACGTGCGTCAGCACACAAGACTGCGTGGGAATTTCAAAGCGAGTGATGATGTCATCCAGCATGTAATTGAGATTTTCCAGCAACGGCAAACTGTCACTGGCGGGATTGATACCAATCACCGCGTCGCCGGAGCCGTAAAGCAAACCGTCGAGCATGCTGGCCGCAATGCCCTGCAAATTATCGGTAGGATGATTGGGTTGCAGCCGCACGCTCATATGACCCGGCAGCCCGATGGTATTGCGGAATTTGGTGATCACCCGGCATTTTTTTGCCACCAGGATCAGGTCCTGATTGCGCATCAGCTTACTGACCGCCGCCGCCATTTCCGGCGTAATGCCCTTTGCCACGGCGGCCAGCGTGAAGCTGTCGGTTTTTTCACTGAGCAGCCAGTCACGGAAATCGCCCACGGTCAGATGGGAAATCGCGGCAAACGCCGTGACGTCGTGCGTATCAATAATCAGCCGGGTGACTTCATCCTCTTCATAAGGCACCAGCAGTTGTTGCAGGAACGTCTTGAGCGGAACCTCCGCCAGCGCCATTTTTGCCGCCATACGCTCTTCCGCGCTGGCGGCCGCCACTTCGGCCAGATAATCCCCCGACCGTGCGGGGGACGCTTTTGCCATCAGTTCGCGTAAATCCGCAAACTGATAGCGGCGGTGGCTCAATGTCGTCTGAAACATAGCACTCCTTAGCAGGCCGGATTATTTGCCATTTTTGGCCGGAACCGGCTGTAGCCCGCGTAATTGCAGATCTTCAGCGGCATCAGCGCGAGCCTGATGGGTCAGGCGGAACCAGGCGTAAGCCAGCAACATCATGGCGGCGAAGATCATAAACAATAAGGTGTTGTAGTAGATCATAGCGATAAGACAGACTACCGCCAGCACCAGCGCCAGTGCAGGCGCAAAAGGATAGAGTGGCGCACGGAACGGACGGATCAGGTTCGGTTCGCTGCGACGCAGTTTGAACAGCGCGGCCATCGAAATGATGTACATCACAATCGCGCCAAACACCGACATTGTCACGATATTCGCCGTCAACGGTTGCCCGCCAATTACAATCAGGGAATCAGAGAAAATCGCTGCAATCCCGACAATACCACCGGCAATAATGCCCAGATGCGGCGTCTGGAAACGCGCATTCACGCTCGACAGCCGTTTAGGCAGATAACCCGCCCGCGCCAGCGCAAAAATCTGCCGTGAATACCCCATGATGATGCCGTGGAATGACGCGATCAGGCCGAACAGCCCCAGCCAGACCAGCATGTGTAACCAGCCACTGTTGCTGCCGACAATCAGTTTCATCGCCTGCGGTAACGGGTCGTTGATGTTCGAAAGTTTGGTCCAGTCGCCCACGCCACCGGCAAACAGCATGACGCCCAGCGCGAGAACGGTCAGGGTCAGGATCCCGCCGATAAACGCTTTCGGAATGGTACGCTGCGGATCCTTGGCTTCTTCTGCGGCCATCGACGCGCCTTCAATTGCCAGAAAGAACCAGATGGCAAAAGGAATGGCGGCGAAAATGCCGGAGAATGCCGCCGGGCTGAAGGTATCGCTGCCCGCCCAGCCGCCGTGTACAAAGTTCGATATCTCAAAACCCGGTGCAACGACGCCCATAAAGACCAGCAATTCGAATATTGCCAGTAACGTCACCAGCAATTCGAACGTTGCCGCAATGCTGACGCCCAGTATGTTGAGCACCATAAAGACAATGTACGCGCCGACCGCCACCCATTTCGGTTCAATCGCCGGAAACTGCACGTTGAGATAGGCACCAATCGCCATGGCTATCGCGGGCGGCGCAAAAACAAATTCCACCAGCGTGGCGAATCCGGCAACGAACCCGCCCGTCGGGCCGAATGCGCGGTAAGCGTAAGCGAAAGGGCCGCCTGCGTGCGGAATTGATGTGGTGAGTTCGGTAAAACTAAAGATAAAGGCGCAATACATGGCGGCAATCACCAGCGCGGTAATAAGAAATCCCAGCGTGCCCGCCTGCGCCCAGCCGTAACTCCAGCCAAAATATTCGCCCGAAATAACCAGTCCGACGGCAATGCCCCAAAGTTTAAAACTGCCCAGCGTACGCTTTAAAACAGGTGTGACTTTCGTGGTTTGCATATGTGATCCCCTGCCCGGTGATAATGCAATTATTGTTCGAAGAGTATTTCAGCTGTTTTGCCCGCAGGGGATATTGCAAAGGCTGTACCACTTAAGAAAGGCAGAGCCGGCGCGGCCTGTAGCCTGGCCACGGGGCGGCTTGCTTCATTTTGGCGCGCCGAAGTAAAGGGCATTGCCCGAAACGGTGCGTGGGAAAATGTCATCCACAGACGCTACAATTTGAGCTCAACAAAACGGGAGGTTTCGCGTGACGGAAATGGAACAACAAATTACAACCTGGCTGGCAGAGGAGCCGCTGCACCTGAAAGCACTTTTGCAGGTCAGGGAGCTGGAACTCAATGATGCGTGGCTGGCGGCGGGATTCATCCGCAATCTGGTCTGGGACCGGCTGCATGGCCACGCGCAAGCCACGCCGCTCAATGACATCGACGTGGTGTATTTCAATCGCGAGGATTGCAGCGCGCAGGCTGACGAACGCTACGAACAGCGTCTGATGAAAGATTCGCCCGAATTACCCTGGTCGGTGAAAAATCAGGCGCGGATGCATGAGCGTCACGGGCACGCGCCCTATTCTTCCAGCGCAGAAGCGATGAGTCATTGGGTGGAAGTGGAAACCGCCATCGGCGCGAGAATTAACGCCGACGGGCAAATTGAACTGATCGCGCCTTTAGGGCTGGAAGCGCTGTTTGCCTTTAGTATCACGCCGAATCCGCGCCACGCCATCCCTTCTGTTTTCGCGCAACGCGTGAATGACAAAGGCTGGCTGGCGTTATGGCCGGAGCTAAGAGTGCAAGAAATGCGTTAACACTGTAAGGAATATGAAAACTCAGTAAAGCCGGGCTGATGGCTGCCGATACCTGTTAAGCACTCTTACGTGCAAAATTTTATGGCAGCACCGTTATGACAACACAGTGAGGTATTATGACTACTATCAGCGCCACCAGCAGTTCGGTGAGCTCGGCGTCCACCAGTGACTCCGGCAGCTCAAGCCAGATTGCTCAGTTAACCAAACAGATTGCGAAGCTGACTGAACAGGTCAAAAACCTGAGCAGCTCAGGCGGCAGCACTGAAGATGTTCAGCAACAACAGGAACTTCTGCAACAACAGATCGAATTGCTGCAACAGCAAATTGCGCAAATCGAACAGCAGCAAGCTCAGAAAGCGCTTCAGCAGCAACAGCAGCAACAAGCCGCCGCTGAAACGAAGAAAGAAGGCGTGAACAAACCGTCCGACACGAACGCCATTGATATCTACGTCTGATCGCAGTAAATATCCAAACAGCCAGCAAGACGTCAGAAGCTGTAAACGCCCTGCTGGCTGCGTTTTTCCCTCAGTAAATCCGCCTGTTCTTTCACGACTTGCCAGATGGCCTGCGCCGCCGGCGAGAGCGAACGGTTTTTGCGTTTCACCAGCATCAGTACGCGGTTAATTTCCGGCACCAGCGGTTTTATGACCAGACGACAGCCCTCCGGCATCGGCAGCGCCAGTGCAGGCAACACGCTGATTCCAATGCCTGCTTCAACCATCGGGAATAACGTGGCCGGATGACCAATTTCCTGCACGATTTCCGCCTTCACTTTCTGCGCTTTCAGCGCGCCGTCGATGAGTATCCGGCTACCTGATGCGTAGTCCTGCAACACCAGTTTGCAACCGTTAAGCGACGGCCAGCCGACAGCCGTTTGTACGGCAAAAGGATGATCCCCGCGGCACAACAGCAAAAAAGGCTCATGCAAGATCGGCTCACAGTCAAGATCCGTGCTCTCACCGGGGTCGATCACAATGCCGAAATCCACTTCCGCATTTCTCACACTGCTCAGCACCAGCTGCTGCGCCTGGTCGCGCAACAAAATGCGAATATCGGGATATTGTGCCTGCCCGCTGGCGATACATTGCGGCATCAGTTGCGCGGAAATGGTCTGGCTGGAGGCGATTCTGACGCGGCCATTGTGCTGTGTTCCGAAGCTCCGGGTATCGAGCAGCATTGCGTGCAGTTCGTCGAGCAACGGCTCCACCCGCTTTGACAAACTCAGCCCCGCGCTGGTCAGCACAACTTCCCGCGTTGTGCGGTCCAGCAACCGGACGCCCATTTCGGCTTCCAGCTCTTTCATACTGTGGCTGACGGCAGACTGTGAAAGACCGATCGCTTCCCCTGCCCGGCTGAAACTGCCATAGCGCGCTACCGCAACAAAAACCCGAAGCTGCCTGAGAGAGTAATTCATGAATTTTCCACATCAATGGATTAAATAAATCAATTTTTTAATTGTATCGCAAGCGCTCAAAATAGCGGAATTCCATTACGACTTTTCAGAGAATCTGCATGCGCTTCTTACCCGATCGTTTCACCTTAACGCTGATCGCCACCGTTTTACTCGCCACATTCTTTCCTGCCAGCGGGATGTTTGTCGCCTTTTTCAACAATCTGACTATTTTCGCCATCGGCTTGTTGTTCTTTATGCACGGCGCCAAGCTGTCGCGCGAAGCCATTTTTCAGGGCAGCAATAACTGGCGGCTGCATTTGTGGGTGATGTTCAGCACCTTCATTCTGTTCCCGATCCTCGGCCTGCTGTTCCAGTGGTGGCATCCGGTCGATGTCAGCCCGCAGATTTACAGCGGATTTGTGTATCTGTGTATTTTGCCAGCGACCGTTCAGTCAGCTATCGCATTTACCTCTCTGGCGGGCGGAAACGTCGCGGCGGCGGTGTGCAGCGCGTCGGCGTCCAGCCTGCTGGGGATATTTGTATCGCCGCTGCTGGTCAGTTTGCTGATGCACGTTCAGGGCGAAACCGGTAATGGTCTGGCGCAGGTCGGGCATATCGTTCTGCAACTGCTGGTACCGTTTATTGCCGGGCATTTGCTGCGTCCGCTGATCGGTGGCTTTGTGGAACGTCACCGTAAGATAATCGGTAAAACCGACCAGACGTCGATCCTTCTGGTGGTGTACTCCGCGTTCAGTGAAGCCGTCACGCAGGGGATCTGGCATCAGGTGGGCCTCGGTTCGCTGCTGTTTATCGTGGTATTCAGTCTGGTGCTGCTGGCCATTATTCTGGTGATCAATACCTACGCCGCACGCTGGCTGGGGTTCAGTAAACCGGATGAAATTACCATTGTGTTCTGCGGTTCCAAAAAGAGTCTGGCGAACGGTATTCCGATGGCCAATATCCTCTTCCCGGTCAGTGCGATTGGCATGATGGTTCTGCCGCTGATGATTTTCCATCAGGTGCAACTGATGACCTGTGCGATGCTGGCGAAACGCTATCAGAGAAAGCAAAAGGAAGTGGCGCTCAGACAGGCGCAGGTGGCGGAGTAATGGCAAAAAAAAGGCGCTGAAATCAGCGCCTTTAGCATCAGCATGAAACGTTGTTATTCGTCCGTACCGCCCAAGCCTGGCCTGTTACGGCGCAGCGGATTAATCAGGCTTTGCAGCCCTTCGCTTTTAATCGCCAACGTCAGTTGCATCAGCTCGCCGAGTTTCCCCTCCGGAAATTCATCTTTGCGGGCGAACCACAGCAGATATTCCTCAGGCAAATCAATCAGCACCCTTCCGGCATATTTGCCAAAAGGCATCACTGTATTGGCGATTTTAATCAGATCTTCTTTTTCCATTTTATTCGCCCAGCAGGCGGATCATCTCCGCTTCGTCGATGACTTCGATGCCAAGTTCCTGCGCTTTCGCCAGTTTTGATCCCGCCGCTTCACCGGCGATCACCAGATCGGTTTTCTTCGACACGCTGCCGGACACTTTTGCCCCCAGCGCAGTCAGACGATCTTTCGCTTCATCGCGCGACAAAATGGACAGCGATCCTGTCAGCACCACGGTTTTACCGGCAAACGGACTGTCGATTTCTTCCGGCACAATCACCTGCACTTCCGGCCAGTGAATGTTGATTTCGGGGCTTAACAGCTCATCAATCACCTGCTGGTTATGCTCTTCCGACAGGAAATTCACCACGTGTTTCGCGACCACTTCACCGACATCCTGCACGGTTTTCAGCGATTCAATATCTGCAGCCCGCAAGGCTTCCACCGAACCGTAATGCGCTGCCAGATTGGCCGCAGTGGCTTCGCCGACTTCACGAATACCGAGCGCGTAGAGGAATCGCGCCAGCGTAGTTTCTTTGGCTTTTTCCAGCGCATTCACTACATTTTGGGCAGATTTAGGCCCCATGCGATCCAGCCCGGTGAGCTTTCCTGCAGTCAGACGAAACAGATCCGCCGGGTTTTTGACGTACTCTTTTTCCACCAGCTGATCGATAATTTTGTCGCCCATACCGTCAACGTCCAGCGCGCGGCGGGAAACGAAATGCTTCAGCGCCTCTTTGCGCTGCGCGCCACAAATCAGGCCAGCGGTACAACGCGCCACGGCTTCGCCTTCGACACGCTCAACGTCTGAATGACAGACCGGGCAATGCGTCGGAAAAACCACTTCACGGGCATCCTCAGGACGTTCATCCAGCACGACACCCACCACCTGCGGGATAACATCACCGGCACGGCGGACAATCACAGTATCGCCGATACGCAGACCCAGCCGCTCGATTTCATCCGCATTATGCAGTGTGGCGTTACTGACCATCACGCCCGCGACCAGCACCGGCTCCAGACGTGCCACCGGCGTGATCGCGCCGGTACGCCCGACCTGAAACTCCACGTCTTTCACCAGCGTAATCTGTTCCTGCGCCGGGAATTTAAACGCCGTTGCCCAGCGCGGTGCACGCGCCACAAAGCCCAGCGTTTCCTGAATATCCAGGGAATCAATTTTGACCACCACGCCGTCGATATCAAAACCTAGCGACGGGCGATCGGCTTCAACCTGACGGTAAAACACCAGCACATCATCGCTGCCGGTGCACACACGGACACGGTCGCTGACCGGTAATCCCCAGGCTTTGAATTGTTGCAGGCGTTCATAGTGGCTGCGTGGTAGTTCACCGCCTTCCAGCAGGCCAACACCGTAGCAGAAGAAGGTCAGCGGGCGTTTAGCCGTGATACGCGGATCGAGCTGGCGCAAAGAACCTGCCGCCGCATTACGCGGGTTCGCGAACACTTTCCCGCCGGTACGCCGTGCTTCTTCATTCATCGCTTCAAAGCCCGGCTGCGGCATAAAGACTTCGCCACGCACTTCCAGACGCTCAGGAATATTGTCACCGTGCAGACGCAGCGGAATGGCGCGGATAGTGCGCACATTGGCCGTGATGTTCTCGCCTGTTGTGCCGTCACCCCGCGTTGCCGCCTGCACCAGTTCGCCATTCTCATACAGCAAACTGACCGCCAGGCCGTCGAGCTTCAGCTCACAGCAGAATGTCAGCGGTTCAGCGGTTTTCAGCCGGTCCTGAACGCGTTTATAAAACGCAAGATAGCTTTCTTCATCGAAAACGTTGTCCAGCGACAGCATCGGCACACGGTGTTTCACCTGCTCGAAAGCAGATAGCGGCGCGGCGCCCACGCGCTGAGTCGGCGAGTCAGTAGTAATCAGCTCAGGATGCGCGGTTTCCAGCTCGCGCAGTTCGCGCATTAAGCGGTCATATTCGGCATCCGGCACTTCCGGGGCATCCAGAACGTGATACTGATATTCGTGATGACGCAGCTGAGTGCGTAAATGATTGATCTGTTCTTCGATAGTGGCCATGACTCACCGTGGAGATAAAAAACCCCCGGCAAGCGGGGGTTAGGGGAATGGGTGTTTCACGAACGCCAGAATCAGGCGGTCGCCTCGAGGACCTCACGGATCCGGGCTTTGTACGTTTCAAGCTTCTGCGGCGTAATCATACGACGCTCATCATCAAGCACCATCGCACCGACATCATCGGCAATACGCTGGGCTGACTGCAGCAGCAATTTGAAGTTCTGATGCGCATCGCCGTAGCAAGGCACCATCATGAACAACGTAACGCCAGGGGTGGAGAAGTCGGACATATTGTCAGGATCAAACGACCCCGGTTTGACCATATTGGCCAGACTGAACAATACCGGACCGCTGCCAGCAGGGCTGACGTGACGATGGAAAATATTCATAGCGCCAAACTGGAAGCCGGACTGAAGCACGCTGTTAAGCAACACTTCTCCGCCAATCACGCCGCCCTGATGCGCTGCAACGTGCAGAACAAGAACGGTTTCTTTCAGTTTAGCTTTCTCTGCTGGCGCTTCTTCAGCAGGCGCAAAAGGCGCTGGCTGAGGTTCTGCTTTCGCCGCCGGTGCGGCCTCGGCATGAATCTCCTGCGGTGGAACCGGCGCGTGCGGTTTTACCTCAGGGGCAAAATCAGCGACAGGTTCGCGACGCGTTGCCTCAGGTTCAGCGGCGGAATAGCCACTGAGCAACGGGTCCTCCTGCACAGCATGTTGCTGCGGGCGAACCGGTTGTTGAGGACGGGCAACAGGCGCTGGCTGCGCAGGTGGAACCTGCGGCTGACGTGGCGGTGCAGTCTGTTCCGGCTCGTCGTCATACTGACCGAAAGTCGGTTCATCCTGAGGATAAGCAGGACGCACGCGCACTTCACCCACCCCATCGACAAAATCGTCAGACGGAGATTGCTCCCGTTCTTTTTTCACACGTTTAGCTGGGCGATCACGAAAAAGCGAAGAGCGTTCTTTACGGCTGGTCCACAAACCGTGTAACAACAACGCTATTATGGCGATCGCGCCAACAACGATTAATATCAGACGCAAATCCTGCATCATTGCTATCTCTGTTGTTCTAATTCATTGCCACCACGGCAAACATTCACAATATTAACTCTATTTGCCCACGTAGATAAGTGCAAGTCTCGACTCTACTTTCTGCTAATAAATAGGGTAGTTGCACCTTTTTTTGCTGTTTTTTCAGCCAATCCACCGCTAGCCAGTGGAAAATCATACCGATATGATAGCCCATGTCATTCAACTCAGAGAGAAAATTTCGTTTATGACTTCATCGCAAACCGCCAGACAGGAAAACGGCGTGCATTATTTCAGGCAGGGCTGGACGCTCATTTCCTTACCCGGGATACGACGTTTTGTGATTTTACCGCTGGCCGTGAACGTTGTCCTGATGGGCGGCGCGTTCTGGTGGCTGTTTACCAAATTGGGAGAGTGGATCCCGGCGATGATGAGTAAAGTCCCGGCCTGGCTCAGCTGGCTGGATTATCTGGTCTGGCCGATCGTCGTGCTTTCGGTGCTGCTGGTGTTCAGCTACTTCTTCAGCACGATTGCTAACTGGATAGCCGCGCCGTTCAGCGGATTACTCGCGGAACAGCTCGAAGCGCGCCTGACCGGCAAACCGCTGCCTGACAGCGGTATCTGGGACATCATGAAAGATCTGCCGCGCATCATGAAACGCGAATGGCAGAAACTGGCGTATTATTTGCCCCGCGCCGTGCTGTTGTTTGCATTGTATTTCATTCCGGTGATTGGCCAGACCATCGCGCCGGTGCTGTGGTTCTTCTTCAGCGCGTGGATGGTGGTGATTCAGTATTGCGACTACCCGTTCGATAACCACAAAGTCAGCTTTGCCGATATGCGCCGCTCGCTCGGCAGCAACAAAATCGACAACATGCAGTTTGGATCGCTGGTCAGCCTGTTCACCATGATTCCGGTGCTGAATCTGGTGATCCTGCCCGTCGCCGTTTGCGGGGCCACTGCCATGTGGTGCGACCGTTACCGCGTGGTGTATGTAAAAAATAATATCGACGTCAATACCACGCGAAAATAGCGGCACAATCCGCACTTCAACTGTATTTTTTCCTCAACAGCCGCCTCCGTGCGGCTGTTTGCTATGCTTGACTTTTTTATCCCAAACTTATTTCTTAATAACGGATCGGTATAGCAAATACCAAAACCTTACTTCACTCGGAAAGCCGTTCGCGTATGCTTTTCTGATTCCCACTAATTTCATAGTGTTGAAAGCTTCACACCGTGAATATTTCATACAGTTAAAGGACGGGTTATGAGCAAGATCTATGAAGACAATTCATTAACAATTGGCCATACGCCACTGGTTCGCCTGAACCGTATCGGTAATGGTCGTATTCTGGCTAAGGTCGAGTCACGTAACCCGAGCTTCAGCGTGAAATGCCGCATCGGCGCGAACATGATTTGGGATGCTGAAAAACGCGGCATTCTGACCAAGGATATCGAACTGGTTGAACCGACCAGCGGGAACACCGGGATTGCGCTGGCGTACGTCGCAGCCGCGCGCGGGTATAAACTCACGCTGACCATGCCGGAAACCATGAGCGTTGAACGCCGTAAGCTGCTGAAAGCGCTGGGTGCAAACCTGGTTCTGACAGAAGGCGCGAAAGGCATGAAAGGCGCGATTGCGAAAGCCGAAGAAATTCAGGCCAGCGATCCGGATCGTTACCTCATCCTTCAGCAGTTCAGCAACCCGGCAAACCCGGCGATCCACGAACAAACCACCGGCCCGGAAATCTGGGAAGATACCGATGGCGCGGTTGACGTGCTGATTGCAGGTGTCGGCACCGGCGGCACTATCACAGGTACTGGCCGTTATCTGAAAAGTAAAAAAAGCAGCGTCACGCTGGTAGCCGTTGAGCCAACCGATTCTCCGGTAATTACTCAAACACTGAATGGCGAAGAAGTAAAACCAGGCCCGCACAAAATTCAGGGTATCGGTGCCGGTTTTATTCCGGGCAACCTGGATCTGGAACTGCTGGATCGCGTCACGCTGATCACTAATGACGAATCAATCCAGATGGCACGTCGCCTGATGGAAGAAGAAGGCATACTGGCGGGGATTTCTTCCGGTGCAGCCGTTGAAGCCGCCGTGAAATTGTCAAAAGAACCGGAATTTGCCGATAAGACTATCGTCGTTATCCTGCCATCCTCCGGCGAACGCTATCTGAGTACCGCATTGTTTGCAGATTTGTTTACGGAAAAAGAATTGCAACAATAATGCCACATCCTTAAAAGCGATTAAAAAAGCACCTTTCGGGGTGCTTTTTTGTGGGCTACGTCAAAGTTTATACCACTCCATCATTGATTTTACGCGCCAGGTTTAGTATTTAACCGGACAATTATTTCGCTGCGTGAAATTAATCGCATCCATGACGCCGCCCGCTGAATCGATTTATCGATTTGTTACATGAGGGAAAAAAACGGCATAATGGCGGAATAACAGGAAAGCTTGGATCTAGGGCAAAGTGTTTTATCGCTGAGTGCGCTATTTTCTCTTTTCTGTTGCATCTGAACCTGCCCCTGAACCATAGTCAGGCGCTAATCTCTACAGGCTAAAGTGAAGCCTATAAGCTAAACTTTAGTCCCACAACATTACTTTAATAAGTTGGGGAAACAACAATGTTCCAGCAAGAAGTTACTATTACCGCTCCTAATGGTCTGCACACTCGCCCTGCTGCACAGTTCGTGAAAGAAGCCAAAGGTTTTGCTTCTGACATCACCGTGACTTCAAACGGTAAAAGCGCCAGTGCTAAAAGCCTGTTCAAACTGCAAACTCTGGGCCTGACCCAAGGTACCGTTGTGACCCTCTCAGCTGAAGGTGAAGACGAGCAAAAAGCCGTTGAACACTTGGTAAAACTGATGGCAGAGCTCGAGTAACAACAGCCGCTCTTATATAGTTTAAACCAGTCAAGAGAAAGGTAGGGTTATGATTTCAGGCATTTTAGTATCTCCCGGTATCGCTTTCGGCAAAGCACTTCTGTTGAAAGAAGATGAAATTGTCATCAACCGGAAAAAAATCTCTCCTGATCAGGTTGATCAGGAAGTTGAACGTTTCCTTGCTGGCCGTGCGAAAGCATCAGCCCAGCTGGAAGTGATCAAGACCAAAGCCGGTGAGACCTTCGGTGAAGAGAAAGAAGCCATCTTCGAAGGCCACATCATGTTGTTGGAAGACGAAGAGCTTGAACAGGAAATCATAGCCCTCATCAAAGACGAGCACGCTTCTGCGGATGCGGCGGCTTACTCTGTCATTGAAGGTCAGGCGAAAGCCCTGGAAGAGCTTGATGATGAATACCTGAAAGAACGTGCGGCTGACGTGCGTGACATCGGTAAACGTCTTCTGCGCAACATTCTCGACATGACCATCGTTGATCTGAGCTCAATCCAGGACGAAGTTATCCTGGTAGCGACCGATCTGACGCCGTCAGAAACCGCGCAGCTGAACCTGAACAAGGTTCTGGGCTTCATTACCGATTTGGGTGGCCGTACTTCTCACACCTCGATCATGGCGCGTTCCCTGGAATTACCTGCAATAGTAGGGACCAGCGACGTGACCAAACAAGTCAAAAATGATGACTATCTGATCCTCGACGCTGTAAACAATAAAATCTATGTGAACCCGACAGCAGACGTTATTGATGAGCTGAAAGCCGTTCAGAACCAGTACATTTCAGAAAAAGACGAACTGACTAAACTGAAAGATTTGCCAGCAATTACGCTGGATGGTCATCAGGTTGAAGTTTGTGCCAACATCGGTACCGTGCGCGACGTCGCCGGTGCAGAGCGCAATGGCGCTGAAGGTGTCGGCCTGTATCGTACAGAATTCCTGTTCATGGACCGTGACAGCCTGCCTACCGAAGAAGAGCAATTCCAGGCATACAAAGCCGTTGCTGAAGCGATGGGCTCACAGGCAGTTATCGTACGTACCATGGACATCGGCGGTGACAAAGACCTGCCGTACATGAACCTGCCAAAAGAAGAAAACCCGTTCCTGGGCTGGCGTGCAATTCGTATCTGTCTGGACCGTAAAGAAATTCTTCACGACCAGCTGAAAGGTATTCTGCGTGCTTCTGCGTTCGGCAAACTGCGCATCATGTTCCCGATGATCATTTCTGTTGAAGAAGTGCGTGAACTGAAAGCAGAACTCGAAATGCTGAAAGCTGAACTGCGCGAAAAAGGCCAGGCATTCGATGAAACGATCGAAGTGGGCGTGATGGTTGAAACTCCGGCTGCGGCTGTGATTGCTCATCATCTGGCGAAAGAAGTCGATTTCTTCAGTATTGGTACAAACGATCTTACTCAGTATACTTTGGCTGTGGATCGCGGTAATGAGCTGATTTCTCATCTTTACAACCCAATGTCTCCGTCAGTACTTGGTTTAATTAAGCAAGTTATTGACGCATCTCATGCTGCCGGTAAATGGACAGGGATGTGCGGCGAGCTAGCCGGTGACGAACGTGCTACACTTCTTCTATTGGGCATGGGGTTAGATGAGTTCAGCATGAGTGCTATCTCTATCCCACGCATCAAGAAAATTATTCGCAATACAAACTTCGAAGATGTGAAAGCGCTGGCAGATCAGGCCCTGGCCCAACCTACGGCGCAAGAGTTGATGAACCTGGTTAACAAGTTCATTGAAGAAAAAACACTCTGCTAATTGCGCGATGCTGGTATAGCTGCCCAAATTAATGCTTAGGAGAAGATCATGGGTTTGTTCGATAAACTGAAATCATTGGTTTCGGATGATAAAAAAGACGTTGGCATCATTGAAATCGTGGCGCCGCTGTCTGGTGAAATTGTCAACATAGAAGACGTGCCTGACGTTGTTTTCGCTGAGAAAATCGTAGGCGACGGTATTGCTATCAAACCTGCGGGCAACAAAATGGTTGCTCCGGTTGACGGGACTATCGGTAAAATCTTCGAAACTAACCATGCTTTCTCAATCGAATCCGACAGTGGCATTGAACTGTTTGTTCACTTCGGTATCGACACCGTTGAACTGAAAGGCGAAGGCTTCAAACGTATCGCCGAAGAAGGTCAGCGCGTCAAGAAAGGCGATTTGGTAATCGAATTTGATCTGGCCCTGCTGGAAGAGAAAGCGAAGTCTACACTGACTCCGGTTGTTATCTCTAACATGGACGAGATCAAAGAGCTGATTAAACTGACGGGTAGCGTGACTGTGGGCGAAACCCCAATCATCCGCATCAAGAAGTAATTCGTTCAGCGAGAAGTTAAAAACGGCGCCTAATCAGCGCCGTTTTTTATTGCCTGTTACTAACTGAATCTCTGCGGCTCGAATTATTAAGCGGATTTCCAGTGCGGCACCATCAGGCTGATCACCAGCCCGTGAGGTTGCGCATTACGGGCATCCACTTTGCCATCATGTGCCAGCATCACTTTGCGGGTAATCGCCAGCCCCAGGCCGTAACCTTTGCCAGACAGCGGTGATTTCACGCGTACGAACGGGTCAAAGATACTCGACAGCTTATCCTCTTCCACGCCCGGCCCCTGATCGGCCACTTCAATCTGTAAATACTCTTCAACCTGTGCAAGAGAAACGCCGATGGTCTGCCCGCGCGCGGAAAAACGCAGGGCATTACGCACCACATTATCGACCGCGCGCCGCATCAGCTCAGCATTGCCCTTCACGGTATAATCCATTTCATCCGGAACTTCCGGGTGCATCGTGATATTCACGCCCGGCAATTGTGCTTCGTAACGGGCATCATTGACGACCGCTTCCACCAGCCCGTACATATCAAAATACTCTTCGTCCGGGATTTCGCTGTTTTCCGTTCGCGACAGCGCAAGCAGTTCGCCAATCATCTTATCCAGACGCCCCGCTTCATGCTCAATACGGCTGAGAGAAGTTTCAACGTTAGACGGGTTTTGCCGCGCCAGACCAATCGCCAGCTGCAAACGGGCCAGAGGAGAACGCAGTTCATGCGAAACATCGTGCAACAGCTCTTCACGCGCTTTAACCAGCACCTGCAGGCGTTCTGCCATCGAGTCGAAATCACGCGCCACCTCGGACAACTCATCGTGCCGTTTGCCCATACTGGAAAACAGACGCACCGATAAATCGCCCTGTGCAACCCGCCCGAACGCTTTACGCATTTGCAGCATCGGTCTTGTCAGATTCCAGGCCAGAACCGCACTGAATAACAGACCGCCTAACCCGCCCAGCCAGAGCAACGGCGGCGGCATGTTCAGCAATTCCCGGTGTCTTCTTGGCCGGTACTCGTCCATCAGCCCGGCGACGTCGTAACGAAGCCTGTAACCTTGACCGTCCGGCCCTTGCACGAACTCCACCACTTCATGTGGTATCTTACCCGGCTCCAGATCCTGTATCGTGCTGCCTTGCGCAGGAAGCAGTGAAGGCGTTACCGAGAAGAATTGACGATCATCTTCCGGCCAGTCGGCCATCATGGCGTTTAGCGCGGGCAGGCCCCCGGAATGGAGCGTGGAAACTGCCGAGGTAATCTGTAGCTTTACAAAGCGCCGGGCAATGCCACTTTCCGGCGGTTCATGCGGATTATAGAAAGCAAAAACCACCCAGAGCCCCTGAGTGATTGCCACGAAGGTAAACCAGAATCCCAGGAGGATTTTCCAGAACAACCTTCCGCGCAGACGTTTAGCGGATTCGATAGCCAATGCTTCGCACCGTTTCAATAGTCAGAATATCGCCACCTTCCAGTGACCCCAGTTTCTGACGGATGTTACTGATATGCACATCAATACTGCGGTCGTAAGCTTCACGCGGACGCCCTAAACCTTTTTCCGACAGCTCATCTTTGGACACCACGCGTTCAGGCGAACGCAGCAGCAGTTCCAGCAGATTGAATTCTGAAGCCGTCAGGTCAAACGGAACACCGCGCCATTCGCTGCTGCGGGTCGCCGGATTCAGCGTCAGGTCGCCGTAGTTAACCGATGAGGAATCAGAATGCGACTCCTGCTGCTCTTCAACACGACGCAGCACCGCACGCAGGCGCGCCACCAGTTCACGCGGATAGCACGGTTTTGGCATATAATCGTCAGCGCCCATTTCCAGGCCGATCACGCGGTCAATATTGTCGCCTTTGGCCGTCAGCATGATAATCGGCAGACGGCTGTTTTTGCGCACCTGACGCAGTACATCAATACCACTCATATCCGGCAGCATAATGTCGAGGATCATTGCGGTATATTCGCCAGACATCGCGCCTTCCACGCCCGCTTTACCGGTCAGCACCAGAGAGGCGTCAAAACCTTCTGCGATCAGGTATTCACTGAGCATGGTGCCTAATTCAAGATCGTCATCGACTAACAAAATTTTCATTCTTTATTTCCGCCTGGCTAAAATTTTGGTCATTTTTACCACTAAGCCTGCATTACGCAGCCGCTTTTACTCTTTTTTTACACAGTCTCTGACAGAATTTCATCCCGCAGAAACCCGAGTGTAAGGAATAAAGGTAACGTGTTTTACGCTATCACTATTATAGAAGATTAAAATCAATCTGTTAGCGTTTAACAGAAAGCAAAAGGCAGGCGCAAAGGCCTGCCTGTTAAATGTGACCACGCTTTACGTCAGGAGTTCTTAGTCAGAAAAAACGCCCGTCGAGAGATAACGGTCGCCGCGATCGCAGATAATCGCGACCACCACGCTGCCCGGATGGCTTCTGGCAACGCGCAGCGCGCCTGCTACAGCGCCGCCCGAACTCACGCCGCAAAAGAGCCCTTCCTCACGCGCCAGTGCGCGCATCGTGTCTTCTGCTTCGCCCTGCCCCATGTCCATCACTTCATCCACCAGCTCAGGATTGAAAATGCCGGGCAGATACGCCTGCGGCCAGCGGCGGATGCCCGGAATGCTGCTGCCTTCCGCCGGTTGCAGACCAATAATCTGCACGCCCGCATGCTGGCTGCGCAAAAAGCGGCTGACGCCGGTGATTGTGCCCGTAGTGCCCATGCTGGAAACAAAATGCGTGACGCGCCCGTGTGTTTGTTGCCAGATTTCCGGGCCGGTGGTGGTGAAATGCGCCAGCGGGTTATCCGGATTATTAAACTGATCCAGCACCTTACCCAGCCCCTGCTTTTCCATTTCCAGCGCCAGATCGCGTGCGCCTTCCATGCCCTGCGCACGACTGACCAGCAAAAGCTCTGCGCCATAGGCGCGCATTGACGCCTGCCGTTCCAGGCTCATATTTTCCGGCATCAGCAATTTCAGCTTATAACCTTTGAGCGCGGCAATCATGGCCAGCGCGATCCCGGTATTTCCGCTGGTCGCTTCAATCAGCGTATCGCCCGGACGGATTTCACCACGCTTTTCTGCCTGTTCAATCATAAACAGCGCAGCGCGATCCTTGACCGAACCGGCAGGATTATTGCCTTCCAGCTTGACCCAAATTTCACTGTCCAGATCTTTGGGTAATCGCTGTAATCTCACCAGCGGTGTATTACCGATGTAATGTTCGAGCGTACTCACGGGGCTTGCCTTATATCAAAACGAACTATGAACTGATAAAAACTACATAAAGAGATATCAGACGATAAAAAGGGCGGCTCAGAGACCGCCCGGAGAAACCTGCTGATTAAAAAATATCAGGCGCTCTTCGCTAACGCAACGGGTTGTAGCGGCTGATCGCCCGCATACAGGCGTCCGTTCAGCCCGCCGACATAAAAACGATCGCCGCGCTGCGGAGCCGCGTTGCCGTGAGTATCAGAAAGTACCACGGAAAGCGGTTCGTCATGCCAGCCTTCGGCCTGCACAATCAGCTGCCAGAAGTGACCACGCGGGCTGACTTCCAGTACTTTCACCGGCAGCGGGCAACGTGGCGTACTCTGGGCGGTAATTTCCATCTCCCACGGACGCAGGAACAAATCCACCGCGCCCTGATGCAGCGGCGGGTTCTCCAGCGGCCAGTGATGTGCGCCCACATACAGCTGTGAGCCACGAATGTCGCCGCTGATTTTATTCACTTCGCCCATGAATTCCAGCACGAAGCGGGTCGCCGGTTCACGCCAGATTTCCTGCGGCGCGCCTACCTGCTCAATATTGCCCTGGCTCATCACCACCACGCGATCCGCCACTTCCATGGCTTCTTCCTGATCGTGAGTCACGAACACGCTGGTGAATTTCAGCTCTTCATGTAACTGACGCAGCCAGCGGCGCAGTTCTTTACGCACCTGCGCATCGAGCGCGCCAAACGGTTCATCGAGCAGCAGAATTTGCGGTTCGACGGCCAGCGCACGCGCCAGCGCAACACGCTGTTTCTGACCACCGGAAAGCTGCGCCGGATAGCGGTTTGCCAGATGGCTTAACTGCACCATCTCCAGCAATTTTGTCACTTTCTGCTTAATCGCTTCGGCGTTCGGACGCTCGCGACGCGGCAAAACAGTCAGGCCAAAGGCAATATTGTCGAACACCGTCATGTGGCGGAACAGTGCGTAATGCTGGAACACAAAACCGACCTGACGATCGCGGGCATGCACGCGGGTCACGTCTTTATCATGGAAACTCAGGCGACCGGCGCTCTGGTTCTCCAGACCGGCGATAATGCGCAGCAGCGTCGTTTTGCCGGAACCGGATGGCCCGAGCAGCGCAACCATCTCACCGGAAGCAATATCGAGCGAAATATCATTGAGCACCTTCGTGCGGCCAAAGTATTTGTTGATACCGTTAATTTCAATGCTCATGATTTTCCTCCCGCTCAAGACGGTCGTTGTGGCGCTTCAGACGCCATTGCAGGCCGCTTTTCAGAAACAGTGTGACAATCGCCATCAGGGTCAGCAGCGCGGCGGCAGTAAACGCGCCCGCAGTGTTATAGTCCTGATGCAGTAATTCAACCTGTAAAGGCAACGTGTAGGTTTCGCCACGGATAGAACCGGACACTACCGACACGGCACCGAACTCGCCAATCGCACGGGCATTGGTCAGCACCACGCCGTACAGCAAAGCCCAGCGGATATTGGGTAACGTCACGCGGCGGAACATCTGCCAGCCGGACGCCCCGAGCAACACCGCTGCCTCATCTTCGTGGCTGCCCTGGCTCAGCATCACCGGCACCAGCTCACGGATAACAAACGGACAGGTCACGAAAATCGTCACCATCACCATGCCCGGCCACGCGAACATAAACTGAATGTTGTGCGCATCGAGCCAGCCGCCGAGCGGGCCGTTGGTGCCGTAGAACAGCAGATATAGCAAACCGGCCACCACAGGCGAGACGGCAAACGGGATGTCGATCAGCGTCAGAAGCAACTGACGCCCCGGGAAGTTAAACCGCGCCACCAGCCAGGCCAGCAGCGTGCCGAAAATCAGGTTAACCGGCACGGTGATCAGCGCCATCAGCACGGTCAGCCAGATGGAATGCAACATGTCGGAATCTGACAAATTCTTCCAGACCGCCGCGATGCCGTCCGAAAACGCCAGCACAAAAATGCTGAACATCGGGATCACCAGCAGCAGAACACAAATCAGCACGCCGGTGCCGATAAGCAGCCATTTAACCCAGTCGATACGCTGGCGGGTTTCGCCTGCAAAAGCCGGAATATCAGACATTACTGGCCTCCCAGACGACGGCCATAACGGCTCTGTAAGGTGTTAATCGCAAACAGCAACAGCAGCGACGCCGCAAGGATCACCGACGCAATGGCGCTGGCCGCCGGATAATCAAATTCCTGCAAGCGGATGAAAATCATCAGCGAGGTTACTTCCGTTTTCCAGGCAATGTTTCCGGCGATGAAAATGACCGCGCCAAATTCCCCCAGACTGCGGGTGAACGACAGCGCCGTGCCCGCCAGCAGCGAAGGCATCACTTCCGGCAACACTACGCGGCGAAAACTCTGCCAGCGTGATGCGCCCAGTGTCTCGGCCGCTTCTTCATATTCCGGCCCCAGTTCTTCCAGAACCGGCTGCACGGTGCGCACCACAAACGGAATGCTGGTAAATGACATTGCCACGGCGATACCCAGCCAGGTGTAGGCCACTTTGATATCAAAATGCGCCAGCCACTGGCCGTAAAAACCGGTGGTGGAAAACAGCCCGGCCAGCGTCAGACCGGCCACGGCGGTCGGTAACGCAAACGGCAAATCCATCAGGCCATCAATCAGGCTTTTGCCCGGAAACTCATAACGCGTCAGGATCCAGGCCATCAGCATGCCGAATAAACCGTTGAAAATACTCGCTACGCCCGCCGCCAGCAGCGTGACTTTATACGCCGCCACCACCTGACCATTGGTAATGACATCCCAGTATTGCGCCAGCGTCATTTGGGAAAGCTGCATCACCAGCGCACTCAGAGGCAGCAATAACACCAGACAGACGAACAGCAGGCTGCTGCCGAGGCTCAGGGTAAATCCGGGTAATACGCGTTTGCTCGTCAACAACATTACTGGTGACCTTGCTCTAACAGTTTGTCCAGCTCACCGCCGGTACTGAAATGGGTTTCCATCACTTGTGGCCAGCCGCCGAACTGGTCCTCAACCTTGAACAGTTTGGTGTCCGGGAACTGCCCTTTTGCCGCCGACATCGCCGTTTTGTCATACACGCGGTAATTAAAACTGGTGATGATTTTTTGCGCCTGAGGGCTCCACAAGTAATTCAGATAATCTTTTGCTGCCTTCTCCGTGCCGTTTTTCTCGACATTTTTGTCGACCCAGGCCACCGGGAACTCCGCCAGAATGTCGACCTTCGGCACAATGACTTCGTATTTGTCATCGCCATACTGCTTGCGGATGTTGTTCACTTCGGATTCGAAGCTGATTAACACATCGCCCAGACCGCGCTCCACAAACGTCGTTGTTGCACCGCGACCGCCGGTATCAAACACCTGCACGTTTTTGAGGAAACTCGCCATTTTCGCGCGGGTTTGTGCGGTATTTTTGTTGTCTTCAATATTGTAAGCGCCCCATGCACCGAGATAGGTATAACGGCCATTGCCGGACGTTTTCGGATTCGGGAACACCAGAGCGACGCCGGGACGGGCTAAATCATCCCAGCTGTGGATGTTTTTGGGATTTCCCTTGCGCACCAGAAACGCCATGGTGGAATAAAACGGGGAACTGTTATTCGGCAGACGGCTTTGCCAGTCAGCGGGGATCAGATTGCCTTTGTCATGCAGGATCTGGACGTCCGTCACCTGGTTGTAAGTCACCACGTCGGCTTTCAGACCCTGCAAAATGGCCAGCGCCTGTTTGGATGAACCGGCATGCGACTGTTTGATTTCCAGCTTGTCGCCGTTGTTCTGATCTGCCCACTGTTTCTGAAAAGGCGGATTCAGCGCGGCAAAAAGTTCGCGGGAAACGTCGTAAGAACTGTTCAGCAATTCGGTGGCAGACGCCGCCCCGCTGGTCAGCAACAATGCAGCCAGCGAACCTTTCAGCAAATTTCCAGCAAAATCCGTCGTTTTCATGCTCAGCCTCAGGTGAATGAACCGATATGCGGCGTCAAAAAAGCCGCTCAATATCACACAGTGTATTTATAACTGAGGTTCAGGCTGTAACGGTTTTATATACCATTTGGTGATTTTCAAGCATGAAAAGCTATAAGGCATTAACAAACGCAGGGAGAAACACGAAGGGAAGGAATAAAGCGCGCCCGGAAACGGACGCGCTGAACGCATATTTTTTACAGCACAGAGAGCTTACGGCAAAGAGAACTTACAGTGCAGCCAGACGGGTCAGGGACGGCGCGAAGAAATAGCTGCCGGTCACCGGACGGGTGAAACGCAGCATCGCGTCACGTTTGCCATCCAGATCGCCAAACATACTGAGCAGCTGTTTCTCAATGTTCCATAAACGCGCGGCATAGCTGATGAAATACAGGCCGTGCTCGCCGCTGGCGGTGCCATAAGGCAGGCTCTGGCGGAGTATTTTCAGGCCTTTGCCGTCTTCTTTCAGATCCACACGGCTGACGTGGGAAGTTTCAGGGCGCGTTTCCGGATCCAATTCTTCGTCGGTGTCCTTCGTGCGGCCAATCACTTCTTCCTGCTGCTGCACGGAGAAACGTTCCCATTGCACCAGATTATGTTTCCAGCGCTGAACCATCACGTAGCTGCCACCTGCATCCACAGAACCTTCAGGAATGATGGCAACCTGGGCGCGGGCGTCGGCTTTCGGGTTTTCAGTGCCGTCGACAAAACCGCTAAGGTCACGTTCTTCGAGGGCCCGGAAACCATGAGTTTCTTCCTGCACCGCAATCGCACCGCCAAACGCTTTCAGGGCGGCCTGTGCGAGTGCGAAGTTAACATCATGGCGCAATGACTGAATGTGCAGCAGCATGTCGCGCTGCGTGGCCGGAGCCAGCCCTTTGCCCAGCGGCTCAAAGTTTTTCAGCTCGTCTGCGCCCTGATTACCGGACAGGTCGCGCCAGACGTCGTGACCAAAAGCCACGACCGCACCCACATGTTCAGCGGGGAATTTTTGCTGCATATCGTTTAATGCGGCCACAAATGCACGGCAGCCCTGCCTGAGCGCATCCAGGTCGCCCTGAGCTTTCGCTTCAATGTAAATGGCGAAACGGCAATGTTCGGGCAAAATGCCGCTCTGAACCTGAGTCATTTTTCTCATCCTCGTTAAATTGACCGGCGCCATCATACCGGATGTCAATAAAAATGCCTTGCGCGAAGGCAAGGCATTGAGGGCTTCTTTTGCAGGCTAAAGCGCCGGGAAGGGAAAAGCGGCGTTACTGCGCCTGACCGGTTTGCAGCGGATTCGCGCGCCAGACGATTTTGCTGACTTTCCAGTCTTTCAGGGCGTCGTCAGAAGGCATCAGGGATTCCGGGCCGTGCCAGATCCCGCTAAACACATAGGTGACATGCGCGCTTTGCGGCGCTTTACACTCCACGTTCTGCGCATCGTCGCCTTCACCTTTCACGCACGAATCAAACGCTTTGGTATAGAGATCGCTGAACGACGTGCCAATTTTCACGCCCCACTCGCTCGCCACTTCAGGATCCATCACATCCACCCGCTGCACGTTACCTTTCGGCTCGCCGCTGACGGACAATTTCACGTCTTTGCCGTCCATCGCCTGGAAGAAGCTCAGCATTTTGCCATCACTCATCGACATACCGCTGCGCAGGGAATAGTTACCGTTGAGCCCGTCTTTGATGGCGGTTTCCGTCAGTGGCGTGCTGGCCGTGATACCGCCAACGCCCTGATCGGTCACGGTCAGGCTGCTGCCAAACCAGTTAAGCGGGTTCAGACCTGACCATGACATATGCGGCATGGACGGCATTGACGAGCAACCGGCGAGAAAAAGCGGTAACGCCAGCAACATCGGGCGGGCCCGTAAGCGAACAGTCATTCGGTACACTCCTTTCCTGCAAATTTCCGCAAACCGGGGCGGCCTGACGGATAAATCAGCAGCGTATTTATTATTTGGAAATCGTTGTTAAGCGCCAGTTCGAGTACTTTCTTTCCGAAAAAGTTCAGCGCGGGCTGGGAAATGGCATCAGGCCAGACGGCGCGCGGCATCGAAACAGGCGCGCAAACGGCGGCTGAGCAACCAGTACGCCAGCGCGGCCGCATCGAGCAGCGCCAGTATGATATCCATCGCCGACAGAGTATCGGTACTTTGCCACACGCCTAAACCCTGCAAGGCAAAGGTCGCGAACATCCCCGCCAGCAATAGCCAGTACCCCGCCTGCCAGGTGCGTGGCCACAGATGCCGGCGTCCGCTCAGCAGGAAAACCAGTGCGGGCGGTAAACCCAGCAACATCCCGGACCAGAAACTCTGCGGATCAGGGTAAAACAGCGACAGCATATCGCTGCCCTGCTGGCGCGAGGCACCCGCCATGACGAACAGCAGCCACGTGCGGGCCTGCAAAATCAGGATTGTCCAGAACCACAGAGGTAACCGCAACATACCGTGATCGTTATAATCATCCGGATTCATAAACGTGAAACACATTCCTTCAAACAAAGTGAAATTGAACAATAATCAACGCAGCTTAAGAAACTGTTAAGAACAATCTGCTTTACTGTTTCTCAACGCGGCAACAGGCTTTAAAAATCTCACTGTTGCCGGAATGTACTCTGGAAACGTTAAATTAAGGACGACCTATTATGATGAAGAAGATCACTCTGGCAACCCTCATTACACTTTGTTCAGCGACAGCGTTCGCACAACAAACAGGCGGGTTCAGCGGCCCTTCCGCGCAGGAAGCCCAAACACAACCGGCGGCACAGGGTGGATTCACCGGCACTACCGCGCTCAGCACAGTGAAAGATGTGCAGACGATGAAAGACGAGCAGTGGGTGATGCTCGAAGGCTTCCTCGATCAGCGCGTCGATCACGACAAATATATTTTCCGCGACAGCACCGGTACGCTCAACGTGGAGATCGACGGTAAACGCTGGCAGGGTCAGAACGTCTCGCCAAAAGATAAAATCCGCATTGAAGGTAAAGTCGATAAAGACTGGAACTCTGTGGAAGTGGACGTCAAAAGCGTAAAAGTGATCAAGTAATCGCTCGTTAAGCATTTGACGTAAAAAAGCCCCGGCGGTGAGTTATCCGCCGGGGCTTTTTATTATCTGTTATTGCCGGAATTCAACGGGGTTTCAGTATTCCTGATCTTCAATCAGACGCTTGCCGAGCAATAACGTATCTGAAATCTCGTAACCCAGTTTTTCATACATGCTGACTACCGCATCATTTTCGGCACGCACCATTAAATTCATTTTCGGGCAGCCGCGCGCAATCAGTTTCTTTTCGAGACGATTCACCAGCGCGTTCGCAATCCCGCGCCCGCGATAATCCGGGTGAACTCCCAGATAATTCGCCGAGCCACGATGGCCGTCGTAGCCACCCATCAGCGTACCTACCACTTCACCACCGACTTCCGCCACCAGGAAAAACTCCGGGCTGTGGTTAATTTTGCGTTCAATATCCAGTTCAGGATCATTCCACGGACGCAGCAGATCGCAGCGCTCCCATAAGGTCAGAACTTCTTCGAAATCTTCTTGACGGTATACGCGAATTTCCATCACTGTTCGCCGCTGTTAATGAGGGTTTATTTAATTATCGCGTGATCTGCTTGATACGCAACATCAAAATCACAAGCTGGAGGATAAACGACCGTATTTTATCGATGAATTTCACCGGTTATGGATCTTATAAGCCATTCACTGAACAGATATTTATTCGTCGAAATATTCATTCGCGACACATTATTCATAAAAAGTAATAGTTCTCAGATCGAAACTATAAAATAGATACTCTATAACATAAGGCATTCTGCTTTTTTTCTGACGGTAATGGACTGATGTTAAACCCCCTGAACAAATTTTTGCATTTCCAGCCTCTTCCCGCTGCCGCCACCCGTCGCCAATTGTTGCTGTCCGGCCTGGGGCTTGCGATTGCCGCGTTTGGTTCCCGTTCCGCCAGCGCCGCGCAGCAGGAACACATCACGAAATCTGCCCCGGCACCGAAACCGCCAGGCGCTAAAAAGCTGGTGATGATTGACCCCGGCCACGGCGGGATTGATTCCGGTGCTGTCGGCCATGAAGGCTCAGAAGAAAAGCATGTGGTGCTGGAAATCGCCAACTACGTGCGTGAATTCCTCGGCGATCAGAGCCACATTGAGGTCCGGCTGACGCGCGATTCAGACCACTTCATTCCGCTTTATCAGCGTGTGGAATTGGCACATCAGCATCAGGCTGATTTATTTGTCTCGATTCATGCCGACGGTTACACCAGCCCGAGCGCTTCCGGTGCATCGGTATTTGCGCTGTCAAACCGCGGTGCGAGCAGCGCTATGGCACGGTATATGTCGAAAAAAGAGAACGATGCCGATCTGGTTGCGGGCGCGAAATACGCCAAAGAAGACAATAATTATCTGCAACAGGTGCTTTTCGATCTGGTCCAGACCGACACCATTAAAAACAGTCTGACGCTCGGCCATCACGTTCTCGAAAGGATCCGTCCGATCCACCATCTGCACAGCCAGCAGACAGAACAGGCGGCGTTCGCCGTGCTGAAATCCCCGTCAATTCCGTCGATTCTGGTAGAAACCTCGTTCATCACCAATCATCAGGAAGAACAGCTGCTCAGCACCACCGCGTTCCGCCGTGAAATCGCGCAGGCCATTTCTCAGGGAATTGTGAATTTCTTCAGCTATTTCGACGCCAACGAACGTAAGCCACGATAACCTTCCTGCTTCGCGCCGCAGATGCGCGGGTTGTTCTGGGCGATCCGACAGGTTTTGGGGTTATAATAACCACCACTTTTTTATCATTCAGCGCCCGCAAGGCGCTGAATGTCTTTTCAGTCAACGTCTGTGAGTTTGCCCGTGAGCCAATCGATCCCCGACATACAACAAGTCAAAACCTTCCTGCTCAAGCTTCAGGACCACATCTGCCAGCAGCTGGCTGCCGCCGATGGCAAAGGCCAGTTCGCGCAAGACCAGTGGGTTCGCGAAGAAGGCGGTGGCGGCCAGAGCCGGGTATTGACCAGCGGCGCAGTCTTCGAACAGGCGGGGGTGAATTTCTCGCACGTTTCCGGTGCCACATTGCCCGCATCAGCCACCGCGCATCGTCCTGAGCTGGCAGGTCGCAGTTTCCAGGCAATGGGCGTTTCGCTGGTTATTCATCCGCTCAATCCTTACGTGCCCACCAGCCATGCCAACGTGCGTTTCTTCATTGCGGAAAAGCCCGGTGAAGCGCCGGTGTGGTGGTTCGGTGGCGGTTTTGACCTCACGCCTTACTACGGTTTTGAAGAAGATGCCCGCCACTGGCATCAGACCGCACAACAACTTTGTCAGCCGTTCGGCGACGACGTGTATCCGAAATACAAAAAATGGTGTGACGATTACTTCTTTATCAAACACCGCAATGAAGCGCGCGGCATCGGCGGATTATTCTTTGATGACCTGAATACACCAGATTTTGACACCTGCTTTGCGTTCATGCAGGCGGTGGGCAACGGCTTCACCGACGCCTATCTGCCGGTCGTCGAAAAACGCAAAGCGATGCCGTGGGGAGAACGTGAACGCCAGTTCCAGCTTTACCGTCGTGGCCGCTATGTGGAATTCAATCTGGTGTGGGATCGTGGCACGTTGTTCGGCCTGCAAACCGGAGGCCGCACGGAGTCAATTCTGATGTCCATGCCGCCGCTGGTTCGCTGGGAATATAGTTATCAGCCGGAAGCAGGCAGCCCGGAAGCCGCGCTGTACACCTATTTCCTGCCGGTTCGCGACTGGCTGAACGGGGAGAAACGCTGATGCAAATCTGGGTTGATGCAGATGCCTGTCCGAACGTAATCAAAGAAGTGTTGTTCCGCGCCGCCGAACGCACCGGCATGATGGTGACGCTGGTGGCAAACCAGACGATCCGCACGCCACCGTCGAAATTCCTGCGAACCCTGCGCGTCGAAGCAGGTTTTGACGTCGCCGATAACGAAATCGTCAAACGCACCGAACCCGGTGATCTGGTGGTCACTGCGGATATTCCGCTGGCGGCGGAAGTCATCGAAAAAGGGGGCGTTGCGCTGAACCCGCGCGGCGAGCGTTACACCACTGAAACCATTAAAGAACGCCTGAACATGCGCGATTTTATGGACACCATGCGCGCCAGCGGCGTGCAAACCGGCGGACCGCCTGCGCTTAATCAGCGTGACCGCCAGCAATTCGCCAATGAACTGGATAAGTGGCTGCAACAGGCCAAACGCTAAAATCCGGTCAGAGGAACCTGCTGTACCACTACATTTAAAGGAATAATAAAAATGGTCAAAAAGATCATACTGGATTGCGATCCGGGGCACGACGATGCCATCGCGATGTTACTCGCCCACGGGAATCCCGATATCGAACTGCTCGCCGTCACCACCGTGGTCGGCAATCAGACGCTGGAAAAAGTCACCCGTAATGCGCTGGCCGTTGCCCGCGTCATCAACCTGACCGGCGTCCCGTTTGCCGCCGGAGCCACCCGCCCGCTGGTGCGGCAAATCGAAGTGGCCGACGAAATCCATGGAGAATCCGGCCTTGACGGCCCGGTTTTACCGGAAGCGGCCATCACGCTTGAACCCGTTCATGCCATCGACCTGATCATTGATTTGATCATGTCGCATCCGCCCAAAACCATCACGCTGGTCCCGACCGGCGGCCTGACCAATATCGCCATGGCCGTGCGAAAAGAACCGCGCATCGCCGAACGCGTGAAAGAAGTCGTACTGATGGGCGGCGGTTACCATGTGGGTAACTGGAGCGCCGTGGCTGAATTCAATATCAAGATTGATCCCGAAGCCGCGCACATTGTTTTCAACGAAAAATGGCCGCTGACCATGGTCGGGCTAGACCTCACGCATCAGGCATTAGCCACACCAGAAGTGGCCGCACGAATCGCCGCTGTCGGCACACAACCGGCGAAATTCGTCGGTGAGTTGCTCGATTTCTTCGGCCTGAGCTACAAAGATCGCCAGGGCTTTGACTCCCCGCCGGTTCATGATCCGTGCGCCGTGGCCTACGTCATCGACCCGAACGTAATGACCGTACAAAAAGTCCCGGTAGACATTGAGCTAACCGGCACCTTAACGCTCGGCATGACGGTTGCTGACTTCCGTTCACCGCCGCCGCCCGATTGCCATACGCAGGTCGCGGTAAAACTCGACCATCAGCGTTTCTGGGATTTAATCGTTGATGCGCTCGAGCGTATCGGCGAAGTGAAATACTGATTTACTTAGGAAGAGAAGCTTTCCCCTAAATCATTCGTGCTGCAAAAAGGCGGCAATTGAGCAAACCCGATGAGCTGACACAGGTCAGTGATTCGGGTTCACGAGTGCAGCCAACGCATCTGCAGCGCGAAGGATGACGGGGAAATTAAAGAGGCTCGGTTTGCGCTTCCACTACCGCTAAAGCCACCATATTCACAATGCGTCTGACCGAAGCGATCGGCGTCAGAATATGCACCGGTTTCGCCACGCCCATTAACACCGGCCCTACCGTGACCCCTTCCGAACTCGACACCCGCAGCAAGTTATAGCTGATACGCGCCGATTCCATGTTTGGCATGATCAGGATATTCGCCGCCCCTTTTAACGGGCTGTCCGGCATGATGTCCTGCCGGATACTTTCGACCAGCGCTGCGTCGCCGTGCATCTCGCCGTCTATTTCAAGCAAAGGTTCACGCGCATTCACCAGCTCCAGCGTCCGCCGCATTTTGAGCGCTGCCGGGCTGTCAGAAGTGCCAAAACTGGAATGCGACAGCAGAGCCACTTTTGGTTCGATACCAAACCGCCGTACCGTTTCCGCCGCCATTAGCGTGATTTCGGCCAGCTGTTCTGCAGTCGGATCATCATTGACGTAAGTGTCCGCAATAAACGTATTCCCGCTCGGCAGCAGCAACGCATTCATCGCGCCGGCAACGTGTGCGCCCTCGCGGAACCCGAACACTTTTTCAACGATATCGTAATGCTCGTGATAGGTACCGACCGTTCCGCAAATCATTGCGTCAGCCTCGCCGCGCAGCAGCATGATGGCGGAAATCAGCGTAGGATTGCCGATAACCGCCCGCCGCGCCTGCTCCTGCGACACGCCGCGCCGTTTCATCAGCTCATAGTATTCACGCCAGTATTCGTTGAAACGCGGATCTGATTCGTTATTCACCACTTCAAAATCCCGGCCAGCTTCAATCTGCAAACCGAGTTTCTTGATACGCATCTCGATCACGCTTGGCCGCCCGACCAGAATTGGTTTTGCCAATCCCAGAGAAATCAGCTCCTGCGTCGCCTGCAAAACGCGCTCCTCTTCCCCTTCGGCCATCACCACCCGACGGGCGTCTTTTTTGGCCTGAGAGAAAATCGGCTTCATAAACAGATTGGTTTTGTAGACAAACTCCGACAGCTTTTCGACATAGGCATCGAAGTCCGGAATCGGCCGCGTTGCCACGCCGGAATCCATCGCCGCTTTCGCTACCGCAGGCGCAATTTTCACAATCAGGCGCGGGTCAAAAGGTTTGGGAATGATGTAATCCGGGCCAAATGAAAGCTCTTCTTCCCCGTAAGCCGACGCGACCACATCGCTTTGCTCCGCCATCGCCAGATCGGCAATCGCGTGCACGCAGGCCAGCTTCATTTCCTCGTTGATGGTCGTAGCCCCGACGTCCAGCGCACCGCGGAAAATGAACGGGAAGCACAGGACATTGTTCACCTGATTCGGGTAATCCGAACGACCCGTGCAGATAATCGCATCCGGGCGCACCGCTTTCGCCAGCGGCGGCAGGATTTCTGGTTCGGGGTTTGCCAGCGCCAGAATCAGCGGGGATTTCGCCATGGTTTTCACCATGTCCTGTGTCAGTACGCCAGGGCCGGAACAGCCGAGGAAAATATCCGCACCCGGTATCGCATCCGCCAGAGTGCGCTGCCCGTTGTCCTCAATGGCATAGGCCGCTTTGGTTTCGGCCATGTTCTCTTCGCGGCCCTGATAAATCACGCCGCGGGAATCACAGGCCGTGATGTTGTGGCGTTTCAGCCCGAGCGCTACCAGCAAATTCAGGCAGGCAATGGCCGACGCACCGGCACCGGACACCACCAGCCGCACATCCGAAATATCTTTCCCGACCACGCGTAAACCGTTGAGCACCGCCGCCGTACAGATGATTGCCGTCCCGTGCTGATCGTCGTGAAATACCGGAATATTCATTCGCTCACGCAGTTTGCTCTCAATGTAAAAACACTCAGGCGCTTTGATGTCTTCGAGATTGATACCGCCAAACGTCGGTTCAAGCGCGGCGATCACTTCGATCAGTTTGTCGGGATCAAGCTCGTCCACCTCGATATCAAAAACATCAATACCTGCAAATTTCTTGAACAAAACGCCCTTACCTTCCATCACCGGTTTTCCGGCCAGCGCCCCGATATTGCCCAGCCCGAGTACCGCGGTGCCGTTGGAAATCACCGCTACCAGATTTCCGCGTGCGGTGTATTTATAGGCCGCAAGCGGATCTTTAGCGATTTCCAGACAGGGCGCCGCCACGCCCGGAGAGTACGCCAGCGCCAGATCGCGCTGCGTGGCCAGAGGCTTGGTTGGCGAAACCTGAATTTTTCCGGGCACCGGAAACTCATGAAAATCGAGTGCGCTTTGCTTGAGTTGTTCGTCCATCGTAGGGTCCTTTTTTGTTTCTTATATTTTGTAGAGACAGCAGGAAACGGATGCAACATCACCATCAGTTTTACCCGATGACAGTATAGATAACCTGCCACGATAAACGCCGGATAACGACCAAAACTTAGCCGTTACATTGTTTGCTTTTCGTTCACGGAAGACGTCTCGCAAATTTCGACTAAGCTTAAAGTTTGACCTTGCGCTTTCCTCTCTCGCCCCGCAGTCTGAGCTGCGACGAGGGCTGCCATTGTTATGACCCATCGCAACAATCAGAAAAAGCGCATTCAGTTTGTTAACCGAATGATGCAGGGTAGGAGCCCAACGAAATAGAGTCGTACGACCTTATTGCTGTATCGTTTTTTTCGCCAAGGAGCTAAGAGATGAACCAGTTAGACGCACTTAAAAAGGTAACGACTGTCGTTGCCGACAGTGGTGATATTGAATCTATCCGTCATTTCGAGCCTCAGGATGCGACCACCAATCCTTCGCTGATCCTCAAAGCCGCAGACCTGCCGCAATACCAAAATCTGATCAAAGACGCCGTCGCTTATGCCCGTAAACAAGGGGGCAGCAAAGACGATCAGGTGATTAACGCCACCGATAAGCTGGCCGTGAACATCGGCGCAGAAATTCTGAAAAGCGTGCCGGGGCGCATCTCGACCGAAGTCGATGCCCGCCTGTCATTTGACACCGAAAAATGCATTGCCAAAGCCCGTAAGCTGATCGGTCTTTATCAGGGACAAGGCATCGATAAATCGCGCATCCTGATCAAACTGGCTTCCACGTGGGAAGGTATCAAAGCCGCCGAAGCGCTGGAAAAAGAAGGCATCAACTGTAACCTGACGCTACTTTTCTCCTTTGCTCAGGCGCGTGCCTGTGCCGAAGCGGGGGTTTATCTGATTTCGCCGTTCGTGGGTCGCATCTATGACTGGTACAAAGCCAAAGAGCCGAACGCCGCGTATGACGTTGAGAAAGATCCGGGCGTGAAATCGGTCCGTGAGATTTACGAATACTATAAAGCGCATGACTACAAGACCGTGATCATGGGCGCCAGCTTCCGTAAAGTGGAACAAATTCTGGCGCTGGCCGGTTGTGATCGCCTGACCATTTCACCAAACCTGCTTGAAGAGCTTAAAGCCAGCAGCGCGCCGGTTGAACGCAAGTTACAACCTTCGTCGCAGGGCAGTAAAAAGCCTGCGCCGCTGACTCAGGCTGAATTCCTCTGGGAACATCATCAGGACGCCATGGCCGTCGAGAAACTGGCCGAAGGCATCCGCCTGTTCGCCGTCGACCAGAAGAAACTCGAAGACATGTTGTCCGCTCAACTGTAATTTCATCCCCCTTTTTTCGATGGTCGCTGCACAGAATCAGCGACCATTAACCGGAGAAAAATATGCCTTCTCGCAGAGAGCTAGCCAATGCTATCCGTGCACTGAGCATGGACGCCGTCCAGAAAGCAAACAGCGGTCACCCGGGTGCCCCGATGGGCATGGCGGACATCGCTGAAGTGCTGTGGCGTGATTACATGAATCACAACCCGGCCAACCCGAAATGGGCAGACCGCGACCGTTTCATTTTGTCCAACGGCCACGGTTCGATGCTGATTTACAGCCTGCTGCATCTCACCGGCTATGACCTGCCGATGACAGAGCTGGAAAACTTCCGCCAGCTGCATTCCAAAACGCCGGGCCACCCGGAATACGGCTACACGCCGGGCGTTGAAACCACCACCGGCCCGCTGGGTCAGGGCATTGCCAACGCCGTCGGTTTTGCGATTGCAGAACGCACGCTGGCCGCTCAGTTTAACCGTGATAATCACGACATTGTGAACCACCACACCTATGCCTTTATGGGCGACGGTTGCATGATGGAAGGCATTTCCCATGAAGCCTGCTCGCTGGCTGGCACCATGAAACTCGGCAAACTGACCGCGTTTTATGATGACAACGGCATCTCCATCGACGGCCACGTTGAAGGCTGGTTCACCGATGACACAGCTAAACGTTTTGAAGCCTATGGCTGGCACGTGATCCGGGGCGTTGACGGCCACAATTCAGATGCCATTAAAGCGGCGATTGAAGAATCCCATAAAGTCACCGACCGGCCTTCCCTGCTGATGTGCAAAACTGTGATCGGCTTTGGTTCCCCGCATAAAGCCGGTACACACGATGCGCACGGCGCGGCGCTGGGCGCAGACGAAGTGGCGTCAACCCGCAAGGCGCTGGGCTGGAATTATCCGGCGTTTGAAATCCCTCAGGATATTTATGCCGCATGGGATGCCAAAGAAGCCGGTAAAGCCAAAGAAAAAGCGTGGAATGATAAATTCGCGGCTTATGCCAAAGATCATCCTGAACTGGCGGCTGAATTTGAACGTCGCGTCAGCGGCGAACTGCCGGCTAACTGGGAAACCGAAGCGCAGAAATTTATCGAAGAATTGCAGGCTAATCCGGCAAATATCGCCAGCCGTAAAGCGTCCCAAAATACGCTGGAACGCTTTGGCAAAATTCTGCCTGAGTTTCTTGGCGGCTCCGCTGACCTGGCTCCGAGCAACCTGACCATGTGGTCCGGTTCAAAATCGCTCGGTGACGATCTGGCCGGTAACTACATTCATTACGGCGTTCGCGAGTTCGGGATGACCGCAATTTCCAACGGTATCACCCTGCACGGCGGTTTCCTGCCTTATTCCGCAACCTTCCTGATGTTCGTCGAATATGCCCGTAACGCGGTACGTATGGCGGCACTGATGAAAATCCGCAACATATTCGTGTATACCCATGACTCCATCGGTCTGGGCGAAGACGGCCCGACGCACCAGCCGGTTGAACAAATGGCCAGCCTGCGTGTGACGCCGAACATGAGCCTGTGGCGTCCTGCGGATCAGGTCGAATCCGCCATCGCCTGGAAAACTGCGATTGAGCGTAAAGACGGCCCGTCAGCACTGATCTTCTCCCGCCAGAACCTGACGCAACAACCGCGTACTGCCGGACAGCTGGCAAACGTGGCGCGCGGCGGTTATGTGCTGAAGGATTCCGATGGCACGCCGGAAATCATCCTGATTGCGACCGGTTCGGAAGTGGGCATTACGGTTGAAGCAGCGGACAAACTGACGGCAGCGGGCACCAAAGTGCGCGTGGTTTCCATCCCGTCGACCGATGTCTTCGACAAACAAGACGCGGCGTATCGCGAATCCGTACTGCCAAAAGCCGTGACCGCGCGTCTGGCGGTCGAAGCGGGTATTGCAGATTACTGGTACAAGTATGTCGGCCTGAACGGCGACGTTGTCGGTATGACCACCTTCGGCGAATCCGCTCCGGCAGAACTGCTGTTCAAAGAGTTCGGTTTTACCGTGGATAACGTAGTCGCAAAAGCACAGGCACTGCTGAAGTAATCTCCGGTACATTTCCCTCTCTGTAAAAAGAGGGGGAAATGCTGGCTAAAAATCTCACATCTGCCCCCTTCCTGCTTGATGAATCTGCCCCTCTCCGGTAAAGTCCCGTCCCTTCTTTGGCATGGGGATCAATAATGTTTATTGGATTTGACTACGGTACAGCGAATTGCTCAGTCGCAGTGATGCGCGATAATAACGCCCAACTTCTGGCGTTAGAAAATAATGATCCTTATTTACCCTCCATGCTCTGTGCGCCATCCCGTGAAGCTGTCAGCGAATGGCTGAACCGCCACGGACAGGTGCCGACAGGCAGTGATGAAAATCTGGCGCTGCTGCGTCGTAGTATCAGCTTTAACCGCGAGGAAGATATTCCGGTTAACGCCAACAGCGTGAACTTTGGTTTGCAGGCGCTGGCGACCTACATGGAAGATCCGGAAGAAGTGTATTTCGTTCGTTCTCCGAAATCGTTTCTTGGCGCAAACGGCCTGAAGCCACAGCAGATTGCCCTGTTCGAAGATCTGGTTTGCGCGATGATGTATCACATCAAACGTCAGGCAGAATCTGTTTTGCAGGAAAGCATTGAGCAGACGGTGATTGGCCGTCCGATCAACTTCCAGGGCATGGGCGGTGAGGAAGCGAACAGTCAGGCGCAGGGGATTTTACAGCGCGCCGCTGAACGTGCCGGTTTCCGTGATATTGCTTTCCAGTTTGAGCCGGTAGCGGCAGGTCTGGATTTTGAAGCCACCCTGACAGATGAGAAAACAGTGCTGGTCGTCGATATCGGCGGCGGAACGACCGACTGTTCCGTTCTGCTGATGGGCCCGCAGTGGCGCGATAAAGCGGAACGCCAGAACAGCCTGCTCGGCCACAGTGGTTGCCGCGTCGGCGGTAACGATCTGGACATCATGACCGCGTTTAAACAGCTGACGCCTCAGTTCGGCATGGGCAGCGAAACGCAAAAAGGTATCGCGATCCCGGCATTACCTTACTGGAATGCGGTTGCAACCAATGATGTTCCTGCACAGCTGGATTTCTACAGCGTGGCGAATGGCCGCATGTTGCGTGATTTGATCCGCGACGCCGCGCAGCCGGATCTCATTAAGCGCCTGCTGAAAGTACAACAACAGCGCCTGAGCTACCGCCTGGTGCGTGCTGCAGAAGAAAGTAAAATTGCCCTCTCCGAGCGCGAAAGCGTCACGGCGACAATGGACTTCATTGAATCCGGTCTGGCAGAAACCATCAGCCAGCAGCAGCTGAGTGACGCGATTTCTCAGCCGCTGGAACGCATTCAGGAACAGGTTGCTCTGGCACTGGCCAGCAGCGAAATTAAACCGGATGTGATTTATCTGACCGGTGGCAGCGCCCGTTCTCCGCTTTTACGTGCCGCATTGCAGGCACAGTTGCCGGGGATCCCGCTGGTCGGGGGCAATGATTTTGGCTCGGTCACTGCCGGTCTGGCGCGCTGGGCACAAACGCTGTTCCGTTAATTAACGGCTTCACAAAAACAAAAACCGCCTGATGTTAAGGCGGTTTTTTTGTTTATGGCGATACGGCAAATTACGTTTTACAAAGACTTGGTTACCATGCGCTGGCGTCGTTAAGCGTACGGATATCGGCATCATCGAGTTTCAGCGTAGCGGCCTGCGCCAGTTCATTGAGCTGTTGCAGCGAGGTCGCGCTGACAATCGGGGACGTGATGCTCGGACGGGCGATTTGCCAGGCCAGCGCAACCTGACCCGGCTGTGCGCCGTGTTTTTCTGCGACCTGATCCAGCCCCTGCAACACTTTCAGGCCACGTTCGTTCAGGCAACGTGCAACCACGTTTTCGCCACGTTTACTTTTGCTGGCGTCGGCTTTCGTACGGTATTTCCCGGTCAGGAATCCGGCAGCCAGCCCATAGAAATTGATCACGCCAAGGCCATTGTCCGTCACGACTTTTTCCAGCGCTTCTTCATACACTTTGCGGTCGTAAAGATTGTACTGAGGTTGCAGCGTTTCATAACGCGCCAGCCCGTTTTCCTTGCTGACTTTCAGCGCTTCGGCCAGACGTGGCGCGCTGTAGTTGGATGCGCCGATAGCGCGCACCTTGCCTTCTTTGATCAGCGCATCAAACGCGGCCAGACTTTCTGCCAGCGGCGTATCCGCATCATCGTCATGTGACTGATACAAATCGATATAGTCGGTTTGCAGGCGTTTCAAAGAAGCTTCCACCGCTTCTTTGATATAACGTGGCGACAGGCCAACTTTCCCTTCACCCATCGGTTTACCGACTTTTGTCGCAAGAATGATCTGGTCGCGCTTGCCGGTTTTTTTCAGCCAGTTGCCGATAATGGTTTCCGACTCGCCACCGTGGTTGCCTTCGACCCAGCTCGAATACACATCAGCGGTGTCGATAAAGTTAAGTTTATGATCCAGAAGAGCATCGAGCAGATTAAAGGATGCTGCCTGATCGACAGTCCAGCCAAACACATTGCCGCCGAAAGTCAGCAACGGCACCTGAATTCCTGAACGGCCCAGTTCTCTTTTACTCATCATTCTCTCCCTTTGAGAAGGTCAGATTAAACATGCTTTGCGTGCGAACGATTCGTGATCAAAGGTCAACCTTAGCATTTTGATATAAAATGTCAGGCTTAAACTCTATTCTTTATTGTCAGAAGAATTGTCAAAAAATGGGAAAGACTCTCCTTATTTCCTCCATTTTCTGCTGAAGCATTCTGGCTACACTGTAAGCCTGGTCTGAAGGTGGTACTCCCCCTGAAATGCCGCGACAATGATTGTGCTGATGCGAACCCATGAAATCTGAAAACACTGACACCTTACCGCCTTCCGCCCCGCTGCCACCGTCGGTACGCTGGCAATTGTGGATTGTCGCCTTTGGCTTTTTTATGCAGGCGCTCGACACTACGATTGTGAATACTGCGTTACCGTCAATGGCCCGCAGCCTGGGTGAAAATCCTCTGCATATGCATTCGGTGGTGGTCGCTTATGTGCTGACCGTCGCAGTGATGTTGCCCGCCAGCGGCTGGCTGGCGGATAAAGTCGGGGTGAAATGGGTCTTCTTTTCCGCCATCGTTTTGTTCACCGTCGGTTCACTACTCTGCGCGCAGTCCGAAAGTCTGCGCGAACTGGTACTGTCACGTATCGTTCAGGGGATTGGCGGCGCGATGATGGTGCCCGTCGGGCGGCTGACGGTGTTGAAAATCGTTCCGCGCAGCGAATACATGGCCGCCATGACCATGGTCACCCTGCCCGGCCAGGTCGGCCCGCTGCTCGGCCCGGCGCTGGGTGGTTTTCTGGTGCAGTACGCCAGCTGGCACTGGATTTTCCTGATCAATCTGCCTGTCGGTCTGGCCGGTTGTATTGCCACGCTGATGATTATGCCGAATTACAAAATGCAGACACGGCGCTTTGATATCAGCGGCTTTGTCATGCTGGCGGTTTGTATGGCGACGCTCACGCTGGCGCTGGAAGGCAGCCGCAGCATGGGCCTTAGCGCGCTTGAATTAGTGCTGCTGGTGGTCGTCGGTTTAGGCGCGTTAGGCGTTTACTGGATGCACGCCCGCGGCAATCTTTCCGCGCTGTTTTCCCTGCGCCTGTTCCACACGCCAACGTTTAAAATCGGCCTGATCGGCAGCCTGTTAGGCCGCATCGGCAGCGGAATGTTGCCGTTTATGACGCCGGTATTTTTACAGCTGGGGATGGGCTTTACGCCATTCCACGCCGGGCTGATGATGATCCCGATGGTGCTTGGCAGCATGGGGATGAAGCGCGTGGTCGTGCGTCTGGTGAATCAGCTCGGGTATCGCGCCGCGCTGGTGAGCGCCACTTTACTGCTCGCGCTGATTACGCTTATCTTCCCGCTGGTGGCGATTTACGGCGCTGTGTGGATGATTCCGGTGGTGCTGTTCTTCCAGGGCATGGTGAACTCCCTGCGCTTCTCCTCCATGAATACGCTGACGCTGAAAGATTTACCGCCGCGTCTGGCCAGCAGCGGCAACAGCCTGCTGTCGATGATTATGCAGTTGTCGATGAGTCTCGGGGTCAGCGTCGCCGGTTTGCTGATTGGCCTCTTCGCGCATCAGCAGGCCATAACGCCTGACAGCAGCACCATGCACACTGCTTTCCTGTATTGCTATATGTCGATGGCGCTGGTGATCGCCCTGCCCGCCTGGGTCTTTTCGAAAGTGCCGCCGGACATGCAGAAAAATGCCGTTATCGATCGCCGCCGTGCCGCGGCCGGATCTCCCGACCCGATGAGAAAATCATGAAACCAGGTATTACCGCCAAACTGTTTATGGCTATTTTCTGCACCTGCGCACTGGTGTTAATCACCATGAACTGGGGCGTGCGGATGAGCTTCGAACGGGGCTTTATCGATTACATACGCCAGAGTAATGAATCGCGCGTTGAACTGCTGGCCGACACCTTGCAAGAGCAGTACAAACTGCACGGCAACTGGGATTTTCTGGAAAAAAATGACCGCCTGATTTATCAGCTGATGCGCTCATTTGATCAGAACAGCAGCCAGAAAATGCCGCCGCAGGGATGGCGGACAAAGTTCTGGATCCTCGACAGCCATGACCGTCGCATCGGCGGTTACGATCAACCGGTTCCTGCTGATCTTCAGGGGCCGCGCCGCGTGATGACCGTTGACGGTGTGATGATAGGCTCGGTGATTTCCACGCCTGCCGAGCGCCTGACCCGCGATGCAGACATCAATTTCGAGCACCAGCAAAGCCGCACCAGCTGGATTATCACGGCGTTTACCGCCCTACTGGCAGCCGCCGTGACCTGGGTACTTTCGCGGGGAATGCTCGCGCCGGTTAAGCGTCTGGTCAACGGCACGCATCAGCTGGCCGCCGGGGATTTCAGCACGCGCGTTGAAGTCGACAGCGAAGACGAACTGGGCAAACTGGCGCAGGACTTTAACCAGCTGGCGATGACGCTGGAAAAAAACGAGCAGATGCGCCGCGCCTTTATGGCTGATATTTCCCACGAACTGCGCACGCCGCTGGCGGTGTTGCGCGGCGAGCTGGAAGCGATGCAGGACGGCGTGCGCAAAATGACGATGGGGTCGCTGGAATCCCTGCAATCTGAAGTCTCGATCCTCACGAAACTGGTGGATGACTTGCACCAGCTTTCGCTGTCGGATGCCGGTGCGCTGGCGTACCGCAAAGTCGAAACGGACGTGGTGCATCTGATTCAGCTGGCGGAAGCCGGTTCGCGCGACCGCTTCCACAGTAAACAGCTAACCCTGACCAGCCGTCTGCCGGAAAGCGCCGAAGTCTTTGGGGACCCGCAGCGTCTGTCGCAGCTCTTCAATAATTTGCTGGAAAACAGCCTGCGCTATACTGACCCCAACGGCGGCCTGGAAATTCTCGGCGAAATCCGTGATAAATCGCTGCATCTGAATTTCCAGGACAGCGCACCTGGCATCAGTGATGAACAGCTGGTACGAATCTTCGAGCGTTTTTATCGCACCGAGGGCTCGCGCAATCGCGCCAGCGGTGGTTCTGGTTTAGGTCTGGCAATTTGCCAGAATATTGTCGAAGCGCACGGTGGGCAGATAAGCGCCAGCCACTCTCCGGCGGGTGGCGTTCGCATAACGATTGTCCTGCCGCTTTCCATTCCACATGGCCCGAGAAACTGAATGAACGACTCTGTATTGTCCGGCCCTGCGCCGTTAAAAATTCTGATCGTGGAAGATGAACCGAAACTTGCCCAACTGCTGATCGACTATCTCGAAGCGGCGGGTTACGCGACACAATGGTTGCCCGACGGCCACGAAGTGATCGCGCAGGTGAAAACCAATCCCCCGGCGCTGATCCTGCTGGATCTGATGTTGCCGGGGAGCAGCGGCTTATCCATCTGCCGCGATATCCGTCAGTTTTCCGATGTGCCAATCATGATGGTCACGGCAAAAACAGAAGAAATCGACCGCCTGCTCGGGCTGGAAATTGGTGCCGATGATTACATCTGCAAACCTTACAGCCCGCGTGAAGTGGTTGCGCGCGTGAAAGTGATCCTGCGCCGCTGTGTGCGTCCTGACGAACATGTGACCAAAGAGACCGGGCTGCATATTGATGAAGCCCGTTTTCAGGCGACGTTCCAGGGGCATGAGCTTGAGCTGACGCCAGCGGAATTTCGTCTGCTGAAAACGCTGTCGGTCAAGCCCGGCTATGTCTTCACCCGTGAAATCCTGCTTAATAACCTGTATGACGATTACCGCGTGGTAACGGATCGCACCATTGACAGCCACATCAAAAACCTGCGGCGGAAACTCGAATCGCTGGACGGCGAGAAGGCGTTTATCCGCGCCGTCTACGGCGTGGGTTATCGCTGGGAAGCAGAGCCCTGCCATCTGGTGTAACGCACAGAATTGAATACCTGAAAGGCCGGCAGCGCAGATTTGTAAAGTTACTGAAAGTCTGTCGGCCAGTTCACATTTAATGTCTTAAATACTCCCTTTCCCCGCGAAAAAGTTTCCCTTAACTACACTTATCTCTGGAAAAAACCCTTCTACTGGAGATTACCTTTATGGCTAACGGTCACTATGATCTGAAAAAAGCGAAGAATGGACAGTTTCACTTTAACCTGAAGGCGGGGAACGGAGAGATTATTCTCACCAGCGAGATGTATGCCAGTAAAGCGTCGGCGGAAAATGGCATTTCGTCGGTGCAGGCTAACGCGCCGCATGAGGCTCAATACGAAGTGAAACCGTCAAAAGACGGGCAATTTTATTTTGTGCTGAAAGCGAAAAACCACCAGGTTATCGGTGTGAGTGAAATGTACACCACGGAAAGCGCCGCGAAAAAAGGCATCCTGTCGGTTGTGAAAAACGGGCCAACGGCCGATATCCGCGATCTCACCCAGCAAACTGCCTGATTCCTCCTTTGCGGAGGTTGCGGCATTCTGCGCTGCAACCTCCCGATTCAAAAATTGATCTGACCCCATAAAAGCTGAAATACCCACACTAACCGGCTGCTTTTGATCAACTCAGACGTTACAATTCTGACCTTTCGTCGCCCCGCATCCGGGACGGCCCTGACCTGTGATCAGACTGAGATTGACTATGTTTACCCCTGATTCTTTTGTTCCGGAACTGCTTTCCCCTGCCGGCTCCCTGAAAAATATGCGTTACGCGTTCGCCTATGGCGCGGATGCCGTTTACGCCGGACAGCCGCGCTACAGCCTGCGTGTGCGCAATAACGAATTTAACCACCAGAATCTGGAAATCGGCATTAACGAAGCCCATGCTCTCGGTAAAAAATTCTATGTCGTGGTGAATATCGCGCCGCATAACGCCAAACTTAAAACCTTCATCCGCGATTTACAGCCGGTCATCGACATGGGGCCGGACGCGCTGATCATGTCCGATCCGGGCCTGATCATGATGGTTCGCGAAGCTTTCCCGCAGATGGATATTCATCTGTCGGTACAGGCAAACGCGGTGAACTGGGCGACGGTGAAGTTCTGGAAGCAAATGGGGCTGACGCGCGTGATTTTGTCCCGCGAGTTGTCGCTGGAAGAGATTGCGGAAATCCGCACGCAGGTGCCGGACATGGAAATCGAGATTTTCGTCCACGGCGCGCTGTGTATGGCGTATTCCGGCCGCTGCCTGCTCTCCGGTTACATCAACAAACGCGATCCGAATCAGGGAACCTGTACCAACGCCTGCCGCTGGGAATATAAAGTTCAGGAAGGCAAAGAAGACGCCATCGGCAATATCGTGCATCAGTACGAACCGATCCCGGTTCAGCAGGTCGACGCGCCGGAACCGACGCTCGGCATCGGTCAGCCGACGGATAAAGTGTTTATGCTCGAAGAAGCCATGCGTCCCGGCGAATACATGAGTGCATTCGAAGATGAACACGGCACGTACATCATGAATTCCAAAGACTTGCGCGCCATTCAGCATGTTGAAGCGCTGACCAAAATGGGTGTGCATTCCCTGAAAATTGAAGGCCGCACCAAGTCATTTTATTACTGCGCGCGTACCGCACAGGTTTACCGCCGCGCCATCGACGACGCCGTTTCCGGAAAACCTTTCGACCCGGCGCTGCTTTCCACCCTCGAAGGGCTGGCGCATCGCGGCTATACCGAAGGTTTCCTGCGCCGCCATACCCATGACGCGCAGCAAAACTACGAATACGGTTTTTCCGTCAGCGACCGTCAGCAATTTGTCGGCGAATTCACCGGCAACCGCGTGGACGGTTGGGCTGAAATCGACGTGAAAAATAAATTCAGCGTTGGCGATAGCGTGGAAATGATGACGCCACAGGGTAATATTCAGTTCAAGCTTGAAGCGCTGCGCAACAAGAAAGGCCAGCCGACGGAAGTCGCGCCGGGTAACGGGCATATTGTGTATGTCGCCCTGCCGGAAGACATCAGCCTGGAATTCGCCATTCTGCTGCGAAATCTGGAAGAAACGGATACACGCAATCCGCACCTGAAATAAGGCTTTTAGTGAAAATAAGAATCCGGTCACAACTCTTTTAATTTAAGTTGGCTAGTATGCATTCGCAATTTACTTCGAATGCAAAATAATGCACCGGACCACACTAGGAACCACCTCCTTGGCCAGCTCAATCTCCCTTGAGCTGGCTTTTCTTTTTGTATTCAATCTCTTTCTTTTTTCCTGTTATTGAGAAGAATAACGTTTTACTTTCCCTTCACTTTAATTAACTCCCGCCCGATAAATACGCCATTTTTTGAATTAATTTAACCGAAATTATTTAACAGGCGATTAAATTATTAAGTGATTAATCCGATAGCCAAATACGGTCTTTATCATCTATTGTTAAAGCCTATGAATGATAAGGAGATGATATGAAGGACACGGGCGCTGCACTGCTGATCTTAAACGGAAAAGGGGCAGGGAATGAAGAACTGCGGGAAGCCGTCGGTGCGCTGCGTGAAGAAGGCGTGAAACTCAGCGTGCGCGTCACCTGGGAATACGGAGACGCCGCGCGCTATGTGGCAGAAGCCGTAGAGCTGGGCTGCGAGACGGTGATTGCCGGTGGCGGTGATGGCACGATCAACGAAGTCGCGGGCGCGCTGGCCCAGCTTGGCGCAGATGCACCGGCACTCGGTATTATCCCGCTGGGCACGGCCAATGATTTCGCGACAGGCTGTAATATTCCGCTCTCACCGGAACAGGCGCTTCAGCTGGCGGTGAAAGGCCGCGTCGTGGATATCGATCTGGCGAAAGTAAACGACCAGCACTTCTTTATTAACATGGCGACCGGTGGATTTGGCACGCGGATCACCACCGAAACGCCGGAAAAACTGAAAGCCGCACTGGGTGGCGTTTCCTATTTTATTCACGGACTTTTACGTCTTGATACGCTGAAAGCGGACAGCTGCGAAATCAAAGGGCCGGATTTCAGCTGGCAGGGCGACGCGCTGGTCATCGGTATCGGCAATGGCCGCCAGGCCGGTGGCGGGCAGCAAATTTGCCCGGACGCGCTGATTAACGACGGTCTGTTGCAGCTGCGTTTGCTGACCTCCGAAGAGCTGTTGCCCTCTTTCCTGCGCAGCCTGATCAACAACGAAGAGAATAAGAACATCGTTTCCGCCAGTCTGCCGTGGCTGGAAATCAACGCGCCGCACGACATGACGTTCAATCTCGACGGCGAGCCGCTGACCGGAAAACGGTTCCGCATCGAAGTTCTTCCCAACGCGATTCAGTGCCGTCTGCCGCCAAACTGCGAGTTACTCGGCTAATTCCCCGAACTTCCCCTGCCCTGACTGCTCATTCTCTGTACTGTGATCTGCCTTACAGTACAGAGGAAATTTGCGTTTATTTTTGTGATCCCTTCCGATAAATCCTGATTCACATACTTGTATGGTAGATACCAGTTGCCTAGTTTTATTCTGCTGACGCCAACGGATTTTTTATTCCTGAACGTCTGCGGCATCCCAATAAGTTTGTTTTCACGACTCTCACTTATCCGATATCGCCAAAAATAATACGGAACACAGGGGTATTATGATTAATCATCATAAAGAAAGACCGATATCACTCAAAAATATGCTGGCCTATGGCGGAGGAGATTTCTTCGGCGGTGGTTGTTTTGCGGTATTAGGTTTATGGATTATGTTTTTCTATACCACCTACGCCGGATTAAGCCCGGCGGAGGCCGGTGCTGTTATTGCTTCTGCCCGGTTGCTGGATGCATTTTTCGATCCGCTGATGGGATATGTGACCGATAATTTTTACCGTAACCCTCTGGGTAAAAAGTATGGCCGCCGCGGGTTCTTCTTCTTATTTGGCGCTCCGCTGATTATGGTGACCTACATTATTATGTGGATCAGCGGCATGGGATTCTGGTATTACCTGCTGACGTATATTTTATTTTACGCAGCTTACACGCTGGCGATTGTGCCTTATGAAACGCTGGCGGCTGAAATGACCTCCAGTTTTAAAATGCGCACCAAACTCACCGGCGTCAGAATGTTCTTTTCAACCGGCGCTGCAATATTAGCCGCCTGGCTTCCGGGACGAATTATTGCGTATCTCGGAGAAGATTCGTCTTCATCATTTCTGATTATGGGCGTGATATTTGGCGTGCTGTTCGCCGTGGTGATCCTGCTGCTCTATTTCTACACCTGGGAACGCCCGATCCCCGTTGATGTGGCCACGCCGAAATTGTCTTTCCGCCGTGACATGAAGCACCTGTTTAAATCCCTGGTTTCCACCATGAAAGTGCGGACTTTTCGCCAGCACGTCGGGATGTATCTGGGCGGTTATGTCGCGCTGGATGTCCTCGGTGCCGTTCTCGCTTACTACATTATTTTTGTCCTCGGGCAAAATGCCGTAACGGCGTCCAATGCGATGACGCTTATGACACTGATTCAGTTTATCTGCGTGGCCTTATTTATTTTCCTGTGTATGAAATTAGGTAACGGCTCAGCGTATCGGATTGCACAACTCTTTATGCTGGCGAGCGTCGGGTTATTTTTATCTATTCATCTGCTGCAACTGCCTTTTAATATGGCACTGATTTATCTCTCCGTTATTTTAATGGGCGTCGGACGTTCCGGGACCAGTTATGTCTGCTGGAATATCTACAGTTTTATTCCTGATGTCGATGAAATGCTGACAGGGAAACGCCGAGAAGGTATTTTCGCCGGCGTGATGACTTTTGTGCGTAAAGCCGTTCAGGCCGTGGCGTTATTTACCGTAGGCCTGTTATTACAACATTACGGATTTACGCCGAAAAGCGCGACACAACCCGCGGAAGCGGTGTACGGAATTACGCTGGTATTTGGCACTGGCTCGGTGGTCTTTCTGCTGATTGGCCTTTACAGCTCCATGAAGTTTCGCCTTACCCGCCATAACCATTCCCTGCTGGTCAATGAAATTGAACGGCTGAAAGCCGGTGGCAGTAAATATGATGTGGCACCGGAAACCCGTTTAATCGCCGAGCAACTGACCGGCTGGCCTTACGAAAAATGTTGGGGTAATAACAATATTCTTAGCCAGACAGAAGACTATTCCCCGCTGACCTCACCTGAACTTTCTACCGGAGCCGATAATGCAAAGAATTGAATTCAGCCTGATGCAAGAAACCATCCAGCGCGCCTTGCTCAAAGCGGGGCTGGATGAAGAAAGCGCGCGGACGTGTGCGCGGATCCACACCGAATCAAGCTGCGACGGCATTGCTTCGCACGGCCTGAACCGGGTGGCACGCTTTGTCGATTACGTTCAGAAAGGCTGGATCAATATTCACGCCAAACCCGTGCAGGAAAAATCGCTTGGCGCCATTGCCATTTATAACGGCAACCGTGGGATCGGCATCACCAATGCACTGTTTGCCGTCGAAAAAGCCGCCGAAATGGCAAGAGAATACGGCGTCGGGATTGTGGCAATGAAAAACAGCAGCCACTGGATGCGCGGCGGAAGTTATGGCTGGCACGCCGCCACACGCGGGCTGGCTGCTATTTGCTGGACGAACACCGAATCGTGCATGCCCGCCTGGGGCGGCAAAAATACCCGCATCGGCAATAACCCGTTTGTGATGGCGGTACCGAGAGCCAAAGGCCCGATCGTGCTGGATATGGCGATGTCGCAATATTCCTACGGCAAGTTGCAGGTGACGCGGCTCAAAAATGAAAAATTGCCGTATCCCGGCGGCTATGACAGCCAGGGAAATCTCACTGACGATCCCGGCCCGATAGAGGCTTCCATGCGTATTTTGCCCGCCGGTTACTGGAAAGGTTCCGGACTGGCGATTGTGCTCGACGCCATGGCCGCACTGCTCTCCGCCGGTTCACCGACCAATGAAATCGATAAAATTGGCGAAGGCAGTTGCACCGGTGCGAGCCAGATTTTCATGGTCTTCGACCCGGTGCAGCTTGGCGGTACGCAATTCACCGAACACATGGCCGACAGCGTGGCGGATTACGTGAATCAGTCAGAGCCCGCCGAAAACAACCGCGATGTACGCTATCCCGGCCAGACGGCGGCGTTAAACCGCGAACAAAACCGCCGTCTTGGTATACCCGTCGACGATGCCGTCTGGGATGAAGTGATGAGGCTGGCCGAATAGTCTTTTCCTGCTCACCCTCTGAAACGCCTGCCTGTTGCAGGCGTTTTCATTTCTGCCTGGCGGAGTTTTTCCGCATAAATCTCCGCTCAAAATGTGATCGCCTCCGGCAAAACAAATTTACATACTTGTATGGTAGTTAGCTTAAGGCGTATTTATAACCAAAGAAAATGCATCTAACATTTACTGCAAAAGGTCGTAACCGATGAAAATCGTGAATGCTGAAGTCTTTGTCACTTGCCCGGGTCGCAACTTTGTGACGTTAAAAATCACTACCGACAGCGGTCTGACCGGTATCGGCGATGCCACCCTGAACGGCCGGGAGCTGCCGGTCGCATCTTATCTGAAAGATCACGTTTGCCCGCAGCTTATCGGGCGCGACGCGCATCAGATTGAAGACATCTGGCAGTTCTTCTACAAAGGCGCGTACTGGCGTCGCGGTCCGGTCACGATGTCGGCCATTTCGGCGGTCGATATGGCGCTGTGGGATATTAAAGCAAAAGCCGCCAATATGCCGTTGTATCAGTTGCTCGGCGGCGCATCCCGCACCGGCGTGATGGTTTACTGCCACACCACCGGTCATTCCATCGACGAAGTGCTCGATGATTATGCCAAACACAAAGAGCTGGGCTTTAAGGCGATCCGCGCCCAGTGCGGCGTGCCGGGTATGAAAACTACTTACGGCATGGCGAAAGGCAAAGGTCTGGCGTACGAACCCGCCACCAAAGGTAACTGGCCGGAAGAGCAACTGTGGTCCACGGAAAAATACCTCGATTTCACGCCAAAACTCTTTGAAGCCGTGCGCAACAAATTCGGTTTTGACGAACATCTGCTGCACGACATGCATCACCGCCTGACGCCCATCGAAGCCGCGCGTTTTGGCAAAAGCATCGAAGAATATCGCCTGTTCTGGATGGAAGATCCGACGCCTGCCGAGAATCAGGAATGTTTCCGCCTGATCCGCCAGCACACGGTCACACCCATTGCCGTCGGCGAGGTCTTCAACAGTATCTGGGATTGCAAACAGCTTATTGAAGAACAGCTGATCGACTATATCCGTACCACGCTGACCCACGCGGGCGGCATTACGGGGATGCGCCGCATCGCCGATTTCGCGTCGCTTTATCAGGTGCGAACCGGTTCGCACGGCCCGTCTGACCTCTCGCCAGTCTGCATGGCGGCTGCCCTGCACTTCGATCTGTGGGTACCGAACTTTGGCGTGCAGGAATACATGGGCTATTCCGAACAGATGCTGGAAGTGTTTCCGCATAACTGGACCTTCGATAACGGCTACATGCATCCTGGCGAAAAACCCGGGCTGGGCATTGAGTTTGACGAAAAACTCGCCGCGAAATATCCGTATGAACCGGCCTATCTGCCGGTGGCCCGTCTTGAAGACGGCACTTTGTGGAACTGGTGAGGGAACGAAAAATGAACAGCGTCGTGATACAAGAACCGGGAAAATTAGTCATCGAGCAACGTGCTTTGCCGGTACCTGCCGCCGGCGAGGTACGAGTTCGGGTGAGTTACGCAGGCATTTGCGGCTCCGATGTCCACATTTATCACGGCCACAATCCGTTCGCGAAATACCCGCGCGTAATCGGCCATGAGTTCTTCGGCCATATCGACAGCGTCGGTGAAGGCGTTGATACGGCACGCATCGGCGAACGTGTGGTCATTGACCCGGTGGTAAGCTGCGGACATTGCTATCCGTGCTCCGTCGGGCGGCCTAATGTCTGCAACGAGTTACAGGTGATCGGCGTTCACCGCGACGGCGGTTTCAGCGATTACGCCTGCGCTCCGGCGAAAAACGCCTATAACGTCCCGGCGTCCATTCCTGACAAACTCGCCAGCATGGTCGAACCTTTCACCATTGCCGCCAATATCACGGCATTTTTGAAACCGACTCCTCAGGATACCGCGCTGGTGTACGGCGCAGGCCCGATGGGGCTGACGGTGATTCAGGTGCTGAAAGGTGTGTACGGCGTTAAGAATGTGATCGTCACCGATCGCATTGAAGAACGTCTGCATATGGCACTCGACAGCGGTGCCGACTGGACCATCAATAACAGCGAACGCAATGTGGCTGAGGTGCTGTCCGCTGAAGGCGTGCGCCCGACGATTATCGTTGATGCTGCCTGCCATCCGGCGATTTTGCAGGAAGCCATTTTGCTGGCTTCACCGGCCGCGCGTATCGGCATGATGGGCTTCTCTGGCGAGCCGAGCACCATCACGCAGCAAAGTATTACCAGCAAAGAGATTTCGCTGTTCTCTTCGCGCCTGAACAGTCACCGGTTCCCGCAGGTCATTGAATGGATGGAACAGGGAAAAATCACGCCTGAAAAACTGGTGACGCACTGGATGCCCGCCGGAGATGTGGAAGCTGCACTGACGCTGTTTGAAAAAGATCAACGTTCCTGCTGCAAAGTTCTGCTGACGTTCTGAAGACCGTTTTTATTTTAATTGTTTGAAACTGCGGGAGGATTTTTAAATCTTTCCGCAAACCGTACCTCATATTCTACCTACAAAGAACGCAACACTATTAAAACAACACCAAGTGGAGCACCTTACCTATGTTTAAGAACCTACGCTGGATCATCGTATTCCTGCTGTTCATGGTTTATATGATCAACTATCTCGACCGTGTAGCGCTGTCTATTACGGTACCGATGATAGAAAAAGAACTGACCATTAATCCTGAGCAGTTCGGGATAATATTCGGCAGTTTCTTCTTTGGTTATGCCATATTCAATTTCATTGGTGGTCTGGCCGTCGATAAATTCGGGCCAACGGTCGTGATGGGATTAGCCGTCGGGCTGTGGTCTCTATTTTGCGGAATGACTGCCATCGCCACCGGCTTTTATTCCATGCTGATATTGCGGGTATTATTCGGTATGGCCGAAGGCCCGATCTGCGCTTCCGCCAATAAGATGATTAACGGCTGGTTCCCGAAGAAAAAAGCCGCCACCGCGGTAGGGCTTCTCAGCGCCGGTTCGCCTCTGGGCGGCGCCGTTGCCGGGCCGATCGTCGGCTATCTTGCGCTGTCTTTTGGCTGGCGTCCGGCCTTTATGGTGATTGCCGCCATCGGGATTGTGTGGATGGCAATCTGGTTCTTTACCGTGGCGGATAATCCGCTGAAAAGTAAACGCGTCTCGCCGGAAGAATTACGTTTAGTCGATGAGATGAAGAATGAAAATATCAGCGAAGAAGACGATCTGGCGCACGCCGCGCATGGTCTGGGATATTATTTACGCCAGCCAATTATTCTGGTCACGGCGTTTGCCTTCTTCTGCTACAACTATATTTTGTTCTTCTTCCTCAGCTGGTTCCCGTCTTATCTGGTTCAGGCACACGGCCTGAATATTAAAGAAATGAGCCTGACTACCGTGATCCCGTGGATTGTCGGATTCGTCGGTCTGGCGCTGGGCGGTTATATCTCCGATAAGATTTTCAATATTACCGGCCGCTTACTGCTGTCGCGCAAAATTATTCTGGTCTTCAGCCTGTCTGCCGCCGCTATTTGCGTCGCACTGGCCGGTATCGTCACCAGCGTGGTTCCTGCCGTGGTACTGATGTCTGTTTCTATTTTCTTCCTGTATACCACCGGCGCAATTTACTGGGCGATTATTCAGGACGTCGTGCATAAATCCCGCGTTGGCGGCACGAGCGGCTTTATCCATCTGGTCGGCAGCGTTTCAGGTATCGTCGGGCCGGTCGTAACAGGCTTTATTGTGCAAAACACCGGTCATTTCGACAGCGCCTTTATTCTCGCAGGCGGCGTCGCCGCACTCGGCGCGATTCTGGTGTTCTTTGTGATTAAAGCCCCAAAGCATTCACCAGCCACTAAATTATCCCACGGCTAACGTTCTGAATGAAAATGCCGCGCGTGACTAAAAGGCGCGGCATTTTGCCGACACTGTTGCTGTTTATCCGGAGTATTTCACCATGTCACAGATTTCATCGCAGCCTCTCTCTGAAGCTGCCGAAAAAGAACAGCGTGGATTATTAAGACGCGTCGCAGCCGCTTCCGCTATCGGCACCGCTGCCGAATATTACGACTTTTTTGCCTACGGCACGGCGGCCGTTCTGTTTTTCGGTCAGCTGTTTTTCCCGAGCCACGACCCGCTGATCAGCACGCTGGCCGCTTTCGCCACGTACGCCGTCGGGTTTCTTGCCCGTCCGTTAGGCGGCATTGTTTTTGGCCATATTGGCGACAAAGTCGGACGCAAAAAAGCGCTGGTGATCACTATTCTGATTGTCGGTTTAGGGACTTTCTGCATCGGCCTGCTACCGACTTACGAAAAAATCGGGTTCTGGGCACCGGTTCTGCTGATTTTAATCCGCGTATTGCAGGGGTTTGGCGTGGGCGGAGAACAAGCAGGCGCCGTGCTGATGACTGCCGAATATTCCCCGCCGGGACGCCGGGGCTTTTTTGCCAGCTGGGTACAAATCGGCGCACCGCTGGGCTTTCTTCTGCCGTCGGCCTTATTTGCGCTGCTGACATCGCAGTTATCTGCCGCACAAATGCTTGACTGGGGCTGGCGTATTCCCTTCCTGCTCAGCCTGCTGCTGGTGATCGTCGGGCTGTTCATCCGTCTGCGGATTGATGAATCGCCGGTGTTTACTGAAATTCGTAAAACCAAGGCGGTGGAATCGCGTCCGGTCGTGGAAGTCATCAAATTGTATCCGGGGATCATCGTCAAAGGCGTGTGCGCCAAACTGATCGAAGCCTGCGCATTCGCCATGTTCACGGTCATTGTGCTGGCATTCGGTAAGGCCAATCATCTGAGCGAAAGTATCCTGCTGCAAACCATGATTGTAGCCGTCATTCTGGAGATATTCGCCATCCCGATGATGGGCAAACTCTCCGATCATATTGGCCGTAAGCCGGTGTATATGGCCGGCGCGGTGCTGCTGGCGGTGGGAATCATTCCCTTCTTTCTGGCCCTGAAAATGGACACGTTCTGGATAACACAGATTGCCATGATCCTCGCGCTGACTTTCGGCCACAGCATGTGTTACGCCCCGCAGGCCTCATATTTCCCTGAACTGTTCCCGACGCGGATCCGTTGCAGTGGCATTGCGTTAATCTGGCAGATCGGATCACTCATCGGCAGCGGAATTCTCGGGCTGGTGGCGGTGAAAATCCTGCAAATGACCGGCGGCGATTATCACGGGCTGGCGATATACATGATTGTTCTCGGCGCCATCTCAGTGATCGGCCTTGCCCTGCTGCCGGAAACCGCGCCGGGCAGAAGAAAGAGTGAATACCACAGCTGGAAACAGTAATCCCGCACGGATCACTTCGGGCTGCCCGAAACGGCAGCCCGAAGGATGTCGGGTTACGCCTCATCAACCCAGACGCGCATCTCCCCTTCTCCGCGGTTTGCCCAGGTAAAGTACGGCACGAACGTCATGGTTTGCGGCACCGCCTCTTCAGTGGCCGGGTTGAAACGGTAAAGTGGTTGCTGCTCTGCGTGGTTTGATGTCCTTCGCTTACCCTGCGTTTGTAAAAGCGTTTTACCGGCAAATATTCCGCTGCCCGCAATCAGACGGAACTGCGCATGTTGCGGCAAACAGATGTTATGCAATTCACTGCCGTTGTCGGCCTGCTCGAGGCAGTAAATCAGCGGCCCGCGCTGCACCGCGACTTTCCCGGCGACATGCCGCAACAGCGCATTGCCTTTCACACGCGTGACCGGCATCGGTAACGTCATTTCAATGCGATCCCCTTTTTGCCATTCCTGCGTCAGACGCAAATATCCACGCGAAGTACGGGCGGCGACGTCCAGCGGCTTGCCGTTAAGCGTCACCTGCGGGCTGGCGCACCAGTCGGGTAAACGCAGCGCCAGCGTGGCGTCGAGCGGTTCACCGGTATCGACTTCAATCAGCACATTTTCAGCCCACGGATAGCCGCCGGATTGTTTGAGGCGCAGCGGCTTACCGCCAATCATGGCTTCGACATCGCTGCCGATGTAGAGATTGATGTCCACGCCGTCCGGTCGCTGGGTGTATATATAATGACCGAGAGACGCCAGCAGCCGCGCAATATTGGGCGGGCAACAGGCGCAGCCAAACCAGCGCTGACGGACCGGTTTTACATGGTCATAAATATGGTTGAAGGGAATGCTTTTCGGGTGGACTTCCAGTGGATTGACGTAGAAGAAATGTTTGCCATCGAGCGCCATGCCGGCAAGCACCGTGTTGTAAAGCGCGCGCTCCATGACATCGCCGTAACGGCTGTCGGCGTCGAGCTGCAACATGCGGTTGGCAAACATCATCAGGCCAATCGACGCGCAGGTTTCGGTATACGCCGTATCGTTAGGCAAATCATAATCCGATGAAAACGCTTCGCCGCTGCTTTGCGAACCGATAGAACCGGTGATGTACATCTGCCGCTGCGTCATGTTTTCCCATAAGCGCTGACAGACTTCGCGTTTTTCCTGATCCTGACTCAGCCGCGCCAGATGCGCGACGCCAGCGTATAAATACACAAACCGCACGGCATGCCCGATGGCCGTGGTCTGCAACGCCACCGGCAAATGTGCCTGGCTGTAGGCTTTATCCTTCACCATCCACGCCGGACCGTAGGTATTCCAGTGCGACGTTCTGCCGCGTTTTTCATACTCGATATCGTAGAAATGCGGCTGTACACCGCGCTGTTCGACGAAATAACGCGTGAGTTCGAGATAGCGCGTTTCGCCGGTTTCTTCGTATAAACGCATCAATGCCAGCTCGATTTCCGGGTGACCGGGATAGCCGTGCAGCTGCTTCTCGCCCGGCCCGAAAACGTCACCAATATGGTCGGCAAGCTTACACACGATTTCCAGCAAACGCGTTTTTCCGGTGGCCTGCGCGTAGGCGACGCCTGCTTCAATCAGATGTCCGGCGCAGTAAAGCTCGTGACATTCCGCCAGATTTGTCCAGCGCTGCTGCGGCTCCTTAACCGTGAAATAGGTATTCAGATAACCGTCCGGTTGCTGCACCGCACCGACCAGCTCAATGACGCGGTCAGCGGTTTCTTCAAGCTCCGGATCCGGCGTTTTCGCCAGCAAATAGCCCACGGCTTCCAGCCATTTAGCGACATCGCTGTCCTGAAAAACCATCCCATAAAATTCGCCATCGCTCTGCCCTGCCGCGATACGGAAATTTTCAATGGCGTGGCTCGGCTCCGCATCCGCCACTTCATCGTTCAACGCTTTCCACTGATACGGCACGACCACATCTTTCACCAGACGCTGGTATTCCAGCCAGAACGCATCGGAAATATTCACCTTGTGCAAAGGCACTTCTAAAGAATCAACCGGAGAAAAAGACATACAACCTCCTGAATCGTTATTGTCATTTAAATTTTGGCCGCCAGCTCACGCGACATGCGCGTCAGCAATGTGTTGTTGAGCTTGCAGAAAATCAGAGTGCCCGCCAGCAGCAAATGCATTGCCGCAGGCAGCAGGGTTTCGAGAAGTGTGATACCGCCGAGCGAGGCTGCGGTCTGGTGATCTGCACCGGCCTGATAAGAAACCAGCACGAAGACCAGGCTGATGATCCCGGCGCTGGATGCCCACGCAAGTTTGATGAAGAAAAGGTTGAAGGCGAAGTTCATGCCGGAAGAACGGATGCCGTTTTTCCAGTGGCCGTAGTCGTCGGCAAACGCCATCAGGGAAAAGTGCAGCGGCAGCGTAAAGCCAAGAATGACGCAATGGCCGAAAATGATGCCCAGCCAGAGGGTCTGCCACTGTTCGCCCACTGGCACGAACCACAACAGCAGGGAAAACACCGCCAGCACCAGATTGGTCAGCATGTAGAGACGCACGCTGTCGATGAACTTTGTCAGTTGATTGACGATCACCGCCCCGAGAATCGACGCCAGCGTCACCATACCGAAGAACATCGAGGCGTAACCTGCGCCGCCTTTCAGCACGTACGTGATGAAGTACATATAACCGCCGCCGCGCAGATTGAACACGTTGATCAGCAGGAAAGACATCAGCAATACCAGCAAAAGCTGGTCATTTTTCAGCATTCCGCGAATGTGTTCACGGACGCTGAACTGCCCGAGCAGCGCCAGCGGCAGGCGTTCCCGCACGGCAAAGAAGCACCACAGGAACATCACCACGGCAACCGCACACAGCAAACCTACGCCCTGCTGATAACCCACCGCCGCATTGCCTTTTCCCAGTACCTGCACCAGCCATGGCAATCCGACCGACACCAGAAAACCTGCCACACCGCACAAGACAAAGCGCCAGGACTGACAGGACATCACCTCGCGGTGATCCGTCGTCATGGTGTTGATCAGAGCGCAATACGGCACGTTAATCGCGGTGTAAGAAATGGATAACAGAAAATAGGTGAAAAACGCATAGGCAATTTTGGCGTCACCACTGAAACCCGGCACCGTAAACGTCAGGAAACCGACCACACCGATCGGCAGCGCAATCCACAACTGCCACGGGCGAAAACGGCCCCAGCGGCTTTGCGTCCGGTCGGCCAGAACCCCCATTAACGGATCGGAAATTGCATCAATGACGCGCAGTGAAATAAACAGTGTGCCGACAATAGCAGGCGTCAGCCCGAATACGTCGGTATAGAAAAAGGTGAGAAAACTGCCAATGAGACAGGTAATTATCGTGCCTCCGGCATCACCTAATCCATAGCCAATTTTCTCACTGACCGAAAGTTTGGTGTTTGCAGACACAATGACGTCAGTGCCTCGTACCGGCGATGAGCCGGTATTTATAGAATCGGTTGGCATTGTATTTTCCTCGCTTTTATATCGTTATTTATAAGCTTCAGGAACGTGTTAAATAAGGCTGAAATTGAATATCAGTCGGGCGATAAATAAGGTACGCCTTCAATCTGGCACAGGGCTCTCAAACCAACAAGAGGAGGATAAAGTAGTTAAACGGGACAATTCCGACTCACAGACAGAATCTGTGAAGCAGATCAAACCCTCCAGTCTGCCTGCTGGCAGAGCGCGTCCGCTGTGCTAATGTCAGGCATGACCTGCCCGATGAGTGCCTGAAATGCTTTCATTTCCCGTTAATTATCCGGTTAAAGTTCAGAATGGCGGTTTGTTTATTTCCCGCGGAATGGGGACACATCCGACCCGGCAACTCAGTTCGCACGAGCTGATTTACGTTGTGCGTGGCACACTCTCCCTTCAGGAAGAAAATACCCGTTTTGATTTACATGAAGGAGAAAGTTTACTGTTATTTCCCGGCAGGGAACATAAAGGCGTGACGACGTTTGATCCTGAGTTAAAGTTTTATTGGCTGCACTTTGATATTGTGAAAAATACGACAATAATTAAATCACAGCAAATTAATCCCTCTTTACAGCTGGATATTCCACAACACTGCAAAGTCAGAGACACCGAAACATTGTTAACCCTGTTCAGATTATTTTTATATGAGCAGGAGCGCGGCGGAAATTCGCTGGAGCTGTTTCTGATTTTATTGTTGCAGGAAGTCTCCCGCGCCTGGCCTGAAAATCTGGAACCCGGCGGTCCGGGTGTCGCGCTGGCGTACAAGGCACGTGAGCTGATTACCACCCAGTATCATCTGCCGCTCGGGACCTCTGAGCTGGCAGACCGATTACACTGCAACGCTGATTATCTCGGGCGGGTTTTCCGCCTGACATTTCAGATGACGCTGACGGATGCGTTGCATAAACAACGGGTTGCCGCGGCCGAAAAACTACTGCTGAGTAATACCGGCAATGTTGCGGATGTTGCCCGGCAGACGGGGTTTAACGACGTGGCCTATTTTCGTCGGGTTTTTCGCAAGCTGCTGGGGATTACGCCAGCGGCCTATAAAAAACTCTATTGCCGCGAGCATATTAATTCCCAATAATTTGATAAAACCTTGCGCTAACAATCTCAAAATCCTGAGAAAACTCATGTTAGTATTATCTTCTCCTGATTCTGAAGACAAATTTAGCCCATGACAGACTCCTTTGAATTTCTCAGTAATGTGCCGGTAAATCAGCAGATTTACCGCACCTTGCGTCAGGACATTGTCACCTGTGCCATCGCACCGGGGGCGTTCCTGTCGGAGAAAGAAATTTCCACGCGTTTTAATGTTTCCCGCCAGCCGGTTCGCGAAGCCTTTATCAAACTGGCTGAAGCCGGGCTGGTACAGGTTCTGCCACAGCGCGGCACTTACGTGATGAAAATTTCTTCCAAACGGGTGGCCGACGGCCGTTTTATTCGTGAAGCCGTTGAAACCGCCGTCGTCCGCCGCGCCGCCATGGTCGCGACGGATAAAGATCTCGCGCTGCTGGAGCACAATCTTGAACGGCAGACGCTGGCGGCAAAAAGCCAGCAAACACAGGAATTCCTGTTACTCGACGATGAATTTCACCGCACCATCGCGCAGATTATTGACTGCCGCCTGGCGTGGGAAACCGTCGAGCACATTAAAGCCACGATGGATCGCGTACGGTTTCTGACGCTCAGTAAAGTGTCGCCGCCGGAAAATCTCATCGCGCAGCACTACGCCATTTTTGACGGACTGAAAGCGCACGATCCGGACGCGGCCGAAAAAGCCATCCGCATTCATTTGCAGGAGATGATTTCCACCATCACGCCCATTGCTGAGCAAAACAGCGACTGGTTTGATGCGGAATAGATCTGGCAAAACAGTTTTCCCCGCGTTTTAGCGCAATGCCAGCGGGCGGGGTACAACGCGTTTCAGGGAAGTTTGGTCCAGTCCTTCTGCGGATGGTAGAAGGCTTCCGGCGGACCAAATGCGCCAAGTTTATCGTCATCCAGACTGCTGTAGTTCTCTTCACAATATCTCAAATAGCCAACGCGCATATCCACCAGATCTAGCTCGCGTGGTGTTCACTGAACGGGCTTATCCATAAACTTTTCCTTGTATTCAGACGGTGTAATACGAGACGCCTCGGAAAATTTCGTCATCATGGTTAACGTAATCCGAAAAAGATGCCCGTTTTGCGGCGTAGCCCCAAAATTTGTATGACAACTTGGTGTAAGCTGTAAACCACATTAATATCGTGGATACTTTTATGCCTTCTGCATCCCCCCTGAAAAAAAGCTACTACAGCGCAGATCAGTCGCTGTCCTTATCGCAGCTCGATGTCGAGAAAATCAGCCAGGTCGTGCGCGATCTGGACGTGGCTGAAAGCGAAAAAGAGCACTACGTCACGGGCTGGATGGGTCAGAACAGTGTGGTACTGGTGAGGAATTATCAGGACAAACGCGGGACGTCTAACGGAATTGTCATGTCACGCGGCAACCGCTATAAACTGACCATTCAGGCCATTACCTTCCGCATTCCCAAATTTCTGCTATGGATTACGTTTCGCCGCAAGCCACGTACCATGACCGTAATTGCTTACAACAAGCTGGGTGAACAGGCTACCGGTCTGCAACAGTTTATGCATATTCAGGAACCTGAGCTGAAAGAGCAGCTGGAAAGCGACTGGCGTGAGCTGAATGATTATCTCGGCATGGCTTGCTGGCAGATGGAGAATAACCAGCCACTGTGGCGCAAGCTGCGTGAAGAAATCACGCCACAGTCGCTGCTGATGCAGGCAGAATCCGCGTGGTTCAGCGGCAAGAAGCTGCAAAAAGACGGTGAATGCGAAGGATTGTGGCTGCACGAACAGTTTATCGGGCGTCGTACCGGTGAGCACGCGGCGCTGTTGCTGTCGTGGAAAGATGAGGAAAATCAGGATATTGCCAGCTACCGGTTTGAGCGTGTTTCGGCCACGAAGATCCGTATAATGCTGCGACCGCGCAAAGAAGCGAAATTCTACCCGCTAAACCCGTTTGACGCCGTGCATCTGCAACAGGCGCTGACGATGTATCACCAGGCAGAAGAGGCGCTGAGCGAAACCCAGCGCCGCGCCTGAGCGGTTTTACCACCAGCGGTGGAAATGATGCACAGGCCCGATGCCGTGGCCGACTTCCAGTGAGTCGGCCTGCATCAGTGCCTGCTGGAGATATTCTTTTGCTTCGCGTACGGTATCGGCCCAGTTGTTATGCCGCGGTCGCAGTGCCGCCAGCGCGGCCGATAATGTACACCCCGTTCCGTGCGTGTGCCGGGTATTCACGCGCGGTGCGGTAAACCGCTCGCGTGAACCGGTCATAAACAACCAGTCCGGGCTTTCTTCATCACTCAGATGACCGCCTTTCATCAGCACCGCTTCACATCCCATCGCCAGTAACGCTTCGCCCTGTTCACGCATTTCTGCTTCAGTCAGCGCCACCGGGCATTCCAGTAACGCAGCGGCTTCCGGCAGGTTGGGGGTAATAATTGAAACCTGCGGAATCAGCAAACGGCGCACGGCATCAACGGCCTCCGGCAACAGCAGCGGATCGCCACTTTTTGCCAGCATGACGGTATCAAGCACCACAAAAGGCGGCTGATAATACTTAAGCCTTTCAGCGACCGCTTCAACAATCTGGCTGTTCGCCAGCATGCCGATTTTAGTGCTGTCGATTCGCACGTCGCTGAGTACGGAATCGAGCTGCGCGGCCACGAAATCCGGCTCAATGTTGTAAACAGACTGCACGCCACGGGTATTTTGCGCCACCAGCGCCGTGATAACGCTCGTGCCATACGCGCCGAGCGCCGAGAAGGTTTTGAGATCTGCCTGGATCCCCGCGCCGCCGCTCGGGTCAGTACCTGCTATGGTCAGGGCATTGACTCTTTTCATCCGATTTTTTCCCCGTTCAGCCACTCTTCGCGCATCAAATACAGGTTATCGAGAAACTCTGGCGTGAAGCTGCCCGGCCCTTTCACCACTGCGCAGGCACGCTCACCGGCACAAGACATGACGCGACATGCCGCGGCAACGTTATCCAGACGTTTGCCGGGCAATGCGGCAAACGCCGCAACAACCGCTGATAACGAACAGCCGGTGCCGACGATGCGGGTCATCATCAGATGTCCGCCGGGAACAGACCAGCTGCGTTCGCCGTCGGTGACGTAATCAGTTTCACCGGTGACAGCCACCACCGCGCCGGTTTCCAGCGCCAGTTGCTGTGCAGCCGGTAAGGCAGACAGCGAATCATCGCCGCTGTCTACGCCACGCCCGGACGCACTCAGGCCGCTAAGCGCACGGATTTCAGAGGCGTTTCCGCGGATGGCGGCGGGTGTAAGTTTGATGAGTTCAAGGCAAAACTCCGTGCGCCAGCTCAGGCCGCCGACGGCAACCGGATCCAGCGCCCAGGGTTTTCCGGCCTGATTTGCTGCGTGAATCGCTGCCAGCATCGCCTCAGCATGAGGACGGGTCAGCGTGCCGACATTCACCAGTAAGGCATCGGCCACCGCGCTGAACTGCGCGGCTTCGGCCGGGTCAGTCACCATTGCCGGTGAGGCACCGAGCGCCAGCAGAACATTGGCCGTAAAGGATTGCACCACATCGTTGGTCAGACAGTGAACCAGCGGCGCGGAGGCACGAAGTTGTCGTAAAGAAGCGGCGGATGTTGCGCCGGGAAACACGGAAGGTCGGGTATTCATAGTTCTCCCCACCGGCGCTAAAGAAGGCGGTATCGGGAGAGATACCTGACTTCCCTACGCTGGCATTATCCAGATCAGGTGGTACGGGTAAAATCTCAGCCGTTCTTTTGCAAGAGCGGCACCCCGAGTCAAGGAAGCATTATTGGTGGCGACGGGCAGAAGATCAATCATCAATTGATACAAAAATCACTGACATCTAAGTCCAGCCTATTCCACCATGGTTGATTTAACGCAGTGAATACAGTCATGACTATACCCTCCTTCTTTAAGAGGTATTTTTTAGATAAATATGATTCTTCTGCTAATCTGTAACTGGCATAAGCTGATTTCACATATGTCCTGTAAAATATAAGTTTTATGAATTATTAAATTAATTGCATTCATTTTATTGATATTCTGAATCCGAAATAGCAGAGGAATGTGGTTTGAAATTAATCATACAAATACCTTGTTTTAACGAAAGTGAGACTTTAGCTATTGCGCTAAATTCGCTACCAAGGCATGTGGAGGGTTTTGATTGCGTGGAATGGCTCATCATTGATGATGGTAGCCTGGATAACACCGCTGAAGTGGCCAAAAATAATGGTGTGGATCACATCATCAAGCATAAAACAAACAAGGGCTTGGCTTACGCCTTCATGACAGGCATTGATGCTTGTTTGAAACTCGGTGCTGACGTCATCGTCAACACCGATGCAGATAACCAATATAATGCTGATGATATTCCCAAATTAGTTGCCCCCATATTGGCTTCTCAGGCAGAATTTGTCATTGGGGAAAGGCCAATTCAAGCTATTGAGCATTTTTCTCCACTAAAAAAATTACTTCAAAAAATGGGAAGTTGGGTCGTGCGAACGGCCAGTAAAACAGACATTCCAGATGCGCCAAGCGGTTTTCGTGCAATAAATCGCGAAACGGCTCAAAAACTCATAGTCTTTAGTGATTATACTTACACACTGGAAACCATTATCCAGGCCGGGCAGAAAAATATATCTATAACATCTGTTCCTATCAGGGTAAATGAAGATTTACGCCCCTCGCGACTGGTTAAGAGTACATTCTCATATATCAAAAGAAGTGTAATTACAATTGTAAGGATATTTGTTATCTATCGTCCGTTCAGATTTTTTGGGACAATTGGCCTGACACTTTTCATCATTGGATTCTTGATCGGAGTGCGTTTCTTAATAAAATACCTTACGGGAGATGGTTCAGGAAATATACAATCTTTAATTTTAGCCTCCATATTATTAGGCATGGGATTTCAGACATTACTGATTGCATTCGTTGCAGATTTACTTTCAGCGAACAGGAAACTGCTAGAAGATTTACGATTTAAAACTGCACAGTCGTATAATAGAGATTCTCAATGCTTGAGCACTAAAAATCCTCATTTTGAAAAAGAAATCCATAAAAAATAGAATATTATTGAAATAGGAAAAATGATGACCATAAAAATCGCTGGTGGAAAAACCGAAAATGGTATTGTTGTTGGCAATAATTATGATAAATATGCATCTAAAAATCCAATAGTACGTAGGATGATGAAAGGTTTCGAGAATTCTCTTTCAGGGTTTGTCGCAACTGTTTCTCCTAAAACGATCCATGAAGTAGGATGTGGTGAAGGGTATTGGGTACTAAAATGGAATAAAGAAGGGATTGATGCGAGAGGATGTGATTTTTCACAGCAAGTTATAAATATCGCACAAGAAAACTCCAACTATGCGCAAGTTCAACCTTCATTATTTAAAACAAGAAGTATTTATGACCTCAATAAAAGTGAAGATTCTGCCGACTTGATTGTCTGCTGCGAGGTGCTTGAGCACCTGGAAGATCCTGAAGCAGGATTAAAGGCCATAAAAAGAGTCGCAGAAAATTATGTTATATTAAGTGTTCCCAGAGAACCTATATGGCGGGCACTCAACCTTGCCCGCGGCAAATATGTCACAGACCTGGGAAACACCCCCGGGCACTTGCAACACTGGTCAAAAAAATCATTCATTAAACTAGTTGAAAAACACTTCATTATTGTAGAAGTGAAAAACCCATTACCATGGACAATGATTTTATGTCGCCAGCGTTAAAAATCAATAAAACCACGATTAATATCGTGCTGAATCTACTGGGGAGTGGGTTAGCAATAATTGGTGTCATATTTGTCGTGGCGCGCTTACAGAGTTATTGGCAAAAGGCTCATATTGGATTTTTACCATTTTCATCTTGGATATTAATTGCGGTAATGGCTATATCCTATGGCATGATAAATTTATTGCTTGCTGTCGCATGGAAAGATATATTGCGTCACTTCGGGATTTCAGTCAAAAAAAAATGGGCAATCAAAACGTACGGCATATCTCAATTGGCAAAATATATTCCCGGTAATATTTTTCATATCGCAGGCAGGCAGGCTATTGCCATGGCTGCCGGGTATCCTTCAAAAAGAGTTCTAAAATCCAATGTGTATGAATTAGTATTAATAGCATTAGCGGGGAGCACCTCTATATTTTTAATCATTCCCCTGATCTTACCAACCGTATCACAATTTGCAGGTATAATATTAACGGCGTTAAGCATCATCGTGACCTTCATTGTCATAAAAATATTTTTTAGCAAACAACTATCATATGCATTCTTATTACAACTACTATTTTTATCTATTTCAGCAATAATATTTACCTTTATTTTAACAGAGATATCATTCAAGGATCCGATTCAACCAAGCCATTATATCTATATATTTGGTACTTATACCATTGCATGGCTCGCCGGTTTAGTCACTCCTGGGGCACCAGCAGGAGTGGGTATAAGAGAGTTGGTTATCGTTTTTTTCCTGCAATCTATTATCCCAGAATCTGAATTATTAATAGCTGTGGTACTGGGCCGTTTTGTCACAGTTATCGGCGATGTCATCTTCTATTTTTATGCACATACCCTATCAAATATCAAGAAGGATAAAAGTCATGAGCCTGTTGAATAATAATAAAATGGCCATAATCATTATTGTGATTTTTTTGATACTTTGCTCAGGGTATTATTTAAACTCGAGTTTAGGCTCTTTTCCTGATGAAAATCCGCATCTCGGGTATGTTCTCGATGTCGCCAAAAATGGATTTCCTGATTATGCAGGCGGGAAAACATACAACTCTATAAAATTAAACAGGCTTGAACATCCCGCTCTTTATTATGTGCTCGCGGGTATTATAGATAAGATAGCCATCTTACTCAGTTCGTCTCTTTATAAAACTTTACGTATTATTAATTTTTTCATATCATCACTTACGTTACTATTCATTTTCAAAAGCCTTCACTCTTTTAAAGTAAATAATGAATCTATAATTCTTTCAACATTTGTGCTTATTAGTATACCCATGTTTGTCCTGCTTAGTGCTTCAATAAATAATGATCCACTGATGATTTTAGGGTGTGCGCTAACTTTTTATGGACTTAGTCTTTACTATAATGATTATTCTGTCAGAAAAACACTCCATTATATATTAGCAGGAGGTGTTATCGTTTCTCTGACGAAGGCGACCGGGGCTTTGTCTGTTGTTTGTATTCTTTTTGTATTCTGCATCATTGAAAACAAAAAACTGATCATAAAATTTCGACAATTAAAATGCCTGGACTTTATTTACATACTTCTTTCAATGTTATGTGTCTTGGGTTATTATCTTTATATGCATGTCACCTATGGCAAGTTTTTCCCAGCTCCTCAGGGAGATCCAAGCGATTGGTTCCACGCCGCTTATCCTGATGCCCCGCGCTTTACAAAAATGGAGTACCTCGCTGCTTTTTATCAGTCAAATCTAAGCACTTTATTAACACCATATGGCCACAAAACATTCGATGACTGGAACATAAGAAGACAACTCCTTGGGCTGACCTTAAGCTTACTGCCAATTTTATCTTTCACGGTAATTTATAAGAAAATAAAAGAACACTCGCCACAATGGCGATTTATTGCATTAAGTTTGATATCTTTCACACTCTTTATGCTTTTCTACTTCTTGACTATACATAGTTTAAATGTTAAAACGGGATATACTGGAGCGATGCAGGCTCGATATTTTTTTGGTTTCTTACCTGCTATGGTTATCATTTACGCCTTAGCTCTTCAGTGTATTAAAAACAACATTATCAAAATCCTCCTAGGCCTGTTAATATCATGCACAACTTTATTATCATTTTATCCGGCATTCTATCCTTCAGTCATTAAAATTATCCACCCCTACTTTGGGCAAACCAATATCAATTCTGTTCTCGGCGAACTCACAAAAGAGAATGATTTTGAGCAAGATTTCATTGCACAGTACAATTCGGTGGAGAGGGTTGATCTTAATCTCGCAACTTATGCAAGGAAAAATACAGGCACACTGTCTCTGGAGATAGCAGATCAATCAGGCACTATAATAGCTAAAAGCAAAATTAATATAAGTAAGATTAGTGATAACGCCTGGTTAGAATTTAATTTCAAATCAACGCCTTTAATTAAAGGTTCACGATATATACTTAGATTATCATCCCCTGACAGCACACATGGTAATGCAATTACCTGGTATGCTTATAAAAAACCCAATCCCTACCCTATGTATAATGGCACAATATATGGTCCTGAAGAATTAAATACCAAACAATATGAGGGAGGCCAGGCATATATTGATAACAAAAGTGCAGAGGCGACATTCTCGTTTAAAATTTACGGACCGATGTGGAGTAATCCATTCAATAATTAAAATCTTATATGTAATATAAAGCATTACTATCGCATCACACATCATGGATGCGATAGACATTCTTACAGAATTTGCTTTGAGGGAGACTATGCTTTGACATCCCCACTTAACATCCGGCCTTATGAAGAAGCCGATCGCCCCTTTTTGCGCACGCTGTACCTGGCTTCACGCAAACAGACCTGGACATGGCTGGAAGACGATTTTCAGCTGGAAGATTTTGACCGTGCGGTCATCGGCGAAAAGATTCTGGTCGCTGAACGGGACGGGCATCTGCTGGGATTTGCCTCTGTTTTTACACAGGAGAATTTCCTGCATAACCTGTTTATCGATCCGCAGTTTCAGGGGACCGGTGCAGGCTCGGCTTTGTTGCACGCCGCCGAGACCACCTTTACCCGCAGAGGCTCTCTAAAATGTCTGGTAAAGAGTACAAATTCAGTTGGTTTTTATCTGTCAAAAGGCTGGATCATTATCTCTACCGGCGAAAGTCCGAAAGGTGAGTATTATCTATTTCATTCACCTTGCAAATAATTGGATCATTAATCATTTGTGCGCATGGCCATTTTTTCGCGATCCTGACTAACATCAATTTTTCTTTGTAGTTAAGAGGTTAAATTCCACAGCGGTGCTATACATACTCTGTCTTCCTTAAAATTTCCGAGGGTACGAATGAAAAAAATAAAACTGATGCAGGCCGCACTGGTGACCGGCGCCCTGTTCCTTGCAGGCTGTACCAGCCATGTAACCCAGAGCGAAAAATTCTCTGGCTTCCTCGGCGATTACTCCAACCTTAAAGAAACCAAAACTGCATCAGGCACACCTGTGCTGCGCTGGATTGATCCTTCCTTTAAAGCGTCAAATTATTCTTACCTGATGTATGAGCCGATCAAATTCTATCCGGAACCACAACCGACTCCACAAATCAGTAAAGAAACGCTGCAGGGTGTGCTGGATTACGCCAACAGCCGCCTGAAACCGGCCATGGGAGAACGCCTGCAACTGACCGATCATGCAGGTCCGCGCACTTTGATTTTCAAAGGTGCGATTACCGGTGTGAATACATCAGCGGAAGGCCTGCAATTCTATGAAGTGATCCCGGTGGCACTGGTGATTGCCGGGGCTGAAACCGCCAGCGGACACCGTACCCGCGATACCGAAGTATTCTTTGAAGGCGAGCTGATCGACGCGAGCACCGGTAAACCGGTCATGAAAGTTGTCCGTAAAGGGTTTGGTAAACAAGTCTCCAACGACACCCAGAAAGTGACCGCCAATGATCTGAAAGTTGTCGTCGATGGCCTGGCGACCGACACCAAATTGTTCCAGTCAAACTAAGTCAGGCGCGTTAGTCAGCATTTTTGAGAGGCAGCCAGAGGGCTGCCTTTTTTATTGATAAGAATACTTTTTGATATCAAATAATGATATCATTTTCATGTTCTGTCGACTCAGCCATTATCGAAGGATCGACTAATCATGAACATGCTTAATAGCGGACACCTGAAAACGTTACATCTCATTTTTTCCTTGCCTACATCTTCAGCGGTGGAATGGAGAAAAATGGAAGTTTTGTTTATCGCCTTAGGTGCCAAAGTTAGTGAAGGAAAAGGGTCGCGGGTTCGTTTTGAAATCAATAATGTTGTTGCCTCTTTTCATCGACCGCACCCGGAGAAAGAAGCAAAAATTTATCAGGTACGTGATGCCAAAACATTCCTTGAGGCTATAGGAGTAAAACCATGAGTACTATGACCTATCAGGGGTATGCTGCAAAAATTGAATACAGCGATGAAGACAAATGTCTCGTCGGTCGTATAGCCGGAATTCAGGATGTCATCGGTTTTCACGCTGATAATGTCACGGACCTTAGGCTTGCTTTCGAAGACGCCGTGGAGGATTACCTGAGCTATTGTTCAGAGCAAGGTCGCGAACCTCAGCGTCCGGCCAGCGGGAAAATAAGCCTGCGTATACAGCCGGAAGTCCATGCAGCAATCAATGTCGCCGCAGAAGTATCAGGTAAAAGTGTCAATCAATGGATTAACGACACGTTGATTCAGGCGGTTCACGACTGAAGCTGTGCGTTGAACATCTTTTTCCTGGCAGCCAGAAGGCTGCCTTTTTTATTTTCTTTATGCCGCTTTCTTCACACCGCACTGCTCATGAATTCCCGTAACCAGATATGCGCCGGGTCGCGGTGCGAGCGTTCGTGCCAGTACATGTGCATCTCAAAACCGGGAACTTTCACGGGCGGTTCGGTAAGGTGCAACGCGGGGTTGCCACGCACCAGACGCTCGGGAAGCATGGAGACTAAATCGGTGGTCAGCAGAACCTGAATGACAAACAGGAAATGCGGCACGGAGAGCACCACGCGCCGCGATAATCCGGTTTCTGCCAGCGAGCTGTCGGTTATGCCCTGAAATCCACCACCATCAGGCGAAACGATCACATGTTCAAGCGAGCAAAACACCGGCATAGTGACGGGCTTCGCGAGCTGCGGATGTCCTCTCCTGCCGACCAGCACATAACGTTCGGAAAACAATAACGTGCTGTGTAAATCCTTGAGCACCGCTTCCCCCGTATGAAATGCCAGATCCAGTTCTCCTCGCTGCATTTTCCGCATAATCCGCACCGGTGATGTCTCAAAAATCGCCAGTTTTGTTCCGGGCGCAACAGCGCGGAATGCCTGGAGCACAGGCAATACAACGGTGGATTCGCCATAATCCGCCGCGCCCAGATTCCAGGTATTCTCTGCCTTCGACGGATCGAAAACGTCACCGGCAGAAACCGCAGACGCCAGAGCAGCCAGCGCCTGTTGCAGAGGTTCCCGTAACTCATCAGCCCGCGCTGTCGGATGCATGCCGCGCGGGCCCGGCAAGAGTAACGGATCGTCAAAAAACTCACGTAATTTAGCCAGCTGAACACTGATTGAAGGTTGCGAAAGGTTCAGCCGCTGCGCCGCCCGCGTGACATTGTGCTCCGCCAGCAGGACATCCAGCGTGAGCAACAAGTTGAGATCGAGACGTCCGAAATTATTCATAACTATACCTGGTATATTTTAAATTCATTTTAACTATACCTGACGGCGGCCTACTCTGCTTTCATCACTTAACGGAGAGTTCGCCATGAATATTTTAATCGTCTACGCCCATCCGGAACCAAAATCTCTGAACGGTTCGCTGAAAGATTTCGCAGTAAAACACCTGGAGGCCGCCGGTCATAGCGTGCAGATTTCTGACCTGTACGCCATGCAATGGAAAGCTCCGCTGGACGCCGCTGACAACACATCACCTTCGACGGATACCCCTTTCAATCCTTCGCAGGATTCACAGCGGGCATTCAAAAACGGGACGCAAAGTCCGGACATCGCCGCCGAGCAGGAAAAGTTAATGTGGGCGGATTCGGTGATTTTTCAGTTTCCGCTGTGGTGGTTCTCAATGCCGGCGATTATGAAAGGGTGGGTGGAACGCGTTTATGCCTATGGATTTGCTTACGGCGTCGGTGAGCATTCCGACACACACTGGGGGGACCGTTACGGAGAAGGTAAAATGGCCGGTAAACGCGCCATGCTGATGGTCACTACCGGCGGTTGGGAACCACATTACAGTGCACGAGGTATCAACGGTTCCATAGACGATTTACTGTTCCCCATCCATCATGGGATCCTGCATTATCCGGGCTTTACCGTGCTCCCGCCACTGGTCTTCTACCGCACAGGCCGCACGGATGAAGCACGCTTTCATCAGCTTTGCGATGAACTGGCGACCCGGCTGGATACGCTGGAAACCACAACACCAATCGCCTTCCGTCAGCAAAATGGCGGCGACTATGATATTCCTTCACTGACGCTTAAAGCTGAAATCACGCCGGAGAAAAGCGGGTTTGCGGCGCATTTGAAATAACATTCTGAGAGTTTCAGACATAAAAAAACGCCAGCCGATCTTGCGATCCTGCTGGCGTTTTTGTTGCGCTAAATTTTAGATTTCTCTAAAACTTATTCCCACTCAATCGTCGCCGGTGGTTTACCGGAGATGTCATAAACCACGCGGGAAATGCCGTTAACTTCGTTGATGATGCGGTTAGAGCAGCGGCCGAGGAAATCGTACGGCAGATGCGCCCAGTGCGCGGTCATGAAGTCGATGGTTTCTACTGCGCGCAGGGAAACCACCCAGTCGTATTTACGGCCATCGCCCATCACGCCAACGGAACGGACTGGCAGGAAGACGGTAAACGCCTGGCTGACTTTGTTGTACAGGTCGGCTTTGTGCAGTTCTTCGATGAAGATAGCATCGGCGCGACGCAACAGGTCACAGTACTCTTTCTTCACTTCGCCCAGTACGCGAACGCCTAAACCCGGGCCCGGGAACGGGTGACGATAAAGCATGTCGTACGGCAGGCCGAGTTCCAGACCGATTTTACGCACTTCGTCTTTGAACAGCTCTTTCAGCGGCTCAACCAGACCCAGTTTCATTTCTTTCGGCAGACCGCCCACGTTGTGGTGCGATTTGATGACGTGTGCTTTACCGGTGGCAGAAGCGGCAGATTCAATAACGTCAGGGTAGATGGTGCCCTGCGCCAGCCATTTCACTTCATCCTGCTTACAGGCTTCTTCGTCGAAGACTTCAACGAACACGCGACCGATAATTTTACGTTTGGCTTCAGGTTCATCAACACCGGCCAGCGCAGACAGGAAACGGTCTTCCGCAGCAACGTGAACGATGTTCAGACCGAAACGGTCACCGAACATTTCCAGCACCTGATCCGCTTCGTTAAGACGCAGCAGGCCGTTATCCACGAACACGCAGGTCAGACGGTCGCCAATGGCGCGGTGCAGCAACATCGCGGTGACGGAGGAGTCAACGCCGCCGGACAGGCCGAGGATCACGTGGTCGTCGCCAATCTGCACGCGCAGACGTTCAACGGCGTCTTCGATAATTTTCGCTGGCGTCCACAGAGCTTCACACTCGCAGATATCCATCACGAAGCGCTCGAGCAGTCGCAGGCCCTGACGGGTGTGCGTCACTTCCGGATGGAACTGCACACCGTAGAAGCGTTTTTCTTCGTTGGCCATAATGGCAAACGGGCACGTCTCGGTGCTGGCAACGGTCACGAAATCAGACGGGATTGCGGTGACTTTATCGCCATGGCTCATCCAGACGTCGAGCAGCGGTTTATTGTTTTCGCTCAGGGCATCCTGAATGTCGCGGATCAGCGCGCTTTCAGTCTGAACTTCAACCTGCGCATAACCAAATTCGCGCTCGTTTGAACCTTCAACATGGCCGCCTAACTGCATTGCCATGGTTTGCATGCCGTAGCAGACGCCCAGAACCGGTACGCCGGCTTCAAAGACGTAATCAGGGGCGCGCGGGCTGTCATGCTCGGTGGTACTTTCCGGGCCGCCGGACAGGATGATCCCGTTCGGGTTGAATTCGCGGATTTGGGCTTCGGTTACGTCCCAGGCCCAGAGTTCGCAATAGACACCCAGTTCACGCACGCGGCGCGCAACAAGTTGGGTGTACTGGGAGCCGAAATCGAGGATCAGGATACGGTGCTTGTGAATATTTTCGCTCATGAGGGGGCGTTTTCCAGAAAGCAATAAAAGCGTTAAAACGGAATATTAATCAGCCCGGAAATATCGGGCTGGGTATAAATTTGTAGTGACTCGATCCAGGCGCTCGCAAGTTAAGGTGAGGCAAGGCGGAAGCTGGCGAAAAAGCGCAGTTTACATGACGTAAATGAGCATTTTGAGCCAGCTTCCAGCGCCGGCTCGCCGACGCGCAGCAGCGACTATGGGATTAAGAACCCATGCGGTAGTTCGGTGACTCTTTGGTAATCGTCACGTCGTGCACGTGGCTTTCCTGGATCCCTGCACCGCTGATGCGGACAAACTCAGCCTTGGTGCGCAGGTCGTCGATGGTAGCACAACCGGTCAGCCCCATACAGGAGCGCAGACCGCCCATTTGCTGATGGATGATTTCTTTCAGACGGCCTTTATACGCGACGCGACCTTCGATGCCTTCCGGAACCAGTTTGTCAGCGGCGTTATCAGTCTGGAAGTAACGGTCAGAAGAGCCTTTGGACATCGCGCCCAGGGATCCCATGCCGCGGTAAGATTTGTATGAACGCCCCTGATACAGTTCGATTTCGCCAGGAGATTCTTCGGTACCAGCCAGCATACCGCCGACCATCACGCAGCTTGCGCCGGCAGCGATAGCTTTTGCGATATCGCCGGAGAAGCGGATACCGCCATCAGCGATAACCGGAATACCGGTGCCTTCCAGCGCTTCAACCGCGTCAGAAACGGCAGTGATTTGCGGAACACCGACGCCGGTGACGATACGGGTGGTACAGATTGAACCAGGGCCGATACCGACTTTAACCGCGCTCACGCCAGCTTTAGCCAGTGCCAAAGCACCTGCGCCCGTCGCGACGTTACCGCCGATGATTTGCAGATCCGGGTATTTTGCACGGGTGGCGCGGATACGTTCCAGAACGCCTTCAGAATGGCCGTGTGAGGAGTCGATCAGCAGAACGTCAACACCGGCCGCAACCAGCGCATCGATACGCTCTTCGTTGCCAGCGCCTGCGCCAACCGCAGCACCGACGCGCAGGCTGCCCTGCTCATCTTTACAGGCGTTTGGTTTACGTTCGGCTTTCTGGAAGTCTTTTACGGTGATCATACCGAGCAGATGGAATTGCGCGTCAACAACCAGCGCTTTCTCTACGCGTTTTTCGTGCATTTTTTGCAGGACGACTTCACGGGCTTCGCCTTCTTTCACGGTAACCAGACGTTCTTTCGGCGTCATTACTGCGGTCACAGGCTGTTCCAGATCGGTCACGAAGCGCACGTCACGACCGGTAATAATACCGACCAGTTCGTTTTCTTCGGTCACAACCGGGTAACCGGCAAAACCGTTAATTTCAGTGAGTTCTTTAACCTGACGTAAAGTGGTCGCCGGAGTCACCGTTTTAGGGTCAGCAACAACGCCGCTTTCATGCTTCTTCACGCGACGGACTTCTTCCGCCTGACGCTCAATAGACATGTTCTTGTGAATGAAACCAAGGCCGCCTTCCTGCGCCAAAGCAATCGCCAGATTCGCTTCAGTCACGGTATCCATTGCTGCGGACAGCATAGGGATATTCAGACGGATTTTAGCGGTCAGTTGAGTACCGAGGTCGGCAGTATTGGGCAGAACTGTGGAGTGAGCTGGAACAAGGAGAACGTCGTCGAACGTTAGTGCTTCTTTTGCGATACGTAGCATGGGCAATATCTCACCAAGGTGGATGCGGAAAAGATAAAATATTGCAGCGGGAGTATACAGGTGAGTGCGCATCCCGACCAGCACTATTTGAAAAAACTTCTTGATTACCTTTTTAGGGTATGTAGTATCAGTCGATTAAGTCTCTGTTTTTGAATTTGATCTGGATCACATGCCACTACCTTCTTCGCCTCCTATTTTTACCGTAAGCCGCCTGAATCAGACGGTCCGACAGTTGCTGGAAAACGAAATGGGTCAGGTCTGGCTCTCCGGTGAGATTTCAAACTTCTCTCAGCCATCCTCCGGCCACTGGTATTTTACGCTCAAAGATGACCGTGCTCAGGTCAAATGCGCGATGTTCCGCAATTCCAATCGACGCACCACGTTTCGTCCGCAAAACGGTCAGCAGGTTCTGGTCCGCGCGACCATTACGTTGTATGAACCACGCGGCGATTATCAGCTGATTGCCGAGAGTATGCAGGAAGCCGGTGACGGTTTATTGCAGCAGAAATTCGATTTACTGAAGCAGCAGCTGGCCGCCGAAGGGTTGTTCGATGCGCAGTTCAAACAGCCGCTGCCCTCGCCTGCGAAATGTGTCGGGGTCATTACTTCGGCCAGCGGTGCCGCGCTGCACGATGTGCTGAACGTGCTCAAACGCCGTGATCCTTCCCTGCCCGTCATTATCTATCCGACCTCCGTTCAGGGTGCAGATGCGCCGGGGCAAATTGTCCGCGCCATTGCGCTCGCCAATGCCCGCGAAGAAGTCGATGTACTGATTGTCGGGCGTGGTGGCGGTTCGCTGGAAGATTTGTGGAGCTTTAACGATGAGCGCGTGGCGCGGGCGATTTTCGCCAGCCGCATTCCCATCGTCAGCGCCGTCGGCCATGAAACTGACGTAACAATTGCCGATTTTGTGGCAGATTTACGCGCCCCGACGCCGTCGGCCGCCGCAGAGTTGATCAGCCGCAATCAGCTGGAGTTGCTGCGCCAGATTCAGTCACAGCAGCAGCGTCTTGAAATGGCGATGGATTATTATCTCGCACAACTGGCGCAGCGTTTTTCGCGCCTGAATCACCGCCTCCAACAACAGCATCCGCATTTACGTCTCGCGCGACAGCAGACCGCGCTGTTCAAACTGCACCGCCGTCTGGATGAAGCGATGCAAAACCAGCTGCGCCAGATGCTGCGCCGTACTGACAGGCTGCAACAGCGTCTGAATCAGCAACAACCCCAGCCCCGAATTCACCGCGCCCAGCAACGGGTTCAGCAGCTGCAATACCGGCTGCAACAGGCGATGTCATCGCAGCTGGCGGAAAGTCGTCAGCGTTTTGGCACCGCCTGCACGCAACTTGAAAGCGTCAGTCCGCTGGCGACCCTTGCCCGCGGCTATAGCGTAACCACTACGCCACAGGGTGCGCTTTTGAAGAAAACTACGCAGACCGCTCCGGGCGATACGCTGAAAACACGTCTGGCCGATGGCTGGATTGAAAGTGAAGTGAAATCGATTGTGCTGGAGAAGAAAGCGCGGAAACGTGCGGTTAAATAAGTATCAGATTTGAAACCTCCCCCTTAACGCAGGGGGAGGCGTTTGAAAAGCTTACAGATTATAGCTATTTGTCTTCACGCCATTTACCCAAAGCTCACGCGCTTCGCTTTCCGGCAGCACGATACTCAGGGTTTTCCAGGCGGGTTTGAAATCACCACGCTGAGTCAGCGTGAGATCAATACGTTGCGCGTTACTGGTAATTTCCCAGTTCACCCACAGCGCATGATTTTGCTCCCAGCGATGGCTTTCGCCATCATCCTCAAACAACAAACCGCTCGATTTCGCCTGGCCTGCGGCCGGATAAACATGCAATTCACGCAACATATCGCGGCTGGCGTCAACGTGCGCCAGACGGGAAGATTGCGGCAGCGCAGCACCGGCGCGCACCAGCAGCGGCAGGCGATCCAGCGGCGCATCGCGCGTGATTGTCTGACCACCGGCAAACCATTCGCCAGTATAGAAATCACACCAGCCGATACCGTTATCCGGCAAATAAACGCGGCGTTCGCGCTGGCCTTCTTCGACAACGCTGGCGACCAGCAAGTCGCGCCCCATCAGGAAATCATCGGTTTCAGCGAATGTATTTTTATCATGCTCGTGATCGAGGAACGTCGGACGCAGCATCGGTTCGTCTTCCGCATGCGCCTGCCACAGCAACGTGTAGAAATACGGCAACAGACGGTAACGCAGGCGGATTGCATCGCGGATCAGTGGCGTCACCTGCGGATACATCCACGGCTCATTCACGGTGTTATCGTCATTCCATGAGTGAATAGTGAAGCGCGGATGCATCACGCCGTTTTGTACCCAGCGGACAAACAGCTCGGCTTGCGGTTTATCGCCGGAGAACCCGCCGACGTCGTGCCCGACATTGTACAAACCCGACAAACTCATCCCGATGCCCATCCGTGTGTTGTAACGCAGCGTCTGCCAGTTAGTGCGGTTATCGCCGCTCCACGTCTGCACATAACGCTGCATGCCCGCACAGCCGGAACGCGAAATAAGGTACGGACGGGTTTCCGGCGCAAAGTTTTGCTGCGCTTCAAATGACGCACGCATCATCAGCAACGGCATAACCGGGCGGATGTGTTTGATGGCGATCGATTTGCCGAAACCGTGGCAGCGCGCGTCGCTGTCCCAGACTTCGTATTCGTTGTTGTCGTTCCAGGTCGAGCCGATGCCTTTTTCCAGTAACTGCTGCGTCACGCCTTTTTGCCACCAGCGCACGGCGGACGGATGTGTAAAATCGAGATGCGATCCTTCGTCATCCCAGAAAACCGAGCGCTCAGGCACGTTGCTTTCGCTATCGCGAATGAACAAGCCTTGCTCCGCCACCTGCCCGTACTGCGGGTGATCCTGCAACAAGCAAGGTTTGATGTTGGCGGCCAGACGAATACCCGCGTCGAGAAACGCTTTCGACATCACTTCCGGCTCAGGCACTTTGTCGTAGTTCCAGTTGAACACGTAACGTTTGTTGCCAATCGACGTGTAACCCGATGAAAGCTGGAAGGAATCGCACGGTATTTCATGCTGCTGGCACAGCGTGATGAATTTCATCAGCTGTTGCTGGGCATCCGGTGCGTCGGTGTAATACATCGTCGAGCCGCTGTAACCGAGGCTCCATTTCGGGCCAAACGTGGTTTTACCGGTCAGCTTCACCAGTTTCTTGGTGACGTCCAGTGACGTCGGCCCGATAAACAGGTAGTAATCAAGATCGCCCGCTTCCGCGCTGAAACGGCGATATGGCAAATGGTAGTTATCCAGCTCATTTCCCAGATCCAGCCAGACATTGCTGAGATTGTCGTAGAACAGACCAAAACTGACGTCATTCCGGCGGGTCATCGTGAATGGAATATGTTTGTACAGCGGATCAGTGCTGGCGGCGTTGTAGCCCATCGCATCCAGATTGCGCATTTCAAAACGGCGGCCGCTGCGGTTGAGATCACCGGCTTTTTCGCCCAGCCCGTAAACGCCATCCTGCGCCTCGCGTAGCTGATAATGCGCCGACGCTTCGTTTTTAACACCGAGCATATATGCGCCGGTTTTACGGTCTTTCACCAGCGGCAGCCACGCACCAGTGTCATTTTTGTATTCCCACTCCAGCCACAGCGGCTGATGAACCGTGACGCGCAGCACCTCAGTGGTTAAAGTCAGCGAGTCTTCATCTTGCGACAGCTGGTAGCCCGGCTGCGAAAAACCTTCGTTGCTCAGGCGGTCACGCCCTTCCCACGGCACATCGTCTTGTGGCGCGATGCTCCAGGTTCTGTCCAGCGCCAGTTCGCCGTTGCGCTGAATAAAGACGCGAATCAGCCCCTCTTCAAGCACCCGCAGACAAAACAGATGCTTACCTTCGACCCGCAGATCGACGCCTGCGTTATCCTGCCCGGCAAGCTCCCAGTGTTTTAACGTTTTCATACACTCTCCCTTTTTGCCGGATTGCGGCGTTCTGCGATCAGGGCAATCAGGAAGACTGCGCCAATCAAATCAAAGAATCCCATAGCGATAAACAGCGGATTAAAACCTATCGAATCAGCCACTGCGCCAATCAGCAGTGAGAACAGGAAGCTGGCGATCCATGCGGAAGAACCGCGCATTCCGTTGACGGTCGCAACCTGGCTTTTATCAAATGTTTCAACGACAACCGCACTGAGCATGCAGGAAATGACCTGATGACCAAAACCACCGATGGAGATCAGCGCAATCGCGGCGTACGGACTTTGTGTGACTGCGACCAGCGCCAGAGAAAGCATCATGAATGCACCGGTGACAGAGCTTGCGACAATCGAGTTAATGCGGGTGCAACCAAACACTTTGCGGTACAGCGTGGTGAGATAACCGCTGGCAATACTGCCCAGATCGGCGGCCAGGAACGGCAGCCAGGCAAACATCACGATGTGTTTTAAATCCATGCCGCGTTCGTTGGCCAGATACAGCGGAACCCAGAAACTGAAGACGGCCCACGCCGGTTCGGCCAGAAATGCCGGGATGGCGATACCGTAGAATTTCTTGTTCTTACAAACAATTTTCAGGGATTTAATGAAAGGCAGGCGTTCCTGCTGGGGTTCGTTATCCTGACGGATCAGTGCCAGTTCGTCCTTACTCAGGTTCGGATGCGTCTCCGGAGAATGGTAGAATTTCCACCACAGCAGAACCCACAGCATCGACAGCACGCCGCAAAACAAGAAGGCGCCACGCCAGCCAAATGATATGTGCGCCACCAGAATAATTGGCGGTGCCAGCATCGCCCCGATGGAGAAACCGACTCCCGCCCAGCCCGCCGCAACTGGACGTTCCTTACGCGGGAACCAGTCAGAAATCGCTTTCGCATTGGCTGGTGTGGCCGCCGCTTCGGCGCTCCCCATGAAGAAACGCAAAACAGCAAGCTGGATCCAGCTGCCCGCCCCCGCGTGCAACATACAGACTACGGCCCAGATTGACGCACAAATCAGAAAGCCGAGTTTCAGCCCGATGACGTCAATCAGCCAGCCGCACAACGGCTGGAATATCGTATAGGCCGCCTGAAACGCCGCCACGATGTAGGAATATTGTTCGGTCGTCATGTTCAGGCTGGTTTTAAGTTCAGCAGCCAGTAAACCCAGGGAATTTCGGGTGACGTAGTTAACCGTCACGCCGAGGAGGAACAGCGCCAGCATCCACCAGCGTAACGCTTTTATTTTACGACGCCCTGTCACGGCGGCAGTCTCGGTGTTGATTTGAATTGTCATGCCTGTTCTCCCATCCGTCGGCCGTTGCCGCAGATGATGTGTTATTTGAGGTACTTCCGCAGAGTAGGCAGACGGATTTGTGAGCGAAACGTGATTTTTTGCAAAAGCTTTCACGCTATAACTTCGTGGCGAAACGGGAGCTGGCAAAAGCTTATGGGGTAGCCATCTTCCTGGGTGAAAAATTTTGCAGGAGCGATTTTGAAGGAGATCACAGTTTGAAAGGAAAGTTAAATATCCAGCAAATTGCCGACCAGACGGGGCTGTCGATCAGCACGGTTTCGCGTGTTCTGGCAGGAAAAAATAACACCAGCACCAAAGCCCGTGACCTTGTGCTTAAATGTGCCAAATCGCAGGGCGTTTTTGACGAACTGTCCACCGGCAGGCTGATGCTCAACAATCTCATCATTTTCGCCCCGGCCCGCGCCTTTGATGTACGCAGTGATATTTTTTACTACAAAGTGATCCAGGGCATTCTGGCGTCTACGGCCAGTCACGAAGTGCGTGTCCGCTATTGTGCGATGGAAGAAGAAAACGCCGACGCCGCACTTTTCATCGCCAAAATGACCGATCCGCTGACTGAAGCCGTTTTACTGGTCGGCATCGACGACCCGCATATTCATCAGCTGGCGGCAGAAATGGCAAAACCCTGTGTGCTGGTCAATTGCCATGACCGGCATATGCGTCACGACAGCGTCAGCCCCGATCACCAGACGATGGGCGATTTCGCCTGCGACTATCTGTTCGCGCAGGGTCATACCCATATCGTGACAGTGCAATGTCTGCGTCGTCATACCATGGAGCTGCGCCTGACCGGCATTAAACAGGCGTTCGCCCGCCATCATCAGACGTTCAGCGACAGCCAGCATTTGCTGAATACGTCAGGATTTGGCGCACAGGAAAGTGAACAGGCGCTGCTGGAATACTTCGATTCACTGTCACCGGAACAGCCGTTGCCAACCGCCATTTTGGCCGGTGGCGACTTTATGGCGTCAGGCGTGGTAGCCGCGCTGGCGAAAAGAGGGTTATCAGTGCCCGGCGATATCAGCGTCATCAGCACCGACGGATTTAATCTGGCTGAAATTCACGATGTCCCGCTGACCGCCGTTCACGTTCCGCGTGACGAACTGGGCGCGGAAGCCATCGCCCTGCTGCAACGCAGAATGTTGCGTCCGGATGCGCCTCACACCACTCAGCTTTTGCAGGGAAAACTGGTGGTGCGCAATTCGGTGCGCAAAGCCACCGGCCGTGCCGTGACTCCACGCCCGCATCTTTTGTATGACCCTCTGCCGGACAGATAAATCTCATCTTTCACGGACATCACGCAGCGCAGTCCTATACTGACAGGAGACGGCTAATCATTAGCCTCCTTTCAGTATCAGGCAGTCAGAACGCCTTTCTTTCACCCACGGGTGGCACTTGATAAGGAGATTCACGATGAATCACAGTTCAGCGAAGCGTTACAACAGCGTTATCCCTCCGTACATGCTTAACCGTATTATCGAGCACGGCTCAGAACCTCAGCGCCGGTGCGCGAAACAAACGCTCGTCCACGTCAATACGTTAATGGCGCAGCCTTATGCTAAACCCCAAAAGATTGTGACCGCCAAAGCGGGTCAGGTTGAGCGTGATATTTATGACGCTAAGAACACCACAAAACTGCCGGGTGAATCGGTACGTAAAGAAGGTGAGGCCAGTAACGGCGATGTGGCTGTTGATGAAGCCTATGATTATCTCGGTGTAACCTATGATTTCTTCTGGCAGGCGTATCAGCGTAATTCCCTGGACAATAAAGGGCTGGCGTTGCTGGGCACCGTTCACTACGACAAAGGCTATCAGAACGCTTTCTGGAACGGTCAGCAGATGGTGTTTGGCGACGGCGACGGTGAGATTTTTAACAGGTTCACCATTGCGATTGACGTTGTGGGTCACGAACTTTCCCACGGCGTGACCGAAAGCGAGGCGGGTCTGGATTATAACGGGCAATCGGGTGCGCTGAATGAATCCCTGTCGGATGTGTTCGGTTCGCTGGTGAAGCAGTTTCATCTGAAGCAGACGGCAGATAAAGCCGACTGGATTATCGGCGAAGGCCTGCTGGCAAAAGGCATTCACGGCACCGGCTTACGTTCAATGTCACACCCGGGAACGGCCTACGATGACCCGCTGCTCGGTAAAGACCCGCAGCCAGCCGACATGAAAGGGTATGTGAATACCCGCGACGATAATGGCGGCGTACATATCAATTCAGGGATCCCTAACCGCGCATTTTATCTGGCAGCCACTAAACTGGGAGGCAATGCCTGGGAGCGCGCGGGGTATGTCTGGTACGACACGGTCTGCGATAAATCTCTGGCGAAAGATGCTGACTTTGTCGCCTTCGCACAGCTGACGGTCAAAAATGCGGGCAAACGCTTTGACGATTCGGTTGCGCAAGCGGTTCGTGAAGCCTGGGAGCAGGTTGGAGTGATGTAAATGAAACCTTTAGATTCGCTGGAAAGTAATACGGTAATTGAAATCTACCGTGAGGGCGGGGTCGCGTTTATCCCCAAACTCAGCGGACCGCGACGGGTTGAGCTTTCAGGCATGAGTGATGACAAACGGCGGGAAATTTGCCAGCTCATCAATAAAGCCCTGCCTTATGCTCAGGAAAAAGAAAACGCTGGTCGGGGTGACCAGCGTTATTTCCGTCTCGAAATTTATTACACGTCAGCAGAGCACTCCGCCAGTCTGGTGGTCATTATTCCCGAAACTGAGACACCTGAAGAACTGGTCGATTTATGGAAACAGGCTCAGCCCGACGATCACTCTTCTGAATAAAGTGAACAGGTAAAAATCACCCGTTTTTTCGAAATCATGCCATGCCCGTTTTGGCAGAAGTAATCGACCGCACCGCAGGCTTTCAGTTCCAGCAACGGTTGCTGACAATCCGGGCATAACGCCGTTTGCTTATAATCAGTATGACAGGTGTCACAGTGAAAGTGACCACTTACCCAGCTCATCGGCTGACCGCAGACCGGACAGAGCGCATCCATCGTATATCTCCTCTAAATGACGCCAAGTGTGCGCAGTAAATACAGCCCCAGCGCCGTCGTGAAAAATGATCCCAGCGTTGTGACGGCGATAATATTGGCCGCCAGCGTGGCGTTACCGCCCATCGCGCGCGTCATCACATAGCTACCAGCCGCCGTCGGTGTGCATGAAAAGAGAAAAATCACACCCAGCGCGGCGCCACGAAAACCGAACAGCCATGCGCCGAACGTCATCAGTGCAGGGACAAAAATAACACGCGACGCCGAAGACCAGGCCGCCACGTTAGAACTGCGGAACATCGCGCGCCAGTCCAGACTTGCACCGGCGCACAGCATCGCCAGCGGCAGCGCCATGCCGGAAATAAAATCACCTGTGCTGGCAATCGTCGCCGGCATCGGTAAATGGCTGTACTGAAATGCCAGGCCGAGAACCAGACCAATAATCAGCGGGTTAGTCACTATCCCATGCAAAATCGGCTTCATCCCGATCCGTTTCCCCTGCCCGCCTTTCAGGCTGCGGGTCAGCGTAATAACGGACAGCACGTTGAACAGAATCACCGTCACCGCCAGATACATCGATCCTAAGGCAATGCCTTCATTACCAAATGCCAGCGAGGCGTACGCAAGACCGGCGATACCGGTATTGGCGCGGAATCCTCCCTGCACAAAGATGCCGCGTTCGCGGGGATCTTTCACCAGCTTAAGGGCGACCAGCTCCAGCAGTAAAAATGAAACGACGGTGGCGACCCCGCCGTAAAGCGCCAGCGGCAGGTTTGAGCCGGAGGAGTCGTGCCCCTGCGCAACGCTGAAAAAGAGCAGGCAAGGCAGCGCAATGTTAAACACTAACCGGCTGGCTTTCTCGTTGAAATTGTCGTCCATCAGGCCTGTGCGGCGCAGCATCACGCCCAGCAGTAAGATCAGTAAATTCGGAACAGTAACGCCAAACGCAAAACTCCAGGTCTGCCAGAACATCCAGCCAGCTCCTTGCAGGGTAAAAAGAGATAAAAAAATGGGGCGCATTTTCATGCACCCCGTAAATCATTATTTGCTTTTTTTCAGGTGAGACATCAGACGCTTACGCTTACGCATCTGGTTAGGCGTCAGGGTATTACGCTTGCCTTCAAACGGGTTCTCACCCTCTTTGAACTGAATACGTATTGGCGTACCCATCACTTTCAGTGAGCGACGGAAGTAGTTCATCAGGTAGCGTTTGTAGGAATCAGCCAGATCTTTCACCTGGTTACCGTGAATTACCACGATTGGCGGGTTATACCCCCCCGCGTGCGCATATTTCAGCTTAACGCGACGGCCATTGACCAGCGGTGGCTGGTGATCGTCTGCCGCCATTTGCATGATACGTGTCAGTAAGGAAGTGCTCACACGCGTAGTCGCGCAGGTGTAAGCTTCAATCACGGATTCGAACAGGTTACCCACGCCGCTGCCGTGCAGGGCTGAGATGAAGTGGATACGCGCGAAGTCAACGAAACCGAGGCGCAGATCTAACTGGTCTTTCACCTGCGCACGCGCTTCTTCGCTCATTCCATCCCACTTGTTCACCACAATCAGCAGTGAACGCCCGCTGTTGAGGATGAAGCCCAGCAGTGACAAATCCTGATCGGAGATACCGTCACGGGCATCAATAACCAGCATCACGACGTTCGCGTCTTCAATCGCCTTCAGCGTTTTGATAACGGAGAATTTCTCAACCGTTTCAGTAACTTTACCGCGTTTGCGCACACCGGCGGTGTCGATAAGAACGTATTCGCGTTCGTCGCGCACCATCGGAATATAAATACTGTCGCGCGTGGTGCCCGGCATGTCGTATACCACGACGCGCTCTTCGCCCAGAATGCGGTTAGTCAGTGTGGACTTACCTACGTTCGGACGCCCGACGATAGCCAGTTTGATAGGCAATGTTGTCGGGTCGAAATTATCTTCTTCGTCTTCCGGGATTTCATCACCGGTTGCTTCCTGTTCAGCCCAGTAAGCGGCGTTGGCTTCTTCTTCACTCAGCTCAACTTCTACAGGTTTTTCACCAACAAACGGCACCAGAACGTGTTCAATCAGTTGTGCTACACCACGGCCGTGGGAAGCGGCAATCGCGTATACTTCGCCCAGACCGAGGGAATAGAAATCGCCGGTGGCGCTATCAGGGTCTAAACCGTCAGTTTTGTTGGCGACCAGGAACGTCGCTTTTTCACGGCTGCGCAGATGCTGGGCAATGCCCTGATCGGCAGGCATCAGGCCCGCGCGCGCATCCACCATGAACAAGACGATGTCGGCTTCTTCGATTGCCAGCAGTGACTGCCCGGCCATACGGGTTTCAACGCCATCTTCGGTACCGTCGATACCGCCGGTATCAACGATGATGAATTCATTACCCTCAATTTCTGCACGACCATACTTGCGGTCACGCGTAAGCCCCGGGAAATCCGCAACCAGCGCATCACGCGTCTTGGTTAAACGGTTAAATAAAGTGGATTTACCCACATTCGGGCGCCCAACAAGCGCAACGACAGGTATCATTTTGAAGCCTCAGTTTTTATATATAGAGCTAAACGCAAATAGACGGCACGCCTGTAAATTCAGGCAAACCGCTATAATTCAATTTCTTACGCCGTAATTCTCAATGAGTCATTACGCTATTTTCAGAATACGAAACGGCCCCTGAGCAATTCAGGAGCCGTTTTAAAGGCCGGGATCAAGCGATCTCAAAGCCAGACGCGGGTCGCGATATCAGCGTGTAAAGGAGTAAACTTCGCCGCCTTTCGCCTGCACAACCAGCTTGTCGCTTGCCACAATCGGCGCACTCAGGAAGCCATCGCTGTCAACTTTCTGCTGAGCAACAAAACGGCCATCCGTGGTGTTGATCCAGTGCAGATAACCTTCGGAATCACCGACCACAAGGTAACCATTATACAGTACAGGTGCCGTCAGGTTACGGTGCAGCAATTCACTTTGACGCCACAGGCTCACGCCGCCCTGAGTGTCGAGGGCCATAACGCGGTCATCCTGATCGACCAGATAAATACGGCCAGCATCAACGATGATGTCATTCACGGAACCCACATCACGTTTCCACGCAATCTGACCAGAACGCAGATCCATCGCCACCAGATTGCCGTTATAAGCCAGCGTATACACAACGCCATCAACGATAACCGGCGTAGTATCCACATCGCTAAGACGGTCGATTTCAGTCGTACCGGTAGTCTGAGAAATACGTTGCTGCCAGATCAACTGGCCTTCTTTCATCAGCACGGCGCTTACGCGACCGTTATCACCGCCGACGATAGCCGCACCAAACGCAACCGCAGGCGCAGATTCACCACGCAGAGAGAGCGTTGGCATATCAAGGTTAGCGGTCCACTGGATTGTACCATCGGACTCACTCAGACCCTGCAACATACCGTTACCGGTGTGAACCAGAACCAGACCATCGCTGACTACCGGGCGGGATAACGCTTCACCCGCCACTTTAGTCTGCCATGCCACGGTACCATCTGCCGTGTTCAATGCGTAAACCACAGCTTTTTCGCTGCCGACGTAAACATGATCACCGGAAACTGTCAGGCCACCGGAAAGCTGAGCCGAGATATTGCTGGAGAAGAAACCGGTTTTTTCAGACAGGTTAACACTCCATTTTTCCTTCCCGCTGTCCGCATCCAGCGCTTTCACCACACCAAAGCGGTCGGCGGCATAGATGGTGCTGTCCTGCCAGGCAGGATGCAGGTTGGAATAGTATTCGCCTACGCCATTGCCGACAGACTTGCTCCAGACTTTCGTCGGAGTGAACTGGTTTTCAACTTTTGGCAGCGGAGACATTTTCACAACGTCTTCTTCGCTGTTAAACAATGAACAGCCACTCAGCAGGGCAACAGAAACCCATCCTACCAAGAGTGTTTTACGCAATTGCATCGGGGTTCCCCTTAGCTGGCTAAGTTGTTCAATTTCATACGCAGCATGGTTTGCAGCGTTTGAGAGGGTTTAGAATCAATTCCTTTGCTGTAGGCTTCGCGAGCGCCTTTTGCATCGCCTTTTGCCAGCAGAACATCACCGCGGATGCCTTGCTGCATTGCCACCCAGCCTTCACCCTTCACGCCGTCTAACGTTTTGAGTGCATCATCAAATTTGCCTTGCTGCATCTGGACACGAGCCAGACGTAAATTCACCAGCGAATGTAAATTATCTTCTTTTGCAAAGCCTTGTGCCTGCGCCAGCTGCTTTTCAGCATTCGCGAAATCTTTCGCTTCCACGAAATGATCGGCCAGTTGCAGGGCAGCAAACACCCCGTAATTGTTGTCATTGCTCTGCGCAAATTTTTCGAGGTCAGCAACACCCTGAGCGCTATTCGCGGTCAGCGACTGATTAGCTTTCTGGAAAGAGGCAGAGGCTTCCGTCAAGGCTGAGTCCTGATGGCTCTGCCAGAAACGCCAGCCACTCAGGGCTGCAATCCCCAGAACCACGCCGATGGCCAGCGCTTTACCGTTCTCGGCAAAGAAGCGACGTACAGCATCAACCTGTTCATTCTCAGTGGTATAGACTTCCACAGTGTCCTTCTCCTTAACCCAACATCGAAGCCAGACGCGCGGCGAGTTCGCTTTGCGCCAGCGTTTCTTGCGTTCCACTTTGCAGATCTTTTACAACAACCTGCAGGTTTGCGACTTCATCTTCACCCAGCACCAGGGCAATGCGAGCACCCCATTTGTCAGCACGGGCAAATTGCTTTTTGAAGTTACCGCCACCGTAGTTAGTCATCACTTTCAGTTCAGGCAGTGCATCACGCAGCGTTTCAGCCAGTTGCATCGCCGCACTTTGCGTACCCGCACCAGAAGAAATCACATAAGCATCTACCGTCGCAGGTGCTTTGAAATCTGGATTTACAGCCTGAACCAGTAAGACCAGGCGCTCCAGTCCCATAGCAAAACCGACGGCAGGTGTTGCACGACCACCCAATTGTTCTACCAGCCCGTCATAACGGCCACCAGCACACACGGTGCCCTGCGCCCCCAGGCTGCTGGTTACCCACTCGAACACGGTGCGGTTGTAATAATCCAGACCGCGCACAAGTCGCTGATTAACCGTATATGGGATACCAGACTGCTCTAAAAGTTCACACAGACCTGCAAAGTGTTCTCTTGATTCATCATCAAGATAATCACCGAGCTTCGGCGCATCATTTAATAACGCCTGAATATCCGGATTTTTAGAGTCCAGAACGCGCAGTGGATTGCTGTACATGCGGCGTTTACAGTCTTCATCCAGCTTGTCTTTATGCTGCTCAAGGAAAGCCACCAGCGCATCACGATAATTGGCGCGGGCTTCCAGAGAGCCGATAGAGTTCAGCTCAAGCGTAACGTGTTCAGCGATACCCAGCGCACGCCACCAGCGGGCACTCAGGAGGATCAGTTCGGCATCAACATCCGGGCCTTGCAGGCCAAAGACTTCAACACCCAGCTGATTAAACTGACGATAGCGGCCTTTTTGCGGGCGCTCGTAGCGGAACATCGGGCCGATGTACCACAGACGTTGTTCCTGATTGTACAGCAGACCATGTTCGATGCCGGCACGGACGCAGCCAGCCGTACCTTCAGGACGCAGCGTCAGGCTTTCACCGTTGCGGTCTTCAAAGGTATACATTTCTTTTTCCACGACATCGGTCACTTCACCGATAGCGCGCTTAAACAATGGGGTCTGCTCTACAATCGGCATACGGATCTCACTGTAGCCGTAACCGCCGAGCACTTGTTTCAACGTACCTTCGATACGCTGCCATAATGCCGTGTCTTCAGGCAGATAGTCGTTCATGCCGCGAATGGCCTGGATATTCTTTGCCACGTCAGTTCTCTATCGTTTTATAAAAAATGAACCCGATTATAGGGGTTTTGTGCCCTACGGTTCAACGCGCAGACACTATCCCCTACCGGGTTCAATATAATGCAGGCGTCCGCAGACGCCCGCAACCGATGTTACTTTTCAAGATGATTGATAACGATACGTTTACTCTCATCCATAATCGCCGCTTTGGCGCGAATTTTTGCTTCTAACTGGTCGATCATATCTGTGTTGTCAAAACGCTCTCTCTGACGAACACCATCTTCGTAGAAACCGCTTTTATTATGACCGCCCGTAACACCAATCGTGGAGACCAGCGCTTCTCCCGGGCCATTCACCACGCAACCGATGATCGAAACATCCATTGGCGTAATGAGATCTTCCAGACGCTGTTCCAGCGCATTCACCGTACCGATGACATCAAATTCCTGACGTGAACAGGTCGGGCAGGCAATGAAGTTGATCCCACGGGAACGGATACGCAATGATTTCAGGATATCAAAACCGACTTTCACTTCTTCGACAGGATCGGCCGCCAATGAGATACGCAGCGTGTCGCCGATACCTTCTGACAGCAGTAAACCCAGCCCGATAGCCGACTTGACGGAACCGGCGCGTAGACCGCCCGCCTCCGTAATCCCAAGGTGCAATGGCTGAACAATTTGTTTGGCCAGCAGGCGATAAGACTCAACGGCCAGAAAAACGTCGGACGCTTTCACGCTGACTTTAAACTGATCAAAGTTGAGGCGATCGAGAATATCGACGTGACGCATCGCAGATTCCAACAGCGCTTGCGGCGTAGGTTCGCCGTACTTTTCCTGGATATCTTTTTCCAGAGAGCCGCCGTTCACACCGATACGGATAGGAATATTTTTGTCGCGGGCGCAATCCACTACGGAGCGGATGCGGGATTCGTTACCGATATTGCCCGGGTTAATACGCAGGCAATCCACGCCGTATTCTGCTACTTGCAGCGCGATGCGGTAATCAAAATGGATATCAGCGACCAGCGGGACATTAACCTGCTGCTTGATAAGTTTGAACGCCTCAGCGGCATCCATTGTAGGCACAGAAACGCGGACAATATCGACACCAACGCGTTCCAGTGATTTGATTTGTGCGACTGTCGCCGCTACGTCTGTGGTGCGGGTGTTGGTCATCGATTGCACTGCAATCGGCGCGCCGTCACCTACAGGCACCTTGCCGACATAAATCCGGGTTGATTTGCGACGGGTAATGGGTGCTTGGTTATGCATTACTTCACTCTCCATCGTTACAAGCGTCTGACAAACTGCCGATTACTCGGCAGCTAAGGTCAGGCGTGCAACACGGCTTGATTTTACAAAACGACTTAAATCAACCGGTTTGCCCTGGAATTGGATATCCACCGCACCCGGAGCACCGATTTTCAGCTTATACGGCGCAGTGCCCTTAACGCTGAGTGACTCGCCGCCTTTTTTAATGCCGCTGAACAGGGTTTTACCTGATGCGTCATCGATTTGTAACCAGCAGTCAGCCTTAAAAGTCAAAGCAACCGCTTGTGGATCTGCACCTGCTGCTGCCGCAGTTTGTGCGTCACCCGTAGGCAGACCATTCTCAGCCGTTGTTGCTGGCTGGCTGGTAGAAACCGCTGCCGGTTCCTGTGAACCCGTTACAGCCGGTGTAGTGCCTGCGGTGGTAGCAGGAGCCGGTGTGGTATTCAGCGGAATACTGTTTTGTGGCTGCGGCTCGGTCGCCTGCGCAGAAGACGTATCTTCTGTGGTCGGCGCAGAGTTCGCGTTATCACCCAGAGGAACCGCTTGACCCTGACCATTATCCTGATTCAGTTGCGCAGAAGACTGGTCAGCCATGGTGGCGATTTCTTGCTGCTGCGCCTGATGATTTTGCCACCACCACGCACCGGTCAGACCGATCACCACAAACACTACAAGCCAGGTAAAGCCCATCAGCCAGCCATCGCGTTTTTTGCGAGACTTACCCAGGGAAAAACCCTGCATTGAAGCAACTTTCGGCACTTTAATGGGAGCTTGTTTACCAATCAGACCTAACAGTTCCTCTTCAGGAACGTGCACCAGCTTGGCGTAAGAGCGCAGATAACCACGCAGGAAAGTCGGCGCAAGATCGGCCGGCGTCGTTTCTTCTTCGATTTGGCGAATAGTTGAGACTTTCAGACACAGGCGTTCTGCAACGGCCTGATGACTGAGACCTAACTGTTCACGAGCCTGACGCAGACGTTCGCCTGTGGTCAGTTTTGCATTATTTTCTTGGGAGGCTTCAGTATTCATTAGCTAAGAACTGCTGGTACTGTTTAGATTGTGGATAACTACGCGCAAGCTGCTTACCGTAGCGTTGAACGCTATCCGGATTGCCCGCTAACGCAGCGAATCGAATTTGTAACATGATACTTTCAGCAGTGGCTGGCAGAACATGTTGATATACATCCAGTAATAGTTTCGCCTGAGCGCGGTTCCCTTCCCCAAATTCTTTGGTTGCCTCAGTCAGCAAGGGTGCGCCTTTATCGGGATCAACTTTTAATGCCCGGCTTAGTAACACTCGCGCTTCCTCATTCTGATTGGCCTTCAGAAAACAGTAGCCTGCATTTTCCAGGCTGTCAGCTACCTGACCGTAATCAGGTGCATTAGCTGCGGCGCTAAACTGCTGTTGTGCGGGTACATACTGCCCTAAACTACACAAAAACGCACCGTAATTATTCATCACAGTGCCATTTTGCGGTGCCAGCTTCAGCGCTTGCTGGTAGCGGCTTTGCGCAGCATTCTGATCGCCGTTTTTTTGCTCGTAAAGCGCCATTCCGAGCTGAGTGCGATAATCATCCGGCGCGCCATCCACGGCTTTCTGTAAATTTTGCTTCGCCGCGTCCATATTGCCCTGAGAAAGATATTCCATCCCCAGCTCCAGACGCGTTTGCGCTGCGCCCGTGGCCTGTTGCGTTTCTTTCGGCGTACCGGAACAACCCGCCAGCAGCGCAACAGAAATTCCCGCTACAATCAGCAACTTCACACTGCCATTCATTGTCATGCTTAATTCCCTTTATCTTGCCATCGACAACAAAACGGGGGGCTTACCCGCACTGCACAGTGCCCCCTCGTACACCTTACGGCTTATGGCGACTACACGGCTTTTACGGAAATCTGCTGCTCGCCTGCCATTTTTTTCTTCAACGTACGTTTAGTACGGTCGATTACGTCACCCGCCAGCTGCCCACATGCGGCATCAATGTCGTCGCCACGGGTTTTACGTACTATCACCGTGAAACCGTAATCCATCAGCACTTTCGAGAAACGGTCAATACGGCTGTTGGAGCTGCGGCCATAGGGTGCGCCCGGGAAGGGGTTCCATGGGATGAGGTTAATCTTGCAAGGCGTATTTTTCAGACGTTCTGCCAGCTCATGCGCATGTTCTGTACCATCGTTGATATGGTCGAGCATGACGTATTCGATGGTCACGCGGCCCTGATTGGCGTTGGATTTACCGATATAACGCTCAACAGCGGCAAGGAAAGTATCGATATTGTATTTGCGGTTAATCGGGACGATTTCGTCGCGGATGGCGTCATTTGGCGCGTGCAGAGAAATGGCCAGAGCCACGTCAATCATATCGCCGAGTTTATCCAGCGCAGGCACAACACCTGAGGTGGAGAGCGTAACGCGACGTTTTGACAGACCAAACCCGAAATCGTCGAGCATGATTTCCATTGCCGGAACCACGTTGTTCAGGTTCAGCAAAGGTTCGCCCATGCCCATCATCACCACGTTGGTGATAGGTCGTGTACCGGCCACTTTTGCGGCACCGATAATTTTTGCCGCACGCCATACCTGGCCGATAATCTCGGACACGCGCAGGTTACGGTTAAAGCCCTGCTGGGCGGTTGAGCAGAAAGTACATTCCAGCGCACAACCTACCTGAGAAGAAACGCAAAGCGTCGCACGGTCGCCGTCCGGGATATACACGGTTTCGACCAACTGTCCGCCTACCTGAATAGCCCATTTAATGGTGCCATCGGTTGAGCGTTGTTCGGACGCCACTTCAGGCGCACGAATTTCTGCAACGCGGGCCAGTTTTTCACGCAGTGGCTTATTGATATCGGTCATTTGCTCGAAATCATCGCTGCAATAATGGTACATCCACTTCATGACCTGATCAGCACGGAACGGTTTCTCGCCCATGTTGATAAAAAACTCACGCATTTGTTTGCGGTTCAGATCCAGAAGGTTAATTTTTGCGGCAGCAGGCGGCACAACAGTGTTCACGGCTTCTGCGGATAAGGGAGTGTTCTCAGACAAGATATGCTCGGGCGTGTTTGATTCTAACATGATGAAAAATGGCCTCGTTGTTACACGTTATGGCGTATTGGAAGTGCAGAGCCGGCACTTTTTCGGAAACTGGCGGCCTGCAAATAAATTGCGCCCCGAAGAGGCTGGCTCATTCGGGGCGCAACATTGTACAAATTTTAGGGCAAAGTTGCCATGTTTGGAAAGTGACTGTTACAAAATTCTTGCGAATTTGCGGCACATCTTCCAGCGAAGCTTGCCCAAAAATCTTAACGCGGGCAGATTTCGCTTTCGGTGAAGAAGTAAGCGATTTCGCGTTGTGCAGATTCTACAGCGTCAGAACCGTGAACCGCATTAGCTGTGAAGCTGTCAGCGAAGTCTGCACGCAGGGTACCTGCCAGAGCGTTGTCCGGGTTAGTTGCGCCCATGATGTCACGGTTACGCTGAACAGCGTTTTCGCCTTCCAGAACCTGAACCATGATCGGGCCAGAGGTCATGAACTCAACCAGACCGTCGAAGAAAGGACGGCCTTTATGTTCTGCGTAGAAGCCTTCAGCTTGTTCTTTAGTCAGCTTCAGCATTTTAGACGCGATGATGGTGAAACCAGCGCGTTCGAAACGTGCGTAGATAGCCCCGATGTCGTTGTTGGCTACGGAGTTTGGCTTGATGATGGAGAAAGTACGTTCGATAGTCATGAAAAAACCTCTGTCTGACTTTTATAGGTAGGGCCGGTTAATTTAATGTTATACCTGCCGTAAAATGGCGGTGATTATAGGGAGCGAAGTTAAGATTGCCTACCCGAATCACAACATTTAATTAAAAAAATGTGTCATTGATTCACTATCGCACCCAAACCGCCCATTTCCCTTAAACAAAACGGGGGCAAAACGATGCTCTGCCCTGCTTTATCCGCAAATTTATGCCTGGCCCGACGACGGAATAATGTTCCGTAACCAGCTTCCCCACTTGCGCTGATAAAAAGGCTGGGTGTGGCTGATCAGATAATGGCTGATACCGCGTTCCTTTTCAGAAACTATGCAGAAATCCACCGGACGATCGTCGGGAGAGGTTTCACTCGCCACATTGCCCGCCTCACGGATCAGCGCATCGATTTCCTGCTCGTCACCATCCGCTTCCAAACCAATCAGCAGGTTCGGCTGGTCGTCCACCGCTTTATCGTGGATCAGCGCCATAAATGCCCGGCGCACCGGTTTTTTCTGGGTAAACAGCGTCGTTAGCGCATCAATCATTGCTGAAGGATATTCTTCCGGCTGACCAATCAGTAACTGACTCTCTTTGTCCAGCACCAGCTCAGACGGCGCATGCAATCCGCCGTTGCTCAGCAGCAGCGTGACTTCGTTTGGCGTGAATTCCTTTCCGTATTCGGATTTAGGATTCAGAAATAGCTCATCGCCCTGCGTCATTTCAAATAACACACGGGCAGGCAACGCAACAAACGCCTGCTCGTCGGGGCTTTCGCCCGCGCTGGCTTTTTCAAGCACATCAACTGACGAGAAGAAAGGAATGATCGAACTGCCGTCCTGCTTCTCCCAGTGCAAAATATTCAGTTCACTGCCAGCGGTGATCGCCACACTGCCCTGCTTTTCAGCCTCATCCTGCCCTGCATCGCCCAGCACAAAAACGGTAGATTCCAGCAAGGTTTGGTAAAACGCCGGACGCCAGGCCGGTGCGGTCACCGACAGACGAAGCAGGCGCTCCAGCTCGTTTTCACCGTCAGTCGCCGCTGCGCCAGCAGGAAGATGATCGTGTGGGACACTCATGATTCTTAACTCCGCTAATCGTATAAAACGGGGCGCCGTTAAGCGCCCCGTTGTGCATCATGCATTCATTACTTTCTGAAACTTACTTCGCTTTGGCTAACAATAAGTTAGCAACGGTACGCACGCCCAGACCTGTTGCACCGGCAGACCACAGATCCGCCGCGCTTTTACGGTAAGTGGCAGAACAGTCGATGTGCAGCCAGCCTTTCTTATATTCAGTCACGAAATGAGACAGGAAGGCTGCCGCCGTGCTCGCGCCCGCAGTGTGCGCAGGGCCGGCAATGTTGTTCAGCTCGGCAAAGTTAGACGGCAGATGTGAACGGTGGAACTCTTCCAGCGGCAGACGCCAGAACGGTTCGTGTTCAGCTTTCGCGCTTTCCAGCAGTTCGCCTGCCAGTGCATCGTCAAAGCTGAACAGCGCATGGTAATCGTTACCCAGCGCCGTTTTAGCCGCGCCGGTCAGCGTTGCCGCATCAATAATCAGTTCCGGGTTTTGCGCAGACGCGTCGATCAGGCCATCGGCCAGCACCAGACGGCCTTCGGCATCAGTGTTCATGACTTCAACAGTTTTGCCATTACGGTAACGGATAATATCGCCAAGTTTCAGTGCGTTACCGCTGACCATATTATCCGCACAGCAAAGATACAGTTTTACACGTTTGTTCAGGCCATTTGCCGCCGCCAGTGCCAGTGCGCCAGTCAGGGTGGCGGCACCGCCCATATCGGCTTTCATGGAATCCATGGAAGCGCTCGGTTTCAGGCTGTAACCACCGGTGTCGAAGGTAATCCCTTTGCCGACCAGACAGGCATACACCGGGGCATCCGCGTCACCGCTCGGGTTGTAATCCAGTGCCAGCAGGACCGGCGGACGGTCAGAGCCACGGCCCACAGTGTGGATACCCATATAACTTTGCTGGCGCAGATCGTCGCCTTTGGTGATGCGGTAGCTGACTTTCTCGTTGCCAAACTCACACATTAAATCTACGGCGCGGGTGGCCAGTTGTTCAGGAGATAAATCTTCCGCCGGGGTATTAATCGTATTACGTACCCAGTCGATGATTTTGAGGCGTTGTTTCAGCGTGTTCGCGTCATCTTCAGACAATTCGGCCCATTCAACATTGCGGGTGCCTTTCGGACCACGAAAGCCCTGCCAGAATGCCCAGCTGTTTTCCAGATCCCAGCCCTCACCCGCCAGTCTGACGTTTTTCACGCCCTGACCGTCGATGCGGCGTGCAGCACGTGAAATTGCGGTCAGCGCGTCACCGTCTTTCAGATGAATGGTCATACCGGCGGAATCCGTGCTCAGGATTGCCTTTTCGCCCCAGCGTGCATCAGCGGGCTCAGACGAAAGGAAAACGGACATCGCTTCATTGGTCGTTACTTCGGAACTCATAACAGGACTCCTGATTGTTTTTATCTTCAATGAATATTCTTTATCAATGACAGGCAAATCACCCTTTCAGCGGGTGGCACTTCATTTCGTATAAACAGGGGGCAATTCACGCAGGCGGCGGACTGATTTCACCACCAGCGCAACCGCATAATCAATTTCTTCTTCCGTCGTCCAGCGCCCGAGAGAAAAACGGATTGAGCCGTGTGCCAGCTCTTCGCTTAGTCCCAGCGCGCGCAGCACGTAAGAGGGTTCAAGGCTGGCGGACGTACAGGCTGAGCCAGACGACACCGCCAGATCCTTAAGCGCCATAATCAGGGATTCACCTTCAACATCGGCAAAACTGACGTTGAGAATATTTGGCGCAGCATGTTCCGGTGCGCCATTGAGAAACACCTGATCAAGCTGCTGAATACCTTTCCACAGGCGATCGCGCAGTGCGGTCAGACGCACCACTTCAGCGGCCATTTCTTCTTTTGCGATACGATACGCTTCGCCCATTCCGACAATCTGATGTACCGGCAATGTACCTGAACGCATACCGCGCTCATGACCGCCGCCGTGGATTTGTGCTTCGATGCGGACTTTCGGTTTGCGACGCACATACAACGCGCCGATGCCTTTCGGGCCATAAATCTTGTGCGCGGAAAACGACATCAAATCGACCGGCAACTCGCTGAGATCTATATTAATTTTCCCCACACTCTGGGTCGCATCCACGTGGAACAACACGCCACGGCTGCGGCACAGTTCGCCAATGGTCGCGATATCCTGCACCACGCCGATTTCGTTATTCACCTGCATGATAGATACCAGGATCGTATCCGGACGCATCGCGGCTTCGATCGCCACCGGCGCGATAAAACCGTCAGCCTGGGGTGCCAGATACGTAACGTCAAAACCTTCAGTTTCCAGCTGATAGCAGGTATCAAGCACCGCTTTATGCTCAGTCTGGCTGGTAATAATGTGTTTGCCTTTTTCGCGTTGCGCGTGCGCGGCACCTTTGATCGCCAGATTATCGGATTCTGTCGCACCAGAAGTGAATACGATTTCACGCGGATCGGCATTAATCAGCTCGGCAATCTGGTTGCGCGCCACATCCACAGCCTCTTCTGCCTGCCAGCCAAAACGGTGAGAACGGGAAGCCGGATTACCGAAAGTACCGTCCAGTGTCAGACACTGCATCATTTTCTCAGCGACGCGCGGATCAACCGGCGTAGTGGCAGAGTAATCGAGATAAATAGGTAATTTCATGGCAGGCAAGCTCCGGACTGCGCGTTCTGTTGCGAACGAAAGAATTTAAAAAACGACACCCAGTTTAAAACGGCTTCACGAATTCTTAAAAGGGAAATGACGTTTTGCGGGCACTAAACGGTAAGTATTGGCGTCTGAAAATGCAAAAGCCCGCGGAAATGTGAATTCCCACGGGCTTTTATAACTATCGATCAAATGTAAATGAAGAGATTACGCTCTGAGATTTACGTTGATCGTCTCCATCTGACGGCCATTTGGCTGACGACGGATTTCACCGTTCTGACGGTCGGCCACTTCCAGGATTTCCTGGTTGTTGACCAGCTCTGCCAGTGTGATGTTGTTGAGGAAACCGCTGATGCGCTCGCTCAGATCACGCCACAATGTGTGCGTCAGGCAACGTTCGCCGTTCTGGCATCCTTCTTTACCCTGACAACGGGTCGCATCGACAGATTCGTCAACGGCAGTAATCACCGCGCCAACGGCGATATCACCGGAATCTTTACCCAGCAGATAACCACCGCCCGGACCACGAACACTGGCAACCAAACCATTTTTACGTAAACGCGAGAACAACTGCTCCAGATAAGAAAGAGAAATACCCTGACGCTCAGAAATATCAGCCAGGGGTACTGGTCCTTCCTGTGAATGCAGTGCAACGTCGAGCATAGCGGTCACGGCATAACGGCCTTTGGATGTCAGTCTCATAGCATGGTTACCTGTTTTAAATGTCTTTTAAAAACGCACGAATGCGGTTGATGCAAATGAGTCTGACATTCCCGAGTAAATCAGTCAACTATTTAACCGAGTAATTTACTCAAGTATTACACTGAGGAAAAACAGGCGTTTTTGCCTCCAAAAGTAATGGCACCGCAACACAATGATTCACATAACAAAAAGTCGCCTTAATAACCCCAAAAACAGGCTTATTCTTTGTTGTTATGAGTCTTTTCAATCGACGTCAGAATGCCGCGCAGGATGTTTAACTCCTGAGATTCAGGTCGCGCACGGGTGAATAAACGGCGTAATTTGCTCATCACCTGCCCTGGATGAGCCTGGCGAATGAAGCCGGTTTCCAGAAGTGTCTGTTCCAGATGCTGATAAAAACGCTCCAGATCGTCGACCAGCGGATACGGCGATTCTTCGTATTCTACCTGCGGTTTTGCGGCTTCGAGTAACGCCAGATGAGCCACGCGCACTTCATACGCAATAATCTGCACGGCCATCGCCAGATTCAGCGAGCTGTATTCAGGATTCGCCGGAATACAGACGTGGTAGTTACATTTTTGCAGCTCTTCATTAGTCAGCCCGACGCGTTCGCGCCCGAAGACCAGCGCAACCGGCGCGGTTTGTGCCGCTTTGGCACTGTGCTCACCACATTCACGCGGCTCAAGCATCGGCCACGGCAGTGTGCGGGAACGCGCACTGGTACCGATAACCAGACTACAACCGGAAAGAGCTTCGTCCAGGGTATCAACGATGGTGGCGTTGCCGATCACATCGCTGGCACCGGCAGACAAAGAGATAGCCTGAGAGTCAGGTTTTACCAGCGGATTAACCAGGTAAAGACTTGATAAACCCATGGTTTTCATGGCGCGGGCAGTAGAGCCCATATTGCCAGTGTGGGACGTTTCTACTAATACAATGCGGATATTGGGCAGCATAGGAACTCTTACCAGACGGAAAATCACAACAGCCTAACACAACGGTAGTTAATTTTCAGAACCCCTGCTATACTGCGCGCCGTTTCCCGTATTCCCGTTCTTTAACATCCTAGTTGGAAGATATCCATGCATCCGATGCTCACCATCGCCGTGCGCGCTGCGCGCAAGGCCGGTAACCTGATTGCCAAACATTACGAAACGCCAGACTCTGTAGAATCTACCCAAAAAGGTACCAACGATTTTGTTACCAATGTAGACCGCGATGCAGAGCACATGATTATCGATGTCATTCGCAAATCCTATCCAAAACACACCATCATCAGTGAAGAGTGTGGCGAGCTGGAAGGCGAAGACAAAGACGTACAATGGATTATCGACCCGCTGGATGGCACCACCAACTTTGTTAAACGCTTCCCACATTTCGCTGTTTCTATCGCCGTGCGCATCAAAGGCCGCACTGAAGTCGCGGTAGTTTACGATCCAATGCGTAACGAACTGTTCACCGCGACCCGCGGTCAGGGCGCACAGCTGAACGGTTACCGTCTGCGCGGCACTAACGCGAAAGATCTCGACGGCACCATTCTGGCGACCGGTTTCCCGTTCAAAGCCAAACAACACGCAAAAAGCTACATGAACGTCGTGGGCAAACTGTTCACCGAATGTGCTGATTTCCGTCGCACCGGTTCTGCTGCGTTGGATCTGGCTTACGTAGCTGCTGGCCGCGTTGACGGTTTCTTCGAAATCGCCCTGAAACCTTGGGATTTCGCCGGTGGCGAGCTGCTGGTTCGTGAATCAGGCGGCGTTGTGACTGACTTCGTTGGCGGCCATAACCATTTCTCTTCCGGTAACATCGTTGCCGGTAACCCACGCGTCGTTAAAGGTATTCTGATGACCATGCGTGATGAACTGAGCGAAGCGCTGAAGCGATAATTTCGCCGGTTTCGGATCGTAAGATCCAAAAAAAACGGACGTCCATCGGGCGTCCGTTTTTTTATGCCTGCGATTTCTGCGGCGAAAGTTATCCCCTGAAGGGACCGCCGGTGATCGGCGAAACGTCTCCGCCGCCGGTGCTGAAGAGTAAAATCCCTGCCACCAGCAACACAATCCCGCCGGTGAGCGCCAGCAGCGACCAGGTGATCCGCTGCCAGGCCGCAGGGGTGCGCGTTGCGCTCAGCTTCACCGCCAGCGAACGGCTGTAAAATACCAGTACGCCGATGAGCGACACGGTCAGCGACGTGCCGATAGCCATCGTGATGGCAGAAATCACGCCCCAGCTGTAAACGCCGATCACTTTGGAGAACAGCAGAACCATGATCGCGCCGGAGCACGGACGCAGCCCCATCGCCAGCACAATCGCGATTTGCGTACGTAAATCGCCGCCCGCCTGAAGCTGCTGATCGCTCGGGACATGCTGATGCCCGCAGCCACAGTGCTCGTCATGAACGTGCGGCTGAGTGTCCAGCAGAGAAAGGCTGTGGATACGCATGGCCGGTGCTGGCTGCAAACTTTTTATCGTCTGCCAGACCCTTTTAAGCGCCCGCCAGCACAGCAATAATCCGAGAAGAATCACCAGAATGAAACTGCCCCGCTCCATCCAGAAACTGCTCTGATGCAGCTGACGGGAAGAAAGCTGTAAAACGCCAAGCACCACACTGACCAGCAAAATCGCCACCAGTCCCTGAACAATCGCCGAGGCAAACGTCAGTTTCAGGCTGTTTTTCAGGCGTGACGGATGCGTCGCCAGATAGGTCGTGATAACGATTTTTCCGTGCCCCGGCCCGATGGCGTGGATCACGCCATAAATCAGACTGAAACCCGCGAGCGTTATGCCCGACTGCATGGGGTTTTCTTTCACCTGCCGTAGCAAACCGGCCAGTTCCTGATGCAGTTCGCGTTGCCAGATAATGCTGCTGAGCAGAATTCGCGGCCAGTAATGAAACAGAGCAAACGCCCCGCCCGTCAGCAGGATCAGAAATACCGCCAGCGGCCATAAATCCCGCCAGGAAAAGGTTTTCGATGGCGTTGTAATTAATGACATTCGAGTGTGACCTTCTGGGCAAATTGCTGACCAAGATCCATATCTTCCGGCGGCGCATCAGCCTTATCCAGAGACAGCGCATAGTTTTGCAGCGAGGCATTGGGTTTTGGCGTAAACAACGCCAGCGTGCAGCGTTTTTCCAGCTCAGGCGGCAGATGCAGCGCGGTGTTGTCTTTATACGTCATATCCACAAAATACGAAGGATCAAAGGTGGAGAATTCCATCGGTTTGCCTTGCAGCACTTGCGGCTTTGCCAGCGGCAACACAAATTCCAGCACCGCCTGATCGCCTTTACGCGACAGCTGATACTCGCTCGGTAAATCGAGGTATTTCACTGGTTTTCCTTCACGATAAAAATCCGTGAAGTAGTGCTGGCTGAGCACCCTTGCCATCACTTCAGCCGCCAGTTTCTTCCAGATATCGGAACCGGGTTTGGCGTTCTGCGCGTCGTAGAGCAAATCTGCCGAGGTGATTTCGTCCATCGTCCATACCATTTTCAACCCGGTGAGCGAGGTTTCATTGGCCACCAGCGTCGTCTGCATATCAATAAAGCTGTGCGGGTGCGCCATGACGCTGGCAGGCAGGCAAAAAAGCGCTAATCCCAGCCATTTTGCATGACGTTTTGCATTACGAAAAAGGGGCCGGTTCCTGTTCGGATTCAAAGTCACATCCCTATAAAGTGCCATGATATTGTTACTTAGTAACACTATTTTGCTGTGCAATTAAGCAGTCGTCAAAAATATCTGTGATCTGAGTTGTAAGCCGGAGTAAAACCCAATCCCGCGGCCTTATTGCGGGCATCCGCTTTGCTATGCTTGACTAATAATTTCAGGCGATACCTTTTTGGCAGGTGATATGAATCCAGAAAAACAGCCCTCCCCTGCGCTTTCCGCTACGCAACGCCGCTGCCACGTGTTGCTGATGCTGTACGCGCCGCTGACGGCGGTTCAGCTGGAGATCATCAGTGAAATTAACGGCGTCGGATTGACCACAACCTGGGAAGATCTGGCGGAAGTGACCTGTGAAATTCAGCGCATCCATCACCTGGATGTGTTGCAGTACAGTGAAAAACAGTGCCGCATTCAGGGTGACAGTCTCGCCCAGCGTCTGTGTTTATTTCAGGGCTTACGCCGCACCTTACGTATTTCACCGGATTTCGTCTCCCGCCACTTTATTCCCTGGCTGCACATCGCGTTTGAGGGCCAGACCTGCCCGAAGGCCGCGCTGCGCACCGACATTCTGGGCATGGTCCTGGAAGATTGCGGCGCGCTGTTGCCCAAACCGCTCAGCGGGCACGATCGCCAGCTGATGCAGATTTGCCTCCAGTATTGTTTATGGCAAAACGACCGCCCCACCGGCTTAAATTTCACGGAACAACAGCGCCGCTGGCTGCGGGAAAAACCGGAATACGCAGCAGCGCGTGAAATTTATGTTCAGCTGCAAAGCCTCAGTAACGGGTTGCTGGATGACTGCGAGTGCGAATTTTTTACCCTGATGCTGCGCATGTTAAAAAACCACAGTTACCAGAGTTCCGGTTCGACGGAAGATCAGCGTCTGCTGCTGGAAATTGAAAATATGGTGGCGCGCTTTCAGGAAATCGCCGGCATGAAATTCAGCAGCTACGAAGGGCTGGTCGGCCAGCTTTTCGCGCATCTCGGCCCGGCCATTGAGCGCTGCCATTTCGGTATTGGTATCGATAATCTGATGCAGGAAGAAGTGAACAGGATGTATCCGCGTCTGGTACGCACCACGCGCGAAGCGCTGAAAGGGTTTGAACACGAATACCTGATCAGTCTTTCAGAAGATGAAATCGGGCTGGTGGCGATTACGTTTGGCGCCTGGCTGATGCAGGGAAATGCCTTGCAGGAAAAACAGATTTTGCTGCTGACGCATAACAATCCGCAGCTGGAAGAAGCAGTCGAGCAGCAATTGCGCGAAGCCACGCTGCTGCCGCTCAATATCAAGTATCAGACGCTGGCAGATTTTTATCAGTTCGGTGCGCCGGGCGGCGTGGCGATGATTGTCACACCTTACGCCATCCGCAGCACCGACGCCGATCCTTTAGTCATCCACACTCAACTGCCGCTGGCGAAAGAGCAGCGAAAACGTATCCGCTCGCTGCTCGAAGCGCCCTAGCTGGCTGACGCCTCCGGTACGGACGGCGTGACCTGCGGACGCAGGAAAATCGCCGGTACCGCCAGCAGCGCCATCACCCAGAATAATCCGGCGTGAAGATGCTCGAACAGGAAGCCGGAAACCATCGTCATCACCGCCACGCCGCCGCCCATCGCCAGCGCGGAATACACCGATTGCAGACGGATCACCTGATCACGCGGACGCGCCGCGATAAACCGCATTCCCGCCAGATGGCAAACCGTGAACGTGCCGCAGTGTAAAATCTGAATCATAATCAGCCACGGCAGCCCGGTGAACGCGCCCATCATACCCCAGCGCACCACGCCGCAGATGGCGGAAAGTAACAACAGATCCCGCGCCGACCAGCGGCTGAAAAGCTGTTTGCTGAAGGTAAAGACCAGCACTTCCGCCACTACGCCCAGCGACCACAAATAGCCGATGGTGGTAGAGGAATAGCCGACATCCTGCCAGTAAATCGCACTGAAACCATAGTAAGCGGCATGTGCGCCCTGCAATAACGTCACGCATAACAGGAACCGCCAGACCGGTTTTTCGCCGAGCAATGCTTTCCATGAAATGGCCGGTGCGCCGCTGGTTCGTGGTTCACCGACCGGTTTCACACTCGGGCGCAGCAACATCCCCAGTAGCATTGCCGCCACGCCAGCCGTCAGCGTATAGAGGATTGCGTTATGCCCGTAGACCTCAACCAGTTTGCCGGTGACCGCCGAGCCAATCACAAACGCAATCGAGCCCCAGACGCGCACTTTGCCGTAATCCATATTGATCTGGCGTTGCAGCGTGCCCGCCAGCGCATCGGTCAGCGGCACCAGCGGGCCGAAGAACAGGCTGAAACCGGCGATATTGATCATCAGCCATGCCCAGCCGTTGCCGAACCAAAAGCCGACCGCAAACGCCAGCGTGAGCAACGCCAGGATCCTCAAACCGGTGATGAGATGCGAAGGGTCTTTGATGGAAGGCGAAATGATTAACGTGCCGAGAAAACGGGCGACTAAACCAGCGCCAAGCAACAGGCCGATGCTTTCGGAGGAAATGCCCTCGCCCTTTAGCCACAAACCCCAGAAGGGAAGGAAAATACCGTAACTGAAAAAATAGGTGAAATAACTGAGTGCAAGCCAGCGCGTGGAACGCAATTCCATAAATCCTCCGGTGTGAGGCCAATACTTTGACAAAGCTCACAATCGCTAGCAATCCGCAGACGCTTTATTACTCCAGTAATGTCTGCCAGCTCACAAATTCTGATACATGCCCATAAAAAAACCCGCCGGAGCGGGTTTTAGCAGCTTTACGGCTTCGCAAATATTACGCGTAAACCGGGAAGCGTGCACAGATGTCGAGAACTTTCTGTTTAACGCGTTCGATAGTGGCTTCATCGTTCACGTTGTCCAGCACGTCGCAGATCCAGCCAGCCAGTTCACGCGCTTCAGCTTCTTTAAAGCCACGACGGGTGATAGCCGGAGTACCGATTCGCACGCCTGAAGTCACGAACGGGCTCTTCGGATCGTTAGGCACGCTGTTTTTGTTGACGGTGATATTAGCGCGACCCAGTGCAGCATCGGCTTCTTTACCGGTCAGGTTTTTATCAACCAGATCCATCAGGAACAGGTGGTTGTGAGTGCCGCCGGAAACCACTTTGTAGCCACGATCCAGAACCACAGCCACCATTGCCTGGGCGTTTTTAGCCACTTGCTGCTGGTAAGTTTTGAACTCAGGTTCCATCGCTTCTTTCAGTGCTACCGCTTTACCGGCAATCACGTGCATCAGCGGGCCGCCCTGGCCGCCAGGGAAGACGGCGGAGTTCAGTTTTTTGTAGAACTCTTCGTCACCGCCTTTCGCCAGAATCAGACCGCCGCGCGGGCCAGCCAGCGTTTTGTGCGTAGTGGTGGTCACGATGTGCGCGTGCGGAACCGGGTTCGGGTAAACGCCCGCAGCAATCAGACCGGCAACGTGTGCCATATCGACGAAGAAGTACGCGCCAACGCTGTCTGCGATTTCGCGCATTTTTGCCCAGTCAACGATACCGGAGAAGGCTGAGAAGCCGCCGATGATCATTTTTGGTTTGTGTGTTTCGGCCTGACGCTTAACGTCGTCATAGTCGATGTCGCCGCTTTCGTCGATGCCGTAAGGCACTACGTTATACAGTTTACCGGACAGGTTGACCGGTGAACCGTGTGTCAGGTGACCGCCATGGCCGAGGTTCATCCCCAGAATGGTGTCGCCCGGTTGCAGCAATGCGGTGTAAACCGCGAAGTTCGCCTGTGAGCCGGAGTGTGGCTGAACGTTAGCGAAATCTGCACCGAACAATTCTTTTGCGCGGTCGATAGCCAGTTGTTCAACGATGTCGACGTACTCACAACCACCGTAATAACGTTTGCCCGGGTAGCCTTCGGCATATTTGTTGGTCAGCTGCGAACCCTGAGCCTGCATAACGCGCGGGCTGGTATAGTTTTCTGACGCAATCAGCTCGATATGTTCTTCCTGGCGAACAACTTCTTTTTCCATTGCTGCCCACAGCTCAGCATCATAATCGGCAATGTTCATTTCACGCTTTAACATCCGCATCTCCTGACTCAACAAACTAAAAATAAACGCCCCTTCCGGGTTCTGCGCAACAGTGTAAATGTTTAGGCCGCCTTCGGATAGGGTCAGTTTCAGGTTTTTAAGCAAACGATTGGCTCCAGATACAGCAAGGCTTTGATCTGCGAACCTCTGCCCATAATCAAGGGATAAATTTTCAACTGAACATGCTCAAATTTCAGCTTTGTGACTCAGCCCTCACCGCACACGTCACCTTAAAAAGCCCTTACCCCTTTAGGGGGTGTTTACAGAAATTGTGGATTTATATAAGATGCATTTAAAATACATGTTTAATGAAATTTAAAAAGACACGGAGTTCACTATGCTTGATTCAGCCACTATCGCTACCGTTAAATCCACCCTTCCTTTGCTCGCAGCAACCGGCCCGAAACTGACCGCACACTTCTATGACCGCATGTTCGAACACAATCCCGAGCTTAAAGACATCTTCAATATGAGCAACCAGCGCAACGGCGATCAGCGTCAGGCGCTGTTTGATGCCATCTGCGCCTATGCCACCAATATTGAAAATCTGGCTGCACTGTTACCGGCGGTTGAACGTATCGCGCAAAAACATACCAGTTTCATGATCCGGCCTGAGCAATACGATATTGTCGGCGGTCATCTGGTGGCGACTCTGGATGAAATGTTCAGTCCGGGTCAGGAAGTGCTGGATGCGTGGGGCAAAGCCTACGGCGTTCTGGCGGGCGTATTTATCAATCGTGAAGCAGAAATCTATAAAGAAAGCGCCGAAAAAACCGGTGGCTGGAGCGGCACCCGTGAATTCCGTATTGCCGAAAAACAACCGCAAAGTGAGCTCATCACCTCTTTCCTGCTGGAACCTGTAGACGGATTACCGGTAGTGGATTTCCAGCCGGGACAATATCTGGCGGTGTATATCCGCGATGCTTCCCTGGAAAATCAGGAAATCCGTCAGTATTCCCTGACGCAGGCACCGAACGGCAAAACGTACCGCATCGCGGTAAAACGTGAAGGTCAGGGCGCGGTGTCCAACTTCCTGCATCACTTTGCGCAGCCGGGCGACATCATTCATGTTGCCGCACCGCACGGTGATTTCTTTATGGATGTCGGCGAGGCCACACCGGTCGCGCTGATTTCCGCCGGTGTCGGTCAGACACCGATGTTAGGCATGCTCAACACGCTGGCGCAGCGTGGCCATAAAGCGCCTGTTCAGTGGCTTCACGCCGCCGAAAATGGCGCGGTTCATGCATTTGCCGGTGAAGTGAAAAGCGCGCAGACGCAACTCCCGCAGTTGGAAAGCCATGTCTGGTATAACCAGCCCCGGACGAATGACTTGCCAGGCGAAGATTTTCAATACCAGGGACTAATGGATCTGAGCAAAGTCAGCGATAAAATCAGTGATCCGGCGATGCACTTCTACCTGTGCGGTCCGGTGGGCTTCATGCAGTTTGCCGCAAAACAACTGCTGGCACTGGGCATTGCCGAAGCCAACATTCACTACGAATGTTTCGGCCCGCATAAAGTCATCTGACTTTGAGAATACCCGCGCTGAAAAGCAAAAAGGCTGACGCAATGTCAGCCTTTTCTGTTTCAGACGCGCAATGAAATCAGATTGCTTCTTCGTCCTGCTCGCCGGTGCGGATCCGCACTACGCGCGCCACGTCGAACACGAAGATTTTGCCATCGCCGATTTTGCCGGTCTGCGCGGTAGTCATGATAGTTTCAACACAGGTATCCACGATGTCATCTGCCACAACAATCTCGATTTTTACTTTTGGCAGGAAATCGACCATGTATTCCGCACCACGGTACAGTTCGGTATGACCTTTCTGACGACCAAAACCCTTCACTTCGGTCACGGTCATCCCGGTGATCCCAACTTCAGCCAGTGCTTCGCGGACGTCGTCGAGTTTGAACGGCTTGATAATCGCATCAATCTTTTTCATGGCGGACCCTTATAATCATTCGTTTGCTCTCCGCCTTCCTGAGCGGCAGCATGGTTCACAGTCTAGTTTCGGATGCCGTAGCATGCGAAGGCGCTAAAGGTATCATAGTTCAGCGGCAGGAATGTACCCGATGCCGCTGAAAGTAAATTCCCGTTACTCTTTAAAATCCGTGGCTTCCAGCTCGTGGCGGGAAAGCAACTTGTAAAATTCGGTGCGGTTACGCCCGGCAATACGGGCGGCCTGCGTCACATTGCCTTTGGTAATTTGCAGCAACTTACGCAGATAATTCAGTTCGAACTGATTACGCGCATCGGCAAACGTCGGCAGCGCAGTGTTCTCGCCTTCCAGCGCCTGCTGAACCAGCGCTTCACTGATGACCGGCGCAGAAGTCAGCGCAACACATTGCTCAATCACGTTCACCAACTGACGCACATTGCCAGGCCAGCTCGCCGCCATCAGCCGTTTCAGCGCATCGGTGGAAAAACTGCGGACGAACGGCTTGTGCCGCTGCGCCGCCACGCGAAGCAGGTGATTTGCCAGCAGCGGAATGTCTTCCGCCCTTTCGCTCAGCGTTGGCAATTTCAGGCTCACGACGTTCAGACGATAAAACAGATCTTCGCGGAACTCGCCTTTTTCCATCGCTTTAGGCAAATCGCGGTGCGTGGCAGAAATAATCCGCACATCGACGTCGATATCCTGATTGCTGCCCAGCGGGCGGACTTTACGCTCCTGCAAAACGCGCAGCAGTTTGACCTGCAATGACAGCGGCATATCGCCGATTTCATCGAGGAACAACGTACCGCCGTTGGCTGCCTGGAACAGCCCTTCACGGCTGCTGACCGCACCGGTAAACGCGCCTTTGGCGTGGCCGAATAATTCAGATTCCAGCAACTGTTCCGGCAGCGCGCCGCAGTTGATGGCGATAAATGCGTTCTTTCCGCGCGGGCTGGCGCCGTGGATCGCCTGTGCCAGCACTTCTTTACCCGTTCCACTCTGGCCGTTGATCAGCACGCTGACGTCAGACTGCGCGACCATATTGGCCTGCTCCAGCAAACGCAACATCAACGGGCTGCGGGTCACAATCGACTCGCGCCAGCTTTCATCCACCGACGGGCTGGACTGTGCCAGTGCTTCATCAATGGCTCTATACAGCGCATCGCGGTCGACCGGTTTGGTGAGAAACCCGAAAACGCCCTGCTGTGTGGCGGCAACCGCGTCGGGAATCGAGCCGTGCGCCGTCAGAATAATGACCGGCATTCCCGGCTGGAATTTCTGGATTTCAGCGAACAACGCCATGCCATCCATTTCATCCATGCGTAAATCGCTCAGCACCAGATCGATTCGTTCACGGTGCAATACGCGCAACGCTTCAGCACCGCTTTCAGCGGTGGTGACACGAAAACCTTCACTGGTCAGACGCATGCCCAGCAGCTTTAACAGGCTGGGATCGTCGTCCACCAGCAACAGGCTGGCTGCTTTACGTATCGTCATTTTGCGTTCGATTCCTTTGGAGGCGGCACGTAGGTTTCTGCCGGTTTCACCGTGGATCCGGTGGCCGGTTTTGACGACGAGGTCGCGTCGTTGTCCGGCAGATCGCCCTGGATCTGCTTACGCGAGGAAAGCTGACGCTCGATATCGGTCAGGTTTTCCAGCTTGCGGCGGGTATCGGCTAAATTATTTTCCAGCACCAGTTGTTCGGCAGTCATCAGCTGAAGTTTGTCTTCATTGACAGTCTGCTGGCGTGCGTTGCGGGCTTTTTCATCACCGAGCACAACTTGCAGATTCTGACGCTCACGCCACAACTGCACCAGAGGACGAATGGATCCCGGCATCTGACCACGGAATTCGCTCACTTTAGCCAGCAATGCGCGGCGCTGTTGTTGATCCGGTTCAGCACCTGACAGCAGAATACTTTGTTTGAAAGCCTGCTGCCAGTTGGTCGCCGAAATCTGCTGTGCCTGGAAACGCGCCTGTGCATCGCTCATACGATCGGCGCAATCCATCGCCCGCAGCCAGTACAGTGAGTTGGTCATCGCTTCGCTGTCATCAAGCGCCCAGAGGGTTTCGCAGGGTGCGATGCGGAAGTCGATCACTTTGCTGTCAGGGACAATCTGGTCGGAAACTTGCTGGTAATAACGGTTATCGGCGGAATGTTGCACACAGCCCGCCAGCGCCAGTGGCGCACTCAGAAGGAGAACCCGGCGGCGAGCGACGGCGCGCACCAGACGGGAAACGAATTTCGACATAAAGGTTAATGCGTTCATTGGCCGCACCAGCCTGCAAATAGGATCATTATCAATTTTTCTCAGCCGTCAGGGGCAATTCAATGCGAAAACAAACGTCCGCACCTTCAACGGCAACCAGTTGCAGCTCTCCATGCATGCGGCGAATGCAGTCCTGAGCAATGCTCAATCCCAGACCGCTGCCTTTTACAGCCCCTTTTCGTTGCTGGCTACCCTGGTAAAAAGGTTCAAAAATCATCACGCGCTCGGCTTCGGGGATCGGGGTTCCGGTGTTTGCCACCTCAATAACCACCCGCCCTGCTTCTTCCCGGCTGCGGACCCAAATAGTACCGGATTCAGCCCCGTAGTGCACCGCATTGGAATAGAGATTATCCAGCACGCGCTTAAGCAGTGTAGGTTCCGCCAGACATTGTGACGCTTCGATAACGACTTCGCTGCGGATCTTTTTGGCGCGCGCGGGCAGACTGTTCGCTATCACGACGTCATTCACTAAGGTTTTCAGATCGACAGCCACGCTCAGCGCGGGCGCATCTGCCAGTTTGCGGTTGTAATCGAGCAATTGTTCGATCAGCGTTTGCAGGTGACGGCTGCTGCTGTTGAGTATCGCCACCACGTCTTTTTGATCCGGCGTCAACGGTCCGGCGACTTCATCGGCCAGTAGCTCCGTGCCTTCGCGCATGCTGGCGAGCGGCGTTTTGAGCTCATGGGAAATGTGACGTAAAAATTCGTGTCGCTGTGATTCCAGCCACGCCAGACGTTCACTCAGCCAGACGATACGCTGCACCAGAGAACGGATTTCGCGCGGGCCTTTAAACCGCGTGACATCCCCCAAATTACGCCCTTCGCCCAGCCGGTTGATCATTCTCTCCACGCCTTTCACCGGCCCGATAATCATACGGGTAAACAGCACCACCAGCGCCCCGCTGAGCAGAAACAGCACCAGCGCCTGCCAGCCAAAGAACTGGCCGCGTTCGGCAATCGCACGCTGAAGTTGCTGGCCGCGGGAAAAGACCACTTCACGGGTCGCCTGAACCATTTCGGCATTCGTGCGCGAAAAATTTTCCAGCCGCGCGGAAGAGTCATTATCCGGCGCATTATTGTGGCAGATGGGTTCGGTCAGCTGCGTCAGCAATGTGCGCAGCGTCTGGTAGTAACGTAAATCCGGCAGAACAGAGGCGTGCGCATCCAGCAGCTGCGAATATTGTTTATGCTGATTCTGATAAAGGCGGGAAAGCGTCGGATCGTCGAGAACGCAATACTGGCGATAGCTGCGTTCCATTTCCAGCGCGATGCTGGACATGGATTCGCTGCGGCGCGCATCGCTTAATGTCGTGCGGTTAATATGCGCCGCCTGACGGCTGAGCTGGTCGAGGCTGTCATAAGCCTGCCAGGCCAGCACCAGTAACGGCAACAGAACTAACAGGAACGCCATCAATACCAGCTGACGTAAAGAACCGGGGAATAAACGTCCTCTTTTCAACGCATTCATCTCATTTTCCACAGATAAAGCATGCTAACTGACAACGGTTTGAACAGCCAGTGCGTCACAGAGATTGTGAAAGAGGATTTGAAAGAAACAGGAAGCATCCGAAGGAGTGGTATTGCTGGATATCCTGATGGATATCCAGCAAACCGGAAGAGGTGGTGCCTCACTCAACGTGTCGTTCGATGCTTGATAACGTGCTTACGCAACGATTATCGGTGGGGTGAACGATAGGCACCGTTTCTTTGGCGTCATTCGGGCATTATGAGCATATCAACGCTTTCGCGTGAGCAAGTCATAATCAGGTGAATGAGCAACTGCCAGAATATAGCACGAAGCGTGCCAGTTATAATATTTAAATTACATGTAACTGATAGTTAACAACTTTTATTTATCAGTGAAGATCTCATTCAAAAAATGGCTGCGATCTTTGCATAAAAATCACGCTTGCTGTCGTCATTTCCCAACATGTTTTTTACTTAAATATAAAGTTGTTTTTAATCATTTGCTTAAATGTCGCCAAATGGCGACACAACAAACTGCATCTGTCGCCATTTAATGACATCACGTTATCAGTGATTGATTAAGAGCCTGTCAGTGCTCGCTGAACCCCAGTGAATTCGGGGTTGGTACCGGTTGTTCGCAGTCTGCCGGATTGTCTGCTTTCGCCGGGTCACACATCGTGGCCTGCGGCGGCAGGAAGATATGGTCAAGAATGGCGCGCGCCGTCGGCCCGGCGACCACGCCATCGCCCCCACCGTTCTCCATAATAAGCGCCATCACCACTGTCGGATGTTTATAGGGCGCAAATGCCGTATAGAAAATATGGTCACGCAGGCGGACAGGCGTCATTTTGGCGTTATAGACCTGATTCTCGCGCAGGCTGAATACCTGAGACGTCCCTGATTTCGCGGCGATCTGATAAGGCGCGGTGTGGAAGAGTTTATAACCGGTACCGTTCGGGAAATTCGCCATTCCGAACATACCGTTTTTCACTATTCCCCAGATTGGCGATTTGCCATCGGCAATTTGCTGCGTCGGCGGCATTTTATAGGGCGTAATCACTTTTCCGCTTTTTGAAGAATAGAGCAGATGCGGTGTTTCAAGTTTGCCGTTATTCACCAGCGCGCTGAGCGCACGCACCATCTGGATTGGCGTCGCAACCCAATAACCCTGGCCGATGCCCACCGAAACGGTATCCCCCTGATACCAGCCTTTTTTATGAACCTTCATCTTCCATTCGCGGCTTGGCAGAACACCATTATATTGCTCGTCGAGATCGATACCGGTGGACTGCCCGTAACCGAACTTGCTCAGCCAGGTATGAATGCGGTCGATGCCCATTTCATACGCCACCTGATAGAAGAACGTATCGGCGGATTCTTCGATGGCTTTGGTGACATTCAGCAGGCCGTGGCCGGTTTTCAGCCAGTCGCGGTAATGACGCTCGGTGCCCGGCAGCGTCCAGGTCGGTGCGCCGAAGAAAGTGGTTTGCGGTGTAATCACCCCTTCAAATAAGGCAGACGTTGCCATGAACGGTTTAACCGTCGAGGCCGGAGGATACAGTCCCTGTGTCACGCGGTTAATCAGTGGCAGATCCGGGTTTTTCAGCAACGCGCTGTATTCTTTACTGGAAATTCCGTTCACAAACGGATTCGGATCATAACTCGGGCTCGAGACCATTGCTTTGATGCCACCATCCCGCGGATCCATCACCACCACGGCGGCGCGTTGCCCTTTCAGGACTTTCTCGATGTACTGCTGTAGACCGAGATCCAGCGTCAGGTAGATATTTTGCCCGGCCTGCGGTGGCACTTCTTTGAGAAGGCGCACGACGTGCCCGTGGTTATCCACTTCCACTTCCTGATAACCCGTGCGGCCATGCAGAATATTCTCGTAATACTTTTCAACGCCCTGTTTACCAATATCGTGGTCAGCCGCGTAGTTCTCCGCAATTCCTTCTTCATCGAGGCGTTTCGCGTCTTTATCGTTGATTTTCGACACATAACCGACGACATGCGCCAGCTCCGCACCGTACGGATAACGACGCTGCTGATAAGTACTGATTGAAACACCGGGGAAATCAAACTGGTTCACAGAAAAACGGGCGACTTCGACGTCGGTCAGCGCCAGTTTTAACGGTATTTGCGCGAAGTGACGGCCATGAATCATCGCGTCATGGAAGCTGTCCAGATCGTCCTGCGTCAGATCGACAATGGGTTTGAGTGCATTCAGGGTTGCTTTAAGATCCGGCACTTTTCCGGGGATCACCTGAATCTGGTAAAGCGTAATATTTTGCGCCAGCACCACGCCATTGCGGTCCATGATCAACCCGCGGCTCGGGGCAATCGGCAGCATTTTGATGTCATTCTGATTCGAGCGGGTCTGGTAAAAATCATGCATTCCGACCTGCAAATGATACAGATTGAAGACCAGAGCGGCAGACATTAAGGCCACAACCAGAAACGCGATCACGGCGCGACGAACGAAAAGGACGGACTCTGCGGTATGGTCGCGGATTTCGTCGTTAAGTAAGGCCATAAGCGGGCAAATACCTTTATTGTCTGCTTCTTAAAGCGGGCGAAAAAAAGAAAAATTCGGGGCTGGAAAAGTGCGCAAGGATAGCCCGTCGGGAAACGGGCGACTATAAGAAGTGTGCTAATGAAGTGGCAGGAGTGTTTCTATTTATTAACGACAGGTTATTCCGGCGAAATATGCCGCGCATCACTTCGCCGTGTTGACCTTGCAGTCGCCATAAACATAACCTTCGGTTTGCGTCGCAACCACGAAGCTGTCTTTTACATGGATATACATCAGATTATCCTGCGCACCGGCTTTCATCGGCTGATTGTCTTTACCGATAATGTCCGTCAGTTCAGGACTGGTCACCATTTTGCTGCCGTCCGGGGAAAAACTGAACGTATTTCCGGCGTCATAAACACGCGCATCTTTATTCACAACTTCAGAAACATCATTGCCGTCATCCGACTGCGTATGATGCGTTAAAACACATTGATACTGCGTGACAGCCGATGCTGAAAACGACGCCAGCGCCAAGACAACCGCCACACAACCGCCTAACCTGACCATCAGATAAATCCATAAAGTGAGCAAGAGTTCCATGCTATCACTTGGCTGCCCGATGAAAAGAGCCCGCAAAAGATATTTTCACGGGCTAAATACTTTAAGCCAAATTCGGGACTGTACGCGGTATGAACGGCGTTTTTTTAGACAAATATGAAGCTACATGCAGAGGATCCGCTGACGATTATCGCTACTGATTACCCCGCCGGAGGCGGTCGGGAATATTCCAAAATTTAACTGAAACAGAAATCTGATAAATGAATGCGTGAACACTTCGAAGTAAAACGGATGGCTCTGTTCGTTTACTTGTTTTTTGTACTGCTGCTCAGAAAAATCCTGCCTATAATCCGCAGATTGCACTTGAGCAGTTAACAAAGGATTGAGATGAAATCTTTCAAAGTACCCGGAACGGAAATGGTCTTACGTTTCCATGAGTTGTCAGGTCTGGGCGTCCCGCTGGTCTTTATCCACGGTCTGGGATGCGCGGCATCCTGCGATTTCCCACGCGTCGCGACCGATGCATCACTGCGCCCGCGCCGTTCGTTCCTGCTGGATTTAGCCGGTTCCGGTTTCAGTGATAAACCGCAGGATTTCAGCTACAGCCTGCAGGATCATACGCTGTGCGTCATCGCATTACTGGAAAGCCTCGGCGTACCGCAGGTCAATTTAATCGGCCACAGCATGGGCGGCAGTATTGCCATCATGGTAGCGGCGCAGCGGCCTGACCTGATTCAGCGCCTGATTGTTGCTGAACCCAATCTCGATGCAGGCGGCGGAATATTCAGCCGCGCAGTCGCGGAATATTCAGAAGAAGACTATCTGGCTAAAGGCCACGCGCATCTGATTAATGTCGCCGTGCGCAGCAATGATCCCGTCTGGGCGGGATCGATGAGCGTGGCGTCTCCGCTGGCCATTCACCGCCAAGCCGTCGGGCTGGTCAATGGCGAACCGACGTCGTGGCGCGAACAGCTCTACAACCTGGAAATGCCGGCCACCGTTTTGTTTGGCGAGTTTTCACTGCCAGAACCTGATGTCGCGATTTTGCCTCAGCATGGTGTGCATACCACCGTGGTACCGCAGGCAGGTCATTCGATGATGTGGGAAAATCCCACCGGCGTCGCGGCGGCAATCAATGCGGCGCTGAATGCAGAAGTTTTATAAGTACGTATTACAAATCGGTCATTTCATTCTGATGCTCAAGCAGGTGTGCAAATTGCTTAACCTGTTTGGGCTCAGAAGAAGAACGTAACTGTAGCGCCAGATTGATATTTTCCAGGATGCGGGAACCTTCCACACGATGATCTCCGGCGGGTAATCTTCCCTCTGCGACCAGCCAATCCACCACACTCTTCCAGCGCCAGAGCGGTGAGTTTCCTTTGAGCCGCTGAACAGGGTTAGGGAAATTACGGGATCCGCGAGATCCGTCTTTCAATAATGCCACCGACTGGCGGGTCAGCCCGGTCAGGTCCGCAATATCGCTGAGCCCGACCAGCGCCGAATCGACCGACTCGACACGTGCATTCAGGCCCGCAGATTCAATATCCCGGATCGCCGTCAGCAGCGCTTTCGCGAATGAAGTGCTTTCCCGGTCAAATTCCAGATAGACCGACGTTCCATAGAAAGAAATCAGCGCGTCATCGCAGCCGCTCTCAAAGAGCGCATCTTCCAGTTTTTCTGTATCAGATGTAACGCCTGAAAGCGTCAGCGTGAAGTTAAAAGGTGCCACAAAACCTCGTTGTCCGGATAATTGCTAAAAAGGCGGTTTCCCGCCTGAGTGTTATGTCTTATCAGGAGAACAATGATCAACCCTTCTGATAATTTGCACGGCATGGTTTTCCGGATTTCGCGGGGTAGACCAGATGCTCATCATATGTTCGCGATGTGCAGGAATACCGCAACGAACCCGTCCGAAACAGTGTGAACTGCTGCCGCCAGCGACAAAATGCCAGCCTTTAGAAATGGCATATTCAACGGCTGCGTGAATATGCTTATTAGGATGCGCCTTCATTGGCCTCCTGTGGCTGTAGTATAATCACCCGTTGACATTCGTCAACAGCCATATGCATACGTCCTCATGCACGCCGGAAGTGTATCCCCGCATCAGTGGCGAAAACCTTGAAAAAATGACATTAGGAAAAATATATATCCTCACCTGATTTCGCCCTCAAAACTCTCCTGCGATAATCTCCTCCGCTTCCCCTGGCGTCAGCGGATAATCGAAGAACCGGCTGTAGAAATCCTGCGTCGCTTTCACAATATCCAGCGTCGGGAAAAGCTGCGGATGCAGTTTTTGTGCAACCCACTGGATCTGTAATGCCGTTTCAGTGCCGTAGCGATCCCACGGGAAAACGCCTGCCGGATTTCGCCACACACGCCCCGCTTTCACTGCGTCCAGCAATGCAAACTGGCTGGCATAAGCGGAGGTTGAGATATCCCCGGCACTGGCCGCCAGAATGATCACATCCGGTTGCCACGCCAGCAGTTGCTCGGCAGAAACCGGCTGCATGTTGCCCTTCAGCCCTTCGGCGGCATTCCGGCCACCGGCGACGCGGATCCACTGGTCAATCAGCGTATCGCTGCCATCGACTTTCAGCGGATTAAGTGACTGAATGTGCAGCACTCGCGGGCGTTGCTGTTGGGTCAGACTTGCCGTTTTTGCGCTGATGGCCTGAAGATTGTCGTCAAGATAATGAATGTAATCTCCGGCACGCTGCGCCGCCTGAGGCGTTCCCAGCACCTGCGCGGTTGTGCGCAGGGAATGTTTCATTGAATCAAAATCGGTAAATTTCATTTCGATAACCGGTAAACCCGCCTGCCGCAAGGCCACCGCATCCCGGTTGCCCGCGCTGACAAACACCACATCCACTTTTTCCGCCAGCAAACTTTCGGCATTAAACGTGGTGCCTTTTACCGACAACGCCTGATTCAGCGAAGGCTGAACGCGGAACATCCACGGCTGACTTTCCGGATGATTGACCGTCGCCACAATCTTGCCGCCCGCGCCCAGCGTCATCAGCAAAGAATGATGTGCGTACCAGGCGTCGGCGATCCGGTCAGTTTTCGCGGGCAGAATAACCTGATGGCCCGCATCATCAGTCACTTCGCGGGTGGCGCTGTAGCCGCTCAGGCTTAGCAGGCTCAGCGCGCCCGCCAGAATCAAACGTGTCGGTAATTTCATTTTATCCTCAGAACTCGAGCTGCATGGAAACCTGCGCCATACGCGGTGCACCCAGTTGTGCGGACGCATTGCCCGCGCCGCTGTAACCGTTCAGGCCGCCCGGCACGATGTTGGTCCAGTAATGGCGGTTAGTCAGGTTGGTCAGGTCAAACCGGAACGTGGTGTTGGTATTGAACAGACGCGTGCGGTAGCTGCTGCCGGCGTCAAAGACGGCGTAACTGCCGACCCAGTTGTCGTTGGCATTGTCTGTCGGACGTTTGCCGACGTAATGCACGTTGGTATCCAGATCCAGACCTTCGACGGCTGGCACACTCCAGACGGTCAGCAGGTTTGCGGTCACGCGGGATAACCCGACGATCTGTTTGTTATCGCTGGAAGAGGACGCCGTATCGCGCAGTTTCGGATCGAGGATCGTCACGCCGCCGTAAATATGCACGTCGCGGCTGACGTTGCCGTCGGCCATCAGCTCAAGGCCGCGGTTACGCTGATTGCCGTCGTTGGCGAATTCGCCGTCTTCCAGCGTGTACGCAAACGGGCGATCAATCTGGAACAGCGCCGCCGACAGATTGGTCTTGCCGACGCGCAGTTTGCTGCCGACTTCAATCTGTTTGCTGCGGTAAGGCGCGGTGATTTGCCCGGCGTTGGTCGAACCAGCCGGAGCTGTATCGCCCTGTTGCAGGCTGTCGGCATAGGTTGTATAGAGCGTCAGGTTTTCAACCGGCTTATACATCAGGCTGGCTGAACCGCTGAAACCGCTGTCGTTCGAATCGCTGGTGCGCTGACGGGTTTTGGCGTAGTTGGCAGAGGTGAGGAAACTTTCGCTGCCCGACACCAGCAGGCTCCATTTTGGCGAGAAGGTCAGCGTATCACCGACGGAAAACGCCTGCTGAGTGCTGGTTGCAGACTGATAACGGTTAGAGAAGTCCGGATATGCGGGTTCAGGGAAACTTTGCAGATTATTAATGTTTCCGCTGCCCAGCGTCGCCGTACCACCGTTGATCGGGTTATAGTTTTTCCACACAAAACCGCGCATACCGAAAGATAAATCATGCTGTAGCCAGCCGGTATTCAGTGAACCGTTCAACGTCGCCATATAACTGTTGATCACAAAACGGGTCGCCGTGGCGCTGGATACCGTAGTTTTGTAATCCCCTTTATTGTTGACCAGCGTATTGGTCACCGCCGTGGACTGACGGTCAGCCACCTGATGCAGGAAACCGATATCAGACTGCCAGTTGCCATCAAAATCATGTTTAAGATGAGCGCTGTAAGTGCTGGTGTGGTTGTCATTCCCGGCATACGTTTGCCCCAGGTTACGCTGCGTCGGGTTCATGGCTTTCGGGAAGGCTACGCCACTTGCCAGCGCAAACGTGCCCGGCAAGCCTTTTTCCTCATAACGGTAATAGCTGAAATTGGTTTCAAGCACGGTTTGATCCGTCAGCTGAAAATCCAGCGCCAGGCTGGCGAGCTGACGTTTCTTGCGGCTGCCGGAGGTATAGCTGCCGCCCTGATCGTTAAGCAGATTCAGCCGGTAACGAACACGTTCGCCATCATCAAGCGGACCGCTTAAATCCAGCGCACCCAGACCGGAAATCCCGGTGCCCATTCCCAGCGTAATGCTGTTTTTGGTGCTATATCCCGGGCGTTTGGAAACGAAGTTAAACATCCCTGCCGGGTTTGCCGGGCCGTAAAGCGATCCCGCCAGCCCGTTCAGCACTTCAATCTGCTGGAACTGCTCGGCCGGATAATCTGTGGTGGAGACGACGTTCAGGCCGTCGATCATAGAGTTTTGCACCACACTGCCCTGGATCCCGCGTGTCTGCGGGCGGGCGCCGTCACCCTGCACGGACGGCAGATATTTATAAACGTCTTTGACGCTTTTTACCTGCTGGCGGGTAATGATACTTTCCGGCACAGAATGCACGGAGTACGGCGTATTCAGCACATCACGTTTGCCCAGAACGCCGACGGTCGCGGTTTGTGAATCTGAGGCCGAAGGGTCACCCGACGCCGTTTCCTCATTTTTCACAGTGCCATTCACAGTCATCGTGTCGGTCGTTACTGCGGCCAGCGCAGTACCTGCAGACAATAGAAGACCACAGGCGCCAGCCACTAACGGCGCTTTTATTTTTCTTTGCATTTGTAATCAATCCCTTAAGGAATAAAAAAACGATGTCCGCTGTTCAGGTCGATTTGTTGTACCTGTGCCTGATAAATACGGGAAATCAGCGCGCTATCCACGACATCGGATGGCACACCGTCGGCTATCAGCCGACCTTCATGCAGCACTAATGCCCGGCTGGCGGCCATCAGTGCGTGTTCAGGTTGATGGGTAATCATCAGCAACGTGTAGCCCTGCGAGGCGAGGGTCTTAAGTTGCGAAAGCAGATGCAGCTGGTGGCCATAATCGAGGCCATTCACCGGTTCATCGAGCAAAATCACCGGCGTGTCCTGCACTAATGCGCGGGTGATCAGCACGCGCTGGCGCTCACCGCCGGAAAGATGGGTGTAAATCCGCGAAGCCAGATGCGCAATACCGTTCTCTTCAAACGCATTTTCAACGCGGGAAATGTCCCGTGGCGAAGGGCTGCGAGCCAGGCCGTTCACCGGCAACCGGCCCTGCATCACGACCTGCCAGGCGGTAAACGGAAAATGCGGCTGATGATGTTGCGGCACATAAGCGATATGCCGGGCGATTTCGCGGCGTTTCATGGTTTCCAGTGGTTTTCCCGCCAGCCGGAGACTGCCGCTTTCCGGTGACAAAAGCCGCAAAAGCAGCTTCAGCAGCGTGCTTTTCCCGGCACCGTTAGCACCGAGCAGCGCCACGCATTCCCCGGCATAAAGATCAAACGAGATATCGCTGAGCAGCGGGCGCTGAGGCAGTGAATAGCAGAGGTCGCGGGCGGAGATAATCATAGCCAGCCCCCGCGGACGTATTTCAGTAAAGCAATAAACGCCAGTGCGCCGAGTAATTCGGTAATGATCCCCAGCGGAATTTCCCCCGGAGCCAGCGTGCGTGCGAGCCCGTCACACAACAGCAAAAAACAGCCGCCGAGACACACTGAAACCGGCAACAGCCAGACATTACTCGCACCCACCAGCAGCCGTGCCAGATGCGGGATCAGCAATCCGACCCAGCCGACCATGCCCGCAATGCTGACAGTCAGGGCAGATATCAGCGTCGCCAGCACGATAATGCCGTAGCGATAAAAACGAACCGGAATACCGAGGCTGTAAGCTTCATCTTCGCTGAGCGTCATGACGTCCAGCACCCGTCCGAGCCCCGCCAGCAGCGCAATCGCGATAACCAGCACCGGGGCCGTCACCCACAACGCATGATTGTCTACCGCACTCAGACTGCCCAACATCCAGTAAATAATGGTTGGCAACTGATCCTGCGGATCGGCGACATATTTGACGATCGACAGCAATCCGGTGAACAGCGCACTACTGATAATGCCGCCCAGAATCAGCATAAGAATGGACGGTGAAGCAAACAGGCTGGCAATCGCCACGCCGAGTACGACCGCCAGTAAACCGGCCAAACAAGCCAGCGCGGGGATCCACAAACCGTTCAGCCCGGACACAATGCTGAGCGATGCACCAAACGCGCAGCCGCTCAGCACGCCGAGTAAACCGGGCGACACCAGAGGATTGCGGAATACGGCCTGATAAGCCGCGCCGGAAACGGACAAACCGGCACCGACCAGCACCGCGGCCAGAATGCGCGGCAGGCGTGAATCGATAATGATGTTGTGCAACAGCCCATATCGCGGTGCTGACGCATCTGCATGGAAAAAACCAATCAGCTCAGCAAATGAAATCGGATATCGGCCAATCGTCAGTGAATACATGATTCCGCCCAGTAACAGCAGCAGGCTGAGAATAAAAATCCGCGATGGCGTCAGAATACGGGCACGTTGAAAATGTGACGCGCGCGCCCGTTCCGCTGAAGAAGTCATTTAATTAGCACTGAAAGTAAAAAGAGGAAGTGCCGGAAGGGTACGACCAAATGACCGTGAGCACAACGTTATGTACCAAATGATACAACGAAAGGTTTGTAACAAAACTTGTGAGAATGCACGAAAAGGTTAATTGAAGGATTAGTGATCCAGATCAACTAAAACCCGCGCCCCGCAAGGGCTGCAGCCACGTTTTAAGTCCAATTTCAGGGTGTTTTTGACGCCAAAATGGCGACTCATGCCTCGTGAGATGCATTTCATTCCACAACTCATGCATCTCACGCCGCAAATGAACTGCGTTTATTCACGAGGACTATCATAGCGACAGTTAATTGAATCTACTTCGCTCGGGAGAACCCGCTATGAGTGACAAATCTGACATGCAGAACACCAACCGTACCCGCTGGCTGACACTGGTCGGTACCATTCTTACTCAGCTTGCTCTGGGTTCCGTTTACACCTGGAGCCTGTTCAACGGCCAGTTGTCCGAGAAGCTGGGCGAACCTATCAGCCGTGTGGCACTGACTTTCGGGATCCTGAGCTTGTGTCTGGCTCTCGCCTCTTCCGTCGCCGGCAAACTTCAGGAACGTTTCGGTGTACGTACCGTGACTATCGCCGCCGGTATACTGATGGCCGCCGGGTTCTTCCTGACCGCGCATTCTGACAACGTGATCATGTTGTACATCAGCGCCGGTGTGCTGGTCGGCCTGGCAGATGGCGCCGGTTACCTGCTGACACTGACCAACTGCGTAAAATGGTTCCCTGAACGTAAAGGCCTGATTTCAGCCTGTTCAATCGGTGCTTACGGTTTAGGCAGCCTGTTATTCAAATTCGTTTGCGGGCATTTACTGGCAACCGAAGGCCTGCAAAACACCTTCATGATTTGGGGTGGCGTGGCGATGGTGATGGTGATTGTCGGTGCGATGATGATGAAAGATGCGCCGAAACAGCAAACCGCCGATGTGACCCGCGAAGAAAACAGCCTGAACGATAGCAGCAATGACAGCCGTGATTTCACGCTGGCTGAAGCGGTGCGCGCTCCGCAATACTGGATGCTGGCGCTGATGTTCCTGACAGCCTGCATGAGCGGTTTGTACGTGATTGGTGTGGCAAAAGATATCGGCCAGAGTTTGGTTAAACTGGACGCACTGACTGCCGCGAACGCCGTGACCGTGATAGCGATTGCTAACCTGAGCGGCCGTCTGGTTCTGGGCGTTCTGTCTGACAAAATGCAGCGTATCCGCGTTATCTCCATCGCACAGATCGTTTCCCTGGCCGGTATGAGCATGATGTTGTTCACCCACATGAACGAAACGATGTTCTTCATCTCCGTTGCCTGTGTGGCCTTCAGCTTCGGCGGTACCATCACCGTGTATCCTTCACTGGTCAGCGATTTCTTCGGCCTGAACAACATGACCAAAAACTACGGTCTGCTTTACCTCGGCTTCGGTATCGGCAGCATCTTCGCTTCTCTGGTGGCGTCTTTGTTCGGCGGCTTCGCAGTAACGTTTAGCATCATCACCGCACTATTGATCGTATCACTGGTTCTTTCTGCCACGATTCGCTTACCGAATAAATCAGAAGCCGGTCATAATACGCTCCAGCACGTGTAAAGCAGCAGCTGTACGCATCATAAATGATGAACGGGAGCATAATTTGCTCCCGTTTCTTATGAGTGAAGCATATAAAGCCGGTAGCTGATTCACGAGAATCCTATGAACAAATGTGAACAGACCGGACACCCGTTAATGAAACGCACCACCCTCGCTCTTTTCAGTCTTATGCTGGCGATGACCGCCATGAACAGTTTCGCCGTGGCTTACCCTTCCAGCGCACAGGAAGTGGCTTCTGAACTTAGCCGCAAAGCCAGCGAAAGCGGTTCCCGCCCGTCCACCACACTGGACTCCAGCGCACACAGCAAACTGACTTCCCGCAGCGACTATCTGAAATAAGATCACAAAAGCCATCCTTACTCCGGTAAAGTGTCTAAAATTAGAACGGATAATTATCCATACGGATTATATGTTTGTTATAATCACGTCCTGAAATCGATCATTCGGGCGATTTGTCCCGCAACACGCACAAGGAGTGTGAAATGAAGGCAACAGCATTTTGGTTAATCATGGCGGGCGGTTCTGTAGGAATCGGCTACGTGATGGCACTGATGATGGAACTTTTCTAATCCAGCAACGTTGAACACCACGGATAAATAAGGATATTTTTATGGCATTTTACAGCCCCAAACGCATCATCCTCTACACCGCTGCGGCGATTGCGCTGCTGGTCATCGTCGGCCTGGTCACTTACTTCACCGTCGGCCACTTAGGCGCTTAACGCCTTTTCATTGTTTTGCCCTGCCCGGTGGCGATACTTTGCGTATCGCCGCATAATGCTGCCATTCACTGTGACAAACGGAAGGGAAAATCATGACCTGGAAAGGATTAATGATTGTTGCTGCGGTTATTGTGCTGGCGAGTATCGGCTCTGAGTCTTTGATACAGAAGGGAATTGCGATGGCTGACGCCAAAATAGATCAGATCATTGGTCATTACGCAGACAAATAAGGCTTACATCTACTGGAGTAACATTACCGGACAATGACAAAACCATACACAGCGTTTGTTATCTTAAATCCATCAAATGTTGTGTGATGTTCCTGTGTTAAGTCCCTGTGTAATACCCCTGTAGAACCCTGTTATTTTGCCCGCCGTGTGCGGGCTTTTTTTTGGCTTTTTTTCAGGAAATTTTTAGATTTTGAAACACAGACACCGTAGCCAATTCCCGAAATCATTTGGGTGGGATCAAGGCGGCAACGGAGCGAATCCCCGGGGGCATACAATAAGTATGTGACTGGGGTGAGTGAAGGCAGCCAACGCAGAGCCAGCCCAAAGGATGAAGGGAATTTGCCGGTGCTTTCCCGGCTGTCACATTATGGCGTAAGCGTTCATCGTACACTCCAACATTACGCGGCCTGAGCACGGCCTTGTCACAACAGAAAAAACGGCTAAATGAATAAAATATGCTAACCGGCTTTTCTGTTGTGGCTCCCGAAATAATTCTGGAAGCTTTTAAATAATAAACCCCGGCGTTGGCCAGGGCTTATTTTTGTCATTATTCATGTCGATACTGAATTAATTATTCTGGCTGCTCCGGGTTTGCCCCATCTTCGCTATTGCAGAGTGATTACTTTCAATATCTGGCGACATTACAGAACGACAACGTTACCGGCTGATGGGCCTTTCTGGCCTTGTTCGATGGTGAACTCAACGTTCTGACCTTCGTCCAGGGTTTTGAAATCATTGCTCTGAATTGCAGAGAAGTGAACAAACACGTCTTTGCTGCCGTCTGCAGGGCTGATGAAACCGAAACCTTTACCAGCGTCGAACCATTTTACTAAACCAGTCATTTTAGTAGACATAGGAAATACCTTCTTCGTTTTTATTTTATGATGCCATAGGGCAATAGGGGTCTGTTTTTATTTGAAATACTTATGGATGCATCAGAGAAGGAAATTCGTCGGAGAAAGGATTTGCTATATCACTTGAACCAGGAACTACTTTACTAAAATGTCTTACATAAATAGGTCTTAACTACAAACCGTTGACGCTATTTACACACAGGGGGATTTATTAAGCAAGCTTTTATTTCATCGCTATTATATTGACGCAATTTATATTCGTTGGGAAATAACGCGCAACCCGCCGCTGACGGTGGCTACAGGCTGATGATAAAACCTAAAGCCTGCTGAAAATCAGCGGGCTTTAGGAATATTCCCCCAGTGGATTACCCGGCAGAGGCGCGTTTCATGCAATCCGCGCGGCGTCCGTCTACCCGCTTTGCGAACCAGGCGGTGGTCAGCTTACGGGTGATTTTCGGGCTTTCGAGCGTAATCCCCGGCAACAACTCGCGGGGTTGACGCTTACCGGTGGTTTTATCCGCCAGCGCATAAACCTGTTTGTACAAGTTGGTTTCCTCAAACTCCGGCTGCTCGCCCTTCTCCAGCGCTTTACGTATGGCGGAATGACTGATGTCCAGCCGCTTCGACAGCGTTCTCACCGCCAGCTCCGTGCCGCCCGGTTTATCGGTGCCGTAGTTAATCAGATCACCGTCCAGCGCCAGCGGAATCCCCGTCACCTTGCTCACCGCGCTCTGGAAAGCCGCGTTCCGGCTGGCGTACCACCCGGCATTAAAATCAGCAAAACGGTACAGCGGCTGGGAATAACTTGCCGGATACCCCAGCAGATGCTTCACGCCGAAATAGACGCCGCCGCGACGGCTGAACACTTCATTGCGGATTGTGCCGTCAATTTTGTACGGGTAGCCTTTGGCATGTTCTTCGGCAAACGCGATGCTGACCTGCATCGGCCCGCCGGTATGCACCGGATTCAGATTCCCGAACAACTTCTGCCCCATCGGCACCATGTTGATGAAGTCATCAAAAATGGCGCTTAGCTGCTTCTCGGTTTTTACGTTATCCAGCCGCTCGCTGTAGGACTTTCCGTTCGGAGATTTAATCAGCAGCGCGGTGTGAACCAGGAAATTCGGCACATGAACCGCATCCGCGCGACGATCGATTTCTTTCCACGCGATTTTTCCCAGCCCCGGTACCGGCGCATCAGCATTGAAATTCGATTCCTGCTGCGCCACCGCCAGCACCGAACAGATATTTTCCGTCGTCGCCGGAATACCCTGCGCGGTGAATGCGGCGGTAATGTCCGTCGCCCAGCCTTTTCTGTCCGGTGCGGAAGACGGCATCAGCCGCACGATATCGGCTTTGACGTCACGCGGATTCTGCACAGGCGCTTCGGTTTTCTTTCCCGTTGTACATCCGGCGAGGATCATCACAGCCAGCATCACGGCAGATCGGTTAATTGAAAATCGCTTTACGTTCAACGTTAAACATTCCCTGAATCAATGGCTTTGCCGAAGACGTTAACGAAGATATCGGCAACTATCTAGCAAAAAATAGCCTTTCTCAGTAAGGTTAGGATCCAGATAACGGAGCTTAGGGAGCAAGGAATTTATGCAGAACTCACACTTTAGCCGCGCATTTTTGATGCCTTTTATGCTGCTGCTGATGATTTTTGTGGTCAGCGGATGTGGCGACAAAGAACCGGCCCAGCGCAAAGCCTTCATGGATTTTCTCCAGTCCCGCATTCTGGACAAGCCGGTTTTAGCCGTCCCTCAACTGACTCAGGCACAAACCAAAGAGTTTGGGGATTACAGCAAAGATTACGCGATCATTACCGGCTTCCATCATCAGATGAATATCGAGCTGGATTCCTCGCTGGTGCCGGTTTTTGCCGGAATGAACGGCGTTAACAGTGTGAATAACCTGCTTGATCAACGCGACGACCTGAAAAAAATGGCCGACAGCAGCGCGAACTGGAAAGAGAAAATCGTGCTGCTCAAAACGCAGGCCGACACTCAGCACGCGGCGCTCAGGCAGCCAAATGACCTGAAAAAAGTGTACGACCTGGCCTATGAGAAAACGATAAGCAAACCGGCGGCCGTCACCGAACAAGTCTTTGATTTGCTGCCCCGGGTGCTCAACCTGATTGTGGCAAAAGCCGACTTCATCAAAAGTCAGGGCAAAAATGTCACCATTACCGGCAATCGCCTGCAATTTGCCAACCAGAAACAGCTGGATAAATACAACGCCATCCAGCAGCAACTGGTGCCGCTGAATGCGCAGCTGATGCAACTGAGCCGCCAGATGCAGCAAATGGTGCGTTAAACCGGAAGACGTCCCCATCGCCGCCGCAAGGTGGTTTTTTCATGCCGGTGCTTTTGCTATGGTGTGCGGCAATTAAATAAGGAGACACCCATGAACGACGAAACCCTGACGAAACGTGTAGACCAGCTTGAACGCGTAAACCGTGAACTGCTGGTGCAGATTTCCGCCATGCGCCTGCTGTTTGGCAGCGTGGGCAACGTGCTGAACGCCAGTCAGGAAAATGCCTTTACCGTGGCCGTCAATCAGGCGCTGGAAGCTAACCGTGCCGACGTCGCCAATCAGGCCGATCTGGACGACGCCTCGCGGAAATTCCGTGAAGATGTCTTCAAATGTGCAGAATCGTTGCTGCCCGGCAGCCGCTAAGCGATACGCAATACAAAAGGCCAGGTCAAAAACCGGGCCTTTTTACAGTAACCTTACGATAACTCCCTTCAACGCATTAACGGCTCACCACGCGGTTCCGCCCGTCATTTTTCGCCTGATACAAAGCCTTGTCTGCCGATTTCAGCGCGCTGTCGATGTTCACTTTTGCGGGATTAAAATGGGTTACGCCCAGCGAAATCGTCACGTTTCCTGCACCTTCAAAATTCTGCCCGGCGACCTGACGCCGCAACCGTTCCGCCAGCTGAACCGCCCGCGTCAGCGAGGTGCCCGGCAGCAGCAACAGAAACTCTTCCCCGCCCATGCGACACAGCAAATCGTCATCGCGCGAGTTTCCCAAAATAAGACGCGAAAGCTGCGTAATCACTGCGTCTCCCACGTCATGCCCGAACGTATCGTTGATCACCTTAAAGTGATCGATATCGAGGGTGACCACCCCGATCTGCGACTCCTCGCCGAGCAACTTATCCACCTGTTCATACAACCCGCGCCGGTTCAGCAGGCCGGTCATCGGGTCGGTATGCGCCTGCGTACTGAGCTTCTCAATGCGCTGATGTAACAGGCGGATGCCCTGCAACATCACGCTTTTCAGCTTCGACGCTTCATAATACCAGGCGTTAATTTGCTGAATTTCTGCCGACACATCTTGTGAATCCATAGTGTCGGCTTTCGACGCGAGCTGGCGCAGCGGACGGGAAATGTAGCGCGCCAGCAGCCAGATCACGATAAACACCAGAATGACAAATGGCAGCGTATAAATCAGAACCTGCAACATCACCTGATACAGCAGCACGACGTCAGCCCGCGCCGGATGCAGCACCAGCACCGTCCAGCCTGAGATTTCCATCGTGGAGAACCCGGCCAGAGAATCTTCGCCCTGCAAATTTTTCATGTGCAGGAAACCCTGATCGCGGCCTTCGAGCAGCGCTTTGTTCACGTTTCCCTGAGGCGTACTTTCCGTCCAGCCGTCAGCGGCGCGGTACAACACGTCGCCTTCGTTGTCGATCACGTAGATATACGCGTCCTTGCGGTAATTCCGGGCGTTGATCAGCGAATCAATAATGCCGCCCTGTTGCAGGGTAATTTCCGCCACCAGGTAGCCGAGATACTTTCCCCGCGTATTACGGATGGGTACTGACATGGCAATAATGTGATTATTTTGTGCGGTGCGGAAAGGGGAACTGATCACCGGATTTTGCGTGGTCAGCGCCTGCGTGTTGGCGTCTGACACCAGCCTGAGACCGGTCATATTGGCGGAGTTTCTCGACGCCGCGCGAACCACGCCGGATTTGTCCACCACCAGAACAGAACTGTAGCGCTTGCTCTGGATCTGCAAACGGTCCGCTTCTTCGGCGATGGCATAAAGATTATCGAACTCTTCGCCCAGCAAACCGGCGCTGAAGACCAGCTGTTTTTGCGCCGCATTGAAGAAAAGATCGGCCGTCAGGGACAGTCGCGCCGCGTAGGACTGACTGGCGCGCAGCGAGGAATCGATAAGAAGTTTTCTCTCGACCTGAAAAATAGCCAGATAGCTGCTGAGCAAAATGATGAGCGTACTCACCAGAGCCAGAAGCAATATCAGTCTTTTAAGAGTAAATGCAAACCGCCGGGGCTGATCCATTCTCTGTCCGTTGAGCTGATAACCATGAATACTACAGAGGATAGCAGCATGTTCAGCCGGAAATTTGATATGTCTCAGTCAGGGCGGTCTTCTTTGAATTTGCAGGCAGCACTCTGTCCTAATTATGACGCCCGCACATCACGGCTTGCGGATCAGTTTCTGTAAACGCGCTTTTTGCCAGCGTTCGACGGAGCCGCGGAACACAAAAATCCCCAGTCCGCGGATCAGCAAAATGCCGCCCCAGATACACAGCGGCCAGACGAACCAGAGGGTATCAGGCGAGGTGTAATGGTTAATCGCAAACAAACCGATATTGATCACCGCCCAGAAGACCACCGAACGGTAAAACCCGCTTTCTTCCTCAACCTGCTTTCTGGCTTTTTCGATTTGACCGTCCAGCGCCTGTTCGGGCGTCGCCCCAAATTGCGGATCGTTTTCTGTCAGTTCTGAAACCTTGATATCAAACGCTGCCGCAATCGCACCGAGCGTTTCAAGGCTCGCCTGTTCGCCGTTTTCGATACGCTGAACGGTGCGCACGCTGAGTGAAGAAAGTTCTGCCAGCTGTTCCTGCGACCACGCGCGGGAGATCCTGAGTTGTCTGATTTTGCTCTGATTCATATTCTTACCTTTACGTGAATGTTGAACACAGAAACAGCATGCAAGACGTGACCGGCAATCAACACGTCAGCAACCTGACATCTACACGACAGCTTAGTGACAACTTTTACAATCAGAAAGTTAGCTTATAGAACTTGCTGTCTACAGCCATCCGTGGGAAAGCTTGCGGCAGTTCAGGTACTGTCACTTCCTCAAATCCGTTTTTTTCGTAAAAGCGATGCGCCGCCAGAAACTTGTCGGTTGTACCCAGAAAAATGTCCCTGACGTTTTCAGACTGCGCGTGTTGCAACAACGTATTCAGCAGCAATGCAGCCACCCCAAATTCCCGACCACGGTAGGGCGCACTGACAAACATTTTGCGCAACGCCGCCTGCGCATTACCGATATCCTTCAGCCCCAGCGTACCCACCACTTTTCCGCAACTTTTGGCCACCCAAAAATCGCCGGAACCTTGCTGATAAAACTGCGGAATATCGCTCAGATCTGGCTGCTGGTGTTCAGTGATCGGTATACCAAACTCCTGATTCTGAATAGGCAAAATCACCTCTACCACGCCGCGCTGGTCAGCGGCAGAAAAACGTTCAATTACAACAGCGTTGTTCATCAAAAAACTCCCTACATTACAGACACGGTTAATTAGGACAGAGTAAAGCCAGTTCCGGGATTTCAGGGAAAACCCGCTCGCTGAGAAAGTCGATCAGCACCCGCAGTTTCGGCGTCATATACCTACCCGACGGCCAGAGAATGAAAAAGTCGGCGCTGCGGCTGACATACTCATTGAGCACGGTGACCAGTTGCCCCTTTGCCAGCTCTTTGCGGATACTGAAATCCGGCAGACACGTAATGCCCAGGCCCTGCAACGCAAAACACTGGCGCGTCTCGATATTATTACAAACCATCGAAACCGGAAGAGCCAGATCCTGATATCCCGAAAGCGGCCAGGTTTCCAGCTTTCCGCTGTTTGGGAAACGAAAATGCAGGCACCGGTGGTTCAGCAAATCGGGCGGCGAAACCGGAACGCCATACTCTTTGAAATACGCCGGTGAACCCACCAGTAAATGGCGAAACGTCCCCAGTTTACGCATTGACAGGCGCGAATCCGCCATCTGACCGGTGCGCACCACGGCGTCAAACCCTTCGTCCACCACATCCACAATGCGATCGGTGAAATCAAGATCCAGTTCGATATCCGGGTAACGCCGCATAAATTCGCCCAGCACTGGCAACAGCAGCGTGCTGACCTGCGGCAGGCTCAGCCGCAAACGACCACGCGGGGATTCGGAAAGCTGCAACAACTCGCTTTCCGCCGCTTCCAGTTCAGCAACAATCCGGCGGCTGCGCTCGAGAAACAGCGCGCCCTCTGCCGTCAGCGTCACGCTGCGGGTGTTGCGGTGAAACAAGCGAACATTCAGCTTGGCTTCCATGCGCGCAATAGTTTTGCCCACCGCCGAGGCGGAAACGCCCAGCAGGCGACCGGCCGCAACAAAACTGCGGGTTTCCGCGACGTGTACAAACACATTCAGGCTGCTCAGACTTTCCACTGCCACCTCTCATTGCGGACATTTGTGTCCGTATATTCTGGAAATCTACCCTACTTTTTCCGTACTGAGGAGTTCTCTATCGTGATTTAACACATTCAGAAACTGAGATAACACCATGAATTCCTCCACGCTGAAATCCCGCCTCGACCTCGTCATTGAAACGGCGATCGCCTCACAACGCCTTGTGGGTGCCGTTGTGCTGGTCGCTAAACAAGGCGAGCTGATTTATCACCACGCCGCCGGGCTGGCTGACCGCGAGGCCGGGCGGCCAATGACAGAAAATACGCTGTTCCGTCTGGCGTCAGTCAGCAAACCCATCGTATCAACCGTCGCGATGATCTTAGTTTCACAAGGTAAACTGGCGCTCGATGACAATATTCAGACATGGCTGCCGGAATTTTCCCCTTCCCTTGCCGGTGGCCAGCCCGCGCAGATCACCGTGCGAAATTTATTAAGCCATACAGCCGGCCTGAGTTACCGCTTTTTCGAGCCTGATGAGCAGGGTCCGTATGCACTTGCCGGTGTTTCTGACGGCATGGATAACAGCGGGATTTCGCTGGAGGAAAACCTGCGTCGTCTGGCCGCTGTCCCTTTACTGTATGCGCCGGGCACCTCATGGGGATATTCCCTTGCTGTAGACGTGCTTGGTGCAATGCTTGAACAGGTTTGTCAGCAACCGCTCGGCGACGTGGTGAAAAACCTGCTGACCGGCCCGCTGGACATGAACGACACCGCGTTTTATACCGCCAATCCGGCGCGACTGGCGACGCCGTATGTCAGCGATTCCCCCGTGCCTCACCGCTTGCAGGAAGGCGAAAAGGTCGCCGCCTTCGAAGACACCGTGGGCATCGCGTATTCGCCTCTCAGGGCGCTGGATGCAAAGGCTTTCCCGTCTGCCGGAGCCGGAATGATCAGCGGCGCGCACGACGTGATGAAAATGCTGGAAATGCTTCGTCAGGGTGGATACCCGTTACTGACACCGGTGCAGGTGGATGAAATGGGTCGCGACCAGACCGGCGGCCTTGAACTGCCGGACATGCCGGGCACCGGTTTCGGACTGGGCTTTTCCGTCCTGCGCGATCCGCAGGCAGCTGCGTCGCCGGAATCCTCCGGCACCTGGCGCTGGGGCGGCGCTTACGGTCATTCCTGGTTTGTCGATCGCGCCGCCGGGCTGAGCGTTGTCGCCTTCACCAACACATTGTACGAAGGGATGTCGGGTGCTTTTGTAAATGAATTACGCGATGCGGTATATGGAGTGAAGTCATGAATCAGACACCGAAAAAGACGCCGCTTCCGCTCTCTGCCTTGCTGGCGATGGCGCTGACCGGTTTTATTGCCATCATGACGGAAACGCTGCCCGCAGGATTATTGCCGCAAATTGCCGATGGCCTTGACGTGTCGCAGGCCATGGCGGGTCAGATGATTACCGCGTATGCCGCCGGTTCTCTGCTGGCCGTACTGCCGCTGGTTGCCCTGACGCGGGGCTGGAACCGCCGCACGGCGCTGCTGACGGCCATCGCCGGTTTCCTGATTTTCAACACGCTGACCACGTTCTCAACGAATTTTGCCCTGACGCTGTTTGCCCGCTGGATGGCCGGTGCCGCCGCCGGACTGGCATGGGGATTACTGGCCAGCTACGCGCGGCGCATGGTACCCGCACATCAGCAGGGGCGCGCGCTGTCAGTTGCCATGGTGGGCACGCCGGTGGCACTGTCGGTTGGCGTGCCGCTGGGAACCTGGATGGGTACGCTGCTCGGCTGGCGGATGGCCTTCGGAGTGATGTCTGCGATGACGTTACTGCTGGTGGTCTGGGTGCTGCGCAAGGTGCCGGATTATCCCGGTCAGGAAGCCGGAGAGCGACAGTCGCTGCGACAGGTCATTCAGATGCCGGGCGTGCGCAGCATTCTGGCGGTGATCCTGCTGTGGATGCTGACCCACAACCTGCTTTATACCTACATCGTGCCGTTCCTTCGGCTCTCCGGTCTGGCCGGTCATGCGGATCAAATCCTGCTGGTGTTTGGCATTGGCGCACTGGCGGGAATCGGGCTGACCGGCATGCTGGTGGATAAACGTCTGCGCCAGACATTGCTCACCAGCCTGGCGCTGTTTGCGGTGATCTCACTGGTGCTGGCGCTCAGCAGCCACTCCGCGCTCATCGTGACGCTGTGTGTTGCGGTGTGGGGGCTGACGTTCGGCGGCGCGGCGACGTTACTGCAAACCGCGATTGCCGATGCCACAGGTGAACACGCAGACATGGCGCAATCGATGGTCGTGGTGGCCTGGAATCTGGCCATTGCAGGCGGCAGTTTGTCCGGCGGAATACTGCTGGAAATCGCCGGGATTGGTGTCTTCCCGTGGGCAATGCAGATTCTGCTGGTCGCCGGTTTACTGATTGCCTGGTGTGCCAGAAAACAGGGCTTCAGGCCCGGCCCGCGGCATTCTCACGCGCATCAGGCGCAGGATCAAAGTTTCGGAAAGGCACAAAAGGTATAATTTCTTAAACCTTTCCCGAACCAGACGCCTGAATTCTTCCCGGATCCCGGCCTGTTCTGGTAGAGTAAAAAACAGGCAAATTAGAAATAATGAGATCCATGGAAGCGCGTAAAAAAGCGGGTTTGTTCTTAACCGTTCTGGCCACAGCAGCCCTGCTGCTGATGGCCTTCGAATGGCTCGCCGATCAGACGGTGCCAGAACTCAAAGAACATGTTGTTCACTATGTCGATCAGCATATGGCGGGCTAAATGCCCCCCAAAACAGGGAGGAAAAATGGTGACAAAACGGATGATGGCCAAACACTGGAAAATGGTGGTGGTGCTTCTTTGCATCTGTGGTGCGCTGATGCTCCTCCGTTGGGCCGCCATGATCTGGGGATAATCTCCCCGGACGGGTTGTCCACACTATCAATTTGAGTTAAGTTATTTCCCGTGTGAATACAAGGAGGTAACACGGCATGTTCCGTGTGGCAGAAGTTCTGTTAGTCCTGATCATGATTGTCTGGGGAATGGTTTTGTTTGATATCGGCAGTATCAGCCTGCGGATCAGCCAGTTCTTCATCTTTCTGGAAGAAATGCGCCGCCCCTGACTTTATCCCGTATTTCAGTTTTCACTCCGCCCTTCCTGCCCAAATATCTTGCCCTGATTCAGGCTAACCGCTGCGGTACTGAACGTCTGTTGGTCACGTCTTGCTGATTAAATAATCAACAAATCGGCCAGCGGGCTTGAAACCTGATGCCGTGCAGGCGAAAATATACCCCGTGATGTTTAAGAGCCTGACCGTCTGCTTATGAATAACCGCAAACCGCGTCGTCCGCACGGGCGATGGACCTATTACATTATGTTCGAAGACATTCTGTGGCCCTGCCCGGTTCGCTGGGAGTGGGAGAATGGCTACGGCGGCTGGCTGCCTTTTTACTACTCGCCGACGCTGGAGTTTGTTGCGGGCGATCCGCACAAAGCCACGAAAGTCGCGGGCCCGAAAGCCCGCCCGCTGCGTAAACCGGCAAAAATGCACGAATACGAGTTTTAATTAATCAGCCCGCTGGCGCGCAGCACCCTGCGCTGAACGGCTTCCGGCAGCACCGCGTTAATTCCTCCCACACATCCCAGACTGAACCAATGACGCGCGCGGGTAATACCGGTGTAAATCAGCTCGCGTGTCAGGATCGGGCTGAGATTGTCCGGCAGTAGCAGCGCCGTATGGGTAAATTCAGAACCCTGCGATTTATGCACTGTCATGGCAAACACCGTTTCGACTGCCTGCAACCGCCCCGGCATCACCCAGCGGATATCCTGAGTGCCGTCGCCGGTCAGAAATGCCACGCGCAGCACCGGCACCACGGAACCATCCACCAGCCGGTGAGGAATTTCCAGCGTGATACCGATATCGCCGTTCATCAGCCGCTGGCTGTAATCATTGCGCGTCACCAGCACCGGACGCCCCGGGAACCAACCGACCGATGCTTTCAGCAGCCCGTCTTTATACAGAATTTCCGCGATCCGCAGGTTCAGCCCTTCCACGCCCCAGCGTCCGCCACGCAAAGCGCACAACAGCTGAAACTGACTGTACGCCAGCAGCACTTTCGCCGCCCAGGCGCTGAACGCTTCCGGCGGCGCATCATCGGCCGGACGTTCATCTGTCATCACGTTCAGATAATGGCGGTAACCGACTGGCGGCTCGACGCCTTTGCGACTTTGTGCAGCCGGAAACCGCCCCGCCGCGCCGTTAATGACCCAGTCACGCAGTTCGGTATCGTCATCCGCGTTAAGCGTAAGCTGAGCAAGATCGGCATAGCCCTGTTTCCAGACCTGTTTCAGCGCTTTGACATCGCCGTCGTTGACCGCTTCCGCCAGCTGTCCGATGCCGCTTTGCGCATCAAAACGGTAGCTGTGGCGCAGCATCACCACGGCCTGATCCATCGCCGTTCCCGCCGGATCGACCAGCGCATCCGGGATTTTTTCCCCCGTCACGCTTTGCAGCCAGTCACGAGTTTGTGGCAGATAGTGCCCGCTGCTGGCACGCTGACATAACTCGCTGAGCAGCGCACCGGCTTCCACCGAGGCCAGCTGATCTTTATCGCCGAGCAGGATCAGGCGCGCATTCTGCGGCAGTGCGGCCAGCAGTGCTGCCATCATTTCCAGATCAACCATCGACGCTTCGTCCACCACCAGCACGTCGAGCATCAGCGGATTGCCCGCATGATGCCGGAAATGCCGGGTATCCGGTCTGCTGCCGAGCAGACGGTGAAGCGTCACCACGTCGGTATTAATGCTGTCGCGCACCGCATCGCCGTTGTTCAGCGCGTGCAGATCTAACCGGGAAACCGCGCCGGCCACCGATTCGTTCAGACGTGCCGCCGCTTTACCGGTCGGCGCAGCCAGCCGGATACGCAGCGGCTGGCCGTTTTCTTCCAGCGCCAGCGCCTGCAATAACGCCAGCAGACGCACAACCGTGGTGGTTTTCCCGGTGCCGGGGCCGCCGGTAATAATGCTGAACGCACTCCCCGCCGCCAGCCCGCATGCCAGTTTCTGCCAGTTCACCTGCCCTGCATTTCCGGCCTGCGGGAACAGGGCATCGAGTGACATGCGCAGCGATTCAGTAGGCAGCGCATTAAGCTGCGTGCGGCTCAGGCGGTGTTCAACGGCCTCGCGCACATTCTGCTCGTACTGCCAGTAACGCCGCAGATACAGGCGATGTCCGGCGAGCACCAGCGGCGAATTGCCATCGCCGCTGCCCACCAGTTGCGGGTTCACCAGCGCCGCCATCCACTCTTCCAGGCTCAGATCGTCAAGCACCGCCGACGGACGGGAAATCGCGCCACCGGAGTGATCGCCATCGGGCGGAAGCGAGAGCGAAAACGCGCTGTCCGCCAGCGTGGCCTGTAAATCCAGACACACATGGCCGCGCCCCAGCTGGTAGCTGGTCAGCGCCGTCGCCAGTAATAAAAGCGGGTGTGCATCCGGCACTTCCTTTGCCAGAAACGTCACCAGCGCGCGATCCAGTTCACGCAGCCAGCCGCACTCAACCCAGCTGGCCAGCAGTTTTAAAATATCTTCACGGCTGTTGATTTTCATGCGCGTTCCTCAGTGCGGCTGAAAAGAACGTCGAGTTCTTCCATTAATGCTTTATCCGGCCGCTGGACGCTGACCCCGTTGCCCGGCGCGTGGCTGCCGCGCAGGAATAAATACACCGCACCGCCGATATGGCGATCGTAGTCGTAATCCGGCAAACGGGATTTCAGCAAGCGATGCAGCGCAAACAAATAGAGCGTGAACTGCAAATCGTAACGGTGATCCCGCATCGACTGCGTCATGGCCGTCTGGTCATAACCGGTGGCATCATCGCCAAGCCAGTTGGATTTGTAATCCAGCACGTAATAACGCCCGTTGTGCTCAAATACCAGATCGATAAAACCTTTCAGCATGCCGTTAAGCTCTTCCGCCAGCAGCGGTGCGCGCTCTGCGCCCTCAAGAGTGAAGTGCTGAACGACAGTATCAAGACGCCGCGTGGACACCTGCGATAGCGAGAACCAGAACTCCATTTCCACCTGATACGGCGGCAGTGCGGCCAGCGTGAAACTCTCTCCGCCCGGCAACGCCAGCGGCTGTGTCAGCAACGCGGTCAGCCAGCCGGTCAGCGGAACAATCCATTGCTCCCAGCCACGCGTATTACAGCGCCGCGCCACCTGATCGGCGATTCGCTCCGGGTTTTCCGCCAGTGCGGCAAAACCTTCATCGCCCGCCCATTCCAGCAAACCGTGCAGGAAATTACCCGGCGCAGGCCCGCGCGGGAAAGCATATAAATTCTCACCGGTCATCGGCTGCAAAAGCCCGTCGGCAGGCTCTTTGTTCTCTGACTTTTTATCTTCTAAATAGCTGTCCTGCGCGGCACTTTCGATTTCAACCGGCGGTTCACGGTTCAGCCCTTCCGGCACAATATAAGTACCGGCCGGCGCGATTTGCAGGCCGGAAAAACTCGATACCCACCAGCGCGGGCCTTTGTGCGTGCGCAACGGCGGACGCGGCCCGAGCTCCGGCAACGCCTGCTCGCTGCGGTACACCACGCCGACCGGCACCGGCAGCGGCCACGCCTGAATATTTTCCGTTTCCAGCGCCTGCAAACTGGCGGGCAACTCTTCAGCCTCAACCGGTTCGCCGCCGTGAAAAAGGTAACCCGGCGCGCTTTTCTCAAACTCTTTCAGCGGCGCCATGCCGAGCCACAGCGCGTAGCGCGAGCGGGTCAGCGCCACGTAGAATTTACGCAGATCCTCGCCCAGACGTTCGCGGTCTGCCAGCTCGCGCAGCTCTTCCGTGGCGCTCAGCGCAATTTCAAGTTCACCTTCCGGCGTATGCCATTTCAGCGGCGAATCCTGTTTTTTCACCGCGCGGAATGCGCAGGCAAACGGCAGGAACACCAGCGGATATTCCAGCCCTTTGGATTTATGTACGGTAACCACTTTTACCAGCGCTGCGTCACTTTCCAGACGCAGCTTGCGCGCATCGCCGCCCTGATTTTCATCCTGACACTGCTCCGCCAGCCAGCGGAGCAGTGCATGTTCGCCATCAAGCTGCACGCTGGCCTGTTGCAGCAATTCGGAAAGGTGCAGCAAATCGGTCAGCGCCCTTTCGTCGCCGTGCGCGAGCAGATGACGCGGTACGTCAAACTCCCACATCAGACGCCGCAGCATTGGCAAAATGCCCTGTTTGCGCCAGCACAGACGCAGTTGCTGGAACTGCTGAACGTAGCGTTCCCACTCGTTTTCATCCTGATTCAGGCGATCCAGCGCTTCCCAGCTTAAATGCAGCGAAGGCGTGCCCAGCGCGGCGCGCAGAAGACGATCGTTTTCCGGTGCGGCGCAGGCCGCCAGCCAGAACTGCAATTCGCCCGCCTGCGCACTTTGAAAAATGGATTCTTTGTCAGAAAGGTACACACTGCGCACGCCGCGTTTGGACAGTGCCGTGCGGATCGCCGCCGCTTCCCGACCGGTATTCACCAGCACGGCAATGTCTCCCGGCTCGACCGGTTTAAACGGTTTTTCCGGCTGGCTGAAACCGGCCGCGCCCTGCTGCCCGAGGCGCAGCAAACGGACAATTTCCGTCGCGCAGCCTTCGGCCATCAGCTGGGCGTATTGCGTTTTCGGCAGCGCGTCGGTCTGATTTTCCGGATACCACAAGGTCATGGCCGCGGCTTCTTTTCCGTCAATCTCCCAGGTTTCTTTGCGTCCCTGAGCGTCCACCGGCAGGAACGGCACCTGATTTTCATCGCCACGGCGGAACAGGAATGCACCTTCTCCGGCAGTACGGTCTTCGGCCAGCGAAAATACGCTGTTAACTGATGCCACCATCGCACGGGTAGAACGGAAGTTAGTCGCCAGCGTGTAGTGACGTCCACCGGTGTCACGACGGGCGCGCAGATAAGTATAAATGTCGGCACCGCGGAAGGCATAAATCGCCTGTTTCGGGTCGCCGATCAGGATCAGCCCCTGCTCCGGCGCGTTTTCGGCCACGCGGTAAACGGTGTCGAAAATCCGGTATTGCAGCGGATCGGTATCCTGAAATTCGTCGATCATCGCCACCGGGAATTGCGTGCGGATAATCTCCGCCAGCCGTTCGCCGTTATCGCTGCGCAGCGCGGCGTCAAGGCGGGTCAGCAAATCGTTGAAGCCCATCTGCGCCCGTTTTTTCTGTTCGACGTCAAAACGGTTTTCAATCCAGCGGCAGGCATGTTGCAGCAGGCCGCTGCGGGCATCGGGCAACGTTTCCAGACGCGCTTTCAGCGTTTCCATTGCCGTCAGCGCCGGATGCGCAGGCGGTTCGCCCTTCCACGCATCTTTAAGACCCGCATTAGTTAACCGCTCCCAGCCTCTATTTAACTCAGGTTTAATTTCATCTGAAGTAGCCCAACTATGGAGCTTGTCGAACCATGGATCATAATAGGCAGGCCGGAGTTTGGTCCCATTTAACAATTTTTTAGCAGACGCATCATCTAAGAGGACTTTCAACTCCTTTATCCATTGCACCCAGCCCGCTTTCAGCTCGCTCAGCTCTGCGGCTTTTTGCTGCTTCACTGTCTCAAAAATGACAGCAGGGGTTTCGTCGGTACCCAGCATCTCAGCGTATTCCAGCAGCGGAGAGACATTCTTGTGCAGGTCTTCCGGCGAACGCCACCACGCGCGCAGCGTCCTGATGTCAGGTTCCGATAGGGAAAAATAGAAGCTGCGCCAGTAATCGCGCACCACGTTCATCAGCAGTTCGGTCTGGTCAGTTTCCAGCGTCTGGGTAAACAGGCTGTCGCTGTCAAAAGCATGTTCACCGAGCATGCGGTTACACCAGCCGTGAATGGTGGAGACCGCTGATTCATCCATCCATTCCGCCGCCAGTTGCAGCTTACGCGCGCATCCCGCCCACTCTTCCGGCGGATATTCCGCACGCAGGTTCAGCAAAAATTCGTCGCCTGCCGACGGTTGGTCAGGCTCCTTCAGAAAGCACGCCGCCGCTCTGGACAAGCGTTCGCGGATCCTGTCGCGCAGCTCTTTGGTCGCGGCATCAGTAAACGTCACCACCAAAATTTCTGGCGGTGTCAGCGGGCGGCCGAACGCGTTCCCGCCACCGTGACCAAGCACCAGCCGCACATACAGTGCGGCGATGGTGAAGGTCTTACCCGTCCCTGCGCTGGCCTCAATCAGGCGGCTGCCTGTCAGCGGGAAATTCAGTACATTCAGCGCAGAGGGAAAAATGCGTTCCTTCATTCTTTCGCTCCTTTTTTGCTGCTGCGGGAAAGATGATTTTTCAGCGGTGCCAGCAGTTTATCCGCGAGTTCGGCGAATTCGCCGCCGGACCACAGCGTGGCGAAATCCGGCCACGCGCGTGCCAGATACGGATTGCTGTCGCGTTCACCAAATTTCATATTGGCGGGATCGTGATTTTCATAGGCGTCGCGGGCCGCAAGCCCGGCATCGCTGTCCGGCAGGCTTTGCGCGGTGCCGTCTTTTTTCAGCCAGACAAAGGCCGTTTTGACCGCCAGCGGCAACGGCCTTAATTGTCCCTGTTGCCAGGTTTCGATCAGTTGCTCCCAGAGCGCCTGCGCGTCGGCAATCTCCAGCGGCGGTAATTCTGCCGTCCCGTTTTTACTGATAATAATGCTGTGCATCGGCTGTCCGCCGAGGTGTCCGGCCAGATGCGCGACCCAATAAGGAAGCAAACGGTCAAGGCGGTAATTGCGGTCTTTGATGATGCCGATGCTTTCCAGCACCACGCGGGCGCGATCCCCGCTGGCGTTCGCACGTAAATCACCGAGCCAGTCCGAGACAATCACGCCTGCGGTTTCAGCGCTCAGCGCTTCATTCGCCAGCGTCTGCGGCCATTCATCAAGCACGCTCTGATAACTGGCGAACAGCGTCTCCATCGGCTCGGCGAGATCTTCACTCAGCACGGCGGCGAATTCGCCCGGTGCCAGTTCACCGCGCCGTTCGATGCGTTCAAGCTGCTGACGCAAAATATCCTGACGCGACTCTCCGGCCTCCAGCGCCCATTTCTGCGCGCGGATCAGTTCATCCTGCAAACGCCAGTTTTCCAGCGCATTGATATCAAACGGCTCCTGATCTTCACTTCCCGCATCTTCCAGTTCGAAGTAAATATTCAGCCGCTGGCGGAAGAAACTGCGCACCGGATCGGACAGAAAATCCGCCAGCTGACGCAGCGTAAGCGCCCCTTCCTGCCCGACCGGCGGCAATGGCTGCGGCGCATCAGCGCTGATATCCGCGTCCATCCCGGCGCGCCATTCGTGGGCGTAGCTGAAAAGCTCACTGCCCTTGCTGAAGTAATCGCGGTTAAAGGGTTGCAGGCGATGTTCGGCGGTGAGCGCATGAATCAGATCACCGTCGTTCTGTGCTTTCCAGCCCGCGGCCAGATGGTCGCGCAGTTGCGCCACCAGCACCGACGGCGGACGTTCGGTATTATCGTGAATACTGCGCCCGACCCAGCTGATATGCAGGCGTTCGCGCGCCGACAGCAATGCTTCGAGGAACAGATAACGGTCATCCTCACGGCGCGAACGGTCTCCCGGCCGGTAATCACGCCCCATCAGGTCAAAATCCATCGGCACGCGGTTGCGCGGGTAATCACCGTCGTTCATCCCCAGCAGGTAGACATGGCGGAACGGAATAGCGCGCATCGGCATCAGTGTGGCAAACGTAACGGCACCGCCAAAGAATGGCTGCGTCAGGCCGGACTGGTCGAACTGCGCCAGCCAGTGTTCGCGCACGACAGACAGCGGCAATTCGGCCTGAAGATTGACGCTTTCACAGGCCTGAAGCCAGGTTTCCAGCTCGGTATGCAGACGCACTAAAATAAAGCCGTCGTCGCCGTCATCTTCGGCAAAATAACCGCTCAGCAACGCCTGCAAACGTTCGCCCCACACCTGCGGCGGCGCAGGTTCAGACAGCTGACGCCAGGTTTCATCCAGGCAATTTAAAAGATGCGAGAGCGGACCAATCAGCGCCGCTTCCAGCCCGCCGATTTCGTCCAGCGGTTCAATGCCCTGCCAGGCGTCACCGCTGCCGACGGCGTAACCGAGCAGCATTCGTTGCAGACCGAAGAACCAGCTGTTTTGCTCCGGCGATAGCGGCAGTTCCAGACTCTGACGCTGTTCCGCATGCAGCCCCCAGCGTACGTTGGCGGCGCTTATCCAGCGGTGGAGCAGCGGCAACTGTTCTTCGCCGATGCCAAATCGCTGACGCACCGACGGCACATCGAGTAAATCCAGTAAATCGCTGACGGCAAAACGCGACTGCGGCAACGTCAGCAGGCTTTCGAGCGCACCGAGCAGCGGGTTATTCTGACGCGGCCCCTGATCGGCCACGGTGAACGGGATATAGCGCGGATCGCTGCGTTCCATCAGGCCAAATACCGCCTGAATGTGCGGCGCATAGCCATTAATGTCCGGCACCATCACGATGATATCGCGCGCTTTCAGGGTCGGATCGGCGGCCAGCGCGGCCAGCAGGCGGTCGTGCAACACTTCCACTTCTCGCTGGGCACTGTGCGTAATCGAAAAACGCAGGGATTCATCTTTCAGCGTATCAATCTCCGGCCATTTTTCCTGCGTTTCCGCCAGCGGCCGCAGTTGCAGAATATCTTCCTGCAACTGATGCAATAAAGTGTCTTCGCCGTTGGAGGTGAACAGGTCAATGCGCGGGATCACCGGCGCGAGCGTGGACGCGTAGGATTCATGGTTGTCATATTCATTGAGCAGGCCGATGTAATCGCGCCCCTGCTTGCCCCACGCCGCCAGCAGCGGATGTGCATGCTGATGTAAATCGCCTTCGGCAATCACCTGCGGCATGCCCGGTTTACGTCGCTGACGCGCACGTTCCGCGCGCAGCAGATCTTTATCGGCAATAATATCGCTCCAGTCGTGTTCGCACGGGTTATGCACACACATAAAGATGTGCGTCCAGCGGCCCAGCACGGCCAGAACTTCTAATGATTGTTGCGGCAGCGAAGAGATCCCGAAGACAATCAGACGCGCAGGCAGACCGGCCGGACGCTCGTCTTCAGGAATGGTTTGGGCATGTTGCAGAAAACGCTGATGCAGCGCGGCGCGGCTGGTCCCCCGTTCGCTTTCAGGCACATCGGCCAGCAAAGCGCGCCACAATTGCGGCTGCCACAGCAGGTTTTCCGGCAACGGCTCACTGCCTTTGCGGCTGGTGCGCAGCACGTCCAGCCCGTTGCCCCAGTCTTCCAGCCAGTCGGCGCGATAAACCTGATACTGATCGAACAAATCCGCCAGACGCTGTGCCAGCTGATGCAGCTTACGCATATCACCGTCGTCTTTTAAGAAACGCGCCAGCGGAGCAAAAACCGGTTCAGGCAGTAATTCCGGCAACAGACGGATCAGCCGCCAGGTCAGCAGCGGGCGGTCAAACGGCGACGAATCCGGCACCTGATCTTTGCCCAGCACCGCGCGGTAAACCTGCCAGAAAAAGCGCGCAGGCAGTTTAATATCCAGCGCCGCCGCGATCCCGCAGCCGCCTTCGGACACATCGTGCGCCAGCGCCAGTTTCAGCCACTGATTAATCCCGTTGCTTTGCACCAGAATCACTTCGTTTTCCAGCGGAGACAGCGGATGCGCCGCCATCCACGACACCAGAATATCCCTCAGCGCCTCTGAGTGATTTCCGTGTAACACCATCAAACCTGAATTCACGCCCGCATCCCTTATTGTCGCCGCTCAAGAAGACAGATTTTGCGTTGATTTGGAAAGGATTGAAAGAATTGAAAAGAAAAGAGGCAGACCCTGCGGCCTGCCCCGAAACAAAATGTAATTCTTTGAAAATCAGCCACGCATTTTGCGAGCCGCGCCGATCATCCCATCCAGCCATTCCTGATGGCCGTTGATCATCGGGTTCGGGCGCGTGTTCGCGAGTTCACGGGCGGGTTTACCGTTTTGCGTTTCCTGCGTCAGGATGCGGACGCGACCGCCGGAGAGTTCTTCGAAAAGCCAGGCGTGATGGACGTCAAGCCGGGTTTCGGTGTCGCCTTCTGCCCAGCCGTGCCACGCCATGCGTGCGGGCTGGCCTTTTACCGGTGGTACGTATTCATTGACCTGCGCTTCGACCGGAAAACCGAACGTGCTGAAGCGGAAACGTGCGCCGTCGCTCAGGCCCGGACCGGTGCCGTCGTGGAAAAAGATATCCGATGCGTTGCTGTAATACACCGGCCATGCGGCGGTGTTGTCGAGTTGCGCCCACAGTTCTTCCACGGTCAGGCCGGTGATGATCATTTCGTTAGACGCGAAGTTGTCGGTTTCGCCGGGGATAAAACCTTCCGGCCAGAGTATTGCGTTCATGTTGAGCTCCTTAGTATTAAGCGTCCGGCCCGCAGGCTGGCGTTGAGCACAAGATACGTAATGGCGAGATATTACTGAAATCATCACTTGTGATGATAAACATCGATTATTTTTATATCAGGATGACACACAAAAAAACAGGCAGAAGGATCGCTTCTGCCTGCTGTGATCACCGCTATTTTACGCGGATGTTATCACTGAAGTTTTAGCTGATGCTGTAACGCTCAAGCCAGTGCGCATAAGGCGCAGGAAGAACCCAGGAAGGATTTTCCACACCCAGCTCTTTCGCCAGCGCATACGGATAATGCGGGTTGGCGAGCATTGCACGGCCAATCATCACCAGATCCATGTCTTCTTCGCTGATGCAGCGTTCGGCGACGTCCGCAGACGCCACGCCCCAGGAACTGGCGACCGGCAAACCGGCTTCTTTGCGCACGCGGCGCGAAACCGGAGCCAGGAAGCCTGCGCCCCACGGGATTTGCGCTTCCCAGGTGGAGAATCCGACGCTGACGTTGAGCAGATCCAGCCCTTTCTCACGCAGAATACGCGTCAGTTCGATGGACTCGGACAACGTTTCTTCGTCGCGGCCATCGTATTCAATCACGCCAAAACGCGCAGTGACCGGCAGGTTTTTCGGCCAGACCGCGTTGACGGCGTCGAAGGTTTCAATCAGGAAACGGCTGCGACCGGCGAAATCACCGCCGTATTCATCAGTACGGGTGTTGGAATGCACGGAGAAGAAACTCTGCGCCAGATAGCCGTGGGCAAAATGCAGTTCCAGCCATTCAAAACCGGCATCGCGTGCGCGTTGGGCTGCCGCGACGAAATCCGCCATAACACGCCGGATATCCGCTTTTGTCATCTCTTTCGGCACTTTTGGAAGATGTTTGCCGAACGCAACCGCAGAAGGTGCGATAGTCGCCCAGCCGCGCGGATCGCCTTCTGGAATATGATCATCGCCTTCCCACGGCAGATTGGCGCTGGCTTTGCGGCCTGCGTGACCAATCTGGATCCCCGGAACAGCCCCCGCGGCTTTGATGGATTTGGCGATTTTTGCCAGTTCAGCGGCCTGCGCGTCGTTCCAGATCCCCAGACATCCCGGGGTGATGCGGCCTTCAGGCGAAACGGCGGTCGCCTCGACGATAACCAGGCTTGCGCCACCGCGCGCAAGCGTTGCGTAATGCACCTGATGCCAGTCGTTCGGCACGCCGTCAGTGGCAGAATACTGGCACATCGGCGGAACAGCGATACGGTTTTTTAACGTGACGTCTTTCAGCGTAAACGGCGTAAAGAGTGCGGACATAATTTTTTTCCCGGTGAGTTTGGCATCCGGCGATCAGAGTGCCGTCGGACAGCTATATGCGGAAGTGAAGAAATATTATAGTGCACATAATATTTCGTTATAACTCAAAGAGTGCCCTGCCGATGCGCAACCTTAAAAGTCTCGACCTCAACCTGTTAAAGACTTTCGACGCACTGCTCGACGAGCGGAATGTCACCCGCGCCGCCGAGCGACTTTCCCTGACGCAGCCTGCCGTCAGCAGTATGCTGACACGTCTGCGTGACAGTTTTGATGATCCGCTTTTTGTCCGTTCACGTTACGGCATTGTGCCGACGGAGCGCGCACTGGCGCTGGCAAAACCGGTAAAACGGGTCATGGCGCAGATTGAAGCGCTGCTGGAGCCGGAAGCCTTTATTCCTTCAAAATGCGAAATGACATTCACGCTGGCGGCCACGGATTACGCAATGAGTGTGATTATCGTGCCGTTCTTTTCCCTGCTGCAACAGCTTGCGCCGGGCATTCATCTGTCGGTACAGCGCGCCGAAGAGGCCACGGTTCAGGGGCGACTGGAACGTGGCGAAATCGACCTTGCGCTGCTGACGCCGGATACCACGCCACCTGATTTACACATTCGCCATCTGTACGACGAACGTTATGTTTGTACGCTGCGCAAAGGCCATCCGGCGCTGATAAACGGCGCAATTTCTCTCGATACGTTCTGCCGGTACGATCACGCGCTGGTGTCGCTGAGCGGCGAGAATTTCGAAGGCGTGACCGATAAGGCGCTCCAGGCGTTGGGAAAAAAACGTAACGTCGTGCTGTCGGTGAACAGTTTTCTGGTGCTGCCGCCGGTGTTGCAAACCACTGACCTGATTGCCGTGGTGCCGGAGCGTCTGGTGCGCAACGTCGCAGGGCTTGAGGTATTGCCGCCACCACTGACGATCCCCGGTTTTACCAAAGTCGCTGCGTGGCACGAGCGCTCGCATTTATCGGCGGCGCATCAGTGGCTGCGTCAGCTTCTGGCACAGGCGTGCAGCGGGGAGTAAATCGCGCCACATCATGATATTTTAAAGGCTTCATCTGCTTTTCACATGTTAAAAAATGCGGCAATAAAACCGCGCACAGAAGGGTTATTCCATGGAAAAACGTCCGGCAGTGACCATCACTTATTGTTCCCAGTGCAACTGGCTGTTGCGTGCCGCGTGGATGGCACAGGAACTGTTGAATTCGTTCAGTACCGATCTGGCGTCCGTCACGCTGGTGCCGGGAACGGGTGGAATTTACGAGATTAAGGTCGATGACGAGCTTATCTGGGAACGCAAAAGAGACGGCGGTTTTCCGGACGCCGCTTTGCTTAAACAGCGCGTGCGCGATATCTGCTTCCCCGACCGGGATTTGGGGCATGTGGATAAGAAGAAAATACCTGAGGCGGGAACGGATTCTGCGGAATAAATGAATAAGGCAGAGATCTCCCTGCCTTATTTTTTACCCCAACACTACTCTTTACGTGAAACGTGCTCGGCGGCGGCGCGGTTGGCTTTTGCCACGGAATCGGCCAGCGTTTTGCCCTGCAAGAGTGACGTACACAGCATGCCCATAAAGCAGTCGCCTGCGCCGTGCGTGCTGATCAGTTCGACTTTTTCGGCGGGCATAGACTGGCTGCGTTCACCGGTTTCGCACCACGCGACGCCGTGTTCACCTGCCGTGACGACCACAGCCGGATAATGGCCGCCGAGCCATTCGGCGGCGGCGCGGGCGTCGGATAAAGTATTCACAGCAATTCCGCTCAGGTCGCGGGCTTCTACTCCGTTGACCACCAGCAAGCCGACGGCGGATTGCATCGCGCTGCACATCGCACGCGCCGGGGCGGCGTTCAGGCAGACGCGGATGCCGCGCTGTTTTGCCGCTTCGGCTGCCGCCAGATTGACCGCTTCCGGCACTTCGTTTTGCAGCAGCAACATCTCAACCTGTTGCCAGACGGCGTCGTGGCCAAATTGCGTGGCGTCCACCCGGTTGTTGGCGTTGGAGACAACGACCGCGCCGTAATCCCCTTCCGCGTCCATCAGCGCCACGCTCATACCCGACGGCACGTCTGCACTGACGGCCACAAAATCCGTATTCACGCCGTTTTCATCGAGCACGGAACGCAGGAAGTCGCCCTGTGTATCTGCGCCAACAGCACCGGCAAAGCTGACCTGCGCGCCCGCTTTCGCAGCGGATACCGCCTGATTGCCACCTTTGCCGCCAAATTTGTACGAACAGCCGCTGCCCATCACCGTTTCACCTTTTTCAGGGCGGTGATGCGCATGGATCACGATGTCGTAATGAAGGCTGCCCGTGACTAAAATTTTACCCATTCTAGTATTCCCGAAGGTCCTGAACCGCCTGCTGGGTTTTCATCAGGTTTTTCTCCGCTGTCTTCAAATCCTTCTGCGCAATCGCCACAAATAAGGCATCCAGAATATTTAACTGGGCGATGCGGGCAGCAGCGTTTTCCCCGAGCAAGTGCGATCCCTGAGAGGTTGAATTGAGAACCACATGCGCATTGCGCGCAATAGGCGACTCGGCGTAATTGGTGATGGCGATAACTTTGGCGCCGTTGCGCGCCGCCAGTTTAATCGGGTCATTCACCGCACGGGTGGCGCCGGAATGGCTGATAGCGACCACCGCATCATCGTCCGACAAGACTGCTGCTGACATCAGCATAATATGGGCATCATCGTAGACCGTCGTTTTGATCCCGATTTTCAGGAGCTTATGCGACAAATCTCTGGCGACGGCGGCAGAACCCCCGACGGCATATAAATCGATGTGCCTGGCTTTAAAAAGAATGTCAGCGGCGCGGTTAAATTCCGACACATCGACAATAGATAATGTTTCTTCTATTGCCTGAATAGATGTGCGAAATACCTTTTCAAGTAATTGCTCCGACGAGTCTCCCGGCTCAATTTCCGCATGTAAATTTGCCACTTCAGAATAGTTGTAATAAATCAAACTGCTTCTGAAATCTCTAAATCCTGAGAAATTCAATTTCTTCGTCAATTTAACAATCATCGCCTCAGAAACATTATTTTCCAGCGCAATTTCTTTTAAAGAAGTTTGCTCAGAAAAATCAGTTTTGGACGTGATTGCGTCGACGACTTTTCTTTCCAGTGGCGTCAGATGTGGCAATTTCATACGAATTTGAGCGCCTATGGCTCGCGGATCCTGATTCATTACTTGCCTCGTGTCGCCCGGTCAATCAACATCGCTATGATAATAATAAGGCCGGTGGCAAGCAATTGATAAAACGCCTGAATATTGAGAAGTGTCAGGCCATTTCGTAATGAACCCAAAATAACAGCGCCAATCAGCGTACCGATGACACTCCCTTTGCCGCCCATCAGCGAAGCTCCGCCAATGGCCGCCGCGGCAATCGCGTCCAGCTCCCATAAATTCCCCATTGTCGGCTCGGCAGCGCCCAGGCGACCAATCAGAATCAGTGAGGCCAGAGACGCCAGCACGCCGGAGATCACAAACACCGTCACTTTGGTTCTTTTGACCGGCACACCGGCAACGCGCGCGGCTTCTTCGTTACCGCCGACGGCCAGGATGTATTCGCCCAGCGGCGTTTTATTCATGACCACCCACAGGATTGCCGCGATGGCGATAACAATCACAATCGGTGCCGGAACCCCGAACACCGTGCTGTTGATGACGGTCCGGAACTCCATCGGGATGCCGAAAATCGGGTTACCGTTGGTGAAAATCAGCGCCAGCGCACGGAACAGCGACAGGCCGCCGAGGGTGACGATAAAGGGCTGTAAACCGGCATAGGCGACTAACATTCCGCTGAAAACGCCGCACAGCGCGCCGACGCCCAGCGTCGCCATAATCGCCAGCGGAACCGGCACGCCCGCCACCATCAGCGTCGCGCCGAGTACCGCAGAAAGCGCCGCCGTTGGCCCGACGGACAAGTCGATGCCACCGGAAATAATCACCAGGGTCATCCCCAGCGCAATAATTCCGTTAATCGAAGACTGTTGCAAAATATTCAGCAGGTTCGGCAGCGTAAAAAATACCGGCGACAGAAAAGAGAACGTGATCACAATAATCAGTAAACCAATCAGCGTACCGGCATCGCGAACATTGAATTTAAATAATGCCAGAGGGAAAGCCTTTGGCTGAACATTACCTTGAGTCGTCATAATAATGGCCTTAAAAATCGGTAGGTGTCGGAAAGTATCGTTAAATTCAGACGGCTTTTTTCACATCATTAATGGCATAACGCGCGATATTTTCTTCGGTGATATCGTCGCCGTTAAGTTCTTTCGTTATTTGCCCTTCCCGCATGACCAGAACCCTGTCTGAGATACGAATGATTTCCGGCATTTCGGAAGAAACCACCACTATGGCTTTTCCCTGCTGCGCGAGTTTTTCAATCAGATTATAAATTTCAGACTTGGCACCGATATCAATTCCACGGGTCGGTTCATCAAAAAGAAACACCTTATTATCGGCGGCCACCCAGCGGCCAATAATCACTTTTTGCTGATTCCCGCCGCTCAGCGTGCCAATGGTTTTTTCGATATTGAGCGGACGTAACCGCAAATCCGTCATCACATCCAGCGCGGTCTGGTTCAGCTGACTTTTTTTGAGCAGACCAAAACGGGTAAAGCGCGCCATCGACGGCAGGGCCATATTCATTTTGACGGCGCGTTCTTTAATGATGCCTTCTTTTTTGCGGTCTTCCGGCACCAGGCCAATCCCCGCGCGAATGGCGGAACTGACGTTATGTTTTTTCACCGCGACGCCTTCCACTTCAATGTTGCCGCCGGTTTTGGCATCGATGCCGGCAATCAGTTTCAGCAACTCGGTGCGACCGGAGCCCACCAGCCCGGCGATGCCCAGCACTTCGCCGGCTTTAACGCTGAACGTGGCGTTACGCACGGCTTTATCGCGGCTCAAATCTTCCACGCTCAGCACGATGCGTTCGGTGGCATACGAATGATGCTGCACTTTTTCGATTTTGCGACCGACCATTTTGGTCACGATCGTTTCTTCGGTTTCGTCGCAGATATTCACCACGCCGACCTGTTTACCATCGCGCAAAATCGTGGCGCGGTCGCAGACTTTGAAGATTTCATTCATTTTGTGCGAGACGTAAATCAGCGAGACATTCATCGATTTCAGATCAGAAATCAGTTCAGCCAGGCGCTCAAATTCCGTCGGCGTCAGGCTCGACGTCGGTTCATCCATCGCAATAATTTTGGCTTCATCGAGCAGCGCACGTGCGATCTCGACGATCTGCTGCTGCGAGACTTTCAGGTTTTTGATCGGCTCATCCGGGTTAATGCTCGGATCCAGACGGCGCAGGATCGCCACCGCCCGTTTGTACTGCGCCTTTCGGTCAACAAACAGCCCTTTCATTTTGGTCAGGGGCCGCCCGAGAAACATATTCTGGGCGACGGAGAGTTCAGGAACGTGTTGCAACTCCTGATGAATCATTGCGATACCGGCATGGCGTGCAGACAGCGGGTTTTTCATCTGAATCACCTGCCCTTCCACCAGGATCTCGCCGGAATCGGCGGCCCGGACGCCTGACAGGATATTGAGCAACGTCGATTTTCCGGCGCCGTTTTCACCGATCAGCGCGTGGACTTCGCCCGGCCTGACGGAGAAATCAACCCCCTGAACCGCCGCCACGCCGCTGTAGCTTTTGCTGATGCCGCGCATCGTCAAACAATACTGTTCCATAAACTCTCCTCGCCCTGTTCTCTGACGCCAGACTTATTGTTGCTGCGCCAGCAACTGGCGAATCTTCGCGTTATCTTTGGTGGAGAACGCGTCGGCGTTGTCTTTGGTGATCAGCGCCTGCGGAGTGGACACCACGCGGGAAATTTTCTGACCATTAATCAGGCGGACAACCACTTCCATCGCCACTTCCCCCGTCAGCACCGGGAAGCTGTCAACCGTACCGGTCAGCTCGCCGCGTTTGATTGACGCATACGCATCGGAAATCCCGTCGGTGCCAAAGACGGCAACCTGTTTCGATTTTCCGGCAGCTGCAACGGCTTCCACCACGCCCAGTGCCATGCCGTCGTTATTGGCATAGAAGCCAATCAGATCAGGATGTTGCTGTAAAATTGTCGCTGCGGCGTTGTACGCATTTTCGCGGCTCCAGTTGGCCGGAACGCTGGCGACCACGGTGAATTTCCCGCTGGCCTGAATCGTTTCTTTAAAGCCTTTGGTGCGCTGCGTTGCCGCATACACGCCCGGCTGGCCTTCGATGACCGCGACCTTGCCGCCTTCAGGGTGTTTTTTGATAAACCAGCCCGCCACGCGAACGCCGTTATCTTTCTGCACGTTACCGACGTAATACGCTGCATTTGGCATCACGGCGTCATTGACGTTCACCACGGCAATGTTTTTGCTTTTGGCAGATTCATACGCCGGTTGCAGGTTTGCGTCGGTTTGCGGCGACACCAGCAAGCCGTTGAAGCCTTGTGAAATCAGCGTTTCGGCGATAGATAACTGGCCAAGCTGGTCGTCTTCATTGGCGGCGGCCTGATATTCCACGGTGAAGCCGTGTTTATCAGCAAAGTTTTTATAGCCCTGGCCGAGGGAACGCCAGTATTCGTTGGTCAGCGTTTTCGATACTCCGCCGATTTTCAGCGATTTATCGATAGCCGGTAACGGGCCATATTTGGCGGTCAGTTGTGTCCAGTCAGTGCGATCCGGTTCGGTGTCGGATTGCAGGGGCGGTAAATCCGCCGCATAAAGGCTGGAGCAAAACAGTGTAGAGGTGAGTACAGACAGTAAGAGTTTTTTCATCATCTGGCCTTCGGATTGTTATTTTTATGGTTATCACAGCGACTCGCGCTGTGGCGGTCGCTTTTATTATTGCGCCAGCATCACGTTGTTCACGATTTGCTGAGAGGCGACGGCATCCTGCCTGCTGATGGCTTCATTCAGCGCCGGGTTGTTTTCGAGCTTTTCACACAGTTTCAGTAAACGGATCACGGTCGCGATATTGGTTTCCGCTTCGCGAACCGGATCCAGGCCACTGGCGTCCGGGAACGTATCGAAGTAATACGCACCTTTATAGCCGTCACGTTTCATTTGCAGCAGGAATTCCAGCGTGGCGCGCGGGTTCACTGAGCCAACCATCAGGCCGTCGTCGCGTTTGCCCCAGCCATCGTTGAGATCCAGCCCGAGCAGGCGTGAACGGCGCGCCACCATCGCCGCGGCAAACGCCGGGACTTCATTGGCAAACAGCACGTGCGCGAAATCCAGCGTGATCCCTAAATTCTTGCAACCGGCTTCTTCCACCGCCAGCAGACAGGTGGTCGCGTTCGGGAAGATGCTGTAAGCGCGCGGTTCGTTGGGTTTGTATTCAATGCTGACGTCGATGTCCGGCGCATATTCCGCCACTTCGCGCACTGCGCTGACCGCGTCTTCCCACATTTTTTTGTAGTCAGCCTGGAAGCAGTAATCGAAACCGTCCTGCCCCATCCACAGGGTCATGATGCTGGCACCGAATTCCCGCCCCGCGTCGATGCCGCGTTTGGTTAATTCAATCGCCTGACGACGAATTTTGGGATCCGGGTTAGTGAATGCGCCGATTTTAAATTCCGGAGCATCCCAGCGCATTTGCATCCCGTTGACCGCCAGCCCGACTTCTTCAATTTTCTGACGCATGGTTTTAACGTCATCAGTCATGTGCTGAGGATAATTCAGGTCAAGATGTGTCAATCCTTTAACCGTAGCTGCACGTTCGATCATTTGCAGCACTGAAGGTTTGCCTTTCAGTTCCGGCCAGTAAAGATAAGCCCCCGAGGCAAACGAGTTCAGACGTGTGGCAAATTTAAGTTCTGACATGGGGTGTCCTTTGTAAACTGATTCGTAATGTACTTTCCTTCTTCACATTATTTAGTGAAGTAGTGCATTACTATCACCAGACGAAAAAACCCGCAAGATCCCCTGCAGGTTTTGTGATCAGATTTGAGAGGAGTTTCACGAAATGAGCTGCAAATAATCAGCGTCAGGCGGATGAAAGGGTGCCGGTTATCCGGCTTTGAGCATATCGAAAATGATCTTTGCATAGCCTTTCGAGACGGCAGGGTTGGAGAGATATTGCATCATTATGTTCTGCTGCGCGGCATTACTGTCCATCACCGCTTCATCAACTGCTTTGATGAAATCGCCCAGCATCGCCTGCTCCGGCGTGTTATTGGCAATCTGCTTCATGACGTTTTTATTTTCAGAAATTTTGCCACACGTCGCGTGCAAGCTGCTGATCAGATCTTTGTCAGTCAGGTTGTCAGTGATAAACAGCTCATTTAGCCTTCCCAAAACCTGCGACATAAACTCCTCTTTCCTGTCTTTCGGTTTTGCCGTTCCGACATCGTTGCCCGGCGGTAAACCCTCACCCTCGTTTCCCGCTTTCAGTCTGATATGTTGCTCGCGGATCTTCGACAGCCGGTAATGGCTCATGACGACGTTATTCAAATCGACGTCGTCTTCCTGCACTTTCAAATCCCTGAGCAGCGGGCGCAGATGGCGGGCGAACAGGCTGAGTTTTTCGAGATCTTTATTGTCGTAATCAACAATCTGCGAAATGAATTCATAGAAACGCACAAAGCTGCCCAGATCCTTTCTGAAAATCTCCAGCCGGTCTTTTTCCTGTTTGCACTCTTTAAACGCATTTTCCGCATTGACGATCAGCACCGGATCCTGCGTTTTTTGGGTGCGCTCAAACATCTTTTTAGCCAGCAGATAGGCGTCCGTCGCCGAGAGATAGCGCTGATCCCAGCGGTTCACGGCGGGTTTGCAGATGTTGCTCAGCGCCGCGCTGGATTTATTCTGCGTGTAGAACGCCGTGCAAAACTGTTCCACCTCGCTCCAGTTAAAAATTCCGCTGGTGCGCAGCTTTTCGAACAGTTCGAACACCAGTGCCGGGTCGCTGATATCGAGCAGTTCGGCGGTCTGATAATAGGGCTGGAATGCCTGCAAAATATCATCGGGCTGGTTGTAGAAATCGAGAATAAACGTGCCTGATTCTGCTTTACCGGGATATGTGCGGTTCAGCCGTGACAAGGTCTGCACACATTCGACGCCGCCGAGCGGTTTATCAACGTACATCGCGCACAGCCTCGGCTGATCAAAACCGGTCTGGAATTTGTTCGCCACCAGCATCACCTGATAATCATCGCTGTCGAACGCCTTGCGCATATCGCGCCCTTTCAGGCCGGGATTCATGTTCATTTCGGTGAATTTTTGGTTGAGGTACGCCGCGCTGTCCGGATCGCTTTCGCGAAATTCCACTTCACCGGAGAACGCCACCATCGCACTGATTTTGCCGCAATGGTTTTCACTGATGTATTTATCGAAGGCCAGTTTGTAGCGCACCGCTTCCTTGCGCGAACGGGTCACGACCATGGCTTTCGCCTGCCCGCCGAGCAGGTGCATGACGTGATTTTTGTAGTGTTCAGCGATCACTTTCACCTTCTGAGAGATGTTGTAATCGTGCAGGCGCACCCACTGGCTGAGGCGGGTTTTCGCCCGTTTGCTGTCGACCTCTTTATCGGCGTTGGCCTGCTTTTGCGCCAGTTTGTATGCCACGGAATAGGTGACGTAATTCTTCAACACATCGAGGATAAAACCTTCTTCAATCGCCTGACGCATGGAATAAACGTGGAAAGCCGCCGGTTTATTGGTTTTTGACGCCGGTGCATTCGGGTCGGGTAACCGGCCAAACAGCTCGAGGGTTTTGGCTTTCGGCGTGGCGGTAAACGCGTAGTAATTGAGATTGTGACTGCCGCGACGCGCGGCCATGGTGGCGTCCATAATATCTTCGGATGACAACTCCGCGTCGTCGTCCGTGGCTTCGAGCATCAGCACTTCTTTCAGCTGCCGCGCGGTCGACCCGCTTTGCGACGAATGCGCCTCATCGGCAATCACTGCGTACTGACGCTGTTTCAGGCTCAGGCTGTTTTCAATGGCTTTGAGCACAAACGGGAAAGTCTGGATCGTCACGATAATGATCGGCTGCGAGCTTTCCAGCGCCGCCGCCAGTTTGTCGGCTTTCGAACCGTCACCGATTTTGTTGCTGATCCGCCCGACCACGCCGTCGGCATGTTCAAACTGATCGATGGTGTCCTGAAGCTGATCGTCGAGCACCGTGCGGTCGGTGACAACAATCACCGAGTGAAACTGTTTTTCACCGTTCGCGGCATACAGCCGGGAAAGCTGGTGCGTCACCCAGGCAATTGAATTGGATTTCCCGGAACCGGCGCTGTGCTGAATCAGGTATTTATGCCCGCAGCCCTCTTGCGTCGCGGCGCGCACCAGTTTGCTCACCACATCCCACTGATGATAGCGCGGGAAAATCAGCGTCTCTTTTTTGAATTTCAGCCCCTGCCAGTCTTCTTTTTCTTCGATTTGCAGATGGACGTAGCATTCCAGGAGCGTCAGCAAATTATCCGGCAGCAGCACTTCGTTCCACAGATACGCGGTCGCGTAGGTATTGGTGTCCGCTGGCGCTGGATTGCCTTTTGCACCTTCCGCTGTGCCTTTGTTGAACGGTAGAAATAACGTCTCACCGCCCGCCAGCCGGGTGGTCATAAACACGTCAAACTGACTGACGGCAAAATGCACCAGCGCGCCGCGTTTAAACGTCAGCAGCGGTTCGGGCTTTTTGGTTTGCGGATTTTTTGGCAGGCGCGTCGTTTTGTACTGTGAAATCGCACTTTGCACCGACTGTTTGAATTCGGATTTCAGCTCCAGCGTCGCAACCGGCAGGCCGTTGACGAACAACACCAGATCGATACGCCAGTTTTTAGCTTTACTGCCGGTGGCCGCAAAATGTTCCGCGCTGGCATACGGGCTGTAAATCAGCTCCGGCACCACGCGGCAGATATTTTGCTGATACCGCTCCAGCGTGTCGGGGTTCAGCCCGTGCTCCGGTTTGAACTGGCACAGTTTAAAACTGGCGTTACGGATATTGAGGGGATGCCGCAACACGCCGAGCGTACCAAATGTGCGCGAATGTTTGTCGGTGTCATTCTCACCGGCTTTTTGCAACCGCGCGACCAGTGCATCGAGGAAATACCGTTCAGCCTCCTGCGGATACACCCGCGCCAGCTTCTCCCACTCTTTCGGCTGCGTGGTTTGCACAAAAGCCAGCACATCCTGCGTGTACAGCGCCCGCACGCGATCGTAGCCCTCACCTTTGCCGGTTTTCCAGCCGCTGGCAACCATCTGCGCAACCATTTCATCCTGAAAAATCCGCTCTCTGGTAGGATCCGACATCATGCCATCACCTCGTCGGATTCGGTTTGCGTGACAGGAACCTGCCAGTCACGCACGTCGATTTTGCCGGTGACAGCGGCGGAAATCAGGGCGGTGCGACGTTCTTTGAGGAGTTCTATTTGTAGCAGTTGCAGGTCGATCAATTTGTCGATTTTGGCGGTTTCGTGATCGAGGAAGGCGGCGATTTGAGTTTGTTCTTTTAAAATAGGTGATGATATTTTTAATGATGCAACTTTCTCTTGATTAATATTAGGCTGACCACCTCCGGATGAAAGCCTAATAATATTATCTTTGTAACCACCCAACCAATAATATAGGTACTTATTATCTATTACTCTAGAAAATGTCAATACGCAGCATGCTTGATTTGTCGTAGATTTAACTCCCAAGATACCTAACCTACCAATTGTCGCACCATACATTGCAATAACAACCGAGCCAACAGGATGTATTTTTAACGCAGAAAAACGCTCTAAGGTTAATTTGGATACTTTTTTAACAGTATGCGTTATGACTGTTTCTCTTAATTCCCCTGTGGTCACCCAAGGAATATCCCCTTCAAACCAACTGTCATTATCTGATGATGGGGTTGTCCCAGAACCAATGACTTCAAAAGCATGTGCCAGTTTCCACATTTCCCATGTTTGGGGAACTTCCCCCAACCACTCAACCCCCGAATCTTTCATCGGCACATCAGGGTCCAGCCCTTTGGTCACCGCATGGCTGATCACCGCCTGACGTTTTTCTTTCAACAGTTCAATCAGTTGTTGCTGCTTTTCGATCAGGGTATCGATTTTGGAGGTTTCGTGATCGAGGAAATTTAAAATTAATTTTTGCTCAAGAAATGTTGGAAGAGGCAAATTCAACCCCTTAATAACCCCTGAGTTTAATCCGTGCATGATTGAGCCCTTGCCTTGAATGAGCATTTGATGCTTTATCTCAGGTGACTCATCAATTAATAATTTAAAAAATCTTGGAATTATAATTTTCTTATTAACACGAATACGCAGCAAATGAGAGTCAATTATTCCTTTTTTTGCTTCATAAGGAAAAATCTCACATTTACCACTAGTGCCCATCAGAGTTATCAATATATCTCCGACCGAAACCCCATAAGAAACCATATCCTTATATTTATTAAAACTAATATTCCGGCTACCTAAAGAGAAATCCTTATTAATGATATTTTCTTGTCCGTAAACCCTTACACCTTCTTCAACCATGTCATCTAATTTGAGGGCACTCCCGAATGGGCCTATTTTAATTCCTTCATATCCGTCTTTAAGCAAATAGCGTACTTGTTTTATCTCCCAAAGAGAGGGGAATTTTTCTATCCCATTAAGTTTCACAACTCTATATTCCCCATATGCCTTATACCGCCCGCTCATGAATGCACCTCCTGCAACAACTTCATGATTTCGGCGCTGACGGCGTCCAGATCGGCGTCGATCTCTTTCAGATCTCGCGGAGGCTGATAGACATAGAAATGGCGGTTGAAAGGGATTTCATAACCGACGACGCCAATCTCGTTATCTTTGGCATCGCGTTTGTCGGCGTTGATCCAGGCGTCGGGGACGTGCGGTTTCACTTCGCGGTTGAAGTAGGTTTCAATCAGCACGCTGGTTTTTACAGAAGGATTCAGCGGGACGTTTTCGTTGTCGCGTAACTCGCCGTCGGGCTCGAATTCGACGACTTTGCCTTTGTAGCGAAACGCGCCATACAACGGCTGTTCACTCTCTTTCAGGACTTTCTTCACCACCGGTTCGGCTGAAGGATTTTTGGTAGTCACGGCATCAATGAATTGCTTTTTCTCTCTGGTATCCAGCTTTACGCAAGCGATACTGATTGCCGTTTTCAGTGAGCTCTCAAACTGATTGAAATTATTGCTGGCGTTGTGTTTACCGCCTTCGGTAACACCAAACGCGCTTTGGATCTGACGGGCTTTCTCCATCAGCGTCCGTTGCGCCAGCCACAGGTTGGGATCGAGAAGATCTTTAATCTGTTTCTCTTTCAGCTCGGGGAAATCGGCTTTGATAATGGCGCGGGCTTCGGTTTCCACATCGCTGAAATCGCCGTAAGTCTGCGCATTCCACGGCGCGGCGAAATCCTGATACAACCGTTCCATCGGCGCGTTCAGCGGCTTTGGCGCGAAACGCAGCGCGGCAATGGCGTCGTCGGTAATCTGCGACGTCAGGCGCAGCGGGCGTTCAATGGTCAGGCGGCGGTAACCGAAATCCGTACTCGCGAAGATTTTGCTGGCGAAGGTTTTCGGTGCGTCTTTTTTGCTGCTGGCGGACTGACGCCCCCGGCCAGACTTTTGCTCCGGCGCTTTCTCCAGCCCCAGCTCGTGTAACGGCGTCGGGCCGGTGGCGCTGAAATCGCCGAATGTGCGGGTGATCAGCGCGATATCGTCCGCGCCCATCAGGTTGCGTTTGGAACCGAGGGATTTGCGCATTTTGCCACACAAGTTCGAGCCGTCGATCAGCTGAACTTTGCCTTTGCGCGCCGCGTCTTTGTGGTTCGACAGGATCCACACATAGGTGGAAATGCCGGTGTTGTAGAACATGTCGGTCGGCAGCGCGATGATGCCCTCGAGCAGATCGGCTTCAAGAATATGGCGGCGGATTTCGCTTTCGCCGCTCCCTGCGCCGCCGGTAAACAGCGGCGAACCGTTGAGGATAATCCCGATGCGGCTGCCCGCCGCGCTGCCGTTATCGCGCATTTTGCTGATGAGGTGCAGGAGGAATAACAGCGAGCCGTCGGAGACGCGTGGCAGCCCGGCGCCGAAACGGCCATCAAAGCCTTTCACAGAATGCTCGGCGGTGATGTCGCTTTCGATTTTCTTCCAGTCCACGCCGAACGGCGGGTTGGAGAGCATGTAATCGAATTTTTCTGCCGGCAGCTGATCGTTAGAGAGCGTATTGCCGAGTTTAATCAGGCTGACGTCCTGCCCTTTGATCAGCATGTCGGCTTTGCAGATGGCGTAGGATTCGGGGTTCAGTTCCTGGCCGAAGGCGCGCATCACGGCGTTCGGATTCAGCTCGTTAACGTATTCCATGCCCGCCGACAAAAAGCCGCCGGTTCCCGCCGTCGGATCATAAATCGTGCGGATAATCCCGTCGCGCGTCAGCCCTTCGTCGTCCTTCATAAACACCAGCGCAGTGGTCAGGCGCACGATGTCGCGCGGCGTAAAGTGCTCACCGGCGGTGTCGTTCGAGCCTTCGGCGAAGCGGCGGATCAGCTCTTCAAACACAAATCCCATGTCATGATTGGACACGGCAGCGGGGCTTAAATCGGTGGTGGCAAACTTCTGTACGACTTTGAACAGCAGATTGGCTTCGTCCAGCAGGCTGACAAACTCGCTGAATTTGAAATACTCGAAGATTTCGCGGGCGTCCTGGGAGAAGCTCTGAACGTAGTTTTCAAGATTATCGCGGATGCCGTTTTGCCCGAGTTTACTGAGGCTCATCGGCGAGGTGTTAAAAAACGACAAACCGTCTGCGGCGCGTAAAATCAGCTTTTCCTGCGCCTCTTGCGGCAGGTTCATGCTTTTGATTTTTCCGGCCTGCGCCACCACCGCGTCTTTGCTTTTTTCCAGCACACATTCGAGGCGGCGAAGTAAGGTAAACGGCAAAATCACGCGGCCATACTGGGATTGCTTAAAATCACCGCGCAGCAAATCAGCCACCGACCAGATAAAGGCGGCTGTTTGCGAAAAGTCCATTTTAGTCATGATGTGTTCCGTGAGATCGAATAAAAACCGCATACAAAAAAGGGGTTTTAATTAGACGCCAAAATCACACGAAACTCAATAATTCGATCTAAATCAATATGTTAGGAACATTTTTAAAACAAATACCTTACGACTACAGCTATCACACCTTCATTCCTCATCCATTATTTTTTGTGACACACCTCAAGTTTTTCGCCTTTCTGCCGTTATCTAAATCTTAAGATTCCTTCCAGGGAAACGCCCATGTTAAAGACCATCCGTTCGCGCATTATTACAGCCTGCATCGCCATTGTGGCCTGCTCGCTGGTGATCAATACCTTCCTCAGTTACACCGTTGCAGCTAAATACAACAGTCAGGCGACAGATACCACGCTGAACGCCCTGACCTCCAGCCACACGCAAGGGATCAGCGATTGGGTCAGTTCAAAAACAGGGATGATTGTTTCACTTCAGTCAGTTGCGTTAACGGAAGATCCGGTTCCGGTACTTAAACAAATTGCCAGCGCGGGCGGGTTTACTAACGTCTACGTCGGTTATGCAAATAAAACCGCAAAATTCTCCGATCCGACCGGCGTGCCGTCCGATTACGATCCGACCGGCCGCCCGTGGTACAGGCAGGCAGCCGAAGCCGGGCATCCGGTCGCCACGCCGCCGTATATTGATGCCGGCACCGGTAAGTTAGTGGTCACATTCGCCGTACCCGTGATGGACGGCGGCACGCTGAAAGCCATTGTCGCCGGTGATGTCTCGATGGACAGCGTGGTGAATAACGTCAATACCCTCCATCCGACGCCCGGCAGTTTCGGGATGCTGGTGGATAAGTCCGGTGTCATCATCGCGCACCCGGACGATAAGCTGGCCCTGAAACCGTTCAGCTCGCTGGCGGAAGGCGTGAATTTGCAGGATTTATTCGCAGCGAAAACGCCGGTGGATATTCAGCTGAATGGCGCAACAAAGCGCGTTCGGGCTCTGCCGGTCGCGGGCACCGAATGGTACACGCTTGTATTGCAGGACAAGAGGGAGTCAACGGCGGGTATGCGTTCGCTGCTGACCTCTTCGGTGATTACGCTGATTGTGATCATGCTGATTTCGGCCGCCGTGATTGGCCTGATCATCACCCGATCGTTCCGCCGTTTGTCGGTGGTGCGCGATACGCTTAACGCCATCAGCTCCGGTGAGGACGATCTGACCCAGCGCTTACCGACCGACGGCCACGACGAGGTGACGCAAATCGCCCATGCGTTCAATACGTTCGTGGATAAACTCAGCAAGGTGATGTCCGAAATCCGCACCACCAGCGAATCCGTTAAAATTGCCGCCGACGAAATTGCCGCCGGGAATAACGATTTGTCGGGCCGTACCGAATCCGCGGCAGCCAGCCTGCAACAAACCGCCGCGTCGCTGGAGCAGATCACCGCTACGGTTTCTCAGTCTGCCAGTTCCGCTAAACAGGCCAGCGCGACGGCGAAATCCGCCTCAGAAGCCGCCACACGTGGCGACGAAGTGGTGACGAAAGTCATTACGACGATGGAAACGATTGAAAGCGCGTCGTCAAAAATCGGCGATATCACTGGTGTCATCGACGGCATTGCGTTCCAGACCAACATTCTGGCGCTGAACGCCGCGGTTGAAGCCGCGCGTGCAGGGGAACAGGGGCGTGGATTTGCCGTGGTCGCCAGCGAAGTGCGCAGTCTGGCACAGCGCAGCGCGCAGGCAGCAAAAGAAATTAAAGTGCTGATTGAATCGACGGTGAGCAGCGTGGCGTCGGGTTCCGCGCAGGTGCGGCTGGCCAGCGACAGCATGAGTGAAATCGTCAGTAACGTCTCGAACGTCAGCAGCGTGATGATGGAAATCACCCACGCGTCCGAAGAACAGATGCTGAGCATTCATGAAATCAACAAGGCGATTACCCAGCTTGATGGCATGGTGCAGCAGAATGCGGCGATGGTTCAGGAATCTACCGGCGCGGCGTCAGCCTTGCAGGAACAGGCCACCGGTCTGGCACTCGCCGTCGGGCATTTCCGCGTGTAAGTTCTGTTGATGAAATCAGAAGGCCAGACGCTGTCACGCGTCTGGCCTTTTTTACGCCCTGCCGCCCTGTTTACGGGCAAAACTGGCCGACAGCCGGTCCAGCAAAATCGCCATCAGCACCACCACAATTCCGCTTTGTAACCCGAGTCCGATATCCAGCTGCTGAATACTGCTGAGAATATCATTCCCCAGACCACCGGCTCCGACCATCGAGGCGATAATCACCATCGACATTGCCATCATAATCGTCTGGTTCACGCCCGCCATAATTGCCGGTTGCGCCGCAGGCAGCTGCACTTTCCACAGCAGCTGCCACGGCGTACAGCCGAACGCCAGCCCGGCTTCGATACGCGCCTGACTCACCTGACGGATCCCCAGATCCGTGAGGCGCACCACCGGCGGCATGGAAAATAAGATGGTGGCAAAAATGCCCGGCGGACGCCCGAGGCCAAACAAAATGGTCGCGGGTATCAGATAAACAAATGCGGGCATGGTCTGCATGAAGTCCATCAGCGTACGCACGACACTGCCGACGGTGGCGCGGCGTGCGCTCCAGATCCCCAGCGGAATGCCAAACAGCAGGCTGAAAAATGTCGAGGAAAGCGTCAGCGCCAGCGTGATGGACGCGTGATCGCTGTAGCCGCTGTAAACGATGTAAAGCGTGGCGAGCAATGCAAACAGCGCGAAGCCTTTGCCAATACGCCAGAAGCCAATCGCGACGGCCAGAAACACCAGCCCCCACGGCGAGAGCCAGCCGGTCAGGGTTTCGAGGCCGCCGGCAACGGCGTCGATGCCAGCCGAAAGGCCATCAAAAAAACCACCGGCATGCACCAGCAGTGCGTGAATGGCGCTGTCGATCTGACGGCTAAAATCTAAGGGATAGGCCATAACGTTCTCTGCATAAAAGACTTAAAGAGTCGGCTGCCAGACATCGGCGAAAGATTCTGCCAGCTGCCAGCGCGAGGTATCCACGCCGGAGAAGAAGTGTCGGACGTAAGGCGACGCCGGAGCGTTAATGATGTTTTCCGGCGTTCCGACCTGCACCAGTTTGCCCTCTTCCATAATCGCAATGCGCGTCCCCAGACGCAGCGCTTCTTCCATATCGTGGGTAACGAAAACCACCGTGCGCTGTTGTTCTGCCTGAAGTACCAGCAGCAATGACTGCATATCACGGCGGATAATCGGATCCAGCGCCGAGAACGCCTCATCCATCAGCAACACCGCAGGGTTCACCACCAGCGCCCGCGCCAGCCCGACGCGCTGCTGCATGCCGCCGGAAAGCTGATGCGGATACTGCGCGGCAACGTGCGCCAGCCCGACTTTTTCCAGCATCGCGTGAGCCCGTTTGTGCCGTTCGTCACGGCTGACGCCCGACACCTCCAGCCCGAACGCCACGTTATCGAGCACGGTGCGTTCGTCAAACAGCGCAAACGACTGAAAAACCATGCCAATCTGGCTGCGGCGCAGTTCAATCATTTCGCGGGCATTCAGGCTGCCCAGCGCCTGCCCCTGAAACAGGACATCGCCGGAACCCGGCTGAATGAGAAAATTGAGCGTGCGCAGCAGCGTCGATTTCCCCGAGCCGGAAAGCCCGACAATAACAAAAATCTCACCGGCTGTTATTTGCAAACTAATATCGTCCAGCGCATTGACCGGCGGTTTATTCTCCTCGCGGGAAAACAGTTTCTTTCCGGTAGAGGGAGAATAACTTTTAAAAACACGACGTAACTCGATGATGGATTGCGTCATAATGGTTTCGCACTCTGTTAATTATCCTGACACGCTAACTCAAAATAATAAAATAAGTGATGTCTTTTGGGATTCTATATAGAGTTATTTCGCATTAGCTTATGACCATTTGTGAAATACACTCTATTTCTGCCGGGAAACAGGGGCGGAATGATGATGAAAATTCCATGCTTCATTTAACAGCCAGCGGGTCACTTTTTCCTGCTGTACGGACGCCGGTTTACTGCCGGAAGAGATGAGATAATAGCCCCGTTCTGTGCGCACTTCCGGCCCGCAAACGAACAACTGACGGCTTTCCAGCAGCGCCGAAATCAGCGGCCGCCAGCCGAGCGCAATCCCCTGTCCTTCGACCGCGGCCTGGATCACCAGCGAGTACGCATTAAAGGTGCGCGATCCGGCGTGATGCTGTGCAGGCAAGCCCTGCGAACGGAACCAGTCTTCCCACGTCAGCCAGCGCTGCGGACGGGTTTCCGGCAGCTTCAGCAGCGGGAAATTCATCAGTTTTTCCGGCAGCGGATTATCGCCAAGTTTATCCATAACCACCTGATTACAGACAGGAATAACATCCTCGGGAAACAGCTTTTGCGCATGCGTCCCCGGCCAGTTACCGTTGCCAAAATAGATCGCCAGATGGGCGTTGTTATCACGAAAATTATAGTCATTCGGCGAAGTCGACACCTGCACTTCCACACCCGGGATCAGTGCCTGAATCGCGTTCATCCGCGGCATCAGCCAGTAGGTGGCGAAGCCCATATCGGTGTCAATCCGCAGCGTACTGCGCTGATATCGCGTGCGTTCTATCTGCTCGCTGATGTCGCTCAGGCTGGCGCGGACAATCTGGTAAAGCGCACTGCCCGATTCGGTCAGTTGCACGCCCCGGTGACGCCGTTCAAACAGCGGTCCGTTGAGCAGATTTTCCAGCATCTGAATACGCTGACTGACCGCCGGTTGCGAAAGTCCGAGCTCATTTCCCGCTGCGGTAAAATTACCGTGTCGCGCGGCCGCTTCAAATACCACTAAAACCTGCAACGGAGGCAATTCTAATTTTCCTGCCATAAACCCACCTTATGCCATGATAATTTAATAACCTCTTCACAGAATTAAAAAGGCATGCGATAAAAATATCACGATTTGCTAATTAATTTTTCTTTCAGGCTAACTATGCTTATAAATAAACCGAATATCGTTATTCTCATGGCCGATCAGTTAACCGCCGGGGCATTACGCACCTACGGAAATAATGTCAGCCTGACGCCCAATATCGACAAACTGGCCGACGAAGGCGTGGTCTTTGAATCCGCCTACTGCAACAGCCCGCTGTGCGCCCCTTCCCGTGCGGCGCTGATGACCGGCCAGTTTTTGTCAAACAACGGTGTCTACGACAACGCCGCTGAATTTCGCGCCGACTCGCCGACCTTCTGCCATTACCTGCGCGAACAGGGTTACCAGACCTGGCTTTCCGGCAAGATGCATTTTTGCGGCCCGGATCAGTTGCACGGTTTTGACGAGCGCCTGACCACCGATATTTATCCGGCAGATTTTGGCTGGACGCCGGACTGGGCAAACCCGGAACGCCGTCTGGACTGGTTCCACAACATGAGTTCAGTGCTGGAAGCCGGTGAGTGTGTACGCACTAACCAGCTGGATTTCGATGATGAAGCGCTGTTTATGGCGCGCCAGCGGTTGTACGATGCAGCACGGAAACCGGACGATAAGCCGTTTCTGCTCCTGCTTTCACTGACGCATCCGCATGATCCGTTTGCCATTCCGCGCCGTTATCTCGACCGGTTTGCGCAGGAAGATATCGATCTGCCGAAAACCGGCGCGGGCGATGTGGAAGACGACGCGCACTCGCAGCGCCTGCGCGCCATGTATCAGCTCGAAGACGGTTTGCTCAGCGACGAACAAATCCGCCGCGCCCGTCACGCCTATTACGGCTCAATTGCCTACGTGGATGACTGTTTTGGTGAAGTGGTCCGCACGCTGGAAGAAACCGGTCAGGCAGAAAACACTGTGGTATTTGTGATTGCCGACCACGGCGAAATGTTGGGTGAACGCGGGCTGTGGTACAAAATGACCTTCTTCGAAGGTGCCGTGCGCGTACCGCTGATTGTCCATAATCCGAAACGCTTTGCGCCCCGCCGCGTCGGCGGCAACGTCTCTCTGGTGGATTTACTGCCGACGTTCACCGAACTGGCGGGCGGCGCGGAACGCCTTGAGCACCCGGTTGCACCGCTCGACGGCCACAGTCTGGTGCCACATCTTAACGGCCAGCCGGGGCCGGACGAAGCCTGCGCTGAATATCTGGCGGAAGGCGCGATTGAGCCGATGGTGATGATCCGCCGCGGGCCGTGGAAATACATTCATTCGCTGACTGAAGCGCCACATTTGTACCAGCTTGAGCAGGATCCGTTTGAGCTGAAAAACCTCGCAGCGCTGGCCGAACATCGCGATACCGTCGCGGCGTTTGCGGCCGAAATCGCCGCCCGCTGGGATTTAAATACCCTGAATAAACAGGTTCGCGCCAGCCAGTTAAAACGGCTGTATCTGACCGAAATCGCCGGGCGGGATGCCATTCCGCAATGGGATTTCCAGCCGCATCAGGCCGCTTCGCACCGTTTTATCCGTAACCACCAGACGCTGGACGAGCAGGAAGCTTTTGCCCGTTACCCGCGCCCTAATAAACACCCGACCGGGGAATAAGATGATGATAAAAAGACTCACCACGCTGATGCTTCTGGCCAGTGCCAGCCTGCTGCCGCAGAGCAGTTTCGCCGCTGACGACGCCCGATGCGCCACCGTTAATCAGTCCGACCCCGGCTGGACGGATATTGCGGCGACCAACGCCGTGTCCGGCGTGGTGCTGAACGCGCTGGGTTATCAGCAAAAAGTGCAAAACCTTTCCGTCGCGCTGGCATTTCAGGGATTGAAAACCGGCCAGCTGGATGTGTTTTTAGGTAACTGGATGCCCGCACAGGCACCGGTTATCGCGAAATTCACCGATGACATCAGCGTCATCGGCGCTAATTTACCGGCGGCCAAATTTACGCTGGCCGTACCGGATTACGTGGCAAAAGCGGGCGTGAAGGATTTCGCCGATCTGGAGAAATACGCGGATAAGTTTGATCACAAGATCTACGGCATCGCGCCGGGCGCACCGGCAAATCAGAACATTAAGAAGATGATCGACCAGCATGATTTTGGTTTGCAAAACTGGAATCTGGTGGAGTCGAGCGAAAGCGGCATGCTGGCGCAGGTAACGCGGGCAGTGGATCGCAAGCAATGGATTGTGTTTCTCGGCTGGGAACCGCATGCCATGAACACGCGCTTTAAGCTGACGTATCTGAGCGGTGGCGATAAATGGTTTGGTGCGAACTATGGCAGTGCGACGGTGAACACCGTGACGCGCAAAGGTTTTGCCGGACAGTGCCCGAATCTCAACCGTTTCTTCACGCAGCTGAAATTTAACGTACCGCTGGAAAACGCCATCATCACCCGCGTGCTCGATGACAAGCAAAGCCCGGAAGACGCCGCCCGCGCCGAACTGGCGAAACATCCGGAACTGCTGACCGGCTGGCTGAACGGCGTGACCACCCGCGACGGTCAACCGGCAGAAAGCACGGTGAAAAAAGCGCTGGGGATCTGATCGCCCGGAGTGAACACAAAAAAAGCCAGGCAACTTATGTGCCTGGCTTTTTTGTGTCGGACGTTTATCAGTCCGTCGTCCGCCGTTTAAGCGTCTGCATCTTTCAGCTGTCTTTCCACCAGAGTTACCCAGATGCCGATGCCCAGAGGAATGAGATCATCATTAAAATCGAAACGGGCATTGTGCAGCGACGCGGAAGGTTCTGCGCCGTCGGCACCCAGCCAGAAATAAGCCCCGGGACACCGCTCAAGCAAATACGCAAAATCTTCTGCCGCCATCGAGGGCGGATTATTGAAATGCACTTTTGTTACGCCCGGCGAGTGCTCGGCGGCTTCGCGCACATTTTCGGCCTGCGCCGGATGGTTTTTCGTGACCGGATAACCGAACTCCCAGCGAACTTCGCCTGTAACACCAAACGGCAGCGGCACGGACTTGACGTATTCTTCAATCAACCGCCAGCAGGTCATGCGCGTTTCATTGCTCTGGCAGCGCAGCGTGCCGGACATGTGCAGCGTTTCCGGGATCACGTTGATTGCCTCGCCCGCCTGTAATTGCGTCAGGCTGATCACCGTTTGTTCCAGCGGCGACAGGCGACGTGAAATCAGACTTTGCAGCGACAAAATCAGCTGCGCGCCGGCCACCACCGGATCCGCACCCAGTTCCGGCATCGCCGCATGGCAGCCTTTGCCGGTGAGCGTGATGTGAAAATTATCCTGCGACGCCATCATCGCGCCCTGGCTGACCGCCACTTCACCGACCGGCAGGCCGGGCCAGTTATGCAGCGCGTACACTTCCTGCATCGGAAAATGTTCAAACAGCCCTTCATTAACCATCATCTGGCCGCCCCCGGCATTCTCTTCCGCCGGCTGGAAAATGAAATGTACCGTGCCACGAAAATGGCGGTTTTCACTGAGATGTCGCGCCGCGCCGAGTAACGTCGCCGTATGGCCATCGTGGCCACAGGCATGCATCAGGCCGGGATTTTGCGAGACGTGTTCGAAATCATTGAGTTCCTGAATCGGCAGCGCATCGATATCCGCGCGCAGGCCGATTGAAGGCCCGTCGCCGTTGCGCAGGGTCGCGACAATACCTGTTCCGGCGAGTCCGGTGTGGACGTCCAGGCCGAAAGACAGCAGCAGTTCACTGATTTTTCGCGAAGTATGATGTTCATTCAGACCCAGCTCTGGCCGGGTGTGGAGTTCACGGCGTAACTGTTTGGCTTGTTTAATAATCTGCTCGGAAATGACCGCCATAAACCCTCTGTGCTGATCTGAATTCAGTGCGGCGGGCCTGACCCGCGGGCACATTGTTAATTTAAAGTATCACATTCAGAACGATTGGGTTAAACGTCAAATAAGGCCCCCATCGCTGGTCAGAGGATGCGGATTTGCCCGCCTTGCGCATTTTCAGAATTTGCCCAGTATTTGCCGGATCATTCAGTTGTGCTTGAATGAAAAACGCCCCTGAAATCGTACTTTTATTGCGCGCAATCGTTATTCAGAATTGCTAAGTTATATTACCGCTCCCTCCTGCATGAAATTTGCCTTAATACAGTTTTTTATCTTTATCAACATTAAAACTTTCATTCCACATAAAAATTACATTTATATTAATTCAACAATAAAATTAACCTTTAATATTATCTCACGCCACCAACCTGGTTTTGTAATTTAAATATTTCTGGTCAGTAACAATGAATCATTGCATAGTAGTTTCGTCATGGAGTGTGCTAACAATCATTTGGACGTTATAAACAGGTCATAACACAGCAAATCAACAATATAACAACGTTATTAAATATTATTTAATAACACAGAGGTTCCTCATGCGCGTAAACATGCCAGTGACACAACGGGAATATGGTTTAGATCCCGACACCACATTAATGTCCACGACGGATGTCAACAGCCGGATTATTTATGCGAACTCCGCGTTTATCAATGTCAGCGGATTCTCCGAAGACGAACTGATCTTCAAACCCCACAATTTAGTCCGCCATCCGGACATGCCAGTCGAAGCCTTTGCCGACATGTGGTTTACCCTGCAACAGGGCGACAGCTGGACGGGGCTGGTGAAGAACCGCCGTAAAAATGGCGACCACTATTGGGTTCGCGCCAACGTCACGCCGGTACATCATCAGGATAAACTGACGGGATATATTTCCGTGCGCAATAAACCCACAGAGCACGAAATTAAAACCGCAGAAGAATTATACAAATTAGTTAAAGATAAAAATGCCGGAAGCCGGAAGTTTTATAAAGGTCTGGTGGTGCGCACCGGTTTATTTTCACTCGTTTCGGTATTACAAAAACTGCCGGTAGGCTGGCGTTTACGTTTACCATTATTTATCGCGGGCATTTTCCCGCTGTTATTTCCGCTGACGGGGACCGGTCAGACATGGGTAGCTATTTCAACTATGGTCCTGTTACTGCTCGCCGATCTCTTTTTGCAAACACAAATCCGCAATCCGATAAAAACGATTCTGGGTCAGGCGCAGCAGGTAGTCTCCGGGAAAAAAGCCGATTCCGTGCATTTTAACCGCGTCGATGAAATTGGTTTGCTGATGCGTTCAGTGAATCAGTTTGGCCTGAATCTGCATTCTCTGGTGGAAGATGTCGGGGCGCAGGTCGGCGGGATTTCAAATATCAGCAATCTGATGTCAAAAAACAGCACGGCGCTCAGCGCACGTACCGAAGAAACGGCGGCCAATCTTCAGCAAACCGCTGCGGCGATTGAAGAGATTGCCGGTGCCGTCGGGCAAAGCGCCGACACCGTGATTCAGGCCAGCAAACTGGCGGACAGCGCCGCATCCGTGGCGAAGAAAGGCGGCGAAATCATGCAGGACACTATCGGCATGATGCAGTCAATTTCGCAGGCCAGCAGCAAAGTCGTGGACATTATTTCCGTGATTGACGGCATTGCCTTCCAGACCAACATTCTGGCGCTCAATGCCGCCGTGGAAGCCGCCCGCGCCGGAACCGAAGGCCGCGGATTTGCCGTGGTCGCCTCGGAAGTACGCGTGCTGGCGCAACGTTCTGCTACCGCTGCCAAAGAAATCAAAGCACTGATCGAAGCGAATATGCACAGCGTTGAAACCGGCGGTCAGATGGTAGAAAGCGCCGGTCAACAGATCAGCGAAATTATCGGTGAAGTGGTGCAGATGTCGGGGCTGATTAAAGAAATCAGTCACGCCACCCGCGAGCAGACATCGGCGCTTTCACTGATTAATACGTCGCTGGCGCAGATTGAAATCATGACACAAGACAATGCCGGGATGGTGGCACAATCTTCTGAATCGGCTGAAACGCTGAACTATCAGGCGATGCGGCTGAAAAGCGCCATCGACGTGTATGGCGGTCAGATGACAAAAATGGAGAGCCGATCTGCGCTGCTGACTGGTTTCGAAAAAACCACCGTCAGTTAAGAAATATTCAGAAACTCGCGCGGGCACTCATCTGTTCGTTCTGCCCGCGTCAGAAACCAGGAGTACAGCCGCATTCATTCTGAAAATGACGGATGAATGGGCGCAGTCGCGGAAACGCTGTCTCTTCTCTTTCCGGCGCGGTATATCCGCATGGGTGATATCCTTCCGGGCACCGCTAACGCACTGGCCGGAATGACGTTTCCCTATCAGTTAGTGAACGCTTACAACGCACCCATAAAAAAGGCTTTCCTCTTTCAGGGAAAGCCTTTCGCGGAGCTAAGAATCCTGCCCTAGCGGTGGTCGTGGCGGTACAGCTCCCATTCGTCGATGTGTCTGCCATCAGGAAATACACAATCTGTCCTGACGCCCTGCTGCGTTTCAATATTCACCGATCTGCCGCCTCTTTCATGGCAATAAACCGCCGCCGGATTCGCCATTCCGGTCTGACGTCTTTGCGGTTCGTGATGATGATTCACACAGCCCGACAGCGCTGTTACCATGATGATGAATAAGAGTTTTTTCATTCTGAACCTTCGTGGAAAGAGTAAGACAACGCGGCGATTCTATTCCCCAACGCTTTCGGTTATCTACTCATGGTTTCCTAAAAATGCGCCTCGTTTGGCCTGCGTTTTGATTTACAGCGGAACATTGACCGGGCTTATCGCTGAGGGCTTTTTTTGCGTATAAACTTTGCCGGTCATTTCACTTCCGGTTAATCGCTATGTCATTTTCGCAGTTTGTTCATCGGGTTCCCGTCAGTTTTTTCGGGATGGTTCTGGGGGTTTTCGGGCTGGGCAGCGCCTGGCGCTATGCCGCCACGCTGGGACTGGGGCCCGCCTGGCTGGGTGAAATGCTCATCTTTGCCGGAAGTTTCATCTGGCTGACGCTGACGCTGATTTACGTCGTTCGCTGCCTGACCGAACCGAAAGCCGTGCGCGAAGAGTTTCTCAATAATAACCAGTTCAGCTTCATCAGCCTACTGCCCGCGGGCGGCGTGCTGGTTTCGACAGGCTTGCATCCGTACAACCTGCTGCTGGCGAACACGCTGATGACCGCCGGTGCCACCGGGCAACTGATATTTTCCGCCTGGCGCTGCGCCCCGCTCTGGCGCGGCGAATTTGCTTCAGAAGCCACCACCCCCGGTTTTTATCTGCCAACGGTTGCCGCCAACTTTATCTGCGCCATGGCCTTCGGCACAGCCGGCAAGTCATCGATATGCAGATTTTGTCGTGGATTTTATTTTCGCTCGCCAATCTTCTGCTGGCCGGGCTTATCGTGAAAACGCTGTTGTTGCTGATGAGCGGCAGATTGTTGCCGGGGAAATAAGACAGCGGACGAATGCGGGAAGTGAGCTTCCCGTTTCAGGGTGCGGCATCATGGAAGAACCGCATCCCAGATCAGATATCAATGGTTTTGCCTTTCGGGTAATGCAGTATTTTTTTAATTGTGATCAACACTTGGTTAGGGTTCATGAGCAGTGAACTGATCCTGACGTTGATCACCCGGCAGCCGGTAAACCGGTCAGGGTTATCAATGACAATATCGGCGGCGATAATGACAAGATCGGTGGTTTCAATGTCCTTTTCAGACAGTTTATTTTTAATCCCCAATACTCCCTGTGTTTCAATCTTGACGCCAAAATCATACTCCCTGGCAAGCTTTTCGAGCTTTTCTGCGGCCATGTAGGTATGCGCGACGCCGGTAGTGCAGGCGGTGATCGCGAGGATATTAATTTTTGAGGTTCCTGTTTTTAACGACATATCGCCTCCTTATTTAAGGTTTATTCGTGAATGAGTGATTACGGTTGATTTTTCTGTATTCAAGAGGCGTGCACTCGTTGATTTCTTTAAAAACCTTACAGAAATAATTGTTGTCCGTGAACCCGCTTTTCACAGAAATTTCCCGTATCTTCAGCGTGGTATTCGTCAGTAACAGCCTGGATTTAGCGATACGTGTCTGCGTAAGATATGCACTAAATTTACAGTCTGAGGATTTTGCAAAGAGCCGTGAAAGATAGCTGGGAGAGATATTAAAGAATGCGGCGACAGAATCCCGATTAACGCCACTGTCATAATTATTGTCGATATACCGTTTAATATCTTCTATCAGTGAAGAATTGGGCGTTGCAGAAGGCGAATGATTAAGCTGGTCATAAATATTATTGACCAGCGCCAGCACCAGATGAGAAAAGGTTTCCGTCGTGGAATCCTGCTCCCAGGCAAGTTCTTCGATGAGCTGAAGAATAGGTTCGCGAATATTCACACTGGCATTTTGTAAGGCAAATTTCTCGACCTCTTTGAACTGATGTCCATCCCAATTAATGATGCTAAAACCAATATCCTGCCGTGAGAATACCAGTGACAATGAAATCACCGGAGTTGACCAGTCAGGAAGATTCCAGCCATTGGCCGGAATATACGTCATGGTCCCCACTGGCTGTTCAAATTTAATAATTTTGTCAGAGCCTTTGGCCACCAACATGTTCATTACCCCTTTCACCGTAAGTTCGAGGCGAGGCAAATGCAGGCGATATGCCATTCCCGGCGGTTCAGCACGGCCGTTCGCGACGAATACCGAACTGGCATTCGCGTAAATGCTGCTGAATTCACTGAGTATCGATTGAATAAATGCGCTCATGGCGTCTCAAATCCTGCATCTGCCGGGTAACTCCTCACTATTACATAATCATTAACATAACGTTATTGTGTTTTACTCAAGCTTTACGACACGACTCACAGAAGTTCAGCGTTCGGAGGCATCAGGCCAGATAACGCTCTGCTTTACGGTGGGAAACGCGCCTGAGCGCTCAAACAATACCGAGATTCTCAGCGATTTTTACCATGATCTTATCCGCGTGCCGCACGGCCGTATTGGAACCTACGCGGACTATTTTTTTATGCGTAAAACGGTTTTCATTTTTAATGCTGACATCATTAGTCAATATAACCATATCTGCATTTTCAATATCAGAAGAATTTAATTCATTCTCCACGCCACTGGCTCCCTGGGTTTCTACTTTAATTGACCACCCCTTTTTCTGCGCAGCAGTCAATAATGCTTCCGCCGCCATATAAGTGTGCGCAACCCCTGTAGGGCATGCCGTTACAGCAATTAACAGAGTCATATTTTAAATCCTGAAAGGATACAACGTGTAAATTACGCCTTACATACGCGACTTGTCAGCCCTGGCATATTAAAGCATTCGGCTTCATTCTGGATAACATCTTTAATTTTATTCACCACATAACGCTGTGGCTCTATACCGAAACGTGAAAGATTAGAAAACATTTTTTTCATTTCGGCGACAACATCATTTTTCTCGTAATTATAATGCCCACTAAGTTCGAGAATTTCTTTTAATAAATCCGGCTCATTGAATATCTGCTCCTCAGATTTATTTTTATGTTCATCAGTGATCCATTTTTCCCATTTGTGGCTCAGCACACAGGCTCGGGTCAGCACCGTTTTGAAATTCGACGCAGCCGGGATCAGAGATTTGGACGCGAGATCTTTCTCCACTTCATGCAGTGTCAGATACGCGCGGGTTTCCCAGGTGCCATAAGCCGGAGCTACGTTCATGGCCGTAATACCCAACCCCGGATGTTTGAGCAGAATATCATCCGGCAAATAATCACCGTTATGCTCTTTCAAGCCGACACCGTAGCGGTTACTGATGTCCGACAACTGGTTGGCCTGAACATCATTAAAATGACCGACGTTACGCGTCAGGCGTGTCAGGGTGCCCGTCTGGCCCACGATAAATAGCGGGCGTGGCAAACCGGCCACATCAAGACGCGTATTGAGTTCGATAATAAACTCTTCAAACACTTCAATGGATGTCAGCCCACCATTGGTCTCTTCGGTTCCTACTTCATAATAAAACTGCTTAAGCCCTTTTTTCTGACGATAATCTTCACAGAACTGAATGAGTTCCACTGTGCGTTGCAGAACAATTTCGATATCAATGGCTTGGCCAACGACATACGGATCTTTCGTCGGGTCAATGTGTAGCAGATCGAAACCGGCATCCATATCCACTTCGTAAGAACGGCGCGCCAGTACCATGGCTTCACTTTCGGGAATATGATCTTTACGTTCTTTATCACGCTGCCAAGGGCCTCCATGGTCGCGGCACAGGAAGTAATCGCCGTCGAAGCCCACTTTCTCCGCGACCGCTTTCAGATCGGCGGCAAAACGGAACTGATCCCAGTTATTCACGTACCCGGCACCGAACTCATCGGCATCCACCTGGTTGCGGCTGGCAATAAACATCAGGGGTAAATCTTTCTCTTTACCCAGTTCGAAACAGGCCTGAATCAATGCAGGTGACATCGGCCCAATCCCGAGCATTGAGGATTTTCCGCCTTTAACGATGTAGTCAACATACTGCTTGAGTGTGTTTTTCATAGTTTCTCCAGTTATTAATCAATCGAAAGAAATATCGAGTTCTTTCTCTGTTTTAAACTTCGGTTTCATTAAGGTTTTCAAAACTTTGACGGCGATTGCTGTTGCGACTGACCCACAAATCACGGCGATAACATAGCCCACTGGATTGCCGATAATTGGCAGAACGATTAACCCGCCCCAGGGCGCGGCATTGGTTGCCCCAAACCACAATGAGATGATGGATCCGACGGCTCCGCCGAACATATTGGCCGGAATGACGCGCATCGGGTCAGCGGCGGCGAAGGGAATGGCGCCTTCACTAATGCCGATAAGCCCCATGACGAAAGCAGGCTTGCCCGCTTCACGCTCTTCATCATTAAAAATGCCTTTAAAGAAGAATGTCGCCAGCGCAAGGCCAAGCGGAGGCGTGCAGACAGGAACCGCGACAGCGGCCATGAGCTGTGGATTGGTGGTGATGAGCGCTACGGCAAAGAAGAAGGCGGTTTTATTGACCGGCCCGCCCATGTCGAAGGTGATCATGCATCCAAGAATAATCCCCAGAACCACAAAGGATGCACCTTGCATTCCTGCCAGCCAGATGCTCAATGATTTCATGATCCAGGCCACCGGATCCCCGACCACGTAATAAATCGCGATGCCGGTAATAAAGGTACCGACCAGAGGGATCACGAAAATCGGCAGAACCATACGCAGGAAATCAGGCACTTTCAGGCGGGCAATTATTTGCAGCAGCATCCAGACCACCAGCCCGGCGATTATCCCCGCCAGCATGCCACCGAGAAATCCTGCGCCCATCTGGTTCGCCAGATAACCGCCGATAGCTCCCGGCGCGATACCCGGTTTTTCCACCATTGAGTAGGCGATAAATCCAGCCAGAATTGGGATAAACAGGCTCAGGCCTGCGATGCCAATAACCGACATAGCTTTAAGAAAACCCTGATCAGGTAGGGCGGCCTTCCCGTTCAACATCACCGACAATGCCAGCAACACCCCTCCGGCAACCACGAAGGGGATCATGTATGAAACGCCGGTCATAAAATGGCGCTTGGTATTTTTCAATAAACTGAGCATAGAGACCTCATGTAGGGTGAGAGGTAATGATTATTTTAATAATTAGAATTCAACGTCTATTGCCTGAGAGACTGCCTTATAAATTTCACTGGCCGTTTCACTGCGGCTTATTTCATTTCGGAAATCCTCATTCATTATTTTTCGGGCGAGCCGGGAGAAATATTTCATATGGTCATTGTCGGTGCTGTCTTTGCGAATAGTCAGCATAATGACAATATTCACGGACTGTTCTGCCCACTGAACGGACTCCTGTAATTTGGCAATACTGATGGTTGAGTGAGAAATAAAATCTGACTTCGTATGCGGTATTGCAAAACCAAATCCCACGGCCGTAGGGAATGAATCCTCACGCTTCCAGATATCTTCAGCCAGTTTTTCACGATTCGCCGTTCTGCCCTGTAACCAGAGGTTGTCCGTTAATGTTTTAATCACTTCATTACGGCTGCCGGCCGCAACGTTATGCAAAATACAGTCATGTGTCAGAATTACGCGGGGAATATCTACAGCCACATCCGGGCTGATGAGAAGAGATTTCACTTCAGAGGAATTCCCGGCGGCCAAAACTTTCGCCACCAGCGACCGACATTTCACCAGGCTCAGCCCTGAAATATCATTTTTAATCGCGGGGATCGCCGAAGCGCTCATACTTAATTCGTCGAATCCGAGCCCGGCCAGCACGGGCAATAAAAGGGGATCCGCCGCCAGCTCACCGCAAATGCCTATCCACCGTCCTTCCCGGTGTACGCCATCCACAGCAAATTTAAGGGCACGAAGGAAAGCCGGAGAATAATGGTCATAAACCTTCTCAACCCGCGTATTTCCACGATCGGCGGCAAAAAGATATTGGGTAAGATCATTACTGCCAACACTGAAAAAATCGGCATGTCGGGCAATTTCGGTAACGGCAAACAACACGGAAGGCACTTCGAGCATGACGCCCATTTCGATGGCATCGTTAAATGGCAGAGCGCGCAATTTCAGTTCTGCTTTGACCTCTTCCAGCACGCTGCGACACCAGATGACTTCCTCAACAGAAGCAATCATCGGGATCATTATTTTTGCATTCCCCTCTGCCGAGGCGCGCAAAATAGCCGCCAACTGCGTCCTGTACAGACCGATAAACTCTGGATAAATACGGATCGCCCGATAACCGAGAAAAGGATTTTCTTCTTCTGGAATATTCAGATACTCAACCGGTTTATCCCCGCCGATGTCAATCGTACGAAATATCACAGGCTTTCCATTTGCCCTTTGCAGCACTTTGCTGTAATGCCAGAAAAGCTCTTCTTCCGAAGGAGGCTGCGGGCGATCCATGAAAGCCATTTCAGTCCGGTATAACCCGATCCCTTCAGCGCCAAAGCGAAAAATGTTTTCCACTTCAGCGCTGCTGCCAATATTGGCCAGCACTTCCAGACGATGGCCATCAGCGGTCAGTGCAGGCTCAGACACCTTTGCCAGCATTTGTTGCTGCTTTACCGCAGACACCGCAAGTTCGCTTTCGTAATAACCGAGAACGGCCGCATCCGGTGCGGGAATAAGCAAGCCGAGGTTGCCATCAAGCACCATGACCTGCCGTGTGTCACCCGCCAGAAGCGCATCATCAAGGTCAGTGATAGTCGGGATCCCCAAAGAACGGGCCAGAATTGCGGTATGTGATGTTTTGCCGGTATGAGAGAGCACCAATCCCGCCAGAAATGATTTATCGAGCGCTAAAAACTTTCCCGGTGTCAGCCGGTCGGCAATAAGAAGAGTGGGTTCTGTAAGACGGAGTTCTGAGTGTGGCAAAACCAGTTCAGCGTGAATTTTCATCAGGATCTGCTGGGTAATATCCATAACATCCAGCACGCGCTCGCGGATATATTTACTGGCGGAACGACTGAGAATTTCACTGAACACACTTGCGGCAGAAACTACGGCAGAATAAGCATTCAGGTGCTGATGGATATTATCTTCAACCTGTGTTGAAAACGTAATATCGTTAATCACAGACAAATGAGCCTCAACAATATCGCGCTCCACGCCTGAAATATTTTCCAGACGCAGGATTTTTTCTTTTTTCAGCATATTGATCCCGGCGCGGAAACGTAATATTTCTTCTTTTTCCCCGAGGAATTCTTTAGGAGCCTGATTTTCAAGTTGAGCAAAACTTATGCTCTGACAAATCAACGGACGCGCAATCGCAACCCCACCACAGATCCGGGTACCGTGAAAACAAGCCGGATGTAATTCACGCAGAGTACGTGGCACCGGTGACGCCGTTATCGGGGAATCTTCCTGCACCGCCTCTTCCAGAAACAATAATTTTTCCATTAAGTCAGAAAGTTGCAGGCTGGCATCAAACTCATCTTCACCACAAAAAGCAATCTCACAGAGATCGTTCAATAGCGTATCTGTACCCACAAGCGCCAGCGCACTTTTTGCATTGGCGGTTATCCCGGTACGGGAGTTTTTCCAGAAAATCTCCGCGCGAAAGGTATTGCACAAGCGCTCAATATGTCCGGCAGGACGGGCATGGATCCCCTCGTTCAATTTACAGCGATAAATTAATTGCTCAGCCATATCTACTCCGCGTTGAGAATATTTGACGACATTTTATTATTTGCCATCCATGACTCTATCCTCGTGGGAGAATGCAAGCCTGAATATAGTAATTTTGTATCCTTTGCTGTAGCTGAATTTCATCGTTGTAAAAGTGTGATTGTCATCCCAATTTAACCTTTTAGAATTACACGTTTAATACTATGATTTTTAATAAATAATTTATAAATTTATTCTCCGATCATTTTTTGGGATCTTCATCACAGGTTGTAAAAAACACAGAGAGGTCATTTTATTTATATAAAGGCCGTTTTATTACTATTTTAATTGTCATATTGCTCACTAAGATAAGGTCAGACATTTTTCAACGGAGTGGCAATATGCACTGCAACGCGCTGATGTTTGATCTGGATGGAACACTCGTGACTTCTCTCGATTTTGTCGAACACTCATGGAATCGTTGGGCTGCGCAATACGGACTCGATATCGAAGAAGTGCGCCGCTTTTTGCACGGAAAACCAGCGATGGCGACGTTAAGACATTTTCTTCCGGATGCCGGAGAAGCCCAGTTGCAGGATATTTTCCTGACACTGGAAGATTATGAGGCGACGCATACCGAAGGTATTACCGCATTGCCCGGCGCCAGGGAATTTCTTGCGCAATTAAATACATTGGGTGTGCCGTGGGGGATCGTGACTTCAGGATCATTCAACGTCGCATCTGCACGGATCGCCTGTTCAGCTCTGCCTCCCCCGCCAATTCTGATCACCAGTGAAAACATCACCTGGGGAAAACCTCATCCGCAGCCATTTTTGCTGGGTGCCAGCCGCCTCGGCGTTGAGCCGTCAGAATGTATCGGGTTTGAGGATTCAATCGCAGGATTAACGTCAGTTCAGGCCGCAGGATGTCAGGTGGTGGAAGTCAAAACGCCGCATTCCGGACACCACAATCTGCGGATAAAGCCCGTCATTGAGGATTACCGCAGATTGCGGATAAAGGCGTTATACGATCATTTTTACCTGAGCTTTCATTAAACCTCAGGCCGTCAGTTTCCGGATACTGACCACAGAGACGGCTTAAGCAGATTCGACCTCCTGCAAACATCCGATACATTTAAAAAAGCCGAGTGGCTCACATAAACGGAAAAAGTTCGTGGATAAGATAATTTGGCTTAAATCGAATGTCACTGGCAGGGAGGTGGGAATGGAAAGGTACCAAAATCGTGGAGGTAATTCGGGTATCGTCGCTTTTTTAACAACGGAAGATTCAATTACGGTGAAGTTTAAAGATGGCTGGCATTACATCTACAACTCCATTCGCCCCGGTCTGGCAGATGTGGACCGCATGAAAGCGATGGCGAAAGCAGGCAGCGGCCTCCATGGCTTTATCAACCGCAAGATCCGCAATAACTATTTCCACAAGTATCATTGAGCACGGCATGATTTCGTAAATTGCAGACACGAAAAAGGCGGCAACCGCCGCCTCTTCTGCTTATTACTGTGACATCTTATTTATACAGTTCAGCAGTACCGTACATCTGGTTATTACCGGAAGCACCGATGATGCGGTATGAACTTGCACCGGCTTGTTCAGCTTTGGCATTCAGTTGTGATTGCAGGCTTGGCAGTGAACCGTATGTTGATGCGCTGACCACACCTATGGTTTGCTGACCGGCAGGTGCGGACTGAACCTCAGTTGCTGCCAGAGTGGTGAATGAAGCGGTAGCCAGAGTCAGAGCGGCGATGGTCATTGCGATATTTTTCATGATGTTAATTCCTGTTCGTTAATTTAGTTTGGGATGCCTTCTTCAGAAACCCCGGTTTCAGGTCAACGTTATTTATTAATTAACGTTCGATAAGTAAATACTAAGGGCTGATGAGACTTTGTGCAAGATATTTATTTAATGACCGTTAACTAAATGTGCGATCGCGTTCTGAAGCGGGCAGGAAAGGGATGAACAGACTGAAAAACGGCAGAGGCGGTAAACGCTCTGCCGCAGGAATATCAGTGGTTTGCGATAGCGGCGTGCAGGGTTTGCATTTCTACGTCCAGCTGATGTGCTTCTATCTGCCCCGGTGCCGACGGCGTGCCAAGCATCCCGAAGGTGAGATCGTCGCCAAATACTTCACCGGAAAGACGCGATACCGCACCCAGACCGCCCATCGACATGGTCAGCAACGGTTTGAGGGAATACTTATCGCGGATCTGCGCAGTGGCGTCCATCAGGGTGACAACATCTTCAGGATTGTGCGGCATCACGGCGATTTTCAGGATATCCGCGCCCATGCTGTCTTGCTTGCGCAGTCGGGTAACGATTTCGGCGACCGATGGCGTTTTGTGGAAATCATGGCTGGACATCACCACTTTGATCCCCGCTTTGTGTGCGGCGGTAACGACTTCCTTAACCACTTTTGCATCGCGGAACATTTCGACGTCGAGAATATCGATGAAATGGTCTTTGGTCAGCGACAGATACAAGTCGCCATACGCTTTATCGCTGATTCTTTTCACGCCACCTTCTGTCTGTGTGCGGAACGTCAGGATCAGCGGTTTACCGTCAGCGGCCGCGGCAACCTGTTTGCCTAATGCGCCCACTTTGGCGGCATCAGTGGCGAAATCCAGGTAGTCGATACGGTATTCAATCAGGGATGCATCGGCGTCAGCGCCGATAGATTTAGCCTGGGCCAGGACCTGTTCTGCCGTGCTTCCGGTTGTCGGAATGATGATTTTTGGCACGCCTTCGCCAATCACAGTATTACGAATGGTGATAGGCACCGCGTGGCGTTGCAAGACTGCCGCCTCTGGTGCACTGGTTTGGGCAGCCATCGCGGTACCCTGGAGACTGAGTAATAGGGAAAGAGCTAATAAACTTTTGGTTAAACTCATTATCGTTTTTCCTGTTGACCATCGTGACGCGTCTGCCGGGTGGAAAATCCAGCCGGCGACGTTTTTTATTTGCAGGGAATGCACGTTGTCAGGACAAAAGTTTTACTTCAGCGCAACCGGTTTACTCAGTGTGGAAGTGGCACCGTCGCTGGTAGTGGCGGTTGAGGTAACATTCGCCACCTGCAAATCTGCCGCGACGTTAATCTGGTCGTGAATGACGCCCTGTCCTTTGGCATTGATGGGCACCATCTGATAACCCAAATAATTTTCAGCTTCATCCTGTGTGGATTTGCTGTTGGAGAAGAACTCAACGCGGTACAGCGTATTGGCTTCGCCTTTCACCTGACCGTCGATGGTCAGCGCGTTCTGGCTGCGGCTTACGCGGGTAATCGCCGGAGCCTGCTGATCTTTATTCGGGGTTTTCTCGCAGTCTGCTGACGGGCCGTCAATCGCGCAGATTTTTTCGAGTTTGCTGGTGTCGTTGCTGATACCGCCGCCACGGTTGCCGGTGAAGGCCGCGTGTTCCAGACCCGGCACGTTAAAGACGATAGCGCCTGCAAAACCGTCCAGACAACTGCCGCCGGCAAAGCAGCGTTTAACCGGTTTACCGTTATCAACCATGATGTTAGCCGTAATGCGGTTCACCGCAGGTCCGGTGATGCGGTTGATGCCGAACGCGCCATTTTTACCCGGTTCGCCCTGCGGACGCACGGAAACGGCTACGCGGTTGCCGGTCATGATATTGCTGTCGACGATATTTCCGGTGCCGCTCAGCGTGACGGCAGAGGACAGATTGGTGAAGGTATTACCGGCGATATAATTGCGGTTCCCCCAGTTAAGCTGCACGCCGTCGGAATAGTTTTCAAAATGGTTATGCAGCACTTCGTTATCATTCCCCCACAGCATTTCCAGCCCCTGAGAAGGTTCTTTATTATTTACGTCGTCGGTCGTAATAAAGTTTTCCGCAATCAGGTTAAATGACGCACCGCGCGTCGCTTCCATCGCATCACCATTATTAATGAAGGTATTACGGATAATTTTATTACGCTCGGTGGTGGTCGCGGTGGAATTCCCTTTGCCGTCATCGCCGGTCATCATGATGCCAGCACCACCGTGGTTGCCCACGATACGGCTGTCTTCGATGACGTTATTTTTAGCGCGGTTAATCAGAATGCCGATGCAGAAGTTGCGGACTTCGATGCCCTGCAAAGTCACGTCATGGGTATCGCGTAAAACAAGACCTGGCATGGTGGTAGTGCGGACGTTTGCGCCATACTGGCCGCTGACCGCACCCGGACAGGATTGCGGTTCGCTGCCTTTGATATAACCGGAACCGTCGATGGCAGCGTATTTGCCATTTTTCTGCCAGTCGAGATTTATGATATCCACCGGCCCGAGAATTTCCGGCAGCGGTTTAACCGGTTTAATCACTAGCGGCTGATTATCGGGGGACTGAAGCTCAATGCGATAATGTCCGGCGTTCTGGTTATTTTTCTCCAGTGCCCAGCGCAATGTGCCTGCGCTGCCATCATCGGCGGATGAGGTAACTTTTAAAACTTCTGGTGCGGAATTAATCGTTTCTGCTGCAAAGGAAGTCAAAGGCATTAATAATGCCAGCGTAACGGAAAGTTTATTTTTTATCATGACAGAACCTGTTTCTTCTTAGATAAAAACGCATTATTTCCAGTCCCTGGATCCCTGTCATTCTCAGAAAGGACGCAGCAGCAAGCCACCGCGTGCGATTGAAATCACTGGTGTATTTAATTTTCAAACATGGCTTTCTGAAATAACGTCATCCATCATTTTTATTTCCCGCACGCGCAGTCGCCCGAACATGCGGTTTAACGTCTGTTACTGTCTGCTGCTTAGTTAGAAAAAGTGAGTCCACAGGGCGGATATTGGCATCGCCAGTAACAGCGCGGGCAACATATTGGCCACCGGGAAAATCTTAATACCGCAGATTCGAAAACCGGTCGCGAACATCAGTACACCCCCAACGGCGGAGAAATCGGCCTGCATGGCGGGCGTGGTCAGCGGCAGGATAAACACCGCACCGTACGCCAGCAGCAGCTGGATGATTAATTGCGGAACCGCCACCACGGCGACGGCAAAACCGAGCGTGGTGGCAAAGATCGCCGCAGTGAACAAATCCAGAAACGATTTGGCAATCAGCACGCTGGTGTCGCCGGTCATGCCTTCGTGCATCGACCCGAAAATCCCGGTGCCGCTGGCGCAGAACAACACAATGATTGCCACGTAGCTTTGCAGGAATTTCTCCTGAGATTCCTGATCGCCCGGATCGGATTTCACAAACACCTCAACCAGACTGCGGGCTTTACTGCCCAGTTTGCCGATGCCTTTTTCCAGATAACACAGTTCACCGAGCAGCGCGCCGAGGATCACCGACAGCACCATCACCGGCATATGGCTGAGTTTTACCACCAGAACGACGCCCATACACATGGACGCCGCGCCGAAAATCAAGGGCATAGACGTACGGATGCGCTCCGGCAGGCGGTGACTGAGCACCGCGCCGACAATGCCGCCAATCAATACGGCGGAGCCGTTGATATAAGGTCCGATAATCATGAGTCTTTACTCCTGGTCATTAACTTCATGTTTTCACCCCAGCGAGGCAAATCGGCACAGTCCAGATCCAGCAGACCCAGCGCGCGCGCCACGCTATGCGCAATAATTTCTTCAACAGTTGTCGGCCTTGCGTACAGGGCAGGCACCGGCGGAAAAACAATTGCGCCGGACTCCGTCACCTGTTGCATGTTGCGCAGATGCCCCGCATGCAGCGGCGTTTCACGCACCATCAGTACCAACCGGCGCCGTTCTTTTAATACGACATCAGCCGCCCGCGTCAGCAGATTATCCGTCAGGCCGGTCGAAATAGCCGCCAGGGTATGCATCGAACAAGGCGCCACCAGCATGCCGAGCGTGCGGAATGACCCGCTGGCAATCGCCGCCCCCACCGCGCGGAAGGGATAAACCACATCCGCCAGTTCCGCCACATCCGTTTCAGTCAGCGTGGTTTCGTGCTCACGGTTGAGGTGCCCCGCCGGGGAGATCACCAGATGCGTTTCCACATCCAGCTGGCGCAGGTAACGCAACGCCTGAACGCCATAAGAGAACCCGGACGCGCCACTGATCCCGACGATAACGCGGGGTTTCTGTGGTGCCTTTAATGCAGACCCTGACATGCTGTTTCCTTATTGTTTATTACTGATCACTTTTTAGTAAAACCCGGGATAAAGCGGTTTACGTCCACTTCGAGGAACTCGCTGCGGTGGAAATTCGCTTTCAGGTTATAAGGTACTGTGCAGTCGAAAATGGTTTTGCAGGCAATACCGTGGTCGCGCACCGACGGGCTGAAAGCCGGATCGGATGACGGATCGAGCGGATGGCAGCGCACGCCCGGAATAAAGATGGTGCTGACATCGCCCTGATAGCGGGTGGTCATCGCCCAGATAACGTCATTGAGATCAAAGATATCGACATCTTCATCCACCAGCATGACGTGTTTCAGCTCGGAGAACGCTGAGAACGCCAGCAGTGCCGCCTGACGCTGACGACCTTCGTCAGCCGCAAAACGTTTTTTCACCTGCAATACCGCCAGGTATTTACCGGTACCCGGTGACGGACAGTGAACGTTCTGCACAAAGCCCGGCAGCGCGCGTTCAACCATCTGCAAAATACTGGCTTCAGTCGGAATGCCCGCCATATTGGTGTGTTCATCGCTCGGCCCGATACAGGTTTGCAGGATCGGATGGCGGCGGTGAGTGATCGCTTTCACTTTAATCACAGGCACTTCGGCTTGCGCGGCACCGGTATAACCCGGAAATTCAGGCATCGCTTTGCCGGTATTGGTGTTCTGGTCTTCGCGAACCCGGTAGTTCGGCAGCAGTTCGCCTTCAATCACAACTTCGGCGTTAGCGATACCACGCGCATTCACGGTCAGGCAATCCACCAGTTCTACGGCCTGATTGCGCAGGCTTCCCGCGATGGACAGTTCGTCAAAACCCAGCGGCGTGGTTGGCGGCTCAAAGCACGCACCGATTTCAATCGCCGGATCCACACCGATGCTGATTGAAATTGGCAGTGGTTTACCGGCCGCTTCGGCTTTCTGACGGAACACGTCCAGATGACGGCCCGGCACGAAATACATGGAGATTTCATCTTTACTCTGCACGCACAGGCGGTGAATGGTGACGTCATGCTCACTGGTTTCCGGGTCGGAGGCGTAGCACATGCCGAGGGTGAAATACGGACCGGCATCTTCCGGCGTATTGGTCGGCGCTGGCAGGATTTTCAGAATATCGAAATCCGGGTCAGTCGCCAGATGAACCACTTCCTGACACACCGCTTTTTCGCGTGGAATAACGATGGGCGCGATAGGATTCGACACGGAATCTTTCAGCATAAACGCCAGATTTTCCGGTGTGGTGCCGAACAGACGAGCCACGCGTTTGCGTGAAGACAGCAGGCCAATCAGCACCCGCATGTCGTTATAGCCTTTGACCTTATTAAAGATCATTGCCGGACCGATTTGGGTCGGACGTTTAACGGTGCCGTGGGCGCCTACGTAGCGGTATACACCAGATAATTCCGCGATCGGATCCACGGGTTCATCGGTGTAGATCAGTTCGTCGTCGTACTGGCTTAAGACCTCCAGTGCGGAACGGAGATCAGTCACTTTTTTTTGTTCTTCAGACATCTCAATGGCCCTTAAAGTCAGGTAATCGGGGGTGCAGCGGAATGTGCTTCTTTGCCGCTGCCCGGTCAGTTTGCAAAGAATCGGTGATAAGAGTCCAATAACATTACCCGGCTCTTTGATAAGGGATTACTATGAGAAAAACGACACGGAGAACGTATGGATTACCGACAATTACACTCATTTGTGGTGCTGGCAGAAGTGCTGCATTTTGGTAAAGCCGCCCTGCAACTCAACATCGCGCAGCCCGCATTAAGCCAGCACATCAAGGCGCTCGAACAGTCACTGGGGATACCGCTTTTTACCCGCGACAAGCGCCATGTGGCGCTGACTTTCGAGGGGCAGCAGCTGGTAGAAGAAGCGCGGATTGCCATCAACCATTACGAGAAATTTCTCGAAAATGCGCGCAGTTTACGGCAGGGTTTTAAAGGACAGCTGAAGCTCGGCTACGTCGGATCGTCGATTCTGGATCCGGCGCTGGCGCTGTTAATTAATGGTTACCGCAAGAAAAAACCGGATATTGAGATCGTTATTGAAGAACATAACGTTCACGAGCAGCTAACACTTCTGCTCAATTATCAACTTGATATCGCCCTCGTCCGCTCGCCGGTACCGAAGTACCCGGAACTGGAATATCTTGACGTCGCAACCCGCCCGCTGATTGCCGTTCTCCCGCGCAATCATCCGCTGGCTTCCGATCAAAAAATCGCCCTTTCCTCACTTTCCGAATGCCCTTTCCTTATCCAGAGAGATCCGCCCGGCGTCGGCCTTGGGTGGTCCGCGATGAACGCCTGCCAGAAAGCCGGATTTGTCCCCCAGAAAATTCAGTTTACGCGGGATGTGTCAGTGGCTATCGGGCTGGTCTCAATGGGAATGGGCGTCGCGCTGGTGCCGGAAACGCAGAGATCGGTGATGATCCCCGACGTGAACTACTGCTTCCTGACCGACTCAGGCGCGACATCCACCCTGACCCTGAGCTGGCAGCGACACCAAAAAAATAAAGCTCTGGCGGATTTTATTCGTTATGCGAGGGAGTTGACGGTTTAGGGGGAATGAGCGACGGGGTTAGAAACGGCAGAGATTTCTATCTGCCGCTTGTATATGCCCTGCCAGGAAAACAGTCAGGCAATGAAATTTTGCCTTTTGTACATAGCCGGGCAAAGGCTTACAGTTTCTGGCTGATAGCCGGTGATTCCTAAGATTGAACAGTATCAGACGGCTTTTTACTTTCATGAAATTCAATAATCAGCGCAGCCAGCTCGTCTTACTCTGCATAAAAATAGGCAACGGGCACATCTGATACTTTGGCGATTCGGCTCACCGTATCCTGATCGGGCTGATGCTTGCCCTTCTCATATTGATTCAGAAGCTTCATCGAGCCCCGCGAGTACACCAGGTTTGTACTGAGAAAGTCCCGAACGCAGACGCGCTTCCTTGAGTCTTTTGATCAACATAATGTCGGAGCTAACCTTTATTTCCTGAAGGGATAATCTGGAACACTAATTGGTGCCGATAATAGGAGTCGAACCTACGACCTTCGCATTACGAATGCGCTGCTCTACCCACTGAGCTATATCGGCTTTTTGAGGGATTGCCGGAAGACTACGGAGTGACAACTTATTCCTTACCGACGGCGCCCGTCAAGGCTCTGACAGAACGTTTGGTGAGATCTTAATCACCCTGCGCACGTTATGGATATTGAGTTTATTTTGGCGTGAAAAAGCGGGCTGATAACAGCAGGACATCGCCGGAGCGTAGAATATTAACGTTTTGATATTTCTGGGATTAGGATCTTAAAAATGGTGCCGACTACCGGAATCGAACTGGTGACCTACTGATTACAAGTCAGTTGCTCTACCTACTGAGCTAAGTCGGCTTTTTGAAGTGTTACCGGGGAACTACGGGGTGCTAAATTAGTGAAATCTGACGCTGCCGTCAAGCCCCCTGAAGTGCGTTTGCTGTTTTTCTCGTCACCCTATGCGAAATAGGGATTTAGCACCGGCTTCATGACTAAAAATCCACCGGTGCTGACCGTTACGGACGCACTAAATCGTCGCCATAACCAATCCATTTATACGTCGTCAGGGCTTCTAATCCCATCGGGCCGCGGGCGTGCAGTTTTTGCGTGCTGACCGCTACTTCTGCGCCTAAACCGAACTGTCCGCCGTCTGTGAAACGGGTGCTGGCGTTGACATAAACGGCCGAAGAATCCACTTCACGTACGAATCTGTCAGCGCTGCTGATGGAACGGGTGAGGATCGCATCCGAATGTTCGGTGCCGTAGGTGCGGATATGCGCCACGGCGGCGTCCAGATCGGCGACGACGGTAACGTTCAGATCCAGCGACAGCCATTCATCCGAGTAATCTTCTTCGGTCACCGCCAGCACTTTCGCCGGGCCGTTTTGCAGATGCGGCATGGCGGATTCGCTGGCGTGCAGCGTGACGCCCGCACGGTGCATACGACCACTCAGCTCCGGCAGAAAACGTTCTGCAATCGCCTGATGAACCAGCACGGTTTCCAGGCTGTTACAGGCGCTCGGACGCTGTACTTTCGCGCTTTCCAGCACGGTCAGCGCTTTGTCGAAATCAGCGCTTTCATCCACAAAGGTATGACACACGCCGATACCGCCGGTGATCACCGGAATAGTGGACTGTTCGCGGCACAGTTTGTGCAGCGCCGCACCACCGCGTGGGATCAGCATGTCGACGTATTTATCCAGACGCAGCAGTTCCGCTACCAGTGCGCGATCCGGGCTTTCAATCGCCTGAACGGCCGCTTTCGGCAATCCGCACTCTTCCAGCGCCATCTGAATGACGTTAACCGTCGCCTGATTGGTGTGGTGCGTTTCTTTACCGCCGCGCAGAATAACGGCGTTACCGGTTTTCAGACACAGGCTGGCAACGTCGATAGTCACGTTCGGGCGGGCTTCATAAATCACGCCGATCACGCCGAGCGGTACACGGCGGCGCTCGAGACGTAAACCGCTGTCCTGCTGCGAACCATCAATCACCTGCCCGACCGGATCGCTCAGGCGGCAGACATCACGCACGTCGCTGGCAATCGCTGATAAGCGCGCGGGCGTAAGCAGCAGGCGGTCTAATAATGCCTCGCTCATCCCGCTTTCACGTGCGGCGGCCATGTCGAGTTCGTTGGCAAGAATAATGCTCTGGCTGTTGGCTTCGAGCATATCGGCCATCAGCATCAGGGCACGGTTTTTCTGCGCAGTGCTGAGGGTGGAGAGCTGCCAGGACGCGGCTTTCGCGGCCTTGCCCATCTCGTTAAGCATGTATTACTCCTTAACTGACAATCATGTCGTCACGATGCACGGCAACCGGGCCGTACTCGTAACCGAGAATTTCGCTGATCTGCTGAGAGTGATGACCGGCAATCATGCGCATCGCATCGCTGTTGTAGCGGCTGACACCGTGCGCGAGGTCACGCCCGTTCAGGTTGCGGATGCGGATCACTTCGCCACGCGAGAAATCGCCTTTCACTTCGCGGATACCTTTTGGCAGCAGGGAACTGCCGCGCTCCATCATGGCGGAAACCGCGCCGTCGTCGATGGTGATTTCACCGGCAGGGGGTGCCCCGAAGATCCAGCGTTTGCGGTTCTCCAACGGGGTTTCCATTGCGTGGAAGCGCGTGCCGACGGAAACGCCGTTAATCACATCGCCAATCACGCCCGGCAGGCTGCCCGCAGCAATAATAGTGTCGACACCCGCACGGCACGCGACATCCGCGGCCTGCAATTTGGTCGCCATACCGCCGGTGCCCAGACCGGAAACACTGTCGCCCGCCACGCCACGCAGTTCGTCATCAATCGTCATGACTTCGCGGATCAGTTCGGCTTCTGGATTGGTGCGCGGATCGGCGGTGAAAAGCCCGCTCTGATCAGTCAGCAGCAGCAGTTTATCGGCACCGGCCAGAATGGCAGCCAGCGCGGAAAGATTGTCGTTATCGCCGACTTTGATCTCCGCCGTCGCCACCGCATCATTCTCGTTAATGACCGGTACGATACGGTTATCGAGCAGCGCGTGCATGGTGTCGCGGGCGTTAAGGAAACGCTCACGGTCTTCCATATCGGCACGCGTCAGCAGCATCTGACCAATGTGGATGCCATAAATCGAAAACAATTGCTCCCAGAGCTGGATTAAACGGCTTTGCCCGACGGCAGCCAGCAGCTGTTTGGAAGCAATGGTGGCGGGGAGTTCGGGGTAGCCAAGATGTTCACGCCCGGCGGCAATCGCGCCCGACGTTACAATCACAATCCGGTGCCCTGCCGCATGTTGTTGCGCGCACTGGCGGACAAGCTCAACAATGTGAGCACGGTTGAGGCGGCGTGAACCGCCAGTGAGCACGCTGGTGCCCAGTTTTACAACCAGTGTCTGACTGCCACTCATTAGTCTTTCCATTAAGGTGAAATAAGAAATGCTTCGTTGTCTTTGTAACAGGGGAGAAGCGTTATGCCAACCGGCATAACGCTATAATAGCAGTATTCATCGTGGGAATGGGTAGTACAGAAGGTGTCAGGCGGAGAGCTTTACCGGTTCCTCGCTGAAATCATCAGCAGGCTCCAGTCTGAGGGACATCTCTTCGATCATCTTGTTGAGATTCTTGTGGAACCCTTTCAACGTCGTCTCAAGCTTCTCACGTACTTCAGCATCTTTAATGTTTTGCGCTTTCCAGATGCCATCTTTATCGAACAAACCGAAATGATAAACATAGGTAAAACGCTCGTCTTCAGCCTGCAACTCAATCCACCAGCCCCAGAATTCACGCTTCTCCGGTGCGGGCTTCACGTTCACACAAACAGCTAAGCAGTCAAAGAAAAAGCGGTCGTTCTCGCATTTCCCTTCTCTAATGTACGGCCCCAGCGTACCGAAACGTTTCATTAGCCTGCTTTTAGGATGACCACTTGGTAACGTCATAGTACAACCTCCATAGAAAGACGATCCTTTTTAGCAAAACGTTAGGAATTAGCAACTGTTAAGTTAACGCATATGCTTTTCCAGCCATTCACAAATTTCGTGTAACGCGCTGTCAAAGTGCTGATAAAGCGGCTCACTTTTGATGGTCAGAATCTTGCCTTCGGAGGAGGAATCCGCAATCAGCCTGGCTTCGCTCTTCGGGCTGAAGATATCGCTTTCCCAGTAGGCGGCAAGCATTGGCGTCGGTGTTCTGCGCCCTAATAATCCCTGCGTTTTCAGAGAATATCGATTAAGTTCGGTTTTCAGCGCGGAGTCCGACGCCGTCGACATTCCGATGCGGCTCGCCAGCACGTCCATGTACATATCCGGCACCTGTTCCTGACATTTCGGGTCGCTCAGCAGCGAATGCACCAGCGCGCCCAGCGTCGCCACAGCCCGTACGCGGCGCGGTTCGAGATACGCCAGCCGCACGGCGACGTTCGCCCCAAACCGATAACCCAGCAAGCTCACGCGGCTCGCATCTACCCACGGCACATCAGAAAGCTGCATGAGGACCTGCTGATGCAGAAAGCTGGTGTCCTGCGTCAGTTTCCATTTAGAGGAAAAACCGATCGACGGCATGTCGATGGTGAGCATCGCGATGCCCATCGGCGCGAGATAAGAGCGGAACAGGCACTGATGGTCACTTTGTAACGTGTCCAGACCGCCGCAAACCATGACCGTCGGGAACGGCGCTTTGCCTTCGTTCGGCAGATGCAGGAAACCGGTGATGGGAGCACCGCCCGGAATTTTGAATTCCAGCTCTTTCAGATCATACGGCGAATGTTCGGAGGATTTCTCAAACGCTTTATTAGCCAGCGCTTCCGCCTGCTCTGCCAGCGTATCGCCTTTCAGATGCGGATAACCGGCAATGCTGTAAAGGTTCGCGGCTTTCAGCCAGTATTCGCTGGCAAGATTGGCGTCTTTTTCATCGGCGGCTTTTTGCTGCCAGTGCATGGCCTGATTGGACCATTCATAAATCCAGTTACCGTTGCGATAGCCAATGACGGTATCCAGCAATAACGGGTCGCTGTGTTCGGCCTGAGATACGGCAATGCGCGACAGCACTTCTTCCACTTCCAGCGGATCAACGCCGCGCCACATCCACATCAGACGGTTGATTGTCCGGTACCAACAATTCACGGTATCCCCTTCCAGCGCTGAGTGCATCGGCGGGTGCGTATTGTGATGATGAACGCGATGAACCAGTGTCGAAGTTTCCGGATATTTGAATGACGGTTTGAACAGTTTTTCCGTGAGATTGGCTGGAGCCATGATGCAAGATCCTCCGTTAGCAAGCAGCTTTTCGCCCGCAGGCGAACGTTTCAGGCAGGGATTATAACCCGCCCACGTTGCGACAAGACAGGAGTGAGGTCAAGCGGAAAGGATTTCAAGTCAGCAAAAGCAAAACGCCCGGCAATTAGCCAGGCGTTAAAAGGGGGTCATTGCATCCCCTAAATCCTTCGTGCTGCAAAGGCGGCGCGAAGGATGACGAGGATTTACTTACCGACCAATGGCGGGACGAACACCACGCCCATATCCCACGGCTGTTCAATCCAGGTGTTCTGCGGGATATCAACCACGTAATCGTCAACCAGCGGCGCACCGGCCGGTTTGGCGAAGATCGTAATGAAATGCGCTTTCGGATACATTTCGCGGATCGCTTTTGCAGTACCGCCGGTATCGACCAGATCGTCGATTACGATGAAACCTTCACCGTCACCTTCTGCGCGTTTCAGCACTTGCATTTCACGCTGATTGTCGTGGTCGTAGCTGGAGATACATACGGTATCCACATGACGGATGCACAGTTCGCGAGCCAGTAACGCTGCCGGAACCAGACCGCCGCGGCTGACGGCAATAATGCCTTTCCATTGTTCTGCCGGCAGCAGACGTTTAGCCATCGTGCGGGCGTGGATTTGCAGCATGTCCCAGGTTACAACGTATTTTTCGCTCATAAAGGTGTCCCAGCCAGTGAATTAACGGCTTCTAAAAATTTAAACCCTAAATAATTCGGATCGCAGGAAGGCGGCAAGTGAACGAATCCCGATGAGCTGACATAAGTCAGTGATTCGGGTGAGCGAACGCGGCCAACGCATCTGCAATTTGAAGTATGACGGGTGTATTCGGGGAAAAAGGTTGCGCGAGATTATAGTGAGTCCGGCTCACAAAAACCAGCGATTATCTGGCCTCAGGGGCCCAAAAAAACCGGAATTTATCCCCCCGCCCGCGCACAGGTTAAGATTAAGTGATATTCTGTCAGGCCACTCGCCACACAGTCTGGCGGGGATTACTTAACCTTAAACCTACAGCATCTCAATCAGTTCCCCTGCAAATGGAGCCTGAATGAGCTGACTGTTACAGGAGACTTATAGTGTCTGAACTGTCTCAGCTTTCGCCACAACCGTTGTGGGATATTTTTGCCAAAATCTGTTCAATTCCGCACCCTTCTTATCATGAAGAAGCGCTGGCAAAACACATCGTTGAATGGGCTCAGGAAAAGGGTATCCACGCTGAGCGTGATGAAGTTGGCAACATTTTGCTGCGCAAACCGGCCACCAAAGGCATGGAAAACCGCAAAGCCGTTGCCCTGCAGGCTCACCTCGATATGGTGCCGCAGAAAAACAACGATACTGTTCACGATTTCACTAAAGATCCGATTCAGCCGTTCATTGAAGACGGCTGGGTAAAAGCCCGCGGCACCACGCTGGGCGCAGACAACGGTATTGGCCTGGCTTCTGCACTGGCGGTTCTGGCTGATGAAAGCGTAGAACACGGGCCGCTGGAAGTGCTGCTGACCATGACCGAGGAAACCGGCATGGCGGGCGCATTCGGCCTGCAACCAAACTGGTTACAGTCTGAAATTCTGATCAACACCGATTCTGAAACCGAAGGCGAAATCTACATGGGTTGCGCCGGCGGGATTGATTTTACCGCCACTCTGCCACTGAGCCGCGAAGCGGTTCCGGCCGGTTTCACCACGCTGAAACTGACCCTGAAGGGACTGAAAGGCGGCCACTCCGGCGCGGATATCCACCTCGGTCTGGGCAATGCCAGCAAACTGCTGGTGCGCTTCCTGTCAGAACACGCCGACACCCTCGGCCTGCGCCTGCTGGATTTCACCGGCGGTACGCTGCGTAACGCCATTCCCCGCGAAGCCATCGCCACACTGGCGATTGCAGCCGATAAAGCAGACGCACTGAAAGCCGCTGCACAGGAATTCCTGGCAACGATTCAGTTCGAGCTGTCTGCGGTTGAGAAGAAAATCGCTTTTGTCGTGGAAGCAGCAGAAAGTACTGCGAAAGCGCTGAGCAAAGACAGCCAGGGCAAATTCATTGCGTTGCTGAACGCGACGCCAAACGGCGTGATCCGCATGAGCGATGACGTCAAAGGCGTGGTAGAAACCTCCCTGAACGTCGGCGTTGTCACCATGAAAGATGACGAAGTCGCGATCAACAGCCTGATCCGTTCCCTTATCGACAGCGGCAAAGAATACGTCGTTAGCATGCTGAAGTCGCTGAGCGAACTGGCAGGCGCGAAAAGTCTGGCAAAAGGCAGCTATCCTGGCTGGAAACCTGAACCAAGCTCTCCGGTGATGACGCTGGTGCGTGAAACCTACGAAACGCTGTTCAGCAAAACCCCGAATATCATGGTGATCCACGCCGGTCTGGAATGCGGTCTGTTCAAAAAACCGTACCCGGACATGGACATGGTTTCCATCGGGCCAACCATCACCGGGCCACACTCGCCGGACGAGCAGGTTGAAATCGCCAGCGTTGAGTTGTACTGGAAACTGCTGACAGCTCTGCTGAAAGCGATTCCTGAACGCGGTTAATACTCGTTCAATCCCCTGAATCATTCGGGCTGTATCAAGGCGGCAATTGAGTAAATACCCGGGAGCATACACAAGTAGGTGACCGGAATTTGCGAAGGCAGCCAACGCAGAGACAGTTTGAAGGATGACGGGGATTACTCCCAGGGAAGAAGAAGTTGCCGCTCAATCTGCGGATCCTGCAACGTGACATGCAACCCCACCAGCCTGACTCCCCGCCCGCCGCGCCGCTGTTCCCACGCTTCACGCGCGACTTTCAGTAAATCTTCTTTATTGAGCACCGGCCAGACATGTTCCTGCGTCGTCTGCTGGAAATCATGGAATTTGAGTTTCACGCCCTGACGCGCGATGCGTAAATTCGGGCTGACACGGCTCAGGCGCGTTTGTAATTCAGGATATAAGCGTTCGATCAGCGCCACGCACTCTTCCCAGCTGTGGATATCTTCCGCCAGCGTGCGTTCCACGCCGACAGATTTCCGCAGCCGCTCGGCTGAAATCTCACGGTCGTCGATGCCCTGACAGCGCTCCCACAGCACGCGGCCAAACTTCCCGAAACGCTTGAGCAATTTCGCTAAATCATAGCGCTGCACATCGCCACAGGTGATCAGCCCCTGCTCCTGCAATCGCTGGGCGGTGACTCTGCCAACGCCGGGGATTTTACTCAGCGGCAGATCCAGTAAAAAAGCTTCGACCTTGTCTGGCGTAATCACAAACTGGCCGTTGGGTTTATTCAGGTCTGAGGCAATTTTTGCCAGAAATTTGATTGGCGCAATGCCCGCTGAGGCCGTCAGATTAATTTCCTCAAAAATGGCCTGACGGATTTCAGCGGCGATCAGCGTCGCGGAGCCATTGCATTGGGTCGATTCTGAAACATCCAGATAAGCTTCGTCGAGTGACAGCGGCTCGATTAATGGCGTATAACGCGCGAAGATTTCACGAATATGGTTGGACGCTTCTTTATACGCTTCCATTCTGCCGGGAATCACTTTCAGGTGCGGGCAAAGTTTGAGCGCCATTCCGGTCGGCATCGCGCTGTGTACGCCGAATTTGCGTGCCGGATAATTGGCGGTGCTGATGACGCCACGCCGGTCACGGCTGCCACCGATGGCGATAGGAATGTCGCGCAGGGAAGGATCATCGCGCATCTCGACGGCCGCGAAAAAGCAGTCCATATCCACATGAATGATTTTGCGCATAGCCCTCCCCCAATGACTGTATAAGTATACAGTTGAATCAGGAGATTTCAAACACAGAAAATGACGGTTAATTTGGCTTAATTAATCACCATTAATGGCATCAGAAAGTATTTACATTTCCTGAAGCGAGAATTCAATATTTGGTGATTGCTAAAAAATTAATCAGTATTAATATGGCAACGTTTCAGACAGGCAGTACATAAGAAGAAAATCAGTGGCGGTCTTACAGGCAGTTCATCTGTAGACAAAATAATCAAAATTATTATCGAGCAGGACTTAGAATGATCAGAATCGCGCTGTTTCTTGCGATGCTCCTCAGTTTGCCTTTATTTACAGCAAATTACGCCGTGGCCAGCGATGCTGTCCCGGTTAACGCGGCACTTAAAAAACAATTGTTAGGTGCTCCCGTTTATATCCAGATTTTCAAACAAGAACGTAAACTCGAATTGTATGCTCAGCTCGACGGCGAATATCGTCTGATCGGCAGTTACGGCATCTGCGATTTTTCTGGCGGTTTAGGAAATAAACGTCGTGAAGGTGATTTTAAAAGCCCGGAAGGTTTCTACAACGTGGATATTCACCACCTGAAACCAGACAGCCGCTTTTATCGCGCCATCAACATCGGTTTCCCCAACGCCTATGACATCTCGCAAGGTTATTCAGGTAAGTATCTGATGATCCACGGCAACTGCAAATCTATTGGTTGCTACGCGATGACTGACGGTTATATGGATGAAATCTTCACCTACGTGCAGGCGGCCTTCCAGTTCGGCCAGCGCAACGTGCAGATCAGCATTTATCCGTTCAAAATGACCGATGCCAACATGCAGTCGCACAAAAACTCAAGCTACATCACGTTCTGGCGTCAGCTACAACCGGGCTTTGCGTACTTTGAGAAGCACCATCAGCCACCGAACGTTGTGGTGACTAATGGGAAATATGAAGTGCTGCAACCGTTGTCAAACATCCCGCTGCCTTCACAGCTGGCGTTCGCCCCGGTGAAATAATGCGAATTCACCTGGAGCAATTTTGTTCCAGGTTTCGTTTGCCGTCAGCGGTTGCGTGGCAATCACGGTGACGACATCATCCGGTGTCGTCTGCTGCTGAAAATCAATTTCCACATCCTGATCCAACAACGTTGCCTTTCCGAAAGGCGCCCGCCGCGTGATCCAGTGCAGATTGGTCGAACAATAGGCCATCACAAAATGCCCGTCCGACAACAGCATATTAAACACGCCCTTTTGCCGTAACTCATCTGCCAGCGACGCAATATACCGGAACACCGGCGGCCAGCTGGCCGGACGACGCGGATAACGCTGCGTAAGTTTATGCAGCAACCAGCAAAATGCGTATTCACTGTCGGTTTGCCCGACCGGACGCAACGTACCGGTATCCAGCTGACGATAACCGCGAAGCTGGCCGTTGTGCGCGTAAGTCCAGTTATGGCCCCACAGTTCGCGGGTAAACGGATGGGTATTCTCCAGCGCCACTTCGCCACGGTTAGCCTGACGAATATGGGAAATCACCGCGCAGGATTTGATCGGATAATCCTGAACAAGGCGGGCAATAGGCGAATTAAAACTCGGCATCGGATCTTTAAAAGTACGACAGCCATTCCCCTCGTAGAAGGTAATGCCCCAGCCGTCTTTATGCGGGCCTGTCCCGCCACCGCGCTGCACTAATCCACTGAAACTGAAGCAAATATCAGTTGGAACGTTAGCGCTCATCCCGAGCAATTCGCACATCTTCCGCCTCCTTTACAGCAAAGGCATTACGCCTTCGCCATCTCTTTTTCGATTAATAAGATCAGGATATGAATCACTTTAATGTGGATTTCCTGCACGCGGTCAGCGAAGCCAAAGTGTGGCACGCGAATTTCCACGTCAGCAGAACCGTCCATTTTACCGCCGTCTTTTCCGGTCAGGGTAATAACTTTCATACCTTTGGCGCGCGCGGCTTCAATCGCTTTGATCACGTTACCGGAATTGCCGGATGTGGAGATGCCCAACAGCACATCGCCTTTCTGACCCACGGCTTCCAGATAACGGGAGAAGATATATTCGTAACCGAAATCGTTGCCCACGCAGGAGATGTGGCTGACGTCAGAAATCGCAATCGCCGGGTAGCCCGGACGGTTTTCACGGTAGCGGCCGGTCAGTTCTTCTGCAAAGTGCATGGCGTCACAGTGTGAACCGCCGTTACCGCAGGAAATCACTTTCCCGCCCGCCTTGAATGAATCGGCCAGCAGCACTGCTGCACGTTGAATAGACTCAATATTTGCCGGATCGCCGATGAATTTATTCAGCGTAGCAGCAGCTTCGTTCAGTTCAGTACGGATAATATCCTGGTACATAGCAGCCTCTTTTATGTCCATTTGCAGCCAGCTGTAGCTGGCCGATAGCAATAAAACTTTCCGCTGAGCAGTTTAACGGAAAGCCGAAACAGCGAGAAGCCAAGAAGCGGTAATGATTCTTATAGTTTCCGTTTTTGACGCTTCGTGCGGCCGGTTTGTGAGCTGTGTTGTAATTAGTATGTAAACACATTGATAAAGAAATGAGCATGAACTAAAACCATTGTATCCCTACAACAGGTCAGACCTCCTACTACTCAGGAGCTTTACTATGATGGTTCTTAGCATTGTTGCATTTGTCGTGATCCTTGGTGCGTTGTTCTATCACAAGGTCAATCTTGCCTTTAGCAGCCTGATTTTACTGGCATTTACCGCTGCCATGGGCGCCATTCATCTTTGGACGTTGTGGCTGTTACTGCCACTGGCGATTATTCTGCTGCCGTTCAATGTGCCCGCACTGCGCCGCGCATTGTTCTCCGCGCCAGCACTTCGCACCTTCCGTAAAGTGATGCCCGCCATGTCGCGTACCGAAAAAGAAGCGATTGAAGCCGGTACGACCTGGTGGGAAGGCGATCTGTTCGGCGGTAAGCCGGACTGGAGAAAATTGCAGGATTACCCTGAACAACACCTGACCGAAGAAGAGCAGCGCTTTATCGACGGCCCGGTTGAAGAAGCCTGTCGCATGGCGAACGACTTTGAGATCACGCACGAACTGGCTGATTTGCCGCCGGAGTTGTGGGCGTATCTGAAAGAGCACCGCTTCTTCGCGATGATCATTAAGAAAGAGTACGGCGGTCTGGAATTCTCCGCTTACGCTCAGGCCCGCGTGTTACAGAAACTGGCGGGTGTATCCGGAATTCTGGCGATCACCGTCGGCGTGCCGAACTCCCTCGGTCCGGGCGAATTGCTGCAACATTACGGCACCGAAGAACAGAAAGACCACTATCTGCCTCGTCTGGCTCAAGGTCTGGAAATCCCTTGTTTCGCCCTGACCAGCCCGGAAGCCGGGTCTGATGCCGGCGCAATTCCGGATTTCGGTATCGTCTGTAAAGGCCAGTGGCAGGGCAAAGAAGTGCTCGGTATGCGCCTGACCTGGAACAAGCGTTACATCACGCTGGCACCTATCGCCACCGTGCTCGGTCTGGCGTTTAAACTGAAAGACCCCGACCATCTGCTCGGCAGTGAAACGGATCTGGGTATTACCTGTGCGCTGATCCCTACGGACACCCAGGGCGTGGAAATTGGCCACCGCCACTTCCCGCTGAACGTGCCATTCCAGAACGGTCCGACCCGCGGTAACGATATTTTCGTTCCGATCGATTACATCATCGGCGGCCCGAAAATGGCCGGTCAGGGCTGGCGTATGCTGGTGGAATGTCTGTCCGTGGGCCGCGGCATTACCCTGCCGTCTAACTCCACCGGCAGCCTGAAATCACTTGCGATGGCGACCGGCGCTTACGCGTACATTCGCCGTCAGTTCAAACTGCCTATCGGTAAAATGGAAGGCATCGAAGAACCGCTGGCGCGTATTGCCGGTAACGCTTATGTGATGGACGCCGCTGCAACACTCATCACCAACGGCATTATGCTCGGTGAAAAACCGGCAGTGCTGTCGGCGATTGTGAAATATCACTGTACCCACCGTGGTCAGCGCGCTGTCATGGACGCGATGGATATCACCGGCGGTAAAGGCATCATGCTCGGTAAAAGCAACTTCGTGGCCCGTACCTATCAGGGCGCGCCGATTGCGATTACCGTGGAAGGCGCCAACATTCTGACCCGCAGCATGATCATCTTCGGTCAGGGCGCTATCCGTTGCCATCCTTACGTTCTGCGTGAAATGGCGGCGGCTGAGAAAAATGATCTGGACGATTTCGACCGTGCGCTGTTCGGGCATATCGGCCACGTCGGCAGCAACAAAGTGCGCAGCTTCTGGCTCGGTCTGACCAACGGCCGCACCAGCGATACGCCGGTTAACGATAAAACCGCGCGTTATTACCAGCACATTAACCGTCTGAGCGCTAACCTCGCGCTGCTGGCTGACGTGTCCATGGGCGTGCTGGGCGGCAGCCTGAAACGTCGCGAACGTATTTCCGCCCGGCTCGGCGATATCCTCAGCCAGATGTATCTGGCGACGGCGACCCTGAAACGCTTTGATGAAGAAGGTTGCAACGAGGCTGATTTACCGTTGGTTCACTGGGGCGTGCAGGATTGTCTGCATCAGGCCGAAGTGGCTATCGACGACCTGCTGCGTAACTTCCCGAATGCGTTTGTGGCGGGCGTGATGCGCCTGGTGATTTTCCCGCTGGGCCGTTCACACGCGGCACCGTCAGATCGTCTTGATCATGAACTGGCGCGTATTCTTCAGGTGCCTTCTGCGACCCGCAGCCGCATTGGTCGCGGTCAGTATCTGACGCCAAGCGAGCACAACCCGGTCGGGCTGCTGGAAGAAGCGTTACTGGATATTCTGGCCGCCGAACCGGTGCATAAACGCCTGTGCGACGCGATGGGTAAAAAACTGCCGTTCACTCGTCTGGATATTCTGGCGCAAAAAGGTCTGGATGCCTGTCACCTGAGCGCCGATGATGCGCGCATTCTCAGCCGTGCGGAAGAAAGCCGCCTGCGTTCTATTAACGTCGATGATTTTGAGCCACACGAACTGGCCGCGAAAAAGCAGGACGTGGAGGAAGAAAGCGCAAAAAAGGATGACGCCAAACCGCGCCATACCGAAGCCGCTTAATTCTTAAAATTTACGGTTAAAAAAAGCCTGAGTGTTTACGCACTCAGGCTTTTTCTTTTCTGGATAACGGGTAATCAGAAGTAATACTTGAATCTTACACGCCCGCCATAGCGCTGATCGCTGTCATTATCGTTACTGTAATGTTTATCCGCTTCCAGCATCGACACGTACGCGCCCAGATAGACATTGAAGTTATTCATGTCCATCACGTTCGGGATGAGATAGCTGGCGTGGATCGTATGAATATCGTAGCTCCCCGGCTCGCTGAACCAGTCATCACCGGCGTTTTCGTTATTCATTGGCCGTAAACCGTTGGCATTAAACTCTTCAATGCGGTTATGCGCGTAGATGTAACCCAGTTCGAAGTTTTTCCACAGGGCATTAGTGCCGACCGTGAAATCTTTCTCGTCGGAGGCGTCCATGTACGCCGTGCTCAGGTTCGCTACGATGCCGTTTTCCGGATCCGCTTTCTGCCCGTTCCAGGTCATGGTCATGCCGTAACCGTTACGTTTGGACTGATCAATCGTTTCGCCCTGATCGTTCTTGTATCCGTAAGCATTGTTGACGATATTGGTTTCCATCGCCGCAGCGACGGAGAACGCCTCGCCTTTCCAGGCAATAACCGGCCGCAGATACGCGACGTTTTTATCCTGTTCAAGATGGTTTCCGTGATAGTTATTTTCGGCAAACAGCGAAGTGCCGTCTTCAAGCAGAGTATTGAGTTCGAAATACCAGTTACCGATATTTTTATTCAGCAGAATATTACCGCCGCTGTCGCTACGTCCGCGCCCTTCTTTCATCATGTAGACATAACCGTAGCCGTCAGCGTAGAGGTCATTGGCAGTATTGCCGGAATATTCGATGAAGGTATCCTGATTAAGCGGGAACATATCGTAGGCTTCAAAGCGTCCGATTTTCGCCATCCAGTCTTTTTCTTCCCCGAAGAAGAAGGCCGCATCATCGACACCCATCGTCCCATTTAAATCGGCAGTAGGTTGAACGGAGAACCCGGAGAATTGCCCTTTATCATTCCGGCGATAACCATCCAGCCCGATCAGTAAACGGCCATTGACATCCCAGCGTTCATTGCCGCCATTCCATTTATTATCATCGCCACTTTTGGCCGAAATTAATTGCCCGCTGCGGCTTGCGCCGTCGACGTTAAATTCTACGTCACCGTATAATTTGAGATTATCGAAACCATTAAGCGTTAAAAGTTTATCCTTCGAGATACCGTCTGTTTTTACTTCTACCGGCGTGGATTCTTTCACGCTGGCAATTTACTGTTCCCGCTTCACATCTTGTTTTTTCAGCTGCTGAATTTGTTTTTCAGCCGATTCTGCGCGCGCTTCCGCTTGTTGAAGGCGCTCTTCAAGCTGTGCCATACGGGCTTCCAGACTGGCTGAAGAGCCTGCTGCCATCGCAGAACCCGACACGGCGATCCCCACTAATAATGCCAGCGTCTTAATCTTTCTCATAATTACGATATCCTTTTCAATACAAAATCAAACCATCGATATAAATTAACGACGTTGTTTTGTTTTTATTAAAATAGTGCCCGGAGATTTCATAATGAGAAATGAAGATAGGTTCTGGCCGAATAAACTGTCAAAAATAAAGCGGGGAAACGTGAAGTAAAACTGTAATAACGAAATTTCATCCTTACAAAACCAATAAACATAAAAACGGGGCACTGACATTCTCAGCACCCCGCTTATTATTCATTTCATATACATTGCGCCGAATATATTTATCAGCCAAATGTTTAAAGCTTAGCTTTTCTTAGGACGAATTTTCGCGGTCAGCCCTTTCAGGAAATAGCGCAGAACCTGATCGCCGCACGGACGATAGTTTTTGTGCCCTTCCTTGCGGAAGAATGCACTCAGTTCGCCTTCGGAGACTTTGAAATCTGCCGCCGTCAGCACGGCAATCATGTCTTCAGTTTTCAGCTCAAATGCCACACGCAGCTTTTTCAGCATAATGTTGTTGGTCAGACGTTTTTCCACTTCCGGTGCCGGGAAACGATCGTCTTTACCGCGTTTGAACACAATCAGCCCGTTCAGGAAGTTCGCCATGACTTCGTCCGGCACTTCCATATACCCTTCTTCGTCTTCTTTTTTCAGATAACGGGACATCACTTCAGGGCTGACCGGCGTGCCGGTGGTTTTGAGGATTTCAATCAACTGACCTTCGCTCAAATCCAGCATGTAGCGCACGCTGCGCAAGACATGGTTATGCATCATAATTCTGTATTCCTGTTAAAAGTAAACCGAGGAAATGCCACCGGGTTTACCCCTACGCACCTCGAAGGCGGGCATTATACAAGAAACCGACAGAATTAGCTGAACTGGCGGATGCGCGCGATAAAGGATTCCACATCACTGATTCGCGACGCTGTCAGAATCAGCCATTTTCCGAGACTCAGCGCGTGTCGCTGGCAGTCAGCACGCATCGCAGCATCTTTAATGGTATCGAGATCGGCTACGTGCGCCAGCCCGATAGTGCGACGGATCAGTTCCGCGCCACAATAACCTACCGCGTCGTGCCAGACTTCCTGCAAGAAAACGTCGGCGTAGCCCGGCTCGGCCAGCGTCGGATCCTGTGATTTTTCACGCGCCAGTTGCAGGAAACGTTCGGAGAAGCTCAGCCACAGTTCGCGCACATCTTTCAGGCGCTGCTCGCGACCGTCGGCGGCTTCACGCACGCCCACCAGCCCTGGCAAACCGCAATAGTTCAGCAACAAATTACCGATAGCCGAGCCCGGATCAAAGCCGACAGGGCCGTAATAACCGAACTCGGCATCAATGGCTTTCAGCTTGCCTTCGGCCACAAAAATCGAACCGCTGTGAATATCGCCGTGCAGCAACGCTTCGGCTTTACTCAGGAAACGGTGCTTGAGCGCCGCCACCGCCAGACGCAGCGGTTTATCGGCACGCAGCGCATCGACTTCCGGCTGCAAAACCGGGTCAAAATTATTCCGTTCGTGATCGACATAAGGATCGGTGAAAAACAGATCTTCGGTGATCTGACACAGTTCAGGGTTAGTGAAACGGGATACTTCGGCTTTTTTGGTCTGCGCGTTCTGGAAAAAATCCGAGGTATGAAACAGCGTCTGCGCCAGGTATTCACCCAGCTGGCTGGCGGCCTGCGGGAAGTATTTTCCCTGCACCAGCTCGCTGCGCCAGATCTGATGATCCGACAAATCTTCCTGCACCATCACCGCCAGTCCGGCGTCGTGATGCAACACCTGCACCGTATGCTGCGGGCAATACTGACCGTGAATAATCAGCGTTTCCGCTTCGATGCGCGCGCGGTCGAGCGTCAGCGGCCAGGATTCCCCGACGCAGCGCACGTACGGCAAAGCCTGTTTCACGATTACGCGGCTTTTGCCCGTGGTATCGCGGATTTTAAAAACCAGATTCAGGTTTCCGTCACCGATTTCATCGGCGGTGACCAGAGATTGCGGATCTGCTACGCCACCGTATTTACGGGCATATTCAACAGCATCTTCGGCGGTAAATGTGTAGTAGCGCGACATCCTGACCTCTCGAAATTTTCTTTTAGCCTTAAAAGTGTTTAGACGTCTATACATCCATAAAACATGTTGGCAGAATAAGTGAACAGATGCAACCGGGCAACAAGGATTTAACCAACAATGCAAAGCCTCACAACCACCAGTTTACGTATCCGCGAAAACCAACTGTGGATCCTCGATCAGCAGGCCCTGCCGCAGCAATCTGACTGGCGCGAATGCCGCGACGTCAGCGAACTGGTGGATCATATCCGCACCCTGCGCGTGCGCGGTGCGCCGCTGATTGGTTTATCCGCCAGCCTGCTGCTGGCGCTGCTGGCCGAACGTGGAATGGCGCAGGATGAATTGCATCATGCGCTGGAAACACTGCGTGCTTCACGCCCGACCGCCGTCAATCTGATGAACAATCTCGACCGGATGAAAGCCGCGTTGCAGCAGCCCGATTTCGTCACCGCGCTGACGGCTGAAGCGCTGCGTCTGGTGGATGAAGACCGCGCGCTGTGCGACAGCATTGCGACGCACGGCGCTACGCTGGTGACACCGGGCAGCCGTTTGCTGACCCACTGCAACACCGGCGGGCTGGCGACAGCTGGCGTCGGCACGGCCATTGGCGTAATCCGCCGTGCGCATGAACAGGGGAATGTCGAACAGGTTTGGGTCGATGAAACGCGCCCGTTATTGCAGGGTGGCCGTCTCACCGCGTGGGAACTGGGCGAACTGGGCATTCCGTATCAGCTGATTTGCGACTCGATGGCCGCCAGCCTGATGGCACAAAAACGCGTTGACGCCGTCTGGGTCGGCGCTGACCGCATCGCAGCGAATGGCGATGTCGCCAACAAGATCGGCACTTACAGCTTGGCGGTTTTGGCGAAATACCACGGCATCCCGTTCTACGTCGCCGCGCCGCACACCACGCACGATCCGCATTGTCCGAACGGCGCTGCGATCCCTATCGAACAACGCGACGCCCAAGAAGTCACCGGCGTTTCCGGCAGTTTTGGTTCCGTGCAGTGGGCTCCGCTTGATGCGAAAGTTTACAATCCGGCGTTTGATGTCACTCCTGCGGAGTTGATCAGCGGATGGGTGCTGGATGTGGGCGTGGTGACGCCAGCGCAGGTGCGCGAAGGGGTCTTCACGGCTTCGTTGGCGGCTGGGCTGAGCCGCGGGCAGCACTAAGGCGGTATTGCGGAAATTTCGGTTTTACATGTGCAAACATGTAGCGCTAAGGCGGTATTGCGGAAATTTCGGTTTTACATGTGCAACATGTAGCACTAAGGCGGTATTGCGGAAATTTCGGTTTTACATGTGCCACATGTAGCGCTAAGGCAGTATTGCGGAAATTTCGATTTTACATGTGCAACATGTAGCGCTAAGGCGGTATTGCGGAAATTTCGGTTTTACATGTTCGGTGATCGCTTAGCGGCTCGTGCCGAAACCGACCAAAGAGGCCCAGGACGGGGCCTCTTTGGAATCTCCGCGTCTTTCTAACTGCGCGCTATCGCTCGCTGGCTATGTTTCAGGGGCCAGCGCTATTGCCGCGAAAACTTGCCGCTGCGCGGTACCCTCACTCGGTTTCGAGCCACAGGTCTCGAAACACTTAGCTCGGCAAGCTTTCTGAAAGCGGCTGGAGGCTTTTTTAAAAGATAAACCATTCTGCTTTTGAATTTAGATAAGCCCCTGGCCGCTTTCAAAACGACGTCGAATGAACGGTGAGAAACAGCGAGAGTCTTTTTTCAAGCAGGTTCGAACCTGAAGTGAGAGTACCGCGCAGCGGCGGCGTTTGCGGCACTAACCGGAGTTGCTGAAACATGGCCAGCGAGCGTAGCGCGTGTTGAAAAAGCGTGGGGAAATCCAAAAGGGGAAAAGCACTTTCCCCTTTTGGTCGGTTTCGGCGCGAGCCGCTAAGCGATCACCGCATATGAAAAACCGAAATTTACGCTAAGCGTCCCTTGAGGCCAGTTTGGGCGGCGCGCCCAAGGTCTTGACCTATCACCTTTGGAGCCTTTCTAAAAGGCTTACTCCCCCATCCTCGGGTACTTATCCGCGATACCGTCGCCTGTAAAATGCGCCACCCAGCCTTCCGGATTATCAAACACGCGGATCGCGGTAAACGACGGAGATCCGCCCATATCAAACCAGTGGCGGGTATTGGCGGGGACAGAAATCAGATCGTTTTTCTCGCACAGGATCTGGAAAATCTTACCGTTCAGATGCAGGCAAAACAGCCCGGCGCCTTCGACGAAGAAACGCACTTCGTCTTCACCGTGAGTATGCTCGGAGAGGAATTTAGTGCGCAGCACGTCGCGCTGTTCGTTATCCGGACGCATGCTGATCACGTCCCAGCTCTGGTAGCCTTTTTCTTCGACCAGTTTGTCGATTTCATGCTGATAGGCGGCGATCACGTCCTGCGGCTGGGGATTTTCGCCTAAATCACGGTCGGCCTGCCAGCGCTCGAAACGTACATCAATTTTGCTCAGCTCTGCGGCGATGGCGTCGCCGTCCCGGCTTTCCCAAACTGGCGCGGAAGGATCCTGGTCACTAAAAATCGTCAATGCACTCATGGTCAACCCTCTTATAAGAATGTTTCTAAGGCTATCTGATCAAAACGATTAACTTGCAGGTGGTCGCTGAGTTCGTCAGCGTCGTCACGGATCAGCTGGCAGGTGTGCCAGCCCGCCAGGCGCGCGGCATCCAGTTCCTGACGGATGTCCGATAAAAACAGTAAATCAGCGGGCGGTAAAATCAGCTGTTCGGCGATGTTCTGATAGGACTCTGTTTCACGCTTGGCACCAACGCGGGTGTCGAAATATCCGCTGAACAGCGGCGTGAGGTCGCCCGCATCGCTGTAGCCGAACAGCAGTTTTTGCGCGTCAACGGAACCGGAAGAATACACGCAAAGCTGCAAACCGTCGGCTTTCCAGGCTTCTAACTGCGGCGCAACATCCGCGTACAAATGCCCGCGGAAATCACCGTTCTCATAACCGGTGCGCCAGATAATACCCTGCAAGACTTTCAGCGACGTCGATTTGACGTCGTTGTCCATGTAGGTAAAAAGTTGCTCAATCAGGGCCTCGACGCTGGCCTGCGGGCGGTCGATTTCGGCTCGCAAAGCGTTCAGCGCAGCCGCCACTTCGGGCTCTTCGTGCTGATGACGCAGAAATTCGGCCAGACGCTGACGGGCATACGGGAATAACACCTGATGCACAAAACGGATATCCGTGGTGGTGCCTTCAATATCAGTGACGATGGCGCGGATCATTTAGCCTCCAGCAGGCGACGTTGCAGTTCACACTGGAATAAAAATTCCAGTCCTTCCAGATGGCGGCGTGCTTCCGCCACATCCCGTCCCCAGCAGGTCAGACCGTGGCCGCGCAGCAAAAAACCATACTGCAACGGCGCGTGTTCCGAGCTGGCAATAATCTTCTGCACCAGCGCTGAGATGTCCTGGCTGTTGTCGAAAATCGGGATCACCACCTGATCGAGGTGCGTCGTCTGGCCGCTCAGCGATTTCTGCATTTCGTAGCCTTCCAGCACCAGCGCGCCGCTGCGTTCCACGCGGGACAAAACGGTCGAATTCACCGAATGTGTATGCAGCACCGCCCCTGTTTCAGGATAGCGGGAATACAGCATGGTGTGCAGGCCGGTTTCAGCGGAAGGACGACGACCGCTGGGTGCCAGTCCGCTTTCCAGTTCAACCAGCAGAAAATCTTCTGCGGTCAGCGATCCTTTGTCTTTTCCTGATTCGGTGATCAGGCAATGAGCATCACCTTCGCGAACAGACATATTCCCGCCTGTCGCCGGGCTCCAGCCCTTCTGACCAATCCAGTGACAGGCCGCCAGCAGCGCGCCCAGTTGCAAATTCTCTGTCATCGTAATCCTGAAAAATCGTGCGTTGAGGGCCTGAGTTCGGAGTGAAAACCGCGATATATAAATAATTGATATGGCCTAGATTGAATTAGCATTTAGCCATCTAAGCGTCTCGATTGCCAAATATTAACATCGTGTTATATTGTGAGCAACATCGCTATCTGTACCGGTCCAGGAGTATTGACCCGCCATGAGCACAGCCGCACTGATCCCCGAAAGTAAGCTTCCTTCCCTCGGCACCACCATTTTTACTCAGATGAGTGCCCTGGCGCAAAAGCACAACGCCATTAACCTGTCTCAGGGTTTCCCTGATTTCGATGGCCCCGAGTATCTGCGCAACCGTCTGGCGTATCACGTCAGTCAGGGCGCGAACCAGTACGCGCCGATGACCGGCACCGCGCCATTGCGTGAAGCGATTGCCGCAAAAACTGAACATATTTACGGCTACGCGCCTGACGCCAATACCGACATCACGATCACCGCCGGCGCCACCGAATCTTTGTACATCGCCATCACCGCGCTGGTGTCGAAAGGTGATGAAGTGATTGCGTTTGACCCGAGCTACGACTGCTACGCGCCTGCGGTAGAACTGGCGGGCGGCGTGATGAAACGCATTCAGCTGCAGCCGCCGGAATTCAAGGTTAACTGGGCGGAATTCGCCGATCAGATAACCGACCGCACGAAACTTGTCATCATCAACACGCCACACAATCCGTCGGCCACGGTCTGGAGCCACAGCGACGTTGAGCAGCTCTGGCAAACCATTGCTGATAAACACATTTTTGTGCTCAGCGACGAAGTATATGAACACATTTGCTTTGCGCCGGAAGGCCATGCCAGCGTGCTGCGCCACCCGCAACTGCGCCAACGTGCGATTGCGGTGTCATCGTTCGGCAAGACTTATCACATGACCGGCTGGCGCGTGGGTTATTGTATCGCCACGGCGATTATCAGCGCAGAACTGCGCAAAGTTCACCAGTATCTGACGTTTTCGATCACCACACCGGTTCAGCTGGCACTGGCGGATATGCTGCGTGAAGCGCCGGAACACTGGCAGGAATTACCGGCATTTTATCAGGCCAAGCGTGACCGTCTGGCGCAAGGGCTGGCGAACAGCCGTCTGAAAGTGTTGCCGAGCCAGGGCACGTATTTCCTGCTGGTGGATTACAGCGAAGTCTCGGATCTGGACGATGTTGCATTCTGCCACTGGCTGACTGAACATGTGGGCGTTGCGGCCATTCCGATGTCGGTATTCTGCGCCGCGCCCTTCCCACATAAACTGATCCGGCTGTGCTTTGCCAAACAGGAAGCCACGCTGGACGCTGCTGCGGAGCGCCTGTGTCAACTTTAAAACTGTGCGTATTGCAACAACCACTGGTGTGGCTGGACGGCGAGGCCAATCTCGCGCATTTCGACGGTCTGCTGGGTTCACTGACCGGCCGCGACCTGATTATTCTGCCGGAAATGTTCACCACCGGTTTCGCCATGCAGGCGCCGGGCAGCGCGCTGCCACAGTCACGCGTGGTGGAATGGCTGCATCAGTGGGCGAAAAAACTCGGTGCAATGATTGGCGGCAGCGTGGCGCTGAGCACGACGGAAGGCGCGGTAAACCGTTTCCTGCTGGTCGAGCCGCAGGGCAAAGTGCATTCCTACGATAAACGCCATCTGTTCCGCATGGCGGGCGAACATAATTATTACGTGCCGGGCAAACGCCGTGAAATCGTCGAATGGCGCGGCTGGCGTATTCTGCCGCAAGTCTGTTACGACCTGCGTTTTCCGGTCTATTCGCGCAATAAACAGGATTACGATCTCGCGCTCTACGTCGCCAACTGGCCTGCGCGCCGCAGCCATCACTGGCAAACGTTACTGACCGCGCGTGCAATTGAAAATCAGGCCTACGTCGCCGGATGCAACCGCGTCGGGGATGACGATAACGGCCATCACTACAGCGGCGACAGCCTGATTATTAATCCGCAGGGCGAAGAGCTGGCGCGCGCCGAGCCAGGCTCAGCGATGATTATCGACGCCGAACTGTCTCTTGAAGCGTTACAGGATTATCGCGAAGCCTTCCCGGCGTGGCGTGATTCCGATACGTTCCTGCTTCACGATTGAAGAAAGCGGCAACGCATAAACATCAGAAAGCCCATCCGCTGTATTTGCAGCGGGTGGGCTTTTAATTATTGATGATGATAAAAAAAATTACGGTTTCGGCAAACCGGCGATCAGTGCGTTGATCAGATCAGAGTTCGTCACCTGCTGCGGATGAACCTGGATCTCCGAACTGTATAACGGTGGCAATTTCTGGCAATAGGCATCCAGATCGGCCTGTGCAATTGTCGGCACACCATACTGGAATGAATTCATATTATCCGGCGGCAAGGCCCCTTCCATGGTGGAACCGTAGGCACCGAGTTCAATCAGGCTGTGCGAAGACTCATCCGGACCATGCGCAAATACAAATGTGCCGTATTTAGGGTGAGCGAGATAAGGCAACACTTCATCGTCACTCAGGCTGCTTCGCAGGTTATAACGCAGCTGCGCATAATTACGGGTGACCAGTAAAAACGCCGTCTGAATCAGCGAGGCTTTTTCGTTACCCGACAAACACATCAGCAGGTTGCCGTAATAATCGAGAAACGCCACGGCATTCCCTGTGCCGCCCTGTGCAATATCCTGATTTGCGGCTGCAATCAGATAAGGTGCCAGCCCTTCATCCGGCTGACCGCGGGATGGCGCGGTGTAGCTAAGCGCGTCCGGATAAAGGGCTTTTAATGCCACCACAACCGGATCACCGGCAGGCAAATCTTTGATATCTTTCAGCTGATCCGGCGTTAAATCTGTGTTGATGCTGGCTTTAACCTGTGTCAGCGTGGCGTCAAAAGCCGTTTCGCACAGTGCTACCGTCTGAACATCCATAACGGCGTCGGCGAAGAAAGCCGGCACCGGCGCTGAACTGGCGTCGCGGGTGAAACAGTTATTCCCGTTAACTGCCGGATAGCTGAAAGTATTTTTTGCCACCTGAGCCAGCTCAGGCGAAAGCGTCGGGAAATCCGCCTGCGTATCCCAGTTAATACCTGAATAAGTATCGAAAGCGGCAGAAATAACGTTAAATCCGCCGGTAATAATCGAACCGGTACACATGCAGCACGGATCCAGCGACGTCACGATGGTAATATCAGATGGTGGCGGCATTTCCTCGCCTGCTTCAATTTGCGCGTAATACCAGTCAATTAACTGACGTTCACCATGAGCCGTCGGATCACTGGTCATATTATTTTTAACCACGTTATTATTAATCGCATTCAGCACATTACCGCTGGCATCGAGCATGACACCGCCGACGCTGAATGTATTCTGGCAATAGGCCACCAGCGCCTGTTCTGCCGCAGCAGTGGCCGCCGCTTCGACGGTCACATACGTTTCGCCCGCTTTAACCGCTGTGGCTTTTAATGAATCACAGTTGCAATTACACATATTAATTCCTTCCGTTAGATTAAGTGTATTGATTAAGATTCAGTAATTCGCGAAACGTGATTTTATAAACACGCCGGAATTAAAGAGACTGCATCGTGACAAATTCATCTGTATTAAAGAAACGGAAGGTGTTGTGCCAGCGATGGCACCGGGTTTATTTTATAAATCTGAATATATTCAGAGAGGAATTAATTTTGTTATAATTTTGATGAATATACATTTCACAATACCGCCCTGAATTATATATTTCAGGGCGGATATTTAATTAGCGATTCAGGTAATTAAATAAAACCGGACTTAAACCTGCCCGATAAAATCAAACTTGCCGATATTCACGCCCAGATGGCGCAGAATGTTGTAGGCGGTGGTGACGTGGAAGTAGAAGTTCGGTACCGCAAATGTGGTGACGTAGCTGTGCGCGGTGAATTTCAGTTCATGATTTTTACCTTTCACCACGATCTCACGGGATTCATCGCCTTCCAGTTTCGCGACATCCACGCTTTCGATAAAACGCAGGGTTTTGGCAATACGTTCCTGCAACTGGGCAAACGTCACTTCATTGTCTTCCATCGCCGGTGCTGCCACACCGGACAGACGGGCGATCGCGCCTTTTGACATATCGCTGGTGATTTGCACCTGACGCGCCAGCGGATACATATCATCGGCAAGACGGGTATTCAGCACTTCTTCTTCCGATTTTCCGTTTTCCTTTGCCCATGCCGCGCCCTTCTCCAGCAATGCTGAAAGATTCTTTAAACCACGAACAAACTGTGCCGCCGTACTGCCATACAGAGATGCTGACATGATGCTTCCTTAATGAATGGGGTTAGAACAACCGGCGATACATTAGCGCGTTATGGTCTAAACAGCGTGGCGTTTTGTAGTAGTCCGTGGCGGCTTAAATTCGCATTTGCGACTTACCGCGCCCTTTTTGTCAAAGCATGTAAACGCAGGCCGGGGTGGATCGCTTCTTGCATTCAATACTCCCGCAAAAAACATCTGACAGAGGATACCTGATGACCATCACCTTTATTGCACACTCCACGCCCGAACCTGCGTTGTACGGCGCGATGGCAGCGATACTTGCTGAATTACGCGCTTTGCCGCTGTGTCACTTTCCCGTCAGTCATGATGCACAACGTTATCCGAATGCCCGTCAGCACGTCACGGCGCAGGGGCACGCACTGACCAGCGGGCTGGTCTGGCTGGAGCGCCTGACCGGGCGCGGTGCGGGTGAAGAGTCTGGTCTGGAATCACTGATTTATCGGGCACTTAAGGAGGATGTCGTGGTGCCGCTGCGCGAACCGTTATCCCCGGCGGTGGCCGCCGAAATCGCCGGACACGGCATCGGCGTTGAGTCATTAAACGTGGTCCGCAATCAGGATAAATTTCAACTCGAAGACTGCGATACCGGTAAAATTCGCAGTAACGGCTGGGGACGCGATGCGTTTGGCCGCTGGGCGCTCGGCTCGGTTTCACAGCCGGTAATGCGCGCCGGAAAGACCCTGCGCGTGGCGATAGTTGGCGATTTTTGTGAGCAGCGCGACAGCTATCCGGCGATGCTCGCTGCACTGGGAGACGCCGCCGATGCACTGGCAATGAACATTGACGTAGTTTATGTGACAGCGGGGTTAATGGGCAGCCAGCTCGACTGCACGCTTTTCGACGTCGATGGCATTATTTTACCGGGGGCAACATTAACGCCGGGCGATCACCAGGCCAGCCCGCTGGCGACCGCCCGCTGGGCACTGGATAACGCAACGCCGGTACTGGGCATCAATCAGGGTATGCATCAGATGGTGACGGCGCTGGGTCAGAAAACACTCGGGCAGGACAGCGTGGTGATGCACGGCCCGTCCATGCTGGGCAGTTTGCAAACCGGGCTGCCGCTCGCCGAGCACGCGCAGCCGCGTCTGGGAAATCATCCGGTCGTCACCCGCAGCGGCAGTCTGCTGGCGAATAAAATGGGTGAGGAATTTACGCTGCGTTACAACCAGCGCCGCTATCTGAATCCGCATTTACTGGCGGAACTGGAAAGTTCGGGATTACTGATTTCAGGTTATGACGAAAGCGGGCTACAGGCGCAGGCGGTGGAACTCAATAATCATCCGTTCTTTATGGGTGTTCAGGGACAACCGGAACTGATGTCGCGCCGCGAGCGCCCGAATCCGTTGCTGATGGCGTTCCTGCAACAGGTGCGCCAGGGCAATCGTGACCGGGATGTCAGCCACGCGGCGCTGACCCAAAGCGTGCGGTTAAAGCATCCGCACCTGCTGATGGGCTGAATAACACAAAGATCTAACTGCCGCGATACGTTGAATAAGAATACGGACTGATCAGCAGCGGCAGATGGTAATGATCCTGCTCACCGTCGATCATCACATCAACGATCGCCGTGTGGTAAAGCGTCTCGCGACCTGTTGCTTTAAAATAGGCGCCGATATCAGCACACAAACGGTAATGCCCGGACGCCACCGGTTCCGGCGTTAATTTCGCGGCGCGCCCGTCGGCGTCGGTTTGGGTTTCGCTGATACGCGTGATTTTCTGCCCGTCGAGGCTTTCCAGCCAGACGCGCACGTCAGCCGCGGGCTGGCCCAGAGACGTATCAAGAATATGTGTGGTAATGCGGGTCATGGCTGGAATATCTCCTTTAAACGCAGCAGGGTAATTTCTTTGAGTTGTTGCGCCGTTTCGTGATCTTCTGCATCCGGCGAATTCTTCAGACGTCTTTGCAAGTTATCAAGAATTTCTTCTGAACTGCGCCCTCTGGCACGGATCAGAAATACCCGCCCGAAGCGCTGTTCGTAACGCTGATTGCCGTCATACAGCGCATCAATAACAGACTGCTGGCTGATATCGAGTGTGGCCTGTTCGCCACGGGAAAGCTGCGCTTCTTTACCGTTGCCGTTCGCCCGTTCGCCGATACGCGGATGCGCTGACAGTGCCTGAGCAATATCTTCAGGCCGCCAGTTTTCGCAGGCGGATCCGGCAGCTTGCAGCACGTCTTCCACAGATGAATAAGGCCGCCCGTCGCTGACCGTTTTCGCCCAGGCAGGAATATTCACCAGCGGGCGTAACAGCGCCACGGCTTCAAATTCAGACAGCGCATTAAATTCCTCAGGCGTCACAGATGGCCTCCGTCGAAACTCAGCACCGTATTGATATACGCCTGCACCGCGTAAGCCACATCGCCGGTAGTAACAGATTCATCAGGATGATGGCTGATGCCGTCTTTGCAGCGCACAAACAGCATGCCGACTGGCCAGCATCCGGCGATAGCAATCGCGTCGTGCCCGGCGCCGCTTGGCAGCGACATCACCTGCCCCTGTAAATGCAAAACGCTCTGGCTCAGGCGGTGCTGCAAACTTTCGTCGCACTCTGTCGCGCTGATGCCGTAAAACTGTTCGGCGGTAAACGTCAGCCCGCGCCGTGTGGCGATATCCCGGCCTTTCGTCAGCAGCGTTTCCAGCAGCGCAGAGAGATCATCATCGCGCGGACCGCGCACATCCAAAGACAGTTTCACCTGCCCCGGAATGACGTTCACCGCGCCCGGCAGGCATTCCAGTGTGCCTACTGTCGCCACCAGATTGCGGCCTGTGGCCGTGGTGATGTTTTCAATCGCCAGCGTCCATTCCGCGGCGGCGGTCAGGGCGTCCTGACGTTGTCCCATCGGCACGGTTCCGGCATGACCGGCGTGACCGGTAAATTCGCAATTAAGACGTCGCGCACCGTTAATCGCCGTCACCACACCCAGTGGTACGTTTGCCGATTGCAGGCACGGCCCCTGCTCGATGTGCAATTCCAGATACGCGCAGAAATCGCTGACCGTACGCTGTGACGCGCCGATTTTCAGCGGGTCCAGCCCGGCATTCTGCATGGCCTGCGCCACCGAAATACCCTGCGCGTCCTCACGCTCCAGCCAGTCAGCGGGCCATGTGCCGGTCAGCCCGCGACTGCCCAGCAGCGTGATGCCAAAGCGCGTGCCTTCTTCGTCGCAGAAGCCGACAACTTCCACCGCCATCGGCAAACGGATGGCGTTCTGATGCAAATGTGCCACAACTTCCAGCGCCGTCAGCACGCCGAGCGGACCGTCATATTTTCCCGCATTACGCACGCTGTCGAGATGCGAACCGAGCAGGATGGCTGGCTCCGACGGATCACGCCCTTCATAACGTCCGCAAATATTACCCACGCTGTCCTGCCAGACGCGCATACCGGCCGCTTCCATCCACTCGCCCACCAGACGGTTGGCCTGTAAATGTTCGGCGGAAAGATAGACGCGGGTCAGCTGTCCCGGTGTTTCGCTGATGGCGGCGAGTGCGTCGCAGCGCGCCATCACCCGCTCAGCAGCCAGTTTGGCGCTTTCGGAAACCGCAGCCAGCGTAAAGGCTTCTGCCATTACTGACCTCCTGCGTAATGATCCCAGGCAGCCTGCGCCCCTGCGCCGTATTTCGACGCAAAGCCCAGACGATTAAGCACGGCTTCCAGCGCCACCAGCGTTTGCAACACACAGTCTTTACGCGCGTTATAACCCATGGTGCCGATACGCCAGATTTTCCCGGCCAGCGGACCAAATGACGTGCCGATTTCAATGCTGAAATCGTTAAGCATCATCTGGCGCACCTGTTCGCCGTGGATGCCCTGCGGAATAACCACGCCGAGCACGTTGTTCATGCGGTTGTTAAGGTCACCGAACACTTCCAGCCCCATCCCCTGAATCCCCGCCAGCAGCGCGCCGCCGTGCAGTTTGTGGCGGGCGATGCCGTTATCAAGCCCTTCTTCCAGAATGATGCGCGCGCACTCGCGGGCGGCAAACAGCATGCTGGTGGCTTCGGTATGGTGATTCAGACGCTCCGGGCCCCAGTAATCCATGATCATGCCCAGATCGAAATAGTTGGAGTAGATCATCTCTTCATCGCCGTCGGCGTGATCGGCGGTGCGGATCCCTTCTTCGACACATTTACGGCGGCGGATTTGTTCTTCAAAGCGCGGACTGATGGTGACCGGCGAGCTGCCGGACGGGCCGCCGAGGCATTTCTGCAAACCGGCAGACACCGCGTCTAAACCCCACGCGTCGGTTTCCAGCGGGTTACCGCCAAACGACGCCGTCGCATCGGAGTAGAACAGTACGCCGTGACGGCGGCAGATTTCACCCAGTTGTTCCAGCGGCTGGAGCATGGTGGTAGACGTGTCGCCCTGCACGGTCAGCAGCCAGCGCGGTTTTACTGATTTAATCGCATCTTCGATTTGCTGCGGGTCAAACACTTCCCCCCAGGGCGCTTCAATCGTATGTACTTCGGCGCGGCACCGGCGAGCGATTTCACACAGCAGATGTCCGAAACGGCCAAACACCGGCACCAGCACTTTGTCGCCCGGACGAATACCGGAAAGCAGCACGGCTTCGATACCGGCGCGTGAAGTGCCGTCGATCAGTAAGGTCCACGGGTTTTCGGTTTTATACAGCGCGCGGTACAGCGCCATCACTTCGTTCATGTAGCCGGTCATCACCGGGTCATATTGCCCGACCAGCTGGCTCGCCATCGCCCGCAGCACGCGCGGATCGGCGTTGATTGGCCCCGGCCCCATCAGCAGACGGGTTGGCGGGTTGATTTGTCCGGGAGAGATGAAATCTGACATAGTTAATCCTTTACACTGTTAGCTTGCAGCAGCCTCATTCAGGCCGCGTACGGAGGCGATAAACTGTCTTAACTCGGGAGTTTGCGGATTAGCAAACAGCGCGCGGCTTTCGCCCTGTTCCCACACGGTGCCCTGATGCATAAACACCACGCGGTCGCCCACTTCACGGGCAAAATTCATTTCATGCGTCACCAGCACCAGCGTCATGCCTTCTTTCGCCAGTTGCTCGAGCACTTTCAATACTTCGCCGACTAATTCCGGATCCAGTGCGGAAGTGATTTCATCACACAGCAGCACTTTCGGGTTCATCGCCAGTGCGCGTGCAATGGCCACGCGTTGCTGCTGGCCGCCGGAAAGATTCGACGGGTAATAATCCATACGATCTGCCAGTCCGACTTTCGCCAGCATCTGCGCGGCCAGTTCCCGGCATTCGGCGGCGGACTTTTTCAGCACGCGGCGCGGCGCCAGCATGACGTTTTCCAGCGCAGTCATATGCGGGAACAGATTAAAGCTCTGGAACACCATGCCGACGGAACGGCTGATATCGCGCGCCTGAGAATCGCGGTCGGTGATGGTCATTCCGCCCAGTTTGATACTGCCTTCCTGATAGCCTTCCAGCCCGTTCATGCAGCGCAACAGCGTGCTTTTCCCTGAACCGCTGCGGCCGATAATCGAAATCACTTCGCCGCTGTCGATATCCAGATCCACGCCTTTCAGCACGTGGTTCTGACCGTAAAACTTCTGAACCTGATTGATGGTGATCAGTGGCATTACTGTTTCTCTCCACGCAATGATTTTTCTAAATGCTGGCTGTAACGCGACAGCGGATAGCACATCAGGAAGTAGCCCAGCGCCACTAATCCGAACACTTTGAACGGCTCATACGTCACGTTGTTGAGCATGGTTCCGGCTTTGGTCAGCTCGACAAAACCGATAATTGAGGCCAGCGCGGTGCCTTTCACCACCTGCACGGAAAACCCGACGGTTGGCGCGATGGCAATCCGCAGCGCCTGCGGGGTGATAACACGCCATAACGTTTGGCCGAAATTCAGACCCAGACAGCGCGACGCTTCCCACTGGCCTTTCGGTAACGCGGCAATACTGCCACTCCAGATATCCACCAGATAGGCGCTGGTGTAGAGCGTGAGCGCCAGCGCGGCGGCCGTCCACGGGCTGACGTTGATACCAAACAGGCCAAGCCCGAAAAACGCCAGGAACAACTGCATCAGCAGCGGCGTACCCTGAAACAATTCGGAATAAAGACGCACAAAACGCGTCGGCCAGCGGCGTTTAGTCAGGCGCAGCAACAGCAGCGGCAAGGTCACCAGCGTACCGCCAATAAATGCGGTCAGCGACAGCAGCAAGGTCCAGCGGGCCGCCAGCAGGAGATTGCGCACAATGTCCCAGTCGGTGAAAGTCATCATCAGTTTTCACTCCCAAAGACCCGGCGTCCGGCCAGCAGCAACAGCTGACGCATCGCAACCGATAACAACAAATAAAATAACGTGGTGACCAGATACACTTCAAAACTGAGGAAAGTGCGCGACTGAATTAAGTTCGCCGCAAACGTCAGTTCTTCATAGGACACCTGCGATACCACGGAAGATCCGAGCATCACGATAATGCACTGGCTGACCAGCGACGGATAAATACGTTTCAGCGACGGTGGCAGCACGATGCGCAGGAATGTCTGGCTGCGGGTTAATCCCAGCACGCGTCCGGCTTCCCACTGGCCTTTCGGCGTCACCTGAATACCGGCGCGGATAATTTCGGTGCTGTAAGCCCCGAGGTTAATCAGCATCGCCAGCAACGCCGCTTCACCTGCGGTCATCTTCAGGCCGATGGCAGGCAGGCCAAAGACGATGAAAAATAACTGCACAACAAACGGCGTATTACGGATGGCTTCGACATACATGCCCCAGACGGTCCGCAGAATTTTATGGTTGCCGCAGCGGATGGCTGCGCCGCAAATTCCTATTGCGACACCGCCAACCGTCGCCAGTACCGTCAGCTCAATGGTGGTCCATAATCCGGCCAGCAGTTCCGGCATGTAAGGCCACAGCGCGCTAAAGTTAAGCTGATAGGTCATGAATGATCTCCGTCAAAACCCTGATCACGCGCCGATGGAAGCCGGCAGCGGTGCCTTCATCCATTTTTCAGACAGCGTATTCAGCGTCTTATCTTTAATGCCTTCGGCGATCAGTTCATTCACTTTGTCTTTCAGCGCCGTTTCGTCTTTACGCAGCCCGACGTAGCACGGCGAATCTTTCAGCATGACTTTCGATACCGGAGCTTTGGCCGGATTCATACGGGCCACCGCCGCCACCACCAGATTACCCGTCGCGATGTATTCCACCTGACCGGACAGGTATGCCGACAGCGTAGTATTGTTGTCTTCGTAACGCTGTATTTTGGCATCTTTTGGTGCCACATCGGTCAGCGCCAGATCTTCCACCGCCCCGCGGGTCACGCCGATGGTTTTACCGGACAGTTCTTTCAGATCCGCCAGTTTGTCCCCCTGCGCGCCAAACACGCCGAGGAAAAACGGTGCGTAAGCGTTGCTGAAGTCGATCACTTTTTCGCGCTCAGCATTTTTGCCGAGACTGGAAATGACCAGATCGACTTTATCCGTTTGCAGATAAGGCACGCGGTTGGCGCTGGTGACCGGCACCAGTTGCAACTTAAGTTTCATCTTATCGGCCAGATAATGCGCCATGTCGATGTCATAACCTTCCGGCTGCAAATCCTTGCTTACCGAACCAAACGGCGGGAAATCCTGCGGTACGGCCACGCGCAGCACGCCGCGCTTCTGAATATCCTGCAACTGATCGGCCATCACGCCGGATGCCTGAAGCACCAGCATTGCCGCACCTGCCCAAGCCAACAGCCGTTTATTCATGTTCATAGATTATCTCCGGTGAAAAGTTTTTGGAACGATAGATTCTTATATTTAAAACTTTGCAACGAATGTGCCAAAAGCAACGCCGCAGAAAAAATGTGCGCAAAGTCACGGTATGACAAGGGATTATAAAAATGCTCGCGGGATCAGAAGTGGTTTTTTTGCCCTGAATCAGGGCAAAAAATGGGAGTCTATGAAAACACATACGCACTAAAATTGTGCGAAAGCACCAGAAAAGCGCTCAGTTTGTTCTGTAAACGGGAATCAGCGCTGCTCCAGCTCATCCAGCGCGTTATACATATCGCTTATCTGATGAATACGCTGACGGCCTGACGCGAGCATATCGTGCAACAACGCATTGCTGAGTAAATTCGCCAGACTCATGGCAGAAGAGTAGCTGTCAAACGCCGAAACGCTGTCGAGCGGCGCGGCCAGATGCCAGGTGGCGAGCGGGGTCAGCGTCTGCGCCTGAGGCTCGCAAATCAGCAGCACCGGTACGCCAGCTGACTGTAACTGCGTCAGTATTTCCTTCGCCATGCGCGGCCTGCGGCGGAAGGCCACGAAAATCACCACGTCCTGCGCGGTGAGATCCACCAGTTCTTCCGCCAGCGTCTGCCCCGGTTGCGGCATCATCAGTACTCCTGCCCGCACCTGAATCAGTTGCTGGCGCAGATGCAATGCCACCGGATAACTGTTGCGAAAGCCCAGCAGGCGCACCTGTCGCGCCTGACTCAGCGCTGAAATCAGCGCACCAAACTGAGCGCTATCAATCTGGTTAATCCACTGCGTAAGATTCGCCATTTCCTGCTTATAGTGCCGTGATAACAAGGTGTTACCTTGCACCGCGTCACGGCTGTCGGTCAGCGGCATTCCGCTCTGGCGCAGGGTGCGCATTTCATCGCGCATATCACGATAGCTCGGGTAACCGAGACGTTTGAACAGGCGGCTGACCGTGGCTTTCGACACGCCGCTGAGCCGCGCCAGCTCTGCGCTGTTGTAACTCATCAGGTCGTCGATGCTGGCAAAAATAAAGTCGGCCACCCGCTGTTCCTGCGGTGTCAGCTCTGCGTAATGGTCACGCAGACGCTCATCAATCTGTTTCATCTCTGGCCCTTTTGTAACCAATGTTTCATCGGAACATACCATGCACTATGCTTGCCAGTGCAATAGAAATTAGCGTGAAAAACGCAAGACTCTGCCGATGTGGAACACCTCTTGCTTAATTCTATCCCTACGCGCCCACAACCCTGCAAGCGCGGGCAGCATAAAAAAGCGTCTCAAAAAAGGACATAGCATGATTAACAGTAACAGCGCGCCGCTGGGCATGGCGGTCACACCTCATCATCTGGCAAGCCAGAGTGCGCTTGCGGTACTGAGGGAAGGCGGTAATGCCATCGAGGCGATGGTGGCCGCAGCCGCAACAATTGCGGTGGTCTATCCGCACATGAACGGACTGGGCGGCGACGGCTTCTGGCTGATTGTGCCGCCGCAGGGCAATCCGGTGGCGATAGACGCCAGCGGTGCCGCCGGCTCGCTGGCCTCTCTCGATTTCTACACCGGGGAATCGCATATTCCGCACCGTGGGCCGAAAGCGGCACTGACGGTCGCAGGCACGGTCGGTGGCTGGCAGGAAGCGCTGAATGTGTCGGCTGAATTTGGCGGCGATCAAAAACCCCTTTCACGCCTGCTGCGCGATGCCATCCGTTACGCCGCGGATGGCATTCCGGTAACGGCTTCTCAGGAAGCCGCCACCCGTGCCAAACAACATGAGCTGAAAGACTTGCCCGCTTTTGCCGACGTTTTTATGCCGAACGGCGAAGTGCCGCGCGCCGGTAACCGCTTCACCCAGCCGCAGCTGGCACAGACGTTATCCATGCTGTGCGAAGACGGGCTGAACAGTTTCTATCGCGGTGAACTGGCCGACAATATGGCCGCCGACATGGAAAGGCTCGGCATGCCGGTCACCCGTGCCGATCTGGCCGCTTACAAGCCCCGGCGCTGCGTGCCGCTGCGTCTCAAACACAGCAAAGGCGAAATATACAACCTGACACCGCCGACGCAGGGGTTAGTTTCACTCGCGATCCTCGGTCTGACTGACCGTCTGCCGCTCGAGACCATGGATGAAAGCGCGACGATACACAGCATTGTCGAAGCTACCAAGCTGGCGTTCGGCCTGCGCGACCGCTATATCACCGATCCGCGCATGATGACGCAGGACGCGCAAAGCCTGCTGGATCCGCAGTATCTCGACGCCCTCGCCACCCGCATCAAACCGCACAGCGCCGCCGGCTGGGGCAAAGGTAAAGGTCCGGGCGATACCGTCTGGATGGGCGTGATGGACAGCAGCGGGCTGGCGGTATCGTTTATTCAGAGCATCTATCATGAGTTCGGCAGTGGCGTCGTTCTGCCCCAGAGTGGCGTGCTGTGGCAAAACCGTGGCGCCTCATTCAGCCTCGATGCCAGCCATTTACTGGCACTGGCGCCGGGTAAACAACCGTTTCATACCCTGAATCCTGCCGCCGCACGTTTATACGACGGGCGCACCATGGTTTACGGTTCGATGGGCGGCGACGGTCAGCCGCAAACGCAGGCTGCGGTGTTTATCCGCCATGTGGTGCAGGGACAATCCTTGCAGCAGGCGATCAGCGGGCCGCGCTGGCTGCTGGGTCGTACATGGGGGGAAAGCTCGGACTCCCTGAAACTGGAAGGCCGTTTCGCCTATCCGACGCAGGCCGGACTGAGACAGCGCGGTCACGATGTCGAACTGTTGCCGGATTTCAGTGAAGCCGTCGGCCATGCCGGAGCCATTGTCCGCCACACCAACGGCATGTTTGAAGGCGCTTCCGACCCGCGCAGCAACGGCAGCGCGGCCGGTTTTTAAACTGAGGAACTGATCATGAAAAATACGCCTGCGGCCACAGACTGGGCCGCTTACATCCGCCAGATGGAGTCCGTTCTGGCGCTGGAACTCGACGATGTACGCCGTCAGGAACTGCTGGTGCAGTTCAGCCGTATCGCGCAAATGGCGCAACCGCTGATGGATTTACCGCTCGATTCGCGACTGGAAATCGCCGGGGTGTACAGAGCATGAAATCGTTTGATAATTTCACGATTAATCAGCTTCATCAGGCCATTACGCAGGGTGAAATCTCAGCCACAGAAATTGCCAGCGCCACGCTGGACGCCGTTGAACAGGCCAATCCGGTCATCAACGCGTATACGCATATCACCCGCGAACGCATGCTGAGTGAGGCCGCTAAAGTGGATAAAACCCGCGCCAGCGGAACCGCACTGGCACCGCTGGCAGGCATTCCGTATGCGGTGAAAAACCTGCTGGACGTCGCCGGTGAAGTTACGCTGGCGGGTGCGAGCCTCAACAGCAGCAACGCCGCCGCACGTCATGATGCCTGGACCGTTTCACGCCTCGCCGCACAGGGCGCGATGCTTTCCGGCATGCTGAACATGGATGCTTACGCCTACGGTTTCACTACCGAAAACAGCCATTATGGTGCCACCCGTAACCCGCGTGATCTGGCACGCGTCGCCGGAGGATCGTCCGGCGGTTCTGCTGCTGCCGTCGCTGCCGGTCTGGTGCATTTTACGCTCGGCAGCGACACCAACGGATCCATTCGCGTGCCTGCATCATTGAGCGGTATTCTCGGCCTGAAACCGACCTTCGGACGGATCTCCCGCCGCGGCAGCCAGCAGTTTGTCGCCAGTCTTGATCACATCGGTCCGATGGCGAGGTGCAGCGAGGATCTGTCGCAGGCCTATGACGCGATTCAGGGCACAGACTCTCAAGATCACTTCCAGGCAGATAAACCCGTGACTGCCACTTTTTCTCAGCTCGGACGCGGCCAGCAGGGTTTGCGTACTGCGGTGCTGGGCGGCTATTTTGCTACCTGGTGCGACGACCACGCTAAAGCTGCCGTGCGCCAGATTGCTCAGGCTCTTGAAGCGCAGGAAGAAGTTGAAATGCCGCAGGCCGAACTGGCGCGTTCAGCGGCATTTATCATCAGTGCTTCTGAAGGCGGCAATCAGTATTTGCCAAAACTGCGCAGTATCCCGCAACAGTTTGAACCGTTATCGCGCGAGCGTTTACTGGCCGGCGCGATGATCCCGGCGGCATGGTACGTGCAGGCACAGCGTTTTCGTCAGCATTTTCAGGAACAAATCTTGCCCCTGTTTGATCACTGGGACATTCTGATTGCCCCTGCCACGCCATGCCCGGCAACGCTGATTGGTCAGGACACCATCAGAATTAACGGTCAGGATCTGCCGACACGTGCCAATATGGGTATGCTGACGCAGCCAATTTCGTTCCTCGGTTTACCGGTAGTGACGGTGCCGGTCACGACATCGACCGGCCTGCCAATAGGATTACAACTGATTGCGCCGCCGTGGCGCGAAGACCTGTGTCTGCGTGCAGCACGGGCGCTCGAACTTCAGGGCATAGTGAAAGTCAGCAGTTCTCCGGTGATGCCCGCGTAACAACCTGCATCCCGTTTTCCAGGGTGAAGCAAAAGAGTAAAGAGACGAATCATGAAAACTGAACATATCGACCGCCCGGCGATCCTTGCCGAAATGAATGCGGCCTTTTATCGCTATGAACAGGCGCTGATCACCAACGATACCGCCGTCCTCGACGAACTGTTCTGGCACGACCCGCGCACCGTGCGCTTTGGCGCGGGAGAAAATCTTTACGGCATCGAAGCCATCCGGGCATTTCGCTCAGCGCGATCGGCGCAAGGGTTAGACAGGGAACTGGTCAATACGACCATCACCACATTTGGTGATGACATGGCCGTCGCCAGCACGGAGTTTCGCCGTGAAGGCACGGACAAAATCGGGCGTCAGCAGCAGACATGGGTGAAAATGGCGAGCGGATGGAAGATTGTGGCCGCCCATGTGAGTCTGATGGTTTGACCGAACCATTGGGCGGTTCAGCTTTGGAAAGCTGAGGAAACCTTTTTCGGTTTAACCGGGATAAAAATGAGTTGTGGAATTTTCGGTTCCCACCGAGGGGAAATCTGAACGGTGACATTTTCGGTTTCTCAATAACAGCGATCACTTTTCACGCTGCGCCGAAACCGCCCAAAAGGGGCCAGGACGGGCCCCTCTTGGATCTCCCACGTCTTTTAACTGCATGCTATCGCTCGCTGGCTATGTTTCAGCAACCGCAGTGACAGGCTGGAAATCTTGCCGCTACGCGGTTCCCTCTCTCGGTCCTGAAGCCTCAGGTCTTCAGGCCGCTCCGTTCAGCAAGATTTCTGAATCGCCCGCACCATCTTAAAATTAACGGCAGACTGTTTTTCATCTTTTAGAAAAGTGGATTGGCGTGCTCAAAATTCAGCTGAACGGAGCGGCTTCAAGACCTATGGCTTGAAGACCGAGAGAAGGTAGTGCGAAGCACCTGGATTTTCGCCACCCACTAAAGCAACAGAACATGTCCGTCGTGCCCGCGACAGCGCGCAGTGAAAAAGCGCGGGAGTCCAGAGGGCGCGCGCTTACGCGTCCTCTGGGCCAGTTTGGGCGGCGAGCCCAAGGTTTTGAATTTGATTTTAAATTTGAATTTGAATTTGAATTTGAATTTCGAGATTAAACACCGAAATGTTTAACCCAATGGTCGGCAATGTCCTGCCGCTTACACACCCAAACGCGATCATGCGATTCCACGTAATCGAGAAACCGCTGTAAAGCGCGAAATCTCCCGGGGCGACCCAGGATCCGGCAATGCATCCCGACCGACATCATTTTGGGTGACGTTTCGCCTTCTTCGTACAACACGTCAAAAGTATCTTTGAGATAGGTAAAGAACTGCTCGCCGGTATTGAAACCCTGCGGGGAGGCAAACCGCATGTCGTTGGTTTCCAGCGTGTACGGGATCACCAGATGCTGTTTCGTTTCGCCATTTTCCAGTTTTACCGGCGTCCAGAACGGCAGGTCATCGCCGTAGTAATCGCTGTCGTACTGGAATCCGCCTGATTCGGCGACCAGCTGACGGGTGTTCGGGCTGTCGCGGCCGGTGTACCAGCCGGATGGCGTTTTACCGAACAGGTCGCGAAGTACAGTGATGGCTTTTTGCATGTGCTCCGCCTCTTCGGCTTTGCTCATGTTCTGATAGTGGATCCAGCGCCAGCCGTGGCTCACGACGTCGTAATCCGCGGCTTTGATGGCGCTGACGATTTCCGGGTTACGCGCGAGCGCCATCGCGACACCGAAAACGGTCAGCGGCAGGCCGCGCTTCTGGAATTCATTGTGGATCCGCCAGAAACCGGCGCGTGAGCCGTATTCATACAGTGAATCCATCGACATATGGCGATCAGGGAAACTGGCTGCACCGATAATATCCGAGAGAAATTGTTCCGAACCGGCGTCGCCGTGCAGGACGTTATTTTCCGCGCCCTCCTCATAGTTGAGGACGAACTGCACCGCAATCCGGGCATTACCCGGCCAGTTTGCGTGTGGCGGACGACCGGCATAGCCAATCAGGTCGCGCGGATAATTTTCAGTAAAACCGTTATCGAATTCAGGCATGGTTATCTCTCAGATTCAGTCCGGCAAAGCGGCCAGACAAGGGTTTTTCCAGCGGATAATCCAGATCACCGTGCTTACTGGTGGTCAGGCGAAGTGCGGCCAGCGACTCGACCATTTTGACCGCCGCACTGACGCCGTCGATCACCGGAATATTCAGCTCCAGCGTCAGTTCCTGCGCCAGATCGGCCATGCCGCCGCAGCCCAGCACAATCGCCCCGCTGCCATCCGATTTTTTCGCGGCGATGCATTGTTCACGCACTTTCTGCTGCGCCAGCCCGCTGCCGTCTTCGAGCGAAAGCACCGGAAGATCGATCGCATGCAGCGCCGCGCAATGACGCTCGAAACCGTACTGATGCAGTAAATGGCGGGCAATAGTGAGGGTTCTTGGCAAAGTGGTGACGATGGAAAAACGCGTCGCCAGCATCGTGGCCAGATGCATGGCCGCTTCGGCAATGCCGATGACCGGCGCACGCGCCAGCTCACGCGCGGCCAGTAAGCCCGGATCGCCAAAACAGGCAATGATATGGCCGTCCACGCCGGCTTCGCGCCCGGCTTTCACCTGCTGCAAAACACCGAGCGTGGCAATCGCCTCATCAAAATGCCCTTCAATCGACGGCGCGCCTTCCTGCGGACAAACCGCCACAATTTGTGTATCCCCGGCAGCAACAGAGCGCGCGGTTTGCGCCATGACTTCTGTCATCGCCAGACTGGTGTTCGGGTTGATCAATTGTATACAAAGCGGTTTTGTCATCACTCTGGCTCCTTTCCGGCGACCAGAAGATGAGAGGAAAAGATATTCGCGAAATCAGGCACCTGCCCTTTATTTTGCTCAAAACGCAGGCTGGAAACGATGCTGTCGAAGTGATGCGACATGCTTTGCGTCAGCCCGGCAACGTCCCGCTTTTTCATCAGTTCCAGTAAATCATCGTGATCATGACACCGGCAGCCCTGTTGCCACGGCGCGCCCCAGGCGGCAATCGCCAGTGAAGAACGCAGCGTGAGCTGAGAAACCGATTCGGTCAGCACTTTGTTGCCGGAAATCGCCTGAAGCTGGACGTGGAAAGCAGCAGAAAGCCGGATTGCGGCCGGGCCATTACGTTCGTCGTGGGCGCGCTTTTCTTCCTGTACGAGTTTTTTCAGCGCCACCAGATGCGTGGACTGGCAATGCGCGATCACCAGCGGCAGGTTGGCGCATTCAAGAATTTTTCGGGTGGTGAAAACGTCGCGGGATTCTTCTGCATCCGGCGTGGTGACATGCGCACCACGCTTGGGCAACAGCGTGACCAGTTGCACTGCGGCAAGGCGCTGCAACACGCGCCGGATGCCCGTCCGGCTGACAGAAAAAACTTCAGCCAGCGCTTCTTCCGGCAATTTACTGCCCGGCAAAAGCTGGTGTTCAACAATCGATTTCACCAGCGCGTTGTAAATGTGGTCGTCCTTATCCTCGGTAAAATAGGCCGTATTCAGCCCGCTCCAACTGGTCATTGCCGTTACTCCGTATACCGTTCGATAGATTAATCGTATACATGAAAATTATTTTTTGTATACAAAAATGAAATATGGCCTGATTCGTGCAGTGCTCCTGTGACTGCTTTTCACCTTTGGGCAGCCGGTCACCGGCTTCCGACTTTTACATGTTGTTAATGACAGGAGCACGATTTATGCCAAATCAGGAAATCACCTCCGCCACGGCGTCATCCGAACAAGGCGCCGGGATCATCAAACCTTATTACAGCCCGCGGCTGTGTAATGATGATTTAGCTCCCACTCGTGACCAAAACTGGAGCTGGTACAACATTTTTTCTTTCTGGATGTCCGACGTACACAGTATGGGCGGCTATGTGGTCGCAGCGAGTTTCTTCACGCTCGGGCTGACCAGCTGGCAGGTGCTGCTGTGTTTATTGTGCGGGATTTGTATCGTGCAGATTTGTGCCAATCTGGTGGCGAAGCCGAGCCAGCAGGCTGGCGTGCCATACGCGGTGATTTGCCGTCAGGCATTTGGCGTGTTCGGGGCGAATATTCCGGCGGTGATCCGCGGGCTGATCGCCTTCGCGTGGTATGGCATTCAGACCTATCTGGCGGCCAGCGCGTTAATGCTGGTGCTGCTCAAATTCTTCCCGTCCCTGACGCCGCTGACCGTGCCGCACTGGCTGGGCTTATCTGCGCTGGGATGGATTTGCTTCGGCATTATGTGGGTGTTGCAGGCGATGGTGTTCTGGCACGGCATGAGCGCAATTAAGCGCTTTATCGACGTGGCGGGACCGGCGGTTTATGTCGTGATGCTGATGCTGGCCGGATGGATTTTGTATAAAACCGGGCTGAGCAATATCTCTTTCACACTGTCGACAAAAACGCTGACCGTCGGCCAGCAGGGCTGGGAAATGCTGACCGCCACGGCGCTGGTCGTCTCGTATTTCTCCGGCCCGCTGCTCAACTTCGGTGACTTTTCACGTTACGGCAAAAGCATGAGCGAAATCCGTCGCGGTAACCGCTGGGGCCTGCCGTTTAACTTCCTGCTGTTCTCGATTGTGACCGTGGTGATTGTTTCCGGTACACAATCCCTGTTTGGCCAGATGATTACTGACCCGATTGAAACGGTCAGCCGCGTGGGTAACAGCGTAGCCGTGGCACTCGGGCTACTGACCATGATCATCGCGACGATTGGTATCAATATTGTGGCGAACTTCGTATCACCGGCGTTCGATTTCTCTAACTGTTCGCCGCAGAAAATCAGTTTCCGTACCGGTGGGATGATTGCCGCCGTCGGCTCTGTTTTACTGACACCGTGGAACCTGTTCCAGTCACCGGAGCTGATCCACTACACGCTCGATGTTCTCGGGGCATTCATCGGGCCGCTGTTTGGCATTCTGCTGGCTGATTATTACCTGATCAAACGCGGTCATATGGATGTCAATGCGCTTTTTAACGCCTCCCCTTCCGGCCGTTACTGGTACCGCAACGGGTTCAACCCGAAAGCCATCGGCGCGCTGGTGCCTGCGGTGCTGATTGGTCTGGTCATCAGCTTTACGCCGAGCCTGCATCAGGTGGCGAATTTCAGCTGGTTCATCGGGGCATTTCTGGCGGGCGGTTTTTATCGCTATATCGCCCGTCATGACCGCGCGACAGGTAACGCAATGGGCTATATGAAAACAGAAGTGGAATAAATCGTTGTAACAGGGGAAAAAGCCAGGAAGGCTGAAACGACGAAGCCCTGAGTGATTTCTCACTCAGGGCTTCTGAATAGTGGCGGAACGGACGGGGCTCGAACCCGCGACCCCCTGCGTGACAGGCAGGTATTCTAACCAACTGAACTACCGCTCCGCGTTTTGTTCTGGTTAAGAACGAGGCGGATATTAAGGAATACCCGCCATTACGTCAATGCTTTTCCTGATATTTTCTACCGACTGCACAGTTTTTCCACACACCGGATATTTTCAATACAAATTGCAGAAAATACGCATCACGAACGCCATAAACAGCTGCCGCCCTTTTTCACCACTAAATCTAACCGTTCTTCATGCCACGCCAGCTCCTGCTCTGAAGCCGTAATGACTTTCAACCCGGACACCGGACGCGCCACGCGCTGGATCCCCAACCCGTCTGCCCCGGTATTCTGCTCACCTTCGTGAGTGAATTTGATACTGGTCTGCCCGCCGGTCATCATCAGATAAACTTCTGAAAGAATTTCGGAGTCGAGCAATGCGCCGTGCAGCGTTCGTTTGCTGTTGTCGATCAGGTAGCGATCGCTCAGCGCATCGAGGTTGTTACGCTTGCCGGGAAACAGCTTTCGCGCCATCGCCAGACTGTCGGTGATTTTGCAGAAGGTTTCGGTTTTCGGCAGATTACGGCCAAGCATGCCGAACTCGTAATCCATAAAGCCGATGTCGAACGTTGCGTTATGAATGACTAATTCTGCACCGCGAATGTATTCGATAAAATCGTCGGCGATGTCGGCAAACACCGGTTTGTCGGCCAGGAATTCGTCACTGATCCCATGAACGCCGAAAGCTTCAGGGTCGACCAGACGATCGGGTTTGAGATAAACGTGGAAATTGCGCCCTGTCAGACGGCGGTTAATTACTTCAACAGCACCGATTTCGATAATCCGGTGCCCTTCGTAATGGACGCCGAGTTTGTTCATACCGGTGGTTTCGGTATCGAGAACGACGATCCTGTTAGATGTGTTTTGTAAATCCATGGTTATTTACCCAACCCTGCCGATCATTTTGAAACGAAACCCGGACGATAGAGATATCGTGAATGCGTCACAGAATACCATCAGGTGGAGGCTCAAGTCATTTCGCCGGAGAAGTTGATGAGCCCGCAGCATCGCGCTACGGGCATTTTATCTTACGCGGGGATTTGCTGAGTGATGCAGTGAATGTTGCCACCGCCCAGCAGGATTTCGCGGGCCGGAACGCCGGTCACTTTGAAATCAGGGTACATTTCAGCGAATACCGCTTCGGCTTGTTTATCCGTTTGCGGATCCAGCAGCGGGAAGATAATGTGCCGGTTGCTGATGAGATAGTTGACGTAAGACGCCGCCAGGCGGTTACCTTCGTGGCGTTCAATCGCCGTTCCCGGCAACACGTCAATGGTCTCTTCCGCGCTGGCAAACAGCGTCGGCGGCGACGGCATTTTCCAGACTTTCAGGCTGCGCCCCTGCGCATCTTTCGACGATTCCAGCACTTTCAGAGCGGCAACAGAACGCGCGTACTGCGGGTCGTTCTGATCGTCAGTCCAGTGGAGCGCTACTTCACCCGGACGAACAAAGCAGCACATGTTATCGATGTGACCGTCGGTTTCATCGTTGAACACGCCTTCTTCAAGCCAGATGATTTTCTTAACGCCCAGATATTCCTGCAATTTCGCTTCAATTTCTGACTTCGAAAGATCCGGATTGCGGTTGGGATTAAGCAGGCATTCCGCCGTGGTCAGCAGCGTACCTTCGCCATCGACATGGATTGAACCTCCCTCAAGTACCAGACTTGTGGAAAGGTAAGGTATGTGATGATAGTTCGCCACCTGACGGGCAACGAGCTGGTCACGATCCCAGCTGGAATACAGGCCGCCATTAAGACCGCCCCACGCATTAAACGTCCAGTCGATCGCCAGACGCTCACCTTTTGCATTGGCCACAATGGTCGGGCCGGTGTCGCGCATCCAGGCGTCGTCACTTTCCATTTCCACCAGCGTAATTTGCGAAGGCATCAGGCCACGGGCCTTCTCCATTTCCGCAGCAGGGACAGCCATAATGACCGGCGTGGTGCTGGAAATAGCCGCCGCAACGGCAGAAAAAGCCTGTTGCGCAGGGCGTCCGTTTGAACGCCAGTTGTCCTGACGGTAAGGCCAGATCATCCAGACAGCCTGCTGCGGTGCCCATTCAGCGGGCATCGCAAAACCTTCAGCCTGAGGATTGATATCAATTGAAGACATCAGTTATTTCCTTGTTGAACCGTCGGATGTGGCGATAGCGCCATACATTTCAGGACGACGGTCGCGGAACAGGCCCCATGACGCGCGCTGCGCGGCAATCGCATCCAGATCAAAAGTATGAACCAGCACGGTTTCTTCTGTTTTACCGGCCTGAGCTACCAGTTCGCCGGTCTGATCCGCAATGAATGAAGAACCGTAGAAGGTCATTTCATAATCGGGGATAAATTTACTCTTTTCCGTACCGATGCGGTTCGACGCAATCACCGGCACCAGGTTTGCCGCTGCGTGGCCTTGCTGAACGCGGGTCCAGTGTGGCTGGCTGTCGATTTCCGGATACGCTGGCTCTGAACCAATCGCCGTCGGATAGAAGATAATTTCTGCACCCTGTAAGGCCAGGCAACGTGCGGTTTCCGGGAACCACTGATCCCAGCAAATCCCTACGCCGATTTTTGCGTAACGGGTATTCCAGACTTTGAAACCGGTATCGCCGGGAATGAAGAATTGTTTTTCCTGATAGGCAGGGCCGTTCGGAATGTGTGTTTTACGGTAAACATCCAGCACGCTGCCGTCAGCATCAATCATGACCAGCGAGTTGTAATAAGCGTTGTTGCACTTCTCGAAGAAGCTCAGCGGCAGCACCACTTCCAGTTCTTTGGCGAGTACTGAGAAATGACGGATGAGCGGACTGTTAGTCAGTTCCTGCGCCAGGCCGTAGTGTTCCGGGCTCTGATCGATACAGAAGTACGGTGCGGCAAAAAGTTCCTGAATCAGAATGACTTGCGCGCCCTTGGAATGTGCCTCGCGAACCAGTTTTTCGGCATTAACAATATTCTTTTCCAAATCCCAGCTGCAGCTCATTTGTGTTGCAGAAACCGTTACATTTCTCATCAGACATCCTTAAAGCATTGAAAAATTTGCAGTGAAAAAACCATGAAAGACGGAACTCACTCAGAGTTTTGAACTGCCACTCTGCCTTTTCCTATTATATTGCAAAAGACAGCGCTCTCCAGCCAAAAGAGTCATTAGTGACGGTCAAACCTGTTACAAAGGTACCTCAGTACCCCGCTTTCAGACAGTTGCACCCCAAGATATTACTGTGCCCGGCAGGATGGTTTATGTCAGACTTGGTTTTTATATTTGATGAAAGAGCCTGCCAGAGATGACCAAACAGGTAGAAATTTTCACCGACGGCTCCTGCCTCGGCAACCCCGGCCCCGGCGGTTTCGGTGCAATTTTACGCTATAAGCAACACGAAAAAGAGTTCAGCGCGGGTTTCCGCCTGACCACGAATAACCGCATGGAAATGATGGCCGCCATTGTTGCGCTCGAAGCCCTTTCCACACCGTGCGAAGTCACGTTAAGCACCGACAGTCAGTATGTGCGCCAGGGCATTACCACCTGGATCCATAACTGGAAAAAACGTGGCTGGAAAACTGCGGATAAAAAACCGGTGAAAAACGTCGATTTATGGAAGCGTCTTGATGCCGCAATTCAGACTCACCAGCTGAACTGGATGTGGGTAAAAGGCCATGCAGGTCATCCTGAGAACGAACGCTGCGACGTGCTGGCAAAAGAAGCGGCGGGCAATCCGACGCTGGAAGATGTGGGTTATCAGGCAGAGAGTTAAACAGACGCGCATCGGGCACACTCAGTCCCGATGCTCTTCCCGATAGCTTTTTGTCGCCCCGACGGCCTGCTGTATTTTCTGTTTCTGCGCGTGAACTTTTTTCGCCGTAGGCGTCAGCGGGAACGTGCGTTTGCGGGCGATAATTAACGTCATGCAGCCCAGCGCAGGCAGATGCGTGCTCAGCAATTTGCCGCCATTCTTTTTCCACGGCAGCACATGAAAACGCCGGTGAACCATCACTTCGTAATTGAGCAACGACAGCCAGTCGAGCAGCCGCATCTGTGTAAACAGACGGCTGCTGTAGGGCTGACGTTTGCGAAAGAACGGCATCAGTTTCCCGATACCTAACAGACTCAGCGGATTAAAGCTGCTCAGCACCATCCAGCCGTCATCAATCAGCACGCGGTCAACTTCACGCAGTATGCGGTGCGGGTCATCAGCATACGCCAGCGTATGGCTCAGCAGACAGGCATCGACCGATTTCGCGGAGAACGGTAAATAGTAGGGTTCGCCCCTGACATGCAGCCCTTCGCCTTCCGGTGCGAAATTGACCTGATGCGAGATAGGACATGCTTCCGCGTTGATTTCGGCACTTAATGCGCCGATTTTCAGCAGGTGAAAACCATAGAGTTTTCCCCACCAGGGTTGCAGTTGTTGCTCAAGCGCGGCACGGTAATAGTCGCCGCAGGGAATATCTTCCCAGGATGCCGGTGCAACAATGGTCTTACGGGCGCGGGCTGGTCGCATATTTTATTATCTTCTTTCAAGCAGTTGCCAAAGAGAGGTTGCCATGAATCTTATCAGTATTCCTGCCCTGCAGGACAATTACATTTGGATGCTCGATGACCAGAAAGGCCATTGTCTGATTGTGGATCCCGGCGAAGCGGCGCCTGTTTTAGCCGCACTGAAAATGGCGAATTTAACGCCTACCGCCATCCTTCTGACGCATCATCATCACGACCATGTGGGCGGCGTAAATGAAATTTCCGGCCATTTTCCGGGTCTGAAAGTGTACGGACCTCACGAAACTGAGAACAAATTTAGTCAGATTAGTCTTAAAAACGGCGATAAATTGGTAATTGGCGGTCTGGAATGGCAGATCTTTGCTACGCCCGGCCACACGCTTGGTCACATTTCATACTATAGCGCACCTTATCTTTTCTGCGGAGACACGATGTTTTCCGCCGGTTGTGGCCGTCTGTTCGAAGGAACGCCGGAGCAAATGTACCAGTCGTTTCAACGGTTAGCGGCGCTACCTGACGAAACATTAGTCTGTGCGGCGCACGAGTACACTCTCTCAAATCTTAAGTTTGCACGCTCTATTTTACCGGAGGATCATGATATTCATTCTCATGAGCACAAAGTGCAACAAATGCGGGAAAAGGGACAATCTTCCCTGCCTTCAACCCTGGGTCTTGAGCGTAAAATTAACGTCTTTTTACGCTGCGATGATGTTGATTTACAAAACAAATTAAACCTTAACGATCCCTTAAAGACAGGCTCACAGGTTTTCGCCCATTTAAGGGCACTCAAGGACAGCTTTTAGACCCAAAGGTTGTGTTTTTTTTCGAAGCAAAGTATTATCGCTCGTCTTTTAAGCAACTATGACACACACATGAAGGCAAACGCGATCCTAATAATCGCCTCCATGTTGCTCACAGGTTGCCAGGCGTCCAGGCAGGGCGTGAAGGTACCCGAGCAACATGCACAGAGTTTGTCTTCGGCAAGTCAAAGTGAAGCAGGACAGTACACAGATGATGGCCGAGCGGCCTCTGGGGGATGGTTGGATGGAAACGACGCCGTCTCCCAACAAAATCTGTGGAACTTCATAGGCGACGAGCTGAAGATGAAGGTTCCGGATAACCCCCGGATCCGCGAACAAAGAGTTAAGTATTTAAAAAATAAGAGCTATCTCCACGATGTAACATTACGGGCAGAGCCGTACATGTACTGGATCACCGAGCAGATTAAGAAACGTAATATGCCGATGGAACTGGTACTGCTACCCATAGTGGAGAGCGCTTTTGACCCAAAAGCAACCTCATCAGCTAACGCTGCCGGGTTGTGGCAGATCGTGCCACAGACGGGTCGCAACTATGGTTTGAAACAAAACCAGTGGTATGACGGACGCCGTGATGTTGTGGCGTCGACGACCGCTGCGCTTGATATGATGCAACGCCTGAACAAAATGTTTGGTGGTGACTGGTTACTGACCATTGCCGCGTACAACAGTGGTGAAGGCCGCGTGATGCAAGCGGTGAAAGCTAATAAAGCAAAAGGTCGCTCGACTGACTTCTGGGCGCTGGCGCTTCCTCGTGAAACGTCAATTTACGTGCCTAAGATGTTAGCGCTGAGCGATATTTTAAAGCACAGCAAGAAATACGGTATCAGCCTGCCGCAACCGAGTGAAGACCGAGCCCTGGCGCGTGTTGAAGTCGGTCAGCAGATGCAGTTGACCCAGGCCGCTGAAATGGCCGGGATGTCCCTGACGAAGCTGAAATCGTATAACACTGGCTACAAGAAGAATGTGACCGCGCCGAATGGCCCGCATTACATTGTTCTGCCGAAGGCGCATGCCGACCAGTTGAAAGATTCTCTGGCTGATGGCGATATTGCCGCAGTGCAGGAAACGAAACTGGCCAGCAACACTCCGTCAGGTGCAAAGGCGTACAAGGTTCGCTCCGGCGACAGCTTGTCCAGCATTGCAGCCCGGCTGAATGTGAAAACCCGTGATTTACAGCGTTGGAACAATTTGCGCTCAGCAGGCGCGTTAAAAGTTGGGCAAACCCTGCAAGTGGCGGATAACAGCGTCAGCGATACCAGTGTCAGCGGTGGCAGCATCACTTATCAGGTGCGTAAAGGCGATTCATTGTCGAGCATTGCCAAACGTCACGGCGTCAACATCAAAGATGTGATGCGCTGGAACACGAATGCGGACAACCTGCAACCGGGCAACAAGTTAACGTTGTTCGTCAGCAATAAGATGAGTCCTGATACCTGATTCTGACCGGTACCGGCAATAAAAAAGCACCCTGAACATTCCGGGTGCTTTTTTTATATCTGCGTTTTATGGCGGAGGTTCTTTTGATGAAAAAATTAAGCGCTACAACGTCAGCGGTTTGCTGGCCATAAATTCCACCCGCAACGGGTTATGATCTGAGGCGCGTGTTTCCATCACCGATGCGTTGGTCACGCTCAGGTCGCGGTAGAAGATAAAGTCCAGCGGCCTGCCGAATGCCCGTTTGCGGTAATCGGAGGGGAAACGCACTTCCTCCAGTTGAATATTCCCCGCAAAGCCGAACAGCGCATTGATGCGTTGCTTGCTCCAGGCGTTGAAATCCCCCGCCATAATCACCGGCCCTTTGTGGTTGGCAATCTGCTCACCAATCGGGTCAAGCTGCTTACTGTAAACGTCGATACCGATACTGAAATTCACCGCATGAATGTTCACCACCATCAGTAAACGACCGTCCAGAAGCGGATAGACTGTCACTAATGCCGATTTAGACAGCCTCAGAAGCGGCTCACGCTCACGCAGCGGGCAGCAATAAACCGGATGCGCCGCAGAGAGTGTCATCACGCCAGAGGGGTGCTGAGGCAGCATAAACGCCGGCACCTGATCGGCCGCCAGAAAGTTGGATGTGGCAAAACGTATCAGTTCTGGCGTCGTCTGCGCTTCCTGAAGTAACACCAGCTGCGCGTCTTTACCGTAATCACGCAGAACTGACAACCAGTCAGCCCGCTGCTGTTTGAAGATATTCCACACCATGACGCGCAAAGTATTCGAATTGGGTAGCGCAGCACCCGGCGGCAAATCCGGCCCTAAATGTGCGAGGACCCCAGGGAAGATTTGCTCTGCGGGCTGACCTGCGACATACCTCATTGCATATGTTTTTTTCCGCACGCTAATCGCCTGTTACCCGTTGTATCGATGCTATATGAGAGAGTTTCTCACAGCGAAAGTTCAGTATACGCCCGCAGGCGCTGAGGCCAAATCTGTTTACATTGGTATACAACCCGGTCACATCTACAGGCTAGCATAAAAACAAAAACGGCCCGCCAGAGGCGAGCCGTGCAGAGAGTAAATGTTGCTAAGTTCAGGCAACAGCAGGTTTTAACTTTCTGTCCAGATGACCACTGAGGCGGATCAGCAGCAGCGCGCCGAGGACAATCACTGCGCCAATCCACGGTGTTTGCGCCAGCCCTATCGTGGAAACCACCTGCCCGCCAATCACAGAACCTAAGGCGATACCGACGTTAAACGCCGCAATGTTCAGACCAGACGCCACATCGACGGCATTAGGCGTCACTTCCTCGGCTTTCTGCACCACATAAACCTGCAATCCCGGTACATTGCCGAAGGCGAAAATCCCCATCACCAGCAGCGTGATTAACGCCGGAATACCGAAACCTGAAGTGAACTGGAAAATCAGTAACAGCGCGGCCAGGGCGGCGAAAATAATGGTCAGCGCTTTGACTGCACCATGACGGTCAGCCAGTTTTCCCCCCCAGATATTACCGATGGCCACTGAAACGCCGTAGGCAAGCAGGATCCAGCTCACCATGCTGGCGGAGAAACCGGCCTGCTCCTGCATCATCGGGGCAAGAAACGTAAATGTAGTGAACACGCCACCGTAGCCCAGTGCGGTGATGGCGTAAATCAGCATCAGGCGCGGGTTCATCAGCACTTTAACCTGATCGGAAATACGCGCCGACGGTTTGTTTTTGATGTTGATTGGCACCAGGATCGCGCTGGCAATAATGGCAATCACGCCAATCATTGATACCGCGAGGAACGTCTCACGCCAGCCAAAATGCTGCCCGATAAATGTCCCCAACGGCACGCCGGTGACCAGTGCCACGGTCAGCCCGCCGAACATCAGCGCAATGGCCGAAGCGGCTTTTTCTTTTGACACCAGACTGGTGGCAATCGTCGAGCCAATCGAGAAGAACACACCATGCGCCAGCCCGGTCAGCAAACGCGCGATGACCAGCGTGTTGTAATTCGGTGACTGCCACGCCAGCAGATTGCCCAGCGTGAACAGCACCATCAGGCCGATGAGCAGCGCTTTACGCGGTACACGCCCTGTCAGCGCCGTCAGCACCGGTGCGCCAATCGCCACGCCGAGTGCGTAAATAGATACCAGTAAACCCGCTGACGGGACGCTGACGCCCAGCTGTTCGGCGATTGTCGGCACCAGGCCCACGATGACGAACTCTGTCGTTCCTATAGCAAACGCACTGATGGTCAGTGCTAATAGTGCAAGCGGCATAACCTTTACTCCACAATGAATTTCGATTTGATGGCGGCTATTATCGGCTTGTGCTTAAATGACAGAAATAACCAAAGTATCAAATCATTTATGCTGGAGTAACAACAATGCGAGCCAGTTCTGAAGAGTTGATCACTTTTGTCACGGTAGTGGAAAGTGGCAGTTTCAGCCGCGCGGCAGAACAGCTGGGGCAGGATAATTCTGTGGTCAGCAGGACGCTGAAACGTCTGGAGCAAAAACTGGGCATCACCCTGCTCAACCGCACCACGCGTCAGATCAACCTGACGCACGAAGGCGAGCGCTATTTCGTCCGTGTGCAAAAAATCCTGCATGAAATGGCGGCAGCCGAAGACGATCTGCTGGAGAATCGTGACGATCCGCAGGGTCTGTTGCGCGTCGACGCCGCAACGCCGGTGATCCTGCACGTCATTTCTCCGCTGGTGGCTGAATTTACCGAACGTTTCCCGAAGATGTCGCTGGCGTTGTTTTCGTCCGAGAGCAACATCAACCTGATCGACCATAAAGTGGACGTGGCAATCCGGGTAGGGGAACTGGAAGATTCCAGCCTGCGGGCACGAAAACTGATGCTGAGCCACCGGAACGTACTGGCGTCGCCGGAATATCTTAAAAAATGGGGCACGCCCAAAACCGCCGATGAGCTGCTGAAACACCGCTGCCTGGGCTTTAACGAAGTGGTCGCACTGAACAAATGGCCGCTGCTGTGTGCTGACGGCCAGCAACTGACGGTCACACCGTTTATCAGCTCAGGCAGCGGCGAAACCCTGCGCAGACTGTGTTTGCAGGGAAACGGTATCGCCTGTTTGTCTGATTTCATGACTGACGAGGATGTACATCGCGGCGAACTGGTGAAGTTGCTGGTACCGGATGTCATGCGGATTGCGATGCCGTTGCATGCGGTTTACTACAGTGATCAGACGGTGAGTACGAGGATTCGGTGTTTTATTGATTTTCTGAGCGAAAAATTAGGGCAAGCCCAGAGTTAATCCTGATCGAGAGAGTTTCGGTTTCTCACGTGCAGTGATCGCTTCAATCAGGTCAAGACCCTGGGCTCGCCGCCCAAACTGGCCCAAAGGGTTTTAAACGAAACCCTTTGGAATCCTGCGTTTTTTTAACTGCGCGCTGTCGCTCGCTGGCTATGTTTCAGAAACTCATGCTATTGCCGCGAAAGCTTGCCGCTGCGCGGTCCCTTCGTGTCGGTCTTCGAGCCTGGGGCCTCGAAACACTCACTCAGCAAACTTTCTGAAGCGGCCAGAGGCTTTCTCAAGAACATGTCCATCGTTCGAGCGACAGCGCGTGTTGAAAAGCCGGGTGATCACTGTTCTTGAGAAACCGAAATATTCACGGTCCAGCCCTCACGGCAAGTGAAAAACCGAAATCATCTCCGTCCAGCACCGCCAGCTTACCGGAAGGTGCTCAATCCCATGCTGGCGCCAGGCCCTCAGGGCTGACTAATCGTCCATTTTTCTCAAGCGCAGCAATCTCCTGCATGTCGGCATCGGACAATACCAGTTTCTGCGCCAGCAGGTTGCTCGCCAGGTTTTCACGTTTCGTCGATGACGGGATCACCGCGTAACCCAGATGCAGCGCCCAGGCCAGAACGATCTGCGCTGGCGTGGCGTTGTGACGTTCGGCGATCGCGATAATCGTCGCGTCCTTCAACGCTTCGCCGTAAGCCAGCGTCATGTAGGAAGTCACCGCAATGCCGTTTTCACGGGCAAAATCGACGACGGTCTGGTTTTGCAGGAACGGAGAAAGTTCGATCTGGTTGGTCGCAATCTGATCAGCGCCGACGGCGTCGATCGCTTCCTGCATGAGTGCGACGGTAAAATTGGAAATACCTATTTCGCGGGTCAGACCCATTTTCTTCGCTTCAACCAGCGCTTGCATCGTTTCTGCCACGCTGACGGCCTGTCCCGGAGACGGCCAGTGGATCAGCGTCAGATCAACATAATCCATTTTCAGTTTGCACAGGCTCTCTTTAAGGCTGTCGATCAGCTTGTCTGCCGCCAGGTTTTCAATCCAGATTTTGGTCGTGATATAGAGTTCTTCACGCGGGACGCCGCTTTCCGCCAGCGCGTCGCCAACCGCTGCTTCATTATCATAGATTTGCGCCGTATCAATCGCGCGATAGCCCAGTTCCACTGCGGTTTTCACCGATGCTTTTACCACGTCATCTTTCAGACGGAACGTACCCAAACCGAATGCAGGAATGCTCATCATATTCTCTCTTTGTTTTTAAAAGGTCAGCAATGCGGGAGAGTATGGACCGGCTTTTCATGGATAAAAACGACAGGTTTGCTACAAGACTTTTGCTTTAAAAACAATAATCAGGCCAGCGAATAACAAGACCAGCGGCGGGGGATTCGCGGAATAAGCTGCGGGATAATAGACCCGTTGCGGGCATCGAAAATATACTCTTCACATGTCGTCACGCAGGCAGGCAATGCCATTGCCGACATAACGGTTTCTCCTGCGGCCCACCACAGTTTGCTGTCCGTTGCGGATTCGGGGGAAAATTGCCCGGCAGCGGGATCCAGCCGGATCCGTTCCATCTGCCACACGCTTCCGGCCTGCTGTTTCAGCCAGGCTTCGCGCAGACACCATAATTGCCAGAACGCATTTAGCGGGTTTTCCTGTTCCGTCAGCCAGCAAAATTCGGTTTCGCTGAATGCCTGCCTCGCCACGTCCAGATACCGCGCCCGTGGCCGTATCTGTTCGACGTCACCGCCCGTTTCTCCCGCGGCACACAGCACCAGTTGCAGGCTGTTAACGCTGTGACTGAGGGAAAAATGGGGCAATGAAGGATCGGTAAAAGACGGTTTACCCCGCGCGGAAATTTGCATTTCTGGCAGCATTTCCTGTCCGCTGAAAGCAAACAACGCTTCGGCCAGCAGCGCCCTGCCCGCACGCCATTGCTGGCGGCGGGCAGGATGCAGGTTTTCACTTTCCGCCAGCAGTTCTGCGGGCAGCCGTGACAGCGGAAAAGTGTCGTCCAGCGACGCGGTGATAATGCGCGCAGAATTGGTCATCTACGGCCAGCGGCGGAAAACCAGCGACGTGTTAATGCCGCCAAACGCAAAGTTGTTCGACTGGATAAATTCGGTCTGAATATGACGCGATTCCCCCATGATGTAGTCCAGATCGCCGCAAAGCGGATCTGGCTGAGTCAGGTTAATGGTCGGCACAAAGCGGTCTTCACGCATCATTTCCAGCGACATCCAGGCTTCGAGCGCGCCGCAGGCACCCAGCGTATGACCGAAATAACTTTTCAGCGACGAAATCGGCGTCTGATTGCCAAACACGGCAGCCGTTGCATGGCTTTCAGCAATATCGCCACGGTCAGTTGCCGTGCCGTGCGCACTGATATACCCGATTTCAGCCGCCGGGATCCCGGCATTTTTCAGCGCTTTTTCAATGCAAATCTGCATGGTGGATTGCTGCGGCTGGGTGATATGCGCCGCGTCGCAGTTGGTCGCGAAACCTGTGATTTCAGCGTAAATCTTTGCGCCACGCGCCTGCGCATGTTCGAGCGATTCGAGAATTAACGCCCCGGCACCTTCGCCAATCACCAGACCATCGCGCTGCGAATCAAACGGACGCGGCGATAATTCCGGGCGATCGTTTTGCTGGCTGGTGGCAAACAGTGTGTCGAATACCGCCGCTTCCGACGGGCAAAGTTCTTCTGCGCCGCCTGCCACCATTACGGTCTGGTAGCCGTGCTTAATGGCTTCGTACGCATAGCCGATGGCCTGACTGCCAGACGTACAGGCGCTCGACGTCGGGATCACCCGCCCTTTCAGGCCAAAAAACAGTCCGGCGTTCACCGCTGTCGTGTGCGGCATCATCTGCACATACGTCGTGCCGGTAATGTTGTTGGTGTGTTTTTCCGTCAGCATGGTGGCGAATTCACTGACCGGTCCGGTGCTGCCGGTGGAGGAACCGAAAGCAATGCCCGTTTCGCCGTTGGTCAGGATCGGATCATCCAGCAAACCGGCCTGTTCCAGCGCCAGTTCGGTCGCGCGGGTCGAAAGCAGGGAAACGCGCCCCATCGAGCGGATGCGTTTTCGGGTGTAATGCGCAGGCAATTCGAAATCATCAACGGGCGCGCCGAGATGGGTATTGAGCCCCTGATAAATCAGCCATTCATCCATGTGGCGGACGGCATTTTTGCCCTGTTGCAGACGCGCACTCACGTCATCCCAGTGGTTGCCGAACGCCGTGATGCCTTTCATACCCGTAATAACAACACGCTGAGTCATACCATGCCTCCGTTAATGGAGATCACCTGACGGGTGACATACCCCGCGATGTCGGACATCAGATAGCTCGCCAGCCCGGCCACTTCTTCCGCACTGCCCATACGTTTCAGCGGGATCATGCTCATCGCAGCGTCCAGCGCCGGTTTTTCTATATCAAGCATGCCGGTATCAATCAGCCCCGGCGCGATGCAGTTGACGGTAATTTTGCGTTTCGCCAGCTCCAGGGACAGCGCTTTGCATGCGCCAATAATTCCGGCTTTAGCCGCGCTGTAATTCACCTGCCCGCGGTTGCCCGTCAAGCCGGAAACCGAAGACAACGCGATAATGCGTCCGCCCGCGCGCAGACCGATCATCGGCATGATGCAGGGCTGCAATACGTTGTAGAAGCTGTCGAGATTGGTGTGGATCACACCGTCCCAGTCTTCATCCGTCAGCGCCGGAAACGCGGCGTCGCGGATAATACCGGCATTATTGACGACGCCGTAGTAAGCGCCATGCGCTTCAATATCGGCCTCAATCACTTCGCGGCACTGCGGGCGGTTGCTGATATCGAACTGAATCAGGCGACCGCTGCCGCCAGATGCCCGCACTTGTTGCAGCGTGTGCTCTGCCCCGCTTTTATCGCTGTGATAGTGAACGACAATCTCAAAGCCGTCCGTCGCCAGCTGGCAGGCTATCGCTTGACCGATCCCTTTGCTGGCTCCGGTCACTAATACCGAACGCGTCATTCCTTTTTCCCCTGTGTGAGCGTAATAAGTTCGTCCTTTGCTGGCTGATACGTGTTCAGCCTTCCCTGAGCAACCTGAAGGTTGTCTTTTTCCTGTTTAATACTGATAACACCTTCAAAGCTCGCGAGTTTTTCATCGCGTAATACCATTGAAACGCTGATAAGCAATTCACTGCCTGCCACAAATTCAGGCACGTTGCATTTTATCGCACGGCCGCCCAGCAACATGCCAACCTGCGGGGGCTGTCCGGATTGCGCACCGTGCCAGCCGCTCCAGACGCCGATGGTCTGTGCAATAAGTTCAAGGGCGTACCAGGCGGGCAATGCGCCGCGTGCATTCAGAAAAGGCGCCAGCACGCCGTCAGGTGAGACGACAACGTCACAGATCGCGGTTTCTTCCGTTACGCTGACGACGTTTTCCAGCAACACCATCGGCGTGTCGTGCGGTAAATAACCGGCGGCGGTCAGAATGCTCATGACGGCCTCCCGATCACAATGCTGGCGTTGTTGCCACCAAAGGCAAATGAGTTGGACAAGATGACCGGACGTTCCAGCCTTTGTGGTGCATCAACCAGCCGGATATCCGGCAGACTGGCATCACGTGGCGTAATACTGAAATCCTGAGGTGGCAGATTGAGATTTTGCGTCAGAATAAGCCAGCTCAGCGCCGCTTCTGTCGCACCGGCGGCGCCCAGCGTGTGACCGGTAAGATGTTTGGTCGAGCTGCACGGGATCTGGCTGCCGAATACGCGGTGGATCACCGCCGATTCCACCTGATCGTTGAGCGGTGTTGCCGTGCCGTGCGCATTGATGTAGCCGACGTTTTGTGGCTCAAGTCCGGCCTGTTGCAGCGCCATGCGGATTGCCCGCTCTGCGCCCGCCCCTTCCGGATGCGGCGCGGACATATGCCAGGCATCGGAAGACTCACCGGTGCCCAGCAACGCGACATCCGCCGGTTCACGCGTCAGCAAAATCAGCGCCGCCGCTTCACCAATATTAATGCCATCGCGATCCTGTCCGAAGGGCGTACAGCGGCCACGGGAGAACGACTCAAGGCTGTTGAAACCGTTGACCGGCATCCGACACAAGCTGTCTGCCCCGCCGACAATTGCCGCATCAGCCAGGCCGGACTCAATCAGGCGCATCCCGCTGATAATGGCTTTCGCGCTGGATGAACACGCCGTCGATAACGTGTATGCCGGTCCTGTCAGCTCCAGCAGTTCCGCCATAAATTGCGAAGGATCGCCGAGTTCCTGCTGCTGATAGTCATAGCCTTGCGGGAAAGTCCCCTGCTGATGCAGATGGCGCACCGCGTCTTCCCCTTCGGCAATGCCGGAGGTGCTGGTGCCCATAATCACCGCAACGCGTTCGTGACCATAGCGGGCAATAACCTCGCTGACCGGCGTTTCAATTTGCGCCAGCGCGGCCAGCAGCAGCTGGTTATTGCGGCTGCGGTGCACGGAAAGCGATTCCGGGACCGGCGGTAAATAGCCCGTGACAGCGCCCAGCCAGACCGGGCGATTTTCCGTCAGCCAGCCTTCCTGCACAAACATGCCCGGTGAAACACCCGCCGTCAGGCTGGCAGCAATCTGCGCGTTGTTGTTTCCCAGCGCGTTAACCATGCCCACGGCCGAAAAGTAAATCATGTTATTCACCGACATTCTGGATAGTGATCTGGTAATGGAACGCCATCTGCGTAATCGAAACAGGCCGTCGTGATTTGCCTTCTGGCAGATAGTCAATCCGGGTGATCGCGTTGCCTTTGTCATCCGATAACGTACGGCGTAAAGGCTGGTCTTTCAGCGTCCAGCCCGGCGGCAACAGCGGCTGCCAGCTTCCCACCGGCCAGTAGCTGAACATAATATCGGCCAGAACCTGATTTGCTGGAGGCAAACCCTCAATCTTTATTGCCTGTTCAGTATGGATGCCGGTTTGATCGTAGACCACTTTAAAGAGACGGATCCCCAATGGCGAGAGCCCCGCCAGCTGTAGAGAGTTGCCGTCGGCGTTAAGCAGCACAAGCAAAGACTGCTGTTTTCCGTTGACCGTTGCCGTTAGCAATTGCTGCTGACTGACCGGTGCTGCCAGCACCGGCGCGGGTAATTTCACCTGTACGCCCGGTTTCAGCCACGCCTGAGGCAGCGTTTGGGCTGGAGGGCGCGAGGCGCAGCCGCCAGACATCAAAATCAGCAGTGCCAGAACCGGCAGCGTGAAGCGGATCATTTCTTACGTCCTCTTTTTTTAGCGGGCAACGTCAGCGGCGAAAGTAAAAACGCCGTCAATATGCCGGAACTCAGCACAATGCCAAAGCTGCTGATCGCCTGCGTGGAGCTGAATACAAGCATACCGAACGTCAGCAACGTGGTCGCGACAGCCATAAAAATGGCAAACATCGAAGTGGTCGGCGTGCCGCGCGGATTGGTGAAAAACAGGGTGTAGTTGATGCCAATCCCCAGAACCAGAATCAGCGCCAGCAATGAAAACAGGTTGAGATGGTGACCGCTGTAACCGAGCGCGGCGATGCCCATTCCCAGCGAAAGCAGCGTCGGCACCAGACAAATCAGCCCGTGCGGCAGACGGAAACGCCAGAGATAAATCGCGGCAATCACCGCCACCGCCAGCCCGAGCAGATAAGTGAGGTAAACGCGGTACTGAGAAAACAGCTCACTGAATTCAGACTTGCGGTCAATCCAGCCGGTTCCCGGAGACGCCGCCGCCAGCGCCGCCACGGCAGCGGTGTCGTGAACGCCATTGACCGGGATTAACGTCGCGCTGCGTCCGTCCGGCAAAGACAACCACAGTAAGCGCCAGCCCTGACTGACCACGCTGTTTAACCAGAGCGGGACATCAACCGTTTGCGGGTTGAGATCCGGCATGGCGACTGAAACCCCTGACTGCTGCAACTGCGCAATAATCTGCGGCGCACGCTGGCGGAGTAACGAGAGATCTTTTTGTTGCTGTAATTGCGACGGCAGGCTGAGCGCCCGGTAACCGGCAATCACGCCATCCGTTTTCGCCTGCTCCAGTTTTGGACGCAAAGCTTCAAGACGCTGAAGCGTCTGCTCCGCCGTATCGCCGTAAACGATCAGCCATTTCTGATCGTTGGTTTGTCCGGTCAGCGCGGCAATCTGTTGTTCCTGCTGCTGTAAATCTGCCGGCAGCGTTTGTAAATCGGCAATATCGTCATTGATTTTAAGCTGATAAATTCCGCCCGCCGCCAGCATGAAAATCAAAACCGGCAGCCCGATTCGAACCGGTTTACGGCTGCGCCATGCCAGCAACCATTTCAATATCAGCGCCAGCCCGGGCGTCGGACCGACCGGCAAATGCGCCGATAAATACGGATACCAGCACATGACGGTGATACAGGCGGCGCTCAGCCCGGCGGCGGCAAAAACCGCCAGCTGTTGCAGACCGGGGAACGGCGCAATCAGCAGCATCAGGTAAGCCGCGACCGTTGTCAGCAGCGCAGCAGACAACGCCGGGAACAGCTTTTTCAGGCTTTCGAGCGGCGTGCTGGTTTCACCGTGAACGCGGCGTTCAGTGAGGAAGTAGAGGGTGTAGTCGGCAGAAATCCCGACAATGCTGGCGCTCAGCACCAGCGTCATCACGTGTATTTCACCGAAGACCCACAGGGTAAATACCGTGCCCGACAGCGCGCCAATACCGATTGAAAGCAGGCTGAGCAGTAACGGCAGCGCGGAGCGGAACATCAGTAAAATCAGCAGAAAGACGCCGATAACCGAAGCCGCGCCAATGGTAGATAAATCATGTTCAGCCTGCTGGCTGGCATAATTGCTGTAAAAAATCGTACCGCGCTCAAGCACTTTCGCGCCCGGCCAGCGCACTTCAAAAGCGTGCCTCGCCGCATTCAGCTCAGCGACAGTGTGCTTCGCGCTGGTGATGTCATAGGACGACGTATTCAGCTCGCCGTGAAGTAAATACCAGCTGCGCCCTTGCGGATCTCGCGTCATCAGCCAGCCCTGATCGAGGCTCATGCCGCCGCTGCTTTGCTGCTGCGCCATTTGTGAGGCACGCACCAGCAACAGAGGGTCGTTAGCCAGCTCTTTTCCGCTGACACCGGCAAAGGCGGAATAAACCTGCCCCATGATCCACTGGCTTTGCTGTTCAGCACCGGCGTTCAGGCGCTGACGGGTGGCGTCATCAAGGAAAGCATTACGATGCCTGAAAAAGAACGCGCCCCATTCCTGCTGACGCGCCTCATCCATCGGCCCTTCCACCTGACTCAGCGCAGGAAGCGATCGCAGCTGTTTCAGCCAGTCTTCAAGAGGTTTTGTTCCCGCGCCTTCCGGCGGGCTGACCAGCCACATTAACTGGCGGTCAAGCCGCTGAGTAAAGCCGTCAGAAATCGCCGGAGGAAGACCCGCCGTCTGTTGCTGCGGCAAAAGCGCCAGCACGCTGCTGTTAATCTGGCTGCGCGGGAGTAACCAGACCAGCGCGGCGATGAGCAACACAATAATCAGCAGCCAGATTTGCGCCAGCCGGCGGTGAAGATCAGGATGCAAAATGGCGTTTCTCGGCGTCAGTCAGTTCAGCGGGCGTCGTTTTCTGGTTAAAGAAACGGATATGCGTCGCGTCGCCCTGCATATCATCGATATCAATCTTGTTCAGGAAGGTTTCCCCGTTGAGTGTAATGCGGCGGAAAAGGCGGTTCAGCGGCGAGACTTTTGGCACCAGCACCAGCGTCCAGGCGCCCTGCCCTTTATCTGCGAAATCCAGCGTGAAGTTTTCTTCCAGCACGCGGCGGTCTGCATGAAACAGCGCGCTCAGCAGGGAGTTGAACTGGAACATCTGCGGATTATTGCTGGCCGTAATCACCTGCGGCTGCTGGCCCGCCATGATTTGCACCATGCGGGTTTCCGTCAGAAGTAACGTCAGAGGGAACGGTTTTTCCTGCTGCCACCAAAGCCCCTGTTTTTGCGCAATCAGTAAATTTCCGCCGGAGTTCAGCGGCTGAGCCATCCCGCTAATGGTTCTCTGCTGGGCGAATTCAGCGCGCAACACCGGTACCTGGCTGAAGCGCTGCTGCAAATCATCGAGCGTCACGGCCTGGGCAGCAACGCTGAACGCGGCGAGTAAAACAAACAGAAGTGATTTCACAGGCTGACTCCGGTTTTATCGAAAAGAACCTGCGGCGAGACAAAACACATCTCTTTGGTCTCAGCATCCACGGCGACCTGTAACGTGTAACCCGTCGTTGTCCGTTTTCCGGTTTCAATATCATAGATCTGATAGCCGATACGCAGACGATTTTCGATTTCTTCCAGCTGCGCGTGAACGGCAATGCGCTGTTCGAACAGGACGGGCGCAATATATTTCACGCGCGTATCCACGATCGGCCACACATAACCGGAGGCTTCCATCTGACGATAGCCATAATCGAACTGTTTCAGCAATTGCTCGCGCGCAACTTCGAGATAACGGAAATAATTGCCATGCCAGACAACGCCCATGGCATCGGCATCATGAAAAGGCACGGTGATTTCCACCACGGTGGAAAAGCGCGGGTCGTTAAAGCGCGGATCAAGTTTGGAAGTCATATCAGTCAGGTTTCCTGTCAGAGGCGTCATCTGCGGGATGCTGCCAGAAATCATAAAAGTTGAACCAGTCGTGAGGCGCCAGCAGGCTGTAGTATTCAAGGCGCGCAGCGTAGCGGTCGACGGTTTCCTGCAGTGCAGGCAGACGATTTGCGCGGGGCAGAATCAGCGGATCGGCAAAAGATTCACAGTAAATATGCAGACGCCGTTCCTGTCTGATGCCAAACATCAGCATCACCGGCGCTTTCAGGGCGGCGGCCAGAATAAAAGGTCCCTGTGGGAAAGCCGCCGGTTTACCGAGAAAATCACTCCAGATGACGCGGGAATGCTCACCGCGCTGATGACGGCTGGCGGACGTTCTGTCGCCCACAATTGCCACCCATTCGCCGGCATCGAGTTTTTCCTGCAATAACATGGCGGTGTCCGGCCCCATCTGGCTCACCTGAATCAGATTCACAAGCGCCTGCGGGTTAATTTCTTTCATCACCTGATTAAACCGTTCGGCATGTTCGGTGAAAACCAGCGCATTCACGGTGATCCGGTGATTTACCGCACCAATAGCACGGCAGGATTCGATGTCGCCAAGATGCGAGGCGAGGATCAGCGTGCCGTGCCCGGAGGCAATATGCGCTTCGCAGACGTCGGGATTCACCAGCACCGCATCATTCAGAGTTTTATCGCCCTGCCAGCTCGCCAGTTTGCTCAGCATCGATTCGCCAAACCGCATGAAATGCCGGAATGTACTTAACGGATAAGGCAACGCGATTTTGCGCTGAGCTGCAACGTCGCGGACGCGTTCAAGCCACGCGGCCGACGCCTTGCGCTGTTTTCCACCCGTCAGCCAGAAGTAACCAATCACCGGATAAAGCAGTAACTGGAAAGCGCGGTAGCCCAGCACGCGATAAATCTTCAGCATCAGATGAATGCCCCACAGCCCTTTACGTTCGCGCGTTACCGACCAGTGCGGATCGCTTTGCAGCGTTTGTCTCTGGCGCAGCAAAAAAGGAATGCGCGGCAACATGCCGAAGAACAGGCGGGTATGCATCCACGAGATTTTAATGTTGTCTTTCATCGCATCAAAATGCGAAACGCCGTCTTGCGGGTATGTGACGCGCGTCGGCAGGAATCGGCTGCGCGTCCCCTGCCAGTAAAGCCGCACCATGATTTCGGTATCGAAATCCATGCGTAAACCCAGTGGCTGTTTGTCAATCAGACTCAGGCAAGCCTGCAAAGGATAAACGCGAAATCCGCACATGCTGTCTTTGAGGGAAAATGACAGGGTTTCGACCCAGACCCAAAAATGCGTGACATAACGGCCATAAAGGCGCGATTTCGGCACACTTTCGTCATACACCGGCTGACCGGAGATCAGGCAATCCGGGTGTTTTCGCGCTTCCTCCAGCATGAGAGGAACGTCGGAAAGCTGGTGCTGACCGTCTGCGTCAACCTGCATGGCGTGGGTAAACCCTTTTTCCGCAGCCAGCCGTAAGGCGGCCATGACGGCGGCACCTTTTCCCTGGTTTGGCGACTGGCGCGTCAGGCTCATCCACGGCGTGATCTGCGCCAGACGCTGTAATTCATCCGCAGTTTGTGCCTCGCTGCCATCATCAACCACAATGCACGGCAATCCGAGAGACCGGAGTTTATCCAGCACACCGGCCATCATCGGCCCGTGGTTGTAACACGGGATAATCAGACAGGGCGAAAACAGCGCTGAGGATATTACGGACATAATGTGATTTTTCCACTGCTGGCAATGGTTTCGCCCAGGGCATAGCGGAAAACCAGCCGGTGTTTTTCTTTCAGCCAGTCAATGTGCAGACTGACAGTTTCATCCGGCAAAAGTGGCCGTTGAAACTTCACCACTTCCATCCCTGAAAAAGCCTTATCCAGCCGTAAAATCTCCCCCGCATACTCCATCACCCAGTTCACCTGCGTGACACCCGGAAGCAGCGGATACGTGGGAAAGTGTCCGCGAAACCAGACTAAATCCGCTGAGAGTCGCAATTCGAGGATCAGGCTGGTGTCGCTGCTTTTATGCATGCTCAGGACTTCAGGCTTCATCATAAAAACATTTCCTGTAATTCAGCGGCTGCGCGCTTACCTTGCTGATTGAGAGGGATCGCCGGAACAATACGCCAGTATCGCGGCAGTGACACCGGAGATACCCATTCCCGCAAAGCATGGCGGATCTGCCCAAACAGGACATTGCGGTTTTCGACCTGCAACAGCGCATCGCCCGCCGGGGTCAGTACAATCAATGCCGCAACCGAAACCCTGCCCTGTTTTTCGAGCGTCAGAACGCAGGCGTCAGCCAGAAGATCGAGCGCACACAAGCGTTGCTCAATTTCATCCAGCGAGATCCGCTGTTCAGCAATTTTAACGATCCGATCTTTACGACCCAGAAGGTCAAAATGACGTGAACCGTCAGACGACAGTTTTATCTCATCACTAAGAGCAATGCCTTCCGGCTGCGGAATAATCGGAGAAATCACTGCAATGTTGCCATCGGGCTGAGGGCGTAAATCTACATTGTTGAACAACGCCCAGGCTTCGCCAGGCCGGGTTTGCTGGCGAAATGCGATAATGCCACTTTCGGTGGTGCCATAAATCTCTGTTGGCAGGCAACTGCATGTTGCTTTCACTGATTGCGCTGCATCGCTTTCCAGAGGGCCGCCTGCGGAAAAAACTGCACGCAGCGTGACCGGCGCTAATGTGGAGTCCAGACGTTTGAGAAAGGCCGGGCTGCTGACAAACGCCAGCGGGGTTTTTACTGCGAGTGAATGCAGCTGCTCATGATACTGGACGCTGGTGGCCGCAAACGGCAGGCCAAGTGACAGCGGCAACATGAACGCAAAGCTCAGGCCGTACATATGATGAGGCGCGACCGTGGCGACGAACCGGGAACCGGCCAGTTCTGCGCCCCATTGCGCACTGAGCCACTGGCTTTCACGTTCAAGACAAGAGACTGGTTTGATAATCTTCTGCGGTTTTCCGGTTGATCCGGACGTGAAGAGGACGAGCGATGCATTTTCCGGAAATGCAGGTAAAACGGAAAGCGGTTCAAGGGTAACAAACGGGAAGCGGAGAACAGGACAATTGAGCTGCAACGGCAGATCGGTAATCAGCGCATCGAATTCATCGCATTGCTCAGAGAGCTGAGCCTGACGAAAATGTCCGGGCAAAACAGGGGTTTTCCCGCTGTAAAGAACGGCCAGTAAAGCCACAGCGAACGAATAGTTATCTTCCAGACACAGCGCCCAGCGCGAACAGGGAGTCACACTGACACTGGCAAACAGCGTCGCGACATCCCGACGGAAGTCGCGCTGCCTGTACTCACGGGTTGCACTCCAGGCAACCAGATGATCGTCTGCTCTTTCCGTGCCCAGCCATTGGCACATTGGCAGCGTCACGGCTTGCGCAGACGCTTTCTGACTATCCATTCAATACCCATTAATAAACCAATCAGCAGATAACTGATCCCGCCGTTGTAAAGCGCCCACAAAGACACATCGCCTTTCAGGCAGGTATATAAAGCAAAAGATCCATTACAAACAAAAAACAGGCACCAGACTTGTGTCACGCGTCGCGTATAGACAACCCCTTCGGACGGTAAGTCGGGCTCGTTCAGCCGGGCAAGGCGCTCAACCAGTGATTGCCGGGCGAACAATGAACTAAAAAACAGGCTCAGAAGCAGGAAATTCACCGCCACCGGGTAATACAACAGCATCGACGTTTCGCGCAGTAAAACGCTGGTGATGACCAGCACAATGCCAGCGACGGCCATCGCTTTACCGAAAAAAGTGAGCTGATTTAATTTTCCGCGAAAGGTGAGCAACCGCAGAATAAACGCAATAATCAGAAGGGGAGCAAGAATACTCATTCCCCAATTTTTTAAGCCACACCAGACCGCTACCGGATAAGCAATAATCGCCACGGGCATTGCCCAGCGAGCGAACGCTGCGACAAGCTGAAGGGAAAAGCACCGGGTTTCAGACACAGCAACTATTGCGCTGGCGTGTTAAGTAATTCATCGATGGCATCAACAACATCCTGAACGGTTCGTACTGATTTGAACATTTCAGGTTTAATTTTTCTGCCCGTCGATTTCTGCAGATGAACAACCAAATCCACAGCGTCAATACTGTCTAATTCCAAATCTTCGTAAAGTTTGGCATCAGGGCTGATATCACTTTCATCAATTTCAAATAGCTTGATTAATAACGCGCTAATCTGCTGATAAATTTCTTGCTTCTGCATAGGAATCTCTTTAACCACGCTGAACTGATATAAACTGGCTAAGACTTTCAACGGAATAAAAATGCTCACGCATTTCCTGACTTTCAGCCGAAAGGATCACGCCGTATTGCTTTTTCAATGCCAGGCCTAATTCAAGGGCATCAATAGAATCCAGCCCCAACCCGTCGCCAAAAAGAGGCGCTTGCGTATCTATCTCGTCTGGCGTCATTCCTTCCAGATTGAGCGTCGCGATGATAAGTTCTTTAATGTCGTTACTTAATGAATCCATGACTTATTTCTCGTTATTTTGAGTATTACCGTGCATCAGTTCAGAGCGCAAATGCTGTGTCAGACGCCTTGCTGCCAACGCAGGCGAAAGATCCTGTTCATCAAAAAAATCCTCAGCCTTTACCTTATCGGCAACAGTGATGACAAACTGAGGTTTTACCCGCGGAATTTCGTACCATTTCCCCTGTTTGGTCAGCATGGGTGGCTGGCAGGAAATATGAACAATCCGTACATCACAACCGGCTCTCAGCGCGATATTTGCTGCACCACGCTGTAGCGTTATCGGTTTCTCAGGCAAAGAACGCGTCCCTTCAGGGAAGACCAGCAACGTTCCACCTGCCTTGAGGCGCGCCTCACAAGCCTGAAGCAACTCATCAGACCCTGAGTTCACCAGATATCCGGCTGCTTTGATGACGCCGGCCAAAAATGGGTTCTTCAGCAACGCCTGTTTGACGATGCAATCACAGCGCGGCATTCGTGAAGCCAGAATGACATAATCAAGAAGGCTGGGATGGTTCGCAACAATCAGGCATCCGGTATCCTCCTGAAACTTTTCATCGCCGACGAACCTGTAATCCATCACACCAAAAAGTCGTAATCCTCCGAGGAAAAGTCGAAAGCTATTACGAATGCTGTTCAGTGTCATCCGATGCAATTTTTCCGGCTGACGTATGATTAACCGCAACAGAGTAAACCAGAACAAAGAAAGCAGCAGTCCGCCAATTCCGAAAAGCGCAAAAAACATGCCTGTAACAGACCATCGCCACATCCGGTCCGGCAAAGAGGAAACGTCTTCCATTAAGGCAGATTCTTTCCTCACAATGCACGCGTCCATTGCCAGTGATGGCGACTATCAGCACTGACAATAAATGAACGTGATGAGGACAGATAACCCCGCAGGAATTGCAAACCCTGCGAAAGAGCAAGCGGATCGATTTCGCCGTTTTTTGAAATGCGCTGGCACTGCAAAGTATCGCCATCCGCCAATATTATTGCCATCGCGTAAGGCAGAAACTCGGAATTTACCGATTCAGCATAAAGGGAGGGAATTTCGCCATCAAAATCGACCAGCATGACGCGCGAAGCACCGCTTGCCAGCATAGATTGCGCTTCCAGCAGACCTTGCTGAAAACTGTCCGTACCGGCGGCCAGTGAGGTCACCGGCAGTGTATTTTTACTGATAATGGTTAACCAGCCAGCGGCGGTATTATGGACAGACATCGAAAATTCGGTGGGGGAAATAGCGTCGTCTTCTGCAAGCGCATGTAAAATGCGCCCCGTTCTCTCAAGTTCACCGTGGCGGCTGGTAAAAATTGCGGCATCAACCTGATGTTTCGTAAGTAAGGACAAACCGGCATCGACGGCAAAACGACTTCCGATACTCATACGACGCGCAGCCATCATTGGGATCTGCGCGCTCTTTGGGATTTCACCTGAAAATGCATCCACACCGGAACATTGCGCCCATTGGATCCAATCGGCACAATTATTGATACCAGGAGCAACCGCCTGCCAGTCAAGTATATCCAGTGAGAATTTCATAATGATTAATCTTCGCGAATCTTCCGAATTAAGACTTTATGATATTTTATTAAAAGTTGCATCAGTAATCTGACAGGCTATTGCGCTGAATGATGTCTTTTAGTTATTTTTACAACAATTTAGATATTACCGACCAGAATACATATCTGATAAATCTTAATTTTATAGTGGGAAATAGCATCTGAGGTTTTTATGAAATTAAAGTCAGCGAAATTATAATGGGTTAAATTGGGAAAACATTATTATTCTCATAAAATAAGAACAGTGATTATATAGATTAATCTTCAACAGAAAGTTAATCGATTGATTTAAAATATCACACAGAGTTTTCAACCCGATAAAAAATCTTTAAATAAGAAATCCAGTACGTATAACACCCAATTTTTTACAGATTTTAAAAATGCAAAAAACCCTGAATCTTTCGATTCAGGGTCTATGCAATTAGTGGCGGAACGGACGGGGCTCGAACCCGCGACCCCCTGCGTGACAGGCAGGTATTCTAACCAACTGAACTACCGCTCCACCGGTTCTTTCACTCATATCAGCAATCGTCTGATACAAGTTTGTTCCTGTTATTTTCCTTGTCAGGGGAAAAGGAACTAATTTGATGCCTGGCAGTTCCCTACTCTCGCATGGGGAGACCCCACACTACCATCGGCGCTACGGCGTTTCACTTCTGAGTTCGGCATGGGGTCAGGTGGGACCACCGCGCTACTGCCGCCAGGCAAATTCTGTTTCATTCATACCGCTCACCCTCTCTCAGGCTTGCACTACGAACCAATCTCGGAACAATCAGCTGAAAAATCTCGGTCTGCACAGAGTCAATCTAAAACACCTTTGGTGTTGTAAGGTTAAGCCTCTCGGGTCATTAGTACTGGTTAGCTCAATGCATCGCTGCACTTACACACCCAGCCTATCAACGTCTTAGTCTTAAAC